>NZ_DATBBJ010000113.1:0-22538 GCF_036271055.1 Scandinavium sp. | reverse complement strand
TACCGCCTGGCGCACTTTCCAGTAGGTATTGCGGCCTTTGACGTGCAGCTCGGTCAGGAAGCAGACGGCCTCCATCGAACCGGTGTCATTCAGGGTGTTAATTGTCTTCTGGATGACCTGCTTATACTGGCGCTCATCCAGCTCGCGCTCTTTGCCACACCCAATCAGCAGAATACGCTCAGAAAGCACATTCGGAACGTGGTGAAGCAATAAAGTCTGACCTGCTTTCCCCTCAAGCTCACCGCGGCGCAGAAGGGCGCTGATGTAGCCATCGCTGATTTTATCGAGTTGTTCTGCGACCGGGGACAGGCGACGCGGCTCAAAGACTCCCACAACGATGCAGGCACTACGCTGTTTCTCGGGGCTACCGCTTTTTACACTGAACTCCATGCACTACGCTCCTGAATCTTAAAGACAACGGCGGTGGCTACGGATAGAATTGCAAGCTTTCGTAACTCATGTCCGCTGTTGCGGTGACTTCGTGTTAATCTTAACGATATCGCGATGTTGGCTCGTCAGAACCGGGTCTGAACGTAAAACCGCTGAGTCATGTAATCTTAGCGATGTTTTCGACGACTCAAGAGAATAAATGACGTTTAAGCCATGAAACAAGCAATTTTCCAGCAACTATGCTCTAAATTACTCGCGTTGCAGGACAAGAGGCGTAGCCGAATTGAACAGCGCTAGCGCTGGCCCCGAAGGGGTGAGGCCAAAGGCCGAATCACGCGGCGAGCCGTGAATCCTCAGGAACATAGCTAATATGTGACTGGGGTGAGCGGCGGCAGCCAATGCACCTGGAACGTGAAGAATAACGAGCAAAGACAGGTCTTAACGGGCGTATTTATAGTGATAATCATAAGATATCTGGTGCGGGAGACGCTGAAAAGCCAGCTGGCTATCCTCTTCATCCTGCTTCTGATTTTTTTCTGTCAGAAACTGGTCAGGATCCTCGGCGCTGCGGTTGACGGTGACATTCCGACGAACCTCGTGTTGTCCCTGCTGGGACTCGGGGTGCCAGAAATGGCGCAACTTATTCTGCCCCTCAGTCTGTTCCTTGGCCTGTTGATGACGTTGGGCAAGCTCTACACCGAAAGTGAAATCACGGTGATGCACGCGTGCGGCCTGAGTAAAGCCGTGCTGGTGAAAGCCGCGATGATCCTCGCGCTGTTTACCGCCACCGTGGCGGCTGTGAACGTGATGTGGGCTGGCCCCTGGTCTTCACGTCATCAGGACGAAGTGCTGGCAGAAGCCAAAGCTAACCCCGGCATGGCTGCACTGGCACAAGGCCAGTTCCAGCAGGCGAGCGACGGCAACTCCGTTCTGTTTATCGAAAATGTGAAAGGCAGCAAATTCCACGACGTATTTATCGCGCAGGTTCGCACCAAAGGTAACGCGCGTCCGTCGGTGGTGGTGGCCGATTCAGGTTATCTCTCGCAGCAGAAAGACGGCTCGCAGGTGGTGAACCTCAATAAAGGCACCCGCTTTGAAGGCACAGCGATGCTGCGCGATTTCCGTATCACTGATTTTAAAGATTATCAGGCGATTATCGGTCATCAGGCCGTTGCCCTGGATCCAAACGATACCGACCAGATGAGCATGAGTGCTCTGTGGAATACCGAAACGCCGCAGGCCCGCGCAGAGTTTCACTGGCGTCTGACGCTTGTAGCGACTGTGTTTATCATGGCGCTGATGGTTGTTCCGCTGAGTGTGGTTAACCCACGTCAGGGGCGCGTCCTGTCAATGTTGCCGGCGATGCTGCTGTATCTGGTGTTCTTCCTCGTGCAGACCTCGCTGAAATCTAACGGCGGTAAAGGCAAAATCGACCCGACAATGTGGATGTGGGCCATCAACGTGCTCTACTTTGCGTTGGCTGTGGTGCTGAACCTCTGGGATACAGTGCCGATGCGTCGCGTTCGTGCACGGCTTAGCGGGAAAGGAGCGGTATAATGCAGTTATTTGGCGTACTCGACCGCTATATCGGTAAAACCATTTTCACCACCATCATGATGACGTTGTTCATGCTGGTGTCGCTGTCGGGCATTATCAAGTTTGTCGATCAGCTGAAAAAAGCCGGGCAAGGCACGTACGACGCGCTGGGCGCGGGCATGTATACCTTGCTCAGCGTGCCAAAAGACGTACAGATTTTCTTCCCGATGGCGGCATTGCTTGGTGCGCTGTTGGGGCTCGGCATGCTGGCGCAGCGCAGTGAATTAGTCGTGATGCAGGCATCCGGTTTCACCCGTATGCAAGTGGCGATGGCGGTGATGAAAACCGCGATCCCACTGGTATTGCTGACAATGGCTGTGGGCGAATGGGTGGCACCTCAGGGCGAGCAAATGGCGCGTAACCTGCGTGCTCAGGCGATGTACGGCGGTTCGCTGTTATCGACCCAGCAGGGCATGTGGGCGAAAGACGGCAACAATTACATCTACATCGAACGTATCAAAGGCGATGATGAACTCGGCGCGATCAGCATTTACAGCTTCAATGACAATCGCCGTCTTCAGTCTGTGCGTTACGCGGCCTCTGCGAAGTTCGATAAAGAGAACAAAACCTGGCGCTTATCGCAGGTGGATGAATCTAATCTGACTGACCCGAAGCAAGTGACGGGTTCACAGACTGTGAGCGGAACGTGGAAAACTAACCTCACGCCGGACAAACTCGGTGTCGTGGCGTTAGATCCTGATGCGCTGTCGATTAGCGGTCTGCATAACTACGTGAAGTACCTGAAATCAAGCGGTCAGGATGCCGGGCGTTATCAGCTCAACATGTGGAGCAAAATCTTCCAGCCGATGTCAGTGGCGGTAATGATGCTCATGGCACTGTCGTTCATCTTCGGCCCGCTGCGTAGCGTGGCGATGGGTGTACGCGTGGTGACGGGGATAAGCTTCGGTTTTGTGTTCTACGTGCTCGACCAGATTTTTGGCCCGTTGACACTGGTATATGGCATCCCGCCGATTGTCGGTGCGTTGTTACCAAGTGCCAGCTTCTTCCTGATTAGCTTGTGGTTGATGACGCGTAAAGCCTGATTCTTTGCGGTAGCCCGGCGGCGTGTTTGCTGCTGGGCTACGATTTGGCTTGGCCGGGTGAGGCGAAACCTCAACCCGGCGCAATATGTTACTCATCCAACGACCGCAAATGGTCGTCCTTTCTCAGCGTCATCAACGCGATAATACTCACCACTGCCGTTGCCATCACGTAATAGGCTGGAATATCGAGATTACCCGTCTGCTTAATCAGGCCGGTAATAATCAGCCCTGCACAGCCTGAAAACAGGGCGTTAGACAGCGAATACGCCAGTCCCAGCCCGGTATAACGGACTTTGGTGGGGAACATTTCCGATAGCATCGCCGGACCCGGCCCTGCCAGCATTCCCACTAAACCCCCCGCAATCAGCACCACGATGCCTTTCACCAATAACGTGCTGGATTCTGCCTGTAAAATTTTCAGCAGTGGTAACGCCAGGACCAGCAACAGAACGGCGGCGAGCACCATTACCGTGCGACGACCAATTTTATCGCTGAGGGCTCCCGACGGAATAATGGTGATCGCAAAGCCGATATTAGAAATCACTGCAATCAACAGTGCCTGATTAAATCCGGTATGCAGCGCAGATTGCAGGTAGGAGGGCATGATCACCAGATAGGTATATCCAGCGGCAGACCATACCATCAGACGACCAATACCCGTCACAATCGCTTTGGCTATCCCGCTCTTGCTGGCCTTAACGGGCACAACATCCATTTTCTGCTGGCGAACGAAACTCGGTGTTTCTTCCATGTTCATTCGCAGCCACAGCGCCACGCCGCCCATTGGCAAAGCGATAAAGAAGGGAATGCGCCATCCCCAATCGAGCATCGCTTCCGGGCTAAGCAGGGCAGACATCAGCGCGACAATTCCAGCCCCCGCAAGCAGCCCAAGCGCAACGGTGAAGGACTGCCAGGCACCGTACAGCCCGCGTTTACCGCGTGGGGCGAATTCAGTCATCAGTGACACAGCACCGCCGTATTCGCCGCCAGCAAACAGGCCTTGCAGAATACGCAACAGAGTAAGCAGTAGAGGAGCAGCGACGCCAATGGCGGCATAAACCGGCACGAGGCCAATCGCCGTGGTCGCCAGCGTCATCATCACCAGCACCAGAATCAGCGTGGGTTTGCGCCCGATACGATCACCGAGTCGCCCAAAAACCACCGCGCCCAACGGACGGAAGAAAAAGGCTACCGCGAACGCCGCATAGGTGAGGATAAGCCCGGTCAGCGGCGCTTCGCCTTCCAACTGGAAGAAGTTTTTGGCGATCACCGTTGCCAGAAAACCGTATACCGCAAATTCATACCATTCGATGAAATTACCAATTGAACCGGCAATCAGCGCTCGCTTGTGCGCCCCTGTTGCTACTGATCCTGTTTGCATAAAGAGTCCCGTTTTGTACATCGTATTAACGAATGAATAAATTATTCCATACATGATCCATAATAAAATTTAAAATTCTTATGCCTGTGATGGACTTCACGAAGCCAGGGGATTCTTTTTTGTCCGCTCTTTGACGGGCAGGTTTGCAGTGCGCTGACCATACTTATGGCAGACGCCAATGAAGGAAGGAGACATGATGCCCTGGCAAACGCATACCGTTTTCAATCAGCCGACGCCCCTCAACAACAGTAACCTTTTCCTTTCGGACACCGCGCTACATGAGGCGGTCATACGGGAAGGGGCAGGTTGGGATGTGGATTTACTCGCCAGTATCGGGCAGCAGTTGGGCGCCGCAGAATCGCTCGAACTGGGTCGGCTCGCGAATGTGAATGTCCCGGAATTGCTGCGCTTTGACGCGACGGGTGAGCGACTCGATGACGTCCGCTTTCATCCGGCCTGGCATTTGCTGATGCAGGGGCTTTGCGCCAACCGTGTGCATAATCTGGCCTGGCAGGACGACGCGCGCGTGGGATCGTTTGTCGCCCGTGCGGCACGTTTTACGCTGCATGCACAGGTGGAAGCCGGGACGCTTTGCCCGATAACCATGACCTTTGCCGCTACGCCGCTGTTACAACAACATTTACCAGCATCATTTGCGGACTGGATGGCGCCGTTGATGAGTGACCGCTACGACTCGCATTTGCAGCCAGGCAATCAGAAACGCGGGCTGCTGATTGGCATGGGGATGACGGAAAAACAGGGCGGTTCTGACGTACTCAGCAATACGACGCGGGCGGAGAAAATCGACGGTGAAATGTACCGGTTGGTGGGGCATAAATGGTTCTTCTCTGTACCGCAAAGCGATGCACATCTGGTTCTGGCTCAGGCCAACGGCGGATTGTCATGCTTTTTTGTTCCTCGATTTCTGCCTGATGGGCAGCGCAATGCAGTGCGGCTGGAACGCCTGAAAGACAAACTCGGTAACCGCTCTAACGCCAGCAGCGAGGCTGAATTTACCGATGCGTTTGGCTGGTTGCTGGGCGATGAGGGCGAGGGCATTCGACTGATCCTCAAAATGGGCAGCCTGACGCGTTTTGACTGTGCGTTGGGCAGTCATGGATTAATGCGACGCGCACTATCGGTCGCGCTTTATCACGCGCATCAGCGGCAAGCATTTGGCAAAACGCTTATCGATCAGCCCTTAATGCGTCAGGTTCTCAGCCGTATGGCATTACAACTGGAAGGGCAAACCGCTTTCCTGTTCCGTCTGGCTCGGGCGTGGGATAACCGCGTTTCACCGGAAGAAGCACTGTGGGCGCGGCTATTTACACCCGCGGCAAAATTCGCTATCTGCAAAGCAGGCATTCCTTTCGTGGCAGAGGCGATGGAGGTGCTTGGCGGTATCGGTTATTGCGAAGACAGCGAGCTGCCACGGCTGTACCGCGAAATGCCGGTGAACAGTATCTGGGAAGGCTCCGGTAATATCATGTGTCTTGATGTGCTTCGGGTGTTGGCGAAACAACCGGGCGTGCTGGAGTTGCTCAGCGCGGAATGTCATGAAGTGAAAGGGCAGGACCGACATTTCGACAGAGCCTGGCGGCAGCTACAACAGCGGCTGCGCAAACCCTCGGAGGCGCAAGGGCGGGAGATTACCCTGCAAATCTATTTGCTGGGCTGTGGTGCGCAAATGCTAAAAACGGCAACGCCGCCCGTAGCGCAGGCATGGTGTCGCATGATGCTTGATACACGTGGAGGAGTGCTGCTTGATGAACGATTACAGGATGATTTGTTGCTGAGGGCGACGGGCGGTGTAGGGTAAGTCGTAGGGCAGGCGCTTCGCGTCTGCCCCTAACATCAGGCATACAAAATAGCCTGTACGCGCCAGTTATCCGGGTGCTGTTCTTCGTACATTTGGGTAATGCGATACCAGCTTGCCCCTTGCTCGTCGGCTTTGAGGGCAATGACATGTTCGACGTCCTGAAGCGAGCCTGAAATATTATCAACGGAAATTTGACCGATTTCATTCAACCCGGTCACACAGTCGGCACTGGCAAACTCGGCAGACTGCGCCGTCGTGCGCGAGAATCCTAAAGAGAAGGCAAAGGCATTTTTCATCGTCGTCAGCTCCATTTCACGTAACCCGAGGGTAGTCCTGGTAATCCATTACAGACAATCATCCTTCTATTGCGGCATGACGTCATTGTGCATCGGGAAACGTGAACGGCTGAAAAGCAATGTAAAGCTGGCTAAATTATGATCGCTCAGGGTTTGCGATACATAATTGCCTGTGAATACCATTGCCCAGGAACCATCGTGTCATCAATCATGACGATCACGTAGTAATCCGCTTTCGCAGCGGTGACTTTCGCCTTGATAATGGCTTCGACATCCATTGGAGAGCCGTAAACCATTGCGCTGACGGTGCCGATTTTCTGCAGGTCTTCCGTTTGATTTCGCTGGATTTCCTGCGGATGACTGGTCAGCGGTGGAGGTGCTTCAGGCGTTCCCTGAAGTACGCTACATCCACTCAGCAAAAGCACCAACAGCAGAGGCGCAAAACGTCGCATAGCCATATCCCGTTTCCTGATAATGATTAGTGTAGTGATTAATAAATTGCGTTTAGGGGGAATGTTCCCGAACTGTTATCTGCGGCGCGATTTTCGAATGAAAATATCGTAAAAACGTAATCCAGCTCTCAACATTCAGCGCGCTGCAAAAAGGATAAACTTGCGCATGAAAAGCCTGCGTGTCATACCAGCATAAAAGAAGGAGAAGATAAATGATTGAACTTGAAATGCGCAAGCTTGCGGGCAGTGAGATCCTTCATGCTTATCCGCAGGGAAAAGCGGGAGCTGCCTTGCCTTGTATCGTGTTTTATCACGGATTTACCTCCTCCCGTTTGGTCTACAGCTATTTTGCGGTGGCGCTCGCACAAGCCGGTTTTCGCGTCATTATGCCGGATGCACCCGATCATGGTTCACGTTTTAGCGGTGACGCCAATGCGCGGCTTGAGCGTTTCTGGCCGATTTTGCTGAACAACTGTCAGGAGTTCAGTGCGCTGCGTCAGGCCATCATTTCTCAGGGCTGGCTGGAAGAAGGGCGGCTGGCAGTGGCAGGGGCCTCAATGGGCGGAATGACGGCGCTTGGGATTATGGCCCGTCACCCGGAGGTGAAATGCGTAGCCAGTCTGATGGGCTCCGGATTTTTTTCCTCGTTGTCTCGTTCGTTGTTTCCTTCCCCCGATTTCCCCGCAGAGCTTGCCGAGTGGGAGGTTGAACACCAGTTAGAAAAACTGGCGACCAGGCCATTGTTGCTGTGGCACGGTGAAGACGACGACGTCGTGCCCGCCGCAGAGACATTTCGGTTGCAGCAGGCATTGCAACAGCAAGGGTTGGACGAGCAGCTTACCTGTCAATGGCAAGCGGGTGTGCGTCACCGAATTACACCGGAAGCGCTTGATGCGACGGTGACGTTTTTTCAGCGACATTTGTAGCGGCCAAAAAAAAAGCCCCCGAAATCCGGGGGCAGAGTCAGGGCAAAGTGGTTCTTTGGTTTTCCTGGTGCTAGCGGTAAACGTCAGCGCTGGCGTGAATAAGGCCATTGCTGCCGGGTTCATGGATAAGGATTGGGTGATAGTACTTGGCGCCACGGGCGTCACTCTCTTCACTCAAGGCTTGATCTGCTTCGCTTTCGGTGGCGATATTATGATTAATGTAAATGACGCCTAAGCTCTGCACATCGTCCATATTTCTGGCCTGTCGGCCGTCGATTTTGATGGCTGCCATCGCGTTTGCACTTAGCAAAAATGCAGCCATTACAGCGATTGCGATGTTTTTCATAATAGTGACTCCATACTGCGTGCTGCGTTGAACTGAAGTCTCCTGCTGTCCCGATGAGGTATGTATTAAGTGTAATCCTTCCTTTTCGATTCATTAGCGACCATTTCTGATGCAGTTGTTCAAAAAAATGGCGCATTCCGTACTGCTCAATTTTAAGCCACTGACTTCCTTCCGCTTTGCCCTTCGTGCGAATTAATTGTGCAATCACCTTGAGTTTCTGGGGTAGCGCAAGTATGATTACGCGTCAATTTTTCAGCCGCACTTTAACCACGTTCCTTGCCTCCATGGGCCGCGGCTGACCCAGACAGGAGGCTGAATAATCCGTAAGGAGCAATTCGATGCGTCATTACGAAATCGTTTTTATGGTCCATCCTGACCAGAGCGAACAGGTTCCGGGTATGATCGAGCGTTACACTGGTGCAATCACTGCAGCAGAAGGTACGATCCACCGTCTGGAAGACTGGGGCCGCCGTCAGCTGGCTTACCCGATCAACAAACTGCACAAAGCACACTACGTTCTGATGAACGTTGAAGCTCCGCAGGAAGTGATCGATGAGCTGGAAACAAACTTCCGCTTCAACGATGCCGTTATCCGCAGCATGGTTATGCGTACTAAACACGCTGAGACTGAAGCATCTCCAATGGTTAAAGCGAAAGATGAGCGCCGTGATCGTCGCGATGATTTCGCAAATGAAACCACAGATGATGCTGAAGCTGGGGATTCTGAAGAGTAATCGTGATGGCCAACCGTTTGGTGTTGTCCGGCACAGTGTGCAAGGCGCCCCTTCGAAAGGTTAGCCCATCAGGAATTCCTCACTGCCAGTTCGTGCTTGAGCACCGTTCGATGCAGGAGGAAGCCGGTTTTCACCGGCAGGCGTGGTGCCAAATGCCCGTTATTATTAGCGGACACGAGAACCAGGCCATTACTCACAGTATAACGGTCGGCACGCAAATCACCGTTCAGGGCTTTATCAGTTGCCACAAGGCACGAAATGGACTGAGCAAAATGGTGTTGCATGCCGAGCAGATTGAATTGATAGATTCTGGAGACTAGCCAAATGGCACGTTATTTCCGTCGTCGCAAGTTCTGCCGTTTCACCGCGGAAGGCGTTGTAGAGATTGATTACAAAGACATCGCTACGCTGAAAAACTATATCACTGAAAGTGGTAAAATTGTCCCGAGCCGTATCACCGGTACTCGTGCAAAATACCAGCGTCAGCTCGCTCGTTGTATCAAGCGCGCTCGCTACCTGTCCCTGCTGCCGTACACTGATCGTCATCAGTAATCGGCCACAGTCCATTAACACGACTTTGAGAGGATAAGGTAATGCAAGTTATTCTGCTTGATAAAGTAGCAAACCTGGGCAGCCTGGGTGATCAGGTAAACGTTAAATCGGGTTACGCTCGTAACTTCCTGGTTCCACAGGGTAAAGCAGTTCCTGCTACCAAGAAAAACGTTGAATTCTTCGAAGCACGCCGTGCTGAACTGGAAGCCAAACTGGCTGACGTTCTGAACGCTGCTCAAGCTCGCGCTGAGAAAATCAACGCACTGGGCACCGTTACCATCGCGTCTAAAGCAGGCGACGAAGGTAAACTGTTCGGTTCTATCGGTACTCGCGACATCGCTGATGCAGTTTCTGCTGCTGGCGTGACTGTTGCTAAGAGCGAAGTTCGCATGCCGAACGGCGTTCTGCGTACCACTGGCGAGCACGAAGTGGACTTCCAGGTTCACAGCGATGTGTTTGCTAAACTGGTAGTAAACGTTGTTCCTGAGTAATTCATTACTCTGAAATAACGACAAATCGCCGGCCTTGTGCCGGCGTTTTGCTTTTCTGGCCCACCTGATTTTGCCTCGACCTTTTCCTCTTGTATGGTAGCTATTCGTAACGATTTCCGGATAATGAATTAAAACGCGATTTTAATTCAGGTCACACTCATGGAAATGGTCAATCCCGCCCCGCTTTTTACGCGCAAAAATGTCGTCTATGCCGGCGCAACGCTGTGTTGTTTACTGTGGGGGAGTTCTTACCCCGCGATCAAAAATGGCTACGAAATTTTTCGGATCGCCACTGACGATATCCCGTCGAAAATCATCTTTGCCGGTTACCGATTCCTGTTTGCGGGCATGCTATTGCTGCTTTTCGCGATGGCGCAGCGTAAGCCGATTGCGCGCCTTAATGCTCGCCAGTTTGGTCAGTTGACGGTGCTGGGTCTGACACAAACCTCTATTCAATATGCGATTTTCTATGTTGGGCTGTCGTTCACCACTGGCGTGAAAGGCTCAATCATGAATGCCACCGGCACGTTCTTCAGTGTATTGCTGGCACATTTCATCTATCAAAACGACAAGCTCAGCTATAACAAAACGGTGGGCTGTATTCTCGGTTTTGCTGGCGTGATGCTCGTGAACTTTAGCCATTCGCTGGTGGATTTCAGTTTTGTCTGGCGAGGCGATGGCTTTGTGGTTCTGGCGGCGTTTATTCTCTCGGCGGCAACGTTATACGGGAAACGTATTTCGCAAACGGTCGATCCGACAGTTATGACCGGCTGGCAGCTGGGCATCGGGGGTTTGGCATTAGTGGTGGGCGGTTATGTTAGTGGTGGCACGTTGACGATTCACGGCATGGAATCGGTGGCGGTATTGGGCTATTTGACGCTGCTCTCATCGGTGGCCTTTGCGCTGTGGAGCACGTTGCTGAAATACAACCGCGTCAGCATGATTGCACCGTTCAACTTCGTGATCCCGGTAGCGGGTACTGTGCTGTCGGGTATTTTTCTTGGTGAGAATATTCTGGAGTGGAAATACGCATTTGCGTTGGTGCTGGTGTGTTCGGGAATTTGGTGGGTGAATAAGCGCAGTGCGTGAAAGCAGCCCGGCAGGCGAAACGCTACCGGGCGAAAATGTTAACGAACGCGGATATAGCTGCCGTCAGACTGACGGGTAAACAGCACTTGCTTGCCGCTACCGTTATCGATGGTGAGTGCCGTCACAACGCCATTAGCATTCTGGCGAACCTGAACCATTTGCCCGGCCTGCAATGAACTCAGCGGTTTTCCGGCGCCTTCCACTTTCGACATCGCATAGACATCCGTTGGCGGCAGGTTGTGGTCGCGGAACAACTGCGCCAGTGTTTTACCCGGCTCAACGCGATAACTGCGCCACTGCTGCTCAATGCCCGGCAGTGACTGTGCCTGAGTCTGCGCAGGCGCGGTTTGCGGTTGAGATTGTACCTGTTGCGGCTGTTCGTCCGGCTGCTCTTCTTGTACCACTTCTGGTGCGACAGGCGCGGCCTGTCCAGGATCGTTCACTGGCGGTGAAGATTCCAGAGGCGGGAGCGGTTGTTGCAGGTTGCCCTGCTGCGGTTGAGACTGCGACTGGATGTCGAGTTGCGCATTGCGGCTCACGGGCTGCGCAGGCGCATTGTCACCAGAAGGAAGCAGGAAGCCGATAATCACCAGCAGAAAGCCTGCGATGATACCGCGACGATGCTGCGGCGGCAGCGGGTCCATTAATTTGAAATTATCCGGTGCATGCCAGATTTTTAACAACGTAGGTTGTAGTGCGAATCGCCCGGGCATGGGTCACCTCCTGCTCCGCGTTTCCCTGTTTTGTCCCTCAGTATATACATTATTCTGCCGAGACAAAGTTTTACCCGATGCGGCCGGACTGTTATGCTGCCCGCTGATTTTCATCCGATGAAAGGAAAGACCATGGCAACCCCAACTTTTGACACCATTGAAGCCCAGGCCAGTTACGGAATCGGCCTCCAGGTAGGACAACAGCTCAGCGAATCCGGCCTGCAGGGCCTGCTGCCAGAAGCCCTGGTTGCTGGTATTGCTGATGCGCTGGAAGGCAAACAGCCACAGGTTCCGGTGGATGTCGTTCACCGTGCGCTGCGTGAAATTCACGAGCGTGCTGACGCGGTTCGTCGCGAACAATTCGAAGCCATGGCGGCTGATGGCGTGAAGTACCTGGAAGAAAACCGTGAGAAAGAAGGCGTGAGCAGCACCGAATCCGGTCTGCAATTCCGCGTTCTGACTCAGGGCGAAGGCGCAATCCCGGCACGTACTGACCGCGTTCGCGTTCACTACACCGGCAAACTGATTGACGGTTCCGTGTTCGACAGCTCCGTTGCGCGTGGCGAACCGGCTGAATTCCCGGTTAACGGCGTGATCCCTGGCTGGATCGAAGCCCTGACCCTGATGCCGGTTGGCTCCAAATGGGAACTGACTATCCCGCAAAACCTCGCTTATGGCGAGCGTGGCGCTGGCGCGTCTATCCCACCTTTCAGCACCCTGGTTTTCGAAGTAGAACTGCTCGAAATCCTGTAAGGCGCTCAATCCTCTCCCGGCTACGGGAGAGGATGTCAAAATCAGTGAAATATCCCTAAGTTAGAAACTTGTTAGCATTTAATCTTGCATTCGCACGCGGCCAGTGTATTTTTGTGAGCTGTTTCGCGTTAGCTGAGTGATATAACACTCACTTTAAACATCTTATTAACATTATATTCATTTCATAGTATTCAACCCGCCGATTCTTACCTACTATCGAACAGTCTTAAAAAACTGAAACATCGACAGATGTATTCAATGGCCGTAGAGCCAGCACAACACAACAGGAACAACAGGAAGAAATCACATGGTAGATCAGGTAAAAGTTGCGACAGACGATGACGCATCGTCTGAGCAGTCGCTACGGCGTAATCTCACAAACCGGCATATTCAGCTGATTGCTATCGGCGGCGCGATAGGCACCGGGCTGTTTATGGGCTCGGGTAAAACCATCAGCCTCGCTGGCCCGTCGATAATCTTCGTTTATATGATCATCGGCTTTATGCTTTTCTTCGTCATGCGAGCAATGGGTGAGTTGCTGCTGTCGAACCTCGAATACAAATCTTTTAGTGACTTCGCCGCCGACCTGCTCGGCCCATGGGCGGGGTATTTTACCGGCTGGACCTACTGGTTCTGCTGGGTAGTTACCGGCATGGCAGACGTTGTCGCGATAACGTCTTACGCACAATTCTGGTTCCCCGGTTTATCGGATTGGGTCGCATCCATTGCGGTGATCCTGCTGCTGCTTGGCCTGAACCTCGCCACCGTGAAGATGTTTGGTGAGATGGAATTCTGGTTTGCGATGATCAAAATCGTCGCCATCGTGGGCCTGGTGATCGTGGGTCTGGTGATGATCATGACGCACTTCACCTCCCCAAGCGGCGTGCAGGCTTCGTTCGATCACTTATGGAATGACGGCGGCTGGTTCCCGAAAGGCATCAGCGGTTTCTTCGCCGGGTTCCAGATTGCGGTGTTTGCTTTCGTGGGTATCGAGCTGGTGGGTACAACGGCTGCAGAAACCAAAGACCCTGAGAAATCTTTGCCGCGCGCGATTAACTCCATTCCAATCCGTATCATCATGTTCTACGTGTTTGCGCTGGTGGTGATTATGTCCGTCACGCCGTGGGGTTCCGTGGTGCCGGATAAGAGCCCGTTCGTTGAGTTGTTCGTGCTGGTGGGGTTGCCTGCGGCGGCGAGTATCATCAACTTTGTGGTGCTGACGTCTGCGGCCTCTTCCGCTAACAGCGGCGTGTTCTCGACCAGCCGTATGTTGTTCGGCCTGGCGCAAGACGGCGTAGCGCCGAAGGCATTCGCCAAGCTCTCGAAACGCGCAGTGCCAGCGAAAGGGCTGACCTTCTCCTGCATCTGCCTGTTGGGCGGTGTGGTGATGCTGTACGTGAACCCAAGCGCGATTGCGGCATTCACCATGATCACCACCGTGTCGGCGATCCTGTTCATGTTCGTGTGGACCATCATTCTGTGTTCATATCTGGTCTACCGCAAACAGCGCCCGCAGTTGCATGCAGCGTCAAAATACAAAATGCCGCTCGGCAAACTGATGTGCTGGGTGTGTATGGCGTTCTTCGTGTTCGTGCTGGTATTGCTGACGCTGGAAGATGATACCCGTGAAGCGCTGATCGTCACACCGCTGTGGTTCGTGGTGTTGGGGTTGGGCTGGTTGTTTATCGGTAAGAAACGTCTGGCGCAGTAGCTGTCTTTATTGCCCGGTGACGTAGCGCCACCGGGCAACAATCACTCTCCCGCTAACGCGCGCGGGAACAGCACATTGTTTTCCAGGCTAATGTGCTCCATCAAATCGTCAATCATCTCGTTAATGCCGTTGTACATCGCTTTCCAGGTGATGCAGGCTTCCGGCGGCGGTGTCACGTTATTTGTCACATGCTTGATCACTTCCAGCAGTTCACCCGCGTCATCATGCTCGCTTTCCATCACGCTGATCGGCCCCATTGCCTGACGGCCCATGCCTTGTTTGATCATCGGGAACAGGATTTGTTCCTCTTTCATCATGTGGCTGGAGAGTTCCTGATGCAGTGCGGTCAGATATTTGGTCAGACCTTTCGGCACGTTTGGTTTGTCGGCATGAACGCGTTCCACTTTGGTGGCTTGCAGAATTAACTCCGGTAACTGTTCGCGGTGGCGATCGTGGTAGCGCACGATGATGTGATCGATAATTTCAGCCAGCGGCGTCACACGCCACTCTTTATCGACGGGCTGTTCAGCCAGTTTTGCCAGTTCAGCTTCAATCAGCGCCACATCAAGCTCTTTGCGCGCAGCAGCACGCTCCAGCGTTTGCTTCCCACCGCAGCAGTAATCCATATCGTATTGACGAAACAGAGCAGACGCGCGGGGAATCGAGAGCGCCAGTTCACCTAAATGTTGATCGCGAAAGGCCATAGCCGTTACCTCATCTGTAAAATATAAGATGCATTTTAAATGCATCTTTAAGATAAGGAAATACCCCTTTGGGAATAACGCACTATTTTAGAGGGTCTTCGTGCAGTGCTTGCAGTAGAGGTTTTTGCGGTTTGGCGCGCACGGCAATCACCACGCCGACAACCAACAGGGTAATGCCAATGAACGTCAGCAGCGGCGGTAAACTATGGCGCAGCATAAAGGTATAGAGCAAACCGGCCAGCGTTTCGAAAACGATCAATGGCCCGAGGATCACCGTCGGCAGGCGCTGGCTGGCGATATTCCAGCACAGCGCACCCACCCAGGAACAGAACACCGCGATGGCGATCATCAAAGTGATGAACACTTCTGGGTGTGGGCCGAACGGGAGCGGGAAAGATTGTCCCTGACGGCTGAGCCACAGACACGCCAGCACATAGCCGAGCAGCGAAACCGGCAGTGTGACCAGCGCCTGCGCCGTCGCCCACATCATCGGGTGCTTATCGGGGTTTTCCCTCAGCCAGCGCGCGTTGCGCAGCGCATACCACGCCCAGCAAACCACAGAGATAAAGGCCAGCCCAATACCGCTGCCGTAACGCCACCAACTAAAATCGGCCAGACCGTGCCGAAATTCAGCAATATTCACGCAAACCAGCCCCAGCGCAATGCAGCCCAGCGCCGGAGCCATGCTGAGCCACGACAGTTTGCCGTCGCGCTGGCTATAGAGCAGATTAGCAAAAACCGGGATCACCACCGGCAGTGTGCCGATGATCATGGTTGAAACCGGCGCGCCCGCACGTTGAATCGCGCTGGCGAGACAGACGTAATAAATGAGGTTACCCATCATCGTCAGGCCGAGTGCGGTTAACCAGTCGCGCTTGCCAAGCTGTTTGAGCTGCGCCCGACCGAGCCACGCCAGCGGTAAGGCAATCAGGCCAAGCGCCAGATAGCGACCCATCGACTGCAACACCGCCGGGTATTCCGGCACCAGCAGCGGTCCGACGAAAATCAACCCCCACATCAACCCCGCCAGCAGGGCGTACAACACACCACTCATCATCATCTGTACCTTATTCGTAAACAGACGCAGTGTAGGAAGGGTAACGGGGATGCGTATTGTATGAGGTTGCGCATTAGCGCAGGAAAACTTGTTTCTGGTAGCGAACGGGTGTAATGCCGTAGCGGCGCGTAAAAGCACGAGTCAGATGGGACTGATCGGTTAATCCCGTTGCGGCGGCGACTTCGGCGGCGGGCATGCCGCGCGTCAGGAAATCTTTCGCACGCCACAGACGAATCGCCATCAGCATCTGATGCGGCGTGACGTGATAACTGGCTTTGAACTGGCGCTGGAAATGGTACGGACTGAGTGCGACGACAGCGGCGAGTTCGTCGAGCGTTACCGGGTGCATATAGTTGTCGTGCAGATACTCGCGGATGCGTTCAAAGCGATGGGCCGCTTCCTGTGAGTTCGGGGCATGACGTGCAAACGGGCGGAAGGTGTCGATCAGGTCAAGCAACAGCCCTTTTTGCGCCAGCGGATCATCGGTGTTCCATAGGCCATAAATTTGCTGACAGAGCAGGGCGGAACGCTGTGCGTCGTGGCGCACTACATCGCTAAACCACCAGTCGCGAATGCCTGTCACGTCTTCGAGTAAATCAGGTTCGAGATAGACCATCCGATAGCGCCAGCCGTCGGCAGTCTCGGCTTCGCCCGTGTGTAACTCATCGGGATTCATGGTGACGACGGAATTGACGGGGGCGACATATTGCGTACCGCGATAGCGGAAACGCTCTGCGCCGAGCTCAATCGCGCCAATCCCAAAGGCTTCGTGAGTGTGCGGTTCAAAGGCATAGCGCGAAATATGGGCGTGATAAAGCTCAACTCCCGGCACCTGAGCCAAGTGGCGGAAGCTGGCACAATCTTTCTCGTCTGCGAACTGCTGAGGAACACCCTGCACGCTAACCTCCCACGAAATATCCCGTCATTATCGAAGATACTCCGTGGGGGCGCCAACAAAAACGCTTACAGGATGCTTTTGACGCTTACAGACAACGGCGAGGTCGGGCGCTGGATAAGCTTGCTCAGAGTATGGCTATCATCAAACAGACCACCTTTGGATGCGCCAACGTCAGAATCTGCCAGCATATCGGCAAGTCCGGCAGGCAGGCCCACGCCTTTCAGCGCCGCAGCAAAATCGGCTTCGCTGAGGTTCTGATAGCTCACGGCTTTCCCGCTCTGTTTGCTGAGTTCAGCAGCCAGTTCGCTCAGCGTCCAGGCGCTGTCACCCGCCAGTTCATAGACTTTCCCGGCGTGGCCTTCTTCACTCATCACGCGTGCGGCGGCAGCAGCGTAATCGGCGCGAGTCGCGGAGGCAATTTTGCCTTCCCCGGCAGCACCGATAAACACGCCGTGTTCGATGGCTGGTGGTGCGCTGGCAAGATAGTTTTCGGTGTACCAGCCGTTGCGCAACAACGCGTAAGGAATGCCAGACTCAGCCAGCATTTTTTCGGTTTCAACATGCTCAACGTGCAGGCCGAGCGGCGATTTATCGGCATGTAGCAGGCTGGTGTAAGCGATAAATTTCACGCCAGCAGCTTTCGCGGCGTTAATCACATTCCGGTGCTGAGCGGCACGTTGACCCACTTCACTGCCGGAAATCAGCAGCAGTTTTGCCACGCCCTGAAATGCGGCTTTCAGCGAGGCTTCATCGGTGTAGTCGCCTTGACGCACGACGATGCCTTTGTCGCTCAACGCCTGGGCTTTCGCCGGGTTACGCACAACAGCGACCAGTTGGTTCGCCGGAACGGTTTTCAGCAGGTTTTCGATAACGAGTTGGCCCAGTTGGCCGGTGGCGCCGGTAATAGCGATCATCAGGTGACTCCTTCGTGTTTGTCTTCAGTTATGGTACGCTAACACCATAACTAACTTTTAGTAAGTACGTACAAAAAGGTAAGTGTTAAAATGGCGAATCCGACTCTAAGTGAACAACTGCGTGACGGTAATCTGTTTGCCGAACAGTGTCCGTCGAGAGACGTACTTAAACATGTGACCAGCCGTTGGGGCGTGTTGATTCTGGTGGCATTGCGTGACGGCACGCATCGCTTTAGCGATTTACGCCGTAAAATGGGCGGCGTCAGTGAGAAGATGTTGGCCCAGTCGCTCCAGGCGTTGGAACTGGACGGTTTTCTCGATCGCGTGTCCTATCCGGTCGTGCCGCCGCACGTGGAGTACAGCCTGACGCCGCTCGGCGTGCAGGTAAGCGAGAAAGTGGAAGCCTTAGCCGACTGGATTGAGCTGAATTTGCCGAAGGTGATGGCGAACTGGGATGAACGTGCGGCGTGAAATGTGGGAAATTGCCCGGCGGCGCTAAGTGCTTGCCGGGCCTATAAAACCTTGTCGTTATTTACTCAAATCAACCTGATACACCGCAAAACCAATCTCGTCGGTGCCGAC
Source organism: Scandinavium sp. (assembly GCF_036271055.1). Lineage (GTDB taxonomy): Bacteria > Pseudomonadota > Gammaproteobacteria > Enterobacterales > Enterobacteriaceae > Scandinavium. The sequence continues at coordinate 4,091 of NZ_DATBBJ010000113.1, read as the reverse complement.
CTGTTTCATCGGGTATTGTGCTTTGTCTTTAATAAACGCAGCCGCTTTTTCTGACGGTGAAGTTTCAAAGCGAATATCCAGCGGTGTGGACGAATGAATCGGTGCTAAGCGCCAGTTGTTGTCAGCCGCCGGGTGAATTTCGCCATTTTTCTTCGACTCGGCGCTGATCCACGCTGCTACCACTGAACGGTTTTCATCTGGCGACGCAAAGGCGATATGGCTGTCGCCAGTGCCTGCAAACTTGCCGCCGTAGGCGCGGTAGTTGTTGGTCGCGACCAGGAAGGTGGCGTTAGGGTCAATCGGTTTACCGTCGAAGGTCAGATTTTTAATGCGTTCCGCTTTCGGATTCACACTCTGACATTCCCCGTCGTAACGCGCGGGTTGGCTGACGTCGATTTGATACTTCACGCCGTCAATTACATCAAAGTTGTAGGTGCGGAAATCATTCCAGTTGATCAGCGACTGCGGCTTACTACTGTTAACGTCAATCTGATTGAACTGCCCGGCGGAGCACTCCAGCCACTCTTTCACCTCTTTGCCACTGACTTTCATCACCACCAGGGTGTTCGGATAGAGGTAGAGGTCTGCGGCGTTACGGAAGGTTAGCTGGCCTTTTTCCACTTCGGTGTAACTCGCCGGATCGTTTTTGCGCCCTCCTGCTTTGAACGGCGCGGCAGCGGAAAGCACCGGCAGTTTGGCTAAATCCGGATCGCCCTGAATAAAGTGCTCAACGTAGGCTTTCTGCGCCATATTCACCACCTGAACGGTAGGATCGTCCTGCACCAGCGATAAATAGCTGTACATATTGTCCGACGATTTACCAATCGGCTTGCTGACGAAGGCGCGGGTGGCGTCGTGATCGGCTTTCAGCACCTTCACCAGGTTAGCATCTTCCGCCGCGAGGGATTTCTTCGCCACCGGATCGTAAATCGGCCGCGCTTCGGCTTTCGCCTGCGCGACCTGCCATTTGCCGTTGTCATTTTTCAGCACCAAGTCGACCACGCCGAGATGATCGCCCCACATGCCGGGCATCACAGCTGGCACGCCATTGAGCAAACCTTTCTCAATGTCTGCCCCTTTGATGCTGGCAAAATCTTTCGACGGGAACACTGCGTGGGCGTGACCGAACATAATCGCATCCACGCCCGGTAGCTGGCTGAGGTAGTACACAGAGTTTTCAGCCATCGCCTGATACGGGTCGGCAGAGAGACCAGAGTGAGCAATCACCACCACCACATCCGCGCCTTTTTCTCGCATTTCAGGCACATATTTGCGCGCGGTTTCGGTGATATCGTTCACCGTCACCTTGCCGCTGAGATTCGCTTTATCCCACGTCATGATCTGCGGAGGCACAAAACCGATGTAGCCAATTTTCAGCGTCTGCGGCTTGCCGTCTTTATCAATGACCTGGGTTTCTTTAATCAGATACGGCGTAAAAAGCGGCTTTTTGGTTTTAACGTCGATGATATTGGCGTTAACGTACGGGAATTTTGCGCCATTGAGGGCTTTGTGCAAATAGTCCAGACCGTAGTTAAATTCGTGGTTGCCGAGGTTACCGACCGCATAATCCAGCGTGTTCATCGCTTTGTAGACCGGATGCACATCTCCCGTTTTCAGGCCTTTTGCCGCCATATAATCGCCGAGCGGGCTCCCCTGGATCACATCGCCGTTGTCGACAAGCACGCTGTTTTTGACTTCACCTCGCGCGGCATTAATCAAACTGGCGGTGCGGACCAGGCCGAATTTTTCCGTGGCGGTGTCTTTGTAGTAGTCAAAATCCATCATATTGCTGTGCAGGTCGGTGGTTTCCATGATCCGCAAATCCACCGTTGAAGCCTGAACACTGGCGGCAATCAGCGTGGCAAGGAGCGTTGCGCTAAACTTAATCATCAGAGGGGTCCTTTCATTGATCGAGGGCACAAAAGAAAAAAGGGTATACATCCTGTTGCTTACAGAAGTGTGAAGCTTGCCAGATAAAAGCGCGAGGAAACGGGCAACGCTTCACAGATAGCGCAATTGGCCGCGATGGGATATAAATAAAACAACGAGTTAACGCCACTCTACTCAACACGAGGTGGAAAATGCTGGAACAAGTATGTCAGCTTGCACGGAAAGCAGGTGATGCCATTATGCAGGTATACGACGGCGTGCAGCCGATGGACGTGGTTAGCAAAGCCGATGATTCCCCGGTGACAGCCGCTGATATTGCGGCGCATAGAGTCATTGTCAGTGGCCTGAACGCTCTGACGCCGGAGATCCCGGTGCTGTCGGAAGAAGATCCGCAGAATTGGGATGTTCGCCAACATTGGCAGCGCTACTGGCTGGTGGACCCGCTCGACGGCACCAAAGAGTTCATCAAGCGCAACGGTGAGTTTACGGTCAATATCGCGTTGATTGAAAACGGAAAACCGGTGCTGGGCGTAGTGTATGCACCAGTGATGAAAGTGATGTACAGCGCGCACGAAGGCAAAGCGTGGAAAGAAGAGTGCGGCGTGCGTAACCCGATTCAGGTACGCGATGCGCGTCCACCGTTGGTGGTGATCAGTCGCTCCCATGCCGACAGCGAATTGCAGGAGTATCTCCAGCAGTTGGGCGAACATCAGACCACGTCGATTGGTTCTTCACTCAAATTCTGTCTGGTAGCGGAAGGGCAGGCGCAGCTTTATCCGCGCTTTGGACCAACCAACGTCTGGGATACTGCCGCAGGCCACGCGGTGGCGATGGCTGCCGGGGCGCACGTTCACGACTGGCAAGGTAAAACCCTGGATTACACGCCGCGTGAATCGTTCCTCAACCCCGGTTTCCGCGTCTCAATCTACTGACCGAGCAATTTATGCAGCAGGGCGATAACCTGCTGCACTTCTTCCTGAGTCAGTGCCCCGTCTTTCGCCCACTCCACGCGCCCGTCTTTATCCAGCACCACAATCGCAGAGCTCTCTTCTTCCAGTTGCCAGGCACCGCGCGCACGACCGTCGCTATCGACAATAAACTGTGACCACGGGTAGAGCTTTTTATTACTCTCAATGCTGCTACGCACAAACATGGATGAGCCAGGAATGGCGTCGTCAGTGTTCACAATGGTAGTGGTCTGGTATTTATCATGCGGGAATTTGGCGGCTTTAATCGCCTCAATCAGCGTCGCGTTTTTCTCTTTGGCGGATGTACGACCGGCAATATGTTGTACAACTCTCACTTTGCCAGGCAACTGCGAGCTATTCCAGTTTTTATAGCTAAACTCATCATTATCGAGAATGAGTTCGCCACGGTCGGTGATGCCCACAGCGGGGACCCGATGACCGTTTTCGAAATGATGTGCAGAGGCCATCAACGGCATTAACAGGCATGAAATCGCCATCAGCTTACGTAGGGTCATGGTGTTTCCTTATTTTATGCAGGTGATCCGACCACTTGGTTCTGAGCATTAATCATAAGTGCGAATGATGTGGTTTTCCCGCAAGCATGATGCCAGTTTGCGGGTGAACGCACATAACCGTGAAAAAATGAAGGTTTATACTGCCTTTCTCGTATCCCTGAATAGAAAATTCTTAATTACTGTCATCAAACGGTAAATAAACTTCTACAGACTGGGTGTCCCGGTCGATATGGACTATAGTTTTAGAGCATTAATTTTGCGCCCTGGAACGCGGACCCGATTGTGGAGTCGCAAAGGCGTAAGACTCAGCAGGAGATAACAATGAAAATTTTCCAACGGTACAACCCACTTCAAGTGGCGAAGTACGTGAAGATCCTGTTTCGTGGACGGTTATACATCAAGGACGTGGGCGCTTTCGAGTTTGATAAGGGCAAAATCCTTATCCCGAAAGTGAAGGACAAACAGCATCTTTCTGTGATGTCCGAAATCAACCGTCAGGTTACGCGTCTGCAAACTGAGATGGCGTAATCAAGCAACGTGCTATGCAGTAAAAAGTAAAAAAAACGGCTCCCACTGGGTAATGCCGATCAGTTAAGGATCGGTTGATCGATCCAGTGGCTGTGTAAGAATCCGGAAATGCTCCCTCGTTTCCGGATTTTTTTATGCACATTGGACAGGCTCTCAATCTCGTTTCCCGATACGACTCTCTGCGTAACCC
>NZ_DATBBJ010000112.1:0-1693 GCF_036271055.1 Scandinavium sp. | reverse complement strand
TGATCCGCTCATTGAAGCGCCGTGGTTGCGACCCGAACCGAAGCAACCCGCCCTCGAAGTGCGTGTAGGCAAGGCCACCTGCAGTAGAGATGTAGGCCGTTCCCGTCACATTCTTGACCGCGTTCACGTAGGCGACCACCTGCGCCTGCGTCCCATCGTTGAGAATGGTGACCCCATCGGTGTCGAAGAGGTCGATCTCGGGCGCCGGGATCTTGAACCGACTGATCGAACCGACATCCGTCGAAAACTGCATGACCGCCTTCATCCACTCTGCGGGATACTCCAAGTTATCCCCATAGGCGAGTGTTGGACCGGTGGTGAAGAAAACACCGAGGGACGACCCGGCAAAAGCCGCGTTCGTCAGCCCGCCAATGGCGTTTTTAAGCTCCTGAACCTTGGCGTTGAGGTCCGTCAAATACCCGATGTCCGAGTTGTCCGCCGTGACGTGGTACCGGGTGACTCCGATGAACCCCTTGGCGTCACGCCAAGAGTAGGAAAGCTTGGAAACAACTAAGGTAGCCATAAAAACTCCTACCCCTATAGGGGTATTATTTTGACGCCAATGTTCCCGCAAGATAGGCCGTGGCCAAACTACCTGAGGTGCTCTCCAACGTGCCTACAGCTGCAGTAATCAGCGCCGTGATCATCGTGGCATCCACCGTGATGCCATCACTTAGGAAGATACCAATTTGCGGCGCTATTATGTCAAGCAGCGCAATCGTACCGTCAGCGCAAAGAAAACTGAGGTTCGCTCGCTGCGTCACAGACTGGTACTGAGCGACGGTCGGGGAAGGAGAGCCGTTGATGGTGTCGGTACCCTCCCAGTAGTCGTTGTAATCAGCGTTGCTGACGGCGAGCAGCTGCGTTTGGATGCCACCAGCACCCGAATTGGTGCGGATGCGCGTGATCGTGGCACGAGCAGCGCCATCCACCCATACTATAGAGCGAGATTGGGACATTTTTCCTACTCCCGAAATCTACTTGACATAATAAACAAAAAAGCGCGAGAGTCCCCGCCGTAGATGTTATCTACTGAAATCTTTGAGGGGAAATCTCGGGCTGAGGGATGAGGGAAAAAGGAAGTCGCTTCGCTCCCCTCCCCACCCCCCCATCATGCTCGTTTTCCCGAGCCTTGTCAAGAGATAGTTTGTGCACAAACTATACCTTGACTACGGTCTCGACTTAGTGGTACGATATAACCACTCCGACCAGAAGGGAGGTGATAACCATGGAAACCACTAAACGCCATCGGGTCGAGCTCGACCCATACCGCTATGAAGTGCTGCGGTACTTCGGATTACTGCAAGGTCGTCCGATCGGTCACGTGATGCGTCGTGCACTCTCCAGCTTTGCTGATGCGGTGCAAGAGGAAAACCCGCCAATTCGTGCGCACTTGCTAGCAATGCAAGCGGCGGCGGCGGCGGCGGGTGATGTTGACCGTGAGATGGATATGATACCCTTCTAGCAGCAACCCTTTCCCCCCAATGAGGTACCCCCGCTGCGGCGGGGGTATTTCTTTACTCGCCTTCTCCGGCAACTAGGTGCGAGCTCTTGATCCGCTCATTGAAGCGCCGTGGTTGCGACCCGAACCGAAGCAACCCGCCCTCGAAGTGCGTGTAGGCAAGGCCACCTGCAGTAGAGATGTAGGCCGTTCCCGTCACATTCTTGACCGCGTTCACGTAGGCGACCACCT
>NZ_DATBBJ010000111.1:0-2253 GCF_036271055.1 Scandinavium sp. | reverse complement strand
GGACGCCCTCGTAGGCGTCGCTTACGAACGTTCCTGATATCGCCGCAAAGATGTTCTGGGCGATATTCGGGTTCAGCGGACCCGCCAGCACGTACTCGCCGTGCAACACGTTGAGTTGTGGACGGCCGTGCAGCGTCCATTTAATTTTCACGGCAACCGTATTCGGTGAAGGGACAAATCCAGCCATGCCGAATTAGATAGCTTTGCGCGCGCTGACTCAAGACAACGTTCGTTTGTCACATTCGAGGCTGCTTAACTAAAAACGCCTTGCATGACCGATCAGTCATGCAAGGCGCTTGAGGCGGTCTTAGCGGGCTGCCATGGCCTTCCCTGAGGCAACCTTCAGCTTGACCCGCAGGTCCTGCCAGCACCTCGCGCACAAGTCCGCCGCGTAGTAGTCGGGCTCCTGCGCCAGGTCGAACAACTTGACGTAGACCGCGAAGTTTTTGTCTTTGTCGCAGATGTCGCAGCTGCCCGACACGCTTGAGTCCTCGTCGACGCGCGCCATGTCCTCCTGGACCAGCTGCGTGAAGTCGTGGAAATGGCCTTCACACAGGCGCAACTTGGTCGTCTCTAGGTCTTCGCCGTACGCGCTGATGACGTAGGCAGAGCGTTGCTTGCCTGGGTACCTGTGCGCATTCCAGTCACACGGAAAGATGGCCATGCAGGCCTCCTAGGGATGAGGGTTCACCCGAACCCTCAGGGGAGCCGTGTAGGGAACACTGACGCGCAGTGGGTACCTCTTACGACGACTCCCCGTCGGTTGCTTCGGGCTCGTCAATTACAGCCCGAAGCACGGGGAGGGTCCAGTAGGTTTCCGTTATGACTGGTATCAGCGTTATTGATAAATGGCCTAGGTCACCTGGCGTATGTCCGCTCCGTCGGACACGGTCATGTTGCTGGCGTCAGCTCCTCGACGTTGATCACGGTGCCGCCTCTGAGCGTGTACCCAAATCCAGGGCTCGAGGCAGGCACCTTGTAGCTTTGATGTTCAAACACCAGGCGCGCCGACCTAACGAACCCTTGCGTGTCGTTGAGGGTCAAGAAACCCAGGTCAAAAAAGTACTCGGGTGTGCCTGGGTCGGTAAGCGCTGAGGGAGGGAACGTCACTACGGTTACCCGTAGGAGCCGTGTGATCGGGTTCGTTGCGACAAAGCCGTTATCGACCAGGCCGACGTGCGTCGTGACCAGCTGGTAAGTCTGTACGGCCGTGTTCTGGTAAATGCCGTTCAGCTCAGCGCGATCGCTTTCATTGAAGGTGCCGCTTGCAGCTGCTGAACCGATTACGTTCCACAGGTTGCCTGAGGGGTCCCAAGTGAACGTTGTGAACTGTGTCGGACCATCGATGACTGTGCTTGTCGCCGAGTCGAAGAACTGGACCAACAGGGACAGGTCTGAGCCAAAAGCCGCTCCGTAGGTCGAGGCGAAAGGAACATCGCCGCCCAGGCGTGTTCCCCAGGTGCCTGCCCACACGTGTTGAACATTGAGCGCACTCTGCTGAAAGGCCACTATCGTGAGCTGCGGCAGGGCATTGACTTGAGCGCTCCATTGACACGTGCTCACGAAAGGCCCCGCCAGGTCCGTCTGAAAGCGGAATTCATAGCCCTGGCCTACAAAGCCTCCCACGGGAGGCGCCGCCACGGTAATGGTCACCTTAATTAAGGCTAACGATGCAGCTGGTCGGTTCGACGCCTGTTGGTATCGAAGATGAAGTCTCGAGCCTCGATGATCGTGACCGGCGTGATTTCGTAGTCCTTGGCAGGCAACGTCCCGCCGGGCTTCGATGGTCTGTCGGGCAGTGCCGCGCTACGAATCGCCAGCGTGATGTTCTGAGCAGCCATCGCTGTTTGCACCGAGCGATACCAGGTCACCGCTGTTGATACTGCAGCTGGCAGGGCCGTTCCGTCAGCCATGACGAAGTCGGTCGCCCATCCCAACGTGTAGATGCGTCCACGATGCGAACGCCCAGTCATGGCCGTCCGTTCGGTAAGTACGAAGCTCACCATGTCTGGCATGGCAAGGCCTGTAGCAGTGCCCGCAATTGCGTCGCCTGTCGATGGAACGTCTGGGATACCAGGGCTCCGCAGGTCCAGGACGGACACGCCTGTCAGCTGCGTCGTCGTTGCTAGGACGCCCTCGTAGGCGTCGCTTACGAACGTTCCTGATATCGCCGCAAAGATGTTCTGGGCGATATTCGGGTTCAGCGGACCCGCCAGCACGTACTCGCCGTGCAACACGTTGAGTTGTGGACGG
>NZ_DATBBJ010000110.1:0-3722 GCF_036271055.1 Scandinavium sp. | reverse complement strand
ATTTACAGTCTGCTCCCTTTGGCCGCTCGGGAACCCCACCGGACTTGATGGTGCCGACTACCGGAATCGAACTGGTGACCTACTGATTACAAGTCAGTTGCTCTACCTACTGAGCTAAGTCGGCATCAAGTAGCGCGCATTTTAGGGAGACATGGCGGAGCATGCAACTAAAAAATTGCATAAAATGTTCTCTTGCTTATATTTTGCGCACAACACTGCAAAATCGATGCAAATTCCGCCATTTGCGAACAAAAAACGGTCAGGTGCATTCCTTTTTTCATAATTTGTTCTACATGTCTCAATCAAAAACAGCTCGATTGCCGTCTAAACACCGGTCACTTTCACATTATTACGACCACAGGTGCCAGGAAAGTGTATTGAGAGTGTGATGCTTTCTGGTGAAAGCACCACTAAATCTGATTTTTTCTTCTTATTCGGTTCAATCTGGTGTTAACCTCCTGCCCATTGTCCTGATTAACTGAATGTGTTGCATCATCACGTTTCGGCTTACGGAATGGGTGATAGCAAACAGAACAAGCTTATGAGCAAAAAAGATCAAACGTTAATGACGCCGTATCTACAGTTCAACCGTAGCCAATGGGCTGCACTTCGTGATTCCGTGCCGATGACCCTTACTGAAGGGGAAATCACGCGTCTGAAGGGCATTAACGAAGACCTGTCGCTGGAAGAAGTGGCAGAGATCTATTTGCCACTGTCGCGCTTACTTAATTTCTATATCAGCTCTAATTTGCGCCGCCAGGCTGTGCTTGAACAATTTCTTGGCACCAATACACCTCGCATCCCTTATGTCATAAGTATTGCCGGTAGTGTGGCGGTCGGAAAAAGTACAACGGCACGTGTTCTGCAGGCTCTGCTTAGTCGTTGGCCTGAGCATCGTCGCGTTGAACTGATTACCACTGACGGTTTCCTGCATCCGAATGAAGTATTGAAAGAGCGCGGGCTCATGAAGAAGAAAGGCTTCCCGCAATCTTATGATATGCATCGCCTGGTGAAATTTGTGTCGGATATCAAATCGGGCGCGCCTGATTTAACGGCCCCCGTCTATTCCCACTTGATCTATGACGTCATCACCGATGGCGACAAAACGGTTACGCATCCGGATATTCTGATCCTTGAAGGTCTCAATGTCCTGCAGAGTGGCATGGACTATCCGCACGATCCTCACCACGTATTTGTCTCTGATTTCGTCGATTTCTCAATTTATGTCGATGCACCCGAAGAGCTATTAAGAAATTGGTACATCAACCGCTTCCTTAAATTCCGCGAAGGGGCCTTTACCGATCCTGATTCCTATTTCCACAACTATGCGAAATTATCCGAGGACGAAGCTGTTAATATTGCAACGTCATTGTGGAATGAGATCAATTTATTGAATCTTAAAGAAAATATCTTGCCAACTCGTGAGCGCGCCAGCCTAATCCTTGCCAAAAGTGCTGACCATTCCGTCGAAGAAGTGCGGTTGCGGAAATAAAAAAGGGAGCTTATGCTCCCTTCTCTTATTCTGCGCTACGTAGAGAAATTTCCCCGCCCATCCAGGGTTTGATTACCCCTTCCTGTTCAAGCAGCAGTGCTCCCTGAGTATCAATCCCTCGTGACGTACCGAATATTTCTTTTTCACCGATAATTAATTTTACTGGCCGATGAATGAAATTATCCAGTTTTTCCCAACGCGAGAGATAAGGTGCTAACCCTTCTTGCTCAAACAGTATCAGTGCGGCACGGAGCTCTTTAATCAATCGGACAGTAAGCGTATTGCGATCAATGGCAATTCCCGCTTCCTGCAAGTTAATCCAGCCCTGGTTGATGACATCAGATTCAACTCGACGCATAGCCAAATTGATACCAGCGCCAATCACGATCTGCGCTGCATCGCCCGTTTTTCCCGTTAACTCGACCAAAATCCCGGCAAGTTTACGGTCCATCAAATAAAGGTCATTAGGCCATTTGACGCGGACTTTTTCGGCACCAAGGCTCTGTAGTACTTCAGCCATGACGATGCCAATGACCAGGCTCAAACCAATCGCTGCTGCTGGACCTTGCTCAAGTCGCCAGTACATTGACAGATAAAGATTAGATCCAAAGGGTGAGAACCATTTTCTACCACGACGACCGCGACCTGCTTGCTGATATTCGGCAACACAAACATCGCCCGATTGCAGCGTAGAGAAGCGATCAAGCAGGTACTGGTTAGTCGAATCGATAACAGGCAGAACAGTAACAGCCCCATCGCTTATGCTGCTACGAATGAACTCTTCATTCAGCAATTGAATCGGTTCTGGCAGGCTGTACCCCTTTCCTGGCACGGTAAATACATCAACACCCCAGTCGCGTAGCGTCTGGATATGTTTGTTGATAGCCGCCCGGCTCATGCCTAATGTGTCACCCAACTGCTCACCGGAATGAAATTCGCCATTTGATAAAATCGAAATTAACGTGAGTGGTACGGTATTATCCTTCACGCAATAGCCTCCACAGCGTTAACTTCACCCGTTTCGCCAATAAACCGAACCTCAGGCTCCAGCCAGACGTCGAACTTCTCACCAACCTGCTGACGCACATAGTGCGCGAGAGCGACCACATCGTCGCTAACAGCATTATTTTCGTTTATCAAAACAAGCGCCTGCTGCCTATGAACCATCGCGCCGCCAATACTTTTGCCCTTAAGCTGGCATTGGTCAATTAACCAGCCCGCAGCAAGTTTTACCTTGCCATCAGCTTGAGGATAATGCGGTGCATTTGGAAACGCTTTGAGCAACTTATCGGCAAGCACTGGCTGGATCACCGGGTTTTTGAAGAAACTGCCCGCATTTCCATTCACCTTTGGATCTGGCAACTTGGTCATTCGCATATGGCACACTGCATCAAAAACCTGTTGAGGTGTCACTGTCAGCGGATCCAGACTCGTTAAATCACCGTAGTTCAGGACCGGTGTCCATTGCTTCAATAACTTCAGGCCGATAGCGACAATGACGTAGCTATTTTGATACTCATGCTTGAAGATGCTGTCTCGATAGCCAAAACGGCACTCCTTCGCACTCAAACGCTTAGCGGCACCAGTCGCCAGTTCAATACAATCAACATATTCACATACGCGTTGTAATTCAACACCATAGGCCCCGATATTCTGGATAGGAGAAGAGCCTGCACAGCCTGGAATTAACGCCAAATTCTCAAGACCGGGCATGCTGTTTTCCAACGTATGCTTGACCAGATTATGCCAATTCTCACCTGCACCTACATGCAAATGCCATGCATCTGACTGCTCAGTAACCTTGATGCCTTTGATTCGATTGACCAGCACTAAACCCGAATAATCAGACAAGAAAAGCACATTGCTGCCCTCTCCCAGGATTAAAACTGGCAGATTTTCTGCAGTCGCTCGCTGCCAGGCGTCCAATAACTGTGGTGCATTGTCGGCACAAATGATACGCGCTGCTTGGCTTTCGATACCAAAAGTATTAAAGGGCTTTAAGGAGTGATTCATAGTGGCTTCCAGATGCAAAATCCCGGCTAGTGTAACGTATTCATTGAAGGAAGGCATGTGGATATGTCTGTGGATGGGTTGTGCAACAACGCAAAAAGCCCAGTCTTTCGACTGGGCTTTCCACTTGTTTGATGCCTGGCAGTTCCCTACTCTCGCATGGGGAGACCCCACACTACCATCGGCGCTACGGCGTTTCACTTCTGAGTTCGGCATGGGG
>NZ_DATBBJ010000109.1:0-86829 GCF_036271055.1 Scandinavium sp. | reverse complement strand
TTCGCGACATATCCGTAAGGATTCACCCCACCCGCCAGCCCTATCGGGTCCGGGGAGATATACTGCCCACTGTCACCATCATAGTACCGGAACCGGTTGTAGTGCAATCCGGATTCGGGGTCGGCGTACTGGCCTGCAAAGTGCCACGGGCAGTCGGGAGCGGTGTCGTCATTGGCGGCGTGCCAGCCGTTAAAGCGATAGCATTCTGTTTTGCCCCAGACGCTCAGCTTCTGCGCCCGGACCACTTTGCCTGTTTCGGTCAGCAACTCGCGGGGCGTGCCCATGTGGTCTCGGACAATATAGTGCAGTTCGCCGTGCTGATAACGGGCGCCAGGGGTGAGGGAACCGGGTTCATACAGCCAGTAAACGGTCTGCTCAGCGGCCACGCTGCCGTCAGCATACACCGGAGTTTCTGCGACAAGCTGGTTACCGCTCCAGTGGAAGTCATGCCCGATGACTCCGCGACTGACTCCGGTCTGCCGTTTGCTTATCCTGCGCCCAAAAGCATCATAGCGGTACTGCCAGCGTTGGCCCTCGGGGGTGATAAGTTCAGATAACTGATTACTGCTGTCCCAGCGATAGCGCCATTGCTGCGGGCGATATCCGTCGCGGACCTCGAGTTTTTCAACCAGCCTGCCGCAGGCATCGTAACGGTAGCGGGTGTCGCCCCGCGTGGTGACTCGCCCGGTCTGTTGCACCTGTTCGGTGAACTGCATCAGTTCATCGGGCAGGTTGTGGGTGCGCCCGTGGTGACGAATGTTCAGGTTGCGGTCATAAGCGAACAGCTCCAGCTTGGGAAGCTGCCGGACACCGCCTTCGGCGAAGGTGACCTGGTCATTGTTGTCGTAACGATAATCGGTATTTCCCCAGCGCCGGTCCTGGACGTGGGTGAGATTATACGCCTTGTCATATTACTGCATACAGGATAAAGCTAAAGAAGGGTATGTCTGGATTACTTTCTTCTAGCAATAGTGAAAATAGATATCTCTTATTAATGCACCATCAGATTCTTCCAAAGAATCTGTAGAAAAATTATTGAAATCAACAAGGATACCTTTTACAGGGATATCTTCCATTGATAAATATCTTTCAAATTCATTCCTCTTGCTTTCTGGTATGTATTTATTTATAAGGTATCGCAGGTTTTTTACAAGTTCTTCATTGTTCATATTTATTCCGGTAAAATAGTTAAATTATTAAAATTAATAACTGTGCCTCTTTCGCTTGGAAGGAGTTGTATTGCCCCCCCATCGCCATATTGAGGGTAAGAACTTGTAAAAATCTCCAGTTCAGGGCCTTTTCCACCATTTGCTAATGGGATTTTTACCTGAGATACTCCATTTTTATAGAGTTGTAATGTATCAAATTCACCTAACAATCGTGCATCACTCCATGATTTTGGGTTGCCATTTTCAAAGAATATCTGATAAGCATTTCTTGCCTCTCCTCCAGAATTATATTTGGTATATCCAAAATAACTTAAAGGCGCAGATTTGGATGTCATAGTCTTGGCGGCATATGAGTCAGTGCTGTTCATATAGCGATAAGCAGTAGAAGGCATCGTTGAACTCGGACCATTTGGGCCAACATAGAAGTCAGGCACATCCTTACACAACCCCAGCGGATCAACCCATCGCAACGGATTCGCGACATATCCGTAAGGATTAATCCCACCCGCCAGGCCTATCGGGTCCGGGGAGAGATATTGCCCGCTGTCGTCATCATAGTACCGGAACCGGTTGTAGTGCAATCCGGATTCGGGGTCGGCGTACTGGCCTGCAAAGCGCCACGGGCATTCGGGAGCGGTGTCGTCATTGGCAGCGTGCCAGCCGTTGAAGCGGTAACATTCTGTTTTGCCCCAGACGCTCAGTTTCTGCGCCCGGACCACTTTGCCTGATTCGGTCAGCAACTCGCGGGGCGTGCCCATGTGGTCGCGCACGATATAGTGCAGTTCGCCGTGCTGATAACGGGCGCCTGGGGTGAGGGCGCCGGGTTCATATAACCAGTAGATACTTTCACTGTGGGCGGCCGTGCCATCGGCATACACCGGGGTTTCTGCGACAAGCTGATTGCCGCTCCAGTGAAAATCGTATCCGGCGATGCCCTTTGTTGCATGGAGTTTTCGCTTACTTATCCTGCGCCCAAAAGCATCATAGCGGTACTGCCAGCGTTGGCCCTCAGGAGTGATAAGTTCAGATAACTGATTACTGCTGTCCCAGCGATAGCGCCATTGCTGCGGGCGATATCCGTCGCGGATGCCCAGTTTTTCAACCAGCCTGCCGCAGGCATCGTAACGGTAGCGGGTATCGCCGCGGGTGGTGACTCGCCCGGTCTGCTGGACCTGTTCCGTGAACTGCATCAGTTCATCGGGCAGGTTGCGGGTCATACCCTGGTGAAGAATGTTCAGGTTGCGGTCGTAAGCAAACACTTCCAGTTTGGGTAACTGGCGGACGCCGCCTTCGGCGAAGGTGACCTGGTCGTTGTTGTCGTAACGATAATCGGTATTTCCCCAGCGCTGGTCGCGGATGCGGGTCAGGTTGTACGCCCTGTCGTACTCCTGCGAGCGTGAGACCCCCTGCGGCAGAGCGCTGCCATCCTGCGTTCCGGCCCACTGCCCGGTGATATTTCCGGTCGGGCTGTAGCGCTGACTGAGCCGGAAGCCCGCTTCGCTGCACCGCTGAGTTTCCCGGCCCAGCGCATCGTGGCTGATGTTGAGCGGGGCATGGTCATTGACCTGCCATTGCGTAACCCGTCCCATCGGGCCGCGGGCGAACTGCATGCTGACATTGTCCAGTTGCCAGCTCAGGGCGTGGCCGTTCAGTGGATGGTAAGTCTGTTCCGTGCGGCGGCCATTGAGGGTTTCGGCGGTAATGTTGCCGTCGGCGTCATATTCAAATTCTACCTGCGTGTCGGGATTCCGGGCGCTGATGAGCCGGTGTTCGGCGTCGTAGCGGTAATCGGTGGTGGCGAGAAGTGTGTCGTGCCCGTCTGCGGTCTGCCAGGCCTGGCGCTGTATCACCCGGTCGCCGTCATCGTAATACCAGCGGATAAAATGATTATCGAGATAACGGGTACAGATACGTCGCCCGGCCGCATCGTATTCATACTGCAGGGTGCGCCCGGTGAAATCAGTTTCGCAGATGAGCTGCCCGGCTTTATCGTAGGTCAGGCGGTAATGTTCCCCTGCGGCGTTGATGATGTCAGACAGACGGGTGAGGCGGTCGTAGCGGCATTCCAGACGCATGCCATCGGGGCGAACTAAAAAATAAACCGGGAAGATCGTGGAGATCTTTCCCGGCTTTTGTTTTTATATTATCAGGTTGTTTAATAGCAATCTAAACTCAATATAATAATCGGATATTATTTCAGATGACAAATCAGCATCATAATTATTAATTATAAAGTCATCGTCTGGCATAAAATGGCAGGATATTAAAAAGAATATATGTTGGAATGTCGATACAATACCCTTCAATATATCAGTATAATTTTCAGATTTCCCATGATCTTTATACAATCCCGGCAACAATTCACATTCAGCTAATATGCAACTTAATTTATCCTTATTAAAGAAATGGTTATTGTGAAGTTCATATATAAATGAGCCATCTCTTTTTAAAACAGTCTCCGATAGAATAAATTCTTCTTTTTTCAATATATTATCCACACTTCCTCCCCTTCACAGCACCACCGGTTTTATTACCATCCAATCCATAAACGGCTTTATGAGTACCTTTAGAATCATAAACTTCGATTTCATTGAGGTGTAATGTATCCAAATGAAAAAGATCACCTTTCTTTATACCCTCCAAATCAACCTTCTTAATGATTTCAAATACTGGCGCACCTTTCACACGCATTTTTGTTTTGGCTGCCGAGTCGCCTACGGCTTTCCAAAAATCGCTATCAAAAAGAATATTATTCCCGGCGAGACCAAGTGGATCTATCCATGTTAGCGGGTTTTTGACATACGCATAGAGGTTGATACCTCCATTTAGCCCTATCGGGTCCGGGGAGATATACTGCCCGCTGTCGTCATCATAGTACCGGAACCGGTTGTAGTGCAATCCGGATTCGGGGTCGGCGTACTGGCCTGCAAAGCGCCACGGGCAGTCGGGGGCTGTGTCGTCATTGGCAGCGTGCCAGCCGTTAAACCGATAGTATTCTGCTTTTCCCCAGACGCTCAGTTTCTGCGCCCAGACCACTTTGCCGGATTCGGTCAGCAGTTCGCGGGGCGTGCCCATGTGGTCTCGGACAATATAGTGCAGTTCGCCGTGCTGATAACGGGCGGCGGGGGTGAGGGCGCCGGGTTCATACAGCCAGTAAACGGTCTGCTCAGCGGCCACGCTGCCGTCCGCATACACCGGGGTTTCTGCGACAAGCTGATTACCGCTCCAGTGAAAATCGTATCCGGCGATGCCCTTTGTTGCATGGAGTTTTCGCTTACTAATCCTGCGCCCAAAAGCATCATAGCGGTACTGCCAGCGTTGGCCCTCGGGGGTGATAAGTTCGGTTAACTGATTGCTACTGTCCCAGCGATAGCGCCATTGCTGCGGGTGATATCCGTCGCGGATGCCCAGTTTTTCAACCAGCCTGCCGCAGTCATCGTAACGGTAGCGGGTGTCGCCCCGCGTGGTGACTCGCCCGGTCTGCTGGACCTGTTCCGTGAACTGCATCAGTTCATCGGGCAGATTACGGGTCATGCCCTGGTGAAGAATGTTCAGGTTGCGGTCGTAAGCGAACAGTTCCAGTTTGGGAAGCTGCCGGACACCGCCTTCGGCGAAGGTGACCTGGTCGTTGCTGTCGTAACGATAATCCGTCTTTCCCCAGCGCTGGTCGTGAACGCGGGTCAGGTTATACGCCCGGTCATACTCCTGTGTGCGTGAGACCCCCTGCGGCAGAGCGCTGCCATCCTGCGTTCCGGCCCACTGCCCGGTGATATTTCCGGTCGGGCTGTAGCGCTGGCCGAGCAGAAAGCCCGCTTCGCTGCACCGCTGAGTTTCCCGGCCCAGCGCATCGTGGCTGATGTTGAGCGGGGCATGGTCGTTGACCTGCCATTGCGTAACCCGTCCCATCGGGCCGCGGGCGAACTGCATGCTGACATTGTCCAGTTGCCAGCTCAGGGCGTGGCCGTTCAGCGGGTGGTGGGTGTGTTCCGTGCGACGACCATTGAGGGTTTCGGCGGTAATGTTGCCGTCGGCGTCATACTCAAATTCCACCTGCGCGTCAGGATTCCGGGCGCTGATGAGCCGGTGTTCGGCGTCATAGCGGTAATCGGTGGTGGCGATAAGTTTGTCGTACCCGTCTGCGGTCTGCCAGGCCTGGCGCTGTATCACCCGGTCGCCGTCATCGTAATACCAGCGGATAAAATGATTATCGGGATAACGGGTACAGATACGTCGCCCGGCTGCATCGTATTCATACTGCAGGGTGCGCCCGGTGAAATCGGTCTCGCGGATGAGCTGCCCGGCTTTATCGTAGGTCAGGCGGTAATGTTCCCCTGCGGCGTTGATGATGTCAGACAGACGGGTGAGGCGGTCATAACGGCATTCCAGACGTGTGCCATCGGGGCGAACGAGGGCGGTCAGCAGGTCAAAGGGACCGTATTCGTAGCGGGTGGTTTTGCCTTCGCCGTCGGTAAAGCTGGCCATCAGCTTATTGTCAGAATAGCTATGTTGCTGAATGACCCCGTCGGGCAAATTAGTATGAGTAACACTACCACCGGGGCTTGCATGATGTGTGCTTTGCTGGCAGGTTGTAGTCTGATACAAGGGATCGCGTATCTCTAGCATGCGGCCCAGCATATCCTGTTCCAGCAAAGTTTCGCCCAGTGCAGGGTCTGTCACACGATTCAGGCGATGTAGTGGATCGTAACCATAATGCCAGGTCTCGCCGTCCGGCAGAATTTGCTGCAAGAGCTCGCCATTAGCACCAAGGCATTGAGATCTTTGCCGTCCTAGCGGGTCAGTGACGCATTGCAGTCCGCCGAATTCATCGTAATTAAACTGCCAGATTTTGTTCCCTGGCCCCTGAAAGCGGGTGAGGTTGCCATTATCGTCATAGGCATAATGTAGCGTAGTGCCATCAGGAAACGAAATACGTGTTATATCGCCATAGGCATTGTATTCCCATGTCGTTATTCGCTCCAGTGCATCTATTTCAGAAATTCGGTTACCATGCTTCCATGTAGTCAGTGTTTTGCGACTCAGTGGGTCAATTTGGCAAATGACCAGACCTTCGTCATTATATTCAAAGTGAGTTAACCCACCTTCTCCATCCTGATATGTATTTCTGCGCTGTACTTCATCCCAAATAAAGTGGTCATTATAATAACCTTGGGGAGTTTGGGTCTTAATCACTCGACCGCAATCATCATAAAATAAATCCAGCTGAGTACCATCAATGTCACTCCAGCTCGTCATCTGTCCTTCCTGGCTCCAGTGATATAGAATGTGAGAGAACTGGAATGTCTCACATTCTGCTAGCCTACCTCTCTCGTCATAATTACAGGTGACAAGACACTGTGTCTTGTTTTCCATACAGAGGTCTATTGATATGAGTTTTTCTTGCTGCCAACTCAGGTTGAGAATGAAGTTGTCGCTATGATTTATATTAGTCAGTAAGTCATTTTTATAAATAAAATTCGCAGTGTTTCCATATCCATCGCAAATAGCCGAAAGTCGTCTAATTCTCCCTTTCTTCTGAGAAAATACTAATCGGTGTTGTTTTTTTCGGTCAAAGACAGAAAGTTCACCGTGTATATTTCCTGAAAGAACGTATTCTCCTATCCGGCAGTTAACTGCATTAACTAACTGACCATCACTTGGTAAGGTATAGTTAAGAGTCACGCCTTCGTGATCCGTGAATCGAACTATTTTTTTATCTATTTCAAGATAACAAGACCATTCATCCATCCATTTCTCACCAAAAAGCCCTTTGGCATTCGATCTGGAACGGTGAAAGCGGGTGAGATTTAGAGGTAATGTGCCGGGAACGGTGAGTACTGAAAGGTGTTGAAGGAAATCACCCGTAACCATGTCAATAGGTTCGCCTGCGGAACTACATTTACGGGTACATTGAGCATTGGCATCGCTATTACTTGGCTCTGTTTCTTTTTTCCTGATTTGTGCACCCGTTTTACTGAGCGTATACCCCATAAAAACAGATCCAGCTGCAATTTCAATACCTCTAACCTGATCGGTATTAAGTGTTTTCCAGGCCTCAGCGGCTTCCCCTCCTAACTGTTGTACCGCCTCATCTGATGCGCCAGGTACTCGGCTGTAAATGTCACCCGCATGTAACATTGCAGCAATCATCTCGCTATTCATTGCACCATCATCAGTGTGATCGACTGTGAAGTCTGAAATGGCATCTTTGAACTGATGTGTTGCTGCGCTTCTTGAATTGGCCTCTGTTATGTACGACTCACCTTGAATTTCCCAGAAGCTTTTCTCTTCTGAAGTCTCCGGCACGACCGGTGGATTTGCCGCACTCGCAGGAACACTGGCTGCAGGCGCTTCACCATAAATCTTTCCTGTCGTGTTCTTATTATTCATCCAGAAAACGTCACCGTGCCGCAGCACTGGGAATCCACCCGCCTTAAGGGTGGTGCTGTGTTCCAGCGGTTCGCAGATATCCGCAACCGTTCCGCTGCTAATGCCCTTCGCCGTGCCGGGTTCGTCACCTTTTGTTTTTGGGATAAAGCTTTGGGTCAGCACCACCAGTGGCGCGGCGTTGGCCTTGACCGTGGGCACTGTCTGAACAGCGTCCACCAGGTCTGCTGTGACCGGATAAGGGACGGGCGGAGTGGCGGGGCCCATTGGCGTTTTACATACATCCGGACTTAGGCTGATGACGTTCCAGCCATCGGCTTGTCGGGCAACCACATTTTCGGCCATCAGTTCTCTCCTTGAACAATATCAGTCATATAGCGTGCCTCTATTACTCGCAACGGCGCGTCAGCTTTGATGAGATAGCGCCAGGTCAGGGCGACAGTGAGTTTTTCCGTATCCACAATCAGCGTGTCCGCATGCATCAGTTGCGGGATAAGCGTGCCATCCGTCATGCGCAGCAGTACCGCCGCTCGATGGGGTGGAAGCTGTATCTGGATGTCTCCTCGCGGATGTAAACCCTTAAGTTCCAGGCGTATTCCCGGTGGGGGATAGGGGATTTGCTGATCTGGCGGTGCGGCATTCCAGTAACCAAAATCGAAATCGGTGGGTAATCGAGGGTGTCGGGTATCCAGCCACTGCCTGTCGTACGTTCCCGCTTTTTTCAGCCGTGGTTGCCAGCTGCGAGCCAGAATCCCTAATCCCGCAGGCTGATATTCAGCCACGGTTAAATCAGCGTGAGGGTCCAGGCTCGCAAGAAAAGATGTCAGGGTAAAAGGAGCGTTGGGATCAGTAATATTCGGGGCCGGGATCTTTGACGTTTGTGTCGCTTGTTGGTACCAGAGAGTGACATAACCCCGACCTCTGGGATTCGACATGCAGGCCGAATGGGCAAGCGGCGGATTATCGGCCTCGGGATGTTCTGCCTGTTGTTGCTCAGTCAGGTGATACTTTTCAGGGACAAACTTTGCGGCCTCGCTCTCCTTCCCGATTTTGCATTCCCCTCCGTATGCATACTGATAATCCAGCGGAAGGGAAGTGAAGGGGGTTTCAGCGGTGAGTGACCATTGTCCGGACACTGAATGGCGATTAAAAAAATGATCCCCAGTGATGCAAAGATGCTTATCCAGCAACACATGATTTTCATTCGTCAGCAATTTCAGGCCGACCATCATTTCCGTTGTTGTTGAACCCGCAGGGGCGTACGCTGTGCCGTTGACGATGACATCGCAACGCGGTTTGAAAGGCGCGAGGTCACTTTCCTGCAACACCTGCGAATGGTTTATTTCGCCCGCGTATTCATCCAGCATACACAGTGGCATGGAAGGGTTGTCCATGATCCGCGTGATAAAAGAACCTTCATGGGTTCTCTCGAGCCTGAATCCCACCTTCATGGCGATGACATAATGCTCAACATCCTGAGCATCCAGCATGGTGTATTGCAGCGTGGAGAAAGGCGTCAGATTACGAAATTCCATTTCATCACCTCAGTTAATATCGACATCTTTTCCGTTGATGTTGACGGGCCCTGTCGCACTGAAATCAAACGTTGTGCCGCTAATGGTGACTTTCCCGCTGACATCCAAAGTGATTGAGCTGAGACCACAGGTAAATGAAATGCAGGTTGCGGAACTGACCTCTAAAGGGCCGCCGACGATAACACTCTTAAGCAAACCCACTTGCTCTGTTTGGGCCAACGCGACAGAAGTATTCATCTCCCCGGCCACGGTAGTCTGGAAAAGGCCGCCAACTGTGACCGTTTTCATCACGCCCACGGTTTCTGTGCTCGTTATCCCGGTGAAATCTTTTTTGTTTTTTATCGTGGTCATTTTTTGGTTGTTGAGGACAACCTGTCGTAAGTCATGGCCTATCAATACCTTTCTGTCTTTCTTGATCCTGACTTTCTGGTCGTTGCCAATGTTTTCGGTGTGATCGTGGATAACAGTCGTTTTACGATCGTGAAGAACTTTGGTATCCATGTCCTTCTGAGCATGCATCGAGAGCAGTTCCTGGCCGGTACTGTCTTCGAACATCAGTTCGTTATAGCCGCTTCCTTTATAGGTTTTTGAACGAATGGCCATCTGCGTTTTTGTGCCAGGAAGGCTGCCGGGAGAGCGATTATCCTGGTGATATGTTCTGCCCATAATGATGGGCTGATCGGGGTCGCCGTTGAGGAAATCAACAATCACTTCCTGTCCCACGCGTGGGATCGCCAGGTTGCCAAATCCGCTACCCGCCCAGGCTTGTGACACGCGTACCCAACAGGAACTGTGCTCGTTTTTTTGATGGTATCTGTCCCAGTGAAATTTCACGCGAACCCGACCATGCTCATCACAGAAAATCTCTTCACCCGCTGGACCCGTGACAATGGCGCTTTGGGGACCATCAATTTTAGGTTTTGATGGTGGTTGCGTCCTCCAGGTGCGATCTGCCGGAATCACTTCAAACCCGTTTGACATGGTCGTGCCCTGGCCTTGGCTACCGTGCTGCGCTTGCGGCTGGTCCCCTCTTAATATACTGCTCACAACCTGCCATTCCCGATTCAGGGCGGCAGACGGATGCCCGGTGAGAACAAATGTGGTGCCAGGCCATAAGTCAGGAGAAGTGCTGGAACCTGAGGCGGTTTCCGCATTCTGACGCCAGCCCTCCATTTTATATCGGGCAAAATCGCGGCCATGTTGCTCATCTTTGAATCGACCTGGATGGTCAAAAATTTCATACTGCGAATATTGCCCATTCAGGTTTGTGGCGGAATGAGCAAAGGAACCTGCCCAACCCGGTGTTTTGAACGTGTAATCTCGTGTTTCTATTGATGAAGGGCGAATTTGTGCCCTGTACTCAAAATCACTAACACATTCTGTGGAAACGTCAGTCGTGACATTAGGATTAAAAGGCAGGTCCTCGACAGGAAACAGCCCTGCTTCGTTA
The DNA here is from genome assembly GCF_036271055.1 of Scandinavium sp. Lineage (GTDB taxonomy): Bacteria > Pseudomonadota > Gammaproteobacteria > Enterobacterales > Enterobacteriaceae > Scandinavium. Next base: position 76,291 of record NZ_DATBBJ010000109.1, on the reverse strand, counting down.
TCACACAGCGTCAATATTTGTTTGGCGCGAACAGGAGAGAATTGATGAAAGAAAAATATGCCTTCTTCTGACCATAGGCGAGTCAGGAATTCGAGATCAGTTTCCCCGTATTGAACGCAAAATTCCCGAGGAGGATGTGATTCATAAAAAATGGGTGTCCAGTCGGTAACGTCATTTTCGGCGAGGAGAATAGTGGATATCTGTTGTATATCTTGTTGTTGAAAAATACGTGAGTTTTTCCGCAGAGAACAACGCCATAATAGTGGGTGTATCGTTAAGGTATAACATATCTGCCAGTTATCATTTTTACCTAATGCCACTGTTGCGACAATTCCGTTAACGCTGCGCTGTAGGATTTCCCCTTGCCAGATATTGAGGGTAGCGTCCTTTTCCAGGAAGTCTTTAGCTTCGAGTTCAAACAGGCTACTCGCAATTACTATTTCAAGCGTAAATGGAAGAGAATGTTGCTGATGTAAGCTGAAGTCGACCACGGCCAGTGCTGTTTCTGCTATTCCGTCAATATTTAGTGTGAATTTAAGTCCTTTTACAGGCATGTTATCTCCGGGTAGTTGAGTGATGCTTATTGAGCTGTTTATTCTTCTTATGAAGGAAGTGTTTGGCTTTAAGGGATTCAAATACAATTCTTCTGTTAATGTAGAAATAAGCCATTTTATTAAATGGTTTACCATTCATGAGCTTATAACATAAGAAAAGAAGGGCGATTTGTCCCGGCGCAAATACCAGTTTTGATAAAATAACGCCATCCGTAAGACACTCGGTAAACAACACAAAAAGTGAAATGAGAGCCATTGATAAATTGATGAGGTAAATGTAGCGAATTAGAATTAAACCCTAAAAACGCCCACCGCCGAGAGCATAGGGTATCAGGCCATTAAAAATAGCAGCAATGGTTATTGACGATAGTGATGTTATTGCGTTTTCTTCAACATTTAATTCAAAATGACCAATGATTGTTTGTGAGCTAATGACAAATAGCGGCAGGAATAAAAAAGTAAAATCGCAGCAGGGACGGTGCTGGGATGCCGGGAGTTCTTCTGGAGAGTAGAAGAATAAATAGATAATTTGTTTGATGAGAGGTTAAGTAATTCGTCTCCTCCTGCTTTAACTACTTTTTGAGCCTTTTTGCTATATTTTATTAATCTGGAAAATCGTTTTCCTGTTAGATACATGCGTTTTTTCATCTATTTTATAACATCGAATGATTGTAGCAGTCCAAAGATGTATTCCCCTGACTTGTTTATGTTTTTGAATGCATTGATAGCGTCGGTGATATATCCCTGCTATTCAGCATAAATCTAGTTAATCCCTGGGGCTACTGAGGTTCTTTATCCTGCGTCAAAGTGATGAGTTAACTTTTATTTGTGATATGACCCCTTACTTGTAATGCTTTTAACGCGATGCGTCTGTTTGCATAAAATCTAACCATTTTATTGAAGGATTTTCCGTTTATTATTTTACTGCATAAAAAAATAAGGCTTAATAGCATCGCAAGTACAATAAAGTGGGGGGCGAGCGCTCTACTTTTTATTATCTCTGAAACCATAATGCAAATAGCGATTGGTGACATAGAAAGATTGAATGAATAGAAGTAATGGATCAATAGCAACCCCCATACATTCCCTCTGCCGAGACAATAAGGTATTGGACCTAGAAATATTGAAGAGATTAACATTGTTGACAATGATATTATGGAGCTTGACTCTGCTGTCAGGTCAAAAAAGTTAATGATTGTTTGTGAGTTAATAACGAATAATGCTAAAAAAATTGGCATTAAAATTGCTGCTGCAAAGGTACTGGGTGGGCGTTTTTTTTGAGGGTGGGAGAAGTATACCTCCATCTCAGGTGAAGAGTGTTTAAGTAATGCTTCGCCACCCAATTTTATAGCCTTATGAGATTTTCTTCCATCGCTAGTGAGCGCAGAAAACGCTGTGCCTGGAGTTGGTTTTGTTCGTTTCATCTAATTTACAACGCTGAATGATTGTAATAATCCAACAACATATTCGCCAGACTTATTGATATTCCTGGGGTTTCGAGCGACACCGCTTATGGCACTTCCTGAGAGGGCCATTGTGCTTGTGATGGCATTTACGAGCTGCTTTGCCAACTCTCCGCGTAAGGAGTCTGTTGGAAATCGTGTAGGATATTTACCAGCTCGAATCATGGTTTTCATGACTTTATTTGATATGCCAGGGTTGAGGTGCTTTATTATACCCTCTGTAAGGCGGGCGCGTTCCATTCTTGAGTATTTCTTTAGCCAGTCGGTAACTTTCATTGAAGATACTGATTTCATTACACGGTATGTCATTACCGCTTCTTTTAATGGTCCGGCAATTGAAGCCAGAGAGATTAAATCCAGGGCAGTGGACGTTGCCAAATACCAATCCTGTGAATCAATCCAGTTAACATTCCGTGCATCGTTAGCTTCTATATCATACAAACGCCATAGTCCATTAACGCACTGCATCAGTGTAGCAACAGATCCAGCGCCAGCGAGTATTGCTAAAGGTGCGCTCATTCCGGCTGTAAAGGGTACTGTACCGGTGATGAAAATCCCTACCGCTGCTGTTAATGCACAAGCTCCACATGATAACAATGTTGAGCCAATTTCCACAGCCAAAGAAGGAGATGTAATGGTTTTCGTAACACGGTCAGAAATATTTTCACGTGTTATTACAGGAACTTTGGTCACCGTTATGTGCGTGACCTGACTAAACCTTGAGAATGCAGAGTAGTTGGCTGGGCGAACTAAGTACGACTGAATGCCGTCATCATAAATAATGCCTACCCCGTAAAACCCACGTTGGCAATCAAGGGCATCAGCTAGTTTTTGAAAATCAATCTCAGCATTCGTCTTACCGAAAACTCGTGACCATTCATAATCTGGAAGGTTATTTTTGTCAGAAAAAGGTGTGAAATTCATAAAGCGCTTCCTGTCCAGGTCCTGCCATTTTCCTTAAGGCACGCTACCGCCAGAGTTTCCGGCATAAGCCATCTCTCAAAGAGTGGTGCTTTAGGTAGAGATAAAGCAGCATTCCACCCAGGCGGAATGCTGTGGGTCAATAATTAGGCTTCCAGCGGAGCACGCCAGTCGTCGGCACCGGACGTTCCGGCAGAAACGTGTTCCCATTCGATTTTGCGATAAGCGAGAGAGACTTTCAGAAGCTGAGTAAACTCGCGTTTTTCTGCGTCCTGGCAATGGGGCATGACGCAGTCAATGTCCACGATGGTAGAATCGGTCAAACGAGTAGTGAAGAAATGCTCTTGCTTGCCCTCGATCGAGGTTCGCCACCAGTGCAGTTCAGTCGTTGGTAACATTTCCCCTGATGCAAGCGCGTTATAAAGTAGCGGAACCGCTTTATTCAATGCGACGGTGAAAATAAACGGCTTGTGTGCACGTTGACCTGCTGGCTGTCCGGACTGAGGATCGGTTGGAACGGTGACATTATGGCTGAACTCCTGGACCAGCATTTCATCCTCATGGCCCTGAACGTAAATGTTACCAACCGATTCGGCGGTGAATGCGCCAGCGGTAATATTTCCCTGGGTTTGGCCTGTTATTGAGATATAACACGGTGTTGGCATAGTAAACTCCTTCTCTCTATTGGTGTGAATTATCTATTAAGACTATTTATTCCTGCGTTTTATTAATTGACGCGGACAACCATTTTCAGGTCGCTTAGAATAATGACAGATCATTCTAGTGAGCGTGGTGGTAATTTTTAGGTCTGAAATCAAACTTTGCTAAATAAAATAAAAATAATTTATTCGGAATGCTTGTGGTTATTGTGTAAATCTATGAATGTTCAGCATTATTTTTTTAAAACTCCTTAGTATTTTCTTGTGAAATGATTATTGATTGTTTATTCATATTTTGTATGCGCATTTCATTTTTTCCGGGGTTAGGAGTGTCTTTTTAATTTAACTGGCTGTTTTGTTTGGTTTTTTGTTTGTGCGTTTTATTTGTTTTTGAATTTGTGATCACACTCTCATTGAAAAATAAAATGTTTTAAATTGTGATATTGTAGGTAATATAATCTGCAAATGAATAGGTATACTAAATCCCTCTTCAGGACGGGTGCTTTATTACGGCTTTCCATAATAGCGCTGTCCTTGTTGAATGAATTAAACATTTCTCATAATTTGACGGAATATATTAATGAGCAACACTAAAGACGGAAGTATAGCCCCCAAGGAACGTATCAATATCCGGTATATACCAAAAACAAATGGGCAGGTTGCGGAAGTTGAACTGCCTCTTAATTTATTGATAACCGGCAATCTAAAGGGAACCGTGGATGATACGCCACTCGATGAGCGGGTACCAGTTTCCATTAATAGAAACAATTTCAATTCAGTGTTAGAGCAACACGATATCGGACGTGAATTCGCTGTGCCATCGGCTCTTAGCGAAACACCTGATACACAACTGGCAATCAATCTGAAAGTGAAATCCCTCGCGGACCTCTCTCCGGACAATATTGCGATGCAGGTACCTGAGCTTAAAAAACTGCTTGAGCTTCGTGAAGCACTGGTCGCGCTCAAGGGGCCGATGGGGAATATTCCAGCATTCCGTGCGCAAATTCAGGCGCTGCTGGGAAACGAAGAAACCCGTGAGCAATTGATTGCAGAACTGGGCATTGCCGGTCGGAAATAACTTTGTAAAAGGATTTCAGTATGTCAGATATGTCATTGCAGGAAGAAATCGCCACAGCCTCTGGGTCATCCTTATTGGATGAAATCATGGCGCAGACGCGGTTTCAGCCAGAATCAGAAAGTTATGATATTGCTCGTCAGGGTGTAGGTGCTTTTATTGCGGCTTTATTACAAAGTGACAGCGAGTCAGACCCAGTCGATATTCTGGCTGTGAACGCCATGATTGCAGATATCGACGAGCGTACAGGCAGGCAGATGGATCTCATTCTTCACGCCCCTGAATTCCAGGAAATGGAGTCATTTCTGCGTTCACTGAAGCTTCTGGTTGAACGGGCTGATACGCGTGAAAATATTAAAATTCACGTCATGCATGTCACCAAAGAAGAGTTGCTTGATGATTTCGAATTTGCGCCTGAAATTACCCAGTCAGGTTTCTATAAGCACGTCTATTCCAGTGGTTATGGCCAGTTTGGTGGAGTACCTGTTGCCGCGGTGATCGGTAACTATGCGTTCGAAAATAATGCCGCCGACATGAAACTACTGAAATACCTGAGTGCAGTCAGCGCAATGGCGCATGCACCTTTCCTTTCTTCCGTTTCACCCGAGTTTTTCGGTCTGAATTCCTACACTGAGCTGCCAGGCATTAAAGATGTCGCCGCTATTTTTGAAGGGCCGGCCTATACAAAGTGGCGCTCACTGCGTGAGTCAGAAGATTCTCGTTATCTTGGGCTTACAGCGCCACGTTTCCTGTTACGTCAGCCATATGCGCCTGATGATAATCCAGTGAAAAGCTTTAGCTATCGGGAAAATGTTAGCCGTGACCATGAAGATTATCTTTGGGGAAATACGGCATTTCTGCTGGCGGCTAATATTGCAGAGAGTTTCGCAAAATACCGCTGGTGCCCGAATATTATTGGGCCACAAAATGGTGGGGCTGTTAAAGATTTGCCTGTGCATCTTTATGAAGCCATGGGTCAGTTGCAGGCCAAAATTCCGACGGAGATCCTTGTTACCGATCGTCGGGAATATGAGCTAGCAGAGGAAGGGTTCATCACTCTGACGATGCGTAAAGGAAGCGATAACGCGGCTTTCTTCTCTGCTAATTCTATTCAAAAGCCGAAGAATTTCCCCAATACTCCCGAAGGAAAAGAAGCGGAAACCAACTATAAGCTAGGCACCCAGTTGCCCTATCTTTTTGTTATCAACCGCCTCGCGCACTACATCAAAGTGCTTCAGCGTGAGCAGATTGGCTCCTGGAAAGAGCGAAGTGATCTGGAACGCGAGTTGAATCAGTGGATACGCCAATACATAGCCGATCAGGAGAACCCACCATCAGAAGTTCGCAGCCGTAAACCACTGCGTCAGGCCAAAATTGAAGTGCTGGATGTTGAAGGTGAGCCTGGTTGGTACCAGGTCGCTCTGTCCGTACGCCCGCATTTCAAATATATGGGGGCCAGTTTTGAGCTCTCGCTGGTTGGGCGTCTGGATAAGGAATAACGAGCATGTTACTGGAGCGGGAGTCTGGCTTTAAGGGCAGTCTGTTTGAGCGTATCCGCGAGGAGTCAGACTCACCTGCACGCCGAAAACCAAAAGAGGCGTTACTGCATTCAGTGCAGGCTAACTTGCAGAATGTACTCAACACCCGCTCCGGGAGCTGCTATGGATCGCCGGAGCTAGGGATCGCCGATTTTAACGATGATTCCTTGGCCTCCGGAAATTACAAAGAAGAGATGGAAAAGGCGTTCAGTCGGTGCATTTCGCGCTATGAACCTCGATTTTCTACGGTGAAAGTATCGGCTGTCGAAATGGATGCCTATGCCCCAATGGAACTACGTTTTCATATTACGGCGAATATCGATGCCATTAATAGCCAGGATGTCCTGGAATTTGACATCTTGCTGGACAATCACCAGCACTGGCACATGGAGTAAAGGGAATGGCTTTTGAAGAACGCTATTATCGGGAAGAGCTGGATTACCTTCGACAGCTTGGCAAGCTATTGGCACAGGAAAAACCCTATCTGGCGCGGTTTCTTTCTGAGAAAGAAGGTGATCCCGATGTAGAACGTTTGCTGGAGGCCTTTGCTTTTCTGTCTGGCGGACTGCGGCAAAAACTGGAGGATGAATTCCCTGAGCTTACGCATGGGTTGATTAACATGCTATGGCCGAATTATCTGCGCCCGGTGCCATCCATGACGATTATAGAATATCAGCCAAAAGAAGAATTGAAGACTCCGGTGCTGATATCGCGTAATGAACTTGTAAAAAATCGCGCTCCTGGTAAAGGCTTTTCCAATGATTCTGCTGACCATGCTGAAAAGGATGCTGCACATTCTGAGTGCCATTTTACCCTCGCACGTGATACCTGGCTACAACCGTTATATATCCAAACGGTACGTAATAGCAGTAGCCTGAAAGAGGGGATCATTGAGATTGATTTATTTACCGAGGGAAATGTACCCGCTAACACATTGGACCTTAATAAACTCACTTTTTGGCTCGGCAATGAAGATGACTATACCCGTTATCAACTTTATATGTGGTTCAGTGAAAGGTTAATGGATGCTGAACTCATTGCCGGGGATCATTGTATATCGCAACACAACCTCTGGCTTGAAGCTGCTGGGTTTGAGCGAGACGATGCCTTGTTGCCCTGGCCGAAGAATGTCCACAGTGGTTATCGCGTATTGCAGGAATATTTTTGCTACCCGGAGAGTTTTTTCTTTTTCCATCTACGAGATGTTGCGCCACTACCGGAAGATTTCCCTGTTAACGCTTTCACCCTGCGGCTTCGTTTTAGCCAGCCACTCCCGGCTGATGTGAAAATACGCAAAGATTCAATCCGTCTTTATTGTACGCCTGCGGTTAATTTATTTACGCATTATGCCGAACCCGTGAAGCCCGACAGCAGTGCTACACAATATCCGTTGTGCGCCAGTCATCAGCATCCAGAAAGCTATGATATTTTCCAGATAAAATCGATTTCCAGTAAAATTAGAGAGTCTGCTAAAGACTCACAAATTCGTTTCTGGCCTCAATTCGAAGGTTTTCAGCATCAAATTGAGTACAGCCAGCAACGTGAAGTTATTTATTGGCATCATCGTACGAAAAGCTCTCTCTTTCACCGTGGACATGAACATGCCATTGCCTTTGTTCATGCTGATGGAGTTACACCAGACAGTCCTAAATTTAATAAAGAAGTCCTTACCGCTACGCTCGTGTGCACGAATCGGATGCTTCCACTATCACTGCATACTGGCGACATTACCGTTGCTGTGAATAAAGATCCGGCAGTTGCATCTTTCAGCAACATCACACGTCCAACGCAACCGCTGTACCCGGTAACGGATGGGGCGATGCACTGGTCACTGATCTCCTGCATGAATCTAAATTACCTTTCACTGTTAGACAGAGAGGGGTTGATTCAGGTTTTGAGCACGTTTGATTTGCCCGGTATTCACCATCCTCAACAGGCCCGGCTTTCCCGACAAAAGCTCGATGCCATCGAAAAAATGGAAACGCACCCGGTCGATCGGCTCTTTAAAGGCGTTCCCATTCGGGGCCTGGCAACAACGTTATGGATAAACCCATCGCCGTTTCTCTGCGAGGGGGAGATTTACCTGTTAGGGAATATGCTTTCACATTTCTTCGCGCTCTACGCCAGCATTAATTCATTTCATTGTCTGAAAGTCATCAACACGGAAAGTCAGGAGGCCTGGGAATGGCAGCACATCGGTCACCACGCCCTGATGTAGCCTCGGACAGCTCGTTTCAGACGAGTCTACGTGGAATCAATTTCTATGTGTTAATGGAAGCGCTGTATCGCGAAGCCAGTGAATCTGAACGGGAGCCTTCGCTACAGGTTTCGCCCGAGCAGGAAAGGGTGTTGTTTCAGTCAGATGCAAGCATTGCATTCCCTGGCAACGATCTGAGCTCCCTCAAGCGCAACCATCGCGGTCAGTTATTACTGACAACACGGTTTTTAGGGCTTTCAGGTAGTCAGTCTCCATTACCCGGTTACTACCTTGATCAGATGGCCAGAGAGGATGCGCAGAATGAGGACGGAATGGTCGCCTTTCTCGATCTCTTCAGCCATCGTTGGACGCAGTTTGTCTATCACGCCTGGCGAAAGTACCGCTATCACATCTGTTTTCGACAGGGTGGAACGGATCACTTTTCACAGCGTATGTATGCATTGGTTGGGCTTGGTAATCAGCACATCCGTGACACTCTGGCCATCAATCACAGCAAAATGCTGGCCTATGCCGGCATTTTGGCGACACCCGGTCGAGCGCCCGAGGTGGTGTGTAACTTGGTGTCCCACTGTTTTGATTTACCCGATGTATCCCTTGAAAACTGGCAATTGCGTAGGGTAGCTATCAATCCCTCACAACAAAATCGGCTGGGCGTACGTTATCCGAAGACAAAAACAGCGGGCTATATTCCTGGCCGATCGGTTCTGGGTGTCAATTTTACGCTGGGAGCGCGCGTACCCGATCGCAGTGGAAAGTTTCTACTGAAAATTGGCAGTTTATCTATGGCTCGCTACCTCACCTTTCTGCCTGATGGTGAAAACCATCAGGCACTAAAAATGTTTATTTCATTCCTCCTGCGTGATCAGTTTGCATGGGATCTCGTGCTGTGCCTGGCACCGGATCAGGCAAAAGAAATGCGATTAGGCGAAAAGGCAAATACTTGCTTAGGGCGGACGAGTTTTATTAGTCAGCCGAAATCGCCGCCGTTTATCACTCTCCACATCAGGGAATAATTTTATGGAGCAAGCCTTGGCTGACGAAAAACAGCATCAGACTGAGTTATCTCTCACGTTACAGGTTATGAACGGTAACGAACTGGCGAGTGGACGCGCGGCAAAATGCCTCTTTAACCATGACGGGGGCGATATTGGTCATGCAGAAGGTTGTCATTGGTTAGTGCAAGACAGAGCGGACGCTATTGCCGGGCGAGCTTGCTCCATTCTTTTGCATGATGGTGCTTTCTGCCTGAAGAGCCTGATGCCTGGAATGATGATCAATCTGGCACCTGTGTCTATCGATGCCGGTTTAGTTCGTTTGCGGCAAGGTGATGAGATTAGCCTCGGTGCGCTGGTGTTAAAGGTCTTTCTTCATGAAGGCAAGCGGATTAGCTATGAAGAGCAGATGGCAGCGCCGGAAAGTATCGTCAATAGTCATGATTCTCTGGCAGATACACTTTTATCCACGGATAACCAGCCGGCCTATCCGGGTATGCCACATCGTCACCAGTTAGGTGCGACTGTCGCCAATGCTTTTTCTGTTGATCCTTTGCAAGTCTTGCAGACGGAAAGTCTGGTGCCGAGAGATGAACAAGATCGCTTTTCATCGCGAAGTCACAGGGCTCCTCAATCGGACCTGAAACCAAACGGTGGAATCGACACTGCCTTTATGGATTTACCCCCCGTTTATGCAAATCCACGAGACGATGATGAGTTCGAGGCAGAGGACATTACGCAAAGACATCTTGCGTTGACGCCATTATTACGTGGTCTTGGGAGTTCACTCTCGGTACGAAATTCTCAGGATGCAGATGCATTTCTGGAGGAAGCCGGACGTGCATTGCAGGCCGCAGTTCAGGGCTTACTCGATTTACAGCACAGTCAAAACAGTCTTTCCGATAAGCATTTACGGCCGTTAGAGGATAACCCTCTACGGTTAAATCTGAACTATTCCACTGTGTTGGATGTGATGTTTGCTGAAGGGAAAAGCCCGGTACATCTTGCGGCCCCTGCAGCCATTCGTGAAAGTTTGCGCAATATTCGCCATCACGAAGAAGCGAATGGGGCAGCGATCGCTGAAGCCCTGCAAGTCATGCTCGACGCTTTCTCGCCACAAAATTTAATGCGTCGATTTGTGCAGTACCGACGCAGCCACGAGCTGCGTCATGCGCTGGATGATGCCGGCGCATGGCAGATGTATAGCCATTATTACGATGAATTGGCCTCGGATCGGCAGCAAGGCTTCGCCATGTTGTTTAACGAAGTTTATGCCCAGGTATACGACCGAACGCTACGTGAGAAACAGCGGGAGCAAGATGCATGAAGCTGCATTTCTTCCTGCTCTGCGTATTGGTTGTACTGGTCGGGAATTTAACCGGTTGTGAGACCGCCAAAAAGCTCGGTCAGGTGATAAGCAATCCCGATGTCCAGGTTGGAAAACCAGCGGAGCAGCCCTCTGACATTGTTGTGACGTTGCTGACTGAACCGGAGAGCAATGCAAATGCAGAGGGTGAACCTGCACCGATAGATGTTCAGCTTATTTATCTCAGTGACGATTCAAAGCTTCAGGCAGCTGATTACGACCAAATAGCCACTACGCCTTTACCGGATGCGCTGGGGAAAAATTATATCGACCACCAGGATTTCACCCTGTTACCCGATACCGTCAAAACATTGCCCTCAGCCAACATGGATGAAAAAACACAGTTTATTGGTGTAGTGGCTTATTTTTCCGATGACCAAACGTCGCAATGGAAAAGCATCGAGCCGGTTGAAGGCACAGGACACCATTACAGCCTGCTTGTGCATGTACGGCAGAGCAGTATTGAAATGAAAAAAGAGGAACAGTGACGATGGCGACAATGAAAAACAGGGTTCTCTGGCAGGAAGGCATGTTTGCGCTACCGCAGCACTTCCAGCAACAGCAGCGCCATAGTGATTATATTCTTGGCGAACGACTGGATGCCTTAGGGGATTTTGCCTGGGGATTTACCGAACTGTCATTAAATACCGAACTGCTTGCGCAGGGTAAAGTCATGATTGACCGCGCGGTAGGGTGCATGCCAGACGGAACTGTTTTCTCCATCCCTGACCAGGATCTGCTGCCTGTTCCTTTTGTTCCGGATGCTTTAGCCACACCCGAGAGCCACGAACTTTACCTGGCGCTACCGATTATGAGTGGCGTGATTAATGAAATTAAAGGGTTGAAAAGTTCTGGTCAGAGCACTGACCGGTACAGTGTCAGCCTTGCGGACATCCGAGATTTGCACACGGATGGTGGTGATGTACAAACGCTGACGCTTGGGCAGTTGACGCCAAAAATTGTCAGCGGCGCAGAAGATCTGAGTGCGATGATTACACTCCCTCTATGCAGGATCCGCAATCGAATTTCGGGGGGCGCACTGGTGCTGGACGAGAGTTTCATTCCCACTTGCCAGACGTTACGTGTCAGCCATGTTCTGGATCGTTTTATCGGCGAAATTCAGGGGCTTATTGCTACCCGGGCCGCCGACCTGGCTAAACGTATTGGATCACCTGAGCAGAGCGGTATTGCTGATGTGGCGGAGTTTATGATGCTACAAATGCTTAACCGCAGCCAAATGCATTTTACCCACCGCTCCCATCTTCATACCTTACATCCCGAAGTTTTTTATTTGGATCTGGTGCGCTTATTGGGCGAATTGATGACCTTCACGGAAAACAGCCGTTTACCCTGTACCGTGGATATTTATAACCATCACGATCTCACCTTGTCATTTAAAACGGTGATCCCGGAACTTCGTCGGGCGCTCAATATTGTTCTACAACCGCGAGCGCAGAACCTACCGCTTATTTTCACCGACGGTGTTTATCTCGCGACGGTCAACGACCCAATGTTGCTTCAATCTGGCTCTTTCATCCTGGCCGTTCGGGCGCGGATGCCGCATAACCAGATAATCCTTCAATTTACCCAACAGTCCAAAATTGCAGCCACTGACAAAATTCGCAATGTGGTTAGCGTACAGGTTCCTGGGGTTCCTTTGCGCTCGCTCACCGCTGCCCCCCGTCAACTGCCTTATCACGATGGATATGTCTACTTTGAACTGGAGAAGGGGGCAGGGGCCTGGCAAGACGTGGTGAAAGCGGGCGCTTTGGCATTACATATTTCCGGCACGTTCCCGGAACTGGATTTACAACTGTGGGCAATAAGGAATTAAGGCCATGAGTGAACACATTGGCCCTTTTGCTGCTGAAATTAACGATCCCAGCATGAGTGATTATCCGGCACAGACGCGAGGATTTTTTGACAGCGAAGGGGGCTGTGAGCGGCACTATTCACTCACGCTGCGAGGTAATAGCCTCAACCCGATGATTGATGCCGCAACGCCCCTGCTTGGGATGGTGATGCGTCTCGCTGGAATGAACAGCAACGCAATGCCAGACCATCTGTTTGCGCAGGTTGTCACCGATGTTCAGGCTGTAGAACAACTCCTGCAAGAACAAGGTTATGAGCCTGGAATCATCGTTTCATTTCGCTACATTCTTTGCACTTTCATTGATGAAGCTGCGTTGGGCAACGGCTGGTCAAACAAAAATGAATGGATAAAACAGTCGCTGCTGGTGCATTTCCATAATGAAGCCTGGGGTGGCGAGAAGGTGTTTATTTTGCTGGAACGCCTGATGCGCGAGCCTAAACGTTATCAGGATTTACTGGAATTCTTATACCTCTGTTTCTCGTTGGGTTTTCGTGGACGCTACAAAGTTGCGCAGCAAGGGCAGGATGAGTTCGAGCAAATTTATCGTCGACTCCACCATGTTTTACATGGACTACGGGGTGATGCACCTTTTCCGCTGCTGCATCAGGACAACAAATCGCAGGATAATTTATATCGCTTAATTACGCGCCTGACGATCAAGCATGTTTTCCTGGGCTCTGCCGTCGTTTTAGTGCTGGTTTATCTGTTTTATCTGTTGCGCCTCGATGCGCAAACTCAGGACATTCTCCATCAGTTAAACCGTCTTCTTGCCAGGTAAGGATACCTTATGATTCAGATTGATTTGGCTACGCTGGTTAAGCAGCTTAATACCTTCACTAAACAGTCGCTGGAAATGGCCGCTTCGGCGTGTATGGCACAGCAGGCGACAGAAATCACCGTGAGTCATGTGTTGCTGCAAATGTTGGCTATGACACGCAGTGATCTGCGGGTCATTACTGAGCAGGCTGATATCACGCTTGAGAGTTTGAAGCAGGCATTGACCGTAGAAAGCTATACCTCCGTGAGAGCCGCAGAGAGTTATCCTGCTTTCTCACCAATGCTGGTGGAGTGGCTCAAGGATGGCTGGTTACTCGCATCAGCCGAGATGCAAATGACTCAATTGCGAGGCGGCGTACTCTTGCTCGCGTTGCTACATGCACCCCTACGCTATATTTCGCCAGCGGCCGCTCGGTTGTTGACCGGGATTAACCGCGATAGGCTGCAGCAAGATTTCGAAGAATGGACGCGGGAATCTGCGGAATCAGTCGCGCTAAATTGCGACGGTAGTTCTGCATCGGTTGCCAAAGATAATGGCGACAGTTTTCTGGCGCGATATGCAAAAAATATGACCGAAGATGCCCGTAATGGGCGACTTGACCCCGTGTTATGTCGTGATAACGAAATCGATCTGATGATCGATATTCTTTGCCGTCGTCGCAAAAATAATCCTGTGGTAGTGGGAGAGGCGGGCGTCGGAAAAAGTGCGTTAATTGAAGGACTGGCGTTACGTATTATCGCGGGCCACGTTCCGGAAAAGCTCAGACACACCGATATTATGACCCTGGATTTGGGCGCGTTGCAGGCAGGAGCATCGGTAAAGGGGGAATTTGAGAAACGGTTTAAAGGGCTGATGAGCGAAGTGATTTCATCGCCTGTTCCCGTTATTTTGTTTATCGATGAAGCGCATACGTTAATCGGGGCCGGAAACCAGCAGGGTGGTCTTGATATCTCGAACCTCCTCAAGCCGGCATTGGCCCGTGGCGAACTCAAAACAATTGCGGCCACGACCTGGAGCGAATACAAAAAATATTTTGAGAAAGATGCGGCTCTGTCGCGTCGTTTCCAGCTTGTAAAAGTCGGCGAGCCGACGGCCGCAGAAGCCACGATTATTTTACGCGGTCTGTCAGCAGTTTATGAGCAGGCTCATGGCGTGTTGATCGATGATGAAGCTTTACAGGCTGCGGCCAGTCTAAGCGAACGCTACCTCTCAGGGCGTCAATTGCCGGATAAGGCGATAGATGTTCTGGATACCGCCTGTGCAAGAGTGGCGATCAATCTTTCATCGCCACCGAAGCAAATGTCAGCTCTCACTACGCAATGCCATCAACACGAAACAGAAATTCGTCAGCTTACACGCGAAATCCGTATTGGCCTGTGCTCAGATTCAACTCGCCTGGATGAGATCCAGGAGCAACATGAAACGGTGCGTAATGAGCTTCAGTGCATGGAGGCTGCATGGACCAAACAGCAGGCGTTGGTTCAGGCGATAATTTCACTACGCCAGCAGTTGCTGGAGGAGGCGGATGCCACGTCAACTGAGGCGATTTCTTCAAACTTCGCACCCGCCGAACAGTTGGCTCAACTCAGCGCTGAACTTGCTGATTTGCATCGAACACAGTTGCTGGTATCGGCCCATGTAGATAAAAAACAGATAGCTGCCGTAATTGCTGAGTGGACAGGTGTGCCGTTGAATCGCCTCTCGCAGAATGAAATGTCAGTCATTACCGATTTACCGCAATGGCTCGGTGAGACTATCAAAGGCCAATCTCTGGCTATTCAGCACCTGCATAAACACTTGCTCACAGCTCGTGCAGATTTGCGTCGTCCCGGTCGCCCGCTTGGGGCATTTCTACTCGCCGGGCCGAGTGGTGTTGGCAAGACCGAAACTGTATTACAGCTGGCAGAACTGCTTTATGGCGGCCGTCAGTATCTTACGACCATCAACATGTCCGAATTTCAGGAAAAACACACTGTTTCGCGCCTGATTGGCTCACCACCGGGTTACGTCGGCTATGGTGAAGGTGGCGTATTGACGGAAGCCATTCGACAAAAACCTTATTCGGTTGTGCTGTTGGATGAGGTCGAGAAAGCCCATCCGGATGTGCTGAATCTTTTCTATCAGGCCTTCGACAAAGGTGAAATGGCGGATGGCGAAGGACGGCTTATCGATTGTAAAAACATCGTTTTCTTCCTGACCTCAAATTTGGGGTATCAGGTCATTGTTGAACACGCTGAAAATCCAGACGTTATGACAGAGGCGCTTTATCCGATACTGGCCGATTTCTTTAAACCAGCGCTGTTGGCTCGCATGGAAGTGATCCCCTACTTGCCTCTTACAAATGACACTCTCGCCGACATCATTTCCGGAAAGCTGGTGCGTCTGGAAAACGTTCTTCGACGTCGTTTTGATGCGGAGGTCATTATCGAACCGAGCGTCACTGATGAAATTATGGGCCGAGTTACGCGGGCAGAAAATGGTGCACGTATGTTGGAGTCAATTATTGACGGGGAAATGTTGCCACCATTGTCGCTTTTATTGCTGCATAAAATAGCGGCGGATAAGTCTATCTCCCGTATTCATTTGACTACAGTGGGCGGCAATTTCACGGCCGCAATCGAAGAAACTCCGGATGTCATCGCTTCTGCCGTTAAAGGTGAAAGTGTTCTATGCGAATAGTTTCCAGTGGGTTGATGGCAATAATTTTAGTCGCCCTCTCGATTTGCGTCGGGGAAGCGTTTGCTGGCAGTCAGGGGGAACCGGGCACAACCTTACAAGCGATGCAGTCCTGCCGTCAGGTTGCAGCAGCACTTGAACGCCTGGATTGCTATGACCATCTTCTGACACCAGAACACATGGGGTTTGAGGGGGCGCTAGTCAAAGCTCGCTACGACGGTGAGTCACGGATGCGTGCGCTCACTCAAGAGAAGCAACGCTCGGGCAACACGACTCAGTTACTGATGATCCAGACCACGGGTGAACATCCGACGGTCCTTATTACGACTCCGGCGATTGGCAATGTACCCCCGCGTCCCATTCTTGCATTCAGTTGTGTAGACAATATTACCCGAATGCAGGTTGCCCTGATGAAGGAGCGGGAAGGCAATGATCTGGCGATCACACTGGATGTTGATGGTCGGCAGATTCGTAGCCACTGGTTTATTCGTGAAAACGGCCTCCTGCTGGAATCCAGTCGTGGGCTATCTGGCATTGATGAAATCAAGCAACTGTTTGGTGGTAAAACACTGACGATGGTTATTGGATCAGGCGACAGTGCTGGAAAACTCACTTTTGATATCGATGGGCTGGCGCAGGCAATCGCGCCATTGCGGGAAGCCTGCCATTGGGCCGGGCAATAAGGAGCATGAGTATGAATTTGCGTAGCCCCGATGTCTGGATTTCGCATTTGCTGGAAACGATCCCACTGGAAAAACAGGCTTCAACCCTGTGCGATGACAATCCTGACTGGGACTATATCGACAGTGAAATCGTCAATCTGGGGGCCCTTGCTCACGGCAAACTGGATATTCCGGAAATTCAACGCCGTGGCTTGCGATTGCTGGCGACAGAAAGTAAAGATTTCCGTTTGCTGGCACACCTGCTTCGCATCTTCCAGCATGCCGGTAATACTGTTTTAGCCGTGCGTCTTTTGGTGATCTACGTAGAGCATTTTTGGACAGTGGCGTCGCCACAAAATGCCATACAAAAACAAAGGCTTGCTTTACAGGTATTGAAACGGTTTGAGAGTGGTATGGCGTTGTTTACAGAAGGAAAAGATGCCGTTCAGAGTGACCAGCTACTTGCCGGATTGGCAACATTACGACAGCACTGGCAAGAAAACGGTTCGCCAATATTAGGTCAGGCGACAGAAAATCTCATCGCGCAATACCAACGCGCTTTCAACAATGTCGAAATCTCGCCCTCTTTGCCTGAGCATTCTGAGCCTGATACCGCACATGCATCACAGGGGCAAGTAGCCGTTGAGACGAATAAGAACACGCATTCGTCTGCATTGATGCCACCGATAACCATCGATAACCGTGACGACAAAGCCTGGCGTGATTCATTGTTGAAAGTGGCCAACCTGCTCTGCGAGGCCCAGCCCTCATTGCCTTTAGGCTACCGCATAAGACGTCATGCAGTCTGGCATACCATTACCGCGGCGCCACAGGCTGACAGCGGCGGAAGAACTCAACTCGCGGGTGTACCTGTTGATATGGTTGCAGATTATCAGGCTCGTTTGAAAGGAGCGGATTTACCGCTTTGGCAGCAGGTGGAAAAGAGTCTGTTGTTAGCGCCCTACTGGCTCGATGGACATTACCTTTCCGCCCAGATAGCTCTGCTGCTGGGTTATGAAGAGGTGGCTCTGGTTATTCGTGAAGAAACCGTTCGGTTTCTGGAACGCCTGCCTATGCTGCACTCTTTATGTTTCAACGACCACATGCCTTTTATCGCCGATGCCACTCGGATGTGGCTGGAAGCACCCTCTGCCACTGAGCAGAGAGGGGGCAGTCACATTCATGAAGAATCGCAGACGGCACATCAATTATTCGAAGAGCAAGGGATCGTACCCGCTTTACTGTATCTGGAATCGCTCTCTGTGGGCGAACCGCGTGACCAATTTTACCGTCAGTTTCTGAGCGTACAGCTACAGGAAAAAGCGGGGATGGCACAACTTGCACAGCAACACTATCGGCTGCTGTTAAGAGCAGGGAAGCAGATAGGGCTCTCCGACTGGGAGCCTGCGCTGCTAACGCAACTGGAAAAGAAAATCAGGGATTAACAGGGAGCCTTTGTGTTCAAATTACCCACTCCCCGCAAGTTCAGCGGGATGAAATCAATGCTCAGACCGGCAATGCCCCGGTTTAAAGTTTCTGTTGCATGGCTGCTTGCACTGGCTTGGCTCTTTCTGCTGGTGTTGATCTGGTGGAAAGGCCCGACCTGGTCGCTCTACGATCAAAAATGGTTGGCGCCGCTGGCTAATCGCTGGCTGGCAACGGCTGTATGGGTGCTTGCAGCAGTTGTGTGGCTGACCTGGCGGGTGATAGCCCGATTACACCTGCTTGAGAAACAGCAAAAGCAGCTGCGTCAGGAGGACCATGATCCGCTTAGCGTTGAATTGAACAGGCAGCAACGCTATCTCGATCGCTGGTTGCTGCGACTGCAGCGCCATCTCGATAGTCGACGTTACCTTTGGCAATTACCCTGGTATATGGTTATCGGCCCTAAAGGTAGCGGTAAAACAGCGTTGCTTAAAGAAGGATATCCCTCTGATGTTATTTATCATCCGGAAACCCTTCGTGGCAAGGTTGAGCAGCGTAACGACATCATTCCGTACGTTGGTAAGCAGGCCATTATTTTTGATGTTGATGGGGGGCTGTGTGAACAATCCGATACCGATATGCTCCCACGTCGTCTTTGGGAGCATTGGTTGACATGGTTAGAGCAACATCGTACCCGTCAACCACTGAATGGGCTGGTGCTCACGCTGGATTTGCCAGCGCTTCTCACCGCAGATAAACGGGGTCGTGAAGCGTTGTTAATGACACTTCGCCAGCGCCTGCAGGATATTCGACAGCACCTTCACTGCCAGTTGCCGGTGTATGTAATATTGACCCGACTGGATCTCTTACATGGTTTTGCGGCACTTTTTCAGTCTCTGGACCGCAAAGATCGCGATGCGATCCTTGGTGTGACGTTCACACACCACGCCCATGAAAAGGACGTCTGGCGATCAGAACTGAATGTTTTTTGGCAAACCTGGATGGCGAAGCTTAACCAGTCTCTGGCAGACCAGATGCTTGCGCAAAGCCAGGCGTCGTCACGCAGTTCATTATTCAGTTTTGTGCGGCAAATGCAGGGGGCACGTGAGCAACTGGAAACATTGCTCCAGGGTCTGCTGGATGGGGAAAACATGGACGTCATGCTTAGGGGAGTGTACCTCACATCCTCATTACAGCGTGGGCAGATAGATGATCTTTTTACTCAGTCTTCTGCGCGGCAGTATGGACTCGGGAAAGGGTCGTTAGCAGCATGGCCATTGGTAGAAACGACGCCTTATTTTATCCGCAGCTTATTTCCGCAGGTGCTTCTGGCTGAGCCCAATCTGGCGGGTGAGAACAGTGTCTGGCTTCGGCATTCACGCCGCAGACTGGCGTTGTTTTCTGGGTGCAGTTTCGTATTCCTGGTCATGGCTATCGTCGGTTGGCGCTATTACTACAACACTAACTGGCGTGCTGGCGTTACGGTGCTTAATCAAGCCAAAGCCTTTATGTCCGTTCCGCCGCCACAGGGCGAAGATTATTTGGGAAATTTGCAATTACCGCTGCTCAACCCGGTTCGTGATGCGACGCTGGCCTACGGTGACTGGGGTGAACGCAGTCGGCTATCGGAAATGGGGCTATATCAGGGAAGCCGAATCGGTCCTTATGTAGAGCAAACCTACTTGCAGCTTCTGCAGCAACGCTATCTTCCTTCCTTGATGAATGGGCTCATCAAAGATCTGGCGTCGGCTCCTGCTAATAGCGAGAAAAAACTCGCCGTTTTGCGTGTTATTCGGATGCTGGAAGATAAAAGCGGGCGCAACGATGATGTTGTAAAGCAATACATGGCGAAGCGTTGGAGCGAGGCTTTTCATGGGCAGCGCACTGTACAAACGCAATTGATGTCACATTTGGATTATGCGCTGACACATACCGACTGGCATGCAGACCGGCAGAAAGGAGACGGTGATGCGATCAGTCTCTGGACTCCTTATAGCACACCCGTTGTGGCTGCTCAGCACGAACTCAGCAAACTCCCGGTCTATCAGCGCGTTTACCAAAGCCTGAAAACACGGGCATTGGGCGTTTTACCAGCAGACCTGAATATTCGTGATCAGATTGGCTCCTCCTATGAGGCGGTCTTTGTCTCCGGTGACGATAGCAAACTGGTTATCCCACAGTTTCTCACCCGTTACGGCCTACAGAGCTACTTTGTCAAACAGCGTGATGAGTTGGTGACGTTGACGGCAATGGATTCCTGGGTTCTTAATCTTACCCAAAGCGTGAAATACAGCGATGCTGACCGGGCCGAAATCCAACGTCAACTCACCGATCAATATCTGAGTGATTACACGGCTACGTGGCGTGCCGGAATGGATAATCTTAATGTGCGCGATTATGCCTCTATCGCGCAACTGACGGAGGCGTTGGAGCAAATTATCAGTGGCGACCAGCCCTTCCAGCGGGCGTTAACAGCGTTACGGGATAACACGCAGCCCACAGCGATTTCTGAAAAACTGGATGACAAAGAGAGAGCTGACATTCTGGCAGAGCCTGACTATCGCCTCCTCACGCGGTTGGGCCATGATTTCGCGGCGGAAAACAGCACGTTGGCGGTGCAGAAGGATAAAGAAAGCACGCTGCAGGCCGTTTACCAGCAGTTGAGCGAACTGCATCGTTACCTGTTGGCTATCCAGAATGCACCAGTGCCAGGAAAATCAGCCCTGAAAGCTGTTCAGCTTCGGCTTGATCAGAATAGCAGTGACCCTATTTTTGTCACCCGACAAATGGCAAAAACGTTACCTGCGCCGCTTAATCGCTGGGTTGGAAAACTGGCCGATCAGGCCTGGCATGTCGTCATGGTTGAGGCCGTCCATTATATGGAACTGGACTGGCGTGATAACGTTGTGGCGACGTTCAATACCCAACTTGCCGATAAATATCCTTTTAACCCTCATGCTAGCGAAGATGTATCCCTGGATGCATTTGAGCGATTCTTCAAACCCGATGGCGTGCTGGATCTCTTTTATCAGCAAAATCTAAAGCTGTTTATGGAGAACGAACTGAATCTTGATAGCGATGACAGTGTTGTTATTCGTGAAGATATCCAGCAGCAGTTGGAAGCGGCGAACAAGATCCGCGATATCTTCTTCAGTAAACAGAATGGACTGGGGGCGGAATATGCCCTGGAAACGGTATCTCTTTCCGGGAATAAGCGCCGAAGCGTTCTCAATCTTGATGGTCAACTGGTGGATTACAGCCAAGGGAGAAGCTACACCGCCCATCTTGTCTGGCCGAATAATATGCGTGAAGGTAACGAGAGCAAGCTAACGCTGGTGGGGGTTGCGGGGAACTCGCCTCGAAGTATTCGTTTCACCGGCCCTTGGGCTCAGTTCCGGCTGTTTAGTGCGGGTCAGTTGACCAGCGTGCAGGAGGGAACTTTCACCGTAAAATTTAACCTGGACGGTGGAACGATGGTTTATCGAGTTCATACAGATACGGAAGATAATCCATTCAGCGGTGGAATGTTTAGCCAGTTCCAACTGCCGGATACGCTTTATTAAATAACGTTACCTGCTCCTGATATATATCCGGAGCAGGCATCACACTGGTTTCGTGCCTGCAATCTGCAAAAGGAATAATTATGGCAAATATCACTTATTTAACGCTTAACGGACAAATACAAGGGCTCATTTCTGCTGGATGTTCAACGATGGATTCGATTGGCAATAAAGCCCAATTAAGCCACAGCGACCAGATAATGATTCTGGGGTTAAACCATGGAATGTCACGTCAGCAGAATATTAATCACCAATCACTCACTATTGTAAAACCGGTTGATAAATCATCGCCATTATTAGCGAAGGCAATTAATGAAAATGAAGCCATGACCTGTGATTTCATTTTTTATCGCACAAACCGAGCGGGTCTTAACGAAGTTTATTACAAGCTGAAACTTACCGCTGCCCGGATAGCCAGTATTCATCTTCAGCTTCCGCATACGGTAGAGAATGCAGCTGGCCAACCGGAAGAATCGATCGAGTTCACTTATGAATCTATTACCTGGGAGCACTGCACCGCGGGCACCAGCGCATACAGTTTATGGAGTGAAAGAGTCTTGTGATTGATGAACTCTGTTGAAGCAAACATATGAATATCATCCAAAGAAGGGAAGGCACATTAGCCCACTCTTAAATAATTCCCACCTGCCAAGGACGCGAAATGAATTCTTTTGTGGAAACTCAGAGCATTACCACCGGATCCGATCCGCGCGCATTGCCGGAGTTCAGCGCTATCCGGGAAGAAATCAATAAGTCCAATCATCCCTCTCAGCCGGAACTAAACTGGAAGCTGGTTGAGTCGCTGGCGTTGGCGATATTCAAGACAAACGGTGTGGATCTCCATACCGTAGCTTATTACACCCTTGCGCGTACCCGTACGCAGGGACTGATAGGTTTCTGCGAAGGCACAGAATTACTGGCTGCGATGATAACCCATGAATGGGATAAATTCTGGCCTCAGGCAGGATCTGCACGAAGTGAAATGCTTGACTGGTTTAATACCCGGACCGGCAATATCTTGCGTCAACAGTTGTCATTTTCTGATTCCGACCTGGCGATACTCCATCGCACCGAAGTAGCCTTGCAGCTATTGTGTAATAAGCTCCAGCAGGTCGAGTTGACACGCCAGCCGAGAGTAGAGAATCTTCTCTACTTTGTGCAGAACACGCGTAAGCGGCTTGAACCGAAACCGAAAAGCGAAGATATTTTGGCCACATCCTTTGCGGCTGTGCGAACGCTGGTTTATGCTCCAGAAAGTGTATCTTCCCCGGTAGAGAATCAACCTCCACTACCAGCACTTCCTGATGTCAGAATTGCGGTTTGCTCCGGTTCCAGAGAGAACTCACAGAATGAAAAATCTCGGCATACTATCGCCAAAGGATTTATCGCCGGTCTTGGCTGTGCTGCAATAATTTCAGCCGGTCTGTGGTGGTGGCGGGTTTATCCGATGAAACAGCAGCTTTTAAGCGCCCAAAATAGTGCGCAGGGGGCGGCTTTACTCTGGTTAAGTTCGCCTGATAATGGACGTTATGCTACGGGGATGCAGCATTTGCTTGAGGCTTCCCCATTAATGTCGCTTAACCTTGGCGAGCAAATGCGACAAACAGCAGAATCTCTGTGGCCTGAAGATGAGCAGCAACAACATATCTCATCTTTGTGGTTTAAAACGTTGCAAACGCGGGCGGAGAGTAGCCCTCAGTTGAGTGGCTGGCAACAAACGAGACAAGATTTAAGGGCGTTTTCAGATCTTCTGGAAAAGCGAGAGCAGGCAAAAGAAGGGTTTACGCTTTCCTATATTAAAACGGTGGTCTATCAGGCAGAGCGCTCTCTTAATCAGGATATACCCCTGGAATATTTGTTGACCCAATATCAGGAGGCGCGAATGCAAGGGTTAAGTACAGAGGTACAAGAACAACTGATTAATGAACGACTCAATGGAGTATTAAGTCGATGGATGTTGCTTCAGGAAAATACGACGGAAAATAATAAGTAACATATATTATGCATGCGGCTTTCTATCGATTCAGATGTGAATGATTGATGGTTTTTTTCTGTGATAAAATGAATCTCGCTGCCACTTCTGTTCATAGTGGCAGGAGGCTCAACGCAACTATCATTTATTCAAAGCGTGTCGTTAAATCCTTAACTGCGGCAGCATATGTTTTTTGTTTAAGCTGAACGAGTTGTTGTTCCGTTGTCTCTGGTTTGCTGGGCTGAGATGCAGGGACGATATACTCGTCATTCCCCGGAGACCAGCTCGCCCACTCCCCTGATGCCACATCGACCAGTGCAAAACGAATCAAATATCGAAGAGAGGAGGCATCTGCCATTTTATCACTCTTGTAATCAGACCATTGAGTCGATTTTGTGGTGACATCATAATGGCCTGACTGTAACGCCTCCCAGTAAACAACAATCGTTTTTTGCCGTCCTTTCGCTGCAATATAGCGTAAGGCCTGCATATAATTCATGTTTTCATTGATAGGGGTATCTTGTACTTTGGTATTGCATGACATTGGTTTCTGCCTGTCTGGGATGCCGGAGAAAGTAGCCACTGTATAATAACGACTCATTTCTTTTTGCATGGATAATTCAGGTGCGCGATTTCCCGATTGAACCAAAATAACAGAGGAATGCAGCGGGACACTCAATTTCTCACTATCCAGTGCGGCCTGAATATCTTCTTCTGAAACCGCCAATGTGGTTTCATTACCAAAAATATCCTTGTCTGTTAGTTGTAATTCTGCTGAGTTACCCACATTGTGGCTGCTTGCCTGGGTGCTACCGACTTTTTTTGCATCAATCGGTGATTCTGCACAACCATTCAGCAAAAATATTGTTAAGCATAATAATGCAACGTTTCCGTACTTCATTTTACTCCTCCCTGAGGTTTCACGAATTCGAATTGAAAAGCCAGGTGAAATTATATACCTGACGGTCTGTTGTGAAAGAATAATTTTACAAATAGATTATATTTTTATTATGAATGTTTGTTTTAAATTAATATGAATAAGTATATATAATTATGAGAAAGCTTAGTTACGGCTTCATGTGAAGTGGGGTTGAGCCGTTGGCGATGGCCATTTTATCATCGAGGTTGGTGACCACCTGAGCGATCACCTTTAATACGGTGGCTGTTACACAGAATTATTTACAGGGTCGTAGCGTTCTGAGCCTCAATAACAGCAACCACCGACATCACGTTTGCTGGTGGCTGCTGTTGCTGTATCTGTTGTGCCATGTAGCGCATATACGGGTTGATATGGCTGAAAAAGGCTTTGTAGCCTGCACAAAGATGATTGTGCCAGCGTTCACCTTTTTTGTGGATGCGGTGCTTCGGGCATCCTCCATGACAGGCAAAACGCCATTCACATTGCATGCAATCGGGTGTGAGTTCCGTTTTCGCCATTCCAAACTTTTTTTGCTGCTTGCTGGCTGCCATTTTTGCCAGGCTTTCACGTCGAAGATTTCCTAACCGGTGCTCTGGGTAGACGTAATGATCGCAGCTGTACACATCGCCATTTTGTTCAACAACCAACCCAAAACCACAGGATGCCTGCATGACACACAATGAAGGTTTCTCCCCCAGCCAGGCAGCCAGTGAACTGTCGAACATCTGCACATAGACGCGCCCCACATCCCGGCGAACCCAGATATCAAAAACGCCTTTCATGAATTTCCCCCACTGTTCGCCCGATACCGACCACCTTGTCAACGTGGTCCCGGTAAGTGTCTGCGGGTAGAGCAATTCACCATATTTTTCGTTTACGGCCCTTTGTTCGACAGCCGGAATAAACTGGACAAATTCTGCTTTTAACTCTCTGGTCAGGTAGTCGTAAATCTCCTTCGGATGCTCAGCAGTGACGTTGTTGACGACTGTCAGTACATTCACGTCGACACGATACTTTTTTAGCAAAGCCATCGCATTGATGACGCTGTGAAAGACTGACTTCTGGCTGCGGGTTTTGCGGTAGGTATCATGTAACCAGGCCGGTCCGTCAATGGAAAGCCCGACCAGGAAGTGATTTCTCGCCAGAAATTCAGCCCACGGTTCATCAATCAGCACGCCGTTAGTCTGGATACTGTTGCTGATGCGTTTACCGGCGGCATATTTAGCCTGGAGCGCTAAGGCTTTCTCGTAGAATGCAATGCCGGCCAGTGTGGGTTCTCCTCCTTGCCAGGTGAATTCCACTTCCGGGCCTGGGTTAGCCTCAATGTACTGTCTTACATAAGCCTCAAGAGTGGTGTCATCCATATGCCGTGCAGGTTTTCTGGGCTTCAGAGTCCCCTGGTCCTTTTCCAGATAAAAGCAGTAATCGCAGGCGATATTGCACTGGTAGCTGACGGGTTTGGCCATCAAATGGAAAGGTTTGTTCATGGGTTCCCCTCAAAAATTCACGCATAAAATTTAGTGATATTGCTCACTATTTTGTCAATGCGTTTTGACTTTGACCGTGAATGATCGAAACATAGTTTTCATTGATAATATTATATCATGAAATATAAATTTCATAACACCAACATCAGGGGTCTTTATGAGCAAATTGTTTGCCGGGGCACAAAACCTGGGTAAGTCGTTTATGCTGCCAATTGCGGTCCTGCCTGCGGCAGGGCTGTTGCTGGGATTTGGCGGCGTCTTTACGAATCCTGTGACGATATCGACCTATCCTGCCCTCAACAGTGAGGTGATTCAGGCGATTTTTACAGTTATGAAACTGTGTGGCAGTGTGGTCTTCGATAATCTCTCGTTGCTATTTGCTGTCGGTATCGCGGTTGGGATGGCGCGCAGCGATAAGGGTACGGCGGGCCTGGCGGCCGTTTTGTGTTACATCGTGATGAACAAAGCTATTAACGCTTCTCTGCTGCTTTCAGGCACGCTGGCAACGGAAAATCTGGCCGTAGTAGGTCAGGCGAGCGTCATGGGGATCACCACTCTGCAAACCGGGGTGATGGGGGGGATTTTGAGTGGCCTGCTGGCCTACCGGGTACAGAAGCGTTTCGGAAAAACCGAACTGCCAAGCCTGCTCGCTTTCTTCAGCGGCTCTCGTTTTGTACCAATTGTCAGTTCTTTTTTTGCCATCTTCCTTGGTGTGCTCTTGTTCTGGGTCTGGCCACACATTCAGATGGGGATCACCCATCTGGGCGGTCTGGTTGAAAAAACTGGCTACATTGGCACGCTGTTCTACGGCATGATCCTCAAATGCCTCATTCCCCTCGGTCTCCATCATCTGTTCTATCTCCCATTCTGGCTGACCAGTGTCGGAGGGGAGCAGATGGTAAACGGAAATCTGGTGCAGGGAACGCAGAAAATCTTCTTTGCTCAGTTGGCAGATCCGTCAGTGACGCAGTATTACTCTGGCGTGTCCCGTTTCATGGCCGGACGCTTCGCTGACTTCATGTTTGGCCTACCGGGTGCGGCTTTGGCCATTTACCATTCCGCTCGTCCTGAGAATAAGAAAAAAGTTGCCAGCCTGATGCTGTCCGCTGCGCTCACCGCTTTTGTCACGGGGATTACCGAGCCTCTGGAATTTGCCTTCATGTTCTGCGCGCCGCTGCTGTATGGCGTACACATCGTGCTGACCGGTGTGGCATTTATGTTCACGCACATTCTGCAAATCACGGTGGGGCAGACGTTCTCCGGCGGACTTATCGATTTCCTGCTATTTGGGGTTCTCCAGGGTAACGCCAAAACCAACTGGCTGCTGATGCTTCCCCTCGGTGCCGTGATGTTCTGCCTGTACTACTTCTCTTTCCGCTTTCTAATCAAATGGCATCAACTGAAAACGCCAGGGCGTGAAGACGATACTGAAGATGATTCCCCGACGGTGAGTACCACAGGTAATGAGCGTGCCGCCGGGATCGTCCAGGCGCTGGGTGGTCGGGAGAATATTGTTGATGTGGACTGCTGCGCCACCCGCCTTCGCATCACGGTCAAAAATCCGCAAAACGTCGTTGTGGATGCGTTCAAACAACTCGGCAGCCGTGGCGCATTCGTCCGTGGAGAAGGCGTGCAGGTGGTGTATGGACCACATGTCACCCTGATCAAAAACGAAGTTGAAGAATTTATCGGTTCATAAAGAAGAGACGTCTTATGAAAGCTGTAATGCTGATGTTTGATACGCTGACACGTAACCATCTCGCCCCTTATGGGGGCGATGCCCTCACCCCCAATTTTACCCGGTTGGCCCGCGAGTCTGCACAGTTTGACAACTTCTATGTCGGCAGTATGCCCTGCATGCCTGCCCGGCGCGAACTGCATACCGGGCGTTACAATTTTCTGCATCGCAGTTGGGGGCCGCTGGAGCCGTTTGATTTTTCAACGTTTCAGGCGCTGAAACAGGCTGGCGTCCATACCCACATGGTGACCGACCATAAACACTACTGGCGTGATGGCGGGGCGACTTACCACACCCGCTACTCTACTTTCGAATTCATTCGTGGCCAGGAAGGGGATTGCTGGAAAGGGCAGGTTGAGAAACCCGCCATCAACTGGCAGGGCATGGAAGACGAAGAAACCCTGCGTCGTCGCAGCGGACGCATGACACAAGATTTGATTAATCGTGCAGCCATGCCTACCCAGGAAGATCATTTTACCCACCGAACCATCAGTGCCGGTATAGAGTTCCTGGAAACCAATCAGCACCAGGATAATTGGTTCCTGCAGATCGAATGTTTCGATCCTCATGAACCGTTCTTTGTCCCGGAAAAATACCTCGCACAGTATGGCTGCACGCCTGATGAGTTTGACGGCTGGGTGCCTTACTACTGCGGTGCGCCGGGCGGTAAGGACGATGATAAAGTCCGGAAATTCTACCAGGCGCTTATCACCATGTGTGATGACTATCTGGGGCAGGTGATGGACAAACTGAAAGCGCTGGATCTGTGGGAAGACACCCTGTTCATCGTTTGTACTGACCACGGTTTTCTGCTCGGAGAGCATCAGTGGTGGGGCAAGAACATCATGCCGGTGTACAACGAAATCGCTAATACACCATTCTTTATCCGCGATCCTCGTTGTAAAGCCGAAGGCGTTCGTCGCAGCGCACTGGCTCAGACTGTTGATATCCCGGCAACCCTGCTGGAGTATTTCGATGTTCCGCGTCCGCCATCCATGACCGGTAAACCGCTGCGTCAGGCCGTGGAAAATGACACGCCCGTACGGGACTATGCGATGTTTGGTTACTTTGGCGGCCACATCAATATCACCGACGGCGACTATGTCTATATGCGTTGCCCACGAGAAGAAGGGAAGGGGAATTTGTATGAGTACACCCTGATGCCGACCCGAATCGACAGCATGTTCAAAGTGAATGAATTACAGAACATCAGCATTCATCCCGGCTTTGATTTCACCCAGGGTGCGCAGGTCATGCAAATCCCGGCCACCTTCGGTTATCTGAATCCGTGGCGCTTCGGGGATAAGCTTTTCGACCTCAACGCCGATCCGAAACAGATGCAACCTCTGCATGACAGTGAGCGGGCTTTCCATTACGCACAGGCAATGATCAGGCTGATGCGCTCTCATGATGCCCCGCCTGAGCTCTATAATCGATTTGAGCTGGACACGCTGACACCTGAGCGAGAGAAAGCCTTCGCTGAACGCTGGTCCAGTCTCACAGTTTGGACAGATAAGACATATCGCTGTGAACATCATGGTGTGGAGGAGGCGCTGCGTTTTGTCCTCAGCGCAGCAAAAGAGCAGGGAATGTCTCAGGAAGAGGTGCTGAAGCACTTCCCCGCAGGGCATCTGCTGGTGGAGAGGGATATCTTCACGTTGATTGATGCCTGTTTTACCGGTGACCGGCATAAGGCCCTGGTTTATCAGACTCGGTTGTTGCTGAGGACGGAGTAGACATGAACGCCTGGCAACTTGAAAACGATCGCTTTCGGATCGCGGTGAACGCGACAGGCGGTGAGTTATCCCGAATCTATGACAAATTCACCAGTCGTGAATGGTTGTGGCAACCCGCGCAAGACGTCTGGAACAACTCTGCCACCCAGCTGTTTCCAGTCGTTGGTGCGCTTATTCATCAGGGAATCAAGGTGGACGAGAAGTTCCTGCCCTTACCGGCGCACGGTTTTCTGCGTCAACAGTTGTTCACTTGTATTGAACAGGATGAGTGCCACCTGCTGCTGGAGGCCCGGGCCACATCTGAAACCCTCAGTATTTGGCCCTGGCGCTGGCGTGTTCAGATGCGGCTCATGCTGCATTCAGATGGGCTCAGTGTGTCACAGCATGTCTTTAATGATGACAGTCAGTCATTCTGGTATTCCATTGGCTGGCATCCTGGGTTTGCAATTCCTGTGGCCAGCGAACCAGGCTGGCATGTGCAATTTGGTGAAAAGGGCGTCAGGGGACCGTTTCCTACCCGTAACAGAACGCTGGTCACCGACGGTCAGACCCGGACAACCACGTCATTTCCACTGACAGAGACATCATTTCGTGATGGTGCCATCTACTTTGGTGACTGTAAGCAACAACAGGTCCGGATCTGCTCGCCGGATGATACAACCGTCATGATGCTCGAAACGGATGAACATGACTGGCTGGCTCTCTGGGGCATTCCAGGTGCGGATCTTCTGTGCATCGAGCCCTTGGCCGGAACAACCGATACCCCGGACTTTGATGGCATAGCCAGGAATAAGCGTGGGATACGACAACTGGTGCCAGGTGAGAGTCAGGCATTTGCCGTGAGGCTGCGCTTTGAGGTAGACGCATGCGCAGGGGGTTGACAGAATACCCGTTATTTTTCATGCAAAAAGGTCAGGTACGGCAATGAGCGCAAATCGCGAAAATGTGCGGGTATATATCAGTAATGTGCTGGGCGGGCTCGGTGAAACAGACCAGCATATTGCCCGGTTTATTCTGGAGCAACCTGCAACAGTAGCGCAGATGCCAGTGCGCAAACTGGCCGAAGCGATGTCGGTCAGTGAAGCCACTATCGTGCGTTTTTGCAAAAAGATTGGTTACAGCGGTCTGCTCGATCTTAAAGCCGCCCTCAAGCGCGAGTTGCTGGACGAACGCGAGCAGCTGCTGCCATCGTCCCCGGATATCTTCCTGGACGATACCCGCAACGATGTGGCGCAGAAGATTGCTCTGACAGTCGAAACCACCCTGAATGAGACCATAGGTCTGCTGGACATGCAGGTCGTCAACCCGGTAGTGGAACGCTTTCTGACCGCGAATCGCGTGCTGTTCGTAGGGTTCGGCGCATCCGGGCTTTCGGCAATGGAAGCTCGCGACAAAATGAACCGTCAGGGCATTGATTCGGAAGCCTATACCGACCGTTTCACCATGACGCTGAAACTCGCCAACCTCAAACCTGAAGATCTGGTGGTGGCTTTTTCGCACTCCGGCGAAACCCCCGAAGTGGTCAATGCGTTTCGGCTTGCCAGAAAAGCGGGTGCACAGTGTCTGGCTATCACCCACAGTCCTCAGTCACCGCTGACTGAACTCGCAGACACCTGGCTATTGACCAGCGGTAACGCCGGCCCCTACCAGGGGGACTCGATCGCTACGCGTATGTCACAGCTGTTCATGATCGAGTTTTTGTGCACGGAAATCACCCGCCATAACCTTCGCGACAGCGCATCGACCGGACTGTCGATTAAAGAATTGTTGATAAAAGAAAGGATTAAACGTGAGTCTACAGGATAGCACGCAGTCAACACGCCCAAAGGGTAAGTGGTGGCTTGCCGGCAAAACCCCCGATTACCGATTTACGCTTGCTAATGAGCGCACATTTCTGGCCTGGATACGCACCGCGCTGGCTTTTATGGCCGGCGCTGTCGGAATAGAACAATTTTCCCCGCAGTTGTCCTCTGCAGAACTTCGCATCGGCATTTCGACAATGCTGCTGGTGGCGGCATCAATGATGGGATACACAGCCTGGCGACGCTGGCGCCGGAATGAGTATGCCATGCGCCTTGAAAGCAATTTACCCTACACCCGTGCGCTGGTGATTCTGGCGGCTCTGATGGTGGTTCTCGCCACATTACTGGGGATACTGCTCTGGCAGGGACAATCGTGATAATGCGAGACCCTGGACTTCAACCTGAACGCACTCATTTATCCTGGCGGAGAACGGGTTGGTCAATGCTGGTTCCGGGTTTGCTGTGCTTACGAGGGTGGTGCCACACAGGAAATCTGTTATACGCATTGGCTGGAATATTGTTGATGGGGGGAGCTCTGGTGATATTTTGTGGCTCGGGTCGTGGGCGACACTACCTGATATCAATGAATGTCATGATGAGTGGAATTGTCCTTTTATTAATGACTCTCTTTAGCCACTAACTGCCATCATTTTGATTGTCAGATAAGAAAACCCGAGGTTGCTGGCATAAGTTTGGACTAATCTGCAGGGGCCAGTGCCAGGTTAACGGCCGATCTTGGGATAACGGCGCAGGCGACGGTTCAGAAAGGTTAGCAGGGTTATCAAAATGTGGGTGGCACGCTCGGTATTCACTACGCATTTTAAGGGGGATGATGCTCACCCACATTTCCCCCGATCTAGCCTGATTAGCCCGTCCAGCGTGCGCGCTGGGGGCGAACATCGACGTGAACGAAGGTTCGATATTTTCCCAGCCCGAGCGCCTGCGGGTAATGGCTGTCAAACCAGTTATAGAGTGTGGCGGGCGTCACGCCGGAAAGCGTGATATCCGCCGCTGTCCCTTTCAGGTGCTGGCTGTCCGGAACGCCGACCACATCGGCATTGTGTGTGGCGCAGCGGCATCCGCAGTTAATGTGAATTGGTGCGGCAAACCCGGCGCGGGCTGTTTCCAGTACGGCAATTAAATCAGGTGAGATGTCGTCAAAACCACACCCGCAGCGGCAGGTGAACTCATGACGGCTAAAATGTTCAGATAAATCACCCATTCTTCTTCTCCTTATTACTCATCTTTCATAATTTCATCGGCCCACAGCGCAAGGGCGACAAGCACCATTAATGACAACTGTAAGGTATCCGCGACAATGCGGCTGTCGGTTAAACGAATAAGGGTCATACAGGTCACCACAATGGCTAACCACCAGGTAAAGCGAACGCTACGCGGCTTATGGTTATTGCGGGCACGAAGCATGACTAATCGGCACAATATAATGAAAACCGCTATTGACTCGTAAATCGTTATCGCTTTCATATCCATCTCTTCTATTTTTTATCGGTGATTTTTTTTAATAATAACTCACTGAGTTTGGTTATCAGGCGGACTGCGATGGCTGCAGTCAGTGCTGCGGTAAAGGTCTTATTAATCTCTGGTGCAGGCGTAATAAATTTCTCCGCTCCTCGGTTCAACAGGCTGGCGGTGCTTTCTGCGCAGTTGCTGCCTAAGAAGAAAGAGATTAAAAAATAGCAGATGCGACGCAGTCTATCGGTCTGGGGTAAATTGAGGATAAAAATGGCTGCTCCGCATGCCGCGCCAGTAAATACGGAAATATCATTGTGATCGATAATATGCGTTATACATCGGACAACGGCTTTAAAAATATATTCCACGGTGATTAACGTAGTCATGATATTTTCCTGACAGATGGCTATTTCACAACAGCAGTGCGGATGTGTTGTGAAAAAGAAAATGTCCCGGCCAGAAGCCGGGACGGTACCCTTACGGTGCCAGGGTATCTACCAGGCACTGTTTGGTATCAGAAAGCGCCAGCACGCTGGAACCGGTTGTTTCAACGGTGTAGTACACTTCTGCATAGCCTTCATAACCCGTGCCGTTAGGATAGAACGCTTCCATCGGAACGGTGAAGGTGATGGAGGTATCGCCATCCACAACCTTATAGTCGTCGGTTGCTTCAGTACCGGTGATCTGACGTTCGGACTTATCAAAGCCGTTCCAGTAGAAGGTCACCAGATCGTCGGCCACCATACCTGGATAAGCGATGACAACATCAACGCCGTCGCCGGCATCGTTAATGTTGATGTACGGATCGGCCTCTGAAACAGAGGCCGCAGGCAGCGTTGGTACGGTACTGCCGCCGTCCGCGACGGTAATATTGAGTGTTGAGGATTTGGTCGAGTTGCCCGCCTGGTCGGTGACGACATAATATACGTTGTAAGTTCCATCTTTCAGGCAGTCCGGTGACAGCGCATGAGTCACGTCAATCACAAATGGCGGATGCTCGGTTTCAGTAATAATAAATGAAATATTATCAATATCTCCCCAGAAGAATTGTACCGTCTGGCCCAATGCAACGTTGTTATAAAAAGGGATCTCCGCCTGAACGCCGAAACTAATATCGTAGTGATCCAGCGTATAATCATCATCGCTGCTGGCATTAACAACAATTGGGGCTGCCAGCGGAGTATAAGTGGTGATGGTTTTATCCATCGTGCTAAGCCCAATTGCCGCGGTGACAACCACGGTGCTGGACGTTGCCGTCACGCTAATTTGCGCAATACCGTTCGCGTCGGTAGTTGATGTCGCGTCGCTCACTTTACCGCCCGTAGCGGTCCAGGAGACGCTAACACCCGCAGCCGCGGGCGCGCCATCAGTCAGAACGGTTGCGGAAACGATCGAAGCTTCAGAACCATCGTTAGCGATAGTGGCCGGTACTGCGCTTACTGCAGAAATTGTATCAGTCATAATATTTACCTTGTTAAAAGTAGTGATACCTTATGTATCGCTGAATACTTTATGAAATAAAGTGGCTGCGATGGGGGCAAATTAGGGAAGGGATCGAAGCAAAAAAGAGGAAGGAAAATAATAAAAAAGCCGCTATCAAAATAACGGCTTTATCTGTGCTTATAATGAATAAACATCCCAGCCTGTTGCCGGGAAATATCCGCCATTGGCGGTGACAAGAATTTCTAACACGCTGAAATTACCAAGCAGGTTGTTTGGTGTAACGGTCAGTAGAGTTGAGGAGTTGGAGGTCTGGTGATTCAATCCGTAAATTACGTTGTCGGCGCCGCGTTTCAATGCCTTGTATACTCCGCTTGTTTGTACGGTGGTAACTGTACCGCTAAGAATGTCCATATAATTGATGAAACATTTTCCGGATATTTTGGTTAGCCAGAATAGGTATGTGCCCGTTGCAGAAAATGCCGTCTGCACACAATCAATGCTGAGGTTAGTGATCATCCTGTCGATTGCGATAGCCATTTTTTTATCAGATACAGTAATTGAAGCATATAGCAAACAGCAGGAATCAAAGACTATTGCGGCATTATTTTTGTAAATATCGATGCTAACGGGGTTATCTTGTATTGGTAGAAGCGTTTGCTCGCCATCGAGAACCGTATCAGCTTCGCAATAAATAGTCACGAGTCGTTTAAGATTATTCACTACAGAAACATAGATTAACCAGTTTCCACCGCCGACACTGTCACCCAGGATACATAATGGAGAGTTTTCGATTGGTTTATAGGATAGAGAAACAAGCGCTAAGGTATCAATTGAAGATTCTTTAAATATATTTCTCGATATATGGGCGTAGTGTAGGCCATCGCTGTCGATGAAATATAAATGTGCGGAGCTAGTATGAGCGTTATCAGGGGCGAATGTACAACATGCAATATTGGCAGGGATTTTGTTAAAGAGATCATCGGAACCCGAAACGACTGAGAAATTACCATCCATCAGATACTTCCCGAGAATGTAGTATCCAACATCGTTCTCCAGAGTAATGACATTACCAAAATTATCTGAGTCCTCAGGTACTAAAGGAAAACCAGGTGTCTGTATATCCAGAACTCCGCTTGTGAAGTCAAAAATTGAACGTTGATTCGCATGGCCAGGAAACCAGTAGTTTTGCATTGTTGAACTAATCATAATGAGAGCCCTCATCGTTTGTATTTAAAATAATGCCCTCTATATGAGAGGGCATTAGGCATTAAAAGTTATTGATTTGATATTGGATGTTACCAAAGGTATTAGAGCTATTCAGGTTCTGGATAATGGTTTCGGTTACCGAAATAGTTCCACTTTCTGGGATTTCAGTAATATTTAAAATAGGATCTGCATGCGTTGTTGTGGTAAACAAATTGATGCCGTAAATAATACCGTTAGGCGCCAGTTTCAGAGTTTTATATTGATTTGTATACGCGTAGCTTGAGTCAGCAGAATAAGATGCTCCGCTATTCATCTCATAAACCCACACGTGGTTTTTATTTGAACTATCTCTGGTTTTAAGGTAATAAAGATGTGTTCCAGAGGCATTAAAATCGGGCGCTAAAGTAATGGTTGACATTGCGACTAACGACTGACTGATTTGAGGGATTGAGAAACCTGTATTAAAATTGAATGTTCCAACCATAATGTTATTATTGACTGTGATCGCAATTTTATCACCAAAGGTAACAATAGAACTCTTAGTGCAATCAACGGTACCCGTTAAAGAAGCAAAAGGTTGAAGCATAATATGTACTGGTGCAGTGGTGTTTACACCTGTTACATCACACTTGTAAGCAACCAGTGTATTCACATTAGCCAGTGTCAGAACCCAATACTCTTTTTGATTTCGGCATGCGAGACCAAATGGAGTCGCAACGCCATTATCAATACTGAGTGATTGCATCCCTACCCAGTTTGCTTCATTGCTCATCCCCGCAGGGAAATTAACGATACCATAATTCAGGTGGTGAGTTGTTTTATCAACATAGAAAACATTATAAGTTGGAATAGAAGATGACAGACTCGGAGCAATGATGCTGGTCATTGAGGTGCTCGTGATCGTATCGAGCTTATTATTTGGGTTTACCAGATTTCCTAAGCCATCATAGATATTGTTACCATCGAAGAAAAGAACCCATTCGCCTGTTTGCGGATCGCAAATAGTTGATTCTTGCTGGGCCGTGCTTGTCTCAATGATCCCTGGTAAAAAACCTGTATCAAGATCGAGTGTATTATTTGCGTTGTTAAAATTGTACATCATGCGTGTTACTGATGTCGTACTGGTCTGTGGTGAACCCGCCACCCATTGCATCTGTGCCTGCAACGCAGGAATTTTAGCATTTGCATTAATCATAATATTAACCTCGTAGTGTTAGAAATAGAATGTACAGAATTCTTTTGTGTTGGCACCATTATCCGAAACGGTAACGGCAGTGTTGTTTAAGTTATTTGAAGTCACTTCAAATTCGAGTGGGCTCCCGGCGTAAACAGCCACGCCATTGACAATGCCTCCTTTATTTATGCCATTAATATAAATGTCTACATTATTGCTTGTTGATAGCCGGTATATGCCGGAGTCCTGGCTTATCGAAAGCGTGAACTTCCTGTTGCCGCTGCCTGGAATATAAGGATCGCTGGTCAGGTATGGTACGGCCTGAATATTTGTGCGTTCGGTTTCAAAGCCCACAGTTGAGACAGGGTAATCGCCACCGACAATTTCCGCCGTAATGGTGTTGGTGGTGGTATCTGCGCCAGAAATATTGGTACGCACATAGCCCTGTAAATCGGTGGTGAGCGTGATAGTGTCCAGTTGGTTGTTGGTGAAATAGTTATTGCCAAAAATCGTCAGCAGGACATCGGTATTTCTGAGCGGTACACCATTCGCCATCGCCAGATATTCAACATAGCACCCCTGAACAACCGTATTGTTCCACGGCGCATATCCCGTAGATCCACCCAGATAATTTGAGCCGGTGATATCGCTACCTTGCGTATTCACCGTTGCCGTTGCATCGTCAGACCACGCAATCCCGCCATCGATAAACTGCACGGAGTAGCTGGCGACGGCGTAGCCCTGACCAATCGGGGTAATATATTTTGACGGTACGGTGAACGTCATGGTGCCAGCGGCCGCTTCTGTCGCCGTTACCGCGCGTGTGGAGGTATAAACGGTGCCGTTCACTGGCGTGATGCTTGCGCCCTGATAGCCTGACCAATCCAGCGTCACGCTGTCGCCCTCGGACATCGGCTCGTAGTTAATCACAACCGGCGTACCGCCGCCGCTCATGGCGTCATCGTTGTCGATGACGCCATCATCCAGTGCTTCAGGTAGTTGCGGAGCAGGTAATTCACTATGAACGACATCAATACCCACCTGTGCAGCGAGTGAACTGCCCGCGCTGTCGTTGGCAAAAATGACGTCGTAATAACAGATGCCGTAGCCAATTCCGACCGGGGTGATTTTGGCCGTGGGAATGTCCACTTCAAAACCTTCTGCAAGGTCTGTCTCTTCAACGATCGTTATCGCGTCATATTTAGCGGTGGTAACCGGGGAGCCATCCTGGCTGTAACCCTGCCAGTGCGTGGTCACGGTATCGCCAACGGAGATGCCAGAATAAGCCGGAATTGCAACGGGCGTATTGTTATTGCTGGCGGCTTCATCGGC
Source organism: Scandinavium sp. (assembly GCF_036271055.1). Classification (GTDB taxonomy): domain Bacteria; phylum Pseudomonadota; class Gammaproteobacteria; order Enterobacterales; family Enterobacteriaceae; genus Scandinavium. Next base: position 38,249 of record NZ_DATBBJ010000109.1, on the reverse strand, counting down.
ATCAATCCAGCCATCATTGCCTTCGACAAAGACAGGAGGAGGCAACGTGGTGCCGGTTGAGGTGTCGATGTTCACGGTGCCGTTTTCAGAGCGCTCATTGCGGCTGTCGCTATGCTCAACCACGTACCAGGCGAGTGCTTGATTGAGATTGCCTGGAATGATGAAGGTGGTCGCAATGAGAACCTCAAAACCATCAAGCTCATTGGCCTGGACGGTGTGGCTTACTCTGGTAATGCTCTGCTGAATAACCGTGTTATTTTTCAGGCCAACCCAATAAACCGTTACGTTATCGCCAGCGGTAATGCCATCGTAATTTGGCACCGCAACTGGCGTGCCGCCACCGCTCATCGCCTCGTCATAGTCAATGGTGTTATTGCTGCCTGCTTCGGGAAAGAAGGGTGGTGGTAACGTACCGGTAGAGGTTCTGTCAATAATGGCGTTGCCCAGTTCAGACCAAGAGCTGTTCTGCGCCGCATCAATAACGTTGTACTGCACCTGATAAACACCATCCTTAATGTTGGTAGCGACGTCAGGGGCAATAGTGCATTGCCATGGGAAATACTGGCTGACCGGATCGTCAGCCAGCCCAATTGAGCCAATGGCATAGCTTTCAAACCATAATTCGATCAGATCGCCTTTTTGGGCATTCTCATATTCAGCGATGTCAATGACGATGCCAGAAGAATCGAGCTCTGCCAGGTTAATCACGCCATCACTTTCCATTTGTGGAAATAATGGCGAGTACAATGTTGTCGTCCACATAATATGCCCTCGTGACTCTGCGTTGGTGAAATTCATAACGTGATGAGGAGAGATTACAAGCGACGGAAATGAATCACTGGGCAAAAAGCATCGACAACGTGCGCAAAGTTTGCGTGTGAATTATTTTCATGTTGGAAATAATTATTTTCATTTTGTAATGTTATTGTGTTTATATAGTGCAAAATTGAACTCGCCATTGATGCGTTCTTTCAATCAGTAATTAACTTATTGTAAGATCAGGGAATATGAATGAGACGAAAGGAACACTTATGGACAGACCCAGTCAACAGATTAACGATATAATTACTAGCGTAATTAATTCTAAAAATCTATCTTCGATTATCCTGTCTTGTAATCCGTCACAGTCAAATCATACTCTTCTGCATGACGATGAAATTCTTCTTATCCTAGAGGGATGGATCGAGTTCAGTCATAAAGAAAGCCATGTTATGCTGGGTGGTGTTAAGGGGCCTTATATACTAAAACTGGTGCCAAAAGCACTTTTTGAAAATTATGTTGTTTCTGCTAATAGCCATTTTTCATATATTAGCTGTCCTCGTCATTTATTCTATTCGCATATTGAAGCACATAACCTGTGGCGCGATCTATATATCATATTATCCTATTCAAGTCTGCTTATGTTTCAACAGTTTGAAGTGATGGGAATGGGTAGTTTGTACGATGTGGTGAAATACTATTTGTTTAAAATTGAGAGTGATGCTGAAATTAAGAAAAAAGAGAATGTTTGTCATTATATAACAACACGAACGGGATATTCAAGGAGTGGCGTAATGACGATCATCAGAGAGTTACGGAAAGGCGGATATATTGAAATGGATAATGGTAGGCTTCTACGGATCAACTCGTTGCCACAAGGTTTCTAACGGAAATGAGCGCTCAATACCGGTAAATCAAAACAGTGCAGTAATATGGTTGATGATAGTATTAATCTCTTTCTTGTTTTTTATCTTTTTACGGTGGTAATAATTGATCTTAATTGTTAAATTATTCAGTAATAATGTATTTTTTCGATTGATGTTAATCAGTTCACAAGTTTTCAATGGTAATAACATTATTCCTGAGCCTTCTCCCGCCATTAGCAGGCAGTCAAATACGCTCCCATTAATGTAACGGATTTTTGGGACAAAGCCGAGGCTTTTTTGTAGCTCTGATGTGATACGTCCAATATTCGCACCAACCACGTTACTACGAAAGATTAGCGGAACGTTCGATAAATCTTCCGGCACGGATTTTACCGCATTGTTCATCACCAATAGCAACGAGCTGGTGAGGGTGTGGTGTTCTTGTATCTCGGGCTCTGCAACCAGATCTTTATGCGTGATGAACAGGGTATCCGGGCCGGGTTCGATATTATCAATATCATCCTGAATAAGAGGCTTACGACTTAGGTGAAAAAGAAAATCGGTTTTGTTCAGACTACTGCTGATGATATCAGCAAGATTATCTGGAAACGCAGTGTCCAGTATGATGTTGATGTGGCGGCTTTGACAAGAATTCAAAAAATATTCTTCAAGATTTAACAGTTTATGATAAAGAGGAAGTGCCTGTTCATAAACTTCCTGGGCAAAAAGAGTCGGTTCATACAACCCATGTTCGCGAAGAAAGAGCTTTTCACCAAGTAATGTTTCAAGCTCATTAATGGCTTTTCCTAATGGTGAGCGTGTAATAAATAGATCTTCACTTGCTTTGGTCAAACATTTCTTTTCCATAACGGTCATGAAATATTTAAGCTTCTTTGTTAATAAAAAATGCATGTTTTACTCCTTGTATTAACACATTAGAAGATAGGTGTTTGTCGTGATTGTTGTCTCATGAATCTCTCCGAATTTTATTTATTTTACAGGTCGCGAGTAGATGCTTTTAAAATTAGCACGTGAACTTTTTAAGGCTGTTCATCTTTTGCCCCCGGTCACGCCATATTTGCGCATTTGATACTTTATAATAACTTACATTTATTTGTGTTTTGACATAATGGGAGTCCATGAATGTACAATCTAAATAATATATTTGTTTGTTCTTTTTTCATGTGGTAATAAATCACGGCTTCAAAAAAATTAATTCATAAGAGTGTGCGTATTTCGATGAAGGGAATATGCCTGTTTTTTAAATCCATTTGCATTTCGATGCTGTATCTCAATGAATATGAAATTAAAAAAAATGGCGAAAGGCCTCCTTAGTATTGGGTTTGTGACACATAATATTATCGTTTGGCTGTTAATAATATCACAATTGATGATTCCGTCTTTCATCACTCGCTCCGCTTTTGCCAGTGAACCGGTTGCAGCAGCCTTACCTGATACGGGTACCCTAACAGCTGCCGCTACGATGCTGTCTAAAAATAGCGATCAAAATATTGCGCAACAGGCGGAAGCAGAGATTACAACACGTGCCACATCGCAAACGGCAAATTCCATTGAAGAGTGGTTAAGCCATTTTGGGACTGCACGAGTGCAATTGAGTGTGGATCAAAATGGGAATTGGGACCAAAGTTCAGTCGATCTTCTTTCGCCGCTTTATGACAATAAAGAGTCGCTGCTGTTTGCGCAACTTGGTTTGCGTGATCCGGATTCACGAGTTACAGGAAATATGGGGGTCGGTATTCGCACATTTTATTTGCGCAACTGGATGTTTGGCGCCAACGTATTTTTTGATAATGATTTTACGGGGCAAAACAGGCGCATTGGATTAGGTGGTGAAGCCTGGACCAATTATCTTAAATTATCGGCGAATACCTATCTGGCTACCAGCCAATGGCATGATTCGAAGGATTTTGACGATTATGAAGAAAAAGCCGCTGACGGTTTTGATCTCCGTGCCGAAGGGTATCTTCCCGCGCAGCCTCAACTGGGCATGAAGGTGGTCTACGAGCAGTACTATGGTGATAACGTCGCGCTATTCGATACCGACCATTTGCAGAGCAACCCTTCGGCGGTGACGCTGGGTGTAAATTATACGCCGGTTCCGCTCATCACGCTGGGCACCAACTATCGCCGTGGGCAGGATAACCTGGACGATGTGCAATTCCAGGTCGATTTCCACTATGACTTTGCGCATGACTGGCGCTATCAGCTCTCCTCCGACAATGTCGCGCTTGAGCGCAGTCTTGCCGGAAGCCGTACCGACCTGGTGGAGCGTAATAACCAAATCGTGATGCAGTACCGCAAGAAAGAGGCTGAAGGAGTGGGGAAATTGGTTTTGCAACCCCTGGATGACCATAGTCCCGCGGATGGCAAAACGCAGAACCGGCTTCAGGTTCAGGTATTTAATACCAAAAACCAGGCGATGAGCAATTCGGGGGTGCAATGGGCCGCGAATGGACACGCGGTGCTGGATTCAACCTCTTCAGTGACCGATGAGAATGGCTTTGCCTTCGTCACGCTTACAGATGTGTCGAGCGAAATCGTCAGTGTCACCGCGACGAGCGGCAGTGTTTCCGCCCAGGCGCAATCTTCTTTTGACAAGGTTGTACCCGCCTCGCTGGTGTTGACGGTGGATAGCAATAACAGCGTTGCTGACGGCGTGGCGACGGATAGCGCCTCGGTAAAAGTGGAAGACGCCCAGCATAACGCTATCGCCAATGCGACTGTTGAGTGGGCTGTTTCTTCTGCTGCGACGTTGCGCAGCGCAGAAGTAACGACCAATGCCGATGGCGTTGCGCATGCGCAAATTGTTTCAACCACTGCGGGTGAATACGCCTTAACGGTTAAATCGGGTGGATTATCGCAGCAGGGCAGCGTGACGTTCGTGGCAAACGATCTCCATGCTGCCATCACCCGGTTTGATCTTACGCTGGATAAAAGCCCGGCCAACGGGAACACGGCGAACAAAGCGCTGATTACGGTCGAAGATCCTACCGGTAATCCGGTTGTTGATACACCGATAACGCTGTCGGCAACGAGCACAACGGTGGCATTTTCATCGGGCGCACAGCGCGCGGCTTCGTCAATGCGCACCGACGCTCAGGGCCAGGTACATCTGCAATTCACCGATACGGTCGCGGAAAAGGTTCAGCTCACCGCGGCGTTGAAAAATGGCAACACCAAAACGCTGAACGCTGAATTTATTGCCGATGAATCTTCTGCCGCGCTGCAGCGTCTGACGGTCACGAACGACGGCAGCCCGGCGGACGGGCATTCGCAAAACAGCGCCGAGGTGTATGTGATGGACGGTAACAATAATCCACTGCAGGGGCAGGCGGTAAGCTGGAAAGCGGATAAACCTGACGTGCAGTTTGCGCAAGCGGGCAAGACCGACCAAAACGGGAAGGCGACCATTACCTACACCAGTACGAAGGCGCAAACCTTTACCCTCTCAGCTAGCCTCGCGAACGGCAGCAGGCTAAACGCACCGTCCAGCTTCAACACTGATGAAAACAGCCTGCAGATTGCCACCTTCGATGTGACAACCGGGGCGGTGGCGAACGGTTCTGCAACCAATACCGCCAGTATCACCGTGACTGATGCGACCCATAACCCGGCGGCGAACGAAACCGTTAACTGGCAAGTGGATGGGGCGGCGAAGCTCGCGAGTCTGGCAGGGCAAACCGACGCGCAGGGGAAACTCGTCGTCACGTTCAGCGATACCAAAGCAGAAAAGGTCAATATGAAGGCCACGCTGGCCAAAAACTCAGCCAGCCAGACGAAGGAAAGCGAGTTTATTGCCGACATCAGTACTGCGGTTATCGATTCGCTGGAGGCAAGCAAAAATGCGCGAGCCAACGGCATCGCCACCAACACGGCGAACGTGGTGGTGGTTGATGCAAACAACAATCCGGTATCTGATGCGCATGTTTCCTGGCATCTTGGCGGCAGCGCACAGCCGGGCCAGACGGATTCCAGAACGGATGCGAAGGGCCAGTCGTCCATCGCGTTTACGGATATTGTTGCGCAAGAGGTGGACGTGACGGCAACGCTGGATAATGCGAACAGCAAACAAACGAAGAGCCTGTTTATCAGCGATCCAGCCTCGGCGAAAGTCGCGTTAAGTTTGGGTAACGATAATAGCCTCGCCGACGGATCCACGACCAACACCATCAACGCCGTGGTGACGGACGGGCAGGGGAATCCCCTTCCTGCGCAAACCATCACCTGGAAGAGCAACAGCGTGACCGCGCAGATTCCCGCCTCCAGCAAAACCGATCTGCAAGGGTTCTCGCAGATTAGGGTGACGGACGTGAAGGGAGAAAGCGTCACGTTGACGGCTACGCTGGCGAATCAGATGAGTAGCACTATCGATACCCACTTTGTGTCGTATCAGGTCACGGAACTTACCCCGGATATGGCGCAACAGCAGGCTGACGGAAAATCGCCAATCACCTTCACCGCGACGTTGAAAGACAATAGCGGGAACCCGGTTTCGGGGCAAAAAATTGCGTTTTCTACGACGTCTGCGGACGCGCAGTTGAGCGACGCACAGCCCTCGACCAACGCCAGCGGGCAGGCAACCGTCACCCTGGTTGACAACAAAGAAGAGAGCGTCACGATAACCGCCAAATCTCAAGCCTGGAACGCGGATACCGGCAAAACCAGCACCGTGGCATTTAAATCCGACCATATTACGGGCATGACGGCCAACGGGCATGACTTCACCGTTAGCGATAAATTCCCAACCATCGGCATGCTGTATGCCAGCTTTATCATGAAAATCAACGATTCAATGGCGAGTAATAGCAAATATACCTGGACGAGCGATGCCAGTTGGCTGGCATTCCGCAGCCCGGGTGAAGCGGTCTTTGTCGGTCAAGCCACCACCAAAACGGCCACCATTACCGCCACTCCGGTATCGGGTACGGGACCTGCGCTGACTTACACCTTCACCTTAAATCACTGGGTATTGAACATTGGGAGGTCAAATATTGACCCGAATGTTGCCGATACAGATTGTGTAAAGAATGGGGCGACAACGCCGAGCTATTCCTTCTTCTCAAGCGGCATGGAAGGACAGTATGGCGCGCGTGGAATGGGAACATTCTACGGCGAGTGGGGCAACCCTAAAAACATGATGGGCAACCAATGGTCAACGTCCAGCACTGCGGAATCCATGTGGGCCAGTGAAACGGGCAACAAGGGCACGCGAATCTACATAAACTGGCGCAATGGATACGTGAATAACAATCCTCCGACTCAGGAGATGGATGAAGTGTGCCTCGTGTATTAAGCGTTTAAACATGTGAACCGGGCGCGGCTATGTGCCCGGTTCGTCATATCCTCTCTCTCTCTCTTTCTTCTTCTTTTCTCTTCGTTTTTTTTGCCTGACGCCGCTGCCTTTTTGCCCAATGATCGCCCCTTTAATGATTTATCATCCCAGCATTACACAAAAAGCGTGTCGACATTCATAAAAATATTAACGCGGGTTTTAACGAGAAATATATGGGCACCTCTGAATAAAGCAATGTTGGCAGGAGGAATAGCTTGCTGATTGAGTAGCATTGTTCATTAAATAATTATCGGAACCCCGCTTTCTTAATCTTTAATTAATTTATCGGGTTTTTAATATGCAAAATTATACTGAGCTGACAGGCCCCACATTGCCGCAAATGGTCAATGATGGCTATATTACTGACATTGAATTACAAAGCGATGGCGGCGCTGTCGTTGATGTTAACTGGTATCCGCTGGCCGCTCACGGTGATTATCTGGGGCTGTACTGGGATGGACGCCTTTTTGGCACGCTTTCGCTAAACGATCCTGATACTTACGCCTGGCCCTGGACTGTTGTTATTCCCGAATCCTATGCACCGGATGGTCCTCACCAGGCCTGGTATACCGTGACGGATGTTGCGCAAAACCAGTCGGCTTCGCCTATCTCTATGGCCGTGGTGGATCGCCAGCATACGGACGGTCTTCCTCCTCCGTTATTTACCGATGCTGATGCGACAAATACGATTACCTATACCTCTGTTATTCAGAATAACGGTACACACGTTAAAGTGCCCTGGAGTATAGATGCCTATGCAGCGGGTGATACGGTTTATATTTACTGGCGGGAACTTGATTCTGCCGGGAATTTCGTTCCCGGCAGCAGCACCACTATCACACACAGCGTAAACAGTTCGGACGTGGGCAAAGGATTTAAAGTTCTTATCGAACCACCTTTTGTTACAGCAGCGACGCCTGGTGGGAGTGCCGAAGTGTGGTATTCCGTCATTTCCGCGACCGAAAGTGCAAAAAGCTCACAAACGGGCAGCGCAAAAATAGACATGACCGACGCGGGTTATTATCCGGCGCCGTACATTCCGGCGGGCAACGATGGCTGGATAGATTGCAGTGAACTGACTGCTGCGAACGGTGTAGAGATTGATGTTCTGCCCAGTTCGCAGTTTGTCGCGGGAAGCGGCGTGGTGGTGTACTGGCAAGGCTATGATGCCACCGGTAGCGCGATCTCCACGTCAAGCTACCAGACCTCTTCGCATTCTCTTACGCCGGCAGATGTCACTGCCGGGTTCAGTGTTCTTATCCCAGCAAGCTATATCACCCCCATTGGCACTGGGTCTGCCCAGGCCTGGTACGCCGTCACGTCTCCCGCCATTCCTGGCGTATCCGGGGTGACGGGTGTGAGGGTCGATGCGCAGCACTGTTCACTGTTACCGCCGCCTGTTTTCCCAAATGCCGCGGGCGATAACACCCTGACTGGCGCTGAAGTCACCGCTGATAACGGTACTGATATGAATATTTATTATCCAGGGATGGCTGCCGGAGACACCGTTGCGTCCTTCTGGGTGGGTTATCTGTTATCACCTGAAAGCCCGGTGACCGGCGCGACCTGGACAGAAACACGCACACTCACCGCCGCAGAAGCACAGGCGCAACTGGCCATTTTTCATGTTCCGGTAGACAACATTACGCCCGTAGGAAACGGGTTTGGAGAGGGGCGATATCAGGTTATGTACAGCAGCGGTGGGGTGGCGTCATCTGACGTTAAAGATGTGAACATTGCGATCAACGGTTCATCGGAACTTCTGATGGGGTGCGGAACCGGTGCGCCCTTCTTTGACCCGACGGTGTTGGTCCGCCCGCTCAATGCTGTCACGCTCTCTGGACCCGCCGGCGCCAGCATCGAATTGTCGCTCTCTTCAGGCTCTGGCGCCTGGTTCCAACCGGATGGCGTTCAGACGTTATTGCTCACTCTGGATGAAACAGGCCGCGGCAGCGCGCAGGTTTACAGTTTCTCCACCGGGAATGTCCAGGTCAGCGCATTTGATATCAATGACCCGGCGCTCAGCGCCACCGCCAGTATGACCTTTAGCCCTTGGACACTCGGGACGGGAGATCTGTTGAGTTACGGCATTTCCACCAATGCCACAGCGGATGGGCTAAGTGCTTGCGGTGTTTATATGCAGACCACGGAGAATTCAACAGCCCGTCAGGCGAAATTGACGCTTACCGGTACAACCAACGCCATCTTGCCAATATCAGGAACAACAATGGCGTTGGTGAACGTCAGTTCGTCTCATGCTGCCGGGTTTGATGTCACCGACAGCGTCGTGGAATCCGTAACGTTCACACTGTCTTTGCCAGACACGGGGGCGTATGTCACTGGCAAGCTCGCATTTTCATCTCTGCTGAGCGAGCTTCCAGCTTAATCATAATCAACAAGGATAACATTATGACCATCACCAGCTCTGCAGGTAAGAGCCTCATTTTCTACACCAGTAAAAATTACGCGGGTGCGTCACAATTTGTTACCCACGGACAAACGGGTGAACTGGCTAGCGCATCAGCCAACTGGACGTATCAGTCAGTGGCTATGTCTGATATGCAGGTGTTTGTGAACAGTAAGGTGAATTCCGCAGATGCCACGGTGGTTTACCTGGGGCATCAGGAAGACATTATCTCCGTTCGCCAGGATGACCTTACGCTGATGTATCCCTCTTCAGACCAGTTTCCTCTGAACTATCTTGGCATTGACCCGGAGATTGCCGCTACCGTTTGGCTTGATGTTGACGCGACGCAGGCTGCACCGAACGTGGTGGCATCCTCTTCTGAGGTTGGCGGAAGTACAACGCTAATCAATGCCCTGAGCCTGCCGGGTAAACCGGGCGCGCTGGGATTTGTGTGGAAATCAGAAGGCCGTGCAGTTGTGGCGACATGCCGATATGGCGATTACAACACCAGCGAGGGGACGGTTGCCTGGAGTGGTACTGGTACGATAGTGCTGGAGTTTACCGGCGGCAGCGTGGTGATTATCAGCGCAACCGGCTTCCCAGAATATTGGACCTTCAATCCGCCACAGTTGCAGGGCGATGGCTCCTGGGTCGTCACACTAAATGGCGGTACGCCGGTCACGAATACCATTGTGTCTGTTACCGCAGACCCCACCAGTATCGCAAATGACGGTATTAGCGCCTCGCTCATCACGGGAAAAGTGGTGGATGGTAACAGCCAGCCTGTTGCGGGTGTCTCTGTCAGTTGGGTGACTACGGCCGGTCAACTCTCAGTCTCGTCATCGTCCACGGACGCTAATGGACTGGCGACAACCAGCCTGACGGATAGCGATGCGCCTGGCGTTGTCACGGTGACCGCGTCGGTGACTGGCAGCAGTCAAGCTGTTGATGTCACCGTAACTGATAGCATGGCGGGTTTTGTTATCGCAAGCCTGACTAGCGACAAGGACACCATCATCAATGACGGCGTGGATGCGGCAAAACTGACCGCGCTTGTGCACGACGGTCAAGGCAATAACGCAGCGAATATTCCTGTTTACTGGTCCACCACATTGGGAAGCCTGAATCATGTTGAACAGGATACCGATGCCAGCGGACAGTCGAGCGCGAAACTGACCAATCTCGGCGATACCGGTAAAGCCAGCGTCACGGCCTCACTGGGTAACGGGAAAAGCTGGACGTATAACATCATCATTAGCAACCCAGCGGCTTTAAATATTTACTGCTCAACCGGCGCGCCGTTGAATGCGGGTATGTTGCTCGCCGTTGGTCCCACCAACAAAGTCGCGTTGTACGGTGAGCCGTCCGCCACCGTACAGCTTAGCGTGACGGGAAACGCGCGGTTTACCTCTGGCGACACGACTTCCGTTAGCGTCACCCTGGATTCCAGCGGCTACGGCCTGGCGGAAGTGTATGACACCGTGGCTGAAACGGTGACCGTTAGCGCTGTTATTTCAGGCTCGACCGTCAGTGGAACCATGACATTTGCCGGAACATCGGACAAAGGGGCCATCTACGTCAATAACCTGACGCCAGCCGATAACAAAACCGCGGCGACATTCTACTGGTGGGATTATCAAACAGCTGGTGTAACGCAAGTGACGTTATCCCTGACGGGGGGGGCACATTTTGCGGATAACTCAACAACCGGAACATACAGCCTTAATGCAAAGAATGGCGCAGTGGCGGTTGATATTTATAGTTTTACGGCGGCAACGGTATCCGCGACGCTGACACCGGACAGCCCATATTACGTGTCGTCAACCGAAGATATGACATTCATTGCCTATCAACCATCAGTTTAACAATAACCAAAAGCAACGCTGTATTAAGGAGTTTTCAATGAAAAAAGCATTTATCGCTGCCGCGATGATCTCTGCCTTATGGGGGAATTGCGCACTAGCGGGGGTCGTCACCAGCAGTACCCGTGTGATCATTAACGGAGAAAAAAAGGAGGCGGTCATCTCGCTGGGGAATCCGGATCAATCGTCCTGGAAGATTGAAGTATGGGTGGATGCGGATGGCGCTAAACGCGGGCTGAAATCGCCGTTTAGCGTCACGCCGCCGTCATTTCGTCTGGATGCAGGCAACAGGGAGTTCCTTCGCATTGCTTATCAGGATGATGGCCAGCTGACGGACCGGGAGTCTCTGTTCCGCTTGAACGTAAAATCCACTCCGGATGTCCCGCAGGGCAAAAGCCAGTCGCTGATGATATCCGTGAACCAGCGCCTGAAATTGTTTTACCGCCCTGCGGGCATAAAGGCACCGTCAGAATCCGATTATAAAAAATTGTCGTTCCATCGGCAGGGGAATAATCTTCGCGTAAATAACCCAACGCCGTATTACATGACGTTTTATTCGCTAACGCTTGGAGGCAAGGCGGTGAATACAAGTGGGAAAATGATTCCCCCTAAAGGAAAGGTGAATTATCTCCTGCCAGCAGGGCAGTTAGGTAAAACATTGACCTGGAAAGTGATTGATGATTATGGTGGGGAAAGTTCTGATCACGTATTGAAACTGCATTAATTAAATTCTCAATGGTGTCTGTGCCATTAATGTGACAGTAAAAATTAACGCTTTAGTTATTATCTGAAATTCACTTCAGTGATGATTTTTTGGAGAAGAATTATGATTAAATTTATTCGTGCGCTGTATGCACTTTGTCGAAAAAGACAATGTCGACAACTATCGTGCATTTTTGATAAAGCAGTGAGCCATATTATGGTGCTGTTTGTTTTATTGCTTGCTCCTGGAATAGTTATGGCCTCTGACTGCCATCAACAAACATCTTCTCTCTCAAAAGATTTGGGGGATATTACCGTCTCTGCCGATTTAGCCGTCGGGCAATATATTACCGGTGAGCTGAATTTCAGCGACGATGTCTATTATGCGATGTGCGAATCGACAAACACAGTCGAGAAAGAATTTAGTGGAGGACTGACAGGAACGCTCTCTGTGGCAGGCGTTTATGATGGGCGAACCACATTTAATACTAATATCCCAGGCGTGGGTATCCAGTTCGGAGGCGGGTTCTCGGTCACATCTAACCAGCAGCACAACACGAATTATACGCTGTGGCTGTCAAACGGCGCGACCTCGGCGACTGCATTTTCTATTTCCGATATAGGCTGGGGAGAGGAATTCTATATCCATTATTCGCCAAGTTTTCGTCTTGTCAAAACGGCGACCACGATTACCAGCGGTTCACTGGGAGGCCAGGTTGGGAAGGCCACAGCCTCGGGTAATCAGGGCAGTGCCAGCTTAACGATATCTATTTCAGGAACGGTTACCGTGAAAGACAGTACGCCTTACTGTGATAATAATGTCTACGGAGGCCCTTATAATCATAATGTTAATTTTGGCACTGTCACGGCATCTGGCGATATCGCCATGGGTGATGTAATTGCTACGCAAACGGTAATGCCCAGCAACACTCAGATCGGTGGATGTCATGCGGGACAAATTCCCTACAGTGGTATCTTTACTGGTGTCTATTCGACTCGCAATTCTGGGTATATTTATGCCACGAATGTACCCGGCGTTGGTATTCGAGCTCAGGTCATAGAGGGTATTCCTACGGGGCTTTATTTTGGGGATACTGTCACTGTAAATGAATCAAGTAATTACGGACTCTATGATAATGAAACCGTAAAATTTGATTTAATTAAAACGGGGGAAATCTCAGCCGGACAGTTCAGTACGGGCCTTATGTCTAAAATGACTGCTGCCAGCGTTGATTTTGTGACCTACACCATTACCGGTGGCTCGATTATCGTACCCGGTTGTTCAGTATTAACGCCTGCAACCAGCGTAACCCTGGGCAATCATCTGACCTCTGAGTTTACGGGGATCAACAGTACAACCGTCAGCGTTGACGTTCCCGTCCAGTTACAGTGCCCGGCCGGAGTATGGGTTCTGGCAACGCTGAATGCCACCCCGGATAACTCGACCACTGAGTCTGGTGCAATCAAACTGACCGCCAGCAGCGGGCTTACCGCTGGAGGTGTTGCTGTCCAAATAATCAATAAACAAAACAATGGTGTTCCCATTGGCGCAGTAACCCAGCTTCAAACTACCGTATCGGGCATCTTTGATTTTGGGTGGAAAGCTCGCTATCTGCAGACCACATCTGCACCGGTCTCAGTAGGCGATGCTAACGCTTCGGCTACAGTAACTATCGACTACGAGTAACAGGAGAAAATGCTATGTGTGCAAACAACACTCGTCGGGTTCTGGTTCCGTTTTGTCTGGCAATGTTATGGGCAGGGAGTACCGCGGTTCATGCCTCGGACTCCGTGTCCGTCAGCATGACAGGGATGATTCAGGCACCTGCCTGTACGCTTAACAGTACGCCATCCGATCTTGAGTCTACTTCGGAGGACGGAAATTCCGCTTTCACCGTTGTGCTGAGTTGCCCGGAAAGCGGGAATATGGCCATGCAGACAACGGTGCAGACCACTTCGGACATCAATCTGAAAACGTCCGGTAACCCGAATGGAGAACTGAACCAAGGGAGCAACACCCTGCAACTGTCGGCTTCTCAACCGCTAACCGGGGCTTCGGAGCATTCAGGCAGTGAGGGACCTGAGCTGACGATTGATTATCCGTAATCTGGCTGTATGACCCCCAGAAAGCAAGAAACCAGCCTACGGGCTAGTGGTGCCCGGACTCGGACTAACGCCAAAGGCGTTGAACAGCGCGCTTGTCGCGCTGGCCCCGAAGGGGTGAGCCGCTTGCGGCAAATAATCGAACGAAGTTCGATGGAGAGTCCGTATCTCAGAAAGCAAAAAACCAGCCCTTAGGCTGGTTCTTCTAAATAGTGGTGCCCGGACTCGGACTAACGCCGAAGGCGTTGAACAGCGCGCTTGTCGCGCTGGCCCCGAAGGGGTGAGCCGCTTGCGGCAAATAATCGAACGAAGTTCGATGGAGAGCTCGTATCTCAGAAAGCAAAAAACCAGCCCGTAGGCTGGTTCTTCTAAATAGTGGTGCCCGGACTCGGAATCGAACCAAGGACACGGGGATTTTCAATCCCCTGCTCTACCGACTGAGCTATCCGGGCAACGGGGCGCATTAAACTAGATTCGACCGTCGTCGTCAACGAAATTTGTGTGTTTCGCGACAGAGTGCGCAATCTCTCGCCATTTTCGATAGAAAGCCTCTTCCTTTGCTCCATCATTCACATATCGTTTTATGCAAAGTTAGTGAATTTATAAGCTGTTTTTTCTTGTTTAGCGCTGATTCAATGTCCTGCATTTTGCATAGCCATTTACCCTTGCGTCACCTGATGAAAGGTGTAATTATTGCGCGAATTTTCTCCTTATCAACTCGGGGGCGTCGGAATGCTAGCTGTCAAACTTCGTTGCCACATACGTTTCGCGCTAATGCGAAGGGGCTCCCGTATCCGTACAGAACCTTCTATGCTCACCATGCGGTGAAGCAAACGCACGCTCACTGCAGGACATCAGTAAGATCAGATCTCGTCTGCTTTTACTGATGTCTGGCGGTCGGAGCTGGTCACCAGTCAGACCCAGACAATTTGTGGGCAGAGTCGACACTCTGTCCGGGCCTTTTACTCTCCCGATTTGGGTAGCCGCGCTTATGAAATCCATGCACATTGCCGCCAGCCGCGAGCTGGTCTCTCGTCTTTCCAGTCACCGTCGCGTGGTGGCGTTAGACAGTACCGATTTTACCGACGTGTCGGCAGTTGTCATTACCGTGGCGGATAGCCGCAGCGGCATCCTTAGCCTGCTTAAACGTACCGGTTTTCATTTGCCGGTGTTCCTGTTTTCTGAAGAACCGCTGGATGCGCCAGAAGGTGTAGATGCGGTTATTGATGGCAGCGTGCAACAGTGGCTGGAGCTTGAAACCGCCGCCACGCGTTATGAAGAAAACCTGTTGCCGCCATTCTTCGACACGCTTACGCAGTATGTCGAAATGGGGAACAGCACGTTTGCCTGTCCGGGCCATCAACACGGTGAGTTCTTCAAAAAACATCCGGCAGGGCGTCAGTTCTATGACTTTTTCGGTGAGAATATTTTCCGCGCCGACATGTGCAATGCTGACGTTAAATTGGGTGATTTGTTAATCCACGAAGGGGCCGCTAAGCGAGCGCAGAAGTTTGCCGCCAAAGTGTTCAACGCGGATAAAACCTGGTTTGTGCTGAACGGTACGTCGGCTGCTAATAAAGTCGTCACCAATGCCCTGTTGACGCGCGGTGACCTGGTGCTGTTTGATCGTAATAATCACAAATCAAACCATCACGGCGCACTGTTCCAGGCCGGTGCGACACCGGTTTATCTGGAAGCGGCACGCAATCCCTTTGGCTTTATCGGCGGCATTGACGAGCATTGTTTCGACGATAAATACCTGCGCGAACTGATCCGTGAAGTGGCACCAGAAAAAGCGACGGAGGCGCGTCCGTTCCGCCTGGCCGTTATTCAGCTAGGGACTTACGACGGCACCATCTATAACGCCCGTCAGGTGGTCGATAAAATAGGTCATCTGTGTGATTACATCTTGTTTGATTCCGCGTGGGTAGGCTACGAACAGTTCATCCCAATGATGGCCGATTGCTCGCCGCTATTGCTCGATCTGAATGAAAACGACCCAGGTATTTTCGTCACCCAGTCGGTGCATAAACAACAGGCGGGTTTCTCACAGACCTCGCAGATCCACAAGAAAGACAATCATATTCGCGGGCAGGCGAGATTTTGCCCTTATAAGCGGCTGAACAATGCTTACATGTTGCATGCCTCAACCAGTCCGTTTTATCCGCTGTTTGCTGCACTGGATGTGAATGCCAAAATTCACGAAGGCGAGAGTGGACGCCGTCTGTGGGCAGAATGTGTGGCGGTGGGCATTGAGGCGCGTAAAGCCATTATTGCCAATTGTAAGATGATCAAACCGTTTATTCCGCCGACGGTGGCGGGGCGTCCGTGGCAGGATCATCCCACCGACGCCATTGCTCGCGAGCGTCGTTTCTTTAGCTTTGGGCCGGGCGACCGCTGGCACGGCTTTGAAGGCTACGCGCAGGACCAGTATTTTGTCGACCCGTGCAAGCTGCTGCTGACCACGCCGGGCATCAACGCGGATACAGGCGAATATACCGAGTTTGGTATTCCGGCGACGATCCTCGCGCACTACCTGCGTGAAAACGGCATCGTGCCGGAGAAGTGCGATCTCAACTCGATCCTGTTCCTGCTGACACCAGCCGAAAGCCGCGAGAAACTGGCGCATCTGGTGGCGATGCTCGGGCAGTTCGAGCAGCACATTGAAGATGACACGCCGCTGTCGGATGTCTTGCCGACTATCTACAGCAAATACCCGGTGCGTTATCGCGATTACACGATCCGTCAGTTGTGTCAGGAGATGCATGATCTGTACGTCAGTTTTGATGTGAAAGATCTGCAAAAAGCGATGTTCCGCAAAGCGAGTTTCCCGGCGGTGGTCATGAACCCGCAGGATGCCAATATTGAGTTTATTCGCGGGAACGTTGAGCTGGTTCGTCTTAGCGAAGCGGAAGGGCGCATTGCCGCAGAAGGCGCGTTGCCTTACCCGCCAGGCGTATTGTGTGTGGTTCCAGGGGAAATTTGGGGCGGTGCGGTGCAGCGCTATTTCCTTGCACTGGAAGAGGGCGTCAACATGCTGCCGGGTTTCTCACCAGAATTACAGGGTGTGTACAGCGAGAAAGATGCGGATGGCATTAAGCGGTTGTATGGCTATGTGCTGAAGTAAAGAAAAGAAAACCCACACTCTCCGGATGGAGAGTGTGGGTTACACCTGAATTAATGGGTGACAGGCTGAGCGCCCGCAACCGTTGGTACATGTTTGTATTTGAACATCGCCACGAACGCGAAGGCTAATACCAGGGAATAACCGGCGAAAATCAGCCACACGCTTTGCCAGTCAGTAATGCCGTTGACGGTATACATCTCCACCACTTTGCCACTGACAATCCCGCCGAGAATACAGCCGAAGCCGTTGGTCATCATCAGGAACATGCCCTGAGCGCTGGCGCGGATTTCCGGTTTCACCTCTTTTTCGACAAACACCGAACCTGAGATGTTGAAGAAGTCGAACGCACAGCCGTAGACGATCATCGACAGTACCAGCAGGATGGTGCCGAACGGTGTTGGGTCGCCGTAGGCAAACAGACCGAAGCGCAGCATCCACGCAAAGATACTGATAAGCATCACGTTCTTAATACCATAGCGGCTCAGGAAGAACGGGATGGTAAGGATAAACAGCGTTTCGGAAATCTGCGAAATCGACATCATCACCGAGGCGTGCTGCACGATAAAGCTGCTGGCAAACAGTGGATCTTTATCGAAGCTGTGCAGGAAGGTGTTGCCGAACATATTGGTAATTTGCAGCTCTGCGCCCAGCAGCATGGAGAAGATAAAGAAAATCGCCATGCGTTTGTTTTTGAACAGCGCGAACGCGTCGAGGCCGAGCATGCTGCTCCAGCTCTGTTTTTGCTGCTGATTGGATACCGGAATGTGCGGCAGCGTCAGGGTAAACAAGCTCAGCACCAGCGACAGCGCCGCGCCGATATACAGCTGCATATGGCTCAGTTCGAAGCCGGAGAAGCTCACCGCCCACATCGCCATAATGAAGCCGATGGTGCCCCAAATGCGGATGGGTGGGAAGTCGGTCACAATGTCCATACCCGCTGCTTTCAGGCGGTAATAGGAAATTGTATTAACCAACCCAAGTGTTGGCATATAGGCCAATGAATTCAGCAGGATAATGACAAACATTTCACCTGGAGTGGTCACACTCGCCGCCATAAACAGCGTGCCTGCGCCCACCAAATGGCAAAGTGCGTACACCCATTTCGCGCTGATCCACTTATCTGCCACGATCCCCAACAGCGTCGGCATCAATACGGCGGCAATGCCCAGTGAGCTATAAACGGCACCGATAGATGCACCGTCGAATTTGAGCGTGACGAACATATAAGAGCCGAGGGTGGTCAGCCAGCTCCCCCAAAGACAGAACTGCAGGAACGACAGTATTTTGAGCTGCAGCTTAAGGTTCATGTTAATTTCCTCACAAAGTGACGGGAGCTATGTTGTTATAGAAACATTTGCGGCCTGAATTTGATGCGATTCTATCGAGGTGAGGTCATGCGTTTTGTTACCGCCCGCAAATAAATGCAATATTTCTTCTTTTGCACCACAGAATAGTGACGTATTTAACATTTTTGTTGGGAGGGGGCGTATCTGGGAGGGAGGAAAGGCCCGTAAACCGGGCCTTTAGGGCGCTGAAAACGTTTATTTACGGCGATAGCTTTTCTGTGTGTTGTTCACTTTGTACAGATAGCGACGCGATTCGGCGGACGGATGGCGAGTGGTCAGCGTTTGATACACATCGCCCGGTGCCATGCTGTTAATGATGTTGGCTGCCTGAACTTTATCGCTGGAGAACACCCGAAGCACGCTGCCTGCCCCGCCGTTATAAGCGGTGATCACGGCATAGCGGCGTGAGGTTGGGTTCTCAATGCCGCCCAGATAGACGTTGCTCAACATCGCCAGGTAGGCGGTGCCGGTATCAATGTTACTGGCGGGGTCGAACAGGTAACTGCGGCTTGGCGTGCCTGATTTCCCCTGTGCCTTGTAAACGTCTTTTCCGGCAGTGTGTTGCACAACCTGCATCAAACCCAGCGCGTCAGAGTTACTGACTGCATACGGGTTGAATGACGATTCGGTCTGCATAATCGCCAGGATCAGCGACTCGTCCACGCCGTATTTACGGGATGCCTGACGCACCATGCCGATGTATTTATGCGCACGTTTATCAAGGTGGTTTGGCACCAGACTGATGGTCACGCTATAGATGACATGCAACCCGTTCTGGCGGCTTTTGAGGCGGTTTTGCAGCAGCCAGTCGGCGTAGTTCGATGCGCGGCCCTGCCAGCGAATCGGCTGCCCGGTGTTATCCACCACCTGGCCGTACAGGAACGGCTCTTTGGAAATCTGGATATCATCGGCATCGGAATAGAGATCGACAGAACCCGGATCGTCACCCATCAACAGCGTTTTGATAATGGTCTGACGCAGATGCCCCGTAGGATCGGTTCCGGCAATGGTTTCGAACGTGATCGTACCGTCATCAAAGTTGATGTGGCTACGGGTGTAATACTGGTCGGAATATTTTACGTAGTCCTTCGGTCCTGCGACCAGAACTTCGTTGTATCCCCAGATATTCTCGATGTTATGGGCAAACTGCCCCATCAGAATGTCAAAACCGTTGGTGTCCTTTACCCAGGCTTCGTTAAAGGGCGTACCCTTTTTCGAGCCTGAACACGAAATGAGCAACGGCGCAATCAGGGCTAGCGCTAAATATTTTTTCATCATTCCGGGAGTGCGTGTCGGGTTGCGAAAAAGGGCCGTCAGGCCCTTAGTGTTGTTCTGGCGGCGTATAGCCTTCGATGTGTACGTCTTTGCCTTCGAACAGGAAATTGACCATTTCCTCTTCCAGCAATTTGCGGTGTTCCGGGTTCATCATCGTGAGTTTTTTCTCGTTGATGAGCATGGTCTGCTTATGCTGCCATTGCGCCCAGGCTTCTTTTGAGATTTCGTTATAGATGCGTTTGCCGAGTTCACCCGGGTAAAGCTGGAAATCCTGGCCGTCAGCATCGCGCTGCAGGAAGGTACAAAAAATGGTTCTGCTCATGACTAATCCTCTTTATGGCCGTCGCTCAAACCAGAGCGCCGACGCGTAACTGCTGTAACAGGCGCTCAACGGGTGCCGCCAGCCCGACAGACGGTGGCTGGGCTAAGTTATACCAGAGAGCGCTGCCTTCATCCATGCATGCGGTAACAGACTGCACATTGAGCCACATTGGCACAATATCCAGATGGAAATGGCTGAATGTATGACGGAAAGCGGTTTGTTGGGCGAGACCGTCAGCCTTTATCTGGCGCTGTGCCAGCCACTCACGTAACTCGTTTTCGCCTGGAAATTGCGGGAAGCAGAACAAGCCGCCCCACAGGCCGCTGGGCGGTCGCTGCAACAGAAACACGTCGTCTTCATGCTGCATAATCAGGAAATATCCGACGCGTTCAGGCAATGTTTGCTTTGGTTTTTTGCCTGGATAGTCGGCCCAGGAATGGTTGGCGTACGCCATGCAGCCGCTGTTCAGCGGGCAGAGTTCGCATTTCGGTTTTGAACGGGTGCATACCAGCGCGCCCAAATCCATCATCGCCTGATTAAAGCGCTCCACGCCTTTGGCGGGCGTCACATTTTCGCTAATTTCCCACAGCCGTTTTTCGACGTCTTTCTTGCCGGGCCAGCCGCCGACCGCATAACAGCGGGCGAGCACACGTTTCACGTTGCCGTCGAGAATGGGGAAATGCTTACCGAGTGACAGCGAAAGTACCGCGCCTGCGGTAGAACGACCCACGCCGGGCAGCGCCGCCACTTCATCAAAGGTTTCCGGAAAATTGCCGTTGTGCAATGTGGCAACCTGCTGCGCGGCTTTATGCAAATTGCGAGCACGGGCGTAATAGCCAAGGCCGGTCCACAGATGCAGGACTTCATCCAATGGCGCGTGAGCGAGATCGGTAATCGTCGGAAAGCGCGCCATAAAGCGCTCAAAATAAGGGATAACCGTCGCAACCTGCGTTTGTTGCAACATCACTTCGGAGAGCCATACTTTGTACGGTGTTTTCTCTATTTGCCAGGGCAGGGTCTTACGCCCATATTTGTCGTACCAGTCCAGCACCTGGGCTGAAAATTGAGAGGCTTGCATGGCTACCGATTCGCTGTATCAGGGACGCAGATTGCAGCACAGCGTCACCGGGCTGTAAACCGGATCTTTCCCATGCTTGCATACTTCGCCTGAGTTTGGATAATGCCCGTTTCCCGAATACTCACCAGGTAGACTGAATTTTTATGAACAACGACGTCATTTCACCGGATTTTGATGAAAACGGCCGCCCGCTGCGCCGTATTCGCAGCTTTGTCCGCCGTCAGGGCCGCCTGACCAAAGGGCAGCAGCACGCGCTGGACAACTATTGGCCGGTGATGGGCGTTGAGTTCAGTGAAACGCCAGTCGATTTCGTCGACCTGTTTGGTCGCGACGCGCCAACTACGCTGGAGATTGGCTTCGGTATGGGCGCATCACTCGTCACGATGGCGCACGCCAAACCTGAGCAGAACTTCTTAGGCATTGAAGTGCACTCGCCGGGCGTCGGGGCGTGTCTCGCCTCTGCGCATGAAGAAGGCGTAGAAAACCTGCGTGTGATGTGTCACGACGCGGTAGAAGTGCTGCACAAAATGATTCCTGACAATTCTTTGAACATGGTTCAGCTGTTTTTCCCTGACCCATGGCACAAAGCACGTCATAATAAACGCCGTATCGTTCAGGCACCTTTTGCTGAGCTTGTGAAAAGCAAGCTGAAACTCGGCGGCGTCTTCCACATGGCGACCGACTGGGAAGCGTATGCGGAACACATGCTGGAAGTGATGTCGTCGCTCGACGGGTACAAAAACCTCTCTGAGAGCAACGATTACGTACCGCGTCCGGATTCACGTCCGGTAACCAAATTTGAACAACGTGGCCATCGTCTTGGCCATGGCGTATGGGACTTAATGTTCGAGAGGGTGAAATAATGGCGAAGAACCGTAGCCGTCGTCTGCGTAAAAAAATGCACATCGACGAATTCCAGGAATTAGGATTTTCCGTTGCATGGCGTTTCCCGGAAGGCAGCACCGAAGAGCAGATCGATAAAACCGTAGATGATTTCATCAACGAAGTGATCGAGCCGAACAAGCTGGCCTTCGACGGCAGCGGCTATCTGGCATGGGAAGGGTTGATTTGCATGCAGGAAATCGGCAAATGCACCGAAGAACACCAGGCCGTTGTGCGCAAATGGCTGGAAGACAAGAAGTTTGCCGAAGTGCGTACCAGCGAACTTTTCGACGTTTGGTGGGACTAAACAAACATAAAGGGCCAGCACTCGCTGGCCCGTTTTGTATCTACAGGAGTTTACATGATGCGTAAAACGTTGCTGGCCGCGGCCCTTACCGTCACCGCCTTTGCCGCGCAGGCCGATTATCAGTGCAGCGTGAGCCCGCGTGACGACGTTATCCTCAACCCGCAGACCGTGCAGGTGAAAGGCGAGAACGGCAATCTGGTGATTACCCCCGATGGCAACGTCATGTACAACGGCAAACAGTACACCCTGAGCGCCGCACAGCGAGAGCAGGCGAAAGATTATCAGACCGAACTGCGCAGCGCATTGCCGTGGATTGATGACGGCGCCCGCACCCGTGTGGACAAAGGCCGTGTCGCGCTGGACAAAATTATCACTGAGCAAGTGGGTGCCAGCAGCAACATGCATGCCCGCCTGACCAAACTCGATGCGCAGCTCAAAGAGCAAATGAACCGCATTATCGAACATCGCACTGACGGCCTGACGTTCCATTATAAAGGCATCGATCAGGTGCGCGCCGACGGCCAGGAGCTGGTGAATCAGGCGATGGGCGGCATTCTGCAAGACAGCATCAATGAGATGGGCGCGAAAGCCGTGGTGAAAGGCGGTGGCAATCCTCTGCAAGGCATTCTTGGTAGCCTAGGTGGCTTACAGGGCGCGATTCAGGACGAATGGAAAAGCCAGCAGGCTGATTTCCAGAAGTTCGGCAAAGACGTGTGCAGCCGCGTCGTGTCGCTCGAAGAGAGCCGTAAAACGTTAGTCGGATCGCTGAAGTAGATTTACGTCACTCACAACCCCTCTCATTCTGGAGAGGGGATTGCCCAACTTCGTATTGCCCCGCATTGACTTTACCCATCGTATAAATAATTCTGATTACCATGCTTATGTTTATTTTAAAATAATGAGTAACATGGATTTGCAGTCAAATTAAATATTGCGGAAACATGACTTCCGGTGTTCTGGAAGATATTTTTCCATAACCGGAAGAGTAGCGGGTAAATATAAAATAATAAGAGGAGTTGCCTTTATTTTGTTCACTTTTGGGATATAATCTCAAACAATCCATGTAGCGCGGTGTGCCGTTGTGAATAGCGTTGTAGCGTGACCCTAAGTCAATAATCAACTGATTTCAGCCAGTTATCTCATGCCAGCCATGAGAAGGCCTCCGCATTTTTACCCCTGTGGGTATGTCTTCTGTTTATCCTGCGTGCTTTAGTGTTTCCGGATAAGTAATTATTGAGAGTTAAGTTATGACCCAGTCACAAATGAAATTTGCCATCGATGATGGATCCACCAATGTAAAATTAAGCTGGATTGAACAAGGCACATTAAAAACCATTGTTTCACCAAATTCGTTTCGTAAAGACTGGAAAAGTGCGGCGCTGCTGCGTGGTCAGAAAGTCTATAACTACACCATTGGCACGACCAAATACACTTACGATGCAACCTCGGATAAAGCCCTTTCCACGACACACATCGACTACCAGTATGACGATCTGAATCTGCTGGCTGTTCATCATGCATTACTGCAAACGGGTCTCGAGCCTTGTGACGTCGAAATCGTGGTGACCTTGCCGATCACGCAGTTCTACAATCCGGACGACTGCCAGAGAAACGAAGAGCGCATCGAAGCAAAACGCCGCAACCTGATGCGTGAGATTTCACTCAACAAAGGCGACGTATTCCGCATCGTCAATGTAGAAGTGATGCCAGAAAGTCTGCCTGCTGCGCTATCCCATTTGTTGAAAGCAGACATCAGCGAATTCACTAAGTCGCTGGTGATCGACTGCGGTGGCACGACGCTGGATATGGGCATCATCGTCGGTGAATTTGATGATGTTTCCGCTATCTACGGCAACAACGAAATTGGTGTGGCGATGGTCACGGATGCCACGCGTAAAGCGCTGGCCTCTGCTGACAGTGATTCCAGCTATCTGGTTGCGAATGAACTGATTAAGCGTCGTCATGATATGAATTTCGTACGCAGCGTCATTAACGATGAATCGCGCATCGATGACATTCTTCGTGGCATTGAAATCAAAATCAAAGAGCTTGGCGAACAGGTTGCGCACGAAGCGAAGAAATTCGCTCGTAACCCAAACCGCGTTTACCTGGTCGGCGGTGGCGCAACGTTAATTGAAACCGCCGTGCGTGAAGTGTATGCCACTCTCGGCGAGCGCGTTATCACCATCGATAAACCGCAAAGTGCGCTGTCGCGCGAAATCTGTCTTTTCCATTCTGAATCAGGCGCAGAGGAAGTCGAAGAGCCGGTTCTGCTTGAGGTAGAGGACAATGAGTAACGGGCCAATCCGCCAGGTTAACTTCTCGCTCCATCTGCGCCCGGACTCGTCCAAAGCAGATGAGCGAGTGCTGAGCTGGCTGAATCAATGGCACAGCGATCTAAAGCAGGGCAGCGACGATCGCAACAATGCGAATATGGAGATCCGCGCTTTCCATCGTAATGTCTATCTGGCAGGGCTACAGCTTCAGCTTCTCGAGCCGCAGTTGTGTAACGCCATCGCGGAATCTATTAGCCGCGAAGATATGACGCTGCCGGAGCTGGTGGGCAAACTGGTGCGAGAAAAACTGATGCCGGAAGGTGTGCCGATGGCGGCAGTGACTGGCGGTAAAGCGTCAGAGTTCACTTCCCAACAGCTCAGTCAACTGGAACAGTTACTGAGCCAGCATAAACCAGAAGTGGCGGCTGCGCCCTCTGGTGATAATGGATTAAGTGCCGATCAGCAGGCTGAATTTCAGCGCGTGCGCGAAGAGCTCAACAGCCTGAAAGGGGTGCTGAATCAGCAGACCCGATTGCTCCAGCAGTTGCAGCGTCAGGGCGTTAGTGCTCCGGCAGAAGCGACGAAAGGCGATGGCACGGAGGAGAGCGATTTGTCCGCGCTGTCAGCCCCGACCGAAAAAATGCAGAAGATTAAGCAGAAAGGGATTTTCTAATACCGAAGTGAAGCCGGATTTGATGCTGACGGAGAGGAGCCTCTCCGTCTTTTTCGCGAGCCCGGCACACAACGTTATTCGCTCAGAAACAGCTCCAGCAGCGAATTCAAAAACAGTTTACCGTGCTCGGTAATCTGCCACTCTTGCTCACTTTCAGTGAGATAACCTTGCGCCATCGCTTCGTCAATTTGCGGTCGAATGACGGATTCCGCGAGCCCGGTAAACGCCGTAAATTCTGCGCGGGGAGCGGCTTCAAGCAGACGGAAGCGGTTCATAAAGAACTCGAACGGTTTATCCGATTCTTCCACATCATGTTGGCGTTCCAGATAGCGGCCTTCCATAAATCCGCGCGGATGACGCGTTTTGGCTGTGCGTAAAATACGTCCGTCCGGGAAGGTCACTTTGCCATGTGCGCCGCAGCCGATACCGATGTAATCACCAAAACGCCAGTAGTTCAGGTTGTGCTGACACTGATAACCCGGTTTGGCATAGGCTGAGGTTTCATACTGCTGATAACCCGCAGCCGTCAGCAGAGCGTCGCCTTGCTCAAAAATATCCCACAGCGCGTCGTCGTCTGGCAGTTTCGGCGGGCGAGAGCCAAACAGTGTATTCGGTTCGATGGTGAGCTGATACCACGACAGATGCGGTGGATTGAGGGCGATAGCTTGTCGCAAATCGTCCAACGCTTCTTCCAGCGTCTGATCCGGCAGGCCGTGCATCAGGTCGAGGTTAAAGCTACGCAAGCCTAAACCTGTCGCCAGATGGGCCGCGCGTTTGGCTTCTTGCGAATCGTGAATGCGCCCCAGACGTTTGAGCTTCTCTTCGCTAAAACTCTGCACGCCAATTGAAATGCGGTTCACGCCAGCGCGCTGATAGTCAGCAAAGCGGTCAGCTTCCACCGTACCCGGATTGGCTTCCATGGTAATTTCCGCATCTGCCGCCAGGTTCAGGCGCGCACGCACGCCGTCGAGCAGCGTCTGCATCGCCGGACCGGAAAGCAGGCTCGGTGTGCCTCCACCGATGAAAATCGTTTTTACTTCGCGTCCCTGCGCATACGGCACATCGGCGTCCAAATCGGCCAGCAGATGCTGAACGTAGTCGTCGTGCGGCACTTCGCCTTTCAGCGCGTGCGAATTGAAATCGCAGTACGGGCATTTCTGCACGCACCAGGGAATGTGAATGTAAAGACTCAGCGGAGGGAGAACGGTCATTAACGCAAGGCTTCCAGTAACAGTTTCAGCGCCTGCCCACGGTGGGACACAGCAATTTTTTCTTCACGGCTCAGTTCTGCTGCCGTTTTACCGGCTTCAGGGACAAAGAATATTGGGTCGTAGCCAAAGCCACCATTACCCGCCGTTTCGCGGGTAATCACGCCCGGCCAGCTGCCGTGACAAACAAGCGGCGTCGGGTCTTCGGCATGACGCATATACACCAGCACACAGTGGAACTGCGCCTGGCGCTTGTCGTCCGGCACGTCTTTCAGCGTCACCAACAGCTTTTCCAGATTCTGCTGGTCAGTCGCGTCAACGCCCGCGAAACGTGCGGAATAAATACCTGGCGCGCCGCCGAGTACGTCGACTGCCAGACCTGAATCATCGGCAATAGCAGGCAAGCCGGTGACTTTTGCGGCGTGACGCGCTTTAAGGATCGCATTCTCGATAAACGTCAGTCCGGTCTCTTCCACCGACTCCACGTTCAGTTCGGTCTGCGCGATAACGTCGAGACCAAAATCGTTTAACAGCGAGGCGAGCTCGCGCACTTTACCGGCGTTACCGGTAGCCAGAACTACTTTTTGCATGGGATGTCCTGTCAGGTGAGCGCTTCAACGCCCGAAGGGATTTGCTGCGGGTGAATAATTTTTATCTGCTTATGGCGGCCAAGCTCGCCTTTCTCAATTATCACCTGGCTCTTCGCGACGCGAAACTGTTTGGCGAGAAATTTAATCAGATGTGCATTGGCCTGGCCGTCAACCGGAGGGGCGGTGATGGCGACTTTAAGCTCGTCGCCATGCAGCCCAACAATACTGTCACGGCTGGCTTTCGGCTGAATATACAGCCGTAAAACCAGCCCGTCTTCGCAGGTTACGACAGCACTCATAGTACCATCCATAGCCCCGGCAGCAGCATATTTCCGGTCGCCTGCAACAGCTCTGAAATGCCCATGTTTGCCACATACAACAGCAGCACAAGGATCATCGGAGAGAAGTCGATGCCGCCCATTGAAGGCAACATGCTACGGATAGGGCGCAACAGCGGATCAGCTAATTGCATCAGCACGAATTCGACCGGGCTACGACCACGGCTGACCCAGCTCATGATCGCCATCAGCATCAACACCCAGAAGATCAGCAGACCGATGGTTTTCACAAGGATCAGTACCGCTGAGATCCAGATGATCGGCTGGAATGTAATGACCATAAACAGCACGATCGCTTTCAATACGCAGAGCACGAAAGCAATCAGCAAAGATGAGCTGTCAATCGGCCCCATCGCAGGAATAACGCGGCGCAGCGGCCCGACAAGCGGCTGAGTGGCTTTCACCACGAACTGCGAAAACGGATTGTAAAAATCACAGCGGGCCCACTGCATCCAGACGCGGAGCAGCATCACCATGGTGTACAGCTCAATCACCGTCGAAAGCAGGAAAGTCAACGTCTTCATGGCGTTCCTCAGTTGTCCTTATTTATTGTTGTGTGTAATCGCGCGCGCCAAAAATGGCAGTACCGATGCGCACCATCGTGCTACCCGCCGCAATGGCGGCGTCCATATCGTCTGACATGCCAAGCGACAGCGTGTCTACGGACGGATAGCGTGTTTTCAGCCGGGCAAATGCTACCGCCATTTGTTGGGCAACCGCAAACTGCCTTACATATTCTGACTCTGGAGCAGGGATGGCCATCAAACCGCGCAGGCACAGACCTGGCAATGCAGCCACTTCGGCCGCCAGCGCGTCAACATCCTCAGGTGCAATCCCGGACTTACTCGTTTCATCGCTGATATTCACCTGAATCAGTACGTTCAGCGGCGGCAGATGCGCCGGGCGCTGCTCACTCAAACGACTGGCGATACGCAGACGATCGACGGTATGACACCAGTCGAAATGCTCAGCCACCAGGCGACTTTTGTTCGACTGCAACGGGCCAATAAAGTGCCATTGCAACGCGTTCTGTCCCGCTTCCTGAAAATAGCGGATCTTTTCTACCCCTTCCTGAACGTAGTTTTCGCCAAAGGCACGCTGGCCCGCAGCGATAGCTTCCTCGATGGCGCTCGCAGGTTTCGTTTTACTCACTGCAAGCAACGTAACTTCTTCTGGAGCACGGCCGCAAAGGGCGACAGCGGCTGAGATTTTGTCCCTGACCTGTGTCAGGTTATGCGCAATGTCGGTCATTTTCAGGATGATGATATGGATATGCAGGAAATTGTGGCCCTTAGTGTAAAGCATAATGTCTCGGATCTACACCTGTGCAACGATGGCACGGTACGCTGGCGGCGGCAGGGGAGACTGGAACTCGCGCCGTTTACCGCACCCGAGGCGCAATTGCTGCTGTATGACTGGTTGAGTCAGGCGGCGCAGCGGCAGTGGCAAACGGAGAACCAATGCGACTTCGCAGTACAAACCGATGGCGGTACGCGCCTGCGTGCCAGCGTATTTCGTCATGTAGACGGAGTCTCTCTGGTCTTGCGACTCTTACCGGAAAGCTGCCCGCAGTTGTCGTCATTGGGCGCGCCGCCCGCCATTAATGAATTATTGAATGAGGAAAGCGGGCTGATTCTGGTGACCGGCGCGACGGGAAGCGGGAAATCCACCACGCTTGCGGCGATGGTCGACCATCTCAATCATCAGCGCGACGGGCACATTCTGACGCTGGAAGATCCGGTGGAGTTTGTGCATCACAGCGAACGATGTTTGATTCATCAAAGAGAAGTGGGAGCGCATTGTGGATCATTTTCTGCGGCACTGCGCGTGGCATTGCGTCAGGATCCGGATGTGATCCTGCTAGGTGAGTTGCGAGACACAGAAACTATTCGTCTGGCGTTGACGGCGGCAGAAACGGGCCATCTCGTGCTGTCCACGCTGCATACGCGCGGTGCAGCTCAGGCCATTGAGCGGCTGGTGGATGTTTTCCCTGCCGGGGAAAAAGAGCAGGTGCGTAGCCAGCTTGCCGGAAGCTTGTGTGCGGTGCTGGCGCAAAAACTGTTGCCGGACAAACAAGCGGGGCGAGTGGCTCTCTATGAACTGCTGGTGAACACGCCTGCTGTGGGCAGTCTTATTCGCGAAGGGAAAACGCACCAGCTACCCGGCGTAATGCAAACCGGGCAGCAGGCGGGGATGCTGACTTTTGCTCAAAGCTATCAACAGCGACAGGCGGCGGGTCGTCTATAACCCCGAAATCTGCGTAATGCCGCTGAACAGGCTCATTTCAGCGGCACTTTTTATGTATTGGTTAACGATATGAAAATTATTTAGTGAAAAAACGTGAGTCCGATCACGCCTCCAGGTCAAAGTATCGAGTTATTTGCCGAATAATTAATCGTTGTTGGGCAGCCCCAGTAAAATACAATTATTGTGTTAGCGGGATTAATACTTAATTAATACTAATGTTATATTGATGTTGATATTCAGTCGGGCTAATACAATTTATTTTTTACACTCTCAGTAATATGCATCATTACTGGTGTTGTAAAAACGAACGCTGCGGAACATGTATCAGGCAAACCCGCGCCACGCATGAGATTGTATTGCGCAGGCGTAGAAAAAAAGGGTGATAATCTTTTGACACTTATCAGGCATTCGTTCTATTCTGTTTATGAGGAATAGGATTTTTCTCATGAAATATCATTTCGGTGTGTACGTTTGAAATTTATATATTCATACACGTTGTTTGTGTCTTTTTGACCCATTTAATCACCATGATGGTGAGCCTCAACTATGGAGAGTTTTTAAATGCTTGATGTATCAGAGAGTGTAGGCAAATCACGTCAGCTTCTTCTTATCACTCACCCGTCTGTACAAGCGAATGCTTTTGCGAATTATCTGTCCGATCTCCTTTCTGTTTTTGTTGATGTGCACAATATCAATAAACCGCTGTTACAGCGCCTCCCGCGCGAAACGGTGGTATTGTTTGATATTGCCGTATCGACGAAAAAACTGAATGGGATTTGGCGAGATATTATTCAGTCGCAGGTGGAAAACCCGCGCTTGCTTATTATCAATAGCGCACAAAAGTATGAGCTATACGAAATGGCGAAATGGCCAGCGCTTTACGGAGTATTTCGCCATGACGATGATGAATCGCGCTTAATTGAGGGCGTCAAAGCTGTGCTTCACGGCGAGCAGACGGCTGAATTGAGCGTGATGCACCCTGCCATGTATGCAGCGGTTCACACATCCAGCGATTCAGACAATATTCCGTTGACCGAACGTGAATGTGAAATCCTCAATGAATTGCGCTATGGCGCAACCAATATGGATATCGCGCGAGCGTTATTTATTAGCGAGAATACGGTACGAACGCACCTGTATAATGTTTTCCGCAAATTAAGCGTGAAAAACAGAACCCAGGCGGTGAGTTGGGCGAACGAAAATCTGCGTCACTGATTGTGCCACAAAACCCTCTCCCGCAAGGGAGAGGGAGTCTCAAAATCCCTGCTCGAAAAAGCTTTCCAGAATCACTACCGCTGAGGCAGAGTCCACTTTGCCTTTGTTCAGCGCGCGGTATCCGCCGTGCTCAAACAGCCCTGCGCGTGCCTCTACGGTGCTTAGGCGTTCGTCGTGAAGGATAATTTTCACGCCAAAGCGACCATGAATTTTGTTGGCAAAATTGCGGGCGCGAGCGGTGAGCGGTTGTTCTGTACCGTCCATATTCAGCGGCAGGCCAACAACCACGGCTTCCGGTTGCCACTCTTTCAATATTTTTTCGACAGCGGTCCAGTCTGGCGTGCCGTCCTGCGCTTTCAGCGCACCGAGTGGACGGGCGGTTCCGGTCACGCGTTGTCCGACCGCTACGCCGATACTGCGCGTGCCGAAGTCGATGCCTATCAATGTGCCGCTCATCAGGCGTGCCCTGCCACGCCGGGCATGGTCTGAATATCAATACCAATCAGACGAGCCGCGTCACGCCAGCGGTCGGCGAGCGGTGTTTTGAACAGAATGTTGAGATCGGCCGGCGCGGTCAGCCAGGCGTTATCAAGAATTTCTTGCTCGAGCTGACCTTTTTCCCATGAAGAATAGCCCAGCGCGACCAGCACTTCTGTCGGCTGTTCAGCGGTGCCGAGCGTTTCAAGCACGTCACGGGAAGTGGTAATCACAGTGTTGTCAGAAATGCGGATACTCGACGAGAACGATGACGGTGGTGTGTGCAGAATAAAACCGCGGTCTTCCGCAAGCGGGCCGCCGAGCATCACCGGTTTGTCGAGACGAATCTCCGGATCACGCGGGTCCGGGGTGATTTTCAGCTTTTCCAGAATCCCTTCAACCTTCAGATTTTCCATCGGTTTATTGATGATGATCCCCATCGCTCCGTCGTCATTGTATTCACAAATGTAGATAACGGTACGGCGGAACATCGGGTCCTGGAGAGCAGGCATGGCAATTAGAAAGTGGTGCTGTAAATTCATTGTCAGAGGTTCTGTTTCCTGGTTTAAAAAGCAACAACGGCCAGTATGCGGGCAAACCAGGGCGCTGTCGAGAGAAGGCGGGAGTCCATTGCTCCCGCCGTATCAGCGGATTACTTACCCAGACGCTTTTCGATAGCGTCCATCAGCATGCCTGTAATGGAGACAGGGAATTCGGCTTCGATTTCACGAATACAGGTAGGGCTGGTGACGTTAATTTCCGTCAGACGATCGCCAATGATGTCGAGGCCGACAAAAATCAGCCCTTTTTCTTTCAGCGTTGGTCCCACTTTACGGGCGATTTCCCAGTCGCTTTCTGACAGCGGACGTGGTTCACCACGGCCCCCTGCAGCCAGGTTGCCGCGCGTTTCACCGCCCTGTGGAATACGTGCGAGGCAGTACGGCACCGGTTCGCCATCAACCACCAGCACGCGCTTATCACCGTCTTTGATGGCAGGCAGGTAGTTCTGCGCCATGCAGTAGCGCGTGCCGAGTTCGGTCAGGGTTTCTGCGATAACGCCAATGTTTGGGTCATCTTGCTTCACGCGGAAGATAGAGGCGCCACCCATGCCGTCCAGCGGTTTCATGATGATGTCACCGTGCTGCTGCCAGAAGGCTTTCAACTGTGCTTTGTTGCGCGTGACCAGTGTTTCCGGGGTCAGGTCAGAGAACCAGGCGGTGAACAGCTTTTCGTTACAGTCGCGCAGGCTCTGCGGTTTGTTGACGATAAGCGTGCCTTTTTCTTCTGCGCGCTCAAGAATATAAGTCGCGTAGATAAATTCGGTATCGAACGGTGGATCCTTACGCATCAGGATAACGTCGAGATCGGCAAGCGCCACATCCTGTTCGCCGTTAAAGCTGTACCAGCCGTCGTAGTTCTGCTCAACGCTCAACAGACGCGTCTGCGCCCGTGCTTCGCCGTTAATCAGATAGAGATCGTTCATCTCCATATAGTGGAGTTCGTAACCACGACGCTGCGCTTCCAGCAGCATAGCGAAGCTGGAATCTTTCTTGATGTTGATCTTCGCGATGGGGTCCATCACGATGCCGAGCTTGATCATTACTCTTCTCCTGTAACGCGAGTATTAGCCCAGATCGCCAAAACGCACCTGAAGCGCGGTGATGGCGGTGAGCGCAGTGGTCTCAGTACGCAGAACGCGAGGTCCTAACAGAATATCAGTAAACGCATAGCGAGCGGTCATGGCAATTTCATCCGCCGTCAAACCGCCTTCCGGGCCGATGAGCAGACGCACACGCTCAACCGGCTGCGGTAGCGTGTTGATGCTGGCGCTGGCGCGTGGGTGCAGATTGAGCTTCAATCCGCTCTCTTCCTCGGCGCACCACTGTTCCAGATCCATTGCCGGGCGGATCTCCGGGATCACATTTCGCCCGGACTGTTCACAGGCGGCGATCGCGATTTTCTGCCACTGCTGGAGCTTCTTGTTCAGACGTTCAGCATCCAGTTTAACGCCGCAGCGTTCGGAAAAGAGTGGCGTAATGAGGCTTACACCGAGTTCAATCGATTTCTGGATGGTGAATTCCATCTTTTCGCCGCGCGACATCACCTGGCCGAGGTGGATATGCAGCGGCGATTCGCGGTCATCGGTCTCGGCGCTGAGCACATTGACCCGCACGCTTTTCTTATCGGCCTGAGTGATTTCGGCTTCAAAGACCTGATTGCTGCCGTCAAACAGCTGAATGGCCTGGCCTGCGCCCATGCGCAACACGCGGCCTACGTGATTCGCCGCGTCTTCGCTCAGGGCAATCTGGCTGCCAGCAGCAATAAATTCAGGGTGATAGATGCGGGGAATGCGCATAGTCTCAGGGTTTCCGGATTTCAGTTAACGTTTGACGCTAGTGTAGGGTAGCTCTTTTGTGCCTGGCAAGCCTGCTGGACGTACGGGTTGTGATTCCCTTGAATCTTCGCGATACGTTCGTCGCGTGTACATTCCCACGCACTGACCGGGTATTGCTTATCCCAGGCGGTGAACAACTGCGTTTGCTGACGAGACAGCGTGAGCTTGTACTGGTCGCGCATATAGAAGTAGGTACGTGCAATAGAGCCGCGTGCGCGCGCAGGCGGTTCAGCAATTTTATCTTTGAAATCGACCTTCATGGAACACTGGCCATATTGGCCTTTACCACCATTCCACTGGCTGTACATGAAGTTATTTCTGTCACCATTCACCTCGCCAACGGCGGGTTGCAGGTTATGCATATCGCTTTCGATTTTGCGATACACCGGATCTTTGGCGCAGTTTTTACGTCCACCGTCCTGCCAGCATTGCAGCAGATGACCGAACTGCCAGGCAGGCATCACATGTTCCCATTCGACGCGGCTGGCGCGGGTTTCGTTTTTACGTACTTTATAGCCGCAGGACTCCAGATCGATAACGCCTTTTTTGCCCTGCCAGTCAATTTTACAGCCGCAATAAAAGTCACCCGGAACGTCAGCATTGACCTTCACTCCGGCAGTTTTCGCCTGAGAAAAACTGTTGATACCAACGGCCAATACAGGGCCGGAAAGGGCGATGGCAAAAAAGGCCAGCGCCAAAAGAGATTTGCGGGACATCACGAACTCCGTGTCAAAACGAGCCCGCAACGTAGCGAATGCTGTTGTCAGATGCAATCAGTCAGATCAGAAAACTTCCAGTTATTTCCGAAGGTTACTTTTCCGCCACCAACGGATCGCCGCAATGCACACAGCGATAAACCGCTTCGCCACGCATTACGCGATTATGGCGACGCACGGTCAGCTGATGCTGTTGGCAGCCGCAGCGATAGGGGAAAGTATTTTTGCGCACGGACTCCAGTTCAAACTGGTGTGTGCGTTGGGCAGGTACACCCAGCACGCTCTCCATCATCCATTTCCACTCTTTACCGTGCGGCGAGACGCGGCCAAAGCGTTTCCACACCAGCAAATGCGCCAGTTCGTGTGGCACGACTTCATCGATAAACGCCTGTTGGTTTTCCAGCAACAACACGGGGTTGAGGCGAATTTCATAGCTTTCAAGCCAGGCAGTGCCCGCTGAGGTGCCGCGCTGTTGCCACGTCAGTTTCGGTTCAGGGAAATTGCGGTCGAGCTTTTGATTCGCGAGCGCGAGTTTTTCCCGCAGGCTACGCATAACGGCTTGCTGAAGGGCGATGGGGAGGCGAGGGGTTTTCATAGCGCAAAAGGATAGAGTGTGAGGCGGGGTGGTGCAAGAGGTGGTTTTGCCCGGCAAGCGTATGCCGCCGGGCGTAGTGGAAATTAGTTGTGAGCGCCAATCTCGCGCAGACGACGGCCTTTCATCAGGTTACGTTCGATATGCTCCAGCGACACGTGTTTGGTTTCTGGCACCAGCCACAGCGTCAGGACGATGAAGAACAAGTTCAGGCCGCCATAAACCCAGAAGGTGTTAGCGTTGCCCAGTGTGTTCAGCATGGTCAGGAAGGTCGCACCGACAATCATGTTAGCAATCCAGTTGGTCGCGGTTGAGCAGGTGATGCCGAAATCACGTCCTTTCAGCGGCTGGATTTCAGAGCACAGTACCCAAATCAGCGGACCGGCGCTCATTGCGAAGCCCACAATAAACATCAGCAGCATGGCGACGGCGAAGTACTGCGCGCCCGGCGTGTGGATGCCGTTGTGCATCATGGTGCCCAGCACGCCCATACCGACCGCCATGACCAGGAAGCCAAGCACCAGCGTCGGTTTACGTCCCCAACGATCCACAAGACCGATAGCGATAAAGGTAGCGAGTACGTTAGTCAGACCGACAATAACCGTGCCCCACATCTGTTCGGTGGTATTGGTGTAGCCCGCCAGTTCAAAGATTTTTGGCGCGTAGTACATGATGACGTTCATCCCGGTGAACTGCTGCATCACCTGCAACAATACGCCAAGGAATACTGCGCGGCGGAAGTTACTGTTGTCTTTGAACAGCGCCCAGCCAGATTGTTTGATTTTCAGGCTTTCGCGGATCTCTTCCAGCTCTTGTTTCGCTTCTGCGCTGGTATCACGCAGGCGTTGTAGCACGCGTTCGGCATCGTTGAAGCGGCGTTTGGCTGCGTACCAGCGCGGGCTGTCCGGCAGGAAGAACACACCAATCAACAGCAGAATAGCCGGGATGATGATCACGCCGAGCATCCAGCGCCATGCGCCGCTGTAACTAAAGGCGGTGTCGGAGAGATATGCACCCAGAATACCGATGGTGATCATCAACTGGTACATCGAAATCATGCTGCCACGGATTTTTTCCGGCGCAATTTCAGACAGATAAAGAGGTGCAGTATAAGAAGCCACACCGACCGCCAGGCCAAGTAGTACGCGGGAGAGCAGCAGCACTTCAACGTTTGGCGCAGCGGCAGAGCACAGCGAGCCGAGAACAAATAGGATCGCGCCAATCATCAGGCTTTTTTTACGGCCCAGGCGATAAGAGAGCCAGCCGCTGCCGACAGCACCGACCGCAGCACCAAACATCATCGAGCTGACAACCCATTCCTGAGTGTGTGAGTCAATCTGGAATTCATGGGTGATAAATGGCAATGCGCCCGCGATCACACCGATATCAAGGCCGAAAAGTAATCCCGCAAGGGCTGCGAGAAAACAGACAAAGAACGTTATCGCCTTGTTGGAACGCCCCTGTTTTTTATTGTCAGGCATATCGCCCTCCACTTAATTATTAATTTCGTCAATGTGAAGGGTAGGTTAGGGATACGTGAAAAGATGTGAGATAAATCACATTGGTGTAATCGGTTACACTATTGTCATGTTGTGTAAGCTAAATTAATTATTATAAATCAGTGCGATATGTTTTTACGTGTGGTCTGGAAAAATTTAAATTTCGGAGTTAACTGAAATGTTATGTAACAGCACGCAATTTCCAGTCATGCAAAGCGATTAATCTTAAAATAGTCCAACAAGTATCAATGTAATCGCTTTCATTGCAGGTGTAGTTTGGCACTTCCCACTGATTCGCTAAAAAAGATGGATTTTTGAACAGTATAACAAGCAAAATAGCATTGCCTGGCTTTGCTCGTTTAAGGAAATGAGAAGGATATTCAGGCGAAACTTTACTCAGTATAGGGACGTCAAATGGAAATGCTATTGCAAAACAAATGGAGCTCTGCAGGGATGTTAATGGGTGCCTTGGCCCTCGTAATCGGTATTTTTCATTATACCTTAGGGCCTGTTTCAGCCCCGACTGTGTCACTCGAACGTGCTGTTGCTGAACACGTTTCTGCCATAAAAAAAGGCGTCATTGCGGGTCTTAAAGGCCAGAATCCCTCCGAGGCTGAGGGAACTCATCGCGTCAATATTGATAAAGTAATTGATAACACAGGGATTGGTTTGGCGGTTTTGGCATTGGTGTTCGCTTTCGTGGGGGGGATGTGTAAAGAAAATAGCTGGAGCATTAGGGGCGCAATAGTATTTGGCGGTGGGACCCTGGCCTTTCACGCCATCTTGTTTGGGATTGCTGTTGTCTTTGCCATTCTTGTGCTAATGCTTATTCTTTCATGGCTGAGTGGTACGCTCCCTGTTTAGTGAACGGTAACGACATCGATCGCACAAAAGCAAAAGGCCAGCGCGAGGCTGGCCTTTAGAGAATGAAACGCAACGGTTTATTTCAGGCCGGCAGCTTCACGCAGCACAGCGGCTTTGTCGGTTTTTTCCCATGGGAAATGTTCGCGACCAAAGTGACCGTATGCTGCGGTTTCTTTGTAGATTGGGTGCAGCAGGTCCAGCATCTGAATCAGGCCGTACGGACGCAGGTCGAAGAACTCGCGTACCAGCAGGGTCAGTTGCTCGGTCGGCACTTTTTCAGTACCGAAGGTTTCAACCATGATGGACGTCGGTTCTGCTACGCCAATCGCGTAAGATACCTGGATTTCACAACGGTCAGCCAGGCCCGCCGCGACGATGTTTTTCGCCACATAACGCGCAGCGTACGCCGCAGAACGGTCAACTTTCGATGGATCTTTACCAGAGAATGCACCGCCACCATGACGTGCCATGCCGCCGTAGGTATCAACGATGATTTTACGTCCGGTCAGACCGCAGTCGCCCATTGGACCACCGATAACAAAGCGTCCGGTTGGGTTGATGAAGTATTTGGTTGCGGAGCTCAGCCATTCAGTTGGCAGAACCGGCTTGATGATCTCTTCCATCACTGCTTCCTGCAGGGATTTCTGATCGATATCTTCCGCATGCTGAGTAGACAGAACGACCGCGTCAATACCGACGATTTTGCCGTCGTCGTACTGGAAGGTCACCTGGCTTTTTGCATCCGGACGCAGCCATGGCAGGGTGCCATT
>NZ_DATBBJ010000108.1:0-91853 GCF_036271055.1 Scandinavium sp. | reverse complement strand
CCTTCGGGCCGTCGCCGCAAGCGGCTCCGGTGTCTCACTTTGTTCGACTCGAACCTGCAGCAGGTTCTCATCCGGCACGAATTGGGCATAGCAAAAAGGCGCCTTTAGGGCGCCTTTCTACATTGGTGGGTCGTGCAGGATTCGAACCTGCGACCAATTGATTAAAAGTCAACTGCTCTACCAACTGAGCTAACGACCCGAAGTGGTGGGTGATGACGGGATCGAACCGCCGACCCCCTCCTTGTAAGGGAGGTGCTCTCCCAGCTGAGCTAATCACCCACTTCGGTACTTCAATGTTACTGCAAGAAACCAGCTGGCGAGAAAGTGGTGGGTGATGACGGGATCGAACCGCCGACCCCCTCCTTGTAAGGGAGGTGCTCTCCCAGCTGAGCTAATCACCCATTTCTCAATTTCTTGCTACACGGCGGAGACTACAAAAGTAGTGGTGGGTGATGACGGGTTCGAACCGCCGACCCCCTCCTTGTAAGGGAGGTGCTCTCCCAGCTGAGCTAATCACCCCCGCTGTGTGGAGTCGCATTATAGGGAGAGTTCAAAATGAGTCAACGCCTTTTCCAAAGATTTTGTTTGTTCGTCGTAAAATTAGACAAAACGCTTATGAATCGCCATAGGGTGCATGATTTATAAACAAAATACGCTAAGCGCAGCGATTAGAGGGGATCAACATTGAGGATTCAGGTGGGAGTGATAGAATATTGCCCATTGTTTTTTTCCAGGATTTGCCGGCTGTCGGCAACTTTCTAAACGTAAGGCCATTTCATGAAAATCAAAACTCGCTTCGCGCCGAGCCCAACTGGCTATCTGCACGTCGGTGGTGCTCGCACCGCTCTTTATTCCTGGCTGTTTGCTCGCAATCACGGCGGTGAGTTCGTGTTGCGTATTGAAGATACCGATCTTGAGCGCTCCACGCCGGAAGCCATCGAAGCTATCATGGATGGCATGAACTGGTTGAGCCTGGAATGGGATGAGGGCCCGTACTTCCAGACCAAACGTTTCGATCGCTACAACGCGGTCATTGACGACATGTTGGTGGCTGGTACAGCTTATAAATGTTACTGCTCCAAAGAGCGCCTCGATGCCCTGCGCGAAGAGCAAATGGCGAATGGCGAAAAGCCGCGCTATGACGGTCGCTGCCGCCACGGTCATGAGCATCATGCTGATAATGAGCCTTGCGTGGTGCGTTTCGCTAACCCGCAAGAAGGTTCCGTTATCTTCGATGACCAGATTCGCGGCCCAATCGAGTTCAGCAACCAGGAGCTGGATGACCTGATCATCCGTCGTACTGACGGATCCCCGACGTATAACTTCTGTGTTGTTGTCGATGACTGGGATATGGAAATCACCCACGTTATCCGTGGTGAAGACCATATCAACAATACCCCGCGTCAGATAAACATTCTGAAAGCGCTGAATGCACCAGTACCGGTCTACGCGCACGTATCGATGATCAACGGTGACGACGGCAAAAAACTGTCTAAACGCCACGGTGCGGTCAGCGTGATGCAATATCGCGACGACGGTTATTTGCCAGAAGCGCTGTTGAACTATCTGGTGCGTCTGGGCTGGTCCAGCGGCGATCAGGAAATTTTCTCTCGTGAAGAGATGATCAAACTGTTCTCATTGGGCGCGGTCAGCAAATCTGCCAGTGCGTTCAACACCGAAAAACTACAATGGCTGAACCATCACTACATCAACACGATGGCTCCTGAATATGTGGCGACGCATCTGCAATGGCACATTGAGCAGGAAAAAATCGACACTCGCACGGGGCCACAGTTGGCAGAGTTGGTGAAACTGTTGGGTGAGCGCTGTAAGACTCTGAAAGAGATGGCGGCGAGTTGCCGTTACTTCTACGAAGAGTTTGACGAGTTTGATGCCGACGCGGCGAAAAAACATCTGCGTCCGGTTGCGCGTCAGCCCATGGAAGTGGTTCGCGATAAGCTGAATGCCATCACCGACTGGACGGCTGAAAATGTACATCACGCCATTCAGGCCACCGCCGATGAACTTGAAGTGGGAATGGGCAAAGTTGGGATGCCGCTTCGCGTCGCGGTAACTGGCGCGGGCCAGTCTCCTGGTTTGGATGTCACCGTGCATGCGATTGGCAAGAGCCGCAGCGTAGCGCGTATCAACAAAGCCCTGGCATTCATTGCGGAACGTGAAAATCAGCAATAACAGGTTTTAATCAGAAACGGCAGGCCGCAGGGTCTGCCGTTTTTTTATGCGCTTTTGTCAGCGATGTTCAAACTTTCCAGAAAACTACTCAAACCTTCGCGAACCAGAAGCAGATGTAAGCGCTGTTTCTCTTCCGCAGTCATCATCACCAGAACGTCCTGAATTTGCCGCCAGACCGGATCGTTGTCCTGCGTGTTGTAACTGTGCTCAGGTTCCGCGGCTTTCAATGAAAGCGACAAATGACGCAGTTTTGGCGTTGAGTTTAGGAAATCCCTGACTTCCGGCGTGATATGAATCAGTCTCGCGCGACCACCTTTAACGCCAGGGATCGGCTCCGTTATCCATTTCTGCTCGCGGATCCAACGATTGATCGTTTGTTTCGCCATACCCACACAGTGCGCCAACTCTTGGGTAGTCATCTTGGAGTGAAGTGTTTTCATTGTCATTCTTGTGTGCGAATGCCTAAACGGAGGAGGAGGCCGGTTATCCCTTCTCGTAAAAGGAGCGTGGTGAGTTGCTTCTGTTCGTAGTCAGACATTGTTTTTGGCAACGACAAGAGGAGGGCATCAAAACTGTCTTCTGCAACAACATGTGCGGTTCCCGGCGCGCTGGCTGCGGCTCGCTGCGCACTGCGAATAAATTCACGGACCTGTTCGCTGACGTGAACAACACGTGCTTTTCCGCCCTGAACACCCGGACGAGGTGATGTTTGCCATCCCTCTTTTCGCACCCATTTATTGATGGTTTGACGGCTATAACCGGTCAGATGGGCGAGTTCCTCCGGCGTCATTCGTTCCTTGAGCATGCTATTTCCTGAGTACTTGTATGGGAATTAGTGGTTCATGTTATAGCATCCTTTTAGCTGAAAACGTGACGCGTTTAACTACTGATTGCGAGAACGCTCGCAATGTCATTCAGTTGCATGCTTTTTCAGCAATTGAAAAAATGGGGAACATTTTGCCGTTGACACCTGGCAAGGGAATTCATATCATGCCGCCCGTCAACACGACACGCTTTGCGTAACGGGGCTATAGCTCAGCTGGGAGAGCGCTTGCATGGCATGCAAGAGGTCAGCGGTTCGATCCCGCTTAGCTCCACCAAATTCTGCTCCCATCAGATTTGGTACGTGAAGTAACATTGTGGGGCTATAGCTCAGCTGGGAGAGCGCTTGCATGGCATGCAAGAGGTCAGCGGTTCGATCCCGCTTAGCTCCACCAAAATTCAAACCCTCGCCTCGGCGGGGGTTTTTGTTTTTACGGCTACGACGTCAGAAAATCTGTAAGAAACAGGCTTTTTTGAGTCAAATTGTTTCCCTTTGTTAAATTCCATATAAACAATGAGACTTTTCTCCTACGGGAAACTTGCTTCGCTCAATTAATAAACATAATATTTCTATGTTGCAGTTACGAATCCAGCCGGAATATTTCCCTGACCATAATGACGTTTATAAAGAACTCCTCAGCCAAAAAATTTCTGCTGGCACTAGTCTTAAGCCTTTTCTCAATTCCTTTTGCCCGTTTTCTTTCGCCCGGAACGGTAATTGATGGCAATGCCATTTATCTCGCCTGGCTCCCGCTGAGCGTCATTTTGTCGATGATGCTGCTTTTTGGTCGACATGCGGTCTCGCCGTTGATTATTGCTTTTGCAGTGACCAACGCCTGGCTGCTGCCGTTGCCCGCGCCACAGTCTCTGGTGTTGTTATTCTGTCAGCTGTTTGCGCCGATGCTGTCATGCGGCATTCTGTACGGGATTTTAGGTAAGCGCTGGCGTTTTGGATTGCCTAACCGGCATATGGGGACACGGATTTTTTGGGCCTGTTTCTTTGCGCCGATGGTGTTAAAAGGCACGATGTATCTGGCGGGGCGCTTTCTTGATTTTCCCTTATCGGTTTCCGGATTCTTCGTCTCTGCATCGGTCGTCTACAGTCTTGTCGATATTCAGAGCCTGATATGTGCCGGGCTCATTTTTACCATGCTGTTTTACTACCCGTTGCGGATGCTTATCAACCCGCGCTACGCACGCAAGTTCTGGAAGCGTCATATTCTCCCCGCGTTTGGCCGAAAGCAGTGGCTATTTACGGCAAACTGGCTGGTGGTGCTGACTGCCTTGCTGCTGACGCTTTGCACACCTTTTGAATCTGAATTCATCGCCGGATATTTAGTCCCGGTAATTTTTATCCTTTTCTTCCTGGTCATTAACCGCTTTAGCTATCCGCTGATCTGCCTGGTGTGGGGCATCAGCGCGTTTTTCCTTGTTGCCTATAACCGCAACTTTTTACAGGGCGTGAGTACTGAGTACGCACTTTCCTTTGTACTGTCGGTTCTTATCTCTTTCACCATTTGCTTGCTCTACATGGCGCAGATACAAGCTCGCAGCAACATCATAAAGCGTAAGTGGCATAACCAGGCGTTGCAGGATCCGCTCACCGGGCTGCCCAATTTGCGTGCGTTCGAGAGCTATTTGAGCCAGCATCCGCGTGCTAGCGTGTGCTGCCTGCGAATGGATAATCTGGAATTTTTAAGCCGTCATTACGGCATGATGATGCGCGTTCACTGCAAGCGAATGATCACCCGTGATTTGCAACCGTTACTCGGCCCGGAAGAGAAACTTTTCCAGCTCCCGGGGAGCGAACTGCTGTTGGTACTGCATTGCTCAGAAACGGCAGCCAGGCTTGCCTATATTGTCGACTTCCTCAATAGTCAGGCGTTCAACTGGCAAGGTGACTCGCTGGATCTGGAGTTTGGCGCAGCCTGGGGCGCTATCGAAGGCGAGGGTGAAGCGTTGCACCATACGCTGGGCCAATTGAGCTGGCTTTCAGAGCAGGCCTGCGCCGCCCGTCGTGTCTTAGCACTCGACAGCAGTCTGGCAACGGTTTCTGACAACACCACAGAGCGCGTTATGCAGCTAAGCCGGGTGAAAAAAGCGTTGGCGGAGGGCGGCCTGCAATTATATGCCCAGCCTATCGTGAGTCAGGCTGGCGATCGATATCACGAAATCCTCGCCCGAATGACCTGGGACGAGAAAATTATCACACCTGATCAATTCATTCCGGTGATCGCGCAGTTCAACCTCAGTAAGCGTTTTGATCTGCTGGTCGTTGAAACCCTTTTTCGGGCGATGAAAACGTTGCCGGGCGAGCGCTTCTCCGTGAACCTGATGCCATTCACGCTGATGCAAAAAGAGAGCGCCAATAAGATCCTCTCGCTGTTCAGTCAATATGATATCTCTCCGGCGCTGGTCACCATTGAAATCACCGAACAGCAGGCGTTTTCTGGTTCAGAAATCAGCATGCTGAATATCCGACGCCTTCGGGAATACGGTTGCCAAATCGCAATCGATGATTTCGGTACGGGTTACGCAAACTATGAGCGCCTGAAAAGGCTGGAAGCGGATATCGTTAAAATTGATGGTTGCTTTGTGCGTGACATTCTCACTGACCCGGTCGATGAAATGATCGTGAAATCTATCTGTGAACTGGCGAAAGTAAAAAAGCTGACGCTGGTTGCGGAGTTTGTTGAAACCGAGGCACAGCGGGAACTGTTGTATAAGATGGGCGTCGATTACCTGCAAGGGTATTTGATAGGTAAGCCGCGTCCTCTTGAGGAATTGCGGGCATAAAAAAGCCGGGAGATACACTCCCGGCTTTTTAGTGTCTTGCTGACTTACAGAACCAGTGCGGCGATGGATGCGGACAGCACACTCACCAGCGTAGAACCGTAAACCAGTTTCAAGCCGAAGCGTGAAACTACGTTACCTTGTTCTTCGTTCAGACCTTTAATCGCACCGGCAATGATACCGATGGACGAGAAGTTAGCGAAGGAGACGAGGAAGATAGACAGGATGCCTTCTGCGCGCGGAGAGAGCGTGCTGGCGATTTTCTGCAGATCCATCATGGCAACGAATTCGTTGGACACCATTTTGGTCGCCATGATGCTGCCGACCTGCAGCGATTCGCTGGCAGGAACGCCCATCACCCAAGCCACTGGCCAGAAGATGTAGCCGAGGATCCCCTGGAAGGAGATGCTGTGACCAAACCAACCGGTCACGGTCGCGAACAGGGCGTTCAGCGCAGCAATCAGGGCGATAAAGCCGATCAGCATTGCAGAAACGATAATCGCCACTTTGAAGCCTGCCAGAATATATTCGCCCAACATTTCGAAGAAGCTCTGACCTTCGCGCAGATTAGACATCTGCAGGTTCTCTTCGCTCTGATCAACACGGTACGGGTTGATAAGCGACAGAACGATAAAGGTACTGAACATGTTCAGCACCAGTGCCGCAACCACAAATTTCGGGTCCAGCATGGTCATGTATGCGCCGACGATGGACATTGAAACGGTAGACATTGCG
Source organism: Scandinavium sp. (assembly GCF_036271055.1). Taxonomy (GTDB): domain Bacteria; phylum Pseudomonadota; class Gammaproteobacteria; order Enterobacterales; family Enterobacteriaceae; genus Scandinavium. Next base: position 85,310 of record NZ_DATBBJ010000108.1, on the reverse strand, counting down.
GTCGCCGCCATGGTGTACATGCGGTTGCGCGACATCTTGCCGAGAATGTCTTTATAGGCGATGAAGTTTTCCGACTGACCGAGGATCAAGGAGCTGACCGCGTTGAAAGACTCCAGTTTACCCATACCGTTGACTTTCGACAGCAGAGTACCAATCGCACGGATCACAATCGGCAGAACACGGATGTGCTGCAAAATACCAATCAGTGCAGAAATGAAGACAATCGGGCAAAGCACTTTCAGGAAGAAGAATGCCAGGCCTTCATCGTTCATTTTACCGAAGACGAAATTTGTCCCTTCGTTAGCGAAACCGAGAAGTTTTTCGAACATCTCGGAGAATCCTTTCACAAATCCCAGGCCGACATCAGAGTTCAGGAAGAACCAGGCCAGCAGGACTTCGATAACAAGTAATTGAATAACATAGCGAATGCGGATTTTTTTACGATCATGGCTAACCAGCAAGGCCAGAATCGCAACCACAGCAAGCGCGAGGACAAAGTGTAAAACGCGGTCCATATTTGCTCCAAATATGAGGCAGATTAAATTTCCGTGCACATTCTATGCAACAACATAAAAGAAAACGAGATCTACGCCGCACTATAGTTAGAACCTGTGAGCAATCTCAAAAAAGGTGACCAACCATACAAATCTGTTATGTTATGTAAAGGTGTTAAAAGTTGCGTTGTTGTACTAATCTGACGGTAGAACTGACTTTACGTTACTTGTCCCTAAACATGGCTGTTCGTTGACCCGCGGCTATCGTTCCTGTCTATCAGAGAAATCAATATCACCTTAATAAATGAACTTGATAATCATTCTCATTTTGATAGCATCAAACATAGCAAAGGCTATATTTCAGAGGCAGAAAATGACAAACAGTCGCGTTGAGAGTAGCAGCAGTCGTGCAGCACGCAAGATGCGGTTTGCATTAATGGGCCCTGCGTTCATTGCTGCCATCGGCTACATCGATCCGGGTAACTTCGCCACTAATATTCAGGCGGGTGCCAGCTACGGCTATCAACTGCTTTGGGTGGTGGTGTGGGCAAACCTGATGGCGATGCTGATTCAGGTCCTCTCTGCCAAATTAGGGATTGCCACCGGCAAAAACCTGGCCGAACAAATTCGGGATCACTACCCGCGCCCGCTGGTGTGGTTCTATTGGGTGCAGGCAGAAATTATCGCCATGGCGACCGATCTGGCGGAATTCATCGGCGCAGCGATTGGTTTCAAATTGATTTTGGGCATCTCGCTGCTTCAGGGCGCGGTGCTGACCGGGATCGCGACATTCTTAATCTTGATGCTACAGCGACGTGGGCAAAAACCGCTGGAGAAAGTCATCGGTGGCCTGCTGTTGTTTGTCGCTGCTGCCTACATTGTTGAGCTTATTTTCTCGCAGCCAGCAATGGCACCGTTGGCGAAAGGGATGATTATTCCCTCGCTGCCGACTTCCGAAGCAGTGTTCCTTGCAGCAGGCGTGCTGGGTGCGACTATCATGCCGCATGTGATTTATCTGCACTCGTCCCTGACTCAGCATCTTCATGGTGGCTCGCGGCAGGAACGTTATAGCGCCACACGTTGGGATGTTGCGATCGCGATGACCATTGCCGGGTTTGTGAATCTGGCGATGATGGCGACGGCAGCGGCGGCGTTTCATTTCAACGGACATACGGGTGTCGCTGACTTGGATCAGGCTTATCTCACGCTGGAACCGCTGCTCAGCCACGCGGCGGCGACAATATTTGGCCTGAGCCTGATTGCTGCCGGGCTGTCGTCAACCGTAGTGGGGACGCTGGCCGGACAGGTGGTGATGCAGGGCTTTATCCGCTTCCATATCCCGCTGTGGTTCCGCCGGGCGGTAACCATGCTGCCATCGTTTATCGTTATTCTGCTGGGCCTTGACCCGACCCGCATCCTGGTGATGAGCCAGGTGTTATTGAGCTTTGGTATTGCCCTGGCGTTAGTGCCACTGCTGCGTTTTACCAGCGATGCCAATCTGATGGGTGATCTGGTGAACACCCGCCTCGTGAAACGGGCAGGATGGGTGATTGTGGTGCTGGTCGTGGCTCTGAACGGCTGGTTGCTGATCGGCACGCTGCTCAATCTGTAACGATCATTCCGTCTTGCGGAAAAGCGACAAAGACCCTCCGCGAGAGAAGAGAAATCAACGACTGCTCGTCAATTCTTTGTCGACACCGTAATCCACCAGTTTCCATTTTACCGGTTGAGACTGGTGGTAGGGCATCACCGTTCCTTTTTGGATGCTGACTATCACATTCACTGAATATAATGAGGCTTGCCACTGCCCGGTTTGCTGGCAATCGGTCCCGCTGTATTGCTCGTAGCCTAGTTGCTTTCTGCCCTGATTATTTTTACTCGGCTGGCCTGTGTAGCCGTAGTTGATCCCTGAGGTCATGTTGTCAATTTTCATTGTTTTATTATCCTGGTCTGAACAAACCTTATTTTGATTATCAGAACGACACAGGCGTGGATGAAATTAAATCAGTGCAGCATGTTTTTTCAGCGAATTACAATTTATTACCGATATGAAAAAAGCAGCCCGAAGGCTGCTTATTTTAATGGTGGTGACCGCCGTGACCGTGGCCGCCTCGTCCTGGGCCGCGGCCCCAACCGCCATGGCGGTCATCACGGTCGTTCCAGCCTTCACGGTAGCCACGCTCATAGGCATTGCGCTTGTCCCAACCGCGATGCCAGCCGTTATCGTGTCGATGCCAGCGTGCATCACGCCATTCATAATTACGACGCCAGTAGTCGTTGTCGCGCCAGCGACCGCCATCCCAGTAGTTGCCGTAGTTATCGCGATCGCCAATTTGTAATTTAACGGATGGAATCAGCGTGATTTCACCCGCATTCGCCATCATTATTGGCGCACTTGCCAGTAATACAGCAGCCAGAATAAGTGACCTGAACATAAATGTCTCCTTGCGGTCGGGGCCTTCTTGGGCCTGTTAACGCAATCTTACGAGGTGTTACAACCTCGCAGCATCGGAGTAACTCCTAAATCTCAGGTCACAGCACTTTTTGCTAAAAGTGGCGTTAATTTGACCCGCTAAGGATTGCGTCAATTTCTGCAATCTCTTGAGCAGAGAACTGACGGTTATCGAGCATTCCCACGGCATCATCCAGCTGCGCAATCTTGCTGGCACCAATCAATACCGACGTAATTTTGTTGCCACGCAGTACCCAGGCTAACGCCATTTGTGACAGTTTTTGACCGCGCTTACTGGCTATTTCATTCAGCTTGCGCGCTTTTTCGACTTTCGCGTCGGTAATCTGATCGGCACTGAGGAATTTGCTTCCACTCGCGGCTCGGGAATCTGCCGGAATGCCGTTCAGATAACGGTCCGTTAGCTGACCACCGGCCAGCGGAGAGAAAGCAATCGAGCCGACACCTTGCTCTTGCAGCAAATCAGTCAGCCCGTCTTCGACCCAGCGCTCGAACATAGAGTATTTCGGCTGGTGGATAACACAGGGTGTACCGAGATCCTGCAAAATCGCAAATGCCTCGCGAGCACGATCGGCGGGATAATTGGAAAGCCCAACGTACAGTGCTTTACCCTGACGTACCACGTGGTCAAGTGCGCGCATGGTTTCTTCCAGCGGTGTGTCCGGATCCGGGCGGTGATGGTAGAAGATATCGACGTATTCCAGACCCATGCGTTTCAGGCTTTGATCGAGGCTGGCAATCAGATATTTACGTGAACCCCAGTCGCCGTAAGGACCGTCCCACATGGTGTAACCCGCTTTGCTGGAGATAATCAGTTCGTCGCGATACGGCAGAAAATCCTCGCGCAGAATACGGCCAAAGTTGCTTTCGGCAGAACCTGGCGGCGGACCATAGTTATTGGCGAGGTCAAAATGGGTGATGCCGAGATCGAATGCATGGCGTAACAGCTGACGGCTGGTTTCGACCAGCGTTTCGTCACCGAAGTTGTGCCACAAGCCCAGCGAAATCGCCGGTAATTTCAGTCCACTTCGGCCGCAACGCTGATATTCCATCTTCTCATAGCGTGCCGGATTTGCCTGATAAACCATCAAAACCTCCAGTAGGGACAGGGTGTGTATACGTTTACACTAATCAATGTCGTGGCTGAGGTACACTCTTTAAATCTGTAAATTTTCCTTTCCAGCATCAAATTCTTATCCTTCTGGACAGACTTCGCGCATCTCTAATACTCAGAATATCTATGCGGCGAAAGGAAGATGGCTATGCAATCGAATTACACAATCGCAGATTATCTGGTGGATCGTCTTGCCGGATGCGGTATTGACCACATGTTCGGCGTGCCGGGCGATTATAATTTGCAGTTTCTCGACCATGTCATCGATCACCCGAAGTTGTGCTGGGTAGGTTGTGCGAACGAACTGAATGCGGCTTATGCGGCGGATGGTTACGCTCGTATTCATGGGGCTGGCGCGCTTTTGACGACCTATGGCGTCGGGGAGCTAAGTGCGTTGAACGGTATTGCCGGGAGTTTTGCCGAGTATGTTCCGGTTTTACACATCGTGGGCGCACCGGGAAGCGGCAGCCAGCAGCGTGGTGAATTGTTACATCACACGCTCGGTGACAGCGATTTTGGCCACTTTTTTGACATGAGCATCCCGCTGAGTGTGGCCCGGGCAAAGTTGACGGCGGGTAATGCCTGTCAGGAAATCGACCGTGTGCTGCGAGAAATGCTCAGCGAAAGGCGTCCAGCTTATTTGATGTTGCCAGCGGATGTCGCGAAAGCCCCGGCTACCCGGCCTGTAAACGCTCTCACACTTACACCTGTTGAGGTTGATGAAAACGCGTTGGCAACATTCATCGCGGCCGCCAGGGAAATGTTGGCTCCGTGCAAACGTGTCGCGATGCTGGCAGATTTTCTGGCCCAGCGTTACGGGTTACAGCCAATGCTCCGGGATTGGGTAACGTCACAACCACTCGCATTTGCCACGCTGTTGATGGGCAAAGGGCTGTTTGATGAGCATCAGCAGGGGTATGTGGGCACTTACAGTGGTGCGGCGAGCGCCGAATACACTCGCGCGGCAATTGAAGATGCCGATGCGATTTTGTGTATCGGTACGCGTTTTACCGACACCATTACCGCCGGATTTACACAGCATCTTCCGGCTGAGAAAACGATAGAGCTTCAGCCTTTTTCCGCACGCGTCGGCAAACGTTGGTTCAGCGGTATACCGATAGCTCAGTCCGCACGCGCGTTACAATTCCTCTGCGAGGAACTTTGCTCTGGCTGGACACTTCCCGCCTCTCAGGCAGAGCCTGCGCCCGTAAAATACAGCGGTACGCTAACACAAAGCAGTTTTTGGCAGGCGCTGCAGGATGCACTCTTGCCGGGCGATATTATTCTTGCCGATCAGGGAACGGCAGCTTTTGGCGCCGCCTCGTTGCGCCTTCCGGCTGATGCCATGCTTATCGTACAACCGCTTTGGGGTTCTATCGGGTTCACGCTGCCTGCCGCGTTTGGTGCGCAAACCGCCGCCCCGGAAAGACGTGTCGTGCTGGTGGTGGGAGATGGTGCGGCACAGCTAACCATTCAGGAACTCAGTTCCATGCTGCGAGATGGGCATAAACCGCTGATTTTGTTATTGAATAATGAAGGTTACACGGTCGAGCGGGCGATTCACGGGCCAGAGCAGCGTTACAACGACATCGCTCAATGGAACTGGACGCTGCTGCCACAAGCCTTAAGTCTGGATTGTCAGGCTCAGAGTTGGCGCGTGACACAGACCGTTCAACTGCGCGAAGTGCTAGAGCTTGCCTCGCGTCGCCAGCGGCTGAGTTTTGTGGAAGTGGTATTACCGAAACTCGAAATACCTGAGCTGCTGCGGGCCGTAACGCAAGCGTTAGAGGCCCGCAACAATACTCAGTGAAGATGTTCAGCGAGGCGGTTTGGCAATCATCGTCGGTTTGCCCGCTAGCAGGAGCCAGGCGGGCAACATCACGATACACAGCAAAGGCAGCAGTGTGGTGTCCGGTACAACGACGGCGGCCATAAACAGGCTCAACCAGCCATCGCGCGTTGCGACCAGTACCAGACCCAGGATCGCACAGGAAATAGTGATGGCCGCCGGAACCGCTTCAACGTGAGCATGCAGCATCAGTCCAAGCGCCACGGCAACGAACACCGCCGGGAAAATACGCCCTCCGCGAAAACCACTGGCGGCGGCAACCACTAACGCTGCCAGTTTCATCACTGCAATGAACAGAAAATCCGTCGGCATCAGCGTCTGACTGAACGCCAATTGATGCATCTCATCCAATCCCTTGAACAGGGTAATCGGGCCGCCAAAAGCGCCAATAACGCCCAGCAAAAAGCCACCAGCACCGAGAATAAGCACCGGGTTTTTGAGCTTATGCATTAACGTGTGCAAGCGCGGCAGACACCAGACCGCGACCATTCCCACCGCAATGGCAATTGCGACGACGACGGCGCCGCTGAAAATGTCGACCAGCCGCATTTGGCTGTAATGGGCGATAGGTAAGGAAAATTGGGGGTGGAAGAACAGGCTGGTGGTCAGCGCACCGGAAGCGGCGGCAATCAGCGGAGCGAAAAGTTTGTCCCACAGCGGTACTTCGTCGCTGCCGCTGAGCATCTGCGAAAAGATGAGTGCTGCAGCGATTGGGGTGCCAAATAGCGCACCTATCGTGCCGGAGGCTGCCAGAATGGTCCAGTCCATCGCGCCGACGCGAGGAAAAACGCGTGCACCGAGGGCAATGGCGAGAGCAATGTTCACCGACATAATGGGATGCTCAGGGCCAAGGCTAACGCCGCCTGCAAGCCCGAGGATCAGGGCCAGAATCAAACCCGGAAGCGCAGACGGCTTAACCGGTGCGCCAATCAAGGGTTCGGTCGCCGGATCGGGGCCTGCATGACCGGGGCTATAGCGAATCACTAACCCTACCGCGATGCCAGTGGCGGTCAGCATGAAAATTATCCACGTGCTGGAATCGACGTTGACGCCGAAACTCGCGGGTAACGTAGACCACAGAAATCGTTGCAGCAGGGCCGCGATTTTCATGATAACCACCAGAATCAGACTGGAGGCAATGCCGATAATCAGCGCGGGAACCGACAATAGAAGCATGTTTTTGGCTCGCGGGTGAAGCATAGTGATTTCCTTTTAACACTGAGCGCGCACACTTTGCCGTCAATTGGCGAAAGCTTCATTGCAATTGGTGCTGAAACGGTAAAGTTATAGTGTGACCGGGATCGATAAATTGTGGGCACTGCTGCGTTGGTCGTTGTTGTTCGGTCGCCATGAATTTACAGTGTGCCAAAGACTTATTCTGACTTTAGCGGAGCAGTAACAGAATGACAAAGTTTGCGTTAACAGGTGATGTGGGCGGTACGAACTGCCGTCTGGCGCTGTGCGATCTGGACAGCGGTGAGATTTCTCAGGCGAAAACCTATTCCGGGCTGGATTATCCTAGCCTTGAAGCGGTCGTGCAGGTTTATCTGGATGAACTCAAGCTCGATGTGAAGCAGGGCTGTATCGCGATTGCATGCCCCGTCACAGGTGACTGGGTGGCGATGACCAACCATACCTGGGCGTTTTCCATCGCAGAGATGAAGAACAATCTCGGGTTCACGCATCTGGAAATTATTAACGACTTTACCGCTGTTTCTATGGCGATCCCGATGCTGAAAAAAGAACATCTGATCCAGTTCGGCGGCAATGAGCCTGTCGAAGGCAAACCTATTGCCGTCTACGGTGCAGGAACCGGCTTGGGGGTGGCGCATCTGGTTCACGTGGATAAACGCTGGATTAGCTTGCCGGGCGAGGGCGGTCACGTCGACTTTGCGCCAAACAGCGAAGAAGAGGGCATCATTCTGCAAGAACTGCGTGCCGAGCTGGGCCATGTCTCAGCCGAACGCGTGCTCTCCGGCCCAGGGCTGGTCTATCTCTATCGCGCTATCGTCAAAGCAGACGGTCGCCTGCCAGAGAATCTCCAGCCGAAAGACGTCACCGAACGTGCGCTGGACGGTGCTTGCACTGATTGCCGTCGCGCGCTGTCGCTGTTTTGTGTGATCCTCGGGCGTTTTGGCGGCAACCTGGCGCTGACGCTCGGGACCTTTGGTGGGGTGTACATCGCGGGTGGCATCGTGCCGCGCTTCCTGGAGTTCTTTAAAGCCTCCGGTTTCCGTGGCGGTTTCGAAGACAAAGGCCGTTTCAAATCCTATGTCCAGGACATTCCGGTGTTCCTGATTGTCCATGACAATCCAGGCCTTCTCGGTTCCGGTGCGCATCTGCGCCAAACGTTGGGGCAAGTGCTCTAATCAGGAGTTTGCCCGGCGGGCTTGCGAAGACATTACTTCGTAGGCCCACCGGGTAACGGTTTACAGATGCATCAACTGCCGGAACTCTTTCACCTTACTGCGACTGACCGGCACCTGAAAATCGAGATCGCGTAATCTCAGAATGTAGGTGTTATTGAACCAGGGTTCGATTTCGCGAATTTTATTGAGATTAACGCAGTACGAGCGATGACAGCGGAAGAAATGGGCCGTCGGGAGTTTGCTGCAAAACTCGGTAATGTTCATCGGCATCACCCATGACTCGCGCTTGGTGTAGACGAAAGTCATTTTCTCGTGTGCTTCGGCGTAATAGATGTCGTGAATCGAGGTGACGAAAATCTTCTCGTCGCGAATCAGGTTAATGGTATCGTTTTCACGCTGCGGGCTGACCGCACTGCTGACGCTGCCGGACTGCTGTGCCCAGGCGTTTTCCAGTTTTTGCAGCATCGTCACGATGCGCGATTCCTGATAAGGCTTGAGAATGTAGTCAAAAGCTTCCAGTTCAAACGCTTCCACCGCATGTTCTTTCCACGCGGTGATAAACACAATGAATGGCTTATGGGCAAACTGGTGAATGTTCTGCGCCAATAACACGCCATCGAGCGACGGAATATTGATGTCGAGAAAAATGGCATCGACCCGGTTGTGTTGCAGGAATTTCAGAACATCCAGCCCGTCGTCAAAAGTCCCGACAATCTCCATCTGACTGTGTTCTTTCACCAGCCAGGTCAGCTCTTGCTGGGCCAGCACTTCATCTTCAACAATGATGACTTTCATAAACGTCCTTATGACAGCAGGCTGGCAGGGGCGGTGGCTGGCGTGCGCTGGTTCGGCACATAAAACGAAATTTCCGTGCCAGGCTCCAGGCGGCGAATATGCAATCCTTCGCCGTACAGAAGCGTGACGCGATGATGCACATTGAGCAGGCCAATTTTATTGCCCGGCATTTCGTTCGCCTCGACCCGCGCGATCACCGCCGGATCGATTCCGTTCCCGGTATCCCGCACACTAATGCGCACACGATTTCCACTTTCACTAATACTGATGGTCACCACGCCCTTGCCCTTGCAAGGCTGAATGCCGTGAATAATGGCATTTTCCACCAATGGCTGGATCAGCAGGCTTGGGATCACGCAGTTCACTTCATCGTCGATGTCGTAAATCACCGTCAATTTATCGCCAAACCGCGCTTGCTCAATGGCAATGTAATCCTTGATTTGGTACAGCTCTTTGCGGATATCAATCTGCTCGTCATCCTTCAATTCAATGTTATAGCGCAAGTAGCGCGACAGATTGAAAATCAGCTGGCGGGCGGTGTCTGGATTGAGGCGAATCGACGACGAAATGGCGTTGAGGGCGTTAAACAAGAAATGAGGATTAATTTTACTTTGCAGCGCCCGCAGCTCTGCCTTATTTGCCATTTCACGTAACTGCTCAGCACGTGAAACCTCAAGCTGAGTCGAAATAATTTGCGACAAGCCGATCGCCATTTCCTGAAGCGAAGAGGTTATCTGATGCGCGGGGCGGTAATAGATTTTGAGCGTACCGGTGACCACGCCCTTTTCCCAAAGCGGGATGATCAGTAGCGAGTGGATCTCCGGCGTGCGGTACGCCACATCGTCATTACGGATAATGATTTTTCCATCGCGCAGCGCCTGGCGGGTACGCGGGCTTATTCCCAAATCATTTTGTTTGTAATTGGTCTCACCGAGGCCAACGTAGGCCAGCACCTTTTCGTTATCGGTGATAGCCACCGCATCGGCGTGAATGTCCTCGCGAATAATGTCGCAGACCTGACGCAGGGATTCGCTGTTCACGTTACGGAACAGCGGCAGGGTTTTGTTGGCAATCTCCAGTGCCAGCTTGGCTTGCCGCGCGGCGATGACTTCCTTTTCCCCCTCGACGCTCTGCACCAGGAGTACGATAAAGCCGATGCAAACGCTGCCGAGGATCATCGGCACGCCAATTTTTGACACAATTTCCAAACCGAGCTGGATTGTGGGGGCCCACACCACCACGAGGATCATCGTCAGCGTTTCACACAGCATCCCGGCCAGGATCCCGGCGCGCCAGTGCTGAGCTTTCGGTATCTTGCGATTGATCCAACCGGAAAGCAGCCCGGCGATAATGCTGGTGATTAAACACGGCACGGCGGTGACGCCGCCAATATCGATCAGATAGCGATGCGACCCGGCGATTAATCCGGTAATGGCTCCGACCCACGGGCCAAACAGAATGCCGCCAGACATTACCGCGATCACGCGAACATTGACCAGCGAGCCTTCAACATGCACACCGGACCAGGTGCTGAACAGGGCGAACATCGAAAAAATAGCGGTGACGGCGAGCAGCTCTTTCGGCGTATGGGCCGATTTATGCAGAAGTTCGCGGAACAAGCGGATGCGGATCAGGAAAAACAGGCAAATCAGCATCAGGGCGGCCCTGTCAAAGACCGCCAGCAGCATGTTAAAGATTTCGTGCATGAGTGCGCCGTATGTATCACTGAAAGCAATATGATAAAAAACCTCGCGTGGGATAGCCAGCTATCACGCAAAATGATGAAAAGGGAAAAGGCATAATTTAAAAAGGGGATTATTCCTGAGCCTCAGAGAAGGGAAGCCATTGCGCGGTTTATGCTGCCCATCAGGTAAACTAATTGATAATATTATGTAAATTAAAAATTGCTGAAAGACGGATATCAGGCAGCGATTATTTCTGGTGATTGATAGCGAGTTCCTCATTTACTTGCACCTAACTATTTTTCCTTTCCCCTCTCGACAGCAGGAAAATAATCGGGTTATTTTCAAGGAATGCCGCACTGGTGGCAACGTCGCTCGGACGGTCCGGGCGCTCACGTTATTCGAGGATTCTATGGCTGACTCCAGCTCTGCACGCCGTTTTACGCGTATCGATCGTCTTCCCCCTTATGTGTTCAATATCACTGCTGAACTGAAAATGGCTGCGCGTCGGCGCGGCGAAGATATTATCGATTTCAGCATGGGTAACCCTGACGGCGCGACGCCGCCGCACATCGTAGAAAAACTCTGTACCGTGGCTCAGCGCCCGGACACCCACGGCTATTCCACCTCGCGCGGCATTCCGCGTCTGCGTCGCGCAATTTCACGCTGGTATCAGGATCGTTATGACGTCGAAATCGATCCGGAAACCGAAGCAATTGTGACCATCGGCTCAAAAGAGGGGTTGGCGCATTTGATGCTGGCGACGTTGGATCACGGCGACACGGTTCTGGTCCCAAACCCGAGCTATCCGATCCACATTTATGGCGCAGTGATAGCAGGGGCGCAGGTGCGTTCCGTGCCGCTGGTGGAAGGTGTCGATTTCTTTAACGAACTGGAACGCGCTATTCGTGAAAGTTACCCAAAACCGAAGATGATGATCCTCGGCTTCCCGTCTAACCCGACCGCGCAGTGCGTGGAACTGGAGTTTTTCGAGAAAGTGGTCGCATTGGCAAAACGCTACGATGTGTTAGTCATTCACGATTTGGCGTATGCCGATATCGTATATGACGGCTGGAAAGCGCCGTCAATCATGCAGGTTCCCGGGGCTCGTGACGTTGCAGTAGAGTTTTTCACGCTATCGAAAAGCTACAACATGGCAGGCTGGCGTATCGGCTTTATGGTCGGTAATGCAGAGTTGGTAAATGCACTGGCACGAATCAAAAGTTACCACGATTACGGCACCTTTACGCCGCTTCAGGTGGCGGCAATTGCCGCGCTGGAAGGCGATCAGCAATGTGTAAAAGATATTGCTGAGCAATACAAACGCCGACGCGATGTGCTGGTGAAAGGCCTGCATGAAGCCGGGTGGATGGTTGAAATGCCGAAAGCGTCAATGTACGTATGGGCAAAAATCCCGGAACAGTACGCCGCGATGGGATCGCTGGAGTTTGCTAAAAAAATGCTCCAGGACGCGAAAGTCTGTGTTTCGCCAGGCGTTGGCTTCGGTGATTATGGCGACACGCACGTGCGTTTTGCGTTGATTGAGAACCGTGATCGCATCCGTCAGGCCGTACGTGGCATTAAGGCCATGTTCCGTGCCGACGGTTTGCTGCCAGTTTCCAATAAATCGGGTTCTGAAAGCGCCGAATAGCGTCGATTAGCAACATCTACAAATGCAAACAGGAGCCATTGGCTCCTGTTTTTCATTGCATGCTCGGGTTAAACCATCAGGGCGAAAGTGCCGGCCCAGACGATAACCATAAAAGAGATGCCCATAATAAAATATTTCACTTCACATCACTCCGCGTATTACGAGACACGCCTAAATGAAAACAATCTGACTGAGTATAGAGAGCTGACACCGCCTCGAATAAAAATTGGGAGTTGTCCCTTTTTACCCTTCGGCGCCCCCTCAACATGCTGTGCTTCAAAGGCCCCAGACGGCGCTAATGTACGCTTAAAAATATGGAGTGACAAGTGCGATTTTTTTATTAATTTTTAGTTACTTACAACTGTCGTGAAACGGCGACACAATGGTTTCACAGTGCAATAAATACCCCCTCAGCGACGCAAAATAATAGCGGTAAATAAGCAGGCAATAGCACATTGAAATGAGAGGATTTTTAGTAAAAAAACGTTCCGGCGAACGAAACGAGATTCGCCGCCGGAAGGGGGAAAAGTATCAGAACTGATACTTATAAGAGAGCTGGAAACGCTTTTCCGGATCGTCCAGATACGTGTTGTTATCCTGGATGTAGGTAAAACCGGTCACGGAGTTATGTTTGTCAAACGAGTAGCCCAGGCCGATACCGCCAAAGTAACCTTTGTAGTTATCGCCATCATCGTTTTTGGAACCGTAAGAGGCCCCCATAAAGCTCAGCAGCCGCAGATCGGCGGTCAGTGGCTTGAGCACAAAGGCACCGAGATAACCGCTGCTGCCCGAGGTGTCGATCGAGGTAAAGCCATTTTCCGGTGAAGGAGAGCCTGAGAAATCAGACTGGCTACAGGCGCTGTGTTTATCTTTGTCGCAGCCAATGCTGTCACCGGTATTGTAGGTATAACCGGCCATTGGGAAGATCTGGAAACCTGCAGGTTCAATCCCGAAGAAGCTCAGGGGGACAAACGTCCCGACAGAGTAATTGGTCTGCGAGGCACCATTTGGGTAGTCATTTTTGCCGAAGTTGAAATTCAAAATGCCTATCGGGAATAACCACGAGCCGCCCACGCGCCATTCGGTCGCATCGCTGTTCACTCGGACGTTAATTTTGCGGGCTTCATCGAGTGCCAGGGAGCCTGAAAAGGCGACATTGCTGTCGTTCATGTCGTAGTTATCAGACCAGGCGACGCCGAGTTTGGTGGTGACTTTGGTGGGGTCATCGGCTGATTTTTCTTGATTGGTTTTTACAACGCCGGTTTGAGCTAACACCAGGCCGGGAATGAATCCCATCCCCAGAATAAGGAAAGTAAGAAGTTTATTGCGCATGCAGATACAGAGGACCTTTTTATTATCGAAAAAAATAAAGCCCGTGATAGTAACGAAGATAAAGAGATGAAGGAGACATTTACCTTTAAATAAAGGTTTATATATAAATTTAGGGGGTGTGAAATTAACCCACAGGCCGATGTGTGCACCTGTGGGATTACCTGTGATTCAGTTAGTTATACTGCAATATGCCTTGAGCTGCGGGGAGATATCGCAGCGAGAAATAGAGGGAGTCTTTACCGCAGGCAGATGTTTGCGATAGTTGAGATGACATTTTTTTCGGTGGCAGCGGTTGTGCACTAAATGTCTTGCCGGGGATCACGTCAAAAACTTCATACACAATTCCACGCGCCGGGGTTTGTCCCTGACAGCCTGTAGCACTGTTCAGATAGAGTTGGCGCTGCGCCGGGCTTAATGTTTTCACGCCGTGACCATCTTGCACCCAAACGCCCATACCCAATTTCTCTATTTCTGCGAGCATTCCGGCGTAACTTTCCGGGGTCATATTCCCGGCGAAGAAACTGCTGATATACACCGGGCTGGTATCGAGCGTCGCCAGCTGTTTATGCGTATCAGTGAGCCAGGTCAACAGCTGTGTTCTTGCGGCAGGATTACGCCAGTTGAGATCGTCTATTTCAGCGCTGAGATACCAGCCGTCAGGGCGAAAATCGGCCGCCATCAGCCAGCGTTTTGCCTGCTGCATATCGGCGACTCGCAGGCGTCCAAGATAATGGCCTAGCACAGTAGCAGACTGCTTTTGACGTGTGAAAAATTCAGGATCGGCATTGAGACCGACAATTACTTTCAGCCCTGCTGCGTGTGCAATCGTTGCTTTCTGTTGTAGCTGTTGATGGCTTTTGTCATCAGCGAAAGCGCTGCCGTACTGCGTCCATTGCAGTACGAGGGTGTCGAATCCTTCATGACGCAACGTTTGCATCAATGAGGACCATTGCGCTTCGCTGACGGTCATATCGCGTAGCTGCGGTTGCCAGAACACCGCTTTCATGGCATTCGCCCACGGGCTTGCCAGCATCACAAGCAGGAAAAGATGACGAAGTTTCAGCATTACCAGTGAACTCCCACGGTTAAGAAGGCGTTGTTGCGATCGCCTCCATCCTGATTGATGGCTTTAAAGGTACGTTGATATTCCAGGCCAAGGCTGACTTTGTGTGGCCAGGCATTGTACTGCGACTGACCGGTCCAGATATTCCAGCGCACGCCGATGCCACCGAGCTGATTCCCTTCCGTGTGATCGTCGCGGAAGCCATTCACCTGCACATGCGCATATGGTTCAATGGTTTGATTTTTGGCGACTTTCTGGTGCCAGCTTGCGCGGTAATCCGCCGTCCAGGCTTGATTATCCTGACGGACATACTGCGCGGCATCGAGATAGAGATTCTGCGCAAACCAGCCGCGCCCATTCGGATGCCACTCGTCGCTGAACTTACCACTGTTGAGGAACGACGCGCTGGCGCGCAGCATGGTGTCGGTTTCGCCGTGATGATGGTCGAGGGCAAACTGTTCTTCGATAGCGAAAAAGAGCGTGTAGTCATGCAACGGTTTCCAGCGCAAGCCGGTGCCAAGCATCGGGTTTTTCACTGGTAATACCACACTGCTGTCGCCGGTATCGGCAAACAAACGGCTATAAACGGACAGCATGTCGCCGTTGACCAGCATATTGCGGCCAATCCGGTATTCGGCTTCGAATTGACCGTAGCTACGATAACTTTGCCCAGGGGCAGCGCCGCCGGTTTGAGTACTTGATGCGCTTCTGGCACCGGAACGCAGGCCGATGGAAGAGTCGAAATTGAATGTCCAGCGACGGCCAATATCTTCATGCAGGCGGCGCACGTTAAAGCGTTCCTGATTTTGCGGTGGTGTTAATGGTGTCACGTCTGCGGCGGCATTAATTTCATCGACCACCTGCCGCGCATACAGCTGCGTTTGTGGAATGTTACCGAGGCGTTCGTTCACATACATCAATTGGCGAATCAACTGCGGATCGTCGGGCGAGGCAACATGTGCTTTTTCCAGCGCATCGCGTGACTGAACGTAATCGCCATGGCTCCACAGCGCATAGCCCAACGCAGCCTGCGTCGCACTATTATTCGGTTCAATCAGCAAGGCTTGTTGCAGGTCGGCGATAGCTTCTGGCGTGCGATTAAGTTCACGGTACAGTGCCGCGCGTGAAGACAGAGCGCGCACCGTTGGCTGAGTCTCAATGGCGCGATTAAAGTCAGCGAGCGCTAACTCCGGTTGCGTCGGGAGATAACGTTGGGCGTGCAGCCACAACCAACTTTCGCTGTTGTCCAGCCCGCGCCTTTGCACTTCATCAACCCAGCTGTTGCGTGCGGTATTATCGCTTGCGGCCTGCGCGGTATTGGCTGCCGCCATTACGTCTGCATCGCTCATTGCGGCCACAGGCACGCGTTTCCACGCCATTATTGCCGTCGCGTAATCTTCAACCGCAAAAGCCTGATAGGCTACGGCGCGATGCTGATAAGTGTTCGGTTGGCGCATTTCGGCCTGTTGCAGAGCATATAATGCTACGCCCGGCAGATCGCTACGATAACATTCGCCAAGACGATTCCAGGCGTCAGCATCGTAGTTTGCCGACATATCGCCGAGTAGGTGACGCGTAGACTCGCAGTCGGTGCTGACTCCCGGAAGCTGGCTTTGCAACTGGCGCAGCGTTGCCGTGGGCAGCGGCGTGCTCAGGCTCGCCATTTGCGTTGGCGTCGCTAAATCAGGGTAGCGTTGGAGCAACCCGGCAAGGCGCAGCATCATTTTTTCCGTTTGCTGCGACGCGCCACCGAACGGGTAACGTGCCAGCAGCACTCTTCCCGCTTCTCGGGATTGACCGTTTTGCATCAACTGCCAGCTAAGCTGATCCAGCAGAGCAAGATTGCGCGGTGTGTGTTGATACATCTGGCGCGAAATCTTCACGCTTTCCGCCGTGTTGCCTGTAGCGGTGCTCAGCGCATAGCGCTCGGCCAGCATTTCATCCGCCGGAACATTGTTTAAGATTTGCTGCGCGCTGGCGTAATCTTTCGTTTTTAATGCCGCCGGGAACGCGGTGCCAGCAACATAGCGCTGATTGGCAGCAAATTGAGGCTGGTACTGTTTCAGCATCTGCTGCTGATTGCCGCTGCGGGACATTAAGTACAGCCAGCTCTGCTCTTGTTCCGCGCTCTTGAATTTCGGTTGGTGCTCAGCGAGGTAGCGTTGGAGTTTCGCGGTTTCACCGTTAGTGGCTAAATTTCCGGCCCAGGCCAGTTGATCCTCTGCGCCAGTAAACAAGTCCTCTGCCTGGAGCGTTTTCAGGCGTGCATCCAGTTGCCCGGCTAGCAGAACGTTAAACCACTGCTTTTGTTCGGCAGCGTCGAGCGTTTTACGGTCGCTTTTCCGGTCGAAGATATCATCGGCCATTGCCCAGTTTTTCTCGAAAATAGCCCGTTGCAGAACGCCATTTTCGAGCGCGAGGCCTTCACCCGTGCGGGCGAGAGCGGCATCATCCAGCTGTGCTCGCGCTATCTTCAACTGCTTGAGCGTCAATGCGTTCTGCCCCGTTTCGCTGCGACATTCGACTGTCGGTGCGGCGTCACAGGCTTTTTGCTGTGCCAAAAGCTGTTCAACGTTAGTCACAGGCGTTGTTTTGCGCGGGATGGCGGCTAACTGTTGTTTGAGTCGGCTGTCTTGCGGATGCTGTTTTAGCTGCTCGTTCAGTGCCTGGCGTGCCTCGTCATCATGGCCAAAATGACGATAGGCTTCCGCCAGATACAGCGTCAGTGCCACGTTGTCCGGTACCTGCTGATGGATGTGGCGGAACTCTTTCAGCGCAGTTTGTTCGTCATTTTGCTTCTGGGCACGCAGGGCTTTTTCCAGATGTGGATAAATTTTGAAATGGTGATAATCGGTTAAACCCAACTCTTTGGCACTGGTGCCGATTGGCGTGGTTTGTGCCATCACGGCGCTGCTGAGCAGTGAGGCGACCAGCAGGCTAATCAGTTTCGGGGCGTGTTCCCTTTTCATGACGATTGCTCCTGCGCTTGCTCCAGCTCAGCCAGTTGGGCGTCGCTCAGTCCTGTGCTTTTCAGTAACGCAGACATGGAAAGCTGAAGTTCTTGCTGAAGCTCCAGAACATGATCGAGTGTTTGTTGTGTCACTACACCTTCGGTGACCAAAAATTCACCCAGTGGTTTTTCACTGCGTTCATGACGAAGCAGCAGGGCGCTCATCGCCGAATTATTGATGTGTCCCAGCGAGGTCAGCACCTCGGCAAACAACAATTGACGCGGAACAAACTGTTGCCACAGTTCGTTGGCGCGTTGTTCATTCAGCCAACCTTTTTCCACCGCTGTTTTCAGCAATGCGCGATCGTCCATGCCACGGTGTCGGGCATACCAGTAGCGCAGCCCTGTCACCACCTGACCGCGCGGCACGATGACGTATTTCACGCTGCACTGCATTTTGCGCTCCAGCGCGGCGAGGGAAACCGGGTCAATACCGTCTTCGCTGGCAACGACTAACACTTTGCCTTCTTTACGCAGTGGAAGAACGGCATAACGCAGGGCAATAGCAGCGGGCATTTCTTCGATAAGCGCCTCGTCGATATCCCATGCATCGACGGTTTCCATTGTCACGTGGCTCTGTTCGGCAAGGGCTTTCGCCAACTGTTCAGCCGTAATCAGCCCCTGCATCAGCAAGGAGCCGCCGAGGCGTAAACCAATGACGCGGTGCGTCAGGGCATGTTCGAGCTGTTCTTCTGTAATGACATTATGCTCAAGCAAAATTTGTCCCAGCGGGCGCAGCGCACGGTTTTCTCCGGTTACGCTCGGGAAATCATGAGTCGTTTTATCCCAGGCAACGCGGCGCGGATCGCCATGCTGAATGACCTGACTCAGTGCGCGCCAGTTGGCCATAAAGTTGATCATGTTGCCCCAGAACAGGCGCAAAACAGAAAGCAGGCCTTGGGCTAATCCGTAGTAGACGGTCACGAAAATGACACGCTGAAGAATGCGGTTCACCATCAGTGCAAAGTTGCACCACAGCAGTGTGACCAGCCACGGGCCGCCGGTGAAAATCGACAAAAATTGCCAGGCATCCGGCCAGATACGTTGATAAATCAGCACCAGCACCAGCTGGAACATAATGATCATCGCAAAGAAGCTGAGGAAGTTGCTGATGGCCCCTTTGCGGTCGCGCCAGAGGAAATAGTTGAGCGTCGGGCTTTTGGTCCAGCGGTGTGTTTTGAAACCCTGGAATACGATGCCGATTATCCAGCGTGATTTCTGACGCATCGCGGTGGTAAAGGTGTCCGGGAAATATTCGCGCACGCAGATAACCGACGATGAGCGTTTGCGTTGTAAGAACTTGCGCGCTTTTTTGGCCTGCGCGGAATCATCCACGACCGGGAAGCGGACAAAAATTTCCGTCATGCCTTTGGCTTTCAGGCGAAAGCCAATGTCGTAGTCTTCGGTCAAACTCTGCACGTCGAAGGCGATACCGTCACCGTCGGCTAATAACGCCATCACCGCGCGACGGCTAAAACAGGTGCCGACGCCCGCGCTAGGAACTTGTCCTGCAATAGCTTCACGCACCGGCACATCTTTCCCATGCAGTTCGGCGAATTCATCGATATACGACATGCTGGTGAAATGGTGCCATTCCCGCTCGAATGGATACACCGGGATTTGAATCAAATCTTTCCTGTCGACCAAATAGTTGAACAGGCGTAATTCCATCGGCGAAATAACATCTTCTGCATCGTGCAGAATAAATCCGGCAAAGGTGAAATTCGCGCTGCGCTCAAATTGGGTGATGGCATCGAGTATATTATTCAGGCAATCCGCTTTGCTGGTCGGGCCTGGGCGTGCGCACACCACTTTATGGACGTTAGGAAAGCGAGCGCATACTTCATCTACATCGCGCTGTGTGTCAGGATCGTTCGGATAAGTACCGACAAAGATATGATAATTTTCATAGTCTAAGGTCATGGCTGCAAGCTCAGCCATGTTGCCTATCACTCCGGTTTCATTCCACGCCGGAACCATAATCGCGAGGGGCTTTTCATCAGGCTTATATAAAGCCCGGTAATCCATATGCTGATGACGGCGGTAGACCGTCAATGCCCGTGCCATGCGACGGACCCAGTAAATGATATCGATGAATAAATCATCTAACCCGCTGATAAGCATCATGATCGCTAAGGTTATTGCTACCACCTTTAGCCCATAAAGATACGTAGAAAAAATATCCACGAACCAATCCATCGCAGTCTTCCCATCAAAAAATTCACGAGAATAATAACAGAAATTTATATAACATTCATGAACTATTCAGTTGGTGAATGGAATGTTAATTATTTTGCATCATTGTGCACTCAACGTGAAAGCCCATATATCCCCTCACCATTCATTGCGATTTTAATATTATTTAATGAGGTCATACTGTTTTTATACTATCATTCGCTAATTGCAGTGCTGAATGCCATAGGTTATTTATTTCATCCCATTCCAGAATCCTGATTCATCAATGAATAAAGCGTCTCCTCTTTAGCTCTAACACCAGCCGCACTGCATTGCTGTGAGGATGCATAACTATGTCGTTTTTGGTGTAATGCATTGTTATATTTATATTATTTATGATTGTTTTATGGCGTCATGTTAAACAATATTAAATTACTAGCGTTATTTGTGGGTAAGTAATGTAATAACCCACAGAAATCTGGATGATATGACTCTCTGTTTTATTGGTCGTTTTCTTTTTTACAAGACAAAGGATGTTGCTGATGAAATTCACGGTCTTTGTTCGCTGTGTTTTCACTCGTATTGCTGTGCATCATACCATTAATGAAGTCACCGCGCGATTAGGTGTTGATTGCACGATTTATGATTTTAGCGATGAGCAGGATTCTATTTTTGACCTCACTGAGGGACGTCGAATTCATGTCCTTTGTGATAATCATTTCGATTATCTCAATGTGCAAAAAAGCGCACGAATAAGCACGTTGAATATTATCCCGAAAAGTTTGCAGCGCTTGAATTTCATTGTTGAGAAAAGTGTTAAGTCGGAAAAGGGGCATAATCCTGTGGATATTTATACGATCCTGACGCGTGATGAACGGTTGGTGATCGACAGCCTGTTGGCGGGATATACGCAAAAACATGTCGCTTTGTGCAACGGCACCTCTATTCAGCGGATCAGCGCACGTAAACGACGTGCGATGTTGAAATTAGGTGCGCGTACCGATCAGGAGCTTTTTTATCTCTACAGTGCGCATAAGAATTTACATCCTGTTCTTTAACGGGATACACGGCTGACGTCTCATTGGGTTAAAACCTGCGTATGAGCAGAAAACCGACTGAGTGAGCAGAAATTACCACCAAAGATGGTTGGTAATAAAGGAAACATCGCACGCATTAGCCTGCGATAAATTGAACTATCTATATTAGGGATTATGTAATGAAAAAAATTATTCTGGCTACTTTGATTGCTGGTGCATATGTGACTGCGGCAAATGCGGCTGACACCGTGTCAAAAAAAATCACGCTGACCGCCCAGATTAATGACAGCCTGTTTGTTTCCAAACCAGACGGGTCTACCTGGTATGCGTCTGAAGAACTGGATGCGAGAGATTATACCCAGCAGTCTTTCTCTAAAAAGCTGCCGGTTCGCGTCTGGAGCAAAGCAGATACCTTCAACGTGCGTCTGGCACAACCGCTGACCATGACCAATGCTGGGCAGGCAATGGTGAACGCGAAAGCCGTTTGGGCGCAGTCCACCGGTGCGACCGAACTGAGCACCGCGACAGATTTGACCGTCACGCAAGTGACTGCTGGGCCGAACGGCACTGATTTTGACGGTGTTTACGATCTGACCATCACCGCCGATGCGCCAGCCAATGCCGCCAACGGTGTGTACAGCGGTGACCTCGTGATGCTGTTCGAACCAGGCACCACCACGCCGTAACGTTATTTATTCCGGCCATTAATGGATTTTATTGGCCGGAATATTCTTCGCAGCCCTGACTGTTTCGATGAGCTCTCCGGATTGAAGGCGTTATGATGAAATCACTCAACAAGGATTGTTGCCTGTCGCCAATCAGTATCAGTATAAAATTGGCATTACTGAGTATGCTAATTTCGCCGCTTGCCGAAGGCCGGGTTAAATTCAATTACGGTATTCCAGAAGGATTTAGCGTTGATGATATGGATAATCAGGCTCGTTATATTATTAATTTTCATGGTCGTATGCTGCCTGACTTTGCCCGTTACTCTGCTCAAGACAAAACATTCGTCTTTGATGAACAAAAATACCAGCAGGCTGGACTGAATAATGATGAGATCGACCTGCTAAAAACCGTTTTAAGCGATCTGGATATTAGTCAATGTGTTGCCGGTTGCGATAAAACTATTGCGGGCCAACGCATCACGCTGGATAAAACACAGCGCACCCTGACTATTCGCTCACTCAACGACGATTATTTGATTCCGATCACTCACTTTGGTCTGGTGCATAACCAGAACGTGGATGTCCGCGCCTCATCCGATGAATATCGTGCGGCCAACATCAACGGGAATGCGTGGTTGGGTTTACCTGCTCAAATATTTGGCTATATGAACTGGTACGCCAACTACAACAAATCAGGTGAAATGACATCGCAAAACAGCGACATTTCTTCTTACTACCTGCAAAAGAATTTCCAGTCCACCTACCTGCGTGCGGGTAAGCAAAATAGCCTCGATTATGCCTCTGGATCGGTGAATACCGTGTTGGCCCCAAGTTTTGGACGCTTTGTGACGTTCGGCAGCCAGGGACATTTGCGCGAGAGTCGTACCGGTCAGACTTTACCTATTTATGCTGCGCAGGAAGGTAATTTTGAAGTGTACCGGGACGGACGTTTGTTGCTGAAGCGTCCGGCCGCAATTGGGCGTAACGAGCTGGATCTTAACGATCTGCCCGGCGGCTATTACACCGTTGAAGTGCGTCTGGTTGATCGTGCCGGGCATATTCTGCGTTCAGAACGTCAGCAGATCAGTAACGTTAACTTTAATGGTTATCAGGAAGAAACCGTCTGGCATCTGACCTATGGCAACAGTCTGGATGAGAAAGACGCGCTGGTTGAAGCTGCGCTCAGCAAAAATCTCGGCTGGTTTTACATGAACAGTGAAGCGGTGAAAGGCGCAAAAGGGCGCTGGGCGTCTGAGTTAAACATTTCTCGCCCAAGCCAGATAGCGGGTGTGGCGGTAAACCCTTCCGTGGGTGTTATTACCGGAGAGAAAAGCACTGGCGGCTACGCCAATCTAACCTTGTCGAACCCTACGTTGGGTGAGCTTACTGCCAGCCATTATCTCAAGAATGATGTGTCGTATTTCTACCGTTCACAGTCGAGCACCAACTTCTATTACAGCCATTCGCTGGGCAACGCGCTGGTTTCTTATAACTATGCCAAATACAGCGGAAGCACCACGCACCAGATTGAAAGTCGCTGGGCGTTTAACCCAGGTTCCGCCTTCCTGAGCCTGTCGGTTGGCGTGCAAAAAGGGGGCTTTATGGCCTCGGATAAAAACTACGGCGTCTATCTCAACACCACGCTTACGTTCGCTGACAGCCAGGCGAGTTTCAACTCAGCAGTGGCCGACGGACGTACCCAATTGAGCGGTGATGTTAAGCACGACTGGAAAGATGATTTCGGCACCACTTCACTTGGCGTCTCCGCCAGTCATATCGATAACCGTACCAGCGTGAACACCTATGCTTCCCGCGAGGGAACGCGCGGTGACATTTCCGCCAATATCGGGCGATATGCCAATACTACCGATGTCGATTTTAACTATCGCGGCATGGTGGCGATGAATACCCAGGGTATCGCGCTGGGTCGCTACAGCTATTCCGGCGCAGCGCTGATGGTGGAGACACCGGAGATCCCTGCGCTGGATTATGGCTTCCAGGTTGAAGGTGCGCCTGTCGCGGGCAATGGACTGTATGCCGTGCCTGTGGCGAGCTATCAAAACATCTCATTCGCTCGCGTCAGAACGGAACACCCAGGCTGGGACATGGACGTTGAAGTCCCGGCTTATGTGACAAAAGCCCATCCGGGCCAGGTCTATCACGCAAAGGCTAAAGTCAGTATTTCCGCACAGTACAGCGGTTTTCTGCGCGATGCAAAAGGGATGCCGGTGAGCGGCTACATCCGCGAAGCGAAAGATAATGCCTATAAGAACGGCTTGTTCTCCTTTACCAGCCCACGACCGCTAAGCGAGATAACGGTGGTGCGCGACAACATGATATGGCGCTGTGATATGACCCGCGCCATAAACAGCACTTACTCCTGTCAACGAGGCGAAAAATGAAAGGGATAAACATGAAAACGCTGGCACTACTCGGCGGATTATTGAGCGCGGGACAAGTGCTGGCAGAGGGCGCATTAATGGTGTTGCCCGCCAGTCTGGCCATCAGCGACAGCCAACCACGCACCGTCTCGGTGCGTAACGTTGGTGATGCGCCACTGTACCTCAATATTGACGTAATGAAAGTGAGCAATCCGGGCGCACAAACGGAGCAGCGCGTACCGTTATCCGAAGTCGCAACGCCGGGCATTATCGCCAACCCGGGCAAAATGACACTGGGTCCGAACCAGAGTCGTAAGATTACCCTCACGCCGTTGATCGAGCCGAAGAAAGAGGCCGTTTATCGGCTCTATATCGTACCGGTCCGAAGTTTTGATATTGAGAATGCGCCAGCGAATAAGATTTCTGCGCCAGTATCGTTATCCATCGGTTATGGCGTACTGGTTCGCCATCAGCCAGTTGCAGGCCAGCAAATCAAAACCTGGCAGGCCATCTGTTCGGGCAAGGGCATGACGTTAACGAATACCGGAACGGCGCGCGTGCTATTTACCCAGGTTAGAGCAGTGGGTAACGTGGAGACGAAAATCGCCATATTTCCGGACACGCCGTTGTGGATTGGGGTGAAGGAATTCAGTGCGCAAATGGAAGGGAACGGTGTGGTAGTCAAATGCGTCTAATGGCGCTGTTGTTGGGATTGTTAGCGCTTACTCCGGTCTATGCCGCAGGCGTGCTCAGCGTTGCCAATACTGTATTCACTCTTATGCCGCAGGGGCGACCGGCCGCGATTAGCGTCAGTAATAACGGCGATGCACCTCTGTATCTCGATGTCGTTCAGCAACGGGTATTAAACCCCGGCGAACTGCCCGAGCGGCGAGTCGCGATTCAGAATGTACCGCAGCCTGATTTACTTATCCCTCTTAAACAACTGGTGGTTCACCCGGGGCAGACGCGAAAAATTCCCGTTAATGTGATTTTTACGCCGCCGCACACCACCGTTTGGCGGGTAGCATTTCGCCAGCGAGAGGCGCTAAGCGGGACAGGAGTCGACAGCGCATCGTTTGTGAAGCTGAGCGTCAGCTACGGTGTGCTGATTTATCACATAGGAACATCTGAAAAAGGGAGCTGAAATGACGGTGCTTAAAGTACTGATGGCGATGTTCGCGTTGCTACTCACTGAAAATAGCTATGCGGTGAAAACCGTCGGCAAGAGCAGCAGTAAAGTCACCGCGACGGTGATTTTCCGTGAGTTTATCAGTGTAACCGCGCCCGGTGGGAGTTGGTATAACCAGCCGCAGGAGCTGGTGCAATGGGGGGCCATGGGCTCTCCGTATTCGCTCGACCTGCCGCTGGTCGTTGAGGGCAATGTGCCCACGTTTCTGGTATCACTGGATGCGCCAGTAGAAATGGTGAATCAGGCCAACAGCGCTCAGCATTTTCAGGATGTCAGCGTCAGTTTCGGCAACGAAACGCATCCATTTAAGGCGCTAACCGCGACGCCTGAATTGTTCAGCAATGCGACAACACCCACGACAAACGAAACGTTTCTCGATACTTACCAGCTAAAGATTACGGCGAAACCGCCCGAGGGTTCCCTCTCATCAACGACGGGAAACTACCTCGGTACGCTTGCGCTAACGTTTGAACCCATGGCGGTTGCGCCATGAAATGGGGGCTTATTATGCTGTTGTCCTTATGCGGACAGGCGTTTGGCTATGTGGATTTGGACCAGAAAATGATTGTTCTGAATAAAAGTGACACACGTGTGACGCTGACTAATAAAGGTGAGCGTACCGAGTTTATTCAGCTCTCACTGGCGCAGTTAACGAATCCGGGTGTTGAGGTTGAACAGGAAAAACTGATCCCACTTACTGAGATTGCAGAGCCTGCCGTGTATGCCTTTCCCCTGAAGATGACGTTACAGCCCGGACAGTCTAAGAAAATCATCATTCGCCGCTTAAAGCCAGTAGTGCAAGAGGACGTGTATCGCCTGATTATCACTCCGAAAATTAACCTCAGGCAGGATAAAGACAGTTCAGAAGGCTCTGGCGTCGTGCTGAATATTGGGTACAAGGCCTTACT
This sequence comes from Scandinavium sp., assembly GCF_036271055.1. Taxonomy (GTDB): domain Bacteria; phylum Pseudomonadota; class Gammaproteobacteria; order Enterobacterales; family Enterobacteriaceae; genus Scandinavium. Next base: position 59,123 of record NZ_DATBBJ010000108.1, on the reverse strand, counting down.
ACGTGTGCTACCTGAAGTAAAAAAAGACACTTTTTCTGTCGTTTGCGATCCACAGGGCGGGAAAATCATCGCGACGGGTACGCTGAGACATATCTTTGAAAAGGTCTCTATTTCTGGAAAGAATGTTTCCACATTTAATGTTTACCCAGGAACGCCATATTCTTTTCAGGGAAAGCCGCTGCACTATGATACGAAAGATTACTGCATGCAATCGATGTAAATAACTAAGGATCAATAAGATGAATATGAAACGGATCTTCTCTTTACTCGCCTTCGCGATCGGGATGCTGGTGAGGATCCACCCGGCGCAGGCGGCCTTTAACAATAATACCTCGTCGGTCGAAAGCTATTCAAATTGTTCAGTAGTGGAAAGCGGGGATAATTATATTTTTAAAGTAATGGTTCACTTTAAAGATATAAATAAGCTGGTTACTACCCCGAAAGTTCTGTCAAATCCTGCGCGGGCCGTTTCGGTCACCTACTTTACGGCGAATGGACAAGCTAAAGCTCTTAACGCCACCACCTATAAAAACTTGGTGGGGGCAACGTTCGGCGGTATGGCGCTGCCCGGGCGCCGGGACAATGCCAATGTTATTGGCGGTTCTTCCCTGGCCTGTGGCGACTCAATGAAAAGCTGTTCTGTCACGACAATTCTGGAAGCGAATAACGCTGAATTAACCGTCACTTTTAAGAAGACCTTTGTTAATGGGCGAGGGATAGCTATCTGGACGGGATATTCTTCGATCATCCAGTCCCCCGATTATTACTGGGATGCTTTAGGCTCTGTGTATATCTCTCCATTCAGTGGGGAGTGCGCGATTATCGGCCCTAATTTCCCGACGTTACCGGCGGAAGATATTACCTTTTCACTTCGCGTTCCTGATTGGGATTTGGGTGAAATTACTGCGAAAACAGAGCAAGTGGCGCTGACCAAACCGGAAGAACAGCTGTGCCTCGATTTCCCGTTTATCGTCGCTGGGAATACAACGGATTATTTGCTGAATGCGAAAAGTGATTCCATGTCAGGAATGGAATTTCGACTGATGAATAACAACAAGGCTGGTAAGGTTATTCCGTACACGCTAAGGTTAAGTGATGGTAAAGGGGACGTATTTACTTTTCCGGGTAACAGCAACGTAATTCATTTCCCCAAAGATGGTACTAGCCAGATTTGCTATGATCCGACTTTTTCCATCATCGGAAATAACGGCACCTTTACTGCCGGCGACTACACTGACGTGCTCAATTTTGAGGTGATCACTAAATCTTGAAGGATCGCATAGCGTACATCTCATTGCTATTTTTTACATTTATAATACAAATTCGTATTGTCTGGTAAAATATAAACGTCATGTTTAACAAACACGGGATGTTCTACAACTTTAGAGATATTTACTGTGTGGACTATTATGAGTAATAATTATCGCAATGTATTCGTGTTAGTTGAATGAGAATGAATATCAAAGAGCAAGGATTTATTCTGGATAATGAGCTTTTCTTCAATAGTGAAGAATTCATCCTCACGCACCTCATGTCTAAAAAGAAAATTAATTTAGGTAAAAAACCTTCACTTTTGCTTAAAGCGTTGATCGAACGACAGGGCGATATCTATTCTGTTGAGGAATTTATTGAACTGGAATTACTTCATGGTCGAGTGATTACGGCTGCATCAGTGACGCAATATATTAGCAAGATCAGACGCTCGTTTCGCTCGGTCGGATTCTTTCAGCAGGTGATCCAGACCGCGACCGGGGATGGATATTACCTCTCGAAAAGCGTCAATGTAGAACTTATTAATCTGCAAGATGAAATAGATGTGGAGCAGACTCTGGCTGCCACCGTGGAGAGCCAGGAAGTGATGGATATTGAGACAAACACAGTAGAATACCTGCACGGTGGTCATGGAAAATGGCTTTATCGTTCAGAGCTCAGAAGCCCGCGTTTTTTGATAACCGGGCTTATTATCGCCTGTTCGGTTATCCTGTTGGTGAATATATTTATTTACTATCAGAGTAAATATAATGGTGCAAAAATCAGTGAAAGTCAGATAGCAGACTTTTATCCTTATCATGTATCTTTGGGGGGCTGTGAATATTATCTGGATGTTTCTTCTCAGGATGATAAAGAAAGTGTTATTGCGGCGATCAAAAAAGATCGTTTCTTTAAATGTGGACGTAAGAAGTTTAAATATATTACGATGTACAACAGTACGCCACACTATTCGTACATTTCCTGTAATGTCAGTATTGATAGCAAGTCGCCAGCTAAAAAATGTTATGCGGTGATGAATTTTAACTATGAAAAATAAAATAACCTTGAAGTATCTTGGGCTGATCGTGCTGGCTGTTGCCGCTGCGTGTATTTTGCTCATCAATGTTCATAACGGCTATCTGAACATTAAAAATGACAAATCGGTGCGGGTGTATAATGTTTCCTGCAAAGCCTTCGGTGCAGTGACGATCAATGGTTACACCCTCGATTACGTCAGCAGTTATCGCCTCAATAAAAATGGAATGGGGGCAGTGACCATCAGCGGTAAAGTGTTCAGGAAAGATGAATATCTCGGCGTGCTCGGCTTGCAAACTTTATTTAAATACATTTCAAATGAAGAGCTTATCCACGTCACGTCGCTGAAGAGCTACAAGCAAATAGAAAACGAAATCTCCGACGAGGTGATTGCCAAGGTCATTCCTAAGGCTTATTACCTGCCGGGCAGTACGCAAATTATTGGTCTGGTGAAGTTAGGCAACGGTTACCGACTGGATTACAACTCGTATCCGACCACGTACTGTTATTAGCTATGTGTGTGATGTTAAGTGAGAGAGGAGGGAAGTGTCCCCTGCAGGAATCGAACCTGCAACTAGCCCTTAGGAGGGGCTCGTTATATCCATTTAACTAAGGGGACGAAGCGGCGAGAGTATAGCGTTTTTTGGCTGTCAGGTTAAGCACATAGCCGTCTGACTGCTCAAAGTGTCGCCATTTCCTTATTTATCCTGCTGCTTCTCTTGTGCCTCGGCCTGAGCTTTCAGCTCGGCTTTACGCTTGTTGCTCATGTCATTGCGGATTTGTGCGTGGCTCATGAGCGCAAAAATGAAGGTTCCGCCGCAGATATTTCCGGCGAGCGTTGGCAGGGCGAATGGCCAGAAGAAGTCATGCCAGTGCAGCGTACCGCTGAAGACCAGATACAATATTTCGACGGAGCCGACCACAATATGCGTGGTGTCGCCCAGCGCAATCAGCCAGGTCATCAGGATAATCACCACAATTTTTGCCGCACCTGCGGAGGGGAACATCCAGACCATCGTGGCAATTATCCAGCCGGAAATGATCGCGTTGGCAAACATTTCTCCGGGGGTGTTTTTCATCACGTCCATGCCGATTTTGGTGAAGGCATCGCGGGTAGGTTCATCAAAAATGGGCATGTATTCGAATGCCCAGGCGGCAACGCCAGTACCAATAAGATTACCGAGTAAGACCACGCCCCACAGACGCATCAACAGGCCAAAGTTGCCGAACGTTGGGCTTTGCATGACGGGTAAAACGGCGGTGACCGTGTTCTCAGTAAATAGTTGCTGACGGGCCATGATGACTATCACAAAGCCAAAGGTATAGCCGAGACTCTCCAGCAGAAACCCGCCAGGAACACCTTCAAGCTGAACGTGAAAAATACCTTTCGCCAGCAACGAGGCACCCATTGAAAGTCCGGCAGCAATCGCCGACCACAGCAGTGCCATGGCATCGCGTTCCAGCTCTTTTTCACCGTCCTGGCGAATATGCTCATGAATAGCCATTGCGCGCGAAGGCAGTCGGTCTTCATCGACTTCAATTTTCTCACCCCTGTTTTTTTCGTCACTTTCGACTTCCAGTTCTTCCGTATGGTGGTCAATTTTCTCTTTTGTTGTAGTGTCCATGCGGCTCTTTTCTCGTCAGTTAACCCTCGATAAAGCGTAGCGGGTTTTAGCGACAGGCTCCTCGCGCTAAACGCTTAAATTTGGCGTTATGACATGAATAGCGATACGTCTGTTTCAAAATATGTATAAAATCAGTAAGAGCAGTGATTTCTTTACAGGGAGATACTTATGAATTTTCGCCTGTCTGCGCTTGCGCTGAGCGCGACGCTGCTGGTGGGATGCGCCAGCTCGGGTGACCAGCAACAGGGTCGTTCGGATCCTTTCGAAGGATTCAACCGCACCATGTATGATTTCAACTTCAATATGCTGGACCCGTATGTGTTGCGTCCGGTGGCCGTGGCATGGCGAGACTATGTGCCGCAGCCTGCACGTAACGGCATCGGCAACTTCACCAGTAACCTTGAAGAACCGGCCATTATGGTCAACATGTTCCTGCAGGGTGACCCGTATCAGGGCATGGTGCACTTCACGCGCTTCTTCCTGAACTCCTTGTTAGGGATGGGGGGTTTCATTGATGTCGCTGGCATGGCGAATCCGAAACTGCAACGCGTTCAGCCGCACCGCTTTGGCAGCACCATGGGGCATTATGGCGTGGGGTACGGCCCTTATTTGCAACTGCCGTTCTATGGCAGCTTTACCTTGCGTGATGAGGGCGGTGACGCGGCGGATACGTTATATCCGGTGCTGTCCTGGCTGACGTGGCCGATGTCTATCGGCAAGTGGGCGGTAGAAGGGATTGAAACGCGCGCGCAACTGCTGGATTCCGACGGCCTGCTGCGCCAGTCAACCGATCCGTACATTACCGTGCGTGAAGCCTACTTCCAGCAGCACGATTTTATCGCGAATGGAGGGAAGCTCAGTACTGAAGAAAATCCGAATGCGCAGGCTATTCAGGATGAGCTGAAAGATATCGACTCGCAGTAAGCGAAACGCGAGAAATAAAAAAGGTGAGCACAGCGCTCACCTTTTTTTGTGCCTGATAACGCGTTATCAGAAACGGTAGTTGAAGTTAGAACCGAACAGCCACGCTTTACCGTCAGAGCGGAACTTATACGGGCCTTCTTCTATAGTCACGTTCTGACCGTGCATGTAGGACGCACCCACATCGATAGAAGCATCCTGGTTAAACGCGTAGGTTGCACCTGCGCTCAGCCACAGACGGTCCTGATCCGGAATGGAGATAGAACGATGGTCGGCTGGAACCGGGCTATCATCAAACGCGATACCGGTACGGAAGGTCCAGTTGTCGTCGTAGTAGTAAGTAGTACCCAGCGCCAGACGCCATGCGTCTTTGAAGCTCTCATCTTTATAGAACAGCGTCTCGCCGTTTGAGCCATTAGCTTTCAGCTCCTGGAACTGACTCCAGCTGGTATAGGTCGCGCTATAGTGGATAGCCCACTGCGGTGCCACCTTGTTATAACCAGAAAGTTCCCACATTTCAGGCAGGTTCAGGGTCAGAGAACCATCGACGGTGTGGCCATCGGTGCCCATTGGCAGGCCGAAGCTGCCGAGGATTTGGTTATAGGCAGACGGCAGATCGCTCTTGTATTCACCTTTGTCGAAGTCAACTTTCACTTCAGAGCGGTAGGTGAAGCCGTAACGGTTGTTTTTATCCAGTTCATACAGGATCCCGGCGTTCCAGCCAAAGCCCCAATCATCACCCTTCAGGCGAGCAATCTGCGTGTCGGCAGGGATCTGCGAGACAGCACCAGCCAGCGGCGGGTTGGAATTCAATGCGCCGGAACCGGCAACAATCTGACCTAAATCACCGGCATAGCGTTCGATTTTCGCTTTAGCGTAGACCGCATCAAAGCCGAGGCCGAAGCTCCACGCGCTGTTTAAGCGGTAGGCTGCACTCAGATTCAGGTTAGCGGTTGTCAGGTCGGTTTTACCGCCTACGCTACCTGCTGTGTAGTCATTGTTGTACTCAGTCGCCAGGCCATAATTAGAGGTGACGGACGCGCCGAAACCAAATTGATCGTTAATAGGCATGACAAAGTGTAAGTTTGGAACCCAGGCGGTTGGCGCGATGTTATCGGCATCGGTGCTCTTACCGGTTGGAGATTTACCGGAGATATTCACGTCTGGATCGATGAATACGCCGCCGATAGACATCTGTGGGCGGTCATACATCATAATCAGTGCTGGGTTACGGCTGGCGTTACCTGGATCGTCGGCAATAGCGCCTTCACCAGAATAAGCACGCCCTAAACCAGAGGCAGAAAATTCGTTTAATTGAAAGCCTGCTGACCAGGCCTGTGAAGAGACAAGCGCCACTGCAACTGCTAAAGCAGATTTTGTAAAACGGGTTTTTTGGCTCATGACCATAACCTCAATAGAGTTATTTTTATTCAAAATTTGTTACATGCCGTAACAGAAGTGCGAAGTGTAGGGTCTGTGTTACGTCAGAGAAATCAGACCAGTGCCGAGAGTATAGGTCTGACCAGCTGAGATGTTGCAAGTATGTTTATAAGTTTTTTCAAATGTGATCTAAGAAATTTGATCCAGCTGGCAAAATTCGCGCCGTCGAGGTTCACCTGACAGGGTGATTTTTGTTTTAGATCATTTTTAATTGTGATTTAGCTCACTTCTCCCCGTTCAAATTAATATCAACTGGTGAGCCTTACGGCAGGGGCGTAAAATAAAGGCATTGTTTATCTGGCACCCTGAGTGCGAATACAGAGGAAATCTACGATGAGTAAATGCAGTGCTGATGAAACCCCGGTTTGCTGCTGTATGGATGTTGGCACCATTATGGACAACACCGATTGCACCGCGTCTTACAGCCGCGTTTTTGCGAACCGTGCAGAAGCCGAAGAAACACTGGCAGCATTAAGCGAAAGAGCGCGTGGTGTGGAGTCCGATCCATGCAACATCATCCCGACCTTTAAAGAAGTAGAAGGCGGCGTACAACTGGATATTGATTTCGTATTCTGCTGCGAAGCTGAGACCCTGATTTTCCAGCTCGGCCTGCGTTAATCCCCTCTCTAAACGCCTCTGCCACGCAGGGGCGTTTTCTTTTTTATCTCAGTGTGTTTTGGCTCCCATTTTTGGGCTTCCCTGATTGGCTGAATGTAAAAAATTAGTTAAGACTGTTATCAGGTCAGACCACTTTTTACGTTTATCAGGGGAAGGTTATGAGTCAGGCATTACCGCTTATCACCCGTCAGGGCGATCGCATTGCCATTGTCAGCGGGTTGCGAACCCCATTTGCTCGTCAGGCGACGGCATTTCACGGCATCCCCGCTGTCGATTTGGGGAAAATGGTCGTCGGTGAACTGCTGGCTCGCAGCGAAATTCCCCCCGAAATTATCGAACAACTGGTCTTCGGTCAGGTAGTACAAATGCCCGAAGCGCCCAATATCGCCCGCGAAATCGTACTCGGGACAGGTATGAGTGTGCACACCGATGCTTACAGCGTCAGTCGTGCCTGCGCCACGAGCTTTCAGGCGGTGGCGAACGTCGCCGAAAGCCTGATGGCAGGAACCATCCGCGCCGGGATTGCGGGTGGAGCGGATTCATCATCCGTATTGCCGATTGGGGTCAGCAAAACATTGGCGCGCACGCTGGTGGACGCCAATAAAGCCCGGACGATGGGGCAAAAACTGAAACTCTTCTCTCGTCTTCGCCTGCGTGATTTGGCGCCCGTGCCGCCAGCCGTTGCGGAATATTCCACTGGCTTACGGATGGGGGATACTGCCGAGCAAATGGCGAAAACCTGGGGCATCACGCGTGAGCAGCAGGATGCGCTGGCCCATCGTTCTCATCTGCATGCCGCGAAAGCCTGGGCCGACGGCAAACTGACCGATGAAGTGATGACCGCCTACGCACCACCGTTCCGCGACCCGCTGGAGCAGGACAACAACGTGCGGATGAATTCTTCGCTAGCCGATTATGCAAAACTGCGTCCGGCGTTTGACCGCAAACACGGCACGGTGACTGCCGCCAACAGTACGCCACTGACCGACGGTGCCGCCGCGGTTATCCTGATGACCGAATCCCGTGCGAAAGAGTTGGGCCTGAAACCGCTCGGCTATCTGCGCAGTTATGCGTTCACCGCGATTGATGTCTGGCAGGACATGCTGCTGGGGCCAGCGTGGTCGACACCACTGGCGCTGGAACGTGCCGGTCTGACAATGGCTGATTTGACGCTCTTTGATATGCACGAAGCCTTTGCCGCGCAAACGCTGGCAAATCTCCAGCTCATGGCGAGCGAACGTTTTGCTCGCGACGTCCTCGGACGCAGCCACGCAACGGGCGAAGTTGACGACAGTAAATTCAACGTTCTGGGCGGTTCAATCGCCTACGGACATCCTTTTGCCGCCACGGGCGCACGAATGATCACCCAAACACTCAATGAGCTACGCCGCCGCGGCGGTGGTTTTGGCCTTGTGACCGCTTGTGCTGCCGGCGGTTTAGGTGCGGCTATGGTTCTGGAGGCCGAATAATGGAAACGACATCCGCATTTACCCTGACCGAGCGCCTCGACAATGTCGCCGTCATTACCATCGACGTGCCAGACGAGAAAATGAATACCCTGAAAGCGGAATTTGGCGTTCAGGTTAGGGCCATCCTCAAGCAAATCCGGGACAACAAAGCATTGCGTGGGGTGGTGTTTATCTCGGGCAAGCCGGACAACTTTATTGCCGGGGCCGACATCAACATGATTGGCAATTGCCAGACGGCGCAGGAAGCCGAAGCGCTGGCGAAGCAGGGGCAGCAAATCATGGCGGAAATCCATGCGCTGGCGATCCCTGTGGTGGCGGCAATTCATGGAGCCTGTCTCGGTGGCGGTCTGGAACTGGCATTAGCCTGTCACCGCCGAATTTGTTCCGACGATGCGAAAACGGTGCTGGGCCTGCCGGAAGTGCAACTGGGTTTGTTGCCGGGTTCAGGTGGCACGCAGCGGTTGCCGCGTTTGGTGGGGATCAGCAAGGCGATAGAGATGATTTTGACTGGCAAACAGCTTCGCGCACGTCAGGCTTTGAAAGTCGGTCTGGTCGACGATGTCGTGCCTCACTCCATTCTGCTGGAAGCAGCAATTGAGTTGGCGAAACAAGAGCGCCCCGGTAGCCGTCGTCTGCCTGTACGGGAGCGCATTCTTGCTGGGCCGTTGGGGCGAAGCCTTGTGTTCAGTATGGCAGCGAAGAAGACCGAGCAGAAAACGCAGGGCAATTACCCGGCGACCGGACGCATATTAAAGGTAATAGAAACGGGCCTGGCGCAGGGCAGTAGCAGCGGTTACGAAGCCGAAGCCCGGGCGTTTGGCGAGCTGGCGATGACGCCGCAGTCAAAAGCGCTGCGTTCCATATTCTTCGCCAGCACCGAAGTGAAAAAAGATCCGGCGGCGAACGCGGAACCGAAAGATCTGCATTCCGTGGCTGTGTTAGGCGGCGGTTTGATGGGCGGCGGGATTGCTTTTGTCACCGCCAGCAAAGCGAAATTGCCGGTACGTATAAAGGATATCAATGCCAAAGGTATCAACCATGCGTTGAAGTACAGTTGGGAGTTGCTTGATAAGAAGGTGCGTCGCCGCCATATACGAACCAGTGAGCGCGACAGCCAACTGGCCCTGATTTCAGGCACCACAGATTACCGAGGTTTCGCCCATAGGGACGTGGTCATTGAAGCCGTGTTTGAGGATTTATCGCTGAAACAACAAATGGTTGCGGAAGTTGAATCGCACTTCGCCGCGCACACCATTTTTGCCTCTAACACTTCATCGCTGCCGATTGGTGATATCGCCGCACTGGCGCAACGTCCGGAACAGGTGATTGGCCTGCATTTCTTTAGCCCGGTCGAGAAAATGCCGCTGGTCGAAGTGATCCCGCATGCAGGCACATCGGAAACCACGATTGCCACCACTGTGAAGCTGGCGAAACAGCTCGGAAAGACGCCGGTAGTCGTGGCTGATAAAGCAGGGTTTTACGTTAACCGGATTCTCGCCCCTTATATTAATGAAGCGATGCGGCTGCTGACTGAGGGTGAATCCATTGAACACATCGATGGTGCATTAACGAAATTTGGTTTCCCCGTAGGGCCAATCCAACTTTTGGATGAGGTTGGAATTGATACCGGGACTAAAATTATTCCAGTGCTGGAAAGCGCTTACGGAGATCGTTTTAGCGCGCCTGCAAATATCATTAGCGCAATTTTGAATGACGATCGCAAAGGCAGAAAAAATGGTCGTGGTTTCTATCTTTACGGCGCGAAAGGGCGTAAAAGCAAAAAACAACCTGACCCTGCAATTTATACGCTTATTGGTGCCGGGAAGAAGGGAACGCTCTCCGGGCAACAGATCGCCGAGCGTTGCGTGATGATGATGCTCAACGAAGCGGCACGTTGTTTTGATGAGCAAGTTGTTCGCAGTGCGCGTGATGGTGACATCGGTGCGGTGTTTGGCATTGGTTTTCCGCCGTTTTTGGGCGGTCCGTTCCGGTATATGGATACCCTCGGCGCGGGGGAAGTCGTGGCCATTCTGCAACGCCTGACGACCCAATATGGGCCACGGTTTGCGCCGTGCGACGCATTAGTAAGGATGGCAGAACAGGGCCTGGCCTTTTGGCCCACAAATGAAACTGAGACGCTGAGTCGAGGTCAAATAAAGGTAAATCCAGAAAATGGTTAACGCTGATGAATGGCTATTTTGTAAACAGATATTGACTATACTTACGCCATTGAGGTAAAAAACAGCGTTTCATTCATCGAATGGATCAGGCACAATGCCCGACCACCAGGTGAGCAGCGTGATTCTTGCGTGTGTTTTACTTTGGTGCTTCTGGTTAACAAAAGCGGTGCAATATGCAAGTTTTTATTATGCGTCATGGCGATGCGGCCCTCGATGCAGCCAGTGACTCGGTTCGTCCTCTCACCACGTGTGGTTGCGATGAATCCCGTCAGATGGCGACCTGGCTGAAAGGCCAAAAAGTGGATATTGAGCGCGTTCTGGTCAGCCCGTTCTTACGAGCCGAACAAACGCTGGATGTGGTAGGGGAGTGCATGAACCTGCCAAAGGAGATCGATGTCCTGCCGGAACTCACGCCTTGCGGCGATGTGGGACTGGTAAGTGCCTATCTGCAGGCGCTGGCAAACGAAGGCGTTGCCTCGGCGTTGGTGGTTTCTCATCTGCCGCTGGTGGGCTATCTGGTGTCCGAACTCTGTCCGAGTGAAGCGCCGCCGATGTTCTCGACCTCCGCGATTGCAAACGTCACCCTGGACGCCAACGGGCAAGGCCAGTTCAACTGGCAGATGAGCCCCTGCAATCTGAAGATGGCCAAAGCCATCTGAGTAAAAGGCGGGTGAGCCGTGCGCTTCCCGCCACTTTCTCAAGGCAGCTCAGGTGGTTGCCACTCTTCTATCTCAATCAACACCAGCAATGCGGCATCTCCGCCGTACTCTTTGGGTGCCTGATGAAACGCCATCACGTGTGGATGCTGTGCCAGCCACAGTGGTGTTTGCTGTTTCAGAATGTGCTTACCGTGTCCGTGCATCACACAGGTGCAAAACACATGTTCACGACGACAGGCGGCAATCAGCGCGCCTAATTCCTGTTTTGCCTGCATCTGTGTCAGCCCGTGCAAATCCAGAAACAGCTCCGGGGAGTAATCGCCACGGCGCAATTTCTTCGCTTCGAAATGACTGACGTCAGCACGCACGTATTTCATCGCGCCTTCGGTGTTCAGCAGCGGCTGAAATTCATCGGAAAAATAGTGGCTGTTATCGGCCTGTTCCTGAAGCAAGCGCTTCACCGGCACTTCGCTCACTTTCTTGCGTGCCGGGCGATGGACAATGGTGTCCTGCTTAATCTTGCGGGTGCCGGTCATCAGCTGCTGGAACAGCGCGTGATCCTCCTCGCTGAGTACGGTTTTCTTCTTCATCGACTCTTCTCATTTTCACTTTGCGACAGTTTACCCGACTCTCTTCGCTTCCGGGCAGGGAAAACGCATTTTTTCCCCTGTCCTGCGACGCAAGGATGCTGATTTATCGGCGTCTTCGTGGCAAACTAGCCGCCGAATTTCAGCGATGGGCCCTGGAGGGGAAAATGGATAAAATTTTTGTCGATGAAGCAGTCAATGAGCTGCATACCATTCAGGATATGTTGCGCTGGTCTGTCAGCCGTTTTAGTGCGGCGGGCATCTGGTACGGTCACGGCACGGATAACCCGTGGGATGAGGCCGTCCAGCTGGTGCTGCCGTCACTCTATTTACCGCTGGATATCCCTGAAGACATGCATACCGCGCGTCTGACCTCCAGTGAGAAACACCGCATCGTTGAACGTGTGATCCGCCGTGTGAATGAGCGTATCCCGGTTTCCTATCTGACCAACAAAGCCTGGTTCTGCGGCCACGAATTTTACGTTGATGAACGTGTGCTGGTGCCGCGCTCGCCGATTGGCGAACTCATCAATAACCGTTTCTCTGGCCTGATTTCCCATCAGCCTGAGCATATTCTGGATATGTGTACCGGCAGCGGCTGCATCGCTATCGCCTGTGCTTATGCCTTCCCGGAAGCGGAAGTCGACGGCGTGGATATTTCCCCGGACGCGCTGGCGGTGGCTGAGCAAAACATCGAAGATCACGGTCTGCTTCATCACGTGACGCCAATCCGTTCCGACTTGTTCCGCGACTTGCCGAAAGTGCAATACGATCTGATTGTGACCAATCCACCGTACGTAGATGCAGAAGACATGGCAGACCTGCCGAACGAATATCGCCATGAACCCGAATTGGGTCTGGCATCGGGTTCAGATGGTCTGAAACTGACGCGCCGCATTCTTGGCAACGCACCGGATTACCTCACTGACGACGGCATTCTGATTTGTGAAGTCGGTAACAGCATGGTACATCTCATAGAGCAGTATCCTGACGTTCCGTTCACCTGGCTTGAGTTTGATAACGGCGGCGACGGCGTCTTTATGCTCACCAAAGCGCAGCTTCTGGCTGCCCGCGAACATTTCAGCATCTATAAAGACTAATTAAAATTCGATGGAGTCGTGATGGCAGGTAACACAATTGGACAACTCTTTCGCGTAACCACCTTCGGCGAATCCCATGGTGTGGCACTCGGTTGCATCGTGGACGGCGTGCCTCCGGGTATTCCATTGACGGAAGCGGATCTGCAACACGATCTTGACCGTCGCCGCCCTGGCACCTCGCGTTACACCACGCAACGTCGCGAACCGGATCAGGTGAAAATCCTCTCCGGCGTATTCGAAGGCGTCACCACCGGGACCAGCATCGGCTTGTTGATTGAGAACACCGATCAGCGTTCGCAGGATTACAGTGCGATCAAGGACGTGTTTCGTCCGGGCCATGCAGACTATACGTATGAGCAGAAATACGGCCTGCGTGATTATCGCGGTGGTGGTCGTTCGTCTGCCCGCGAAACAGCGATGCGCGTGGCGGCAGGTGCTATCGCCAAGAAATATCTGGCGCAGAAATTTGGCATTGTGATCCGTGGCTGCCTGACACAAATGGGTGATATTCCACTGGAAATCAAAGACTGGGAGCAAGTTGAACAGAACCCATTCTTCTGCCCGGATCCGGCGAAAATCGACGCGCTCGATGAACTGATGCGTGGCCTGAAAAAAGAAGGCGACTCTATCGGCGCGAAAGTCACCGTTGTGGCTGATGGCGTACCGCCGGGCCTCGGCGAGCCGGTATTTGACCGTCTGGATGCGGACATCGCGCATGCGTTGATGAGCATCAATGCGGTAAAAGGTGTCGAGATTGGCGATGGCTTTGAAGTGGTGAGCCTACGTGGTAGTCAAAATCGCGACGAAATCACCAAAGAAGGTTTTCAGAGCAACCATGCCGGTGGCGTGCTCGGCGGGATCAGCAGCGGGCAGCAAATCATTGCCCACATGGCGCTGAAACCGACCTCAAGCATCACCGTGCCGGGTCGCACTATCAATCGTTTTGGCGAAGAAGTAGAAATGATCACCAAAGGCCGCCACGATCCTTGCGTAGGGATCCGTGCAGTGCCGATCGCAGAAGCGATGCTGGCGATCGTACTGATGGATCATCTGCTGCGCCAACGCGCGCAGAATGCGGATGTGACCACCACACTTCCTCGCTGGTAATTATCTCCAGGGAAACGCGGGAAAATGAAAAAAACCGTTATGGCGCTGCTGGCAATACTTGCCAGCAGCGCAGGATTCGCCGCCACGCCGTGGCAAAAAATTACCCAGCCGATCCCGGGAACGGCGCAGTCGATTGGCGCATTTGCCAATGGTTGCATCGTCGGATCGGAAGGGCTGCCGCTGCGCTCTGATAACTATCAGGTGATGCGTACCGATCAGCGTCGCTACTTTGGTCATCCCGATTTGATCCTGTTCATTCAGCGTCTCAGCAATCAGGTGCACAACCTGGGGCTTGGCACGATGTTGATTGGCGATATGGGGATGCCTGCGGGCGGGCGTTTTAACGGCGGTCACGCCAGCCATCAGTCAGGGCTGGACGTCGACGTTTTCCTGCAACTTCCTCAGATCCGCTGGACGTCTGCGCAACTGTTAAAGCCACAAGCACTGGATTTGGTCGCCGCCGATGGCAAACACGTGGTGCCTTCGCTGTGGTCGCCGCAAATCAGCGCGCTGATTAAACTGGCTGCTAAAGACAACGACGTGACGCGTATTTTCGTCAATCCGGCTATCAAACAGCAGCTTTGCCTTGATGCGGGCACCGACCGCGACTGGCTGCGTAAAGTGCGTCCGTGGTTCCAGCATCGCGCGCACATGCACGTGCGTTTGCGCTGCCCGGCTGGCAGCCTGGAATGCGAAGATCAGGCCGCTCCCCCTGCGGGTGATGGTTGTGGCGCAGAACTGCAAAGCTGGTTCGAACCACCGAAACCCGGGTCAAGCAAACCTGTGAAGAAGACGCCGCCGCCGTTGCCGCCTTCCTGCCAGGCGCTACTGGATGAGCACGTTCTCTGATGGAACATTTCACCGAGATTTTTATGGTGTCACCGCTTTTGCTGGTGGCCCTGTTTTTTATCGCGCTGTTGGCCGGGTTTATTGATTCCCTTGCCGGTGGCGGTGGCCTGTTGACTATTCCGGCGCTGTTAGCGGTGGGCATGTCGCCCGCTAACGCGCTGGCAACCAACAAATTGCAGGCCTGTGGCGGTTCGCTGTCGTCGTCTATTTATTTTGTCCGTCGAAAAGTGGTCAATTTGGCTGACCAAAAACTCAATATTCTGATGACGTTTATCGGCTCCATGACCGGCGCGCTGCTGGTTCAGCACGTACAGTCAGACATTCTGCGTCAAATTCTGCCGCTGCTGGTGATTGGCATTGGTCTCTATTTTTTGTTGATGCCAAAGCTCGGCGAAGAAGACCGCCAGCGCCGTTTGCACGGATTGCCGTTCGCGTTAGTGGCGGGTGGTTGCGTCGGATTCTACGACGGATTTTTCGGCCCAGGAGCCGGTTCGTTTTATGCGCTGGCGTTTGTGACGCTAGCCGGTTTTAATCTCGCCAAATCCACCGCGCACGCCAAAGTGCTGAACGCCACGTCAAACGTTGGCGGTTTGCTGCTGTTTATTATCGGCGGCAAGGTGATTTGGGGGACCGGTTTTGTGATGATGGCAGGACAATTTTTAGGGGCGCGAATGGGATCGCGACTGGTGCTCAGCAAAGGACAAACGCTGATCCGGCCGATGATCGTTATCGTTTCGGCGGTAATGAGCGCGAAACTTCTCTATGACAGTCACGGGGCGGAGATCCTCCAGTGGTTGGGAATTCATTGATGCAACAACAACACCATTTTCAGCAGCTGATCGACATTTTCGACGGCTGTTTTGCTGATGATTTTAATACCCGTCTGATTTCAGGCGAAGACGAACCGATCTATCTTCCTGCTGATGCCGACGCGCCGTACAACCGGATCGTCTTTGCGCATGGCTTTTACGCCAGCGCGCTGCACGAAATTTCGCACTGGTGCATTGCCGGTGCTGAGCGTCGCAAGCTCGTGGATTTTGGTTACTGGTACTGCCCGGACGGGCGCGATGCGAAAACGCAGGGTCAGTTCGAAGATGTGGAAGTCAAACCCCAGGCATTTGACTGGCTATTTTGCGCCGCCGCAGGCTTCCCGTTCAATGTGAGCTGCGACAATCTCGAAGGTGATGTTGAGCCGGACCGCATCGTGTTTCAGCGTCGGGTACATGCGCAGGTGATGACCTATCTCGCAGAAGGTATCCCGGCACGGCCGGCGCGTTTCATCGCGGCATTACAAGATTATTATCAAACGCCGACATTAACGGCGGAACACTTCCCCTGGCCGGAAGATCTAAATTGAGGAAAGAAGATGATCGCAGAATTTGAATCGCGCATTCTGGCGTTAATTGATGACATGGTTGAGCACGCCAGTGACGACGAACTGTTTGCCAGCGGTTATCTGCGCGGCCACCTGACGCTCGCCGTCGCGGACCTGGAAGCCGGAGACGATCACTCTCCGCAAGCGGTCTACGGCCAGGTGTCACAGAGTCTGGAGAAAGCGATTCTGGCCGGTGAGCTCAACCCGCGCGACCAGGCACTGGTGCTCGGCATGTGGGACACATTGTTCCAGAAAGCGAATTTGTAGGCCTGGTAAGGCGTTAGCCACCACCGGGCAAAGAAAAGCCCTCGGTTGTGAAATCGAGGGCTTTTTTGTGACGGCTATTTACCAATACAGCGGCCAAATCTGACGCAGGCGCGCTAACGCTTCGAGATAGAAATAATCCCCCCAGCTACAGCACTGATCAACGCCTTTCCCGCTCGCCATGTGATACACCGAATGTTTAAGCAAGCCCTCGGTCGGGTCGTCGTCGCGTGCGAGATAGTTTTCGGTCAGCGATTTCACAATGCGTAGCGCCATCTCTTCATAATGCGCACGGTGTGGATCTAACGCTGGCAGCGCTTTGACCAGTTCCAGCAATCCACAAGCAGCAATGGCGGCGGCAGAGCTGTCGCGCACCGCATCGGTGCCGAGCAGGGCCAAATCCCAGTGGCACACTTCATCTTCTGGCAGACGATTGAGGAAGTAGTGTGACAGGCTGCGCGACAGTTCGACCATTTTCTCATCACCGGTATGCAGATAGCTCAACAGGAAACCGTAAATCCCCCATGCCTGCCCGCGTGACCAGCACGAGGTGTCGCTGTAGCCCTGATGGGTATTACCGAATCGCGGTTCGCCGGTCACCACATCCATGTAGTACGTGTGCCAGGTGGAGGCGTCCGGGCGCACGATATAACGCGCGGCCTGTTCCACGTGTGCCGTGGCGGCTTCGGCATAGCGCGAGTCACCCGTCTGTTCGCTGGCCCAGTACAGCAGCGGTAGATTCATGTTGCAGTCGATAATCATCCGGCCTTTTTGCTCCGGATCGTTGAGATCGCCCCACGCCTGAATGATTTTCGCCGTTGGGTTAAAGCGTTCCATCAGCGTGTCGGCGGCCTGTAATGCGGCCTGGCGCGCAGCTTTGTCACCGGTCAATCGCCAGGCGCTCACGCAGGAAAGCGAATACAGAAAACCCAAATCGTGAGTGGCGGTATCAATGCGTTTCTCAATGCGTTCGTAAAAAGAGGGCAGGGTGCGCTCTGCCGCTTCACGAAAACGCGCTTCGCCGGTCATTTCCCAGGCGAGCCACAATTGTCCGGTCCAGAAACTGGTGGTCCATTCCACATTTTTGGTGCGCGGCCAAATGCCATTTTCACAGGCTTCACCGGGGAAGCTGTCGCCAAAGGCGGCGATATTGCGATCTAATTTCTGCGTGACTCGGGCGAGTGCCGCATCCAGACTTTGACGCAGCGCCTGACGGTCGATAGCGTACAACTCAACAGGGCGCAGCGGCTCGGTAACAACGGAAGGGGTCATGACTTCTCCTTAATGACTTTTAGCAGGGGCAATGGCAACCGCGTCCAGGGTCTGCGCGTCTTCGGGGTGAGGATCGCGAGCAGAGCGGCAGCGTGAAAGGGTGAGACTGGAAATCAGGGTAAAGAACAGGGCGCAGCAGCCCATCATCAGGTAGGTCTGCTCGAAGCCAATTTTGGCGTACAGGTAGCCCGCTGGCGGTGCGACGACCACGGAGCCGACGTAAATCATCGCCTGATAACCGAGCAGGTACATGGTGGCATTCACTTTTTTATGGAAATGCTCGGCGATGTATTTGAAGACCGAAATCAGCAGCAGCGCGATTTCCATGCCATACAGCGGTTTAATAATCGAAATCATCAGCGGATCGGTGGTCAGGCCGGAGGCAATCAGGCGTGCGCCAACTACCATGCCGCAGAGCAATAACCCCTTTTTCGCGCCGTAATGGTTTACCAGCATCGGGATAAACATCATCATTACGAACTCGGTGCCAGACTGGATCATGCTCAGGTAGCCGTACCACGCGTTGCCCTGTTCTTTGGTGGCGAAGAAAGAAACGAAATAGCGCGGGAACTGCTGTTCGGCGACAAACATCATCCACGCCACACCCGCCACATACAGGCTGAACATCCAGAATTTGCGGTTTTTCAGCAGCACCACCACGTCGCTGAACATGATTTTATTGGCGGAAATCACGTTGTTGCTGCGCAGCTGTTCGTCACCGATTTTCAGGCTGATTAACACCAATAACATCAGCACGGAAGTGGCGCTACTGACGAGGAAATTCGCCAGTGGTGTGAGGTTAAACAGCACGCCGGAAATCGATGCCGCCAGCGCCCAGCCGAGCGATCCCCACATTCTGACCCGCCCGAATTCCACGCCATACAGACGACTGAAACGATCGGCGTAGGATTCAGATGCAGCAACACCTGCGTACCAGCCAAGGCTCAGATAGAGCGCGCCGATGATGATGCCAAGCGTGGTGTGGCTGAGTAATAACGGCTGATAAATAAAGATAAAGAAGGGTGCCATCAACGCTGAGACGGCACAGACAAAATAGAGTAGCCATTTGCTCATACCGATTTTGTCCATGATGTAGCCGTAAACCGGCTTCATGATCACCGCAAACACGCCGTTGATGGCGAATACGCTGCCGATAGTGATGCTGTCCAGACCGACTTTCTGGCTTAACCACAGGGCATACAGCCCGAAGCTTGAGGACCAGGTGAAAAAGTAGAGGAAGATAAAGCTGCTCATCTTAATTTGCGCACTGCGGGGGGTTGTCGCGGTCATGATGCTCTCCTCAGTCTCACAGCATTTCGGTCAGGGAAAATTGCGTTTCATGCATGGCTGACGTCAGGCGAATCACGCCCTGATCAACGCTCGCTACGGGATGGTTAATTGCGTTGAAATCTTGTGGATCACCGGCCCAAACGGCGCTTATTAGCAGGTGTTTGCCACACGCTAATTCACCACGCAGCACCGGAACGGCAGCCCTGTCAGCAAACAGCAAATTGCTGTTCGGTGGAGTCAACACCACGTCGCCCTGGCGTTGATGCTCGCTCAGACACTGAATCACGCTAATGTCTTTGGTGCCGCTCAGGTGGCTGATGCCGTCCGCCACGTGCTGTTCCGGCTGCGGACGGAAACACAGGCTGAACCCGCCTTCGGCGCTGTCCAGCTCACGTGCGGTTTGAATCTGATGCACGCGAATTTGCCAGTTGCCGTGGGCGATTAACCAGCTGTCGACAGTGACGTCGTTCCATGGCTGCCAGCGGCTATAAATGTAATTTTCATGCACGCTGACGGCCTGACAGTCGCGGCGACCGCGCCAGTAATTGTCTTTTTCGCTGAGCAGCAGCATCGAGTCCGGCGAGGCATGGGCGAGACCAAAACGCCCGCGCTCGACGTTAAAGGCGTAGCGTGTTGAGTAGGCAAATTTGCAGTATTTCGCTTCGGTATTGACGAAGTTGTTCCGCTCCAGTTGCCCGGAGGTCAGCATCCATAGGTGGTTGGGCTGATGAACCAGAATTTGCGCTGCTTTGGGAATGCTGTGCGGTGACTGGCGCGGGGGCAGCGTTTCTTCCTTGGCCTGCCAGAAAGCGTTGTTCTCGCCTAACGCTAACACCAGTACGGTTTTGAGCGCCCAATACGGTGAACCCGGCGCGTTATAATCTTCCGCCATAATCAAATTAGGGTAGCTGTAACCTACGCTCAGGACACCGTCGCGATCGAACGGTTGTTGCTGCATCCACCAACGCAAATGGCGCAGAACCAGGCCTTTAACGATGCCCGGCGAATAAACCTCCAGTCCGGCAAAGGCGGCGGCGCTCCAGAATGCAGCTTGCGCGAAACGGTAGGTCAGACTGCGACCAAACGGAATGGCGGCCCCGTTGTCGTCAAAGAAGTGAATGAAATCGGCAGCAAACACGGTGGCGCGTTCGCGCAACGTGGCACAGCGATCCGCATCAACATCTTTCATCAGCGTGGCATAAATGAGTCCGTAGAAATGAAAGCCCATCGAAATATAGTAATCACGTGGTCTGTCCGGACCGTCGCTGTACCAGCCGTCGCCTAACCAATAGTTTTCCATCGCCGCAAAGTGGCGCTCAATGGCCTCGCGGTTGACGGGCAGCCCGGCGTGATGAAAGCCGACCTGCACCAGAATCGGAAAGAAGTGCCAGTTGTTGTCAGGAATAGTGGCGGTTTCGCTCTGTTGCAGCCATTGCCACAGGTGTTGTTTTTCCAGCTCATCGAAGTGCGCCAACAACGGTTCATGGGCCAACGCCAGTAGCATTCCGTACGCTGCCATTTCCACCACGCGCTGATCGCTGTGACCAATCTCGCCCCAGTATTCCGGGTGCATTGGGTTGGTGCCGTTTTTGATGGTCTGAATATAGAGCGACAGTTGTTCCGGCTCCTGGCCGCCAGCCAGCAGCGGCGTGACGCCCCATAATAAACGGGAGAACGCTTCCATGTTGGCAATGCGCTGGCCGTAATGGGTGGTGAAATTGGCGAGGTCTACACCGCTGGCATTATTTTTAAAAAAGGGTGTGACCGCATTCAGCATTTCCTTCACCCATTGGGTGACGTCGCTACGGCTTTGTAAGGGATTTTCAAAGGTAATGTGTTCAGGTTGCACGAGGCCCTCCCGTCAGACACGAGATCAAATAAAGTAAGAGTTATTGGAATTTTTTATCGCCTTAATCAGGCGGCGAAACCAAGCGTAGCCGCTTTTCTCTTCGCCGCTGAGTGAGCCGCTTCACAAAAATGAACCGCTATTTTAATTTCGCTGGATTTTGCGCATTGCCAGGGCAATAAATTGCAAACCGTAGGCTAAAAATTTAATTCTGTTGTCATGGTGATCGAATGAGCGATTCGCAGTTGCTGGAAAGAATTACCCTTGAACACCAGGCCATCTCTTTTAATCGGATGTGGGGATCCAGCGCGCTCTATTACCACTGGCATCAGTGCGTGGAGTTTCTCTATATTTCTCAAGGTTATGGCATCGTGGTGGTGGACAATCAGCACTACACGGCGCGGCCCGGACGGCTATTTATCTTCCCGCCGTTTCGCCTGCATAAAGTGCATGTTGATGACAGTGAGCGGAACCATTATCACCGCTCGACGATGCACATCGAACAGTCGGCGGTGGAGAGCAATTTGCAGCAATTTCCGCGCTTTCAGGCGCAATTCTCGCGACTTGCCGCCAGCCATGCGCCCGCTCAGGCTTATGATCTCCATGAACACGCTGAGTATATGGAAACCGTTCTGGCGCGTTTTGCTGCGCTGGAATCGAGAGAGCATTACCCGGCAGACGAAGTCGCATTTTTGACGATGCAGATAATGTCGCTCTTGCCAGAGTTGCCTCCCGCGAGCGCGCCACAGCAGCAAACGGCGTCGGCGCAGATTATGCAGTGGCTGGAAGAGCATTATGGCGAGAAGTTTTCACTGGAAGAGTTGGCGCGAGATATCGGGCTTTCACGCAGTTACACGTCGCGTATTTTTCGCCAGCAAACTGGCGGGAGCATTCATGAATATTTACTGACGCGAAGATTGAAGCGCAGCTGTGATTTACTGCGCACCAGTGAAATGAGCGTTGATGCGATTGCGGCGAAAGTCGGTTTTCAGGAGTCGACTTACTTCATCACCTGTTTCAAACGCATGATGCGCCAAACGCCCTTGCAGTACCGGAAACAGGCGCAGCAGCGTTTTAATGTGCTTTGATTACCGCTTTACCTTTCAACAGCTTGCGTACCCAAAACCGATTTGGGTTGAGGGCTGCAAGTGTAGTGGCGTCCAGTGGCAGCGGTTCATAACTCATTTGCGATGCCAGAATTTCAGCGGCCAGTGGGGCAGAACACAAGCCACGTGAACCGAGCGCGCCAAGCATAAACAGATTGTTGTAGCGTGGGGCATCTGGTGCATTTTCACTGTTTTCGGAAAGTGAGGCATAGGTTTCCAGCGTTTGCTGATAGTCAGGCACGTTTCCTATCATCGGTAAATGATCGCGGGTGGCGCAGCGCACGCCACAGCGCGCTTCACCGTCACTCACGTCCACTTCCTTCGCCCACTGCGCCTGTGGGAAGCAATCAATCAACCGCTGGCGGTTGTGTTGCTGATCCGCTTCGCTGTAGCCGGTTTCCGTTTGCCCGCGATGATAGCTGGCCCCGATGCAGTGCTGCTGATTATGCGGGTTTTGCGGCGTCAGATAGCCGTCGTAGCATAACACCTGGCGTAACTTAGCCAGTTCAGGTGTGGTAGGAATATGGCTCACCTGGCCGCCAACCGCTGACACGGGAAGTGCTGTCGTTTGCTCGAACTGGTTTATCTGATGACCATTTGCCAGCACGACGCTGGCGTGCTGTTTACTCTCGCCGTTAGCAAAGTGCAGCGACCAACCGTTGTCTTTTGCATCTAGCTTTTCACAGCGATGATCCCAGCTTACGTTCAGGCCGTGCTGACAGGCCAATTCAATGACAGCCGCCGTTAACGCTGCCGGACACAGCCAGCCGCCGAGCCGGTACTGAACGCCCGCGCAGTCGGTTTTGACGCCGGTTGTGCTCAGAACTTCTGCCGCATCGACCTCGGCGGCAATTTCGGCAGGCAGTTCGAGGGTGAGCATTTGGGCTATTTTATGGCTGCTTTTTTCATCCCAACCGAGCTGCGTGACGCCGCACCAGTCATGGTCAAACGTGACCGGAAGCGAGTCGTATACTCGACGGGCAAAGGTAAAGGCCGATGAGAAAAACTGCGTCAGCGCAGGATCGTGGGTGCTTAACAAAGGATACAACGCGCCCTGACGATTACCGGATGCGCCCTGCGCGGGCATCGCGTCCTCGCAATAAAGCGTCACCTGCCAGCCGCGACGCAACAGCGCCATTGACAGCAGTGCGCTGGCAACGCCCCCGCCAATAATTGCGGTTTCTCGCTTGTCGCTTCCTGTGCGGGCAAACCACGGCGTGGTATGCAGAGCAGGTTGATAATTATCCCGATACCCGGTCAACATTTCCCGTTTACGGCCAAAGCCTTTACTTTTTTGCATACAAAAACCGGCTTCTGTTAACCCTCGACGCACAAATCCAGCCGAGGTAAAAGTCGCCAGCGTGCCGCCGGGACGTGCCAGTTTAGCCATGGCGTTGAACAGCGTCGGTGTCCACATATCCGGGTTTTTAGACGGGGCAAAACCGTCGAGGAACCAGGCATCTACCTGCTGATTGAGTGAGTCATCGAGCGTATCAACCAACTCATTAATGTCGCCAAACCACAGGTCGAGCGTGACGCGTCCGTCATCCAGCAGCAAACGGTGGCAACCGGAGAAGGGAAGGGGCCATTGTGCCTGCAATTGCGTGGCGAATTCCGCCAACTCCGGCCAGTGCTGATGCGCAAGTTTCAGATCGTCCAGACGCAGCGGGAATTTTTCGAAACTGATGAAATGTAATCTTTGAAGCATAGCCTCAGGGTGTGAATCGCGAAATGCAGTGAATGCCTGCCACAACGTGAGAAAATTCAGCCCGGTGCCGAAACCACTCTCAGCAACAACCAGGTGAGCACGATCGTGGGTATGAAAACGTTCCGGTAAGCGGTTTCCGCCAAGAAAAACGAATCTTGTCTCTTCCAGACCGTTATCGTTGGAAAAGTAGACATCATCAAAATCTCGGGAAACAGGTGTACCCTCACTGTTAAATTCGAGGTTGGCAGGCTGTATAGCGTTTTGTTTCACGTAAGTTACTCGCAATGCAAGGCGTCTGGCGATCTTAGCGATGTGTGCCAGGTGGTGCAAATTTATGCTTAAATTGTCTGATCGGACTTGTTCAGCGTACAAGTGTACGCTATTGTGCCAATCGAAACTTAAAATAGTATGACTTACAGAGGTATTGAATGAAACGTGCAGTGATTACTGGCCTGGGCATCGTTTCCAGCATCGGTAACAACCAGCAGGAAGTCCTGGAATCTCTGCGTGAAGGACGCTCGGGGATCACTTTCTCTCAAGAATTCAAAGATTCTGGTATGCGTAGCCACGTATGGGGTAACGTCAAACTGGACACCACCGGTCTGATTGATCGTAAAGTTGTCCGTTTCATGAACGATGCCTCTATCTACGCGTTCCTTTCCATGCAGCAGGCTGTTGAAGATGCTGGCCTGAAAGAAGACGTTTATCAGAACAACCCACGCGTGGGCCTGATTGCAGGTTCCGGTGGTTCTTCTAAATCTCAGGTATTCGGTGCAGACGCAATGCGTAGCCCGCGTGGCCTGAAAGCGGTCGGTCCTTACGTTGTGACCAAAGCGATGGCGTCTGCGGTTTCCGCATGCCTCGCCACCCCGTTCAAAATTCACGGTGTGAATTACTCTATCAGCTCCGCATGTGCGACTTCCGCACACTGTATCGGCAGCGCGGTTGAGCAGATTCAGCTCGGCAAACAGGACATCGTTTTTGCAGGCGGCGGCGAAGAGCTGTGCTGGGAAATGGCCTGTGAGTTCGACGCAATGGGCGCACTGTCTACCAAATATAACGAAAGCCCGGACAAAGCGTCCCGTACCTATGATGCGAGCCGTGACGGTTTCGTTATCGCAGGCGGCGGCGGTATGGTCGTGGTTGAAGAACTGGAACACGCGCTGGCACGTGGCGCACACATCTACGCAGAAGTGGTTGGCTACGGCGCAACCTCTGATGGCGCTGATATGGTTGCTCCATCTGGCGAAGGCGCAGTGCGCTGCATGAAGCTGGCGATGGAAGGTCTTGATACTCCAATCGACTACCTGAACTCTCACGGTACTTCTACGCCGGTTGGCGATGTGAAAGAACTGGGCGCGATTCGTGAAGTCTTCGGTGACAACACCCCGGCGATTTCTGCAACTAAAGCCATGACCGGTCACTCTCTGGGTGCCGCTGGTGTGCAGGAGGCTATCTACTCTCTGCTGATGCTGGAACACGGCTTCGTTGCCCCAAGCATCAACATCGACGAGATGGACGAGAAAGCCGTTGGCCTGAACATCGTGACTAAGCCAACTGAACAAGCGCTGAACACCGTGATGTCCAACAGCTTCGGCTTCGGTGGCACCAACGCCACGCTGGTTATGCGTAAGCTGAAAGCGTAATCATTACGCTGGATGTAAGAAAGGAGCCGAAAGGCTCCTTTCTTGTTTCTGTGATTCAGGCGGCCCGTTCGAACAACTGTCGGTGCAACGCTTTAAGTGCGTCCTCCGCTGACTCGCCCGGGAGCAGGAAACTGAGATGTCCTTCCGACGGGCCATGGCAAATCATCCGCACCGCGCAGGTTTCCAGTCCATAAAACACTTCCCGATGCACGCCTTCTGATTGTGCCAACTGGTGGCCGACCAACGTCATTAACGCCAGTCCGGACTCGATTTCAACGTCACAATGCGCAGAAAGTGTGTCACGCAAGGTGGTAATAATCTCGCCATCATCACCTGATGTGGCATGCGTCGCATCCAGCACCAGCGCAACACCCGTTTCTGAGGTAGTCAGCAGTTCTGCCGCAACCTGATGTTCTGCCAGCAGGGTGAAGATCCTTGCGTTGAAATCCACAGCGGAGTGAGCATCTGGTCGACAGCATCTGATCAACGTCTGTCCACGGCGCAAGGCGATGGCCCGGTAGCGCGGTGGATTTTCTGTTTCACGCCGAACCAGTGTTCCACCCGCCTGCGGATTTTTGCTTGAGCCAACAAACACCGGAATATTTTTGCGCATCGCGGGCAGGAGCGTCGCCGGATGCAGCACTTTCGCGCCGTAAGTCGCCATGTCACTGGCTTCGGTAAAGGAAATATCCTCAATGCGCTGGGCCTGTGGCACGACTCTCGGGTCGGTGGTGTAGATCCCCGCGACATCAGTCCAGATATCAACCCGACTGGCCTGTAAGGCTTCACCCAGTAGAGAGGCGGTGTAATCGCTGCCGCCACGACCTAACGTGGTCGTGTGTCCGGCGTCATCGCTACCGATAAACCCTTGCGTGACAATTACCGCGTGTTCAACGTGCGGCAGAAAAAGGGTTTGCGCCTGGTGAGCAATGGCCGCCAGATTGGGTTCGGCACAGCCAAAACTGGCATCGGTACGGATAACTTTCCGGGCATCCAGCCAGAGCGCGTGCGTGCCGCGTTCGCGCAGGATCTCGGTAAACAGCAGGGAAGACATCAGCTCGCCGTGGCTGACGAGTTCATCGCTCAGCGCCGGGGAAGGGGTTATCGTTGCCGATTCAGCAAGCGAAGCAACCCTATCGAGCAGCGCGTCGATTTTCTGGCGAACGTCATCAGGCTGTTTCAGAGAGGCAATAATGCGGTATTGCAGCGCCCGCAAGGTCTCGATGTTGTCCTGACGAACAGGGGCTTCAAGGCCTTCAGAGAGGGCAACCAACAGGTTGGTGACGCCCGAAGAGGCAGATAACACCACAACTCGGACTTGATTATCAGCGAGGACAATCTGGGCACTGCGATTCATTGCCTCAGCATCGGCAACGCTGGTGCCGCCGAATTTGGCCACGACCAGGGGGGAATAAATGCGTGTCATAACAATCTCATATCAGGGCGCCATCACTGATGGCAGAAAATTTCATTCTTGGCATAAGGGAAGCAGCTTCGCCTTACGAGATCTCCGCCCGCGGATATCTCTGATGACAACCCAGGAAGTCTTCCTGTTGTCGATAATGTGTTTCGCCCGTCACACGTTACCGGTGTATGCGCATTAATTTTTTATTACAGCCACGAGGGCGGTATTAAAGCCGCGAGATAGTAAGTTAATTCTCACCTGGATGCGATAAATTTATGCGTTGTTGTATTTAATTCTTTAAAAACAACCTTCTGGATCGCCGATTTACTTTAAGGGGGAGAGTAAGTTTTTGTAAAAAATCAATTCATCCGTAATGTTGTTGTGGTTTTATTGAGCTAGTCTGGTGTTTACTTATTTTTAAGAACGCTTAAAAAACAGGATTTTGAAAGTGTTCTTTAATTTAGTGTGTGTTTGGTTTTGATTTTAAAGGGAAAATCCGTTAGTCGTGATGCAGAAAAATAAATATTGAGCCCATAAACAAAACGCCTTATATTAGCCGCGCCTTTTTTAGGTAAACCCTCAAACCATTATTCAATCCGGTGTTAAGTCAGCCGTGGTTGTAGGAGTGATATGATGACGGATAAAGTCCGTATTGATACTTTAAGTGCTTATTCATTACCGCAAAGCAATGATACCTATTTAGCAAGACAAGCTGAGTTTGAATCTAATGTCAGGAGCTATCCTCGTAAACTGCCGCTGGCGATTGCCAAAGCGCAGGGCGTCTGGATAACCGATGTAGAAAATAATCAATACCTTGACTGTCTTGCCGGTGCCGGAACCCTGGCGCTGGGTCATAATCATCCCGATGTGCTTCAAAGCATTCAACGTGTCATCAGCAGTGGCTTACCGTTACATACACTCGATTTGACTACCCCATTAAAAGATGAGTTTTCCGCTTATCTGCTCTCCCTTCTGCCGGGTCAGGGCCGTGAATATTGCCTGCAGTTCACCGGACCTTCCGGTGCTGATGCGGTAGAAGCCGCGCTGAAACTGGCGAAAAAAGTGACCGGGCGTTCCGGTATTATCAGCTTCTCCGGCGGCTACCACGGCATGACCCATGGCGCGCTTTCCGTCACCGGAAACCTGTCGCCGAAAGAAGCCGTCAGCAACATGATGCCGGAAGTCCAGTTCCTGCCTTATCCGCACGAATACCGCTGCCCGCTGGGCATTGGTGGCGAAGCGGGTGTGAAAGCGCTGACGTATTACTTTGAGAATCTGATCAACGACGTAGAGAGCGGCGTGCGCAAACCTGCGGCGGTGATCCTCGAAGCCGTGCAGGGTGAAGGCGGTGTGAATCCGGCACCCGCTGAGTGGTTGCAGCGTATTCGCAAAGTTACCCAGGAACACGGCATTTTGCTGATTATCGACGAAGTTCAGGCCGGTTTTGCCCGTACCGGCAAACTGTTCGCCTTCGAACACGCCGGTATTGAGCCGGACATCATCGTGATGTCTAAAGCTGTCGGCGGTGGTTTGCCGCTGGCGGTGCTGGGCATTAAAAAGCAGTTTGATGCGTGGTCGCCTGGTCACCATACCGGGACGTTCCGCGGCAACCAGCTGGCGATGGCGACCGGTCTGACGACCCTGAAAATCCTCAAAGAAGAAAACATTGCCGACCAGGTTACCGCCAAAGGCGAGTGGCTGAAGGGCAAGCTGAAAGATCTGCAAAAACGCTACCCGGTTATCGGCCAGGTGCGCGGTCTGGGCCTGATGATCGGCATCGAAATGGTGAAACCAAACGAAGCACAGGATCACATGGGTTGCTACCCGGCTGACGGCGAACTTTCTGCACTGCTGCAGAAAAAATGCTTCGAAGCAGGGCTGATTCTCGAGCGCGGCGGCCGTAACGGCTGTGTGCTGCGTCTGCTGCCTTCATTGCTTATCACCCGCGAAGAGCTGGGCATTTTCCTCGATAAGTTTGAAAGTGCGATGCTTGAAGCAGGTGTTCAGCCGGTTTAACTGGAGTAGACAGAGAAATGTCAGATAACAATCCTATCCTGTCCGGCTCAGCGCAAAGCATTGCTGCTTATCAGCAGGCCATTGAGCAGAGTAGCCGGGCGGTAGTTGAGTGGTTAAAACAGCCTGAGATGTACCAGGGCAAAACCGTCGAGCAACTGCGCGAGCGTATTCAGCTTAGCTTTACGCAGGAGGGCCTGGGCAACCAGGCCGCCATCGAGCGCGCCGTGGAATATTTCCTTAAAGACAGCTTGTCGGTCCACCACGCGCAGTGCGTGGCGCATCTGCATTGTCCGAGCCTGGTAATAAGCCAGGCCGCGGAAGTGCTGATTAACGCCACCAACCAAAGCATGGACTCCTGGGACCAGAGCCCCTCGGCCACCCTGATTGAGATTAAACTCATCGAGTGGCTGCGTGAGCAGATTGGTTACAGCGCGGGTGATGCCGGTGTGTTTACCAGCGGCGGCACGCAGAGCAACCTGATGGGGCTGATGCTGGCGCGTGATGCCTTCTTCGCACGTCAAGGTCATTCTGTTCAGCAGCATGGCCTGACGGGCAATCTCAGCAAAATTAAAGTGTTCTGCTCGAAGGAAGCGCACTTCTCAGTGCAAAAGAACATGGCGCTGATGGGGCTGGGCTATCAGTCTGTGACCCAGGTTGAAACCGATGCCTTCTCACGAATGTGTCTTGCTGACCTGAAAGCCAAACTGGCGCAGGCCAAAGCCAACGGCGAACAGGTGATGGCGATCGTGGCCACGGCCGGAACCACCGATGCCGGTGCCATCGATCCGTTGACCGAGATTACCGCTCTGGCGGCGGAAGAAAATATCTGGGTGCATGTCGATGCGGCCTGGGGCGGGGCACTCCTGCTTTCAGAGAAATATCGTCATTATCTTGACGGACTAGAACGCGCTGACTCAGTGACGCTCGATTTCCATAAGCAGTTCTTCCAGACCATCAGTTGCGGCGCGTTTCTTTTGAAAGAGGCGCGTCACTATGAGTTGATGCGCTATCAGGCGGCTTACCTGAACTCTGACTTTGACGAAGAGCATGGCGTGCCGAATTTGGTGTCCAAATCTCTGCAAACCACGCGGCGCTTCGATGCACTGAAGCTGTGGATGGGCCTCGAAGCGCTGGGTAAAAAGCAGTACGCTGAGATCATTGATAACGGTGTGACGCTGGCGCAGCAGGTTGCAGAGTACGTACACGAACAGCCTGAACTGGAACTGGTGATGACGCCACAGCTGGCGAGCGTGCTGTTCCGTTTCCGTCCTGAGCAGACGGACCCCGCTTTTGTGGCGCTGCTGAATCAGCGTATTGGCGATGTGTTGCTGGCATCCGGCAGTGCGAACGTTGGGGTGACGGAAGCCGAGGGCGTAACCTGCCTGAAGATGACGTTACTGAACCCGACCGTTTGCCTGGAAGATGTTAAAAAGCTGCTCGGCAGCGTGAAAGAAACCGCGCAAAAGCTGCTCACCGCCTGATCCTGCCTGTTCCAACGCCAGCCTTCGGTGACTCACCGGGGCTGGCGTTTTTATTTTCTAACCTCTGCTTTGTACTCGGGTTCTATTTTTGCAGACCAGGCCTTCGCTGCTGACAGTGAGCCCGCATCATAAACGGCGTGTTCAAAATGATCGGTGAGATCTTTGACGCGGTAAATTTTCCACTGACCTTTTTCCTGGCGCGTGTACACCAACAAATGAATCTGTTTTTTGTCTTCAACGCCAAGCCAGATTTCGACAACCTCCCCACCCAGGAAGGGTTTCGTTGAGCCTAGGCGGAACGCCGGGATCCAATCAACTGAGTAATCCTGGACGTACATGAAATAATCAGAATCGATAATTTCCTGCTCGTAATACTCATTAATTGTTTTTAGTCTGGCGGTTAAGTCGGATGAGACGTATTGGTTAAAAACAGGATTTGTGTAATCAATCAGATCAGAAATATCTTCCTGGAGATATAGGTGCATATAATCCTGATAAAACCGACTTACTGCTTCGCTACTTTGATTTGATGCAGTATTTTGACAGGCCGTTAATATCAGGGTTATTAAAATTGAAAGAGTCCACTTCATTATTTTTTCCTGTAAATTTTGTATTCTGGTTTACTTGCACGAAAACCTGGCCCTGCCCACATATCACGTTGCCTGAAATCTGAGTACCACTCTTGTCCATCAAAGATAGCTATATGGCCGCTGACGCTTCCACCCTCATATGGTTGCAATATGATGACATCTCCCGCCTGTGGGGATTCGT
Source organism: Scandinavium sp. (assembly GCF_036271055.1). Taxonomy (GTDB): domain Bacteria; phylum Pseudomonadota; class Gammaproteobacteria; order Enterobacterales; family Enterobacteriaceae; genus Scandinavium. The sequence goes on along the minus strand of NZ_DATBBJ010000108.1, from coordinate 28,102 downwards.
ATGTAGATATCGTTCTGAACCCTGCATGCATTAAGAGTGGGCCATAGTCTTTGGCATGTGTGGTGTTACCGACGATAATACCACCGGCCTGAATTGCTTTTCTGACGTATTATGCGCACCTACCTGTTGAGTGTGCATGCGCATGATGCTTAGCATAATTGGTCGCTGTCCTGATATCCCATGTCATGGTTTCGCTCTTTACATGTGTAGTATAAATAAACAGAATTACCATTTTTGATGGCGCGGAAATAGGCACTCAGTGCTATACGAAAAACAGATAAAATTGAAAGTGCTAATGTTTGATAAGCATTGAATAATTATTGGGAATGATTTTGACTGTCACCCCGGTGACCGGGCGATGTTAGCGTGAGTTGATGGAGAAAGCGTTCGCTAAATGCGAACTCTTCTTTTATTTCTGCAATCGGGTAATTTAAATCACTGATTAACGGCTGACCCAAATTTCACTCAATGGATTGAACGATCTAATCTCTACCCTGACTCAGGTATCCCAAAATGATTAATATGCCGTTTGTCATTGCCGCCGGCCGGGAAACTGCCGCCGGTCGGCCAGTAGTAGTTAAATCACCAGCCACAGCAGAACCATCACCACGATCAGTGCGACCAGCATCAGGCCCGGTCGCGTCGACATTGCTTTCATGTTCTCAATGAACGGCGTGAATGGGTTATAGATCGGCTGAACATAACGGGTGTCCAGCGTGTCCTGTGAGCGTTCCACACGGCGAAGGAACACCTGATTGAGCAAGTCTTGTACCTGCGCAAGTGTTAACACTGTCTGTGGCGTGGCCAGCCAGGTTTGCTGGGCATAATCGCGCAGAGCGTTAAACTCGTGTGGTTCCATGGGTTGCTTCAGCGCGGCCTGCAACATATTGAGCGTCGGGGCTTTTTGATCGCTTAGCGTTTGACGCGCCTGTAGCCAGGTCATCAGTTGGTTAAAGTGTTTGGCCGGGATCAGTTCACCGCTTTTCACGCCAGAAAGTTCCAGCATCGACTGCCAGATCAATTTGCTGGATTCGCCTGTCGCAGCCGCCACTTTGGTCACCATCTGGTTAAGCGTGTTGTGCTCGGCAGGCTGGAGTGGTCGGTCTGTTGCCGGGCGCTGCTGCGGCTGCGGAATGGTCAGTTGATTGTTTTGCAGCAGTTGCAGTACGTTTTTGAGCTGATCGGGCGTCAGATGACTCAATGTCGTCTGGCCGTATTGCTGACGGATATAGTCACTCACCGCCTGGCGGTTATTGCCCTGGCTTAGCAGTTCAGTTAATTGGGCAACAATCTGGCGCACCACATGAGTTTGCTCTGCATTTTGCAGTCGCTGATTCAGGTTCTGTTCTGCCGCAGGGAAATGCCTTGAGAGCAACTGTGCATCGTTTTTCAGGCCCAAATCATGTTTCATTCCGGCCCACACACCGGCACTCTGTTGTGACGTTAAGGCCACAAGGCGTGTGATCAGGCGTTCGAGTACCGTTCGTTGCTGAGTGGAGAGTGGTTGCTCGCCGATGTTGTTCGTGGCTGCTGCTTCCCCCGGAGGGCGGGCGGGCATACCTGAAATAGGTTGCGTCATGATAAATCCTGAATGTCCGTCGGTGTTCTCAAGGCTCAGTGTTCCTGGCCGCGAGATTATGGCACACTTCCCCGGTTAACTCTCGTTTCAGACAGGTACTCTTACCGTGAAAATCCTTGTTGATGAAAATATGCCCTATGCCCGCGAGCTGTTCAGCCGTTTGGGTGATGTTAAAGCAGTTCCCGGCCGTCCCATTCCGCAACATGAACTCGATGATGCTGATGCGCTGATGGTGCGTTCAGTCACCAAAGTGAATGAAGCGCTGCTGGCCGGGAAAGGGATTAAATTTGTTGGCACCGCCACGGCGGGTACTGATCATGTCGATGATAAGTGGCTGGCGCAGGCCGGGATCGGCTTTTCCGCCGCTCCGGGTTGCAACGCTATTGCAGTGGTCGAATACGTTTTCTCCTCTTTATTGATGCTTGCGGAGCGTGATGGATTTGCGCTGGCAGACCGTACCGTCGGGATCGTCGGGGTGGGTAACGTCGGTGGGCGTTTGCAGAAACGATTGGAAGCGCTGGGCATTCGCACGCTGCTTTGTGATCCGTTGCGTGCCGCTAACGGTGACGAAGGCGATTTCCGAAGCCTGGATGAACTGGTGCAGGAAGTGGATGTGCTGACATTCCATACGCCGCTGTTCAAAGACGGCCCGTATAAATCACTTCATCTTGCCGATGAAGCACTGATCTCGCGCCTCAAGCCCGGCACTATTCTGATTAATGCTTGCCGTGGCCCGGTGGTGGATAACGCCGCATTGCTGAAATGCTTAAAGGCCGGGCAGAATTTAAGCGTGGTGCTGGACGTCTGGGAACCGGAGCCGGAACTCAATACTGAATTACTTTCGCTGGTCGATATTGGCACTGCGCATATCGCAGGGTATACGCTGGAAGGTAAAGCGCGAGGCACCACCCAGGTGTTTGAAACGTACAGCGAATTCATCGGCAATCCGCAGAAAATCTCATTGGATATGCTACTGCCAGCGCCTGAGTTTGGCCGCATTACGCTGCACGGCGCACTCGATCAGCCGACGCTAAAAAGGCTGGTGCATTTGGTGTATGATGTGCGCCGCGATGATGCGCCGCTGCGAAAAGTGGCGGGTATACTTGGCGAGTTCGACAAGCTGCGTAAAAACTATCTTGAGCGCCGTGAATGGTCTTCGCTGCATGTCCTGTGTGACGATGCACAGACCGCCGAACTGCTGAAAAATTTGGGATTCAACGCCGTTCATCACGCAACACATTAATGTCTTCTTAATACGCCCTGCCAGATACTCTGGCGGGGCGGCTATTTTATTTCTGGAGTAAACCACCATGTCTGAAGGCTGGAATATTGCCGTACTGGGCGCAACGGGCGCTGTAGGTCAAGCCCTGCTTGAAACTCTTGCAGAGCGCCAGTTCCCGGTGGGAGAAGTTTATGGCCTGGCGCGCAACGAAAGCGCAGGCGAGTCCCTTCGCTATGAAGGCAAAACGGTTCGCGTACAGGATGTCGCAGAGTTTGACTGGACTCAGGTCCAGCTGGCTTTTTTTGCTGCGGGCGTAGAAGCCTCTGCGGCATGGGCGGAAGAAGCGGCCAACGCGGGTTGTCTGGTTATCGATTTAAGCGGTTTATTCGCCCTTGAGCCAGATGTGCCGCTGGTAGTGCCGGAAGTGAATCCGTCTGTGCTGGCAGATTACCGTAACCGTAACATTGTGGCGGTGCCGGACAGTCTCACCAGCCAATTGCTGACGGCGCTGAAACCGTTGATTGACGACGGCGGCCTGTCACGTATCGCTGTAACCAGTCTGATGTCAGCTTCCGCGCAGGGCAAAATCGCGGTAGATGCCCTCGCAGGGCAGAGTGCGAAACTGCTGAACGGCATTCCGATTGATGAAGATGATTTCTTCGGGCGCCAGCTTGCGTTCAACATGTTGCCGCTGCTGCCGGATCGTGAAGGTAACGTCGCGGAAGAGCGTCGTATCGTCGATCAGGTTCGTAAGATTATGCAGGACGACGGCCTGATGATCTCCGCTCACTGCGTGCGTGCCCCGGTATTTTACGGTCATGCGCAAATGGTGAGTTTTGAAGCGCTGCGTCCGTTGGCGGCGGAAGAAGCGCGCGACGCGTTTGCTCGCGTGGACGATATCGCGCTATCTGATGAACACGAATTCCCGACTCAGGTGGCTGATGCTTCTGGCAGCGCGCACCTTTCCATTGGCTGCGTGCGTAACGATTACGGAATGCCGGAGCAGGTACAGTTCTGGTCCGTTGCCGATAACGTCCGTTTTGGCGGCGCGCTGATGGCAGTGAAAATCGCTGAAAAACTGGTTCAGGAGTATATGTACTGATGTCTGAAGTGGAATCGCTGCCACTCTTTAAAATCGCGCTCGGCATTGAGTACGACGGCAGCAAATACTACGGCTGGCAGCGGCAAAATGACGTGCGCAGCGTGCAGGAAAAGCTGGAAAAGGCGCTGTCGCAAGTAGCGAATGAGCCGATTAGCGTGTATTGCGCCGGTCGAACCGATTCCGGCGTTCATGGCACCGGGCAGGTTGTGCATTTCGAGACACGCGCGCAGCGCAAAGATGCGGCATGGACGCTGGGCGTAAATGCGAATTTGCCTGGAGACATTGCGGTGCGTTGGGTGAAAGCTGTGCCGGACGATTTCCACGCCCGTTTCAGCGCCACCGCGCGTCGTTATCGTTACATTATCTACAATCATCGTCTGCGCCCGGCGGTATTAAGCCAGGGCGTGACGCATTGTCATCAGGATCTTGATGCCGAACGCATGCAGCGTGCGGCGCAGAGTTTGCTGGGTGAGAATGACTTTACCTCATTTCGTGCGGTGCAGTGCCAGTCACGCACACCGTGGCGAAACGTGAAGCACATTAACGTTGAACGTTACGGTGCGTATGTGGTGGTGGATATCAAAGCGAACGCCTTTGTACATCATATGGTGCGGAATATTGTAGGCAGCCTGATGGAAGTGGGTGCCGGAAACCAGCCAGAGAGCTGGATTGCAGAGTTGCTGGCGGCGAAGGACAGAACGCTTGCGGCAGCGACGGCGAAGGCAGAAGGGTTGTATCTCGTTTCGGTCGATTATCCGGAGCGTTTTGACCTGCCTAAGCCGCCAATGGGCCCGCTATTTTTAGCGGACTGAATGCAGTCACTTAAGGTTAAGTCACTATGGATCTGATTCGCTTTCTGATTGATTTTATTTTGCATATTGATGTGCACCTGGCTGAACTGGTCGCGCAGTACGGCGTCTGGGTGTATGCCATTCTGTTCCTGATCCTGTTTTGCGAAACGGGGCTTGTGGTAACGCCGTTCCTGCCTGGCGATTCACTGCTGTTTGTTGCTGGTGCACTCTCTGCACTGCCAACTAACGATCTGAACGTGCATTTGATGGTGGTGTTGATGGTCATTGCGGCGATTGTCGGCGATGCGCTGAATTACACCATCGGACGAGTGTTTGGCGAACGGTTGTTCAGTAATCCGAACTCGAAAATTTTCCGTCGCAGTTATCTCGATAAAACCCACCAGTTTTATGAAAAACACGGCGGCAAGACCATTATCCTCGCTCGCTTTGTGCCGATTGTCCGTACCTTCGCGCCATTTGTGGCGGGAATGGGGCACATGTCCTATCGTCATTTTGCTGCTTATAACGTGATTGGCGCTCTGCTGTGGGTTCTGCTGTTTACCTATGCGGGGTATTTGTTCGGTGATTTACCTATTGTGCAGGAAAACCTGAAGCTGCTGATCGTGGCGATCATCGTGCTGTCTGTCCTGCCTGGTGTTATCGAGATTATCCGACATAAGCGCGCGGCTGCGAAACAAGCAAAATAATGAAAGAGCCCGGAATGGGGCGGAAAGTGACAGCGGTTCGACCACTTTTTTATCCCATGTTCAGGGCTCTTATGTTTTAATGTGCAACATTCATGGTCTGTGAGCCCTAAAAATGGCATTATTCGCCGCTTACAGCAAAAACTGGCATCGACCAGGTTCAGGCAGAAAGGTTATCAATGAGCTGGATTGAACGAATTAAAAGCAATATCGCCCCCACCCGCAAGGCGAGTATCCCGGAAGGGGTATGGACCAAATGTGACAGCTGCGGACAGGTCCTGTACCGCGCCGAGCTGGAGCGTAACCTGGAGGTTTGCCCGAAGTGCGATCACCACATGCGTATGTCAGCGCGTAACCGCCTGCATAGCCTGATGGATGAAGGCACTTTAGTGGAATTGGGTAGCGAGCTTGAGCCGAAAGATCTGCTGAAGTTCCGTGACTCTAAGAAATACAAAGACAGACTGGCCTCTGCTCAGAAAGAAACGGGCGAGAAAGACGCGCTGGTGGTCATGAAAGGCACCCTGTTTGGTGCACCTATTGTCGCAGCGGCGTTTGAGTTCTCCTTTATGGGCGGCTCAATGGGTTCCGTAGTTGGCGCTCGCTTTGTGCGTGCTGTTGAGTATGCACTGGAAAACAATTGCCCGATGGTGTGCTTCTCAGCCTCCGGCGGCGCACGTATGCAAGAAGCGCTGATGTCACTGATGCAGATGGCGAAAACCTCTGCGGCGCTGGCAAAAATGCAGGAGCAGGGTCTGCCGTATATTTCCGTGCTGACCGACCCAACTATGGGGGGCGTTTCTGCAAGTTTTGCGATGCTGGGTGACCTGAACATCGCTGAACCGAAAGCGTTGATCGGTTTTGCGGGTCCGCGTGTTATCGAGCAGACCGTGCGTGAAAAACTGCCGCCTGGCTTCCAGCGCAGCGAATTCCTGATCGAAAAAGGCGCGATCGATATGATCGTTCGTCGTCCTGAAATGCGCTTTAAGCTTGCCAGCGTACTGGCGAAGCTGATGAATCTCCCGGCACCAAACCCGGAAGCACCACGCGAAGCTGTGGTGGTACCGCCGGTACCGGATCAGGAACCAGAGGCCTGATAATGCATGAGGGCAGGGCCAAACGGCGCTGCCCTTTTTGCTTGTGCTAACCGTTAACTATCGCGGGTATCATGGAAAAAGAACTCACTCCACTCGCCACGTCACCCCTGGTCACGTGGCTTTCTTATCTGGAACATCTGCACAGCAAAACCATCGATCTTGGGCTTGCGCGCGTGAGCGACGTTGCCGGGCGGATGGATGTGCTGAAACCTGCCCCATTTGTGTTTACCGTCGCGGGCACCAACGGCAAAGGCACCACCTGCCGCACGCTCGAATCGGTGCTGATGGCCGCAGGTTTTAAGGTCGGCGTGTACAGCTCTCCGCATCTGGTTCGTTACACCGAGCGTGTTCGCGTGCAGGGCGGCGAACTGCCTGAATCAGCACACACGCTGTCATTTGCCGAAATCGAAAAGGCGCGCGGTGACATCTCCCTGACCTATTTTGAATTCGGCACGCTGTCGGCGCTGTGGCTGTTTAAGCAGGCGCAGCTGGATGTTGTTATTCTTGAAGTCGGGCTGGGTGGACGTCTGGATGCAACCAATATCGTGGACGCGGATGTCGCAGTGGTCACCAGCATTGCGCTTGACCATACCGACTGGCTCGGCCCGGATCGCGAAAGCATTGGGCGCGAGAAAGCGGGCGTGTTTCGCAGTGGAAAGCCCGCTGTTGTGGGTGAACCTGATATGCCGCAAACCATTGCCGATGTTGCCGCCGAGAAAGGCGCAACCCTGCTGCGTCGAGGCATTGACTGGCAGTATGTCGTTAACGAAAACGGCTGGAACTTCCGTGATGCGCAAGGTGAGTTAAACAACCTGCCGTTACCGCAAGTGCCGCAGCCCAATGCGGCAACCGCGTTGGCGGCATTGCGTGCAAGCGGGCTGGCTATTAGCGAACAGGCCCTTCGTGAGGGTATTCAGAATGCGATGCTTCCAGGGCGCTTTCAGATTGTGAGTGAATCGCCGCGCCTTATTCTCGATGTGGCGCATAATCCTCATGCGGCGGCCTATCTCGCGGAACGTCTGAAAATGCAACCGACTGCCGGGCGCACGCTCGCAGTGATTGGTATGCTTCATGACAAAGATATTGCCGGCACGCTGGCTTGCCTGTCTGAGGTTGTAGATAGCTGGTATTGCGCCCCGCTCGAAGGCCCGCGAGGGGCGACAGCGGAACAGTTGGTGGAACATTTGCGCGATGGCGTAGTCTATGCCACTGTAGCGCAGGCGTGGCATGCCGCGATGGCAGAGGCACGTCCGCAAGATACGGTGCTGGTGTGTGGTTCGTTCCACACGGTAGCCCATGTAATGGAAGAGATGGACGCGGGGAAAACCGGTGGCGAGTAAGTTTCAGAATCGTTTAGTCGGAACCATTGCGCTGGTGGCACTGGGGGTTATCGTGCTGCCAGGGCTACTGGATGGTCAGAAAAAACATTATCAGGACGAGTTTGCTGCCATCCCACTGGTGCCAAAACCGGGTGATAAGGATGAGCCGGATATGCTTCCTGCTGTGACGCAGGCGCTGCCTTCTCAGCCGCCTGAAGGCGCGGCAGAAGAAGTCAGAGCCGGTAACGCGGCTGCACCTTCGCTGGATGCGTCGCGTGATGCAGCCAACAGTAGCAGCAATGAGATTGCCTATGCTGAGCAGCCGGAGCCGAAACCTGTCGCGCCGAAACCACAAGTCCAGACACCGCCTAAACCTCAGCGTGATACCACCAGCGAACAGCCAGCACAGCAAAAACCCGTCGCTGATGATAAACCGGTGCCAACGGGCAAAGCCTATGTCGTGCAGCTTGGCGCGTTGAAGAATGCCGACAAAGTAAATGAAATTGTCGGCAAACTGCGCGGGGCAGGGTATCGGGTGTTTACCATTCCTTCGACGCCAGCGGCGGGAAAAATTACCCGTATTCTGGTTGGACCGGATGCCTCAAAAGACAAAATGAAAGGTTCGCTTGGCGAACTGAAACAGTTATCAGGCTTGAACGGCGTGGTAATGGGCTATAGCCCTAACTGATTGTGAATGACCGGATGACGTTACGCTTATCCGGCTTATAAATTGTGCTGGATCCTCAGCCGGGTAAACGCAGTACCGCCTGGCAAAAAGAGAGTGCAGCAAACATCATCAACAGCAGTTGATGAGAGCTAAATAGTCCTCAAAAGGGCTAAAAGCTCAGGTGGCGTTGAGTGTTTTTTCAGCGCCATTTTTATTTGGGCGGGGAAAGGAAATCCCTACGCAAACGTTTTCTTTTTCTGTTAGAATTCGCCCCGAACTGGACGACAGGGCGTAAAATCGTGGGACAACTATGGTCTGGATTGATTACGCCATTATTGCGGTGATTGGTTTTTCTTGTTTGGTAAGCCTCATCCGCGGCTTTGTTCGTGAAGCTTTGTCACTGGTAACCTGGGGTTGTGCTTTCTTTGTTGCCAGTCATTACTACACTTACCTGTCTGTCTGGTTTACGGGCTTTGAAGACGAACTGGTTCGAAACGGGATTGCTATCGCGCTGCTCTTTGTCGCGACGCTTATCGTCGGTGCTATCGTTAACTATGTTATCGGTACGCTGGTTGAAAAGACGGGCCTGTCGGGAACCGACAGGGTGCTTGGGATCTGTTTTGGTGCGCTGCGTGGAGTACTTATCGTTGCCGCCATTCTGTTCTTCCTCGACACGTTCACCGGCTTTTCGAAAAGCGATGACTGGCAAAAGTCACAGCTGATCCCGCAGTTCAGCGTCGTCATCAGAATGTTCTTTGACTATCTGCAAAGCTCGTCAAGTTTCTTGCCCAAAGCATAAGCTTTGGGGAGTTCTGAACGAGGAAAATGACGTATGTGCGGTATTGTCGGTATCGCCGGTGTTATGCCGGTAAACCAGTCGATTTATGACGCGTTAACGGTGCTTCAGCACCGTGGGCAGGATGCCGCGGGCATCATCACCATTGATGCCAACAACTGCTTCCGTTTGCGTAAGGCCAACGGCCTGGTGAGCGATGTGTTTGGCGCCGTGCATATGCAGCGCCTGCAGGGCAATATGGGTATCGGTCACGTTCGCTACCCCACTGCAGGCAGCTCCAGCGCTTCTGAGGCGCAGCCTTTCTACGTTAACTCACCTTACGGCATCACGCTTGCGCACAACGGCAATTTGACCAATGCTCATGAGCTGCGCAAGAAGCTGTTTGAAGAGAAGCGCCGCCATATCAACACCACCTCTGATTCCGAAATCCTGCTGAATATCTTTGCCAGCGAGCTGGATAATTTCCGCCACTATCCGCTGGAAGCAGACAACATCTTCGCAGCCATTGCTGCCACCAACCGTCAGATTCGTGGCGCGTATGCGTGTGTGGCAATGATCATCGGCCACGGCATGGTTGCCTTCCGCGATCCTAACGGGATTCGCCCGCTGGTCCTCGGCAAACGTGATATCGGCGACGGTCGCACCGAATACATGGTGGCATCCGAAAGTGTGGCGCTTGATACGCTGGGCTTCGAATTCCTGCGTGACGTCGCGCCCGGTGAAGCGATTTACATCACCGAAAAAGGCCAACTGTTCACCCGTCAGTGCGCTGATAATCCAGTGAGCAACCCGTGCCTGTTCGAGTATGTGTACTTCGCGCGCCCGGATTCATTTATCGATAAAATTTCGGTCTACAGCGCACGCGTGAATATGGGCACTAAGCTCGGTGAGAAGATCGCCCGCGAGTGGGAAGATCTGGATATTGACGTTGTGATCCCAATCCCAGAAACCTCCTGCGATATCGCGCTGGAAATTGCCCGCATTCTTGACAAGCCATACCGTCAGGGCTTTGTGAAAAACCGTTATGTGGGCCGCACCTTTATCATGCCAGGCCAGCAGCTGCGCCGTAAATCCGTGCGCCGTAAGCTGAACGCCAACCGTGCTGAGTTCCGTGATAAAAACGTGCTTCTCGTCGACGATTCTATCGTGCGTGGCACCACCTCCGAGCAGATTATCGAGATGGCGCGTGAAGCGGGTGCGAAGAAAGTCTACCTGGCTTCTGCCGCACCGGAAATCCGCTTCCCGAACGTTTACGGAATCGACATGCCGAGCGCAACAGAGCTGATTGCTCACGGTCGTGAAGTGGATGAGATTCGCCAGATAATCGGTGCAGATGGCCTGATTTTCCAGGACCTGAACGATCTGATTGAGGCGGTTCGCGCCGAGAATCCGGATATCCAGCAGTTCGAATGTTCGGTATTCAACGGGGTGTACGTCACCAAAGACGTTAACCAGCAGTATCTTGATTACCTCGACTCGCTGCGTAACGACGATTCGAAAGCCCTACAGCGTCAGAACGAAGTTGAAAACCTCGAGATGCACAACGAGGGTTAACGGCCTTTACGCCCTCTCTGCACGAGAGGGCGTCTTTCCTTGCAACTCCCGCCTAAATACGGCAAAGTCAGCCCCAGTACGAAGACAGGGCGCAATCATGAAACGACTCATTGTTGGAATTTCCGGTGCCAGCGGCGCTATTTATGGCGTTCGGCTGCTGCAAGTGCTGCGCGACGTCGCAGAAGTGGAAACCCATTTGGTTATGAGTCAGGCCGCGCGTCAGACACTGGCTTTGGAAACTGACCTCTCTTTACGTGACGTTCAGGCGTTGGCCAATGTCGTTCACGACGCACGTGATATCGCCGCCAGTATCTCTTCCGGTTCGTTCAAAACAGATGGCATGGTTATTCTACCGTGTTCGATCAAAACCCTTTCTGGCATTGTGCATAGTTATACCGATGGACTGCTGACCCGCGCCGCAGATGTGGTGTTGAAAGAACGTCGACCGTTGGTTTTATGCGTGCGTGAAACGCCATTGCACCTTGGGCATTTGCGGTTGATGACACAAGCGGCGGAAATCGGGGCGGTTATTATGCCACCCGTTCCGGCGTTTTATCATCGCCCCCAAACGATAGATGACGTGATTAATCAAACGGTTAATCGTGTGCTCGATCAGTTTGATATTACCCTGCCGAAAGAGCTCTTCACCCGTTGGCAAGGCGCAGAATAATCGCACTAAGATAGTGCATCTTTTTAGTGCATGCGTGGTCAGCAGGCGATTTTGCAATCCCGATCAAATCCTCAACATTTAATCCCCTTTTTCACCGTTTAGCGCTGCGGTTTATTCGCTATAGCTGTTATCTTTCATTCTTAAGACAACTCTGTAACTATTCATTAACACATTTAACGCTGTTTTTTTGAACAGATCGTTGAGGTGGCATAAAACGTGCAGAGCAGGTCTGTAACACACAACACCATTGATTACATAACACGCAACTGCATCACGACACTTAAGGGTAATGTATGAAGAAGACGGTTTTGGCTCTCTCTTTATTGCTGGGGATCAGCAGTGCCTCCAGCGTATTTGCCGCGCTGCCGCAGACTGTTCGTATCGGTACTGATGCCACTTACGCGCCGTTCTCATCCAAGGATGCGAAAGGGGATTTCGTTGGTTTTGATATCGATCTGGGTAATGAAATGTGCAAACGCATGCACGTGAAATGTACCTGGGTAGGAAGCGATTTCGACTCCCTGATCCCGTCCCTGAAGGCGAAGAAAATTGACGCGATCATCTCTTCTCTGTCGATTACCGAAAAACGCCAGCAGGAGATTAATTTCTCCGAGAAACTTTACGCCGCTGACTCTCGTCTGATCGCCGCGAAAGGCTCTCCGATTGTGCCAACCATTGAGTCGCTGAAAGGCAAGCATGTCGGTGTGCTGCAAGGGTCAATTCAGGAAACCTACGGCAACGACAAATGGCGCAGTCAGGGCGTGGACGTAGTGGCCTATCAGAACCAGGATCTTATCTATTCCGACCTCGCGGCAGGCCGTCTTGACGCTGCATTCCAGGATGAAGTCGCTGCGAGCGAAGGCTTCCTGAAGCAGCCAGCCGGTAAAGACTATGCGTTTGCTGGCCCGTCTGTTAAAGATAAGAAATACTTCGGCGACGGCACCGGGGTTGGTTTGCGCAAAGACGATACCGAACTGAAAGCCGCATTCGATAAAGCGTTTGATTCGCTGCGCAAAGACGGCACCTACGACAAGATGGCGAAGAAGTATTTCGACTTCAACGTCTACGGTGACTAAGACTGTACAGGCCCGGGGAACCGGGCCATTTTCGGGCTGAGCAGTTATCTATACATGTGTGGCATTACGCGATAATGCTTTTTTCTGGTGCAATTAGCGCACCGTTATGGTGCGTTAGTGAATAGTTAAGCATCATTAATGCAAAAAAGTGCGTATTTGTCCCGATTACCTTTTGCCTTACCCGCATAAAAGGTGGCACGATAACTGTTCTGATACTTCTGAATTCCCGTTAAATGACAGTCTGTTGAGGATAGTTATGAAAAAACTGGCGTTGTCTCTTTCTCTTGCGTTGGCACTTTCCAGCGTTTCTACGGTTTTCGCAGCCATTCCGCATAAAGTTCGCATTGGCACCGATCCGACTTATGCTCCCTTCGAATCCAAGAATGCGCAGGGGGAATTAGTCGGTTTTGACATCGATCTGGCAAAAGAACTCTGTAAGCGCATTAAAACGCAATGTACCTTTGTCGAAAACCCGCTGGATGCGCTGATCCCCTCTCTGCAAGCGAAGAAAATCGACGCCATTATGTCCTCACTCTCCATTACGGAAAAACGCCAGCAGCAGATTGCCTTCACGGACAAACTCTATGCCGCAGATTCCCGCCTGGTGGTGAAAAAAGGCAGCCCGGTAACGCCTGACCTCAGCGCCCTCAAAGGCAAGCGCGTCGGCGTGCTGCAAGGAACCACTCAGGAAACTTACGGCAACGAGCATTGGGCGCCGAAAGGGATCGAAATCGTCTCCTATCAGGGCCAGGACAATATCTATTCTGACCTGACGGCTGGACGCATCGACGCGGCGTTCCAGGACGAAGTAGCGGCAAGCGAAGGTTTCCTTAAGCAACCTGTCGGTAAAGATTATCAGTTTGGCGGCCCGTCCATTAAGGATGAAAAACTGTTCGGCGTAGGCACCGGTATGGGCCTGCGTAAAGAGGATAACGAACTGCGTGTTGCCCTGAATAAAGCCTTTGCTGAGATGCGTGCCGATGGCACTTACGACAAGCTGGCGAAGAAGTATTTCGACTTTAACGTATACGGCGAGTAATCGCTGTTTGCGCCGCAGGCTCCGACGTTCCCGGGGCCTGACGGGGCAGGACTGACAGGACAGGCTCAATGCTGTACGGGTTTTCACAAGTCATATTACAGGGCGCCCTGGTTACTCTTGAGCTGGCCCTCAGCTCCGTCGTGCTAGCTTTGCTCATTGGCCTGGCCGGTGCGGCGGGCAAACTTTCCGGCAATCGAGCACTGGCGCTGATTTTCGAAGGCTATACCACGTTAATTCGTGGCGTGCCGGACCTGGTGCTGATGTTACTGATTTTCTACGGTCTGCAAATTGCGCTTAACAGCATCACTGATGCCCTGGGGCTGGCGCAGTTTGATATCGATCCGATGATTGCCGGTATCATTACACTCGGTTTTATCTACGGAGCTTACTTCACCGAAACTTTTCGTGGCGCATTTATGGCTGTGCCGAAAGGGCATATCGAAGCGGCTACCGCCTTCGGGTTTACCGCTCGCCAGACCTTCGTGCGAATTTTGTTTCCAGCGATGATGCGTTTTGCGCTGCCGGGGATCGGAAATAACTGGCAGGTAATCCTCAAAGCGACGGCGCTAGTCTCGCTGCTTGGACTGGAAGATGTGGTTAAGGCTACGCAGCTTGCCGGGAAAAGTACCTGGGAGCCGTTCTACTTCGCCATCGTCTGCGGCGTTATTTACCTGGTGTTTACGACCGTCTCTAATGGTGTGCTGCTTCTGCTCGAGCGTCGTTATTCTGTGGGTGTGAAGAGGGCTGACCTGTGATTGAGATCGTTCAGGAGTACTGGAAATCCCTGCTATGGACCGACGGCTACCGTTTAACCGGTGTGGCGATCACGCTGTGGTTACTGATTTCCTCCGTAGTGATGGGCGGCATTCTTGCTGTGTTTTTAGCCATTGGCCGCGTTTCGAGTAATAAATACGTTCAGTTCCCCATCTGGTTATTCACCTATATTTTCCGCGGCACGCCGCTGTATGTGCAGCTGCTGGTGTTTTATTCCGGAATGTATACGCTGGAAATCGTCAAAGGCACCGAACTGCTGAATGCGTTTTTCCGCAGCGGCTTGAACTGTACGGTGCTGGCATTGACGCTGAATACCTGTGCGTATACCACGGAAATTTTTGCGGGTGCGATTCGTTCTGTTCCTGCGGGTGAAATTGAAGCTGCGCGCGCTTATGGCTTTTCCGGCGTGAAACTTTACCGCTGCATTATTTTGCCCTCCGCACTGCGTATCGCGCTCCCGGCGTACAGCAACGAAGTCATTTTGATGCTGCACTCCACGGCGCTCGCGTTTACCGCTACGGTGCCGGATCTGCTGAAAATCGCCCGTGATATTAACTCTGCCACTTACCAGCCGTTTACCGCGTTTGGGATTGCGGCGGTGCTGTATCTGATTATCTCTTATGTGCTGATTAGCCTGTTCCGCAAAGCGGAAAAACGCTGGCTGCAACATGTGAAACCCTCTTCGACACACTGAGAACATCATGCCTGATAATAAATTAGACGTAATCGACTTGCACAAACGCTACGGCGAACATGAAGTGCTGAAAGGGGTGTCACTGAAAGCGAATGCCGGTGATGTTATCAGTATCATCGGTTCATCGGGTTCCGGAAAAAGTACCTTCCTGCGCTGCATTAACTTCCTCGAAAAACCGAGTGAAGGGAAGATAGTGGTAAGCGGGCAGAACATTGGCCTGGTCCGTGATAAAGACGGTCAGCTCAAAGTGGCTGATAAAAATCAGCTGCGCCTGTTGCGCACGCGTTTAACCATGGTGTTCCAGCATTTCAACCTGTGGAGCCACATGACGGTGCTGGAGAACGTCATGGAAGCGCCGATTCAGGTACTGGGCCTCAGCAAGCAGGAAGCGCGTGAACGTGCGGTAAAGTACCTGGCAAAAGTGGGTATCGACGAGCGCCAGCAGATAAAATATCCGGTGCATTTGTCTGGCGGTCAGCAACAGCGTGTTTCTATTGCCCGTGCGTTGGCGATGGAGCCGGAAGTGCTGCTGTTTGATGAACCGACTTCTGCGCTTGATCCGGAACTGGTGGGCGAAGTGCTGCGCATCATGCAGAAACTGGCGGAAGAAGGAAAAACCATGGTGGTGGTAACGCATGAGATGGGCTTTGCCCGTGATGTCTCTTCCCACGTCATTTTCCTGCACCAGGGGCTGATTGAAGAAGAAGGCCACCCGGATGAGGTATTTGGTAACCCGAAAAGCGCGCGCCTGCAGCAGTTCCTGAAAGGTTCGCTGAAATAAATGTTATTCCCTCGTCTTTCGGGTGAGGGAATTCTACCGCTCCAGTCGATAGACCCAATCGTCGTAATACTCTCCATCCATTTGGAACGCTTTTTCCAGCACTTGCGTACGTTTAAATCCAAGTTTTTCCAGTAATCGCACTGACCCCAAATTCTCGGCAAGCACCCAGGCATTAATTGCTGTCAGGCGAAGCGATGTGAAGCCATAGTCACAGATAGCCGCCAGTGCTTCCTGAGCCAATCCTTTTCCTTGTGCCTGAGGTAACAGCGCGTAGCCGACATCGGCCTCTTGAGCGTTCTGCGAGCTTATCTGTAGCCCGATATCTCCCACAAATTCTCCCTGAGCTTCGTAGATCGCGAATACATTGCCGCCGAGGCGTGATTCAAATTTCAACCGAAGTTCGTTTTCGCAGGCTTGCTCCCCCATAAAGCGCATGACGTTGGGGTTGTTACGTAATGCCAGAAAACCGGGCCAGTTGGCGTCACTAAGCGGAGGCAGAATCAGGCGTGATGTCCTTAAGGTGGGCATAAGGGCTCCTGGTTATGAGTGAAGACGTGGAACTGCTTTACCTTCCATTTGATGCAGATAATGCATCACGTTGCTTTGTTCGGGTGAAGCACGAAGCTGCAATGCGAGGTTCAGATTATCCAGAACCCGTGCATTGCTGATGAGAGGAGAATCAGCGGGAATGCGTCCCTCACTCGCCAGCCAGTCGACCACTGTACGCCAGCGCCAGAGGGGAGAATTGCCTTTCACGCGTTGGACCGGACCGGGAAATTGGCGTGATCCTCTCGCGCCGTCTTTGAGTAATGCAATAGCCTGGCGGGTGAGACCCGTCAGTTCAGCAATGTCGCTCAGCCCAAGCAGCGTAGAATCCACGGACTCAACACGTGCGCCGATGCCTGAGGATTCGATATCGCTGATGGCTGAAATAACGGCTTGCGTCAGGTTTTCTTCATAGCGATCGAATTCAAGATAAACCGCCGTGCCGTAGAAGCAAATTAAGGCATCATCACAGCCTGCGGAAAACAGGGCATCTTCAAGACCTGTGGTATCTGAGGTGACGCCAGACAGCGTCAGAGTGAAATTAAAAAGCGACATCGGTGACTCCTTCTTACCGGTTAAACGGGTAATCCCTTTGGCCTGATCTGCAGCGGACAACAGCTCTCGACCTTCCTGATGATTTGCCGGGCATGATTTTGCGGGCTACCGGGAGTGGACCATACGCTCATCATATGCAGCCGATGTTCCGGTATTCCACATTTCAATCGACCATAGCAATGCGAACTGTTACCGCTGGAGATAAAAATCCAGCCTTTCGATTCTGCGTAGGCGATAGCCGCACGTATATGTTTGTCAGGATGTTCCTTCATCGTTACTTGTCCTGTGCAGTATGAATAGAGTGTTGACCGATGTCAACGCGTAATTTGAGTGATAATTACCCATGGCATTGGCGCAGAGAATACGCTTCGCGAGCGCAAAGTGGGTCGGATTGGCAGGACAAAAGAGGGGAAAATTACAACGTTGCGAGCAGCATTCCAGCGTGGGTGAAAGCGTTGCACTGGAATGCGCGGAAATCAGGCTTTAGCGGGATGAAAGAATAGGTTATGCCAGCACGTCACCGAGAGCTTCTTCGAGATCGTACCAACGGAAAGCAAACCCGGCATCTTCCAGACGTTTAGGAAGCGCGCGTTGACCGCCAAGCACAAGCACTGAGGATTCCCCCATCAGCAACCTGATGGCCATTGCGGGGGCGCGCAGAACCGCTGGGCGATGCAAAGCGTGGCCCAACGCATGAGCAAATTGCTCATTACGAACAGGATAGGGGGAGACCATGTTGAACGGGCCACGCAGATTGTTATCCAGTAGCCAAAGAATGCCGTTAACCATGTCGTCGATATGGATCCACGCCAGATATTGACGACCATTGCCGATCGGACCACCAAGCCCGAGTTTGAACGGTGGCACCATTTTCCCCAGGATCCCGCCTTTGGGGGCCAGCACGACACCAGTACGCAGCAGACAAACACGCGTGGACTCACTTTGAGCGCCACAGGCGATTTGTTCCCAGCGGGCGCAAAGTTTATGAGTGAATTCGTTATGCGGTGGTTCTTCCTCAGTGACAACCACTTCACCGAGGTCGCCGTAATAGCCTGCGGCTGAACCGGATATCAGCACGCCGGGGGGCTGTTGACTCGAGGCGAACAGCTCAGCCAGTTTCTGGGTTATCTGCCACCGGCTGTTACACAACCGCTGTTTTTGCGCTTCCGTCCAGCGTTTGTCGGCGATGGGTTCGCCCGCCAGGTTGATTACCGCATCGATACCATCAAGATTGCTGCGTTCATTGAGCCCTTTCCACAGTTCAACTCGTGCATCCAGAAGCTGGCGCGCTTTATCCGGGCTACGTGTGACCACTGCAACGCTGTGGCCCAGCTCGAACAGGCGTGGGATCAAATGCCTGCCAATCAGGCCTGTACCGCCGGTAATCAGGATTTTCATGCGACCTCCGAATTGCGCTTAACGTCGCCAACTCATCGTCATTGAGACGGAATCGGCGTACCGCAGCGCGTGAAGTTTGTCGATTTCCACTTCAGCATATGTGACCCAGCGATGTTCGCATGCGATATTGAGCACATCCTGAGTTAATTTTTCCAGCAAAGAGAAGCGGTTACTCTCCACATGTTGAATGATTTGCTTAGTGATAGTGCGGTAGTTCAGGGCGTCATTGATATCTTCGCTGTTGCGCGAGTTTTCTGCCGGATAGTGGATAGCCACGTTAATGACGATATCCTGACGATTGGCGATCTCTTCTTCTTTGATACCGATAAAGGTACGCAGGCGCAGGTTCTTGATTCGAATAATGGCGTCTGGCTGGGGCATTGCAGGCTTCCTCCTTGTTATTATTGCAAGCATGATACAACAAAGTCTGATTAGTTCGCGTGGGACTTCTGCATCGCTCTTTCTGTCGCCGGACGTTGGCGAATGCGCTCGAACCAGTTATTCACCGCCGGGAAATTGTGCAGGTCGATGCGCTGTCGCTGATGCGAGTTAATCCACGGCCAGCAGGCGATATCAGCAATACTGTAATGATCGCCGCCAAGCCATGGGCTGATTTCCAGTCGTTTATTCAATACGTTGTATAAGCGCTGAGTTTCAACCTGATAGCGTTCAATGGCATACGGCACTGGCTGTGGTGCGAAATGGTTGAAATGATGATTTTGCCCAAGCATAGGACCGAGGCCACCGATTTGCCAGAATAGCCATTGCAGCGTTTTATGACGCTCCCGCAGTTCACCGCTCAGTAATTTTCCTGATTTTTCTGCCAGGTAAAGCAAGATTTCGCCGGACTCGAAAAGACTGAGTGGGGCACCGCCGTCGGCTGGCACATGATCGACAATTGCAGGGATTTTATTGTTAGGCGAAACGCTAAGAAATTCAGGGCGAAACTGGTCGCCTTTGCTGATATCCACGCGGATCAGGCGATAAGCCAGCTGCGCTTCTTCCAGAAACAATGTGACTTTATGACCGTTTGGGGTAGGGGCGTAATAGAGGTCAATCATTTTAACTCCTGGACCTGGGCTATTTTCATGACTTTTGCAGTATAGGTGGTTAAGACAATTGTGTGAGTTTTCATCAAGTGACAGTCTGACGCAGACGCGATATGTTGACGCTTTCACCCTAAGAAACCGTTGAGGAAATTATGACTCGTCCTGTGATTACGCTGTGGTCCGATGCCAATTATTTCTCGCCTTACGTGATGTCCGTGTATGTTGCTTTGCAGGAAAAGGGGCTGGCGTTCAGCCTGAAAACGGTGGATTTAAACAAGGGGGAGCATTTACAGTCCGGCTGGAAAGGATATGCCTCAACCCGCCGGGTGCCTCTCCTTGAGGTCGATGCTTTTGAGCTGACGGAGTCATCCGCGATAACCGAATATCTGGACGAGCGTTTTTCCCCGCCGCAGTGGGAACGTTTGTATCCGCATGATATTGAAAAGCGTGCCCGCGCTCGCCAGATACAGGCCTGGCTGCGTAGTGATTTAATGCCGATCCGCGAGGAGCGATCTACGGATGTCGTTTTTGGGGGCATCAAGAAACCTCCTCTAACAAGCAATGGACAAAAAGCGGCGGCGAAACTCTTCGATACCGCCAGCGCGCTACTGGCTCATGGCAAACCGAACCTATTCGGAGAGTGGTCGATTGCCGATACCGATTTGGCTCTGATGCTGAATCGTCTTGTGCTCAATGGTGATGATGTGCCAGAGGCTCTCGCGGTTTACGCCACCTTCCAGTGGCAGCGAGCTTCAGTCCAACGCTACATTGCGCTTTCCGCGAAACACTCTGGCTGAACAGGCTGCCATAATCCGTTATGATAGTGCGGTTTTTCGTGGAGGAATGATTGATGAAACTGATGTTTGCGTCAGATATTCACGGGTCTTTACCCGCCGCAGAGCGCGTACTGTCTTTGTTCGCTCAGAATGAGGCCGATTATCTGGTCATCCTGGGCGACATTTTGAATCATGGTCCGCGTAATGCGTTGCCGGAAGGGTATGCTCCCGCAGAAGTGGCGGAGCGGCTCAACACGGTTGCCGACCGGATTATTGCCGTGCGTGGCAATTGCGACAGTGAAGTCGACCAGATGCTGCTGCATTTTCCCATTACGGCACCCTGGCAACAGGTGCTGACGGCAAAGCAGCGCCTTTTTTTGACGCATGGACATCTGTTTGGCCCGGACAATCTGCCCCGGCTCTCGGTTGGCGATGTGCTGGTTTATGGTCATACTCATATTCCTGTAGCCGCCCAAAACGGCGAACTCTTCCACTTCAACCCGGGTTCCGTCAGCATTCCGAAAGGTGGGTTTAGCGCCAGCTACGGCATGATGGAAGACAATAAATTGCGGGTTTTAGCACTCAATGATCAACGGGTTATTGCAGAGGTAGCAATTAATCCGTAATTTACCCGACAACAGTAAACGCGCCGCAAGAGCGCTATAGAGAGAAGGTTTTCTGATGGTGGAGCAGAATTTGGCAAGTACTGAATGGGTGGATATCGTCAACGAAGATAATGAGGTCATCGCACAGGCCAGCCGCGAGCAAATGCGCGCCCAGTGTCTGCGTCATCGCGCGACCTACATTGTGGTTCATGACGGTATGGGGAAGATCCTGGTGCAGCGCCGCACTGAAACCAAAGACTTTATGCCCGGTATGTTAGATGCCACTGCAGGTGGAGTCGTGCAGTCCGACGAACAGCTGCTGGATTCTGCGCGCCGTGAAGCCGAAGAAGAACTGGGGATCGCAGGTGTGCCCTTTGCCGACCACGGGCAGTTCTATTTCGAAGACAAACATTGCCGCGTCTGGGGCAGTCTTTTTAGCTGCGTATCCCACGGCCCGTTTGCATTACAGGAAGAAGAAGTGAGTGAAGTCTGCTGGTTGACGCCGGAAGAGATCACCGCGCGCTGCGATGAGTTTACCGCGGATTCCCTGAAAGCACTGGCGTTGTGGATGAGCCGCAATGCCAATAACGAAATGGCAAAGGAAGAAGAAACCGAGTAATCCTCAGCAGCTATCCCGCAAACAGAGTTTTGCGGCGATGGTGGGGTTTTCATCCCACTCTTCATCATTCAGGCGCGCCAGCAGTGCGCGTCCAGCTTCAATGCCTATCTGCCGATGCGGCACTGAGATGGTGGTCAATGGCGGCTGACATACACGACTCACGTCGCTGTCGCCGAACCCGACGATGGCCAGGTCATCTGGCACTTTTATTCGCCTGCGCTGACACTCATACAGCGCGCCACACGCCATTTCATCCGACACGCACACCAGCGCATCCAGTTCAGGCCACGCCAATAAAAACTCAGGCAGTTGCGACGCTCCCGTAGTAAAAGTCGGTGGTTCTGCGGCGTTGATCACCCGATTCGGCGACATATGATGGCGCAGCATCGCTTTGTACCAGCCCTGTAAATGTTGCTGGAAAATCCACTGTTCCTGGTTGGCGCACAGCAGGCCGATATTTTGATAGCCGCGCTGGATAAGCATTTCAGTCAGTTCAAACATCGCTGAGACATTATCTATACCGATGTTCATGTCCAGCGGATCGGTGCGCTTGGCACCCATCTCCATCACCGGAATCGAACCGTTTTCCAGCCACTGGCGGGCGGTATCGCTGTGCTCAACACTGAGCAGAATGGCGGCGGCAATATTTGACGCCAGCAACGTTTCCAGCAGTTTTTCTTCCTGATCGAGGTGATGGCGAGATTCAGCCAGCATGATTTGATAGCCCGCAGGCTGTAAAACCTGCTGCAATCCGGCGAACATCTCTGAACACCCAGCTTCTGCCAGGCTTGGCACCACCATCCCAATGGTCCACGACGACGCGGAGGCAAGCGCACTCGCCGCCAGATTGGGCATATACCCTAATGATTGTACCGCTGCTTCAATCTTTTCCCTGAGTTTGTCGGAGACTTGCTCCGGCGTACGCAGTGCCCGGGAAACGGTCATCGTTCCCACACCGGCAAGGAGTGCTACATCAGCGAGCGTGACTTTGCCGGTACTGCGACGTTTTCGGGTCAGAGACATGCTTCTTCCTGATTGAAATCTCGTTTTAAAAGTGTTTGCAGTATACGCCTGAAATCCCTCTTTTTGATGAGATATTACAGGATGTTCCTATTTTGATAGCGCTATCACAAAATCAGGTGATGATAATTTGGTAGCGCTATCTTTGTGACTATCATCACAGTCAGCTTTCCAGACCTTGCATAAAGTTTGTCCACCTAACCACTGCAGGAGAACATCATGCTGAGTCAATGGATCCACGACGGCACCATCCGGCTTCAGGAAAAGGTCGAAAGCTGGCCGCAGGCGCTGGAAATATGTGCTCAGCCGCTGCTTGATGCTAAAACAATCACCCCGGAGTACATCACCGCCATTATTGAACAGCATCATGTGCTCGGGCCGTATTATGTGCTGGCCCCCGGTCTGGCGATGCCACATGCTCGTCCGGAAGAGGGCGCGCAGGGATTAGGGCTTTCATTGCTGAAGCTGCAGCACGGCGTCAATTTCGGTTCTGATGAACACGATCCGGTCGATCTGATTATTATGCTGGCAGCACCGGATAAACATAGCCATATAGAAATGATTTCATCGCTCGCAGAATTATTCTCCAGTGATGAGGATATGGTGTTATTGCACCAGGCAAAAACGCTTGAGGAGATAAAAACGATAATTTCTCGCTTCTGAATATTTTATTTTTTACCCCTGACCTCTGACATTTTATCCGTGGATAAAGTGCGGTGAGACTCTACATAAAAAAGGTGGCAATAATGAAAATTATGGCGATTTGCGGATCTGGCCTTGGCAGCAGTTTTATGGTCGAAATGAATATTAAAAAAGTCCTCAAGAAGTTGAATATTGATGCTGAGGTTGAACATTCGGACCTCTCCTCCGCTACCCCAGGCGCAGCCGATCTCTTTGTGATGGCGAAAGATATTGCTGAAAGCGCCAGCGTGCCGGAGCATCAGTTAATAGTGATCAGCAATATTATCGATATCAACGAACTGGAAAATAAGCTTAGCGCTTATTTCGCCAACCGTTAACCATTAATCCGCATTGAGTGAGGGGCAAATATGTTTATCCTCGAAACGCTTAACTTTGTGGTCGATATTTTAAAAGTACCTTCGGTGCTGGTGGGGTTAATTGCGCTGATCGGTCTGGGGGCACAGAAAAAATCTTTTTCTGATGTTGTAAAAGGCACGGTAAAAACGATTCTGGGCTTTATCGTTTTGGGCGGCGGCGCTGGCGTTTTAGTTGGCTCATTAAACCCATTAGGCGGTATGTTTGAACACGCATTCAGTATTCAGGGAATTATCCCGAATAACGAAGCAATTGTGTCTATCGCGCTGGAGAAATACGGCGCAGCGACTGCGCTTATCATGGCGTTTGGCATGGTGGCGAACATCGTCGTGGCCCGCTTTACACGTCTGAAATACATCTTTCTGACCGGGCACCACACGTTCTACATGGCGTGCATGATTGGCGTGATCCTGACCGTGGCCGGTTTTGAAGGTATCGCGTTGGTGTTCACCGGATCGCTGATTTTGGGTCTGATTATGGCGTTCTTCCCGGCGATTGCGCAGCGTTATATGAAGCGTATTACCGGGAATGATGACATTGCATTTGGTCACTTTGGTACGCTTGGCTACGTGCTATCTGGCTGGATTGGCAGCAAGGTTGGCAAAGGCTCACGCTCAACCGAAGAGATGAACTTGCCGAAGAACCTTAGTTTCCTGCGCGACAGCTCGATCTCTATCTCGCTGACCATGATGATTATTTACCTGATTATGGCAGTCTGTGCCGGACGTGAGTACGTCGAAGCCACGTTCAGCGGCGGACAGAACTATCTGGTATACGCCATCATCATGGCAATCACATTCGCCGCAGGGGTGTTCATCATCCTGCAAGGCGTACGCCTGATTCTGGCGGAAATCGTCCCAGCATTTACCGGTTTTTCGGAAAAACTGGTGCCGAATGCGCGCCCGGCGCTGGACTGCCCGGTGGTGTATCCCTACGCCCCGAATGCGGTGCTGATTGGTTTCCTGTTCAGTTTTCTCGGCGGTCTGGTGGGGTTGTTCCTCTGTGGGCAATTCAAATGGGTACTGATCCTGCCGGGCGTTGTGCCTCACTTCTTCACTGGTGCCACCGCAGGCGTGTTTGGTAACGCTACTGGCGGGCGTCGCGGCGCGATGGTAGGTGCATTTGCCAACGGTCTGCTGATTACCTTCCTGCCTGTTTTACTGCTGCCGGTACTTGGCGCGCTGGGCTTTGCCAACACCACCTTCTCCGATGCGGATTTCGGCGCGGTCGGTATCGTGCTCGGTAATCTCGCTCGCTATCTGTCGCCAATGGCGATAACCGGGTTGGTGGTAGTGATTTTTGCCCTGCTGGTGATGTTCAACTATCTGGCCAGAAGCAAAGTTGCCCGTAACGATTCCCCGCAAAACACAGGAGCCAAATGATGAGTACGGTTGCAGAGGTTACCCAACTGGCGCGCGATATTCGCGTCGCCACCCTGAAAGCGCTGACCGATTTGGGATTTGGACACTATGGCGGCAGCATGTCGGTGGTAGAAACTCTGGCGGTTCTGTACGGCGATGTCATGCGTATCGACCCGGGCGATCCGGACTGGAAAGGGCGAGATTACTTTGTGTTATCCAAAGGCCATGCGGGCCCGGCGCTGTACAGTACGCTGGCGATTAAAGGCTATTTCCCGCAGGAAGAGCTGAGCACGCTAAACCAGAACGGGACTAAACTGCCGAGCCATCCGGACAGGTTAAAAACCCGTGGCGTAGATGCCACCACCGGCTCATTAGGCCAGGGGATTTCTATTGCAGGCGGCATGGCGCTCTCACACAAGCTGGCAGGGCGCAGCAATCGCGTATTCTGCATCGTCGGCGACGGTGAACTGAACGAAGGGCAGTGCTGGGAAGCATTCCAGTTTATTGCGCACCACAAGCTCAACAACCTGACAGTGTTCGTCGACTGGAATAAACAGCAACTCGACGGTGAGCTGGACGAAATCATCTGCGCCTTTGACCTGCACGAAAAATTCACCGCGTTTGGTTATGACGTGGTGACGGTGAAAGGGGATGATATTCCCGGTTTACTGGAAGCTGTGAAACCTGTTCCCGCTGTAGATGCCCGGCCACGGCTGGTGATCCTCGACAGCATCAAAGGGCAGGGCGTGCCGTATCTGGAGAATTTAGGCAACTCACACCACCTGCGCCTGACGGACGACATGAAGCAAACCCTGAACGAGACCATTGCCCAACTGGAGGCTACCCATGATTAAGGTTGCAGCTGAAGGCGCGAAAGACGCAGTCGAGATGCGTAAGGTTTACGCCGGTTTCGTGGCGGATCAGATTGAGTCGGGTAGCGACATTATCGCACTCGAGGCTGATTTGATGAGTTCAATGGCGATGGATGGCGTTCACAAAAAATACCCGCAGCAGGTGATCAACTGCGGAATTATGGAAGCTAACGTGATTGGTACAGCGGCAGGGCTGTCGCTTACCGGCCGCAAACCGTTTGTGCATACGTTTACTGCTTTCGCCAGCCGTCGCTGTTTTGACCAGCTGTTTATGTCACTCGATTACCAGCGTAATAACGTCAAAGTGATTGCTTCTGACGCGGGGGTAACGGCCTGTCACAACGGCGGCACACACATGTCTTTCGAAGATATGGGCATCGTGCGCGGGCTGGCGAATTCGGTGGTCATGGAAGTGACCGATGCCACCATGTTTAAAGACATTCTTAACCAACTGATCGATCTGGAAGGATTCTATTGGGTCCGGACTATCCGTAAGCAAGCGCCTTCGGTTTATCAGGAGGGTTCCACGTTCACTATCGGTAAAGGCAACGTGCTGCGTGAAGGTGACGACATCACGCTTATCGCCAACGGGATTATGGTGGCGGAAGCGCTGGAAGCGGCTCGAAGGCTGGAACGGGACGGGTTCAGCGCGGCGGTCATTGACATGTTTACCCTGAAACCTCTCGACCGGATGTTGGTGAAGAATTACGCCGAGAAAACCGGGCGTATCGTCACCTGTGAAAATCACAGCATCCATAATGGGTTAGGGTCGGCGGTGGCGGAAGTGTTGGTGGAAACCTGCCCGGTGCCGATGCGTCGAGTCGGGGTGAAAGAGCGTTACGGTCAGGTGGGAACTCAGGATTTCCTGCAACAGGAGTACGGTTTAACCGCAGAGGCGATTGTGAAGGCCGCGAAAGAACTGCTGTAATCTGATTCTGGTAATAAAAAAAGGCGACCTGTTGAAAGGTCGCCTTTTTACATTGCCCGGCGGCGCTATTGCCTGTCAGACCTACGCTTTTGTAGACCGGATAGGCGGAGCGCCATCCGGCAACAATCAGTCCTGCTGAGAAGACTGGATCGCGGTCAGAGCGATGGTGTAGACGATATCGTCTACCAGCGCGCCACGAGACAGATCGTTCACCGGCTTGCGCATACCTTGCAGCATCGGCCCGATGGAGATCAGATCGGCTGAACGCTGTACCGCTTTGTAAGTGGTGTTACCGGTGTTCAGATCTGGGAAGATGAACACGGTAGCGCGACCCGCAACCGGAGAGTTCGGCGCTTTGGACTTCGCCACGTCTGCCATAACGGCGGCATCGTACTGCAGCGGGCCATCGATCATCAGGTCAGGACGTTTTTCCTGCGCCAGACGGGTGGCTTCGCGAACTTTCTCAACGTCGCTACCTGCACCAGAAGTGCCGGTGGAGTAAGAGAGCATTGCTACGCGTGGTTCGATACCAAACGCAATCGCAGAATCTGCAGACTGGATAGCAATCTCAGCCAGCTGTTCAGCGGTTGGATCCGGGTTGATCGCGCAGTCGCCGTAAACATAAACCTGTTCAGGCAGCAGCATGAAGAACACAGAGGAGACCAGCGAGCTACCTGGTGCCGTTTTGATCAGCTGCAGCGGTGGGCGGATGGTGTTCGCGGTGGTGTGAACAGCACCAGAAACCAGACCGTCAACTTCGTCCTGCTCCAGCATCAGGGTACCCAGAACCACGTTGTCTTCCAGCTGTTCACGGGCAACGGCTTCGGTCATGCCTTTGCTCTTACGCAGCTCAACCAGACGGGCAACATAGCTTTCGCGAACCACTTCAGGGTCAACGATCTCGATGCCAGCGCCAAGCTCAACGCCCTGAGACGCCGCAACGCGGGTGATCTCATCCGGGTTACCCAGCAGCACACAGGTCGCGATGCCGCGCTCTGCACAGATAGCGGCTGCTTTAACGGTACGTGGTTCGTCGCCTTCTGGCAGAACAACGCGTTTGCCTGCTTTACGCGCCAGCTCGGTCAGCTGATAGCGGAAGGCTGGCGGTGACAGACGACGGCTGCGCTCGGAGGTTGCCGTCAGGGATTCGATCCAGTCTGCGTTGATATAACCCGCAACGTATTCCTGAACTTTCTCAATACGCTCATGGTCATCAACCGGCACTTCCAGGTTGAAACTCTGCAGGCTCAGTGACGTCTGCCAGGTGTTGGTGTTAACCATAAAGACCGGCAGACCAGTGGCGAACGCACGTTCGCACAGCTTGCTGACGCGTGGGTCCATTTCGTAAGCACCGGTCAGCAGGATCGCACCGATTTCAACGCCGTTCATCGCCGCCAGGCAGGCTGCAACCAGCACGTCAGGGCGTTCAGCGGAGGTCACCAGCAGGGAACCTGC
>NZ_DATBBJ010000107.1:0-26428 GCF_036271055.1 Scandinavium sp. | reverse complement strand
ATGCCTTGTGGGCCAGTAGGCCCAGGTGGCCCCATCGGCGACGCTTCAAGATCAACCAGCCAACGCATGGCCAATGAAACATAGGCGTTGGTGCCACCAACATGGAAGCCCTGGAAGCTAAGCGAACCATCAATCATGATGTCAACGCGACATGCTTCGCTTGAATTGGCACCATTGACATACAGGTATTCATATCGAGGTGATACGGCTGGATTTGGGAATGTATTGGCGACAACAACTGCTGTTGGAATAGTTACGGTGCCGCCCTTTATCAAACCACGAGTTGCAGCTACGCCAAACCTATTCTGGCAATGTTGTGCTGGTGCCCACACAGCACCATAGTTCACCCATGAATTAGTTAGTGCCAAGTTTCCCCATGTACCACTGGGGTTTGAAATGACTATGCCGTCCAGACTAACGCCTTGATTAGTTCCACCATTGGTGGCATAACCTAAGACCATCAAATTGCCATTGAGGTCTAAGTCAATTCTAGCCGTTCCACCACCACTGGGATTAGGTGTTCCGCCAGAATTAGCAGTATAAAGTACCTGAAAGTTGCCAGTTGAATATAAGCCAGCAGGCAACGTCGCAAAGAAATTGCCAGCCCCAGCAGTGCCGCCAGCAATCCTGCCTGATAAATGGACATCACCAGCTGGATCAACATAATACCGTGCTGGTGGATAGCCAGACACGTTTGCCCAACCACTGCCTAGTGTTAATGGGGTCCAGACTGGTGGCGAAGCAGAATCCTCAGCCATATACTGGCAATTATGGAATGCGATTGGCTGGCTCGAATTGCCTATGTTACCAGCATAAAATACATCACCATTGGGATTAATGAGGATTGTACCTGTGTTCCCACCACCACATTGCCCAGGCATAGTGATGGGATACGCAGGTCTAAAGCCAGGCGGCATTGTAAAAACTGGGATTGTTAACGATGGCACCATAGAGCCAATGAAGACATCTATCCAGACTTGCCCTGCACCGTCACGTCTAATCCGGCCACGAGAGAATCCCCATGCACCTTGTGTATATGGTGCTGCTGGAGATGCTGGGTTGAACTGAATCCCACCTTGTACACCAAAGTACAGCCAGCCTGTATCTAGCGACGTTGTTCCAGCGCCGCCAGTGGCTTCATCGATCCAGTGAGTGTCATAATCTGTCGTGCTATTCTTGGCCAATATCTGGCCAACACCACCGCCAGCAGCTACACCAGGCCCAGTCGCACCCTTTGCTCCTGTTGGTCCAGTCACACCCGCAGGTCCAGTATTGCCTTGTGAGCCTTGGGGTCCTGCGGGGCCTTGGGCACCGGTCGTGCCTGTTGGTCCCTGTGGACCTGTTGGTCCAGCTGGACCTTGAGAGCCTTGGCCGACATATGTTTTGCGCTCAAGAACACCAACACGGCCATTGAGATTGTCCAATGCCTTTATGGGATTTGGAGGCAACTGTGCCATGTTGTCACATCCTAGTATGGCATGAACGGTGGCTTCACCAAAGTCAAGTTGACCTGGTGATCAGCACCATCATCTGATAATGTCAAGTCCATTTGCGTGATGCGATAGTTGTCGTTGATATTGATACGTCCAGACTTGACTATGAACTTGATGATGTCACCAACCCACGCATCAGCCTGGTTGATCCAAACACCTTTCTTCAACACACAAGTCCATGCCGCAGCGACCAATTGCATGTTCGTTGCCTGCTGATTCGCAAAGGCAACCAGATGTGAATGATCAACAATGCTTGGATCACTTGCCGCTGCCATAATACGGCCTTGCGGGGCAGTGGCGATCCCAGTGGCATCCTGCACTATTGGTGCCAATGCCATATCACCACTAGCAAAAACAGAATCGGCAAAATTGCCAGTATCAAGGCTGCGAGCAACCTGCGCAACTGCACCGCCATACTCCATAACGAATACATCATTTCTACGATAGTAGAATGGCGAAACGGCTTTCAGGTTAAGACCAAGCTGTGACACTGGGATGACTTGCCAACCAAAGCCATTCATTGATGCTACAACGTCCTTGACGGTGCCGCCAACCAAAGTGTCAAAGTTGATTGTACTGGTCGGCAATCCACTTGCATCAAGCGTCAATTGAGGCTGAAGGCCTGGACGTCCCAATATCCAGACAAGCATATCATTGATGACTTTTGCTGATGTTTGAGCTCGCCATGACAACGTGGCGCCAGGTCCAAGTATTTGACGACCAAGCCATTCACGGTAATCAAAACAGTTGAGTGTGACCACATTGCTTTGCTCATCGATGGCATCGGAGGTTGCCCCAATCCTGCCTCGCCAAAACAGCTGCCCATATCGGTAAACCCAAACATCGGTCACCAACTCTGTGATGTATTGGAAGACAGTGTCATTCCCGTTTAGCGTGAAGGTGAACTTACTTGAATCATCAACTTGGAAGTTGAATTGTCTACCTCTTGCATTAGCAACAGCAACAACGGGGCCAGTATTCCATGGCCCCACTGCCATAGTCCATGGTGCTTGTGTAGTAGCAGTCATGTCCTAGCCAGGCGCGTTAATGTCAGCTTTACTGGTGCAGCATTTGAGTGTGCTGGATACGAGCGTGTCGCTAAACTATCCTGATACACATCCATTTCAATTGCAGTGCCGGCCGCCAACCAATCCATACCGCTGAGTGTGTCAGCAACACCGCTAACTGCTGCATGGAGACTTTGGGCAATGATTACACCAGCAGTTGCATTGTTGATGCGCAAACCAACACGTCCAGTTGCTGAAGCATGCTGTACAGCACAATTGATTGACCAGAAGCCATCAGTGGGCACCTTCACTTGTGCACCAGTGATCGTGAATATGCCATCTGGCTCACTTGATTTTGGATAAGCCTGCTTAGTCATCGTCAGGCCAGTCCATGCCGCATTCAAAACATTCTGCGTAGCAGCATGTGTAGCAGTACAACGCGATGGTGCCGTGACTGGGATCCAGCTTCCCCATACGCCACCCACCAAAGCTCGTGTCCAAATGACCGTCGGTGCTGCCAATGTCATTGCCATTTGCGTTTGGTTATTAGCATCTTGGACGGCAACATAAAGCAATGAACCACTAGTGGTCGATGGTGTATTGGCATCACCGGTGCCGATGTAGTAGAAACCACTGTGGGTCAAGGCATTTGCGTCAGGAGCATGCACTGCAAGTGGATTGTTCGATGCGTGTGGCTGGACATTTGTGATCATGCTGGTGATGATATTCACGCCACCAACAGATCGCAAGATTGTCGCAAGAAGTATGGCGTCATTTGGAGTTGCGGGAATGACCGGCGTCGCTGCCTCTTGCCCCGCAATTGCCTGTATTGACCAGCGATAGTTGTGCGTGTTTGTTATCTGGCCATCCTCGATGACCAGACAGATGATGTCATATCGCTGATATGTCACCGGCTGACTTGGTGGCTGAACATTGACTGCTGCTGGGTTGTAAACCAGATAACTGCCTTGGTTTGCAATGGTTGTGCCTGCGATGACGGCTGTGCCGATCGCCACGTTGCATGTTGGGTCGCCATTGCCATTCTGGGTAACGTTGAAGTCACCATTATTGATGACGCCAGGCGATGTGAACACCGCGCCAATCAATGACCTGAAGTTCTGTGCGCTATAGCAAATCTGCGCATCACCAGGTGCTGGCTGCATCCACACAGGTGGGGCAGCACCATAGACAATTGGCCCACTTGCCAATGGATTTACCTCTGGGGCCAGAGTCTCAGTTGTCACGGCTACTCCTAAATCCATCTATGCCGATACTGCATAGTGCAAGTGCCAGCAGCACTACCGGAGAATGTGTAATTGATTTGGTTCATCCCAGGCGCTAACGTCAGCCAACTGCTCTTGGTATAGTCATACAAACTAAGCTTGTTCAGCGTTGGATCATTGTTCTCATAGATGGTACGATCGTGGCACTTGATCCATAGCACTTGGCCTGGATTCACCGTGCCATTCAAGTAGATTCCTTGCTTGGTTGTCATATTGATAATCGCAGGGTTGACTACTTGACCAACTATGATAATGGTTGGGTAGACAACAACATTGCCTTCATTCTCAATCTCTGTCGTTGTACCCACATAACCTTGTGGGATAGTGAACGCACAAGGATCGGTGGTGAAGCAATACCCAGTGTTTGTAACGCAAAGACCACCAGTGCCCACTCCAGCTGCAATCGGCGATGATGCTTGATCAGCAGATTCACTAACACCTGCAGGTGCCTTCCATGCTGCGCTTGCTGTAATTACTGGCCCAAAGTCGCGTGCTAATGGCGATGTTAAGACGTCACCGCGTAACTGCATGCGACGTTCGCCATCCCAGCCATTCTCTTCAAAGTAAATCCATGGCCGTCGTGCGGGTGCTGCGAGCGCCCTGATCTTATCCCACACCAATGCAGGATATGGTGATTCTTTGTTAGGCACTATGAAGCCAGTCCATGTTACTGCCCTATCGCCCCAGAATTGCGTTAGATCATCTATGCCATCACTATTTGGCATATTGTTTTCTACGGCTCTAGGTGCGGGCCAACCATAATCAATTGAGCTTTGATAGATTGGGCCTTGGCAAAAGTTCGGATCAGATTCGTCATATAGCAACTGGATAGACTCACCAGTGATTTCATCAACTAACCGTGATGTAGTCGCCATCATAGCCTACTTGCTACTAAGGCAGCTTCCAGCTTTTGTACAACAGCTGCTGGGGAATTGTGCCCAAAATCGATGGTAGCGTTGGGGAATAGATTGATGATACGACCACCAGCACCACCATGCCCGGCCATGTGTACTCCAGGCCCACTAATAGCAGGGATTGCGCCAGCCGCCATGGCGCTGGATGCATTCGCCACCAGATGCTTATTCTTGGTGATACCACCGGCCATACCCTGGACTACATTGAGACCAATCTCCTCCATCACCTTTGATGGCGACAGCATCTTCAAGACTTTCCTGATTGGAGCAGGGATGCTATTAACAACAGTGCTAGTCACTGCTGAAACAAGCGAACCAGCCATGCTAGTTATGCCATTTATCAAACCTTGGATGACGCTATTGCCAGCGCTGATCAACCATGATCCAGCACCAGCAACTTGATTGATAGCATCTTGTTTCAAGCCAGACAGGCCACGGCTTATTGCCCCGCCAACGGTGGATGCAAGATTGCCCAAGCCAGAAGCTATCCTGCCAGGCAGGCCTTGGAACCAACTGACAGCACTGTTAACAAGATTAGCGATGGCGCCAATCGCATTGTGCCACATGCCAGTTACCGCACCAACAACATCACCAGCCATGCGAGCAACAAACGATGACACTGTATGCCAAAGCTTCTCAAAGAATGGAGCAATCACATTCCAGTGCTGAATGATCAACAACGGTAAGCCAATAAATGGCATGGTAACAGCAAGGATGATTGGTCCATACTTCTTGATGATGCCAACAACAGTCTTCCAAACATCCTCAAAGAATTTGACGAAATCTTTGAAGGCACTAGTCACAGCATGTAACGCATCCAAGAAGTATTGCTTCAGGTCATGGGCGACTATATTGACCAAATCATGGAACGGCTTGATCTTCATGTATGCCAGGATAAAGCCGCCAGCCAGAAGAGCAATGCCAGCAACGATAAGGATGATTGGCCCCAGCGCTGCATCCTCAGATAAGCCAAGAGCAACGTTGACGCCAGTCGATATCTTGGCAATGGCGTTCTGTAGCTTCTCAATCTCCATGAATTCTTTGAATGCTTTGACGCCTCTGCCTAGCTTGCCAATGATGCCAGACTCGATGATGGCACCAAGACCCATCATCACAGGTCCAGCAGCCTGTATCGCTGGACCAACCTTTTGCCCAACGGTAGAGGCGAAATCCTCAATCTTTGCACGAGCTTCCTTCATCCTCCCAGTGAAGGTATCAGCCGCTACGGATGCCTGCCCAGCAAGCTTCTTGGCTAAGAGATCAGAAGCTTGCCGACCAATGTCTGTGCTGGCCGTCATTGTCTTGATCTCTTTTTGCAAATCCTTTGCTTTGATGGTATTTGTTGCGATGGAAGCAGTCAGCTGAGCTCGCGTTGCCTTGTCCTTGGTGTTTATCTTTTCCAACTTCTCTGTTGCAATCTCAGTTTGTAGCTTTGACAGCGCATCCTCTTTTTGCTTCCTGACGCCAGTGTCGGTGAGCTTGTTGATCTCAGCAGTAGTGATGCCATACTGCTTGAGCGTTTTTGTATTGCCGTTCATGACTCTTGCGACAATGCCAGCAGCATTAGACAGACTAACGTGCTTCTGTGAAGCAAGGTCAGTTACCAACTGCATGTTGTTGTACGACTCTGAAACTTTTCCAGTACGAGATACCAAGGTACCTAATGCCTTGGCGGTGTCCACTGCTGTATAGCCGAAATGCTCTTCATGGTGGATTGTCTCTTCTGTTTTCTTGCTATACTCATCCCACGAACCACCGGCATTTCCAACTACATCCTTCAGCTGGCCCATGGCGATTTTGTCCTTATCGCCCATGGTCACAAGCAATGTTCCAGTAGCAGTAGCAGCAGCCCCGATACCCAGGAGTGACTTGCTTACCTTGCCTTTGATACCCTCAGTAGCAGTTCCAAAGGTATCTACCTTATCAATCAATTCCTGGACTGGGCCTAATGCGGGACTGAACGAAGTCAGCAATGTGCCGCTCATCGCTTTGAAAGCAGCACGAGCACGCCCGGTGGCATGCTCAGACTTATCACCAACCTGCTTTTCAACTTGGTCACCAGTGTGTGCCACTGCTGAGGAGAACTCATCCTTCATCTTGACGTTGATGAAAGCTTCACCAAGAATTACCATGAGATCACCCCTTTGCAGGCTGGTTGATCTTGATTCCCATTTGAGCCATCATCGCTGGTGACATGTGGAACGGCTCTGGCTCCACCTTTATGTTGCGTCTAATCTTCTCACTTTGTACCATGTCCTTGATGCGTTTATCAATTGTTTCACGAGCCTCAACTCTGGATATCTCGAAGTTCATCAAGTCTGAGATGATCATGCTATAGCAAACATTGACCAATTGAGTTGCATCCAGCTTGTATGGATTGAGTCCTGATAGCAACAATCGCCCTTCCACATCTGCCCAATTAGCGCGTGCCCAGCCAAAAATGACCAGGCACTCTATGTAGGGCGGTCACCATACTCACCAGCCAACCACTCAAGTATTTCACCCAATGTTTCAATGGGGATTGCTGTGTCGACATCGTTGATCAATGTCTTGAATCTTGCCCTGTCGTAAGGCATCAAGGCACCATCGAATAGACGGATCAGTTCAGTAGACTGCACGCCAATCTCTGCGTTCATCGCTGCCGCAATCTGTAATAACAATCCGCCAGCAACGCTTGGCCGTGCTTGAAATTTGTCAGTCTGCTCAACAAATTCGTCATTCACCAGGCGATCATACGTGACCTCGAAATCAAGTGGTGGGCGCTTGTCCCTTGGTGCTTTGAATTGCTTGGCCATCATCACTCCACGGCTAGATGTAGGTTGTCCGTCAGGTATCGGTTTGGTGCTGTCCCAGGATGCTGGACCACCATTGCTACAGCAAATCCACCTGGCGCCCATGCTGCTGGGAATCGAAGCACCTTTGCTAACCGTGGCCTTATCTCATGTGGCCTAGTTCCC
This sequence comes from Scandinavium sp., assembly GCF_036271055.1. Classification (GTDB taxonomy): domain Bacteria; phylum Pseudomonadota; class Gammaproteobacteria; order Enterobacterales; family Enterobacteriaceae; genus Scandinavium. The sequence continues at coordinate 18,774 of NZ_DATBBJ010000107.1, read as the reverse complement.
TCATGATGCATAAGGGCAATCGGATGCGAACTCCCAACTTGTGCCTCTGGCATTGCCGGGTATGGAGTAGCACTGACTCTCTTGACAATACTATCACGCAAGTTACCATATCCGCCACCCGCGTGAACGTGCCCCATGCGTATCTGCTTCTTGGCGGCATCCTGCAAGATGACAGCACGCTTGATCAGGTAAACAACAACCATGCCATTTGGCCCAGTCAGCATGTCAGCAAGAACCTGATTATCAATGACGAAAGTCACATTCTTGCTATTGTTGATTCTGCCGCTGACCATCAGCCAACCCACCCAGCAGCATTGCTAACAACTTCAACCGTATACACGATTTGCGTTGCCGCCAATGCCCCTAATGGACCAATTGTATTCAGTTGCCCAACCGTTGTGGGGATATTGCGGGGTACCAACGAGTGCTGGGCGTCGATAGTCTCCAGAGCAACCCGCAATGCCATAGCATCATTCATGATCACACCGGCACTGGTCGTCAGGCCTGCTGGTGACGGTGGCTCGCCATCCTCTTCCATCGTTGGCACGCATCGAACTAACGTCACATAGAACTCAGCAGACTTGCGCCGTATTGCATGTGGTGCTGGGTATGGCGAATCATTGCCCTGGAAATTGCTGATGATTCTTGACAGATGGACTGTCATCTGCTCACAGTCAAAGACCAGGTCAGCACCTGGTGCACAATAGACACGATCAGGTATCGTGACACCCTGTGCCGTCAATTGATCCTGGACCAATTGAAGCAAGTCTTGTGACAGAGTGAGAAGATCCATCAGAACGTCACTACCATCTCGATGTCTTTGTCGTCAACGTGAAGCTTGATGGTGTACGACTCATCATCATGATGATCAGTGTAATTATGGATGGACGATGTATCGCCGGCATGGATCGTCGATGCTGGCGTACCATCACCCCAATCGACAGATCGATCTTGCTGTTGGACTGGGATGGTGATTCTGATCGCACCATCGATCTTCTGGCTATATTCCATCGTGACTTCGCGCAATGAATTCACCGGTTCATATGGGACAAACGGATCCATGTATGTCATGATGCTGGCCATGTCTGGCGGCGGCCAAGATTGACCATATCTGGGCTGAATACCATGGGCTTCCTAATTTGCTTGTTTGGATTGAATGCTCTGATGAATACATCGACCATATACAAACCAGTGAATCCTTGACTGATGAATGTCATTGGATCCAACACTGCGATGCTCACACCCTGCCGGCTGATGGATGAAACTCTGGATGGCAACTTACATTGCCCAGCTAATGCTGGTGTTTGAGCTTTGTAAAACTCTGATGCTAGTAGCGTCGCCGCAGCCTGGCCAGATTCTGGTGGGTCTTGGCCGAATGTGAATGATACTGCGAACGTACAGAGTTGGTCCGTAGTTCTTGATAAATCTTGGCACGTGGGCCAGCCCGAGCAGTCTTGACGGACAAGCCACTTTGCGTCATCGACTCGGTAGTCTGCTGGATCCAATACTGCTCCATCAATCATTACCTCCTCAACGCTAACGATTGGACTACGACCCAGACCGATTATGTACGAACCATTGCAGCCACGATAGTCACAACCATGGCACACACTCCATAGCCAGTCTGGATTGTAACCAAATCCCCAGCCTCCGTTGATGATTCTTGAGTTCCACATGTGATCAGGGATTTGCTCTGGGCGGGATGTTGGCCGAACGTTAGTCACCGAGATTGAGCCAGAGAATTGTCGCCCAGATAACGCATACAACAATTCACTGGCCACCACAATTGAATTATCAAGCAGCGCCTGCCCATTGGCGTCATCTGCAGCAGGCGCATTGTCACCTAGCACATATGACACCTGGCTGGATGTTGTCCATTCTTGAGCAGGCGCTGTCATGATAATCCCCTTGTTATTACGGTGCTTGTCCGACTTGCCAGGCAGTGCCATCCCAGTAGGTATGGCTGTTGTCACCGAGCACAACGTAATCGCCAGTAACCCATGCAGTTGTCGGCGATGCGACAATTGATGTGCTCATCTGGCTGAAGTTGGCCGGTGGCGATGCACCAGCAGGCGTCCAAGCGCCAGGCGTGCCAGCAGTCGCACCAGTAGCAACCTGGCCTGGAACCTTTTGCATACCAATCTGGATGGTTGGCAGTGAATCGTCATACATGGCCTGGACAACTTTGCTGCTGTCGTATGGCCAATCGCCCAATGGGCCGTCGCCCCATGATGGATTCTCAATTGCAAACCCGTCAAAGATTGTGGCCATTGAGTTGATGTCCACCGTACGGTTGCCCTTGCGTAGATACATGCGAGGCCAAACCCATCGCATATACGGTTGCCCCGCTGGCTGGTAGCCATCCACGACATATCGCGTCCACGCCTCAATGCTAATGCCATTGGGCGTTGGGTCAACCAATAGTGCTGGATACTGGAATCCCATCACATTGGTCGGTTGCGCTGTTTCGTAGAAGATTTCTCCACCAGTCATCAGCACTTCCAGCTCAGGGTCTGGAACACACAATTCAGTTTCAATTGTCAGACGCTTGAGCAGGTCAGGCGTGCGATAGACCACGCACAGATTGCCACTGGCCCCACGGTTGCTGATCTCCAACCCGGCTTCAATATCTGGGTTGAAGTCAATCTTGACGAGTTGGTCACTGGTATACATGTTGTTTCCAGCAGCCGGTGAACCGTCAAAATCCAGGGCCGTTACTCTGATCGCCGCACATTGTAGTGAGGCGCCAGCCTGATTAGTCATATGCCTCTTGCCTCCTTACAATGTAATCGTAGTTGCGACGCGAGCGAATGCGATACCATCCCATGACGCACAAGCCATCCGGTAGGCACGCGTGTCCACAGTGTTCGTTGCCCTGTTCAGTGCCAGGTTCACATCCCCTTCTGGCCATGGGATAATTGGCCCAGTCCTGACGTCGGTGATGCCAGTCGCATAGATGTTGAAGCTTCCTGTCGGTGCGACTGGTGGACCAGACTGCGATGCCGGATAATGTCCATACCCAGCGCCAGGCAGTACAATTGTGTCGCGGATCGTCAGGATCAGATTGCCCTCGCGTCGCATTCCACCGGCTGGCAGATAGGCAGAAACCCATGCCGGCATATGGATCATACCTCGTCCACCATACGACATTTGCGATAGATAAGACTCGCAAATTGCGATCGCCTCAACAACTGAGGTGGCGGTGTAAGCATCTACACCGGTGGCCTGCTCAAGATACAAATTCTGGTATCCAGCAGCCTTAGTTAACAGGCCATTCCAGAGCTCATATTCAAGCAACTTTGGCGTTGCTGCATCGAGCAATCCCTGCGCTCGTTGCTGATGCTCGGCCAGATCAGCGCCCATTGCTGAGCAGGTGTATTTCGTTGACAAGAGATATGGCGTCCAGAATGTGGCGACACCCTTCTTGTCAACTGGAACGCCGATGTTGTCACCAGCACAAGCATCGTCGATGTTCATTTCGCCATTGCCCATCGGCAAATAAGCGAAGCCTTGCTCCCATCGAACATCAGAGGCATCACTGGGATTCCTTGATGATCTGAGGAGGTTGACTGGCGATGGCGTAAGTGGTGGTGGTACGCTGACGCCAGCAGCAGCGACAAGCGCACCGCCCATCGGCACAATTCCGAACTCAACAGTTGCTGTCATCATGGCCTCCTAATTACCATGTGGAGGTTGATGACTTAGCCTGGAACGTCGCCAGTGTTGACTGTGCCGGCAGACAAACCAGTCGGCTTGCATGTGATTGTGACCTTGAGAGATTCATTGCCGCGCATGGCGACACCCTCAAAGTCCTCACGCCAGATCTCGTAATCGTTGGTGCTGTTGAGAGTTGAATCTCTCACGACACCAAGATCGATCTGACCACCATCCAGGAACTGAAAGGTACCTTCTGCGAACAAGTACGCCACGAACGTTGCCGGCCACAGCTGAGCAGGTCCAGCAGCCGGTGGCGTCCACGGCGCTGCGATCGTTTCCAGCAGCCAGATGGGCGAGCAATTGCGCGCGTTGAACCATCCCTCAATATCAGCATCGCTGATGGCCAAGGGATCACGGTTGTCCGTATCGTGCGCAAGTTCCATTGCGATGTCGGCACGCATCATATCGTGCACCCAGTCAGGCAACGCAATACGCAGTACTGCATTGGCCAAACGATGCCGATACTCATACGACGAAATGATGCGATCCAGTGTCGTCAGGATCGTGCGCGCGGCACCAAGAACGTCAGTCGCTGTGAGAGCAAGGCTCGCTCCATCAATTGCAGTCAGCAACTGAAGCTCTGCTGTGCGAGCCGCCGCGACATCCAGCAACGCTGTCTGGGCAGTGACTTGCTCTGGATTGTACTTGCCCATCATGTTGCCGACCTTGACACACACCGGAATACCATAAATCTCAGCCGATGTGAATGGCTCGCAAACAACAACCATGCACGACTTGGTTGCCGTGCCGGCCTGGTCCATCGCGACAGTCCATGGGACTGGCGGGGTGATCGCCGAGAGCTTTGGCGGCACCATGAATTGCACGCCACCGCGCGTCGCACCGAAGTTGGGAAGCGCTGACTTCAATGGGCGAACGGTGTCACCGATTGTCTCCACCGTGTAGTCGATGGGCAATGGTGCACAGATCCCACCATATGCCACAAGGGCTCTTGGCGCCATTGCCTCACGGAACTTCCGGCTGTTGACCGTTGGGTCATCGCCCAGCTGACGCTCTTCTGGGAACTCCTTGATGACCGATGCGACAAGGACATCGTCCGGTGTCCCGCTGCGGCCCAGGCCGTGCAGTTTGCGAATGATCGCCTGGGACAATTGATCGGCGCTCGTGATCTCCTGGCCAACGCCAAAGCCTGGCACATCGCCGGCAGCGACAAGACGTGTCTTGACGCGCATGGTATTGTTGCCCTTTGCTGGCGGATTGCCCTTGCCGGCAACGCGGCCCAGGCTTGGACGAATTGGCTTTGTTGACGCAGCGATTTGCTTGCTTGATGGGGGCTCAGCTACATCCCCCTCGTCAGCATCGTCGTCATCCTCGCCAGAAGCAGAATCGTCGCTGTCATCGCTGCCATCGTCAGCAGAATCGCCAGCAGGATCAGGATGAACATTGGCGCGCAATTCAGCAAGACTTTCGGCAGCTTCTGCCTCAGCCGTTGCTTGCGCATCTTGGGCGGCTCTGACATCTGAAATGGCTCCACTGATACCATTGAGATCTGTCAGGCTCCCACCGTCGCTGTCTGCCTTGTCGAACGCATCGACAAGCTCGGACTCCAAGGCAGCAAGCTCATCAGAGGACAATGTCCCCAGATTCGCAAGCCTTTCCTCGAATGCCCTTCTCCACTCTTCCACTTCTGATCACCTTCCAAACGTGGTAGTTGCTTACAACGTTTGGCAATAGGGATCAAGTTCAAAGCTACGTGAGAACCTTGATCTTGCTTGCCGCCAAGCCCATGCTACGTATGAGCTTCAGCAATAGAGCCTACTTCTTGTTGTGCACTTCCTGGCGCAATGCTTGACGTGCTTGGCGCGAAAGAATCTCAGTAGCTGTCGCCAATGTCTGATCTGGCTTCGAACCATTCGATGTGATAGGGCCATTCTTCATCCGCTCGCGCAAACGAATGACGTTGTTCGGCGTCATCGCGCCAGCTGCAACAAGCGCGACTGGACGACCAGATGCAACGCGTGCCCTGGGCCGTTTGATCGGGAATCCCTGGACATTGACGGCCAATGACGCGATAAGTTCAAGGTGCCCTCCGAGTTCACGCCAATCGCCAGACAATCCCGCGGCCCGCAGGCGACGCGGTGTCAGCTCATCGACATCTGGTCGGAGGGCACCCGCTACCCATATCCCATATGGGTCTTCACCCACGTTGATATCTGCGACAACGGTTCCGGTGTTATCGTAGTGTGCCTTGGCTTCCTCTGGGCTTTGCCAAAGCTCAGCGTGGCCAGTCCCCATCGTGATGACACCAGTTGGGATTTGGGAGCCTTCCTGGGTAACGATGTACCCAGTGGTGAAGTATGAATAGTCAGAGGCACTATGCGGTGCCTTCATGCAACTTTGCTGGTAGCCAATATGGCAATCAGTCCAGGCCGCCATATGGCCAAATACTCGGCCATCATTCTCAACTGTGATTGGCGATATCTCTTCAAACATCGGATCGGCGAACCATGCTTCCGGTGGATCAATTGGGGCCAGCATGGAAGAGGCAGTAAGGCCATGAACATTGCGTGGCGTCCTGTACGTGATGTTCATGCTTGGCCATCTTTCCTCACCAGGCTTGGCTGATGCTGCCATCACAGTTTCTCCAATGACTACATAGGCATCCTCGAATGCGGGGAATGGGCAAATCGTCGCGCCCATGATGCGGCCAGAGATGATCTTCTCACCAATTGTCACACCATCGGCAGATGCTGTAAAGCCAAAGAGCAAGTCAAAGATGTCGAAGTCATCGTCATCCTCGACTTCATTGCCCTCAGCATCAATGAGCATAAGCTCACTGACGGCATCGCCAATGTCAGCGCTGATGCCTCTGAGCATTCCATCCTTGACAAGTCGCGCAACTTCCTGCGCGCCAGCAGCGGTGTCGAATTGGCCTTGTGATGAAATGATTGTTGTACCCTCTGGATACAACTTGCCAGTACGACCATCAATGGCCTCTGGGTCAACTGGCTCACGTTGGATGCTATCAAGCTTGCCAGTGAGCTCAGCGCCTTCATGGCCAAAGCCACCGGTGTTGGTTTTCGCCATAGCCGGCAATGGCAAACTACGCCATGACAAAGCATCATGGTTGATGTAGCGACTATCACCAGTCCAGACACCTTCCATCAGCATGATTGGAATGCTGAATGCGTTGTTGACCGCATCAACGATCGGCGCACCAATATCGGCAGTCATGCCATCCTTGCTGTCGTCCACCACACCACCATCCGTATCAACGCCGGCATCATCCAAGACGCCATTGACGGCCGCGATTTGTGCATCAGATGCATCAGAATCATCATTGCTATTCTGACCATCCTGCGCAACAACCTTCAGCTTGCCTGGCGAATTGGCATCGCTGACTTGATGATTGGTCGTTGTAGTCGATCCATCAGGGTGCTGTGATGTAACCGTGATGTTGCCGACATTCGCTGGGTTGCCATCCGATGTTACCTTTGTCCCAGCATCGTGCACCGATGTGACAGCATCCTTGATGGCACCGTGAAGATCAGAATTGGCCTTGCTATCAACGGCAGAGACAGGCTGGTTGCCTTTGCCCAACGCAGCCTTTGCATCGACCGCGCCACCTGGGCCAAAGATGAATGATTTGCCACCAGCACTCGCCTTGGCAGCACCAGTTCCACCTTTGAGTTCAGGTGGTTCCTGTCCAGCATCCTTCAGATGGCCGGCAAGGTGATTGTACACGGTGTGCTTCTCATCTGGCTCAAGCGAATGACCACCACGGCCACCGTTAAGCGCACCAATGCCAGATGAGCAAGCTGCGGTGTTGGCCGCGCCCACCGAGCCATCGGCATTCACGTCATGATGTGGAAAGCTGTAGCTGCCTTTGGCATCATCAGACCCAGATGGGTCTTTGTAGGCATGCATCTTCTTCAGATTGCCAGGTGTGGGATTCACCTTTGCCAATGCTGCAGAAGCATCCCATCCATCACTCGCAAATCGCTTGGCCATCTTCACTCCTCAGCTTGGCTGGTCTCTTGTGACTCCCAGTTGACATAGAAGTCACACCCGCAACCATCATGGTCGCCAGGCATGTAATAGTCACGATCAGGGAAGCCACCAGTGTTTGCAAGGACATCGTCCGTCCAGCCATGGAACTCAACGCCATCCAAGTCTTCATGTGGCTGGAATGGTTTTGGCACATAGCCATGGACCCATGTATAGCTGCCGATATTCATATCATTCTCAGACATGGTATCTGAGACAATCGGCCCAGATGTTATGCCGGTCATCGGCGTTACAGTTGTTGGATCGCTATCACCCATCGCCACGCCAGGGCTATTCGCTGTCGGCTGACCACCTACACGGCTTATTGCCTCTTTGATGATGTCCCATGGTACAAGGCTGGTCGTCGTGATCTCTTCAGCCTCGCCTGCGACTGATGCCGAGTCAGTCAGATATCCCTTTGCAACTTGGGACAATCTCTGCTCCAACCAGCTCCAGCCAGCATCGGCACCTTCACTTAAACGGTCTGCCATATCGACAAAATTGCCAACTGGCATCTTCAACATCTTGGCGATGGTGCTAGCCGTATCGATGCTGGCGGAGTCCAGATATTCCCGCCATTGTGTCTGCAATTGACCCCATGCATCATTGAGCAAAGTTTGCTCATCCAGCCCAGCAGCAGCAATCATCGAGTTGCTAATCAAGAAGCAAAGCTCAATGTTTGAATGGCCAACGCACCATGCTCGACCAGATGCTGTCTTGCTAACATTGGTGCGAATCCGAGCGCCAGCACGTTCCAATGCCCTCGACATTGCCGCATTGGCCGCAGTTTGAACCTTGGACATCAAGTCAGATTCAATCTTGGCCAATTTGGCATTACCTTGTTTTATATGGGCATCAGCTGCCTTTGGTGCTGCGACTAATGATGCAGCAGCCGCTGCCGGTGGAGGTGGTACTGGTTGCTGCGGTTCACCACCTTGGGGTGGGCCCTCACCAGAGCTGGGAGGCGATATCCCTGATGAGGGCCGCCCCACTGGCGCTCCAGCTGGTGGCGATTGAGCTGGCGCGCCAGGCGCAGGAACTACAGCGCTAATGTCAAGCGTCTGATCCATACGCTTAATCAATTGCGCTGCAATTGTTGGATCAAGCCTCGTTTGCTTAACAACCAAACGTTCAAGAATCTCTGTCTCGGCAGGCGCCATAGTTTCAGGGAAGCCCATGGTATCTCTAAGTGCTGCCTGGCTCAAAGCCATTCGGTCATATGCCTGAATAGCATCCTGGCTACGATCTGGATGCCGAACCAGCCGTGTAGCATTGTGCCAAATCAGAACCTTGTTGACCCACTCTGGGTCCAGGCCTTCAGTCGCTGCTAGCATCACCCGCAAATACCCAGCGGTCAAAGCATCATCCATGACCATGACGAGCGGCTCAATGTGATCGCTGAATGTATCATCCGATACCGACCAGGCCGTCCAGTGGTTAAGATCAGCCTTGCCCGTCAAGACTTCTGCGGGGAGGTCCACCGATGTCGCCATACGCTCCAGCAACTCAATGCGCTTGGTCGCGTTTTGTGCATCTGGGCGCGATATCGTCAGCTGCCTCGCACCGGCCAATGCATCAACTGGGCCACGAATAATGATTGGCAGAATTGCGCTTGCGCTGCCTTCATCCTGAATGGCTGTCATTGCGGCAGCGACCAACTCTTGCAAGAATGGGTCTTGCTCGTCATCATTGGCATCTTCGGTGGTGCTGGATTTGATGACCGTCAATCCATCAGGCAACAGCAGCAAACCACTGTTCGCCAAGCGTGATCGCCCAGCCGCACGGATGTCTCTGGATAGGATGAGCAACTCTTCACAGATGTCCAGGATGGCAGCAAATGGGCTATCTGCTAATGCCTTACGTCGTGGATGTGGATACCATAGCCTGCTGTAGAATGACCCATCAGGCAATGGTGTTCCAGAGCCAGTTTCGCCGGCATCTTTGATCAGGATTTCACCATCATTGTTTGAGGTGACTTCGCTGACAGATCGTATCTCCCAGACTTCTTCATTGTTATCGCCTGTGAGATATGTATTCGGTGCCCAGCCGAGTAACGAGCACTCACCGGCCACTTCAAAGTTCTCAGCGATGTCACGTAACATCCCAGCCATTGCCGATGGGTTGGCCGCCAGACGCTGCATCGCATCATTCGCTGCCGCCATGATATTGGCCGGGCATTCAGGTATGTCCTCAAGTGGGATTGGGTCAAGTTCACCCTGGACATATGCAGCAGGGAACAACTCAACCTTGCGTGCCGCGTTGCCAAGAAATGTCGTGGCATAACGTAACTCACCGATTGAGTCACGATAAGCCCAGGCATCTTCCTGCCACAGTTGCTTGAGTTTCCTCAGCCGTGCGGCCTCTATCCGATTGACCGAACCCATACCGTTGCTGATGTTTGTCGCACTGGCCAGCAATGCTCGTTGCTGACGCTTACCATCAGGCGCCGTACCCCAAAAGCCTGCACGCTTTGGCTCTGCTTGTTGTTGCATTTGCGGGGTGCGGGCACGAGCGATGGACGTCACGTTGCCATGCCCGTTGGCTGTTGCCTTGGGTTCATTGCGCTTTAACAGTGGCATGGCTAGCCTCGCTCACCAAGTAAGCCTGCGACCGCACTCACGCCAAGCACGGCGCACACAAGCAATGTCCATGGCCGCGTTGGGTTGAAGTAAACAAGCACCGCCGCAATGATCGCAAACCAGAAACTCAAGCACCAAATGCATGTCACCAGTTCAACTAAGCTGCCGTGGTACCTTGCAGCCATGCGTGCCCTTGGCTTATCGGAGATGGTGTCACGGGCGATGATGCGCGACAGCCGATAAACACCCAGTGAAACAACGACAAACCAAATTGCCGCTGTGGCATTGCCTGGGTTCTCAGTGGTGAATATTGCTGGCCAATGGTTCATTGGTAACCTACCACTGCATTTGGGAAGTGGGCCTTGAGCGTTTGCTCAATTGCAGTCAATGGTTGTTGCCCAACAGTCGGCGGCAAAACTTTGAGGCGGCTCCCACATCCACACCCTGCCAATGGCTGGATGTGAACGTTGACTGTTATGAGACCAACGGCAACGGTGAGCTCGATGTATTGCTGCTTACGTGGATAGCGTGGGTTGATGTTATCTTCAATGATGGTCTCGATGGGTGCCGTGAAAGCAAGCATTGGCACGTGTGGATAGATAGAGTTCTCAACCCACACCTCAATCATGCTCGCGTTGCGACGCGCCCTCGCGCGTGGATATAGGGTGGTCACATCTTGGTCAGTTATCCGCACATCTGCGGGGTGAATGTCGATGATTCGCGCGCGCCAGTCGGTTGTGATTGTCGTGTTTGGGTCAGCCGTTGCTCTGCCAATGATAGTCATCGCTGCTTCACCAGCCTCTGCATGACGGCCGTTGATTGCATGTGTCTTTGAATCAATTGGGCATTGCGTGGTGGCGCCACGATGGAGAGTTGGGTGGACTTCAAAGCTGGCCACAGCGCATAAAGAAACGCATCGGCATTGTCTGGTGACCGTCCGATGCGCGACTTGATGTCTTCCTTGGCCTCAATCCATATCTTGCCTTTCTTGATGAAGTATCGTGGCTGCAACAGCTGAGCCTCAAGCGTGAGTTGGTCGTCGGCTGCTGATGTATCGATCCTGCCATCCTGGAAGAGAATGCGCGCGCCCCACCATAGCTCTGCCCTTTGATTCCCATACTCTTTTGACCGTGGGGCATTGCTAGCATTGAACCCTATGATCGTTGGTGTCGTTGCCGGCGGCAGGTTGGTGATTGCCTCGTGTGAGCGGACTGCCGCGATGATGCCAAATCCGACACCAATGCTATCGATGACCACCTGTTGTGGCATGGTACTGATGATGGCGCTGACAATGTTGTCGGTGACCTCATTGGGATCACTTGTGCGATAACGCCATTCAGTCGTTGGTCGATAGCCTTGCGGAGTGGTGGCAACCAATCGGATGACGGTCTCATCACCAGTGTCGGAACCAGCGACGTCAACACCAAGGACAGTTTGCCCTTGAACCACAGGGGTGCCTGATGGTGTGCTGACGCCGCTGGGGCTTTGGGGCTGGGCCTCGCGCTCACGCTCATTGAATGGCACGCGTGCCTTGACAATGTCGACTAGCTTGATCGTGCTGAGTGTGTCAATGGGTGGGAACTCAGCCTCAACCTTTGACAGCCAAAATGGGTGCTGCTCGCCCCAGGCCTTGCGTCGCTGCTCGACCCACTCTGGGCTCAGCAGAACTTCCTTCAGTTCCTGGGGTATGGTGTCGCCTTCATCGGTAAAGTTGGGCGTGTCCCATGCCGAGATGCGGATGCAATGATACCCATGCTTTGCGGGGTTGTTATGGATGTCGGCAAAGAGGCTTGTAGGGTCATCTGGGTTGCCGATCATGAGGATGCGCGCATGCGTGTTTGTCGCCAAGGTCTCGACAGCATCGATGAGTGATGAGGTGACACCACTGGCCTCGTCCACAATGATCAGTAGATACCGTGCGTGCATGCCCTGGAACGCAGCTGGGTTGTAGTCACTGGGCTTGCGCCCCATGCCCGCTAGGTAGCTGCCGATCCACCACTCGGTCTGGTTCATGCGGCCAGGCAAGTCTGCTTGAGCCTTGAGCTGGTTCAACTCAACCCAAAGTATGCCCTTGACCTGCATGGCCGTCGGCGCAGTGGTTATCACGCGGGCCGTGGTCGCGGGGTGAACGTCAAGCCAACGGGCGGCAGCAATCGCAGCGATGAATGACTTGCCAGAGTCGTGGCAGGATCTGACCGCCACCCTGTGATGGTCTTGGAGTGCTTGGAGGATGGCTCGCTGAGCGGACCAGAGGGTCGTGTGCGGCAGGGACGTGGCGACCCAGGCATTGGGGTCATGGCTTTGCGTGAGTTTCTGGGCTTGGCTAGCGGCCATGGCGAAAGGCTTGTTGGGGTCAAGGGACATTGGGCCCTTAGCCATTTTGCACCGTCTGGAGGGCTTGCTCGATGATCGACTGCACCGTGGGATCACTTTGGTCATGCCCGAGACTGGTCACTGTGCTTTGAATGGCTGCTAACAACCGATCAGCCTGAGAGCGTGAGAAGTCAATTTGGTCAAGCTTAATGCCGAGCATTGTGGCCTTGTAGCACGCATCGACCAGGTGGGCTTGCTGGCTTTGGAGGGTGGTGATCGCGGGGTGAGTAGCCAAGCGTAAAGACTGGTTGGTGGCCTTTGAGCGTCGATCGATTTGGGCGAACACGCGTGGCGTGCCTTGGATGGTCGGCTTGGAGAAGCGTGATTGCTCATGCTCGCTCGTGGTGGTTTGGGCTGGGCTCGCGAACACTTGGGCTGGTTCGATGGTGGCAATGAAGTGCTCTAGCCAAAGGATGTGGGCCTGCGTGCGATGAATATCATCGAGCAAAGCATCGAGTGGTGTGATGTCGACCGGGGCCAGGCAGCCAAAAGTCCCAAACCCGTTTGGTTGTTGATTGGGGCTTGGGTGCATTGGGACAATTTGAGCTGACATGGTTGCCTTTGCGAATCGGGCCAAACCGTCATGTCGCTTGGGTTAGGGTAGCGCGATTTTGGGTCTGCGTCTAGTGGGAGTTTTGGAGGTTTTTGGTAGTGTTGAAGGCTATGCCTGAATATTTTTTTCAGGAGTGGGGTAGTTTCTGAGAGCATCCATCGCTGGGCGAGCGCATGACAATTCAAGTTTGGTCATGTCCCACATGGGTGATCTTTGGCCATGCGTCGCATGATCAAACTCATAACCAAAGAGGTAGTACCCACCAACATCTTTACTAGCGCGCGTGCCGGGCAACCCAACAGCCATGTGCCTCATGGCGACATCGTGTCAAGTCCCCTGGGTCTAGTCGCCTGGCCATATAGCATATGGTGTCTCCCCACACGTCTGGTGAATAGCAGCGCGTGCCTTACAGCATCGTTGGCGTGTGGTTCGCCTGGGGACCATAGACCTATCGCGCGCATATAGTCATCGCTGATTGTCGACTTGGCCAGACTGGGTGCCTGTAACATCCATACCCGTTTATCGATCCAAAGTAGCATCGTTAACTGGCTGGTAATTCTGACTGGCGATAGAAACCAACGCTCCTTGTTCAACTGCTGGGGAATGAAATCCTCAATGATCACAGCGCAATCCCCAACGCGTTTGATCAATCGCCATAGGTCATATGCCTGTTGATACTCCTCACCTGCCATTTGCCCAGAGGCGATATCCCAGTCACATTCGGTATGCGGGGTGGTGTCAGGGTCGGCGCCACGGACGAAACACCACCCAGTTGTCGTGCCTGGATCCACAGCAAACACGTTAATTAGCATGATGATTCCCATCGCTTGGGAAGATACCGTAAGTCGCCAGAAGATACCGATTCAGTTACCTGGAGATATCTACAGCCCATGTAGCATATGGTCAAAGATACCTAAGATACCCTCTTACTACTTTGGAGAGAAAGTAGGGTATACCAAGATCGCTGTGGTGGCACGTCTGCGACTAGATTAGGCGCTACTTCGGAGGAGGTATAAGAGCCAGGCATCTTAGGTACCTAACCCAAAGATGTGTCACGATGCGTCCCGATATATACCCCACGCAAACATGGTCCTGTAAGATACCTACCTAATCCAAGATCTTCATAAGATACCCAAGATACCTGGGTATGCGCCACGATTCCTCCCGATGCGCGAACCTGTCCCACCGCAAGCCATGATACAAAATGGTATCGCCCGAATGGTCGCTCCAGCCACGATGCGTCCTAGTCCGACCCGACATCGTAGATAAGTCCCCTCATAAGATACCTAAGATACCTGATCTACATGACGATTCTCCAACACCGACCAACGATTCCTCAACGCTTGTCGTCGATAAATGTCCATGGCACCTTCCAACCATTGGTTTGCTTCCGTTCGCCACCAGACGTTCCATCCCACATTAGCCCGGTGCCACGAGTCTTCTCATATCCCCGCGCGCCAGAATGCTTCAGCAACTCGGCAAACTTTTGTAATGTGTCAAATTGGCCATGTGCATCAGTGTCCCAACGTTCAGCCCATGAGCGCCAGTTGGCAAACAATCCACTAGTGCACACAATGGTGTGCCCACCCTTAACCCACAGACCACTGCCGGCAAAGTATGCACCAAGCACATCAGTGGCCTCCCACATCGATGCCGTGCGATCTTTGACCACCGGTGCGATGGTGATGTGCAAGTCACTAGCCTCCAATTCAACGACATCGGCTCTATCCAAATCACTGCGGCTGGCCATGCGTGCAAGGCCATACCAGGCCCATGTGAGCACAACGTCTGGCATCATTGACCAGCCAGGTGTTTTGCCAGTGATTTTGCCTTTGATATCATCGCGTGCTCGTCTAACTGAGCCATCGACAACACCGCTAGCGTATGCCTCATCAGTAAGCAATGATTCATGTACGAACGTTGTGGTGAATGGCACAATCCAGAGCCGACCACGCAAAGCCTCCGACACATCACCCCGCAAATCCAACTCATGGTTAGTCATCATGAAGTAGGACGCAACGTTGTTGACTGTGATTGGGTTAGCATATAGCAGTTTGCCAACAAGTTCTGTCTCACCGGTGAGTGTTTTGATTGTGTCGACATCGAGCAACTTGCCGCCGACCTCTGTAATCTTTACCATGCGCCGACTGTCCATCTGGGCGATTGACGCCATACGCGCATTCGACGACATCCCGCCACCAGATGCTGATCCAACAACATCGCTCGCAACCTCATGGGCATATCCGCCAAGTGCCCACGACAGCGCATCCAAGAATGCCGACTTGCCCGAGCGACCACTACCTTGAAATACAACGACCATCTCAAGCAACGAGCCACGCAAGCAAGAGCCGGCAAGTTCTTGTAACATGTCGATGACTTCCTTACAACCAGAGCCTTGTTGCCATTCATTAAGCATTTGTTTCCAAAAGTCCTTGCCACGATCCCAATCATTGCCCCAACGCACATGGCCTTCATCACCAAGCAAGATGTTCCCACGTGTTGTCAACGAGCAATATGCCTGCCGGCCCGCAGCGCCATCCAACAACTTGCCTTCAACCAAATCAAAGACACCACGCGGGGTGCCAAGCAAGTCGCCATTACGATCCCATGCTTCACCAAGGTCTGCAGATAGCCTGAAAATGTCGCTCTTGTGAAACCCATGCACGACAGAGCTAATCCTGGCCATCGACTGGACTGCCTTATGCCATCGGAACAAACCTGCTACCACCTTGGAATCACCGTTGGTGTTCTGAAGCGCGATGGCCTCTTCATAGATGTATTCCGACAGGCGCATCGCATGGTCAAACAGTTTGGACTCGCCTTCATGCCAAGCGACACCATCCCAGAACAAAGCCTCACCACGACCCTCATGGTAGACAAAGAATGGGAAGTAATGGTGAAGCCGATACAGATTGGCCTTGTCTGTGTTGAGTGAATCAATCGCCTTGAAATTCAAGAACGATCGCTCGATGTGTCGTTTGATGTCACCAGCCGATAGCTCATGATCACGAGGCATCTCGGCATCAACGGCGGCTTTGTATTTCTCGACAACCCCGCCAGCCATCAATTCATCAAGCGTCCAGCCTTTGCGACTGGCGACCAAGCCCAAGTGATATGCGCCTTGGCCACGACTTGCTTTGTTCGAGGCGTATAGCAAACCAAGTCGCAAAAGGTCTTCCATCTCAACCATGTGCATGCCTGGCCGCATTGTTGACGACAGGTCTGGCCGCGAACTCACATGGTCGTCAACGCCAAACTTTGCGCGCGTTGCTTCCACGCCAACGCCAGCATTCAGCGCTGCCTGCAACAATTGCCCACCGACCAATACCCCACTAGCACGTGACCACTTCAGCAAGTCCGACACATCCCAGCCTTCGACCTGCCCATTCTCACGCCACCCACTAATGTCACGCAAGTCAATGGCCTTCACTGGCACCGATGAGCCAAGGTCGTGGATCATTCGCTCAAACGCGTCAACAAACTGGACCGATCCTTCATGGCCTGCATCGTCAACATCAAATACGACGCAAATGCCATGTAGTTGCTCAACCAAGCCCAATGCGAACTCATCGCCACCAAACTCTCTGATTAACATGTCTGGTTGCGGCCGCGACGATTCCCCATTGATCGATGTCGTCGCTAGCCACCCAACACCCCGCAACTGCAAGCAATCCCATTCGCCTGCTGTTACCCACAACCATCGTTTCTCATATGGGACCGCTCCAATTCGTTCGGCAATCCACGACAGGTCAAACATACGCCCAACTGGATGGCCTTGGCGTTCACGAGCAACGCACGTTCGCCACCCAGCAGTAATCCACCTTTCACCCCATGTGTGCCAAAGCTTTGCCGCATCGGCGACACCATGGATGTTGTATAGAGGCAAGACCCATGATCGAGTCTGCACCTCATACCCCATGCCGTGTATGGTATCAAGCAACTTGGCTGGGTCTGTAAACCCCCGTAGCTTACAGACCTCAGCAAGTCGCTCTGGCGTTAAAGCATCGACGCACTTACCAAACCACTTAGCATCAAGCTGTTGATCAGCCCATCTGATTTTCTCACCAGGCATTCCTATTGCCCCACGTCCCGACGTTAACAATGATTAAATTGACCTCAGATTGCCTTTGTGTACCCACCATCGACGATCACAGTTTGCCCAGTGATATATGATGATGCTTGTGAGCAATAGAACACTGCGACTCGTGCGAACTCAGATACAACACCATATCGCCTCATCGGTATTTTGGCCATTGTCGACTCATCAATACCACCACCCAACTCAATAGTTCGATCGGTTGTTATGCGGCCTGGTGCGATCGCATTGACTCGAATCACTGGCGCAAGTTCAACAGCAAGCGACTTAACAAGCCCAATAATTCCAAGGCGAAACGTGTTCGATAGTACCATGCCGTCCATCGGCACCTTCACACTCGATGATGTGTTGGCGAGTATCGCACCATCGCCATCCCCGCTAGGCATTGCTGGTAAGCAGGCGCGAATTGTCCTCACATATGCCATCAACGTCAATCTATACGCATCACTCCAATCCTTATCGTTGAAATCAGCGAACTTGCCAGGCGTTGGTCCACCACCATTGAGAAACAAGGCATCGATGTAACCATCACCATTGTCCTTTGCAACATGGGCAAACTCGATGATGTCTTCAATATGCGTCATGTCGCCAGCCACAATTCGACAAGCAACGCCATGCTTCACAACTTGTTCGGCAACCTCCATCAACTCAGTTTCGCGCCTGGCAAACAAGGTGACGTTAGCATTGGCCTTGGCGAACTCAAGCGCAACTGCTCGCCCAAGTCCACTCGATGCGCCCATGACTGCTACAGACTTGCCCGACAAACCAAGCTCCATCCCGGTCATCCCAGCCATCAGATTGAACCTCCAATCCCAAAGTCTGGTAGCATGTTAACACCGTCAGACCTGCCCCACAAATGCAAGGCCATTGGATGGATGTTAACGTGTACTGCGATAGGCGCAAAGACCTGATAGGCAAATCGACGCCGACCAAAGACTGCCCTGTGCAGCAAGGCCAAATCCTCATAGTCCGGCATCAGTTGTTTACCGCCACGCTTGCCTTCCCATTTGACAACTGACGCATGCATCCAATGGTCACCCAATTCATCGCCAATTGGGTATGGTGCCTCTGTGACGATGTACTCGGTCAGCACATCATCGTCAAGCGGCACATGGCGCATCATGATCTTAATGCCTGCTATCCCAAATGGAACATATGAGACGATCTTGAGTCCAGCGTTCTTCAACACAACTTCCATGCCATTGTTAATCGACAATGTCATATGAATCCAACCAAGCAGCCGCCACTGCCGCGATGCTAACCAAAGCCGTCTCGATGGTCTCGTTGTCGCCACCCTCAATTGCTGACGACATCGCACCAGTCAACTCGGTGACGTGTAGCATCAACATCCCCAACTTGTCGATGTTTGGCATCGATCGATCAATTTCAACGCCCGTTGCACGCATGGTAACACGCCGCCCGGCAATCGCATTGACCGTCAACGATGATCC
>NZ_DATBBJ010000106.1:0-5157 GCF_036271055.1 Scandinavium sp. | reverse complement strand
AGCTAATGCATTGGGAATATTATATGGAGGTGCACCGAGCTCAGGGCCGATGGCACGAATGATGACTCTCTTTGGTCCGGTTCCTTGAATGATGAAGCCGCCAATCATCACGTTGTCGCCTGTCTGAACAAGCGCGCGCGTCGAGATGTTACCGAGCGCCGTTGGATTAAATCCGCCAAACTCAAAGGCGCCGATGTCGCTCGTACCGTTGCGCAAATAACCACGCTGATCACGGGGTGGCGCATTCGCATCGTTGCCCGCGTCGATCGCTGGGCTGTTAGAAAGTAGCGCCATTGTCTTGGTGGGGCCGCCATTGTCAGCAAGCGGGCCAATCTGCGGATCGGTATTTCGAATGTCGCCTGGCTGATTCAAAAGTCCGCCGGGACCGACACCATTGTCGCCGCCGGCTGCATCGTTGCTCAAATTGTGGCCGGCTGAAACAAAGTGCGCCGCATTGTAAATATTTTCACCAGACGCTCCGCTCTTGAAAATTGTATTACTAACGGTCACCGTTGTATCGCCTTGGCAGTAGATGCCGCCGCCGGAGCCCGCGGAGTTGCCGCTGAAGGTGCAATTGGTAATGCGCACCGCCGCCCGATCGTATTCGGTGTAGATGCCACCACCGTTCCCGTTCACAGAATTACCGCTGAACGTGCAATTGCTAACCTGCAGGTTACCGGCGCTGTTGTAGATGCCTCCGCCCGCGTAGTCCGTGGAGTTGTTGCTAAGCGTGCAGTTATTCACTGTCAGCATTGCCCGGCCCCCAACCGATACCGCATTATTATGGATAGCGCCGGCGCGGCCAGCCTGCCCGATGGCCGAGTTACCGGTCAGTGTGGTATTACTCACGACCGACGTTGCGGTTCCACCGGGGGCATAGTTGACGATCGCGCCACCGTCGAAAGCTGAATTGTTGCTAAAGACGCAATTGCTTACGGTCAGGTTCGCGGTGCGGCCACTGGAAAAGTTGAGGATTCCCGCGGCCATGAAGTCAGCGGAGTTGCCATCAAAGACGCAATTGTTCACCGTCAGCCTTGAGTTAGCGTTCGAGCCGTCGTTCATAATGCCGCCCCCGCCGTAACCGCCACCCGAATTGGCTGTGAAGACACAGTTATTCACGGTCAGCGTCGCGCCGTCGTTCAAGATAGCGCCACTGTTATAGTCGCGCCCGTTGCGGATCGTTAGACCGGAAATGGTGACGTGGGAGCCGTTGCCGATGGAAAAGATACGAAACTCCGGCGTGCCGCCAGCAGGGCTGCGCCGCACAGTCAACACATTCGGGCCGGGACCGCTAATCGTCAGATTCTTGTGAATGAATAGTTGGCCGCTCGTTAGCGTGATCGTGCCGGTCAGGTCGAAATTAATCGTATCGCCACCCGAAGAGGAGGCATCAAGAATCGCCTGACGTAGCGTCCCGGGTCCGCTATCGCCCGAACTGGTTACAGTAAGAGTGGCGGCCCGCCCGGTAGCAGCGCCCAAAAGTAGGGCGCTGGTCACGGTGACGAGAAACGAACGCACGATGCATCCACGAAATTTGAGATTGTGGTCTGTAAGCAACGTAATCAACGGCGGAAGAAGCTTGTTCATACTGGAATAATTGGGGGTTGATCGCGTAAACTATGGAATTGGCGCGACGCTAATGGATGAACGAAACGCGTCAACACAATATTAGCTCTTTCAGTGATAATCCCTTCGAAATACTGCGTTCAAGTCGCGCCTGTCGAACCGAAGAGGGCAGCAACCCAGCATTGCTATGGGGAATCACCAATGCCAGTCCAATAGTTGGCTCTCAAAAGGCAACATTATTGCAGATCGTACACTTCTACGAGACCTACTCCGGTCGTATCGTTTACACCGCGCACAATCGCGGTGTAGTTGCCCGGTGGCAGCTCAGCAATGATTGCCGACTCGGATGGATCGGTTGGAGCGTGACCGCTGTTCTGAATATCGGTGAGTTGGTTCTGTGTGATAACACCGCCGATTATCGTATGCTGCCAGTCATCATTAGAGCCGATCAATGCTCCGGCCGCGTTGTGCAGTTCCAATCTCGGATTAGCCAATGCATCCGGAATATTATATGGAGGTGCGCCGAGCTCAGGACCGATGGCACGAATAATCACCCTCTTTGCGCCCATTCCTTGAACGATAAAACCGCCAATCATCACGTTGTCACCCGTCTGCACAAAGCTGCGAGTGCTGATATTGCCAAGAATTGAAGCAGAGTTAGCGCTGAGATCGTACACTTCCACGAGAGCAACTCCGGTCACGTTGTTTACACCGCGCACGATGGCGGTGTAGTTACCCGGCTGCAGGTCTGCGATGATCGCAGATTCCCTTCCATCTGTGGGTGCACGCCCGCTGTCGCGAATCGCGCCAACTTGATTACTGGTGATAATCCCGCCGATTATCGTAGTCGGCCAGTTATCATTAGAGGCGATCAAAGCTCCCATGCCATTGTGCAGTTCCAAGGTCGGATTAGCCAATGCATTTGGAATGTTATATGGAGGCGCGCCAAGCTCTGGGCCAATAGCGCGAATAATTACCCTCTTAGGGCCAGTCCCTTGAACAATGAACCCGCCAATCATCACGTTGTCACCCGTCTGTACAAAGGACCGCGTGCTGATGTTGCCTAGCTGCTCCGGAGGACCCGGGGCACAATATCTGCCGCCGGTGTTCAGACCAGTGGGGTAGGTTTCCCATCCGCCCCAGACGATCATTTGGTTACCAGTCCACACTGCCGTTGCATCGACTCGTGGGACAGGGGCATTCACGGTGTTTATACCTGTCCAGCTACCTGCGTCGGCATTGTATTTCCCGCCGGTGTTCGTAAGGCCTGACGTACTAGATCCACCCCAGATAATCATCTCACTGAGGGTCCAAACCGCCGTTTGACGACTTCGGGCAGAAGGCGTGTTAGTCGTGCTGGTAGCTGTCCAACTGTTCGTGCCGGGACGGTATCTCCCGCCGGTGTTAAACGGTGGGCCGCCAGAAAAACGGGCACCACCCCAAACGATCATTTCGCTGCCAGTCCATACCGCAGTATGCTGCACTCGGGCAGAGGGTGCGTTAGTTGTGCTCGTAGCTGTCCAAGTGTCCGCTGCGGGATTGTATTTGCCGCCCGTGTTGAAAGAGGTTGAATAGCCAGGCAACTGAATATATCCGCCCCAGACGATCATTTCGCTGCCGGTCCACACTGCTGTGTGAAATGTTCTGGCTGTCGGCGCATTCGTGGCCGTTGTAGCCGTCCAACTATCCATGTCGGGATTGTATTTTCCACCGGTATTCAAGGCAAAGCCAAAGGGGTCAACGCCGCCCCAGGCGATCATTTCGCTGCCAGTCCAAACCGAGGTGTGACCGCTTCGGCCGCTGGGCGCGTTGGTGGTGCTGGTAGGTGCCCAACGGTTCGTCGTCGGATTGTATCTCCCGCCGGTGTTGTCGCCGTGTCCACCCCAGATAATCATTTCATTGCCGGTCCAAACTGCCGTATGGCCAGACCGCGCGTACGGTGCGCTGGTGGTGCTCGTGGCTCTCCAATTATCGGTAGCCGGATCGTACCTCCCGCCAGTGTTCAAATTGGTGTTATCGTAGCCTCCGCCCCAGACGATCATTTCAGTGCCCGTCCACACTACGGTATGACCAAATCTACCGGCCGGCGCGTTCGCGATGCTGGTGGCTGCCCAAGTGTTATTGACGCAGTCGCCTGTATCTGATGTTGCTGGTAGCGTGTAGACACCGCTCTGCACTGTCATCGCGCTATCCGGTCGATGTTCTCCAGTAGCTGGCGAGGGCTCCAACGGCTCTCTCTGACCGCCGTCATACTGATCACTTAACAGCCGCTCAGCTAGCGCTGGTCTGGCGAGACACTCGGCGATAACAAAGGGATCGTTGCCCAAGGCTTCAAATAGCTTGCGTAACAACTCAGGCCGCTTGGTGTGAGTTGCCATGCGATCCATCTCCCCCTGCAATTGCTTGGCAGTAATCGGGTGTCCCGAGTAATCCTGCAACATTTGTAAGTTACGCAGATATTCTGCGACTTTGCTTTCAAGCTGCGCCTGAGAGATGACCGCATCGAGTGATGGCTTGGGGTCGGGGCGATCTTTGGGCCAAATGCGGTGCCGCCAGTAAACATCCTCAATCGCGCGTTGATAAGCTACGCGCTCAGCGAACGTCAGAGTTCTCTGGGAAGTCTTGGCGGACGCTTGGCCAGATAAAAGAG
This sequence comes from Scandinavium sp., assembly GCF_036271055.1. Classification (GTDB taxonomy): domain Bacteria; phylum Pseudomonadota; class Gammaproteobacteria; order Enterobacterales; family Enterobacteriaceae; genus Scandinavium. The sequence continues at coordinate 941 of NZ_DATBBJ010000106.1, read as the reverse complement.
CGAGTTTATCCGCCGTGGCAGATAACATGCCTGTTACGATTGAACATGTCACTCCGTAGGCAAGTAGAGCAATTAAGACCCGCGCAGATTGAGATGTGGATTGTTTCTTCATTAGAGTTGGAGTGTTAGTCCAGATCGTATACTTCTACCAGCGCAACGCCGGTTATGTTGTCTGCGCCGCGCACAATTGCGGTGTAGTTACCCGGGGGCAGGTCTGCGATGATCGCCGATTCCCTTGGATCTGTTGGAGCATGGCCGCTGTTTATGATGTCGCGAACCTGGTTAGTGGTAATGATCCCGCCGATTATCGTGGTCTGCCAGTTATCGTTGAAGGCAATCAAAGCTCCTGCGCCATTGTGCAATTCCAAGGTGGGATTGGCTAATGCACTTGGAATATTATATGGAGGTGCACCGAGCTCAGGACCTATGGCACGAATAATCACTTTCTTTGTGTCGGTTCCTTGAACGATAAAACCGCCAATCATCACGTCGTCACCAGTTTGCACAAAGCTGCGAGTGCTGATATTACCAAGAATGGAAGCAGTGTTAGCGCTAAGATCGTATACTTCCACGAGACCGACTCCAGCAGTGTTGTTTACGCCACTCACAATCGCGGTGTAGTTGCCCGGTGGCAGATCTGCAATGATGGCCGACTCGAATGGATTCGTTGGAGCGTGTCCGCTGTTCTGAATATCGGTGACTTGGTTCCGTGTGATAACACCGCCGATTACCGTATGCTGCCAGTCATCATTAGAACCGATCACTGCTCCGGCCGCGTTGTGTAGTTCCAATCTCGGATTAGCTAATGCATTGGGAATATTATATGGAGGTGCACCGAGCTCAGGGCCGATGGCACGAATGATGACTCTCTTTGGTCCGGTTCCTTGAATGATGAAGCCGCCAATCATCACGTTGTCGCCTGTCTGAACAAGCGCGCGCGT
>NZ_DATBBJ010000105.1:0-15881 GCF_036271055.1 Scandinavium sp. | reverse complement strand
TTTCGCTTTTCTCTGTCAGAATTTCCGGAGAAACCCTTCTGACCCGGCGGCTTGCTTGCCGTTGTTCCGTGTCAGTGGAGGCGCATTATAGGGAGTTATTCTGAGACGGCAAGAGGAAATTCAAAAAAACTTTCCAACCGTTCAATATTCACACAGGCACTGACTAAAATGGCAATTTTTGCCTGGTTTTTAAACAAAACAGGCCCCGAAGGGCCTGTTTTTGCTTTATCGTGATTTACTGCACTGCCACGATGCGGTCATCTTTGACCTTCAACTGGATAGTTTTCCCAGGAATCAACTCGCCAGAAAGGATTTGCTGAGCCAATGGGTTTTCAATTTGCTGCTGAATCGCACGTTTCAATGGACGCGCACCGTATACCGGGTCGTAACCATTCTCGCTGAGCAGCTTCAGCGCATCATCATCTATATGCACAGCATAGCCACGATCTTCAAGACGCTGATACAGGCGCTGCAACTGAATCTTCGCAATCGAGGCAATGTGTTTCTCACCAAGCGGATGGAAGACCACCACTTCATCAATACGGTTGATGAACTCAGGACGGAAGCTCTGGCTAACCACGCCAAGCACCAAATCCTTCATGTGGCTGTAATCCAGTTCACCGAAACGTTCCTGAATCAAATCGGAACCGAGGTTAGACGTCATGATCACCACCGTATTACGGAAGTCGACCGTCCTCCCCTGCCCATCCGTCAGTCGCCCATCATCCAGCACCTGCAACAAAATGTTGAACACATCCGGATGCGCCTTCTCAACTTCATCTAACAGGATGACTGAGTAAGGGCGGCGGCGAACGGCTTCCGTCAGATAACCGCCTTCTTCATAACCGATATATCCCGGAGGCGCACCGACCAGACGTGAGACAGAGTGCTTCTCCATAAATTCGGACATGTCGATACGCACCATGGAATCGTCGCTGTCGAACATAAAGTTAGCCAGCGCTTTGCACAGTTCCGTTTTCCCGACGCCCGTTGGGCCGAGGAACAGGAACGAGCCAATCGGGCGATTTGGATCAGACAGCCCGGCACGGCTACGGCGAATAGCATTGGAAACCGCCTCGACCGCTTCGTTCTGGCCAATCACTCGGCTGTGTAATTCCTGCTCCATCCGCAGCAATTTGTCACGTTCCCCTTCGAGCATTCTCGCAACCGGGATCCCTGTCCAGCGAGCCAGCACATCAGCAATCTCTACATCGGTGACACGGTTACGCAGCAGGCGCATCGTTTTGCCTTCTGACTGCGTCGCAGCCGCCAGCTGTTTTTCCAACTCGGGAATTTTGCCGTACTGCAATTCAGACATCCGCGCTAAATCACCCACACGGCGAGCCTGCTCGATGGCAATCTTGGCCTGCTCAAGCTCAGCTTTGATAGTTTGCGTCCCCGATAACGACGCTTTCTCGGCCTTCCACTCTTCTTCAAGCTCTGAATACTGGCGCTCTTTGTCGTCCAGTTCTTCATTCAGCATATCCAGACGTTTCAGACTGGCGTCATCCGACTCTTTTTTCAGCGCCTGTTGTTCCAGCTTGAGCTGAATAATACGACGGTCAAGACGGTCGAGTTCTTCCGGCTTCGAGTCAATCTGCATTCGGATGCTGGAAGCGGCTTCATCGATCAGGTCGATGGCTTTGTCCGGTAACTGCCTGTCAGCAATATAGCGATGAGATAACGTTGCTGCGGCAACAATCGCCGGGTCGGTGATTTGCACATGGTGATGCAATTCATAGCGTTCTTTCAGACCGCGTAAAATCGCAATGGTATCTTCGACTGACGGTTCAGCGACAAATACTTTCTGGAAGCGACGCTCAAGTGCGGCATCTTTCTCTATATATTGACGGTATTCATCGAGCGTTGTCGCACCGACACAGTGAAGTTCACCGCGAGCCAACGCCGGTTTCAGCATGTTGCCGGCATCCATCGCGCCGTCAGCTTTCCCTGCGCCCACCATAGTGTGCAGCTCATCGATAAACAGAATGACATTGCCTTCCTGTTTAGAGAGATCGTTAAGCACGCCTTTCAGACGCTCTTCGAACTCCCCGCGGTATTTCGCCCCCGCCACCAGTGCGCCCATGTCCAGCGCCAGTACTCGGCGGCCTTTCAGCCCTTCAGGTACTTCACCGTTCACGATACGCTGGGCCAGACCTTCAACAATCGCGGTTTTACCGACGCCAGGTTCACCAATCAACACAGGGTTATTTTTGGTACGGCGTTGCAGAACCTGAATCGTACGGCGAATTTCTTCGTCACGACCGATTACCGGGTCGAGCTTGCCCTGTTCAGCACGTTCGGTCAGATCGAGCGTATATTTCTTTAAAGCCTGACGCTGATCTTCAGCACCCTGGTCATTCACGCTTTCACCTCCACGCATTTGTTCAATCGCCTGAGTCACATTGGCGGTTGTTGCGCCGGCAGCTTTCAGCAAATCGGCCAGCGTACCGCGTGATTCAAGCGCCGCCAGAACGAACAGTTCCGACGAGATAAAGTTGTCATTTCGTTTTTGCGCCAGCTTGTCGCAAAGATTCAGCACACGCACCAGATCCTGAGAAGGCTGTACGTCGCCGCCAGTACCCTCCACCTGAGGTAAACGGCTTAAAGCCTGATCGATGGCCGTGCGTAACTGCCCTGCATTTACGCCAGCAGAGGTTAATAAAGGACGTACCGATCCCCCTTCCTGATTCAGAAGCGCACTCATGAGGTGAAGAGGTTCGATGAATTGGTTGTCGTGCCCCAGCGCAAGCGACTGGGCATCGGCGAGAGCAAGCTGGAATTTATTGGTAAGACGATCCAGACGCATAATTCCTCCCATAACAGGTCAATTTTGCTACTGGAGATTAAATGAGGTCATCCCTCAATTATTCAAGGTGAGAGACCTGAACTATGTGAAAAATAAGTCTGCTTCTGGATCGTCTTGATTCGTTAGGTTATATCAGCCAAATGAAACTTGCCATACGACCGGTCACCTGATCGCGTCGATAAGAGAAAAAATCATCCTTTTCGCTTAGCGTGCAACGTTCACCGCCAAACACCTGATTAATGCCGACATTAGCCAAACGCTGGCGCGCTAGCTGATAGATATCGGCGAAATATTTTTCGCCAGACGGACGAAACGCGCTATCAGCTTTTGCATCTTTATCCATGAAGGCTTCGCGGACTTCCGGACCCACTTCAAAAGCCTGTGGACCAATTGCCGGACCGAGCCAGGCCAGAATGTTTTCTGGATTGTCCTGAAAATGGGCAACGGTTTGTTCCAGCACACCGTCACACAACCCACGCCAACCGGCATGTGCTGCGGCCACTTCGGTTCCTGCTTTATTGCAGAACAATACGGGTAAACAGTCGGCGGTCATCACCGCACACACCAGGCCGGGCTTATTACTGTAGGAGGCGTCGGCCCTTTTGGAGGCGTACTCTCCCTCTGTCAGCGTTAACACCGCATTGCCGTGAACTTGCTCGAGCCAGACCGGGCGTGAAGGAAATTTTGCCATCTCATAAAAGCGACGGCGATTTTCTTCGACGTGTTCCAGATTATCGCCACAGTGGGCACCGAGATTAAGCGAATCCCACGGTGCTAAACTGACACCACCCACGCGCGTGGAGCTACACGCTCCGACACCCGCAGGCATCGGCCACTGAGGAGCAATAATCTTAGTCATAGCCAGGCGACGTTGTCCTTATGCTCTTCAAAATCGGCGCGCATCGCCGCGATCAAATCGACCATGTCCTGTGGGATTGGCGCATGCCATTCCATCTGGATGCCGGTGATCGGATGGTAAAGACGCAGCATAGTTGCATGCAGTGCCTGGCGATCGAATTTACGCAGTTCAGTAATGAACTCTTCCGATGCACCTTTTGGCGGACGCGGACGACCACCATACAGTTGATCGCCCACCAGCGGATGGGTGATATGCGCCATATGCACACGGATTTGGTGTGTACGCCCCGTTTCCAGACGCAGACGCAAACGCGTGTGAATACGGAAGTGTTCCATGATGCGGTAGTGCGTCACCGCCGGTTTACCCATCGGGTGAACGGACATGTGCGTACGTTTGGTTGGGTGACGACTGATCGGTTCTTCAACCGTGCCACCTGATGTCATATGACCAATCGCTACGGCTTCATATTCGCGGGTGATTTCGCGCAGTTGCAACGCTTCCACCAGACGGGTCTGAGCCGGAACGGTTTTCGCGACAACCATCAGGCCAGTCGTGTCTTTATCCAGACGGTGAACGATCCCCGCGCGCGGTACATCAACAATCGGTGGATAATAATGCAGCAGCGCATTAAGAATAGTGCCGTCAGGATTACCAGCGCCAGGATGAACCACCAGACCACGCGGCTTGTTGATAACGAGAATATCGTCATCTTCGTAGACGATGGTCAGCGGGATATCCTGCGGTTCGAAGCGTGCTTCTTCTTCGATTTCAGCGTTGATGGCGACATGCTCTCCCCCCAACACTTTCTCCTTTGGCGTGTCACAAACGACGCCATTTACCTGCACTCGCTGGTCAAGGATCCATTCTTTTATACGTGAACGTGAATAATCCGGGAACATTTCGGCCAAAGCCTGATCTAAGCGTTGACCGAGTTGTTTTTCGGATACCGTTGCGGTGAGTTGTACTTGTTGTGCCATAAACAGCTTCTTCGTTTAACGTTGGGTTTTACGGCTTCGCCGTATAATATAGTGTGCTATTGTAGCTGGTCTTAATCGGGAGCAGGAATGATAATCTCCCGCATAAACATTCTGAGGAAAGTCAAAACGTCATGACGCGCATGAAATACCTGGTGGCCATTGCCACACTGAGCCTGGCTTTGGCGGGTTGCTCCGGTTCAAAGGAAGAGGTGCCTGATAGCCCGCCAAATGAAATCTACGCGACTGCTCAACAAAAGTTGCAGGACGGTAACTGGAAACAGGCGATAACGCAACTGGAAGCGCTCGATAACCGCTATCCGTTTGGCCCTTATTCTCAGCAGGTTCAGCTCGACTTGATTTATGCGTACTACAAAAACGCCGATCTGCCGCTGGCTCAGGCCGCTATTGACCGCTTCATGCGTCTCAACCCGACGCATCCAAACATTGACTACGTCATCTATATGCGTGGCCTGACCAACATGGCCCTGGATGACAGCGCCCTGCAGGGCTTCTTCGGCGTTGACCGTTCTGACCGCGATCCGCAGCACGCCCGCGATGCGTTCACCGACTTCTCCAAACTGGTTCGCGGCTATCCGCAGAGTCAGTACTCTTCCGATGCTTACAAGCGCATGGTATTCCTGAAGGACCGTCTGGCTAAGTATGAGCTGTCGGTTGTAGATTACTATGTCGATCGTGGCGCATGGGTTGCGGTCGTGAACCGTACCGAAGGAATGCTGCGTGACTTCCCGGATACGCAGGCAACCCGCGATGCGTTGCCGAAGATGGAAAAAGCCTACCGCGAAATGCAAATGAACGCGCAGGCTGACAAAGTGGCGAAAATCATCGCCGCCAACGACAGCAAAACCAGCAGCTGATTGTTCCTTATAGCGAAAAAGGCAGCCGATAAGGCTGCCTTTTTTTATGGAATTAGTTATTTCGCTGAAGCGGTTTAGCGCGAAGTCATCCCATCAACTATGGCTCTCTTTTCCCCATTCCTCAAGTATTAAATCACCTGTTCCTGTCCTGTCTCACAAAATACGTTGACTGACAAAAAGTGACAAAATTACGTGATTTACATCACACATTTTGACATTGAGAACGGTATGCTGGATTCACCAAGACGGGAAAGACAAGAGGTAAAATTTATGACAATGAACATTACCAGTAAACAAATGGAAATTACTCCGGCTATCCGCCAGCACGTCGCAGACCGTCTCACCAAACTTGAAAAATGGCAAACTCATCTGATTAACCCACACATCATTCTGTCTAAGGAGCCGCAGGGTTTTGTTGCCGACGCAACCATGAACACACCGAACGGTCATCTGGTTGCCAGCGCACGTCATGAAGATATGTACACTGCCATTAACGAATTGATCAACAAGCTGGAAAGGCAGCTCAATAAAGTGCAACACAAAGGGGAAGCACGTCGCGCCAACGCATCGGTGAAAGACGTCAACTTCGTTGAACAAGAGTAATCCTTATCAACTGTGTTAATCCAACGCGCCTTCGGGCGCGTTTTTTGTGCGTACGAACTTTTGCGGTTGACAGCACGAAAACAGTGCGGTTACTTTAACTGCATCGCTCTAAGGAAACCCTGATGAAAACTGCCCCGTTCTTCTTCGCATTCTTTTTTACCTTCCCCTGAATGGGAGGCGTTTCGTCGTGTGATAAAGAATGCGAAGACGAACAATAAGGCCTCCCACACTGGGGGGCCTTTTTTATTGATAACAAGAAAGGCGACATTATGACTGCGGAAAACCCGTTACTGGCCCTGCGCGATAAGATAAGCGCACTGGATGAAAAGTTGCTCTCGCTGTTGGCCGAGCGCCGTGGCCTGGCGGTTGAAGTGGGCAAAGCCAAACTTCTTTCCCATCGCCCGGTGCGTGACATCGATCGTGAGCGCGACCTGCTGGAACGCTTGATTACCCTTGGCAAGACACATCATCTCGATGCGCATTACATTACTCGCCTGTTCCAGCTGATTATTGAAGATTCAGTGCTGACCCAACAGACGCTGCTCCAGCAACACCTGAACAAAATCAACCCGCATTCCGCACGCGTGGCGTTTCTTGGCCCGAAAGGGTCATACTCTCACCTCGCCGCACGCCAGTACGCTGCCCGCCATTTCGAACAATTTATTGAAAGTGGCTGCGCCAAATTCGCTGATATCTTCAATCAGGTTGAAACCGGGCAAGCAGATTACGCTGTCGTGCCGATTGAAAACACCAGCTCGGGCGCTATCAACGACGTCTACGATTTGTTGCAACACACCAGCCTGTCGATTGTTGGCGAGATGACTATTCCTATCGATCATTGCGTGTTGGTTTCCGGCTCGACCAGCCTGGACGAAATCGAAATCGTCTACAGCCATCCGCAGCCTTTCCAGCAATGCAGCCAGTTCCTCAATCGTTATCCGCACTGGAAAATTGAGTACACCGAAAGCACCTCAGCAGCGATGGAAAAAGTGGCGCAGGCAAATTCACCGCATGTGGCCGCACTTGGCAGCGAAGCCGGTGGCGGCTTGTATGGTTTGCAGGTTCTCGAGCGTAATCTGGCGAACCAGACGCAAAACATCACACGTTTTGTGGTCCTCGCCCGTAAAGCGGTTAATGTTTCCGATCAGGTTCCGGCGAAAACTACCCTGCTGATGGCAACCGGGCAACAGGCCGGTGCGCTGGTAGAAGCACTACTGGTATTGCGTAATCATAATCTGATTATGACGAAGCTCGAATCGCGTCCGATTAACGGGAATCCTTGGGAAGAAATGTTTTATCTGGACGTGCAGGCAAACCTGGAATCGGCGGCGATGCAACGAGCGCTCAAGGAGCTGGGCGAAATTACCCGCTCCATGAAAGTGCTGGGCTGTTATCCGAGTGAAAACGTGGTGCCAGTCGACCCGGTTTAAGCTTCAACAAACGGTGATTTCTTCATGCCTGCCACATCCACAGGCAGGGTGAAGATAGCGCCGGAGAGGGGATATTTTTGAATCTCTTCGGCGCTCATGTTTTCACGCGTGGTGGTGATAAACAGTGTTTTCATCTCGGGGCCGCCAAAGCACACCATCGTCGGGCAGCGCACCGGCAAACGGTATTCTGCCAGTTGTTGACCATCAGGCGAGAAGCGCGCCACCCGCCACCCATCAAACATCGCAATCCAGTAACAGCCTTCTTCGTCGATAGCCGCGCCATCGGGAATGCCCTCCCCTGCGTTAAACCGCCGAAAGACATCCCGTTTGCCTGGCTCACCTTGCTCATCCAGCGGCGTACGGTAGATAACGCCGTTTGGCGTATCCGAGGTATACATCCACTTTTTATCCGCACTAAAAGCCAGTCCGTTAGCGCCGTGAATATCACACTGGATTACTTTGGGTTTGAGTTGATTATCCACGCGTACTAACAGCGCGCCGTTGTAATCTCCGGGGGCCCAAAACGTCCCGGCGTAAAAACGGCCATCACGATCGGTTCCGCCATCATTGAAGCGCGCTAATTGGGGATTGCTCGGGTTATCGCATATTTTACGCACCAGCAATCCGTGACGATCGCTCAGCCAAATGGCGCTACGCAAAGCAACAATAAAACCGCCCTTTTCACGCAATGAGAAGCAACCGACCTCTTCTGGAAATTGCAGTACCTGATGTTCGCCACTGTTGAGATCGTAACGATGAATTTCATACTCAAGGATATCAGCCCAATAGAGCGCCTGTTCAGCTTCGCTCCAGGTCGGGCATTCCGGTAAGTGGCCGGCGTAATCAAACAACACTTCGGGTTGTGCCATTGTCGTTTCCCTATAAAAAAAGCCAGCGGGTCTCCCCTCTGGCTTTTGAGTATAAACATATTTTTTATTGCCGACTGTCGTTGGCCTGGCGTAATAGCGTTCGACTTTCGTTCTGGAAGCGCTGGGCGTAATCGCCAAACCAGTGCTCGACTTTGCGGAAGCTGTCGATAAACGCCTGCTTATCGCCTTGCTCCAGCAGCCCGATGGCTTCCCCAAAGCGTTTGTAGTAACGCTTGATCAACGAAATATTGCTTGGCGAAGACATAATGATATCGGCGTACAGTTGTGGATCCTGGGCAAACAGACGGCCCACCATCGCCAGTTCCAGACGGTAAATGGGCGATGACAGCGCCAGTAACTGTTCCAGTTGAACATTCTCTTCTGCCAGATGCAGGCCATACGCAAAGGTCGCGAAATGGCGTAACGCCTGAATGAACGCCATGTTCTGATCATGTTCAACTGCGCTGATACGGTGTAAACGTGCGCCCCAGACCTGAATTTGTTCCAGGAACCATTGGTAGGCTTCCGGCTGACGACCATCACAATAGACCACAACCTGTTTCGCCAGGCTGCCACTGTCCGGGCCGAACATCGGGTGAAGCCCCAAAACCGGACCATTATGCGCGGCGAGCATGGCCTGTAACGGCACCGCTTTTACCGAGGCCAGATCGACCAAAATACAATCCGCAGGCAGTGCCGGTAACTTCTCAATAATCTGTGCGGTCGCATGGATCGGCACGCTGACGATAACCATCCCGGCATCTGCGACCAGCTCTTCGGCGTTGGCCCAATCCTCTTTCTCGAGGATCCGCACCTGATAGCCCGAAAGTGTGAGCATTTTCTCAAACAAACGTCCCATCTGCCCGCCACCGCCGACGATCACTACCGGACGCAGTTGCGGGCAAAGGGTTTTGAAGCCTTTGTCATTTTCGCTTGAGTAGGACTCACGCATCACGCGACGCAGGACATCTTCGATAAGATCCGGCGGCACACCAAGCGCGGCCGCTTCTTCGCGGCGAGAAGCCAGCATTGACGCCTCGCGCTCAGGGACATAAATCGGCAAGCCATATTTACTTTTGACTTCTCCGACCCCGGCCACCAGCTCCAGACGGCGCGCCAGTAACCCCAGCAGCGCCTTATCGACTTCATCTATTTGATCGCGTAGTGCGGTCAGTTCAGCAACCATAAATTCCTCTTACGCCAGGCGAGCTTTCAGCTGGCCACGCAAATCTTTATCGAGCTCACGCAGCAGCGCATCCGTCGCTTCCCAGCTAATGCAGGCATCCGTGACCGACACACCGTATTTCATATCGCAACGCGGCTGTTCGGAAGACTGATTGCCTTCATGAATATTACTTTCAATCATCAGACCGATAATGGAACGGTTCCCATCTTTGATCTGAGCGACAACCGATTCTGCCACAGCGGGCTGACGGCGGTAATCTTTGTTAGAGTTACCATGGCTACAATCCACCATCAGCGCGGGCTTCAGGCCTGCCTGCTCCATCTCTTTCTCACACTGCGCGACATCAGCCGGGCTGTAATTTGGCGCTTTACCGCCACGCAGGATCACGTGACCATCAGGATTCCCCTGGGTTTGCAGCAGACAAACCTGACCCGCCTGGTTGATGCCGACAAAACGGTGTGGCATCGCGGCCGCACGCATGGCGTTAATCGCCGTGGCAAGGCTGCCATCAGTGCCATTCTTAAAGCCAACCGGCATTGACAGACCAGACGCCATTTCGCGGTGCGTCTGTGATTCCGTAGTACGCGCGCCAATAGCAGACCAGCTAAACAGATCACCAAGGTATTGCGGGCTGTTCGGATCCAGCGCTTCGGTCGCCAACGGCAGGCCCATGCTGACCAATTCCACCAGCAGACGACGCGCAATTTTAAGACCACCTTCCACATCAAACGAGCCATCCATGTGCGGATCGTTGATCAACCCTTTCCAGCCAACAGTGGTACGAGGTTTTTCAAAGTAGACGCGCATCACCAGGTAGAGGCTATCGCTGACCTCTGCGGCAAGGGCTTTAAAACGATGAGCGTACTCAATCGCCGCTTCCGGATCGTGGATAGAGCAAGGCCCACACACCACCAGCAGACGCGGATCGCGCCCGGCTATAATATCGGAAATGGTCTGACGAGACTGGGCAATCTGCTCCTGCTGTGCAACGGTCAGCGGGAATTCCGCTTTCAGCACTTCAGGGGTGATCAGAACGTGTTCGTCGGCGATATGTACGTTGTTCAGCGCGTCTTTTTGCATGATGGCGATCCTGTGTAGCTCGTTTGCGATAAGGGTTTCCTCAGTGAGGTTGAGCTTACAATACCACACACGGTAAAGATTTCAATCCATAATCCGTAAATATTACTTTACAGCAACCACTTTATCGCTATTTTGTTCGTCTTTTTCTGTAAACATAATATTCCACTCGCACTACTCAACGGCTACGCTATGCTGAAAGCACTGATACGGAGGAGCTTATGAAGCCAGTTTTGTGCGCGCTTTTGCTGATGTTATTAAATGGATGCACGCTTGATCCCTATGCCGATGTGCCTAAAGGCGCTACCGATTGGTACGGCGAAGGGATAGACGATGGCCGGAGCGGTATTACTGCCAGAAGCGATGAAGCCCTGGCGAATGACCTGAATGATGCGAAAGTCGATCGCAGAACCTATCTGAAGGGCTATGCCGTAGGGCTTCAGGACATATGCCAACCGCATTTACTCTTCGGCTGGGGCGTGTCCGGTAAAATTTACCCCGAAGGTTGCGATGCAACCCCTAATGCAACAGCCCTGCGAGAAGCCTGGCAAAAAGGCATGAATGAAGGCGCTCAGTCTAATAAGCTCAATTAACCGCCTTATTCGCGATCCGTAAAAAGTATCACCCGAACACAACACCGCTCACCGGCAATTCATTAAGCACATTAATGACTGACCGTGTGAATAATGTTAATCTTTATATAATCTACATGAATGATTTATCTCTGGATGCGTGGCGAACTTTAGTGAGCACCCGGTGGCAACCTTATATGCGCCAATTAACCCTGGCACTGCTATTCCTGAGTACGGACAACCCGGTATTTGCAGCGCCTACCGGGCAGGATAATGCTGTCCGCGATATTGTTTCCGGCATCGTAAGTTACACCCACTGGCCTGCACTCAACGGAAAGCCAACACTCTGTATTTTCTCCAGTTCTGCTTATGTATCCGCGCTTAATCGTGGAGAGTCCGTCAATCGTCCTTACACCCCCGTTATCGTGCAAAACGAACAACAAGCATTGACGGCTCAATGCGACGCACTTTATTTCGGTAATGAAACGCCCGAACGTCAGCAGCAGATTATTAACCATTTACCGTCTCGCCCCCTGTTAACCCTCGCAGAGCAAAATGCAGAGTGCATTATCGGCAGCGCATTTTGCCTGCAAATGCTTCCAGAGAGAGTCTCGTTTTCCGTCAACCTTGATGCGCTTTCCCGAAGCGGTGTCAGGGTCAATCCTGACGTGTTAATGCTTGCCCGGAATAAAAAACATGAATAAGGATCTCTCCACCGCGCAACGCCCTACGTTTAAAAGAACATTACGGCGAATCAATATGACCAGCATCGTCATTACGATGACGCTCGTCTGGCTGATGCTGTGCGTCGTTTCCGTCGTTTCGCTGAAACAATATGCGCAAAAAAATCTTGAGCTGACGGGCGCCACACTGAGTCACAGCATCGAAGCAGCACTCGTTTTCCGGGATGAAACTGCCGCCACCGATACGCTGGCGATGTTAGGAAAACAAGGGCAATTCGCACAGGCTGACGTGTTTGACAAGCATCATCATCTGTTCGCCCATTGGGTTTATGAAAGCGACGCCAGCAGCGATCGCTTTAATCTGATGATTAGCCATTGGCTGTTTCCAAAACCCGCCACCGAGCCGGTGAAACATAATGGTGAAATCATTGGGGAAATCCGTCTTACTGCCCGCGACAGCCTGATCAGTCACTTTATCTGGACATCGCTCGCCGTACTCACCACCTGCATCCTGCTGGCGACGGGAATAGCGATGATTATCTCTCGCCATCTGCATGCTGACGTGGTCAACGCGCTACAAAATATTACCGACGTAGCGCATGATGTGCGCACCAACCGTAACTTCTCACGCCGCGTCCCCGAAGAACGTATTGAGGAATTTCATCGTTTCGCTCAGGACTTCAACAGTCTGCTGAATGAAATGGAGCAATGGCAGCGTTCGTTGCAGGCTAAAAACGATCAGCTGCTGCAAACAGCCATGCACGATCCGCTCACCGGCCTGCCGAATCGCGCCTCATTCCGTATCCATATCAATAGGTTGATGAATGATGAAACAGCCAAATCGGGCTCAGCGCTGCTGTTTATGGACGGCGATGATTTTAAATACATCAACGACACCTGGGGCCACGCGGCGGGTGACTATGTGTTGATTGAGACAGCCCTGCGTCTCGCCGAGTTTGGCGGCCAACAGCATCACGCTTTTCGCCTCGGCGGCGATGAATTTGCCATTCTTCTCAGCAATATCAGTGATGAACTGCAGGTTCAGCGCATTTGTGGCGAACTGGCGCAACGATTTGCGCAGCCTATGGATATGCATAACGGTCACTCCACACCCTTCACGTTGAGTATTGGCTATGCACTGACTAATGAGCACGATACCGCAGCGGCGTTGCTTGAACAGGCTGATAAAAAAATGTACCTGATGAAAAATCAGCGTACCAGGACACTTTCGTAGACTATAAGGAATTGCGCATGCTTAAGCGTTTTATCGCACCAGTGCTTCTGGCGACTTCGCTACTGGCAGGCTGCCAGTCTCAGGGAAAATTCTCGCAGGAACAAATTGCCGAAATGAAAACCTGGGGGTTCAGTGAAAACGCGGGTGACTGGTCATTGGGGATTTCAGACAAAATACTGTTTGATACCAACGACTATCAGCTCAAAAGCGAGAGTCGCCAGCAGATCCAGACCATGGCCTCCCGTCTTGCGGCAACCGGACTGATGCATGCCCGCATGGACGGGCATACCGATAACTATGGCGAAAAGAGTTATAACGAAGCGCTATCGCTCAAACGCGCTGACCGCGTGGCTGATGCCTGGGCACAAGGAGCGCATGTTCCGCGCACCAACCTCACCACGCGTGGACTTGGGGAAAAATACCCTGTCGCCAGCAATAAAACGGCGCAGGGCCGCGCTGAGAACCGTCGTGTAACTGTGGTCATCAGCGAGCCCTGAACCTTATTCTGCTGACTGAACCGACGTCGCTGTGCTGGCCATTCGCCAGCGCAGAACATCGACAGCGATAAACAACAGCAGGCTAACACCCAGCACCGGCATGGCGAAGCCCAGCACAACCGCCAGAACAATCGTCATCCATTTCCCACCTTTCGACAAATCACACCAGCTCTGCGTCAGCGTCATCAGTGGATTATAACGCGCGGGTGTTGGGCGACGGATCCACCATAGACGATAACCTACCACGATCATCACACACAGCGCACCGCCAAAGGCTATTAACAGGATCTGGTTGAGCAGGCCAAACAATAAGCCCATGTGGAAATCAACACCCCAGCGCGTAAGTTTCGCCATCAATGGAAAATCCGCAAAACGCGTATGGTCCACAATCTGCATTTTCATGGCATCGATTGCCACAGCATCAACTTGTGTCGGCCAACTTCTGTCGATTTCGGTGACTGTCCACGCTTTGTCGTGGCTTTTAGCTGGACGTATTTCAACTTTATGGGCATTAATGCCCGCCTGTTGCGCCAGATGTAAAACATCATCAAACAGCACCAGATCCGGTGTCATCTGCATACCATCGTGATCGCCATGATGCTCAGCATGCGGATCCATCACCATCGCCTGGCCGCCGAGTTGAGTATTCACCTGCGGCGTCATCCAGTTAAACACGGCCCGCAATTTATCGACATTTCCCCCGGCCCACTGTGACCAGGTCAATCCTGTCGCTGAGAATAACAACATTCCCCCCAGCAAAATCCAGCCCAGCGTGACATGCACCCGACGATTGTTCTGCATGCTGTTATGGATGCGTCTTTTCGGCCGGGTGAAAAACCACAGTGCGATGCCGCCACAAGCCGCCAGCCACATCCACGACGCCGCCAGTTCGCTATAAAGCCGCCCGACATCACCGAGCAACAAAGAGCGATGCGCGTAATCAATCCACTGCCGTAACGGCAAAATCCCGCTGGTGCCGTACACCGTCATATCGCCTTTTACCGCCAATGTCACCGGATCGATAAACAGCGCACGGGTTTCTGATTCACCTAACTTCGGATCACTGAACATTACACGAGTCGTGTCACCTGGCGTTAACGAAGGTCGCACCGCATACAGAGCCAACGACTGACCGGTCACCTGTTCGGCGACGGCAATTTGCTCTGCCAGCGAATGATTTTCACCGGTCTTTTCGGCGGTCAAAGCCTGACGGTAAATCAGACTCTCCAGTTGTGGCGATGCAACATACAACGTGCCAGTTAGCGCGGCGACGAAGATAAACGGCCCGGCGAACAGACCAATAGAAAAGTGGAGACGGCGCAGCAAATTAATCCAGGCCGTACGCGGAGTGCAGGAAGTCATACTTTTCCTTTTAAAAGCAAACAAGGTGTGTGGCGCTGAGCGCCCATTTTTATGTTATTAGCAGGTAAAAGCAGACAATCGCGGCGGCGCGCGGGTATCGGGATAGAGCCAGGGGAAGAAATGCCACGCCTGAATGACGGGCCGAGGGGGACGTTCGCGCAGCCGTTGCAGCAACATACAAACCAGCAGCACCAATGCCAAAATAATCCCCGGCATGTGCGCCAACAGGACGCAGTAACCGCAGGCTTCGGCATGATCGGATGGAACCGGACCGGATCCCCCCTGGTGAGCATTCATCATCGACATATCGTGATGCATACCCGACATCGCACTCATCGGGTCTTTTTGCAGAGAAACGGAAATCAGCGGCGCCACAATGATCAACGCAATAGCAAACAGCGCGAGCCAGGCCGCGAAGCGTTTGCTGTTATTACGATGAAATATGTTCTCTACCATCTGCCCTCCGAAGCGGGGGCATTGTAAATCATTTGCAGCAAAAAAGTTAACAACCGGAGAGGTAGACAATAAAAAAGGGCCAGCCTTTCGGCCAGCCCTTTTCAACACGGATGTCGCTTAAGCGCCAAGACGCTCTTTGATACGAGCTGACTTACCAGTACGCTCACGCAGGTAGTACAGTTTAGCTTTACGAACGGCACCACGGCGTTTAACAGCAATGCTGTCAACAACTGGAGAGTGAGTCTGGAAGACACGCTCAACGCCTTCGCCGTTGGAAATTTTGCGAACAGTGAATGCAGAGTGCAGACCGCGGTTACGAATAGCGATAACCACGCCCTCGAATGCCTGCAGACGTTTTTTGGAACCTTCAACAACCCATACTTTCACTTCCA
>NZ_DATBBJ010000104.1:0-4697 GCF_036271055.1 Scandinavium sp. | reverse complement strand
CCGTACCAACCACCCTACTCCTAAGGGGAGACGATAGATGGGTTTTGTCAAGCAGGAGGCAGTAAAGAAGGGTTCTCGCGTTGACTACGTGAAGAGCATCATCACTCAGCTGAAAGAAGCTGACGGCGACATTGTGCTATGGCAGCAGGAACTGGTCAAGGACGCCAACATACCAGTTGCTGGCGTCTACGTTCCTGTCATGGTGGCACTGGAGTACCTCGGTCTCGTTGACCGGTACACCGCTGACGGTGACGAGAGCCTTGGTAAAGCCAACACAGGCTATGCCTGGGTAGGTGACAAGGTGAAAATCCGTCCCATCAGTACCAAGACCGAGCGGAAAGTAGGCTCGCGCAAGGTCGATGAGGAACCGGAAGAGGAAGAGGACTCCCCTCGCAGCCGGCGTGCCGGTAAGGCAAAGGCCGCTACCAAGTCCCGCCGTTCCCGTCGTGAGGAATACGATGAGGAACCAGAGGATGAGGAAGAGGAAGAGGACTACGAGGAGGAAGAGGAAGAGGCCCCTCCTCGACGTTCCCGTCGGAGTGGTGGGTCCGCCTCGCGTCGAGGGTCGAAGCGCTCGGCTACCGTGGAAGAGGACCCAGAGGAAGAAGAAGACGACGAGGATGAAGAGGAGGAAGAGTCCCCTCGTCGTCGCTCCCGGGCTGGTGGGCGGAGTGGCCGTTCACGAAGCAGGTCTCGGGACGAGGAGGAAGAAGACGATGAGGGGGAAGACGAGGACGAGGCGGACGAAGAGGAGGAAGAAGTCCCACGTCGGGCTCGTCAACGCGCACCCCGGTCAAGGGCCACTCAGAACAACGACGAGGAGGAAGCGGACGAAGAGGACGAGAGTCCTCGCCGCCGCCGTCGCCGGCGCGTCGCGTAGTCAAGAAGCAGCGACGTGTCGATAGGATAGTTGACAAGCTGGTACCGGCATCAAAGACTGTCAGCGTTGAAAAGCTGGCAGACACTTTGATAAGGTATCCCAATTGCAACTGTCACAAGTTAGGTCTCCTGCCGGGCATCTATGTCAGTGACCTCTGGATGCTCGGCGGAGGCTGCACAATGTCAGGGCCTGATGGTAAACCAGGTTGGGTTTGCCCCAGGCTCGATGCACTCAGACGGTACTACAAGCCCTGGGAACTCTTGCAAACGGGCGAGGATCCTAGGCCTCCACCACTCAAGCCGCAAGGCAAACGTAGTGGCAGAGGTAAGTACAGAAGACGTAAGTGATGTGGAGGTGGGTTCGACTCCCACCTTCACATTTGCTGCTGGGCGCCTAACCAACGCCGTCCGGGTATCGAGGCCCGGTCCCTGTGCAACAGGGGTGTCGGAACAAGAGACGAAGGCAGGGCGGGTGGTCCCCGCCACTAACCTAAGGAAGGAGAACTATGCCAGTAGCAACTAGAGCTACTGCCGCTATTCAAATCAGCGGTAAGGAGTTACTAGTCACTCCACCCAAGTACCCTTCATCAGAAGTGAAGGAGGTATTGGGCGGGAGGTGGGACAAATCACGCAAAGCGTGGCGCCTTCCTCCGACCAGTCTGAACATGATCACACTGGTTGAGTGGTATGGCAAAGGAATACTTGATGGTGCTCATCCCGCTATCAAGCACCTAGCACTAGCAGATTGGGGCTACACCGGTTTCGGTGCAAGCAACCAGGCGCTGTGGCAACGCGCTAAGGAACATCCGCATTGGGAGGATCTCTACGACTTCCAGCAGGAAGGTGTAGAATACATGGTCACTAACCCACACCGTGGAGCGTTGCTCGCGTTGTCACCTGGGCTAGGCAAGTCCCCTACTTCCATAGTTGCCGCAGACATACTAGAGGCGAAGAGGATACTCGTTGTTGCACCAGTCACACTGGCTAAACAGTGGATGGCTGAGTGGGACAAGTGGAGTTCAATGTATCGCAGCTGGTCGCGGGCAACAGCAGCGAACAAGGACCCAAGGACAGAGTGCGTAGTTACCAACTATGAAACGCTGTTCGAATCTGTGTTCATGGATGAAGATGGTGAGATATGGGAATATCCACCACTGGTCGATGACAACGGCGATATCGTCGGTGAGATCAGAGGACCAGGCCCACAGAAGAAGTGGGTACAGAATGGGCCCAAAGTAGAGGACAAACGTACCGGCAAAATGGTACCGGCGCGTAAGCGCATCGTACAGTGCCGGGAATCGTACTCAAAGATCAACTGGGACTTGTTGATAGTTGACGAGTCAATCCTGCTGAAGAACCGCAAAGCGGTGAAGGCAGACGTGCTAGAGGAACTGGCAGTATACTGTCAACAGGTGTGGCTCCTCAGTGGGTCACCTACCTCAAAGTTCCGCACGGACCTGTATCCTCAAGTCAAGGCAATCATGCCTCGTGGGTTCAGGTCATACTGGCGGTTCGCTGACTTCTTCTGTGTCGTGGACCGCGAAGGCTGGGGCTGGTCAATTGAAGGTGACAGGCCTGACCATGACCCAAAAAAGTACCTCAAGGACTTCATGTTTGTCCGCAACCAGAAGGACGTGCTTGAGGAACTGCCTGACTACATATATGAGCCAATTGACATTGAGCTCAATGCGGACCAACTCAAAGCGTTCACTGCCCTGGCAGAGGACTTCGAGACAACACTGGACACCGGTAAGAAAATTACCGCTGAAATCAAACTGGCACAGTACACCAGGATGATTCAAACAACCAGTAACCTTGTCAACCTCGACCGACACCTAAGGTCAAGTGCCAAAGAAGACCTCCTACATACCCTCATCCAACAAGACGACATTGAGTACCCTCTCCTTGTCTGGACTTGGTGGGTGCCTACCACACAGTCGATCTATGACCGGCTATACGATCACACCGATCTCGCAGTGGATATGGTCGTGGGTAGCATGGTCAGTGATGAAAAGGACGAAGTACTCACGGACTACAAGTCAGGTAACTTGGATGTCCTTATACTGCAAATGGGCGTGGGCAAATTCGGCCACAACCTACAGGACACTAGAACAGTGTTCTACCACGACCGACATTTCGACAGTGACGCATACCTTCAGACATTGCGCCGCGTGCGGCGTATCGGTTTGGAACATCGACCGAGGTTGATTGTTCCACGAGCTGATTACAGTGCTGACCCACTGGTCGAAATGAACCTGGCTGGCAAGCTCCAGTCAATCGCCCGCACTTCAAACCATGATCTGAAGGAGCTTATGAAGTCACTTGGCAGTAGAATGATACCTTGGTCAATCGACCGCGACCCGTGGGTGCCAGAATGACTTGGTGTGACGATCATCCCGATGAGGGAACTTCCGAGCAACCCAACCAGCCTGAATGGGCAAGTCGTCAAAGGAGAATAATGCCGGACATTTCCTTCCGCGGAATGCGGGAACAAGTACTCGATGCCTGCGCTGAGTTACATTCGCAGTTGCTCGATAAGGAAAGCGACACTCCTGATGAGCTGGTTGTGGAAGTCATTACAACCATTGCCCAAGTGGCAGTGCTCACTCACATTCAAATCGCTCAGGAGCTCAACGAGATCAAGCACATGCTTGCCACTCAAAGAGCTGAGCGAAAGTTCGACTAAGGACAGTTGACTAAGGGGGCAGTATGAGTATGTCATTTCTAAACTACCACTTCTGCATGATGATGGATGCCTGGCACGACGGTGTACTGAAGAAGGCACACGTCGATGACTTGACATTCCATGTTGATCGATGCACTACAGAACAGGAAGTTGCAGCAATCTACTGCATCATCAATGACTTGGATGGCGATGATGTTCCGGGTCTGGTCACTATGTACCGTGAGTACCGGAAAGAGCATCCTCGACCTATCCCGTCGAACGTTGTACTGGGGGACAATTGAAGCGACCATTACAGTTCGATGCAGAGTTTGACCTTTCAGTGCTCTCAGACAAGCAGCTTGCCTGGTTGACTGAACGAGCACAGAATCACCACTTCGATACTGTCCTACTGGACAGGATCGATAACGAAGGAGCAGCGATGACCATTCGCTATGACGATGGCATTGATATTCACTTCTTCGTGGAACCCGATGGCAACCCTACCGTAGAAGGCACGGATCGCTATCGGTAACAAGTAATCCTGACCGAAAGGAGGTAACTACTAGACCAACGCCCGCCCTTGGGCTAGGCGGAAATGTACGCAAGCGACAAGGGCGCTGTTCTAGAATCCCAACGACAGGAGTATAAGTGAAACGCATTACCTTAGTGCTGGGTCTATCGTGCTGCGGTGTTGCACTACCAGCAACGTCGTTTGCAAGCACGGTAACGGGACGACACTTCGGTGTGTACCGATATGTCTATCGACACGCTGTGAAGCAGTTTGGCGTCAAGACAGTGGGTTGTGAGTTGATGTATGCCTGCCACACTCCGGTAACGGATGAGGTGGTGGTCAGATCAACTCATACGCTTGAGCGTATGCTGTATCCACGTCCTTCCTTTCACTGGGTCGGACACGTGCCTGCACCACAGCCTGCACCCTACAGCAGTGGATGGGCGATTCCCTCGTCCATCGTCAGCTGTGAGTCATCGTTCCAGAACCTACCACCAAATAGCGCTGGGGCGTCAGGCTACTATCAGATCATTCCCAGTACATGGCTAGCGTACGGAGGTGGGCATTATGCCCCACAGGCGTACGAAGCCTCCCGAGTCGAGCAAGGCATCATAGCCGCTAAGATATGGGCCGGTGGTGCCG
>NZ_DATBBJ010000103.1:0-1921 GCF_036271055.1 Scandinavium sp. | reverse complement strand
CACCCAGATCTGCTTGTTGTTGAACCATTCCTCGGCCATCACGACGGAATTTTTCTTCTCAAACAACTTGCTGCGTGCTTTCCCCAGACGCGGATTCTTGCTGTATCGAGACAGCCTGAAGAAATTTATGCAGAACGTGCGCTGCGCGCGGGCGCCTTAGGCTACTGGATGAAAACCAGTACGCGAGAAGCGTTGCTCCGTGCAATTGATACTGTTCTCGCAGGTGAGCTTTACGTGAGTCCGCGCATCGCATTGCGCGCCGTTCACGAGGTCGTTGCCCGGCAGGCAACACATTCCAAGGTACCTAATCTGACCGATCGCGAGCTCCACGTGTTTAGCTTGATTGGTGCCGGCTTCGGGACCACCCGGATCGCACAAGAGCTCGGGATCAGCCCGAGAACCGTAGAAACGTATCACGAACACATCAAGCTCAAGTTGGGATACGTCGACGCTGGTGCCCTCCACCAAGGCGCGCGCGAATGGTTCGGGTCGCACCCAAAGGTAACTCCGGGAAAACCCTGATACCTCAGTCGGGGATCACGACCGCGAAATATCCGGGACAGTTCCCGATAGTCAGCCGCACGTGCCTGTTGCTAGTATCGTCAGATCGAATTGAGGAAGGGCGTTTCCAGACAAAAAGGTAATGATTCAAGGTGAACATAATACGAATAACATAAATGATGTTTAAGAAAGCTTCCTTCGTCATAATCTTAGCCACCTTCATCATAGGAGAAGAAGCCGTTAGTATGCAGCAGGAGGCAAGGGGGCCGGTCTATAGAAGCGAGAAGTTTGGCTACACAGTTTCATACCCAGACCATTGGTTTCCATCTAAACTTCGGTATGCAAATGAATTTGAAATCCGCAATTATGTTTCTGAGGATCCTCAAGTCCCGGCAAGAAATAGGGCACTCGTGCGGATGGTGGACAAAGTAAATGAGAGTGCAGAGGTAACTGACAGGTTCTTGGACAGTCTTGTTGTAGGACAAAATACACCGAAGCAAGAGCACCAGACACTGGCTATTGATGGACATCGTGCCGTAAGGCTTCGTGGAAAACTCGTTTACCCGACTGGTTCATCCATTGACACACCTACATTCTATTTAGCTATTAGTACCTACATCGCTGATGAAAAGCACATGGTCTCTCTCGAAGCGTCAGCTCCCGTGGATGTGGATGAGTCCGTTATACAAGAAATCATTAAAATCGAGGAAAGTGTGAAGTTTGATAAAGGAGGATAAAGATTATGAAAAGACTAACGCAGGCAGGCTTAGCTGTATTGATTGCAGGTTTGGTATTGTTACTAAAGGGAAGTTCACCTTTAGTAACAACAGCTACAGCCCAAACTCAGAACAAGGCACAGCAGCAGGCAAAAGAGTCAACCCGAGACGCACCGCCGGACACCACACCCTACGTTCGGTTAACCGTTCCTGGAGAAGTTGGCCCACGCGCTATAAAGGCATTTTTGCCGATTCCGGGCGGTTTTATTGTTGACGCGGTCGTGAGTAACACTGATCCCAATCTGACGAACACCGATACCTTTAACGATGGCGAAACGTCGATAGCAGTGAATCCCGCGAGCCCGGGCGAGATTGTTATGACGGCCTTTTCCGGAAGCTGGGGGGCAAATGCGCCCCTGTGGCATTCCACCGACGGCGGGAATATTTGGACCAAGCAATTTACAGTCCCTGCCCCGCCCGGGATAGCCGCAGGTGGCTGTCCCTGTGACCAGGCCGTCGATTATGGACGGAACGATCAAATGTCTGGCACCTTCCTTATCAGTGGGAATGGCGGCTTTGACGTCTTTAGCGGAACGAGCACGAACCCGGCAAGTGCCGCAGCATGGAACTGGCTGGTCCTTGCTGGTGTCACGCAAATGACGAATAACCTTGTCCCATCAAGCTTCGGAAACACCGACCAACCC
>NZ_DATBBJ010000102.1:0-9274 GCF_036271055.1 Scandinavium sp. | reverse complement strand
CGACAAAGAAAAAATATGAGCAAGAGATTGATGTGCGTGTCAGCATCGATCGTAAAAGTGGTGACTTTGATACTTTCCGCCGCTGGGTCATCGTCGAAGAAGTTACCCAACCAACGCGTGAAATCACCCTTGATGCAGCTCAATTCGAAGACCCTGAGCTGAATGTTGGTGGATATGTTGAAGACCAGATCGAATCTGTAACCTTTGACCGTATCACCACGCAAACCGCAAAACAGGTTATCGTACAAAAAGTACGTGAAGCTGAACGCGCAATGGTTGTTGATCAGTTCCGCGAACACGAAGGTGAGATAATCACCGGTGTTGTGAAGAAAGTTAACCGCGATAACATCTCTTTGGATCTCGGTAGCAACGCTGAAGCTGTTATTCTTCGTGAAGATATGTTGCCGCGTGAAAACTTCCGCCCAGGTGACCGTATTCGCGGTGTGCTTTATGCTGTGCGTCCGGAAGCTCGTGGAGCTCAACTGTTTGTTAGCCGTTCCAAACCAGAAATGCTGATCGAACTGTTCCGCATTGAAGTTCCGGAAATTGGCGAAGAAGTGATTGAAATTAAAGCCGCTGCGCGTGATCCTGGTTCTCGTGCGAAAATCGCTGTGAAAACCAACGATAAGCGTATCGATCCAGTAGGGGCTTGTGTTGGCATGCGCGGTGCGCGTGTTCAGGCAGTTTCTACTGAATTGGCTGGTGAGCGTATTGATATCGTGTTGTGGGACGATAACCCTGCACAGTTTGTTATCAATGCTATGGCTCCAGCTGACGTGGCTTCCATTGTTGTTGATGAAGATAAACATACAATGGATATCGCGGTAGAGGCAGGCAATCTGGCGCAAGCTATCGGTCGTAACGGTCAGAACGTACGTCTGGCTGCACAACTGAGTGGCTGGGAACTCAACGTTATGACTGTTGATGACCTGCAAGCCAAGCATCAGGCTGAAGCTCATGCGGCCATTGATACCTTTACCAAATACCTCGAAATCGACGAGGATTTCGCCACTGTATTGGTAGAAGAAGGTTTCTCCACTCTCGAAGAGTTGGCTTATGTGCCAATGAAAGAGCTGCTGGAAATTGATGGCCTTGATGAAGATACAGTGGAAGCATTACGTGATCGCGCCAAAAACGCCCTCACCACACTGGCATTGGCGCAGGAGGAAAGCCTGGGCGATAACAAACCTAAAGAGGATCTACTGAACCTCGAAGGTATGGATCGCAACCTGGCCTTTAAACTCGCTTCACGCGGTGTGAGCTCGCTAGAAGACTTAGCTGAGCAAGGTGTCGATGATTTGTCAGATATTGAAGGTTTAACTAACGAGAAGGCCGGCGAATTGATCATGGCCGCTCGCAATATCTGCTGGTTTGGCGACGAAGCGTAATAAACTGTAGCAGGAAGGAACAGCATGACAGATGTAACCGTAAAAACGCTGGCCGCAGAGATTCAGACTCCCGTGGACCGCCTGGTACAGCAATTCGCTGATGCAGGTATCCCGAAGCAAGCTGATGACGCTGTGACCGCACAAGAAAAACAGACTTTGCTGGCGCATTTGAACCGTGAACACGGTTCGACGCCAGACAAGTTGACGCTGCAGCGTAAAACCCGCAGTACCCTGAGTGTTCAGGGCACTGGTGGTAAAAGTAAATCGGTGCAGATTGAAGTCCGCAAAACGCGTACCTTTGTAAAACGCGATCCGCAGGCACAGGAAGCTGAACGCCTGGCGGAAGAAGAAGCGAAGCGTGAAGCGGAAGAACAAGCCCGTCGTGAGGCTGAAGAAACAGCCAAGCGCGAGGCACAGGCAAAAGCTGAACGTGAGGCCGCAGAAAAAGCTAAACGCGAATCCGCTGATAAAGCGAAGCGTGACGTTGCGGAAAAAGACAAAGTGAGCAATCAACAGACCGACGATATGACAAAAACCGCCCAGGCTGAAAAAGCCCGCCGTGAAGCAGAATCTGCCGAGCTGAAGCGTAAATCTGAAGAAGAAGCGCTGCGTAAGCTTGAAGATGAAGCGCGTCGCGTTGCAGAAGAAGCCCGCCGCATGGCTGAAGCCAATGAGAAGAATGGCACTGTAACTGCAGAACCGACAGAAGACACCAGTGACTATCACGTAACGACTTCTCAGCATGCTCGTCAGGCTGAAGATGAAAACGATCGTGAAAGCGAAGGTGGCCGTAGCCGTACTCGTACTGCAAAAGCCCCGCGTCCTAAGAAAGCCAACAAACACGCTGAATCTAAAGCCGATCGCGAAGAAGCTCGTGCTTCCGTTCGTGGTGGTAAAGGTGGCAAGCGTAAAGGTTCTTCTCTGCAGCAGGGCTTCCAGAAGCCAGCTCAGGCTGTTAATCGTGACGTTATCATCGGTGAGACCATCACCGTTGGCGATCTGGCAAACAAAATGGCCGTTAAAGGTTCTCAGGTCATCAAAGCGATGATGAAACTGGGCGCAATGGCGACCATCAACCAGGTCATCGACCAGGAAACAGCACAGCTGGTTGCCGAAGAGATGGGCCACAAAGTTATCCTGCGTCGTGAAAACGAGCTGGAAGAAGCAGTAATGAGCGACCGTGACACCGGTGCTGCGGCTGAACCGCGTGCACCCGTTGTGACCATCATGGGTCACGTTGACCACGGTAAAACCTCTCTGCTCGATTACATTCGTTCTACTAAAGTAGCCTCCGGCGAAGCGGGTGGTATTACCCAGCATATCGGTGCTTACCACGTAGAAACTGACAACGGCATGATCACCTTCCTGGATACCCCGGGCCACGCCGCGTTCACCTCTATGCGTGCTCGTGGTGCTCAGGCAACGGATATCGTGGTACTGGTTGTTGCCGCAGACGATGGCGTGATGCCGCAGACTATCGAAGCTATCCAGCACGCGAAAGCGGCGCAGGTGCCTGTAGTCGTTGCAGTAAACAAAATCGATAAGCTGGAAGCCGATCCAGACCGCGTTAAGCAGGAACTGTCCCAGTACGGCATCATGCCAGAAGAGTGGGGCGGCGAGAGCCAGTTCATCCACGTTTCTGCGAAAGCCGGTACAGGTATCGACGATCTGTTGAACGCCATTTTGCTGCAGGCCGAAGTTCTTGAACTGAAAGCTGTACGTAATGGTATGGCAAGCGGTGCCGTTATCGAATCCTTCCTGGATAAAGGTCGTGGTCCGGTTGCAACCGTGCTGGTTCGTGAAGGTACTCTGAACAAGGGTGACATCGTACTGTGTGGCTTCGAGTATGGCCGTGTGCGTGCGATGCGTAACGAACTGGGTCAGGATGTTCTGGAAGCAGGTCCGTCCATTCCAGTTGAAATCCTTGGCTTGTCTGGTGTACCGGCTGCCGGTGACGAAGTAACGGTTGTTCGTGACGAGAAGAAAGCGCGTGAAGTTGCGCTGTACCGTCAGGGCAAATTCCGTGAAGTTAAACTGGCGCGTCAGCAGAAATCCAAACTGGAAAACATGTTCGCCAACATGACCGAAGGCGAAGTTCACGAAGTGAACGTCGTACTGAAGGCCGACGTACAGGGTTCTGTAGAAGCCATCTCCGATTCTCTGCTGAAACTCTCTACCGACGAAGTGAAGGTGAAGATCATCGGTTCTGGCGTAGGTGGGATCACCGAAACCGACGCAACCCTGGCTGCGGCATCCAACGCGATTCTGGTTGGCTTTAACGTACGTGCTGACGCTTCTGCGCGCCGTGTTATCGAAGCGGAAAGCCTGGATCTGCGTTACTACTCCGTCATCTATCATCTGATCGACGAAGTGAAAGCAGCGATGAGCGGCATGCTGTCTCCAGAACTGAAACAGCAGATCCTCGGTCTGGCTGAAGTTCGTGACGTGTTCAAATCACCGAAATTTGGTGCCATCGCAGGTTGTATGGTTACCGAAGGTGTGGTTAAACGTCACAACCCAATCCGCGTTCTGCGTGACAACGTGGTTATCTATGAAGGCGAGCTGGAATCCCTGCGTCGCTTCAAAGATGATGCCAACGAAGTCCGTAACGGCATGGAATGTGGTATCGGCGTTAAGAACTACAACGACGTTCGCGTTGGCGATATGATCGAAGTGTTCGAAATCATCGAGATCAAACGCAGCATCGAGTGATTGATGTGAAGCCCGGCGGTCATTCATTGGCTTGCCGGGTTTACGATATCAACATGCAGACCGGGTTTGGCCTGATAAGCGAATCGCCATCAGGTTAAGAAGCACCACCCGGCAATGAAATATTTAAAAAAGGGGCTTAACGGCCCCTTTTTTGTCTTTATTTTGGAGAATCGTTATGGCGAAAGAATTTGGTCGCTCACAGCGCGTATCTCAGGAGATGCAAAAAGAAATTGCTATCATTCTGCAGCGCGAAATTAAAGATCCTCGTTTAGGTATGATGACGACCGTTTCCGCAGTGGAAATTTCCCGCGACCTGGCGTATGCCAAAGTGTTCGTCACCTTCCTGAACGACAAAGATGAAGCCGCAGTAAAAGCAGGCATCCGTGCATTGCAGGACGCGTCTGGTTTTATCCGTACGCTGCTGGGCAAAGCTATGCGCCTGCGCATCGTGCCTGAACTGACCTTCTTCTACGATAACTCGCTGGTCGAAGGCATGCGTATGTCTAACCTTGTGACCAACGTGGTTAAGCATGACGATGAGCGTCGTGTGAACCCGGATGACAGCAAGGAGGACTGATGAGTCGTCCTCGTCGTCGTGGCCGCGATATACATGGCGTATTGCTGCTGGATAAACCACAAGGCGCGTCCAGCAATGATGTCCTGCAGAAGGTAAAACGCCTTTATAACGCTAACCGCGCAGGGCATACCGGGGCGTTAGATCCGTTGGCGACCGGTATGCTGCCGGTCTGTCTGGGTGAAGCGACTAAGTTTTCCCAGTATCTGCTCGATTCTGACAAACGCTACCGTGTGATTGCAAAGCTTGGCCAGCGTACTGATACGTCAGACGCGGATGGACAGGTTGTTGAAGAGCGTCCAATGACGTTTAGCGCCACTGAATTAGCCAGTGCGCTGGAAGGTTTTCGCGGTGACACCCTGCAAGTGCCGTCGATGTACTCGGCGTTGAAGCATCAGGGTAAAAAGCTTTACGAGTACGCTCGTCAGGGCATTGAGGTTCCGCGAGAAGCGCGTCCGATAACCGTTTATGAGCTGTTGTTCATTCGGCATGAAGGCGACGAACTGGAGCTGGAAATCCACTGCTCGAAAGGCACTTATATCCGGACTATCATTGATGATCTGGGTGAGAAACTTGGCTGCGGTGCGCATGTCATCATGTTGCGTCGTTTGGCCGTTAGCCGCTACCCGGTTGATCGAATGGTGACGCTGGAACAGCTGCAAGCGCTTGTCGAACAGGCTGAACAGCAAGATATTCCGGCAGCGCAGTTATTAGATCCGTTATTAATGCCAATGGACAGTCCAGCATCGGACTTCCCGGTCGTTAATCTGCCGTTGACCTCTTCGGTATACTTCAAAAATGGCAATCCGGTGCGTTCCGCAGACGTGCAGGTGAATGGCCTGGTGCGTGTTACCGAAGGCCAAGAAGGCAAATTCATTGGTATGGGCGAGATTGATGACGAAGGTCGCGTTGCGCCACGTCGTCTTGTCGTCGAGTATCCGCAATAACGGCCCGTCTTGCGATAAGATGTCGCTACGGGTAGAATATTGCCGCTTAACGTCCAAATAAAGGTTCGCCTGCGTAAGGCCGTTAATCCTGGGGTCGCTGAATTAGAGATCGGCACCCTTTTTACTTTTTAAATCTGGAGTTTAAAATGTCTCTAAGCGTTGAAGCTAAAGCAAAAATCGTTTCCGAGTTTGGTCGTGGTTCTAACGACAGCGGTTGTACTGAAGTTCAGGTCGCACTGCTGACCGCTCAGATCAACCACCTGCAGGGTCACTTCTCTGAGCACAAAAAAGATCACCACAGCCGTCGTGGTCTGCTGCGCATGGTTTCCCAGCGTCGTAAACTGCTCGACTACCTGAAACGTAAAGATGTTGCACGCTACACTGCGCTGATCGAGCGTCTGGGTCTGCGTCGCTAAGTCTGGCGAGTTTCAAAAAGAGGGGCCTTTATGGCCCCTTTTTTCAAGCAGATGGCAGCAATCCACATAAAACTCATGTATTGTTTGTATTGCTGCTATAAATGATCTTCGTTGCAGAGTTTCGCGCGGCTAATGAGAGGCTTAACTATTAGTTAAGATTGTCATTAGTCGCGAGGATGCAAGAGGATCGGGTCAATGAGCGGCATGCCTAATGGCGTGTCGTTACAATTTAAGAAAGGACATAATTTTGCTGAATCCGATCGTTCGTAAATTCCAGTATGGCCAGCATACGGTCACTCTGGAAACCGGCATGATGGCTCGCCAGGCGACC
Source organism: Scandinavium sp. (assembly GCF_036271055.1). GTDB lineage: Bacteria > Pseudomonadota > Gammaproteobacteria > Enterobacterales > Enterobacteriaceae > Scandinavium. Next base: position 2,906 of record NZ_DATBBJ010000102.1, on the reverse strand, counting down.
GCTGCCGTTATGGTTAGCATGGATGACACCGCGGTATTCGTTACCGTTGTGGGCCAGAAAAAAACCAAACCAGGCCAGGACTTCTTCCCCCTGACTGTTAACTACCAGGAGCGTACTTACGCTGCCGGTAAAATCCCGGGTGGTTTCTTCCGTCGTGAAGGCCGTCCAAGCGAAGGCGAAACCCTGATCGCGCGTCTGATTGACCGCCCGGTTCGTCCGCTGTTCCCGGAAGGTTTCGTAAACGAAGTTCAGGTTATCGCGACCGTTGTGTCCGTAAACCCACAGGTTAACCCTGATATCGTTGCTATGATCGGCGCATCCGCTGCGCTGTCTCTGTCTGGTCTGCCATTCAACGGCCCAATCGGTTCTGCTCGCGTGGGTTACATCAACGACCAGTATGTACTGAACCCAACCCAGGAAGAGCTGAAAACCAGCAAACTGGACCTGGTTGTTGCGGGTACTGAAGCTGCAGTACTGATGGTGGAATCCGAAGCAGAACTGCTGAGCGAAGACGTAATGCTGGGTGCGGTGGTATTTGGCCACGAGCAGCAGCAGATCGTTATCCAGAACATCAACGACCTGGTGAAAGAAGCGGGTAAACCACGTTGGGATTGGCAGCCTGAAGCCATCAACGAAGCGCTGCATGCGCGCGTTGCGGGTCTGGCACAGTCTCGTCTGAGCGATGCATATCGCATCACTGACAAGCAGGAACGTTACACTCAGATTGATGCTATCAAATCTGAAGTGATCGCGACCCTGATTGCTGAAGATGACTCTCTGGACGCAAACGATCTGGGCGACATTCTGCACGGTATCGAGAAAACTGCCGTTCGTAGCCGTGTACTGGCTGGCGAACCACGTATCGATGGTCGTGAAAAAGACATGATTCGTGGTCTGGATGTGCGCACTGGCGTTCTGCCACGTACTCACGGTTCCTCACTGTTCACCCGTGGCGAAACTCAGGCGCTGGTTACCGCGACTCTGGGTACTGCACGTGATGCACAGAACATCGACGAACTGATGGGCGATCGCACCGACAGCTTCCTGTTCCACTATAACTTCCCTCCGTACTCAGTGGGCGAAACCGGCATGGTTGGCTCACCGAAGCGTCGTGAAATTGGTCACGGTCGTCTGGCGAAACGCGGCGTGTTGGCTGTTATGCCGACTACCGACGAATTCCCGTACACCGTGCGTGTGGTTTCTGAAATCACCGAATCCAACGGTTCTTCTTCCATGGCTTCCGTATGTGGTGCTTCTCTGGCACTGATGGATGCAGGCGTACCGATTAAATCTGCAGTAGCCGGTATCGCGATGGGCCTCGTGAAAGAAGGCGAGAACTTCGTGGTTCTGTCCGACATCCTCGGCGACGAAGATCACCTGGGCGATATGGACTTCAAAGTAGCGGGTTCCCGCGAAGGTATCTCTGCGCTGCAGATGGATATCAAAATTGAAGGTATCACCAAAGAGATCATGCAGGTTGCTCTGAACCAGGCCAAAGGTGCGCGTCTGCACATCCTGGGCGTAATGGAACAGGCAATCAACGCACCACGTGGCGACATCTCTGAATTCGCACCGCGTATTCACACCATCAAGATCAGCCCGGACAAGATCAAAGACGTTATCGGTAAAGGCGGTTCTGTTATCCGTGCGCTGACCGAAGAAACTGGCACCACCATCGAAATTGAAGATGACGGTACTGTGAAAATCGCAGCGACCGACGGCGACAAAGCGCAATACGCTATCCGCCGTATCGAAGAGATTACCGCTGAGATCGAAGTGGGCCGTATCTACAACGGTAAAGTTACCCGTATCGTAGACTTCGGTGCCTTCGTGGCGATCGGTGGCGGTAAAGAAGGTCTGGTCCATATTTCTCAGATCGCTGATAAGCGTGTTGAGAAAGTGACCGACTATCTGCAGATGGGTCAGGAAGTGCCGGTCAAGGTTCTGGAAGTTGATCGTCAGGGCCGTGTCCGTCTGAGCATTAAAGAAGCGACCGAGCAGACTCAACCTGCCGCCGCGCCGGAAGCACCGGCTGCGGAACAGGGCGAGTAAGGTTGCCATTAGCCCTCCGCTTCTGCGGAGGGCACATTTTCGGGCAGGACGCTTGTTAGCAGCCGGGGAACAGGACGTTCATCCAATAGTTGTCTTCGGGAGTGGGAAATGAAGCCTTTTTTGCGCTGGTGTTTCGTTGCGACGGCACTCACGCTGGCAGGATGCAGTAACTCTGCCTGGCGTAAAAGTGAAGTCCTGGCGGTGCCATTGCAACCGACTTTACAGCAAGAAGTGATTCTGGCACGCATGGAACAAATTCTTGCCAGTCGGGCTTTAACCGATGATGAGCGCGCACAGCTTTTATATGAGCGCGGAGTGTTGTATGATAGCCTCGGCTTGCGGGCTCTGGCGCGAAATGATTTTTCACAAGCGTTGGCAATCCGCCCCGATATGCCTGAAGTATTCAATTACTTAGGTATATATTTAACGCAGGCAGGCAATTTTGATGCTGCCTATGAAGCGTTTGATTCTGTACTTGAGCTTGATCCAACTTACAACTATGCGCATTTAAATCGCGGTATCGCCCTCTACTACGGTGGTCGTTATCGTTTAGCGCAAGATGATCTGCTAGCGTTTTATCAAGACGATCCCAATGATCCTTTCCGTAGTCTGTGGCTCTACCTTGCAGAAAGCAATTTAGATGCAAAGCAGGCTAAAGTAGCGTTACAACAGCGCTTCGATAGATCGGATAAAGAGCAATGGGGATGGAACATTGTCGAGTTCTACCTGGGGAACATTAACGAAAAAACGTTAATGGAACGCCTCGAGGCGGACGCAACGGATAACACCTCGCTCGCTGAGCATCTCAGTGAAACCAACTTCTATTTAGGTAAGTACTACCTAAGTCTGGGGGA
>NZ_DATBBJ010000101.1:0-80239 GCF_036271055.1 Scandinavium sp. | reverse complement strand
GCGCCACACGATGTGCTGATTTTCGGTCATACTCATCTTCCCGTTGCGCGGAAGCGCGAAGGGCAATATTTCTTCAATCCGGGCTCTGCGAGCATCCCTAAAGGTGGCTTTGAAGCCAGCTACGGCATGCTGAATGATGGTGTTCTGACCGTTCACGCCCTGGAAAGTGAAGGGGTTATTGCACAGGTGGACATTACCCCGTAACTTACCGTTTGTTGAACCGATAACGCGCCGTAAGAGCGCCCCTAAGAGAAGGTTTCCCGATGGTGGAACAGAGTCATTTTGTTGGCACGGAATGGGTAGACATTGTCAATGAAGACAATGAAGTGATAGCGCAAGCCAGCCGTGAGCAAATGCGCGCGCAGCGGTTGCGCCATCGTGCTACCTATATTGTTGTTCATGACGGTATGGGCAAAATTCTGGTGCAGCGCCGTACCGAGTCGAAAGACTTCCTGCCGGGCATGCTTGATGCTACCGCGGGTGGCGTTGTCCAGTCCGACGAACAGCTTCTCGATTCTGCCCGCCGCGAAGCGGAAGAAGAATTAGGGATTGCCGGCGTGCCGTTCGCCGAACACGGGCAGTTCTACTTCGAAGATGATAACTGTCGCGTCTGGGGCGGGCTGTTCAGCTGCGTTTCCCACGGGCCGTTTGCGCTGCAGGAGGAAGAGGTCAGTGAGGTTTGCTGGCTGTCACCGGAAGAGATCACCGCCCGCTGCGACGAGTTCACACCGGATTCCCTGAAGGCGCTGGCGCTGTGGATGACCCGCAACGCCAAGAACGAAAAGCAGCCGACAACGACCGTGGAATAATTTTAATTGTCCGATGCCCTTCTTCAGGATGGGTCAATGACAATAAAAAAGGCCGCAATAAATTGCGGCCTTTTTACTGCTTAACGAAACTTAGTCTTGCTGGGAAGACTGAATCGCCGTCAGTGCTATGGTGTAAACGATATCGTCTACCAGCGCGCCGCGGGACAGATCGTTAACCGGTTTGCGCATGCCCTGCAGCATTGGCCCGATAGAGATCAGATCTGCTGAACGCTGTACCGCTTTGTAGGTGGTGTTACCGGTGTTCAGATCCGGGAAGATGAACACGGTCGCACGACCCGCAACAGGGGAGTTTGGCGCTTTGGATTTCGCTACGTCAGCCATAACCGCTGCGTCATACTGCAGCGGGCCGTCGATAACCAGGTCCGGGCGTTTTTCCTGCGCGATACGGGTGGCTTCGCGAACTTTCTCAACGTCACTACCTGCACCGGAAGTACCGGTGGAGTAGGAAAGCATCGCTACGCGAGGTTCGATCCCGAATGCAGTCGCAGAATCTGCGGACTGAATAGCGATTTCTGCCAGCTGCTCGGCCGTTGGGTCCGGGTTGATCGCGCAGTCGCCGTAAACATAAACCTGTTCAGGCAGCAGCATGAAGAACACGGAAGAAACCAGAGAACTGCCCGGTGCGGTTTTGATCAGCTGCAGCGGTGGACGGATGGTGTTGGCTGTGGTGTGAACCGCGCCAGAAACCAGACCGTCGACTTCGTTTTGCTCCAGCATCAGCGTGCCGAGAACCACGTTGTCTTCCAGCTGTTCGCGCGCAACGGCTTCAGTCATGCCTTTGCTCTTACGCAGCTCGACCAGGCGAGCGACATAGCTTTCGCGTACGACTTCAGGATCAACAATCTCGATACCTGCGCCCAGTTCAACGCCCTGATCCGCCGCAACGCGGGTGATAGCATCCGGGTTACCCAGAAGCACACAGGTTGCGATGCCGCGCTCTGCACAGATGGCAGCCGCTTTCACGGTACGTGGTTCGTCGCCTTCTGGCAGCACAACACGTTTGCCCGCTTTACGCGCCAGCTCGGTCAGCTGGTAGCGGAAGGCTGGAGGAGACAGACGGCGGCTACGCTCGGAGGTTGCCGTCAGGGATTCGATCCAGTTGGCATCAATGTGGCTCGCCACATATTCCTGCACTTTCTCGATACGCTGATGGTCATCGGCAGGCACTTCAAGGTTGAAGCTCTGCAGGCTCAACGAAGTCTGCCAGGTGTTGGTGTTAACCATGAATACTGGCAGGCCAGTGGCGAACGCGCGTTCACACAGCTTGCTGACGCGAGCATCCATTTCGTAAGCACCGGTCAGCAGGATCGCACCGATTTCCACGCCATTCATTGCCGCGAGACACGCAGCAACCAGTACGTCAGGACGGTCTGCGGACGTTACCAGCAGAGAGCCTGCACGGAAGTGTTCCAGCATGTGCGGAATACTACGCGCACAGAAGGTAACGGACTTCACGCGACGGGTGTTGATATCGCCTTCGTTAACGATGGTGGCATTCAGATGGCGTGCCATATCGATTGCACGGGTGGCAATCAGATCGAAGCTCCACGGCACCGCGCCCAGGATTGGCATTGGGCTTGAAGCGGTCAGTTCTGCCGGATTAATTTTGACAACTTTCGCTTTGGAAGAGTCATCGAAAATTTCAGACAGGTCAGGACGCGTACGGCCCTGCTCATCAACCGGGGCATTCAGTTTGTTAACGATAACGCCGGTAATGTTGGTGTTTTTCGTGCCGCCGAAGCTGCTACGGGTCAGTTCAATACGCTCTTTCAGTTCTTCCTGAGTATCAGTGCCCTGAGACATCACGAACACGATTTCTGCATTCAGCGTCTTGGCAATTTCGTAGTTCAGGGACTGAGCAAACTGGTGTTTGCGAGTCGGAACCAGGCCTTCAACCAGCACCACTTCAGCATCCTGAGTGTTGGCGTGGTAGTTGGCGATGATCTCTTCCATCAGCACGTCTTTCTGGTTGCTGGAGAGCAGAGATTCAACGTGGCTCATCTTCAGCGGTTCAGCGGCTGGCAGATTGGAATTCGCACGCACGATAGTGGTGGTCTGGTCTGGCGCATCGCCACCGGCACGCGGTTGAGCGATTGGCTTAAAGACGCTCAGACGAACGCCTTTGCGTTCCATAGCACGGATAACGCCAAGGCTGACGCTGGTCAGGCCGACGCTGGTTCCGGTAGGGATCAGCATAATTGTACGGGACACGGTTTATCCTCTTTCGTTACCGCCGGGGGTTGGCGGGAGACAAAACAGCACCGCCAGCAAAGCTGGCGGTGTGGAATCAGGCAGTCAGACGGGCTGCGTCTTGTGCGATGACCAATTCTTCATTGGTCGGGATGACCACGGCAGGGCGGGTGCCTTCTTTGTTGATGAAGCCAGACTTGCCGAAGCGGGCAGCCAGGTTACGCTCGTGATCAACGTCGAAGCCCAGAACGCCCAGTTTGCCCAGGGACAGTTCGCGAACCATCGCGGCGTTTTCGCCGATACCACCAGTGAACACAACTGCGTCCAGACGACCGTCCATCAGAGCAGTGTAAGAACCGATGTATTTCGCCAGGCGGTGGCAGTAAACGTCCATTGCACGTTTAGCGTCAGCTTTGGTGTCGTAGTTGTCTTCAACATAACGGCAGTCGCTGGTGACTTCGGTCAGACCCAGCAGGCCAGACTCTTTGGTCAGCATTTTGTTGATAGCATCAACGCTCATGCCCAGGGTGTCGTGCAGATGGAAGATGATAGCCGGGTCGATGTCACCAGAACGGGTGCCCATCACCAGACCTTCCAGCGGGGTCAGACCCATAGAAGTATCAACACATTCGCCGTTACGGATAGCAGAAACAGAACCACCGTTGCCCAGGTGGCAAGTGATGATGTTCAGTTCTTCAACTGGCTTGTTCAGTACTTTGGCGGCTTCCTGAGTCACATAGAAGTGGCTGGTGCCGTGTGCGCCGTAGCGACGAACGCCGTGTTCTTTGTATAGGCTGTACGGCAGAGCATACAGGTATGACTCTTCCGGCATAGTCTGATGGAACGCGGTGTCGAAGACAGCAACGTTTTTGTTTTTCAGGTTCGGGAAGGATTTCAGCGCTTCCGCGATACCGATCAGGTGCGCCGGGTTGTGCAGCGGTGCAAAAGAGGCAGCGTCTTTGATACCCTGAATAACGGAATCGTCGATAACTACAGAGCCGGTGTACTTCTCGCCGCCGTGAACAACACGGTGACCGATAGCGGTCAACTGAGCAGACAGTTCTGGTTTTTGTGCCAGAATAGTATTAACGATATAGTTAAGCGCTTCACTGTGAGCGGCGCCTGCACCTAAAGCCGCTTCTTGTTTGCTGCCGTCCATTTTCCATTTCAAACGTGCTTCTGGGAGATGGAAACATTCGGCCAAACCAGAGAGGTACTCTTCACCGTTTACCGCATCAATGATGGCGAATTTCAGTGAGGAGCTACCGCAGTTCAGAACCAGTACTAACTTACTCGACATGGAAGTACCTATTAATCTTATGTGGCTAAAAAAACGTCAGTGAGTCAAAGAGCGTAGCGCATGATGACGCTGACATTTATGATTAACATCATGCCTGATACTTTTATCGGGCATGACGAAAGAAAATCGGTTGATTCAGCATTCAGTTTTGCACAATTTTCAACCGTTGGCAGAATGTGCAATAATTTGACGAATCGTGAGAGTGAGTCTACGCCCCTCTCAGGCCGCACAGGATACCTGATTGCTGCCTTTATTGCCAAAATGTTTTGAACGTTGTCATGTAGAGTTGTTGTTTTGCACGAAATTTTGATTTTTTATCTGTGAAGTTGAGGTAACGCCATGTCGACACCCGAGAACCGCCCGGTCAGCTTTTTTAGTTCGTTCCGCCGTGGGCAGCATTACGCAAAGACGTGGCCGATGGAAAAACGCCTTGCCCCGGTGTTTGTTGAAAATCGCGTGATCCGCGCTACCCGCCACGCCATCCGCTTTATGCCACCGCTGGCTGTTTTTACGCTGTGCTGGCAAATCGCCCTCGGTGGCCAACTCGGCCCAACCGTCGCCACCGCGCTGTTTGCGCTAAGCCTGCCAATGCAAGGATTATGGTGGCTGGGCAAGCGTTCTGCCACGCCGCTGCCACCGACGATTTTGAGCTGGTTCTACGAAGTGCGCGGCAAATTACAGGAATCTGGACAGGCGCTGGCCCCGGTTGAAGGCAAGCCAGATTACCAGGCATTAGCTGAAACGCTTAAGCGCGCGTTCAAACAACTGGATAAAACTTTCCTTGATGATTTGTAATTAACCCGCAAAAACGCATATAAAAGAGGGCATACACTTTGTAAGCCCTTTTTTTCATGCCGTAGCGCAACAGGAGTCGAAAATGGAAATGACCAACGCTCAACGTCTGATTTTGTCGAATCAGTATAAAATGATGACCATGATGGATCCCGATAACGCCGAGCGTTATCGCCGTCTGCAGACGATTATTGAGCGCGGCTACGGCCTGCAAATGCGCGAACTGGATCGCGAATTCGGCCAACTGACCGAAGAAACCTGTCGGATTATTATCGACATCATGGAGATGTATCACGCCCTGCATGTTTCCTGGACCAACCTGAAAGATGCTGATGCGATTGACGAACGTCGCGTGACCTTCCTTGGTTTTGATGCGGCAACGGAAGCCCGTTATCTCGGCTATGTGCGCTTTATGGTCAACATTGAAGGCCGTTACGCCCATTTCGATGCCGGGACTCACGGTTTCAACGCGCAAACGCCTATGTGGGAAAAATACCAGCGCATGCTGAGCGCATGGCATGCGTGTCCGCGTCAGTACCACCTGAGCAGCAACGAAATTAATCAGATTATCAACGCCTGATGGAGGCCGCCGTGCAGTGCAAAGGCTTTTTATTCGATCTTGACGGAACGCTGGTGGATTCCTTGCCGGTCGTGGAACGTTCCTGGTGTCACTGGGCTGACAGACACGGTTTGAGCCACGATGAAGTGCTGAACTTTATTCATGGTAAACAGGCGATAACTTCACTGCGCCATTTTCTGCCGGGCAAAACGGAAGAACAAATCCAGGCCGAGTTTAGCTGGCTTGAGCAGCTTGAAGCGCAGGACATAGACGGGATCACCGCACTTCCTGGCGCGTTGGCGCTGCTGAATCATCTGGATGAAGCCGGGATTCCGTGGGCAATTGTGACATCGGGTTCAATTCCCGTTGCCCATGCACGCCATCGTGCGGCGGGCCTGCCGGAAGCGAAAGTGTTCGTCACCGCCGAGCAAGTGAAACGAGGCAAACCGGAGCCAGATGCGTATCTTCTGGGGGCTGAATTGCTGGGCCTACCGCCTGCACAATGTGCTGTGGTAGAAGATGCGGCGGCAGGAATGCTTTCTGGCCTTGCTGCGGGTTGTCGAGTGATTGCGGTCAATGTTCCTCAGGACGCGCCGCGTTTAAACGAAGCGGATTTCGTGCTCACCACGCTGGAAGCGCTGAGCATCACCCGTCAACCGGATGGCACTGTTGACGTCGCCCTAAAAGCGTAAACGCATTGATATAGCCCCGCTCAGTCGGGGCTTTTTTATGTCAAACTACGGATTCTCTTTTCTGACAAGGATATGTTGTGAACGGTGAACTGATTTGGGTGCTGTGCCTGCTGGCGGTGGCGGTGCTGTTGTTTGCCACCGGCAAAGTGCGCATGGATGCCGTCGCCCTGCTGGTGATTGTTGCTTTCGTTCTTAGCGGAACGCTCACCTTAAGCGAAGCCTTTTCTGGTTTTAGCGATCCTAACGTTATTCTTATCGCCGCGCTGTTTATCATCGGCGACGGGTTAGTGCGCACGGGCGTTGCCACCAGCATGGGCTCATGGCTGGTGAAAGTGGCAGGCAACAGCGAAATCAAAATGCTGATCTACCTGATGCTGACGGTGGCAGGGCTTGGGGCGTTTATGAGCTCTACGGGGGTTGTGGCGATTTTTATCCCGGTGGTGCTGAGCGTTTGCATGCGCATGAATACCTCGCCCTCGAGACTGATGATGCCGCTGAGTTTCGCCGGGCTAATCAGCGGCATGATGACGCTGGTTGCCACACCCCCTAATCTGGTTATCAACAGCGAACTGCTGCGCGAAGGGCTCGACGGATTTAGCTTCTTTAGCGTCACACCGATTGGCCTCGTCGTACTGGTGCTCGGCATTGTCTATATGTTGCTGGTGCGCTTTATGCTGCCGGGCGATGAAAACGAGTCAAAACACGATAAACGACGCACGTTTCGCGATCTTATCAAAGAATATCGACTCAACGGTCGTGCGCGGCGGTTGGCTATTCGCCCAGGTTCGCCGTTAGTTGGGCAGCGTCTGGACGATTTGAAACTGCGTGAGCGCTACGGCGCGAATATCATCGGCGTCGAACGCTGGCGGCGTTTTCGCCGGGTGATCGTTAATGTGAATGGGGTTTCGGAATTTCACGCGCGTGATGTTCTGCTGATTGATATGTCATCGGCGGAGGTCGATTTACGCCAGTTCTGTAGCGAACAATTACTTGAACCAATGGTGCTGCGCGGGGAGTATTTCTCCGATCAGGCGCTGGATGTCGGTATGGCGGAAGTGTCACTGATCCCGGATTCCGAAATGGTGGGCAAAACCGTGCGGGAAATGGGTTTTCGTTCGCGTTATGGTCTGAATGTTGTGGGCATGAAGCGCGAGGGCCATGCCGTCGAGGGGTCCATCGTGGATGAATCGATCGAACTTGGTGACATTCTGCTGGTGGTCGGCAACTGGAAACAGATAGCGCAGCTTGCCCAGCGCGGGCGCGATTTTGTGGTTCACAACATGCCTATCGAAGTGAATGATGCTTCCCCGGCGCACAGTCAGGCACCGCATGCGGTTTTTTGCCTTGTGTTGATGGTGGCCCTGATGCTGACCGACGAAATACCTAACCCGATCGCCGCGATTATCGCTTGTCTGCTGATGGGCAAATTCCGTTGCATTAATGCCGAGAGTGCTTATAAAGCAATTCACTGGCCGAGTATTATTTTGATTGTCGGCATGATGCCGTTCGCGCACGCGTTGCAAAAAACCGGTGGCGTCGATCTGGTGGTGAAAGGGCTGATGGAAGTGGGCGGTGGGCAGGGGCCGTATTTGATGCTGATCTGTCTGTTCGTGATGTGTGCGACCATTGGCCTGTTTATTTCCAACACAGCCACGGCGGTACTGATGGCACCCATTGCGCTGGCTGCAGCAAAATCGATGGGCGTGTCGCCTTATCCGTTTGCGATGATGGTGGCAATGGCCGCATCGGCGGCCTTCATGACACCTGTATCATCACCGGTAAACACGCTTGTACTGGGGCCGGGAAAATACCGTTTCAGTGATTTTGTAAAGATTGGCGTACCCTTCACCCTGTTGGTGATGGTGGCCTGTGTGGTGTTGATTCCGATGTTGTTTCCGTTTTGAGCGTGAGAACGTTGCCGGGTGGCGGTTTCGCCTTACCCGGTCTTTAAGCAGAACCCGTAAGCCCTGCAAGCACAGCGCTGCTGGGCGAATAGTGGAATAGTTAAAGCGGCGAGTCCTGGCTTATTTCATCGAGCGATAACTGGAAGCTTGGCACGAAGACCTGCATGAAGTAGTCCATTTCTTCGCTGCGGCGGGATTCCAGCGTCTTTTCCAGCCGTCCTTTCGCCAGCAGAAATTCATTATTCCCGGCAGACAGTTCTTCCAGACATTTCAGATATGCGCACAGCGCATCGGCCTGTTTCACCAACAACTTTTCTTCTTCACTGGAATGATGTTCGTTGATCAGCGGCTCAAAAATATCACGCAGCTCATCCGGCACCATATCAACCAGTTTTTGCTGAGCAATCTTTTCTATCGCTTTGTATTCCTGAGCAATCTGGGAATTGAAATATTTGACCGGGGTAGGCAGGTCGCCTGTCAGCACTTCGGAAGCATCGTGATACATCGCCAGCAGCGCGATCCGTTCAGGATTAACCGTACCGTTAAACTTACGATTTTTGATTGCCGCCAGTGCGTGGGCCACCATAGCGACCTGCAAACTGTGCTCGGAAACATTTTCAGTGCGCACATTGCGCATGAGCGGCCAACGATTGATGAGTTTCAGACGGGAAAGGTGGGCAAAGAAATGACTCTGGCTCATGAGGTTCCTTGATGCGTTACAGCAGGTTACTCATTGTGCGCCGAGTTGACCGCCGGATGCAAATTCCGGCGGTCAGCGGTTTTAAGACTGATGGTAGCCGGAGAGGAAGCGGCCAAAGCGGGAAATCGACATTTCCAGATCGTCGATGCGCGGCAGGGTAACGATACGCACGTGATCCGGCCACGGCCAGTTGAAAGCAGAGCCCTGAACCAGCAACACTTTTTCCTGCAACAGGAAATCGAGCACCATTTTCTGGTCGTCGTGAATATTAAACCGCTTGCTGTCAATTTTCGGGAACATATACAGCGCGCCATTAGGCTTCACGCAACTGACGCCCGGGATCTCATTGATCAGTTCCCATGCACGATTGCGTTGCTCATACAGACGCCCACCGGGTGCAACAAATTCACTGATACTTTGATAGCCGCCCAGCGCTGTTTGAATGGCGTGCTGTGCCGGAACGTTGGCGCATAAACGCATGGATGCCAACATTTCCAGGCCTTCTATATAGCCTTTGGCATGTTTCTTCGGCCCGTTCAGCACCATCCAGCCCTGACGGAATCCGGCGACGCGATAGGTTTTAGACAAACCGTTAAAGGTGACGGTCAGCAGATCCGGTGCAAGGGCCGCGATCGAATGGTGCTGGGCTTCGTCATACAGGATCTTGTCGTAGATTTCGTCAGCAAAAATAATCAGATTATGCTGACGTGCGATTTCTACAATCTCCAGCAGCAGCTCTTTCGAGTAGACCGCGCCGGTTGGGTTGTTCGGGTTAATAATCACGATCCCGCGGGTGCGCGGGGTGATTTTGCTGCGAATATCGTCAAGATCCGGGAACCAGCCAGCGGATTCGTCGCAGAGGTAATGCACTGCTTTACCGCTTGAAAGCGAGACCGCTGCTGTCCACAGCGGATAATCAGGGGCAGGAACCAGCATTTCATCGCCGCTGTTGAGCAGCGCCTGCATGGCCTGAACGATCAGTTCAGACACACCGTTGCCGATGTAGATATCTTCTACCGTGACGTCGCGCATGTCGCGCGCCTGGTAGTGTTGCATGATGGCTTTACGGGCCGAATACAATCCTTTGGAATCGCAGTACCCCTGCGCCGTAGGAAGGTTGCGGATGACATCTACGAGGATTTCATCTGGCGCGTCGAAGCCGAACGGGGCAGGGTTGCCGATGTTCAGTTTGAGGACTTTATTGCCTTCTTCCTCAAGACGTTTAGCTTCCTTAAGTACCGGGCCACGGATGTCGTAACAGACATTATCTAATTTGCTGGATTTTTCGATGGGGGACATGGATCTCGACCTTTTTGCTAGTTTCGCCGCTCCCTGCCGTGGAAGCCTGCATGGAATAAGGTACTCCCCATCCCGTGTATTTTGAAGGGTAACAGGACAATATTTTGCACAGTGCGCAATAGATCCGTAATTTGTTTGTCTGAGATTAAGCTGCTTCGACTGCTTAAATCACCTCGCTTTACGATTCACTCCAGTCATTAATGCTGATTTTTTTGTTATTGCGTGAATTTTTAACTGCATTAATTAAATCTGTCGACGACTCTCCTGTCCAACAATTAAGGATTTCTGGTGAAAATTTAGGCGCTAAAACACGGTGGTTTGCTAACATTAAGATGATGCCTAATACGCTGCGCTGTGAATACATTGTTAAGTGTTGTTAATGAAAGAATCTTTAATCAATTAATAATATTTCATTAATTGCAAAGTTATCTTTTCTGTTTGTTAATTTATTCCTGGTTCATGATTATCATTTAAATTTTTATGTAAGATAAAGCCTAATACCACTTATAAATATAATGTTTTTGCGGTAGGATACCACGGTCAGCATGCCGCGATTACCACCATGACGGTGATGGTCTGGTTTGCTGTTTCAATGTAACTTTATGTTATTGCTCGTATTTTTGTTGATTTCGATGTGCCTGTGAATCCTGGCAATATTGTTGAGAGTTCTTAAAGAACTCAGAGTAAAAGTAACCGTTTTTTTTGAATAATCTCACACAAATGTGCCAGAAATAATTATCTCGTTATCCAGGTGTAAGCAAAAATATAGCTAAGGGGTCTGCTCATAGAGAAGCAGGCAGGCAATTATAATGCAATAACGCTCTTTCAGGCATTCGTCCGGCTCGCCGGGCCGGGGGATATGATTCAAAAGGAATTGCCTGAGTTTCGTGGAGCACAGCATCAACCAGGCAGGTCAGCACATGCAACCTGTAAGTGAAGAAATATGATTAACGCAAATCGTCCGATATTGAATCTCGATCTCGATCTGCTGAGAACGTTTGTTGCGGTCGCCGATCTGAACACCTTTGCCGCCGCTGCCGCTGCTGTATGCCGGACCCAGTCCGCTGTTAGTCAGCAGATGCAGCGTCTTGAGCAATTGGTCGGCAAAGAATTGTTCGCCCGACATGGTCGAAACAAGCTGCTTACCGAGCACGGTATTCAATTGTTGGGTTATGCCCGCAAGATCCTGCGCTTTAATGATGAAGCCTGTACATCGCTTATGTTTAGTTCGCTGCAAGGGATGCTGACTATTGGTTCGTCTGATGAATCGGCGGACACGATCCTGCCGTTTTTGCTCAACCGAATAAGCTCAGTTTATCCCAAACTGGCGCTGGATGTACGCGTTAAGCGCCATGCGGAAATGGGCGAAATGCTATTGGCGGGCGAAGTGGATCTGGTATTAACCACTCATCGGCTGGCGCAGTTTGAGTCTGTGTTGCTGCGTACCTCACCGACGCTCTGGTACTGCGCGGCAGACTACGTGCTGCCGCCAGGCGAAGCGGTGCCGCTGGTGCTGCTGGACGATCCTAGTCCGTTCCGCGATATGATTATCGATACCCTGAATGCGGCACGCATTCCATGGCGTTTGGCTTACGTCGCCTCAACGCTGTCTGCCGTGCGCGCGGCGGTTAAAGCGGGGTTAGGCGTCACAGCGCGTCCCGTTGAGATGATGAGCCCTGAGCTGCGCGTATTGGGTAAAAGCGATGGATTGCCGCAGTTACCAGATACCGAATATCTGCTGAGCTGTAACCCTCAGAGTCCGAACGAATTGGTGCAGGCGATTTTTCAGTCACTTGAAAGTTATAATAATCCCTGGTATCAGTATGGCGGATATACCTCGGAAGGGGGAGATGATACCCTTGTTGCTGAAAAGGATTTAGGGTAAAAGCATCCTTGTTATCTGGTAACAAATTGTAAGTGCAAAAAAAGGCTGCTGATGAGCAAATTCCGCTCAGCGGCCTTTTTTGTGGATAAAGAGTAAGCGTAATTGTTTCTTTGTGCTTTTTTATCTTTATTTTTCATTACACTATGCGCGTTGGTAATGTTTTTCTCTCTCTTTACAATCCTAACTTACCACTTCCTGCTAATGTTAAAAAAACGGTCGTATTGTTGCTGTTTTTATGTGTGAATTAACAGAAGCGTGTCTCAGATCAAGAAAATACTCCCGATTGGGGGGAGGAATCACCGCCGATTCCTGTCAAAATAGAAGGGTTACGTGTATTTAAACCTCACACGGACACGATTCACCAACCGTAAATCCACAAGGTTTTTTCGCTGCGAAAAAGCTAAAGGGCATTTAATGTTAATGGGAGGTGTTCGGTGTAAACTAATGTGAGGAAACTTTTGTTAAAGTTGACAAAAGGTTATAGAAAGGAGTAAAAAACCACATCATTTAGCTGTTTTTGCCCAGTAGTGGCACACTTTTTGTGGTTTTTAATTCCTCCCCATGAATCATGTGGCGTTCATCTGCCAATCAGAGCAGAGTTCCGGCGCTACTTATTTTGGTAAAGCTTTGCGTATGTCAACATCCACTGAAGTCATCGCTCATCACTGGGCATTCGCTATATTTCTCATCATTGCCATAGGCCTCTGCTGTTTGATGCTGGTTGGCGGTTGGTATCTCGGCGGTCGCGCGCGCGCGCGTAGCAAGAACACCCCGTTCGAGTCGGGTATCGACTCTGTGGGCTCCGCTCGCTTACGTCTCTCGGCGAAGTTTTACCTGGTCGCCATGTTCTTCGTCATCTTTGACGTGGAAGCCCTTTACCTTTACGCATGGTCTACATCAATCCGTGAAAGCGGTTGGGTGGGCTTTGTAGAAGCCGCAATTTTCATTTTAGTGTTACTGGCAGGCCTGGTTTACCTCGTTCGTATTGGTGCGCTGGACTGGACGCCTTCGCGTTCCCGCCGCACGCTGGTTAACCCGGAAACCGACAGTACTACTAATCGTCATACGCAGTAAAAGCGAGGCAATAAGATGGATTATACGCTCACCCGCATAGATCCTAACGGTGAGAACGACCGTTACCCCCTGCAAAAACAAGAGATCGTCACCGACCCTCTTGAGCAGGAAGTAAACAAAAGCGTGTATGTAGGCAAGCTCGAAAATGCCTTGCACGACATGGTCAACTGGGGCCGCAAGAACTCAATCTGGCCTTACAACTTTGGCCTGTCTTGCTGCTACGTTGAAATGGTTACGTCATTCACTGCGGTGCATGACGTTGCGCGTTTTGGTGCAGAAGTACTGCGTGCTTCCCCGCGTCAGGCTGACCTGATGGTGGTGGCGGGTACTTGCTTCACCAAAATGGCCCCTGTTATTCAGCGCCTCTATGACCAGATGCTCGAGCCGAAATGGGTAATTTCCATGGGCGCCTGTGCAAACTCTGGCGGCATGTACGACATTTATTCTGTTGTGCAGGGCGTCGATAAGTTTATCCCGGTCGATGTTTATATCCCAGGTTGCCCGCCGCGTCCGGAAGCCTACATGCAAGCGCTGATGCTGCTGCAGGAATCGATCGGCAAAGAACGTCGTCCGCTCTCTTGGGTGGTTGGCGATCAGGGCGTGTATCGCGCCAATATGCAATCTGAGCGCGAGCGTAAACGCGGCGAACGTATTGCTGTGACGAATCTCCGTACACCTGACGAGATTTAACTTTGCGCCTGTTGGCCGTGATTTAGCCTTCGCATATCAAAATTAATAGCGCGGAGCCACGTCCGACAGTCACCACGGACCTTTTGCAAGGTGAACAATATGACCGATTTAACCGCGCATGAAGCTGCCGCATGGCAGACCCGGGATCATCTTGATGACCCGGTGATTGGCGAACTGCGCAACCGTTTTGGGCCGGATGCCTTTACCGTTCAGCCAACCCGCACCGGGGTACCCGTTGTTTGGGTTAAGCGTGAACAGTTACTGGAAGTTGTCGATTTCCTCAAGAGATTGCCAAAACCTTACGTCATGCTGTTTGATTTACACGGCATGGACGAGCGTCTGCGCACTCACCGTGACGGGTTACCCGCCGCTGATTTTTCCGTTTTCTATCATCTGATTTCTATCGACCGCAACCGCGACATCATGCTCAAGGTTGCGCTGTCTGAGAACGATCTGAATGTGCCAACGGTGACCAAACTCTTCCCGAACGCCAACTGGTATGAGCGTGAAACCTGGGAAATGTTTGGGATTAACATCCAGGGCCACCCGAATCTGCGCCGTATCATGATGCCGGATACCTGGGAAGGCCACCCGCTGCGTAAAGACTATCCAGCGCGTGCTACCGAATTCGATCCGTTTGAGCTGACGAAAGCAAAACAAGATCTCGAGATGGAAGCGCTGACGTTCAAGCCTGAAGAGTGGGGCATGAAACGCAGCACCGAAAACGAGGACTTCATGTTCCTCAACCTCGGTCCTAACCACCCATCTGCGCACGGTGCATTCCGTATCATCCTTCAGCTGGATGGCGAAGAGATTGTCGACTGCGTGCCGGATATCGGTTACCACCACCGTGGTGCTGAGAAAATGGGCGAGCGTCAGTCCTGGCACAGCTACATTCCGTACACAGACCGTATCGAGTACCTCGGCGGCTGCGTTAACGAAATGCCATACGTACTGGCCGTTGAAAAACTGGCCGGGATCGAAGTGCCGGAGCGCGTGGAAGTTATCCGCGTTATGCTTTCCGAACTCTTCCGTATCAACAGCCATCTGCTGTACATCTCCACGTTCATTCAGGACGTTGGTGCGATGACGCCTGTGTTCTTCGCGTTTACCGATCGTCAGAAAATCTACGATCTGGTTGAAGCGATTACCGGTTTCCGTATGCACCCGGCCTGGTTCCGTATCGGCGGTGTTGCACACGACCTGCCACGTGGCTGGGAAGGCTTGCTGAAAGAGTTCCTCGACTGGATGCCAAAACGTCTGGCCGAATACGAGAAAGCGGCAATTCGTAACACTATTCTGAAAGGGCGTTCACAGGGCGTTGCCGCTTACACCGCGAAAGAAGCGCTGGAGTGGGGCACCACAGGTGCTGGCCTGCGTGCAACCGGTATCGACTTCGACGTGCGTAAAGCCCGTCCTTACTCTGGATACCAGAACTTCGATTTCGAAGTGCCTTTAGGTGGCGGTGTCAGCGATTGCTACACGCGTCTTACCCTGAAAGTTGAAGAGCTGCGCCAGAGCCTGCGCATTCTTGACCAGTGCCTGAAAAATATGCCAGCCGGCCCGTTCAAAGCGGATCATCCGCTGACCACGCCGCCGCCGAAAGAGCGCACGCTGCAGCATATCGAAACCCTGATCACCCACTTCCTGCAGGTTTCCTGGGGCCCGGTTATGCCGGCCAATGAATCCTTCCAGATGATTGAGGCGACCAAGGGCATCAACAGTTACTACCTGACAAGCGACGGCAGCACCATGAGCTACCGCACCCGTATCCGTACGCCGAGCTATGCGCATTTGCAGCAGATCCCTGCGGCAATCCGCGGCAGCCTTGTATCGGATCTGATCGTTTATCTGGGTAGTATCGATTTTGTTATGTCAGATGTGGACCGCTAATTATGCACGAGAATCAACAACCACAAACCGAGGCTTTTGAGCTGAGTGCGGCAGAACGTGACGCTATCGAGCACGAAAAGCACCACTACGAAGACCCGCGTGCGGCGTCCATTGAAGCGCTGAAGATTGTTCAGAAGCAGCGTGGCTGGGTGCCGGATGGGGCGATCTACGCCATTGCCGACGCGCTGGGAATCCCGGCAAGCGATGTCGAAGGTGTTGCTACGTTCTACAGTCAGATCTTCCGCCAGCCGGTTGGCCGTCACGTGATTCGCTATTGCGACAGCGTGGTGTGTCATATCACCGGTTATCAGGGGATTCAGGCCGCGCTTGAGCAAAAACTCAATATTAAGCCAGGCCAGACCACGTTTGATGGTCGCTTCACCCTGCTGCCGACCTGTTGCCTCGGCAACTGCGATAAGGGGCCGAACATGATGATTGATGAAGATACTCACAGTCATCTGACGCCGGAGGCGATCCCTGACCTGCTGGAGCGGTATAAATGAAAAACGTTACCCTGACGCCTGAAACGCATCCGCTGACGTGGCGTCTGCGCGAAGACAAACAGCCGGTGTGGCTCGAAGAATATGAGAGCAAAAACGGTTATGCCGGAGCGCGTAAAGCGCTGGCGGGCATGGCACCGGATGAAATCGTCAACGCGGTAAAAGACGCGGGTCTGAAAGGGCGTGGCGGTGCGGGCTTCTCCACTGGTTTGAAGTGGAGCCTGATGCCAAAAGACGAATCCATGAACATCCGTTACCTGCTGTGTAACGCCGATGAAATGGAGCCGGGCACTTATAAAGACCGCCTGTTGATGGAACAGCTCCCGCATCTGTTGGTAGAAGGCATGCTGATTTCAGCGTTCGCGCTGAAAGCCTACCGTGGCTACATCTTCCTGCGTGGCGAATACATCGAAGCTGCGGTTCACCTGCGTCGTGCGATTGCCGAAGCGACCGAAGCGGGTCTGCTCGGGAAAAACATTCTCGGCACCGGTTTTGATTTCGAACTGATCGTGCATACCGGCGCGGGCCGTTATATCTGCGGGGAAGAAACCGCGCTGATTAACTCCCTCGAAGGTCGTCGTGCGAACCCACGTTCTAAGCCACCGTTCCCGGCAAGTTCCGGCGTATGGGGCAAACCGACCTGCGTCAACAACGTAGAAACCCTGTGCAACGTCCCGGCCATCCTCGCTAATGGCGTGGAGTGGTATCAGAATATCTCGAAAAGCAAAGATGCGGGCACCAAGCTGATGGGCTTCTCCGGTCGCGTGAAGAACCCGGGCCTGTGGGAACTGCCGTTTGGCACCACGGCGCGTGAAATTCTCGAAGACTACGCGGGCGGCATGCGTGATGGCCTGAAATTTAAAGCCTGGCAGCCGGGCGGGGCAGGGACTGACTTCCTGACCGAAGCGCATCTGGATTTGCCGATGGAATTCGAAAGCATCGGTAAAGCGGGTAGCCGTTTAGGTACAGCACTGGCGATGGCCGTTGACCACGAAATCGGAATGGTTGGCCTCGTGCGTAACCTGGAAGAATTCTTTGCCCGCGAATCCTGCGGCTGGTGTACGCCGTGCCGTGATGGCCTGCCGTGGAGCGTGAAAATTCTGCGCGCGATTGAAAATGGCGAAGGCCAGCCGGGCGATATCGAGACACTTGAGCAACTGTGTCGATCGCTTGGGCCGGGCAAGACCTTCTGTGCGCATGCGCCAGGTGCGGTCGAGCCGCTGCAAAGCGCGATTAAATATTTCCGCGACGAATTCGAAGCAGGCATCAAACAGCAGTTCAGCAACACCCATCTGATTAATGGGATCCAGCCTAACTTGCTGAAGAGCCGCTGGTAGCAATTTACAAATTTGATTAACGCCCGGTTTGACCGGGCCAACTGGAAGCACGCTAATGGCTACGATTCATGTAGACGGCAAAGAATACGAGGTCAACGGAGCGGACAACCTGTTACAGGCTTGCCTCTCCCACGGCCTTGATATTCCCTATTTTTGCTGGCATCCGGCGCTGGGAAGCGTTGGCGCCTGCCGCCAGTGTGCGGTGAAGCAATATCAAAACGCGGAAGACACGCGTGGCCGCCTGGTGATGTCCTGTATGACTCCGGCATCCGATGGCACCTTTATCTCTATTGATGACGAAGAAGCGAAGCAGTTCCGCGAGAGCGTGGTCGAGTGGTTGATGACTAACCATCCGCACGACTGTCCGGTCTGTGAAGAGGGCGGCAACTGCCACCTCCAGGATATGACCGTGATGACGGGTCATAACTTCCGTCGCTATCGTTTCACCAAACGTACCCACCGTAACCAGGATTTGGGGCCGTTCATCTCTCACGAAATGAACCGCTGCATCGCCTGTTACCGCTGCGTGCGCTACTACAAAGATTACGCCGATGGCGGCGATCTGGGTGTTTACGGCGCGCACGACAACGTCTATTTCGGTCGTCCGGAAGACGGTACGCTGGAGAGCGAATTCTCCGGTAACCTCGTTGAAATCTGCCCGACTGGCGTTTTCACCGACAAAACCCACTCCGAGCGTTACAACCGTAAATGGGACATGCAGTTTGCGCCAAGCATCTGCCAGCAGTGTTCCCTTGGCTGTAACACCAGCCCGGGTGAGCGTTATGGCGAACTTCGCCGTATCGAAAACCGTTACAACGGTACCGTAAACCATTACTTCCTGTGCGACCGTGGTCGTTTCGGTTATGGCTACGTGAACCTGAAAGACCGTCCGCGTCAGCCGGTACAGCGTCGTGGGGATGATTTCATCACCCTGAACGCCGAGCAGGCGATGCAGGGCGCGGCCGATATTCTGCGCCAGTCGAAGAAAGTCATCGGCATCGGTTCCCCGCGTGCGAGCGTTGAAAGCAACTTCGCGCTGCGTGAACTGGTCGGTGCGGATAACTTCTATACCGGTATCGCCAAAGGCGAGCAGGAACGTCTGCAACTGGCCCTGAAAGTGCTGCGCGAAGGCGGCATTCATACGCCTGCGCTGCGTGACATCGAATCTTACGATGCCGTGCTGGTGCTGGGTGAAGACATCACGCAGACCGGGGCTCGCGTTGCGCTGGCTGTTCGCCAGGCGGTGAAAGGTAAAGCACGTGAAATGGCAGCGGCACAGAAAGTGGCTGACTGGCAGATTGCGGCGATCCTCAACATCGGTCAACGTGCCAAGCATCCGCTGTTTGTGACGAATGTCGACGGTACACGTCTGGATGACATCGCGGCGTGGACTTACTGCGCACCGGTTGAAGATCAGGCGCGTTTAGGCTTTGCTATCGCTCACGCGCTGGATGATAGTGCGCCAGCGGTGGAAGGCCTTAGCAACGATTTAAAAGGCAAAGTGGACGTTATCGTGCAGGCGTTAGCCGGTGCGAAAAAACCACTGATTGTCTCCGGGACTAACTCCGGCAGTGCTGAAATCATTCAGGCCGCTGCTAACGTCGCCAAAGCGCTGAAAGGCCGTGGTGCAGACGTTGGCGTGACCA
The DNA here is from genome assembly GCF_036271055.1 of Scandinavium sp. Lineage (GTDB taxonomy): Bacteria > Pseudomonadota > Gammaproteobacteria > Enterobacterales > Enterobacteriaceae > Scandinavium. Next base: position 60,948 of record NZ_DATBBJ010000101.1, on the reverse strand, counting down.
TGATTGCTCGTGCGGTCAACAGCGTTGGTCTCGGCATGATTGGCGGTGGTTCGCTTGAAGAAGCACTGGACGAACTGGAAAGCGGTTCTGCCGATGCGGTGGTGGTGCTGGAAAACGATCTGCATCGTCACGCTTCTGCTGCTCGCGTTGATGCTGCGCTGTCCAAAGCACCGCTGGTGATGGTTATCGACCATCAGCGCACGGCGATTATGGACAAAGCCCATCTGGTGCTGTCTGCCGCGAGCTTCGCGGAAAGCGACGGGACGGTTATCAACAACGAAGGCCGCGCTCAGCGTTTCTTCCAGGTTTATGATCCGGCTTATTACGACAGCAATATCATCATGCTGGAAAGCTGGCGCTGGCTGCACTCGTTGCACAGCACTCTCGAAAGCCGTGAAGTCGACTGGACTCAGCTCGATCACGTGATTGATGCCGCTGTTGCTGCTCTGCCACAACTGGCAGGCATCAAAGAAGCCGCACCTGACGCTTCGTTCCGTATCCGTGGTCAGAAACTGGCGCGTGAACCGCACCGCTACAGTGGACGTACCGCAATGCGGGCGAACATCAGCGTGCATGAACCGCGTCAGCCGCAGGATAAAGACACCATGTTCGCCTTCTCAATGGAAGGGAACAACCAGCCATCCGCCGCGCGTTCGCAAATTCCGTTCGCATGGGCGCCAGGCTGGAACTCACCGCAGGCATGGAACAAGTTCCAGGCTGAAGTGGGTGGCAAACTGCGTCACGGTGATCCGGGTGTGCGTCTGATCGAAGCATCGGAAAACGGTCTGTCTTATTTCGACCAGGTACCGACAAGCTTTGAAGCGCAGGACGGTCAGTGGCGTATCGCGCCGTATTACCACCTGTTCGGCAGTGACGAACTGTCACAGCGTTCGCCGGTCTTCCAGCAACGCATGCCACAGCCGTACATCAAGCTCAATCCAGCAGATGCCGCGAAACTGGGCGTTAACGCCGGGGCGAACATTGCGCTGAGCTACGACGGTCAAACCATCAATCTGCCGCTGGTGCTTTCCGAAGCGCTGACAGCAGGGCAGGTAGGTCTGCCGATGGGTATGCCAGGTATTGCGCCAGTGCTGGCGGGTGCGCGTATTGAAAATCTGCAGGAGGCGAAAGCATGAGTTGGTTAACACCGGATGTTATCGACATTCTGTTAAGCATCCTGAAAGCGGTCGTTATTCTGCTGGTAGTAGTCACCTGCGGCGCGTTCATGAGCTTTGGTGAACGTCGTCTGCTCGGTCTGTTCCAGAACCGTTATGGACCGAACCGCGTAGGCTGGGGTGGTTCACTCCAGCTGGTGGCGGACATGATCAAGATGTTCTTCAAAGAGGACTGGATCCCGAAATTTACCGACAAGGTTATCTTTACCCTTGCGCCGGTTATCGCGTTCACCTCTTTGCTGCTGTCGTTCGCCATTGTCCCGGTCAGTCCGACCTGGGTGGTGGCTGACCTCAACATCGGCGTCCTGTTCTTCCTGATGATGGCAGGCCTGGCGGTTTATGCCGTGCTGTTCGCGGGTTGGTCGAGTAACAACAAATACTCGCTGCTTGGTGCAATGCGTGCTTCCGCGCAGACCCTGAGCTACGAAGTGTTCCTCGGCCTGTCGCTGATGGGCGTTGTCGCGCAGGCTGGCTCCTTCAACATGACCGATATCGTCAATAACCAGGCGCATCTGTGGAACGTGATTCCACAGTTCTTCGGCTTCATCACTTTCGCTATCGCGGGCGTGGCGGTGTGTCACCGTCATCCGTTTGACCAGCCGGAAGCGGAGCAGGAACTGGCCGACGGTTACCACATTGAATATTCCGGTATGAAATTCGGCCTGTTCTTCGTGGGTGAATATATCGGTATCGTCACCGTGTCAGCGCTTATCGTGACGCTGTTCTTCGGTGGCTGGCAGGGTCCGTTCTTACCGCCATTCATCTGGTTCGCGATCAAAACCGCGTTCTTCATGATGATGTTCATTTTGATCCGTGCTGCATTGCCACGTCCGCGTTATGACCAGGTGATGTCCTTCGGCTGGAAAGTGTGCCTGCCGCTGACGCTGATCAACTTGTTGGTAACGGCGGCTGTCATTCTCTGGCAGCAGCCATAAGGGGCGAATAGACCATGACCTTAAAAGAATTATTAGTGGGCTTTGGCACCCAGGTTCGCAGTATCTGCATGATCGGTATGCATGCGTTCGCCAAACGTGAAACGCAGATGTATCCGGAAGAGCCGGTATATCTGCCACCGCGCTACCGTGGTCGTATCGTGCTGACGCGCGATCCGGACGGCGAAGAGCGTTGTGTAGCCTGTAACCTGTGTGCGGTAGCCTGTCCGGTCGGCTGTATTTCTCTGCAAAAAGCAGAGACCAAAGACGGTCGCTGGTATCCAGAGTTTTTCCGTATTAACTTCTCGCGCTGCATTTTCTGCGGTCTGTGTGAAGAAGCGTGCCCAACCACGGCGATTCAGTTGACCCCGGATTTCGAACTGGGTGAATACAAGCGTCAGGACCTGGTGTACGAGAAAGAGGATCTGCTGATTTCCGGTCCGGGCAAATACCCGGAATATAACTTCTACCGGATGGCGGGTATGGCAATCGACGGCAAAGATAAGGGCGAAGCAGAGAACGAAGCCAAGCCTATCGACGTCAAGAGCCTATTACCGTAAGGAGCGGGGCAATGGAATTCGCATTTTATATTTGTGGTCTCGTCGCCATCCTGGCCACGTTGCGGGTCATCACGCACACCAATCCGGTGCACGCGTTGCTGTACCTGATCATCTCCCTGCTGGCGATTGCCGGGGTGTTCTTCTCGCTCGGCGCGTATTTCGCTGGTGCACTGGAGATCATCGTGTACGCCGGGGCGATCATGGTGCTGTTCGTGTTTGTGGTGATGATGCTGAACCTGGGCGGAGCCGAAATCGAACAGGAACGTCAGTGGCTGAAGCCGCAGGTCTGGATTGGACCTGGCGTGCTGTCGGTTATCCTGCTGGCCGTGATTGTGTACGGTATCCTGGGCGTTAGCGACCAGGGCATCGAAGGCAACGCCATCAGCGCCAAAGAAGTGGGTGTTGCGCTGTTTGGTCCGTACGTACTGGCAGTGGAACTGGCTTCCATGCTTCTGCTGGCGGGCCTGGTTGTCGCCTTCCATCTGGGACGTGAAGATCGTGCCGGTGAGGTGCTGAGCAACCGTGCGAACGATAGCGCGAAAAGAAAACCGGAGGAGCAAGCATGATCCCCTTAACACATGGACTGATCCTCGCCGCGATCCTCTTCGTTCTCGGTCTGACCGGTCTGGTTATCCGCCGCAATCTGCTGTTTATGCTGATCGGGCTGGAAATCATGATTAACGCCGCCGCGCTGGCCTTTGTGGTCGCCGGAAGCTACTGGGGCCAGACCGACGGTCAGGTGATGTATATCCTCGCTATCAGCCTCGCGGCTGCGGAGGCGAGTATTGGCCTGGCGCTGCTGTTGCAGCTCCACCGTCGCCGCCAGAACCTGAACATCGATTCAGTAAGTGAGTTGCGTGGATGAACATGCTTGCCTTAACCATTATTTTGCCATTGATTGGCTTCCTGCTGCTAGCCTTCTCCCGCGGCCGCTGGTCGGAGAACGTTTCCGCCACCATCGGTATGGGTTCTGTTGGCCTCGCCGCGTTGACCACCGCGTTTGTTGGCGTTGATTTCTTCGCTAACGGCAAACAGGCTATCAGCGTTCCGCTGTGGAACTGGATGTCGGTCGGTGATTTCAATATCGGCTTCAACCTGGTACTCGATGGCCTGTCACTGACCATGCTGTCAGTCGTGACCGGTGTCGGCTTCCTGATCCACATGTTCGCTTCCTGGTACATGCGCGGTGAAGAGGGTTACTCCCGCTTCTTCGCCTACACCAACCTGTTCATCGCGAGCATGGTGGTGTTAGTCCTGGGCGACAACCTCCTGCTGATGTACCTCGGCTGGGAAGGCGTGGGCCTGTGCTCCTATCTGCTGATCGGTTTCTACTACACCGATCCGAAGAATGGCGCTGCGGCAATGAAAGCTTTCGTGGTGACCCGTGTCGGTGACGTATTCCTCGCCTTCGCGCTGTTCATTCTCTACAACGAATTGGGCACCCTGAACTTCCGCGAAATGGTTGAACTGGCACCACAGCACTTCGAAGCGGGCAACAACATGTTGACCTGGGCGACGTTGATGCTGTTGGGCGGTGCGGTCGGTAAATCTGCCCAGCTGCCGTTGCAGACCTGGCTTGCAGATGCGATGGCCGGTCCTACGCCAGTTTCAGCGCTGATCCACGCCGCGACCATGGTAACTGCGGGCGTCTATCTGATTGCCCGTACCCACGGTCTGTTCCTGATGACGCCGGAAATTCTGCATCTGGTGGGTATCGTTGGTGCGGTCACGCTGGTGCTGGCAGGTTTCGCCGCGCTGGTGCAAACCGACATCAAACGCGTACTCGCATACTCCACCATGAGTCAGATTGGCTACATGTTCCTGGCGCTCGGCGTTCAGGCGTGGGATGCGGCGATTTTCCATCTGATGACGCATGCGTTCTTTAAAGCGCTGCTGTTCCTCTCCTCTGGTTCGGTGATCCTGGCTTGCCATCACGAGCAGAACATCTTCAAGATGGGCGGTCTGCGTAAGTCTATTCCGCTGGTGTATGTCTGCTTCCTGGTCGGGGGCGCGGCGTTGTCCGCTCTGCCGCTGATTACCGCAGGCTTCTTCAGTAAGGACGAAATCCTTGCCGGTGCGATGGCAAACGGTCACATCAATCTGATGGTGGCGGGTCTGGTTGGGGCGTTTATGACTTCCCTCTACACCTTCCGCATGATCTTCATCGTGTTCCACGGCAAAGAGCAGATCCACGCTCACGCAGGGAAGGGGATTACCCATCATCTCCCGCTGATCGTGCTGCTGGTTCTGTCCACCTTCGTTGGCGCAATGATTGTTCCGCCACTGCAGGGTGTACTGCCTCAGACCACTGAGCTTGAACATAGCCACGTGATGGCGCTGGAAATCACCTCCGGGATTGTCGCGATTGCAGGCATTTTGATTGCCGCATGGCTGTGGCTCGGGAAACGTACACTGGTTACCGCGATTGCTAACAGCGCACCGGGCCGTCTGCTCGGGACCTGGTGGTACAACGCGTGGGGCTTCGACTGGCTGTACGACAACATCTTCGTCAAACCGTATCTGGGTATTGCGTGGCTGCTGAAACGCGATCCGCTGAACAGTATGATGAATATCCCGGCCATTCTTTCCCGCTTCGCAGGCAAAGGCCTGTTGGTGAGCGAGAATGGTTACCTGCGCTGGTATGTGGCATCCATGAGCATTGGCGCGGTGGTTGTTCTCGCGCTGCTGATGGTTTTGCGTTGAGTTGACAGAAAAGGAATATAAATCGCCATGTTATTACCCTGGCTAATACTAATCCCGTTTATCGGCGGCTTCTTATGCTGGCAGACTGAACGCTTCGGCGAGAAGATGCCGCGCTGGATTGCGCTTATCACAATGGGACTGACGCTGGCCCTCTCCCTGCAGCTGTGGCTGCAGGGCGGCTACTCTCTGACGCAAGCCGCAGGTCTTCCGCAATGGCAGTCTGAATTTATTCTGCAGTGGATCCCGCGCTTTGGTATCACGTTCCACCTCGCCCTCGACGGTCTGTCGCTGCTGATGGTGGTACTGACCGGCCTGCTCGGTGTTCTGGCAGTACTTTGTTCCTGGCAAGAAATTCAAAAATACCAGGGCTTCTTCTACCTGAACCTGATGTGGATCCTGGGCGGCGTGATTGGCGTGTTCCTCGCCATCGACATGTTCCTGTTCTTCTTCTTCTGGGAGATGATGCTGGTCCCGATGTACTTCCTGATCGCGCTGTGGGGCCACAAAGCCTCTGACGGTAAAACGCGTATCACGGCGGCGACCAAGTTCTTCATCTACACCCAGGCGAGTGGTCTGGTGATGTTGATTGCGATTCTGGGTCTGGTGTTTGTGCACTACAACGCGACCGGCGTGTGGACCTTCAGCTATGAAGAACTGCTGAAAACACCGATGTCCCACAATGTGGAATATCTGCTGATGCTCGGCTTCTTCATTGCGTTCGCAGTGAAAATGCCGGTGGTGCCGCTGCACGGCTGGTTGCCGGATGCACACTCTCAGGCGCCAACAGCGGGTTCTGTTGACCTCGCGGGTATCTTGCTGAAAACGGCGGCCTACGGTCTGCTGCGTTTCGCGCTGCCGCTGTTCCCGAACGCATCCCACGAATTCGCGCCAATCGCGATGTGGCTTGGCGTTATCGGTATTTTCTACGGCGCGTGGATGGCCTTTGCTCAGTACGATATCAAACGTCTGATTGCCTACACCTCGGTATCGCACATGGGCTTCGTGCTGATTGCGATTTACACTGGCAGCCAGCTGGCCTATCAGGGCGCCATTATCATGATGATTGCGCACGGTTTGTCTGCGGCGGGTATGTTCATCATCTGCGGCCAGCTATACGAACGTCTGCACACGCGTGACATGCGCATGATGGGCGGTCTGTGGAGCAAAATTAAGTGGCTGCCAGCACTGTCGATGTTCTTTGCGGTCGCAACGCTCGGGATGCCGGGCACCGGTAACTTCGTGGGCGAATTCATGATCCTGTTCGGCAGTTTCCACGTGGTGCCGACCATTACCGTGATTTCCACCTTCGGTCTGGTCTTTGCTTCCGTTTACTCGCTGGCGATGCTGCATCGCGCTTACTTCGGTAAAGCGAAGAGCGAAATTGCGGCGAAAGAACTGCCAGGGATGTCGCTGCGCGAGCTGTTTATCATCCTGCTGCTGGTTGTGCTGCTGGTTCTGCTCGGGTTCTACCCGCAGCCGATCCTCGACACCTCTCACGGCGCGATGAGCAATATCCAGCAGTGGTTTGTTAATTCTGTTTCTACTACAAGGCCGTAAATCGCCATGACAATAACTCCACAACAACTGATCGCACTGCTACCGCTGCTGATCGTCGGCTTGACGGTGGTGGTTGTGATGCTCTCCATTGCGTGGCGACGCAATCATTTCCTGAATGCCACGCTTGCGGTTGTCGGTCTTAACGCCGCACTGCTGTCGCTCTGGTTTGTTGGTCACGCAGGGGCAATGGACGTCACACCGCTGATGCGTGTAGATGGCTATGCCATGCTTTACACCGGGCTTGTGCTGTTGGCGAGTCTCGCCACCTGTACCTTTGCCTACCCGTGGCTTGAGGGCTATTACGACAACAAAGAAGAGTTCTACCTGCTGGTGCTGATTGCTGCACTGGGTGGCATTCTTCTGGCGAATGCTAACCACATGGCGGCGCTGTTCCTCGGTATCGAGCTTATCTCGCTGCCGCTGTTCGGCCTGATTGGGTATGCGTATCGTCAGAAGCGTTCCCTCGAAGCGAGCATCAAATACACCATCCTGTCTGCCGCAGCGTCTTCCTTCCTGCTGTTCGGTATGGCGCTGGTGTATGCGAACTCCGGCGCGCTGTCCTTCCTTGCCATCGGTAAAGCACTTGCAGACAACATGCTGCACGAGCCGCTGCTGCTGGCAGGTCTGGGTCTGATGATTGTTGGCCTCGGCTTTAAACTCTCTCTGGTGCCGTTCCACTTGTGGACGCCAGATGTGTATCAGGGCGCGCCTGCACCGGTTTCCACTTTCCTGGCGACCGCGAGTAAAATCGCAATCTTCGGCGTGGTAATGCGTCTGTTCCTGTACGCTCCGGTGGGCAACAGTGAAGCCGTTCGTGTGGTACTGGGCGTGATTGCCTTCGTGTCTATCATCTTCGGTAACCTGATGGCGCTGAGCCAGACCAACATCAAGCGTCTGCTCGGTTACTCCTCCATCTCGCATTTGGGTTATCTGATGGTGGCGCTGATTGCAATGCACAGCGGCAAAATGTCCATGGAAACCGTGGGCGTGTATCTGGCCGGTTACCTGTTCAGCAGCCTTGGCGCGTTCGGCGTAGTCAGCCTGATGTCCAGCCCATACCGTGGCCCGGATGCAGATTCTCTGTACTCCTACCGTGGTCTGTTCTGGCACCGTCCGATTCTGTCTGCGGTCATGACTGTGATGATGCTGTCCCTGGCAGGTATCCCGATGACGCTTGGCTTCATCGGTAAATTCTACGTGCTGGCGGTTGGTGTTCAGGCACACCTGTGGTGGCTGACTGCTGCGGTGGTGATTGGTTCTGCGATTGGTCTTTACTACTACCTGCGCGTAGCGGTGAGCCTGTATCTGGAAGCGCCACAGCAACTGAATCGCGATGCACCACGCAACTGGCAGTACAGCGCTGGCGGTATTGTGGTGCTGATTTCCGCGCTGCTGGTGCTGATCCTCGGTATCTATCCACAGCCGCTGATCAATATCGTCCAGATGGCGATGCCAATGATGTAATCTGATGATTACATAATAAAAAACCCGCTTCGGCGGGTTTTTTTATGGCAGCGTTTCAGTCACACCGAATGCAATCGGCTGATCAACGGTCCGTCTTCGTGGCGGTCGGCGCGTTCCAGCACTTCTTTAATCACCGTCGACAGTTCGTTGATTTCAAACTTGGCGACATAGCCGTCGGCCTTCACTTTACGGATATGATCTTCGTTGGCGTTGCCCGACAGTGAAGAGTGGATAACTACCGGAATGGATTTCAGGCGCGGGTCAGTTTTGATTTTACGCGTCAGGGTAAAGCCGTCCATCTCCGGCATTTCCAGATCGGTCAGCACCAGCGCAATTTTATCAGTTATCGGGATGCCTTCGTCCTGGGCTTCTTTCGCCAGCTTTTCGATAGTCTCCCAGGCCTGGAGTCCGGTAACGTGCATTTTGGCCGGGATTTCCATCGCCTCCAGACCTTTCTCCAGCATCACTCGCGCGACTTTAGAATCTTCCGCCACAATCGCGATAGCACCGGACTTGATGCTTTGTTTTGGCGCGGTTAAGCGTGTGGAATGTAAATCGTGGTCGGCTGGAACGATGTCGTACAGAATTTGTTCCACGTCGATAACCATCGCCAGGTTATTACTGTCTCTTTCGTTATCGAGACAGGCGATGCTGGTGATGTATTGACCGTTCACGGCTTTTTCAGCGGTGTGCACCTGGGTCCAGTCGAGGCGCGTGATGTTTTCGACCGACTCGACAGCAAACGCCTGAACGCTGCGTGCGTATTCGGTGATCAGCAGAATATTCAGCCCACCTTCCGCTTTACAGCCCAGCACCGATGGCAGGTCGATAACCGGGATAATCTGGTCACGAATATTCACCATCCCCATTACCGGGGGCTTCATGCCTGCGGGTTTGGTGAAGGCAGGCATCGGCACGATTTCGCGCAGTTTGAAAACGTTAATGCCGAAGAGTTCTGACTTGCCGCCTTCGACCGATGCCCCTAAACGGAACAGCAGCAATTCAAAGCGGTTCGACAGGGTCAGATTTGCCCTGTCGTCGATATCTTTCTGGAAATTGTCCATGTTGCCCTCAGAGTGAAGATAAGGCCGAGCCTTTACTCTGTTATCGGCATGCGTGGACAAAAGTTAAGCCAGCGGGAAAATACTGAAGTCTTCTGCAAGGTCGCAGGGTGTAAACACAGTGCGACACTCTTCCAGTAATCGCTGACAGCCTTGCCAGTCATAGCGGGAACTGACATGCGTAATGATAAGTTTGCCTACCTGGGCCTCGCGTGCCAGCTCTGCTGCCTGAATGGACGAGGAATGACCACGGCTGTTGGCTTTTTCAGCCATCTCATGTTCAAGCGTTGTTTCGTGTACCATCACATCCACGCCCTGAGCCAGTTCCAGCGCTGCGGGGCAGGGGGCGGTATCGCCGAAAATAGCCAGTTTGATACCCGGCGTGCTCGGGCCAAGATAATCCTGACCGTTGACGATGCGCCCGTCAGGCATTTCCACTGTCAGCCCTTTCTTGAGATCCTGGAATAACGGCCCGGCTTTGATACCGTCTGCCAATAATCTCGCCGCATCAAGCGGACCGGGTTTATCGTGCTGCTCAATGCGATAGCCATAGCACTCCACCGGGTGATTCAGCGGATAAGCGGTGACACGAAAGAGGCCATCGTCAAACACTTCACCTTCGCTAATTTCTTCAACGGTCAGCGGAAAGTCTGTCCACGAGCCGCTCAGGCGCAGTGTTGTTTCGACAAACTCACGGATCCCTTTCGGTCCGTAAATGGTCAGTGGGGATGGATTCCCTTGCATCGAACGGCTGCACAGCAGGCCCGGCAGGCCGAATAAATGATCGCCGTGCAGATGGGTGATAAATATTTTATCGAGCTTTCCCGGATGGTGGCTGGTTTTCAGAAACTGATGCTGAGTGCCTTCGCCACAGTCAAACAGCCACATTTGCGACAGCGTTGGCTGTTGCAAATTAAGCACTATCGACGTCATATTACGGTGACGGGTCGGTACGCCTGCGGATGTCCCGAGAAAAATCAATTCCATAACGCATTTCCTTCTTTGTCAGAATACTCAGTATACCGGAGCGCAATATGATTCAGTGGAACGATCTTCACCACAGCCAGTTAACGGTCCAGCAACTGTACGCTTTATTGCAGTTACGCTGTGAAGTGTTTGTGGTGGAGCAGGCCTGTGCCTATCAGGATGTCGATGGCGATGACCTGGTGGGCGAGAACCGACATATTCTCGGCTGGCGCGATGGCGAGCTGGTGGCGTATGCGAGGATTCTGAAAAGTGAGGCTGAATTTGAACCGGTGGTGATTGGTCGGGTGATTGTCAGCAGTGCGGTTCGCGGCGAAAAATTGGGCGTACAACTGATGGAACAAACCCTCGCCAGTTGCCAGCAATATTGGCCGCAGAAGGCGTTGTACCTGGGCGCGCAGGCACATCTGCAACCGTTTTACGCGCGCTTTGGGTTTTCCCCGGTGACGGACGTTTATGATGAAGACGGCATCCCGCACATTGGCATGGCGCGGGAAGCGAAGTCCTGAACCATTGTCTATAGTTAGCGGACAGGTTTAACCAAGGAGAAAACTGATGGCATATCATTCTTATGAATCACGTATTGATGACGATTTGGCTCTGCTGAGTGAGACTCTGGAAGAAGTTTTAAGCTCCTCCGGCGACCCCGCCGATCAGAAGTACATCGAACTTAAACTTCGTGCAGAACAGGCGCTACAGGACGTACAGGCCCGCGTGAGCCAGGCTTCCGACACCTATTACTATCGCGCCAAACAGGCGGTAACACGTGCCGATGATTACGTGCATGAGAAACCCTGGCAAGGAATTGGCGTAGGGGCTGCTGTTGGCCTGGTACTGGGTCTGTTGCTGGCCCGCCGATAACCGTTCGCGCATTGATTTAAACCGCTCCCTCGTCATGGGTACTGCTTTTTTCCGGCAGTACCCTTTATAATGCGTGGTTTTATCAGAGGGAGATTTGCGTGCATTCCATTACCGCTGCGTTAGAAAACCTGTTGGGTTTTCTGTCTGACGACATGCCTGATGCGCCTGGCTCGCGAATTTTTGACACTCCCTTTCCTCTGAATGATGCGTTTGATCCCCTGAGCTGGCTTTGCTGTCAGCCCATTTTCCCGCAGTTTTACTGGCAGCATCGCAGTGGTCATGAAGAGTCAGCGGCACTCGGCGCAGTGCGCTTTTTTACCTCTCTTCCCGAAGCTAATCATTTTCTCCAGCAGGCGCAAACGGACTTCCGCATATGGGGGCTCAACGCCTTTGAACCCGAAGCAGGGCAACTCTTTTTGCCACGCCTGGAGTGGCGACGTGATGCGGGTAAAGCTTCATTGCGCCTGACACTGAGTAGTGATGTTTCGCTGCGTGATGATGCCCAACAGGCCCGGACGTTTTTATCTTCTCTGCTGCTTTCCCACCCACTGCCTGTTTTAAGCGGCGAGTTTAAAGGCGAGCGCCATTTCCCTGATCGCGCTGGCTGGATCCGTTTGATTGAAACCGCAACCGGGGCCATCGAGGAAGGTATGCTGGATAAAGTCGTCCTCGCCCGTGCCACCGATTTACGTTTTGCCGCACCGCTACATGCCGGGGCAATGATGGCTGCCAGCCGCCGCGTAAACCTTAATTGCTACCATTTTCTGATGGCCTTCGATGCACAAAACGCGTTTCTCGGCTCGACGCCAGAACGGCTTTGGCAGCGCCAGGGAACACAGCTTGAAACCGAAGCGCTGGCGGGAACAGTGGCGAGTCATCACGACGATAAACAAGCCCTGCATTTTGCCGACTGGCTGATGCGTGATGATAAAAATCAGCGGGAAAATCTGCTGGTGGTGGAAGATATTTGCCAGCGCTTGCAACAGGATGTGAGTGCGTTGGAAGTGCTGCCGCCAGAGGTCATTCGGCTGCGTAAAGTCCAGCATCTGCGCCGTTGCATTCAGGCTGAACTCAAAATGCCTGATGATGTGCGTTGTTTGTTCCAGCTTCAACCGACGGCGGCTGTCGCAGGTTTACCGCGCGAAAAGGCACGCCAGTTTATCGAGCACCATGAACCTTTTACCCGTGAATGGTATGCGGGTTCGGCGGGCTATCTCAGCTTACCAAAGAGCGAATTTTGCGTGGCGCTGCGTTCAGCAAAAATCAGCGGCGAAGTGGCACGATTGTATGCCGGGGCTGGCATTGTTCGCGGTTCGGATCCCGAGCAGGAATGGCAGGAAATCACCCAAAAAGCAGCCGGGCTACGCTCGCTGCTGCTCTCGGATTAGCCTATAACCGACACAAATCAATAACCTGTCGTAATCGCTCATCTATAATAATAAGCTAAATTGATACCGGACAATCTCATGTCAGTAAGCGCATTTAACCGACGCTGGGCGGCGGTGATCCTTGAAGCATTAACTCGCCACGGCGTGCAGCACGTCTGCATCGCGCCGGGGTCGCGCTCGACGCCGCTGACGCTGGCAGCAGCGGAAAATCGCGCGCTGATTGCTCACACCCATTTTGATGAGCGTGGCCTGGGCCATCTGGCGTTAGGGCTGGCAAAAGCCAGTCAGCAGCCGGTGGCCGTGATTGTCACCTCAGGCACAGCGGTGGCTAATCTCTACCCTGCGCTGATTGAAGCGGGGCTGACCGGTGAAAAAATCATCTTACTGACTGCGGACAGGCCGCCGGAGCTTATCGACTGCGGCGCGAATCAGGCCATTCGCCAGCCGGGCATGTTCGGCTCGCACCCTTCACAAACGCTTTCTCTTCCTCGCCCGAGCCACGATATTCCGGCCCGCTGGCTGGTTTCGTCGATTGATAATGCATTGGGTCAACTGCACAGCGGCGGCGTGCACATCAACTGCCCGTTCGCAGAACCGCTGTATGGCGAAATTGACGACACCGGGCTCGACTGGCAACAGGCGCTCGGCGACTGGTGGCAGAGTGACAAACCGTGGCTGCGCGAAGGGCTGCATCTGGAAAGCGAAAAACAGCGCGACTGGTTCTTCTGGCGACAGAAGCGTGGCGTGGTTGTCGCAGGGCGAATGAGTGCCGCAGAAGGCAAAAAAGTGGCTGAATGGGCGAAAACGCTCGGCTGGCCGCTGATTGGCGATGTGCTCTCGCAAACCGGGCAGCCCTTGCCGTGCGCGGATTTATGGCTCGGTAATGCCAAAGCGGTAACCGAACTGGCGCAGGCGCAAATTGTCGTTCAGCTTGGTAGCAGCCTGACGGGTAAACGCGTTCTGCAATGGCAGGCTACCTGTGAACCTGATGAATACTGGCTGGTGGACAATCTGCCGGGCCGTCTTGATCCGGCCCATCACCGTGGACGTCGACTGGTGTGCAGCATCGATCGTTGGCTGGAACAGCATCCCGCAGAGCAGCGTCAACCCTGGTGCGCCGATGTGCCTTACCTTTCGGAACAGGCATGGAAAACCACCGTGGCGCAGCGCGAGACATTCGGTGAGGCGCAACTGGCCCATCGAATCAGCGACTATTTGCCCGATCAGGGCCAGCTTTTTGTCGGCAACAGTCTGGTGGTGCGTCTGATTGATGCGCTCGGACAGCTTCCTGCGGGTTATCCGGTGTACAGCAACCGTGGGGCCAGTGGCATCGACGGGCTGATTTCTACCGCCGCAGGCGTACAGCGTGGCAGTGCAAAATCGACGCTGGCAATTATTGGCGATCTCTCTGCGTTGTACGATCTCAACGGTCTGGCGTTGCTGCGCCAGGTTTCAGCGCCGATGGTGCTGATTGTGGTGAACAATAACGGCGGGCAGATTTTCTCGCTATTGCCGACGCCCGCCGAAGAGCGCGAGCGTTTCTACCTGATGCCGCAAAACGTCAATTTTGAACATGCCGCGAACCTGTTTGGTCTGCGTTACCATCGCCCTGAAAATTGGGCTGAACTGGACGATGCGCTGAGCGGCGCATGGCGTCAACCGCTGACAACGGTCATTGAACTGGTGGTCAATGACACCGACGGCGCGCAGACGTTGCAACATTTGCTGGCGCAGGTCAGCCAGCTATGACGCTTCACGCTGTCGAGCGGGAAGGCCAGCAGGGCCTGCCCTGGCTGGTGTTTCTGCACGGCTTTTCAGGCGATAACCGGGAGTGGCAAGAGGTGGGAGAGCAGTTAACTGCTTTTCCCCGACTGTATGTCGATTTGCCCGGTCACGGCGGTTCTGCTGACATTTCGGCGGCGAATTTTGATGATGTGTGTCGCCAATTACAGGAAACGTTGGTTAGTTACAACATCCTTGACTATTGGCTGGTGGGGTATTCGCTTGGCGGCCGTGTGGCGATGTATGCAGCAAACCAGACGCAGTTGCCTGGTTTGAAAGGAGTGATCGTTGAAGGCGGGCATCCCGGGTTACAGGCTGACGCCAGCCGCCGTTCGCGTTTGCTGTCCGATTCGCAATGGGCGCAGCGCTTTCGTAATGAACCCCTCAGCGAAGTCTTTTATGCCTGGTATCGCCAGCCGGTGTTTGCCACGCTCACCGAACCACAACGACACGAACTCATTGCGCTGCGGGCTGATAACAACGGCCCACGACTGGCTGAGATGTTGCTCGCCACCTCCCTTGCGGTACAACCTGATTTACGCGCGGCGCTCCGTCGCCGTGACTATGCTTTCTGGTACTTATGCGGCGAACACGACGCCAAATTCCGCGCACTGGCGGATGAACTTAGCGCGCCATGCCACCTAATTCCTCACGCCGGGCACAACGCCCATCGGGAAAACCCTGATGCGGTGGCTGACTGTCTGGCACAGATTCTGAACGACTGACGACAGGACTTACTATGATCTATCCAGATGAAAAAATGTTGTACGCCCCGGTTGAGTGGCAGGACTGCTCCGAAGGTTTTGAAGATATTCGTTATCAGAAATCCGCTGATGGCATCGCCAAAATCACCATCAACCGTCCACAGGTGCGTAACGCCTTCCGTCCATTGACGGTCAAAGAGATGATCCAGGCGCTGGCTGACGCGCGCTACGACGACAACGTCGGCGTGATCATTCTGACCGGTGAAGGTGACAAAGCCTTCTGCGCAGGCGGCGATCAGAAAGTTCGCGGGGATTATGGCGGATACCAGGATGCTTCCGGCACCCATCATCTGAACGTGCTGGATTTCCAGCGTCAAATCCGCACCTGTCCAAAACCGGTTGTGGCGATGGTGGCGGGTTATTCCATCGGCGGTGGTCACGTTCTGCACATGATGTGTGACCTGACGATTGCAGCGGAGAACGCCATCTTTGGGCAGACCGGCCCGAAAGTCGGCTCTTTCGACGGCGGCTGGGGCGCATCTTATATGGCTCGTATCGTCGGTCAGAAGAAAGCGCGTGAAATCTGGTTCCTGTGTCGTCAGTACGACGCGAAAGCGGCGCTGGACATGGGCCTCGTGAATACCGTGGTTCCGCTGGCCGATCTGGAAAAAGAAACCGTTCGCTGGTGTCGTGAAATGCTGGAAAACAGCCCGATGGCGCTACGTTGTCTGAAAGCGGCGCTCAACGCCGACTGCGACGGTCAGGCCGGTCTGCAGGAGTTGGCGGGTAACGCCACGATGCTGTTCTACATGACCGAAGAAGGTCAGGAAGGCCGCAACGCGTTTAACGAAAAGCGTCAGCCAGATTTCAGCAAATTCAAACGGAATCCGTAATGCGCAACGCCCAGATATACCGCTGGCAGATCCCAATGGACGCGGGAGTGGTTCTGCGCGAGCGGCGACTGAAAACCCGCGATGGATTGTTTGTCCGCTTAAATCTGGGCGAAGCCGAAGGCTGGGGCGAGATCTCGCCTTTGCCAGGATTTAGCCAGGAAACGCTGGAAGACGCGCAGTCGGCTTTAGTCGCCTGGGTTAACGCCTGGCGCGAAGGGCAAGACCCGGCGCTTCCGGAAATACCTTCTGCGGCGTTTGGCATTAGCTGCGCACTGGCAGAATTGAATGACGAATTGCCGCAGGCTGCGGATTATCGTGCGGCTCCATTATGTACCGGCGACCCGGATGAACTGTTCGCGGTGCTGCAGGCCATGCCGGGCGAGAAAGTGGCGAAGGTCAAAGTCGGGCTATGGGAAGCAGTCCGCGACGGCATGACAGTCAATCTGCTGTTAGAAGCGATCCCCGATTTACAGCTCCGTCTGGATGCCAACCGTGCCTGGACGCCGCTGAAAGCGCAACAGTTTGCGAAATACGTTAATCCTGAATACCGCCCGCGTATCGCGTTCATCGAAGAGCCGTGTCGAACGCGTGACGATTCGCGTGCGTTTGCGCAGGAAACTGGAATCGCCATCGCCTGGGACGAAAGCCTCCGCGAAGCTGATTTCACGTTTATCGCCGAACCGGGCGTTAAAGCGGTGGTGATCAAGCCCACGCTCACCGGTAGTCTGCAAAAAGTACGCGAGCAGGTTGCTGCCGCGCATGCACAAGGCTTAACGGCGGTGATTAGTTCTTCGATTGAATCCAGCCTTGGGCTGACACAGTTGGCTCGCATTGCCGCGTGGCTGACGCCGGACACGATGCCGGGACTGGATACGCTGAATCTGATGCAGGCGCAGTTGATTCGCCGTTGGCCGGAGAATGACTTGCCGTGCATGACCCACGAGAGTCTGGATCCGCTGCTATGACGTTCAACGATTACCCGTGGCGGCACTGGCGCGCTTTGCGTCCGCAGGCTTCTGCGCTCCGTCTTGGCGATGACACACTGAACTGGCAACAGTTGTGCGAACGCATTGATACGCTGGCGGCGAGCTTTGTTGCGCAAAATGTGCAGCCAGATGATGGCGTGCTGCTTCGTGCTTATAACAATCCGCAAACGCTTCTGGCGTGGCTCGCGCTGTTACAGTGCGGCGCGCGCGTTTTACCAGTCAATCCTCAGCTCCCTCGCGAACTGGTGTCGGCTTTACTGCCACAGTTTTCGCTTCGTCACGCTTTGTTGCTGACGGAAGAACAACCTTTCGACAATCTCTGTGCGCTCGCGCTTAAGCACGCTGAACGGGTGGCAGAAGCTACCTGGCAGCCAGAACGCCTGGCAACCATGACGCTCACCTCTGGTTCCAGCGGCTTGCCGAAAGCGGCAGTGCATACGCTGAATGCTCATCTTGCCAGCGCAGAGGGCGTATTAGCGCTGATGCCGTTTACTGAAACGGATGACTGGCTGCTATCGTTACCGCTGTTTCATGTTTCCGGGCAGGGGATTCTCTGGCGCTGGCTGCTGAAAGGCGCGCGTTTAACCGTGCGCGAGCACATGCCTTTAGCGCAGATGTTGGCAGGTTGCACTCATGCTTCGCTGGTGCCGACTCAGTTGTGGCGGCTGCTCAATGACGACGAACCACTGACGTTGAAAACCGTGCTGCTCGGCGGCGCTGCGATCCCTGTTGAACTGGCGGAACAGTCTCATGCTCGTGGGATCCGTACCTTTTGTGGCTACGGGCTGACGGAATTCGCATCAACGGTCTGCGCCAAAGAAACCGACGGCGAAGCCGATGTCGGTTCTGCGTTGCCGGGGCGAGAAGTGAAAATTGTCGACGGTGAAATCTGGCTGCGGGCGAAAAGTATGGCGGCGGGTTACTGGCGTGACGGCGAGTTGATACCGTTGACCAATGCCGAAGGCTGGTTTGCTACACGCGATCGTGGTGAGTTACATGGCGACCGTCTGAGCGTACTTGGACGAATGGACAATCTCTTTTTCTGCGGCGGAGAAGGCATTCAACCAGAAGAAGTTGAGCGGGTGATCATTGCTCATCCTCACATCGAACAGATCTTTATTGTGCCGCTGGATGACGCCGAATTTGGTCAGCGTCCGGTGGCTGTTGTGGAAGGTCATGACGACTTTGACGTTACACAAATGCCGCAATGGGCAATGGGCAAGCTGGCACGCTTTCAGCAGCCGGTGTACTGGCTAATGCTGCCCACCAGCCTGAAAACCGGCGGGATTAAAATTTCCCGCCGCGCTTTGCAGGAGTGGGTGAACGCCATGCTTAAAGGGTAAGGCGAATAACCTTACCTTAACAACACATCGTTACACCTGATGTTACATTCTCCAGGTTCACCTGATGCCTTTCGCCTCATTTTCTGCGAATGATGGGTGAAACGTCCGGTAATATCCCGATTAAAGGTAGTAACTGGTTACAATCATGTTGCTGTTCGCCTTTTTAGTGCATTGATTCCTGAGCATTCGGCAGTACAATTTGGTCGTTTTTGGGCGATTTTATTAATTTGTGTTTGCTGGAACGTTAAAAATGAAAAAAGGTATTATGTTAGGTCTGTCCGGACTGCTGTTTGTTTCTGCCGCCGCGAACGCTATCAGCGTGAGTGGTGAAGCGGGTGAACATTACACCAATCTGGGCGTTGGCTTTGGAACGGAATCTACCGGCCTCGCGCTGACCGGTAACTGGACACACAGCGATAACGACGGTGATGTTGCCGGTGTGGGTGTGGGTCTGAACATTCCACTGGGGCCGTTCATCGCAACCGTTGGGGGTAAAGGCATTTACACCAACCCAAATGATGGCGATGAAGGCTATGCGGCAGCGGTCGGTGGCGGTCTGCAGTGGGCGATTGGCGACAGCTTCCGTCTGTTCGGTGAGTACTACTACTCTCCGGATTCGCTCTCCAGTGGCATCGAAAGCTACCAGGAAGCGAATGCAGGTGGTCAATGGACAATCATGCGTCCAATCAGCATTCAAGCGGGCTACCGCTACCTGAGCCTTGCGGGCAAAGATGGCAATCGCGATAACACCATCGCTGACGGTCCGTATCTTGGCGTAAAAGCAGCGTTCTAATCTTCCGGCGCGGCATTCTGTCGCGCCTGTTTTCCTTTTCTTCCCCGTCTCCGCTATAGTGAATCGTCCTCTTGTTAAGGAGATAACGATGATAAACGTGGAGATGCTTTCCACTGGCGACGAAGTGCTGCATGGTCAAATCATTGATACCAATGCCGCGTGGCTTGCCGATTACTTATTTACTCAGGGATTGCCGTTAACCCGGCGTAACACCGTTGGTGACAGCCTCGATTCACTGGTGTCGATTCTGCGCGAACGCAGTAATTATGCAGATATTCTGATCGTTAACGGTGGCCTCGGCCCGACCAGCGACGATTTAAGTGCTCTGGCCGCTGCAACTGCGAAAGGGGAAGGGCTGGTGTTGCATGAAGCCTGGCTCAGTCAGATGGAGCGCTTTTTTAGCGATCGTGGCCGGGTGATGGCCCCGAGCAACCGAAAGCAGGCAGAAATCCCCGCCAGCGCAGAATTTATCGATAATCCTGTCGGTACGGCCTGTGGTTTTGCGCTACAGCTTAATCGCTGCCTGATGTTCTTCACGCCGGGTGTGCCTTCCGAATTCAAAGTTATGGTCGCAGAGCAAATTGTGCCGCGACTGCGTGAGCGCTTCACGCTCCCGGAACCCCCACTGTGCCTGCGTTTAACCACGTTTGGGCGATCGGAAAGTGATTTGGCACAAAGTCTGGATCACCTGACATTACCGCCGGGTGTGACGATGGGCTACCGCTCCTCAATGCCGATCATTGAGTTGAAGCTGACGGGGCCGGCGAGCGAGCGTGAGGCGATGCTGAAACTGTGGCCGGAAGTGCAAAAGGTGGCGGGCGAAAGTCTGATTTTTGAAGGCACAGAAGGGCTGGCGGCACAAATTGCGCGAACGTTACAGGAGCGCAAATTGAGTATCACGCTGAGCGAGCAGTTTACCTCCGGGCTTATTGCGCTCCAGCTTGGGCGTGAAAGCGCGCCGCTGCTGGCGAGTGAAGTCGTGCCGTGTCAGGAAGAAACTCTGGCGCAAACGGCACACTGGACGGCGGATCGTCGAGTGAACCACTTCGCCGGACTGGCATTGGCTGTCAGTGGGCTTGAGCATGATCATCTTAACTTTGCGCTTGCAACACCGGATGGCACGTACGCGCTACGCGTTCAGCTCAGCACATCACGGCACAGCCTGGCGGTGCGTCAGGAAGTCTGCGCAATGATGGCGTTGAATATTCTGCGTCGTTGGTTGAATGGCAAATCGGTGAGCAGTGAACACGGTTGGGTCAACGTTGTGGATGATTTGTTTTTGCCTGCCTAGCGCAGAACAAAAATAAGAAGGGTCGCAGCGCGACCCTTTTTTACATATCTATCTCAATATCACCTTTGGCTTTGCAGCAACAGGGCAGAATTTCCCCGTGCTGCACAAAAGCCAGCGGCTCGGTCAGCCAGTCAACCTGACCGGAAACCAATCGACAACGGCAGGAACCGCAATAACCTTCACGACATTGAAACTCGACTGCCACGTTGTGTGACTCCAGCGCGGCCAGCAGCGAGGGGTGTTCTTCCTGGCACAACAACTGCGTGCCAGTCAGACGAAGGGTCACGCGGCTCATCAGAGCTGGAAATTGCTCAGGTCATCGGCATCGACTTCAGAGTCGATCTGCCCCACCAGATAGGAGCTGACTTCCACTTCCTGCGGCGCAACCTGCACGTTATCGGACACCAGCCAGGTGTTGATCCACGGGATTGGGTTAGAGCGAGTTTTGAATGGCATCTCAAGACCAACGGCCTGCATACGGATGTTGGTGATGTACTCAATGTACTGGCAGAGAATGTCTTTATTCAGGCCAATCATTGAACCGTCACGGAACAGGTAGCCTGCCCACTCTTTCTCTTGTAACGCCGCCAGCACGAACAGGTCATAACATTCCTGTTTGCACTCTTCGGCGATTTCCGCCATTTCCGGGTCATCCTGACCAGAACGCAACAGGTTCAGCATATGCTGAGTGCCGGTCAGGTGCAGGGCTTCATCGCGCGCTATCAGACGAATGATTTTGGCATTGCCTTCCATCAGCTTGCGTTCAGCAAAGGCGAACGAGCAGGCGAAGCTGACGTAGAAACGGATGGCTTCCAGCGCGTTGACGCTCATCAGGCACAGATACAGCTTTTTCTTCAGCTCACGCAGGTTCACGGTCACGATTTTGCCGTTGACGGTGTGCGTGCCTTCGCCCAGCAAATGCCAGTAGCTGGTCAGCTCGATCAGTGAATCGTAGTAATGGGAAATCCCTTCGGCACGTTTCTGAATCTGCTCGTTGGTGACAATGTCATCGAACACAGTCGCCGGATCGTTGACGATGTTACGAATGATATGGGTGTAAGAGCGCGAGTGAATGGTCTCAGAAAATGCCCATGTTTCTACCCAGGTTTCCAGTTCCGGAATGGAAATCAGCGGCAGCAGCGCCACGTTTGGACTACGACCCTGAATGGAATCCAGCAATGTCTGGTATTTCAGGTTGCTGATGAAAATGTGTTTTTCATGGTCAGGCAGCGCCTGATAGTCGATACGATCGCGGGACACATCCACTTCTTCCGGACGCCAGAAGAAGGAGAGTTGCTTTTCGATCAGCTTTTCGAAGATGTCATATTTTTGCTGATCGTAGCGGGCCACGTTGACTGGTTGACCAAAGAACATAGGCTCAAGCAACTGATTATTCTTGGTCTGTGAAAAAGTGGTGTATGCCATTGAAGAGTCCTGTCAGAAGATTTTATTGCCCGGCGCCGTGATACTTGCCGGGCCTAAAAAATCGTAGGCCGGGTAAGCGAAGCGCCACCCGGCAGAGTTACTTTGCACATAGTCCGGATAGCATCGCGCTACCCGGAACAGTGGATTAAATCTTGCACGCGCCGCTTTCGCAGCCATCGTCCTGGATGGACGGAGCCAGATCGTCCTGAGCATCTTCCGCGCCATCACGGGTATTGTGATAGTACAGTGTTTTCACACCAAATTTATAGGCGTTGAGCAGGTCTTTCAGCAACTGCTGCATCGGCACTTTACCTGACGGGAAACGTGTCGGGTCATAGTTGGTGTTGGCCGAAATCGACTGATCGATAAACTTCTGCATGATGCCAACCAACTGAATGTAGCCATCGTTGTTCGGCATTTCCCACAGCAGCTCATAGCTGTTTTGCAGGTTTTCGTAATCCGGCACCACCTGGCGCAGAATGCCGTCTTTCGACGCTTTAATGCTCACGTGGCCGCGTGGTGGCTCAATGCCGTTAGTGGCGTTAGAGATCTGCGAAGAGGTCTCAGACGGCATCAGGGCAGACAGCGTGGAGTTACGCAGACCGTGCGTTTTAATTGATTCGCGCAGGCTATCCCAGTCGAGGTGCAGCGGCTCGTTAACGATCGCATCCAGGTCTTTCTTATAGGTGTCGATCGGCAGAATGCCTTTCGCGTAAGTGGTTTCGTTGAACCACGGGCACGCGCCTTGCTCTTTCGCCAGTTCGTTAGAGGCTTTCAGCAGGTAGTACTGAATCGCTTCGAACGTTTTGTGGGTCAGGTTGTTGCCGCTGCCGTCGGAATAACGCTTACCGTGTTTCGCGAGGTAATGGGCAAAGTTGATCACGCCAATACCCAGAGTACGACGGCCCATTGCGCCACGTTTAGCGGCCAGAATTGGGTAATCCTGGTAATCCAGAAGGGCATCCAGCGCACGTACGGCCAGGATCGCCAACTCTTCCAGATCGTCGAGGCTGTCGATAGCGCCAAGGTTAAACGCTGACAGCGTACACAGGGCGATTTCACCGTTTTCGTCGTTGACGTCATTCAGCGGTTTGGTCGGCAGCGCGATTTCCAGACACAGGTTGGACTGGCGCACTGGCGCGATAACAGGATCAAACGGGCTGTGGGTGTTGCAGTGATCAACGTTCTGAATGTAGATACGGCCAGTCGACGCACGTTCCTGCATCACCAGAGAGAACAGCTCCACCGCTTTGATGCGTTGTTTACGAATGCTGCTGTCTTTTTCGTATTTCACATACAGACGTTCAAACTCGTCCTGATTGGCGAAGAACGCATCGTACAGGCCCGGTACATCCGACGGGCTGAACAGGGTGATGTCTTCACCTTTCAACAGACGGGTATACATCAGTTTGTTGATCTGGACGCCGTAGTCCATGTGACGCACGCGGTTCGCTTCAGTGCCACGGTTGTTTTTCAGCACCAGCAGGCTTTCCACTTCCAGATGCCACATCGGGTAGAAGAGGGTCGCTGCACCGCCGCGAACGCCGCCCTGAGAACAGGATTTCACCGCAGTCTGGAAGTGCTTATAGAACGGGATACAGCCGGTGTGGAATGCTTCACCGCCACGGATTGGGCTACCCAGCGCACGAATACGACCGGCGTTGATACCGATACCGGCACGTTGGGAAACGTATTTCACAATCGCGCTGGAGGTGGCGTTGATGGAGTCGAGGCTGTCGCCGCACTCAATCAGCACACAAGAGCTGAACTGACGCGTTGGGGTACGCACGCCGGACATAATAGGCGTCGGCAGTGAAATTTTGAACGTGGACACGGCGTCATAGAAACGCTTCACGTAGTCCAGGCGGGTTTCGCGCGGATAGTTAGAGAACAGACAGGCGGCAACCAGAATGTAGAGGAACTGTGCGCTCTCATAGATCTCACCGGTCACACGGTTCTGAACCAGATATTTCCCTTCCAGCTGCTTCACCGCGGCGTAGGAGAAGTTCATGTCGCGCCAGTGGTCGATAAAACCATCCATCTGCTGGAACTCTTCTTCCGTGTAGTCTTCCAGCAGATGACTGTCGTATTTACCCAGCTCAACCATGTTGACGACGTGGGAGTAGAGCGCGGGTGGCTCAAACTGGCCATACGCTTTCTTACGCAGATGGAAAATAGCCAGGCGTGCAGCCAGGTACTGGTAATCAGGGGCATCACGGGAAATCAAATCCGCAGCAGCCTTGATGATGGTCTCATGGATGTCGGCGGTTTTGATGCCGTCGTAGAACTGGATGTGAGAGCGCAGTTCAACCTGAGAAATGGAAACGTTGTTCAGCCCTTCGGCCGCCCAGTCCAGCACGCGATGAATTTTATCGAGATTGATTTGTTCAGTCTCGCCATCACGCTTAGTCACCATCAGACTCTGAGTCATGTACCTGTCCTTGAAAATAGAAAATATCCCCCGCTTATCCACAGAAAGCCGCTGTGACTAACTCTGTGGATAAATACTATATATAGGGGTTATTCGATTAATGAAACGCTATATGGTGAGTATTCTAGTAAGGATTCGTTTGAGTACAAGAGTTGATTTTGACGTTAATTTAAGGTTGCTAAAGGGTAGCGAAGGCTAAGTCCACGATTCGTAAGGCCTGGCGAGATTGTCAATATTCGAATAAAAAAAATGAAAATTTGATCGAGTGCTGATTTCTTCAACGAGAAGGAGAATTGCGCAACAGAATGCTGCGCAAACTTCATAAGAATAATCTATAGCGTCAGGCGTTTTTTGCTGTTGTATGCAACATGTAATTAACATCAACGCCCGGCGCGAGCTTAAAATGGTTGGTGATAGGGTTGTAGTGCAGGCCGGTAATGTGGCGTTCCTGAAGCACGGTTTTATCGACCCAGCCCAGTAGTTCTGCGGGTTTGATAAATTTCTTCACATCATGCGTGCCTTTCGGGACCATTTTTAGCACGTACTCCGCGCCAACAACGGCCATCAGCCAGGCTTTACCGTTACGGTTGATGGTGGAGAAAAAGACTTGTCCGCCCGGTTTGACCAGTTTTGCGCAGGCATTCACGACGGATTGCGGGTCCGGGACGTGCTCGAGCATTTCCATGCAGGTCACGACATCGTATTGGTGGGCGTGCTTTTCGGCGTGGTCTTCGACCGTTTCTTGCACGTAGTCCACCTGAATTCCGGTTTCCAGCGCATGTAAACGCGCAACCTGTAACGGTTCAAAACCCATATCCAGCCCGGTAACGTTCGCCCCTTCACGTGCCATACTTTCGGCGAGGATCCCGCCGCCGCAGCCAACGTCCAGAACTTTCTTAGCAAACAGACCGCCAGAACGAGTGGCAATGTAGCCTAAACGCAGCGGATTGATGCGATGCAGCGGTTTAAATTCCCCTTCCAGGTCCCACCAGCGTGAGGCGACAGCTTCAAATTTCGCAATTTCGTCGTGATCGACGTTAGCCACCGCAGGTTTTTCGGCATTCATGGGCGCATTGACTCCTTTTATCATCAGGCCTGTGAGTATATCAGCACCCCGGCACGAATAAAGCGCCTTGCGGGTACTATAGATTTACCTGAACGACGTCGGTTGTGTTATAATTTGCGACCTTTGAATCCGGGAAAAACAGTAGAGGGATAGCGGTTAGATGAGCGACCTTGCGAGAGAAATTAC
The DNA here is from genome assembly GCF_036271055.1 of Scandinavium sp. Taxonomy (GTDB): domain Bacteria; phylum Pseudomonadota; class Gammaproteobacteria; order Enterobacterales; family Enterobacteriaceae; genus Scandinavium. Next base: position 35,363 of record NZ_DATBBJ010000101.1, on the reverse strand, counting down.
ACCGGTTAACATCGAGGAAGAGCTTAAGAGCTCCTATCTGGACTATGCGATGTCGGTTATTGTTGGCCGTGCGCTTCCAGATGTCCGCGATGGCTTAAAGCCGGTACACCGTCGCGTACTTTACGCCATGAACGTATTGGGCAATGACTGGAATAAAGCCTACAAAAAATCTGCCCGTGTGGTTGGTGACGTTATCGGTAAATATCACCCTCATGGTGATACCGCCGTTTACGACACTATCGTACGTATGGCGCAGCCATTCTCCTTACGTTACATGTTGGTTGATGGTCAGGGTAACTTCGGTTCAGTAGATGGCGACTCCGCCGCAGCGATGCGTTATACGGAAATCCGTATGTCGAAAATCGCCCATGAACTGATGGCCGATCTGGAAAAAGAAACGGTAGATTTCGTCGATAACTACGACGGCACCGAAAGAATTCCGGACGTTATGCCGACCAAAATCCCTAACCTGCTGGTTAACGGTTCTTCAGGTATTGCAGTAGGTATGGCGACGAACATTCCGCCACACAACATTACTGAAGTGATCAACGGCTGCCTGGCCTATATCGATGATGAAGACATCACCATCGAAGGTCTGATGGAACACATTCCGGGTCCTGACTTCCCGACTGCCGCGATCATCAATGGTCGTCGTGGTATCGAAGAAGCCTATCGTACCGGCCGTGGGAAAATTTATATTCGCGCCCGTGCGGAAGTGGAAGCTGACGCCAAAACCGGTCGTGAAACCATCATCGTGCACGAAATTCCGTATCAGGTGAACAAAGCGCGCCTGATCGAGAAAATTGCCGAACTGGTAAAAGACAAACGCGTAGAAGGCATCAGTGCGCTGCGTGATGAGTCTGATAAAGACGGCATGCGTATCGTCATTGAAATCAAACGCGATGCTGTGGGCGAAGTTGTTCTCAACAACCTCTACTCTCAAACTCAGCTCCAGACGTCCTTCGGTATCAACATGGTGGCTCTGCACCAGGGACAGCCGAAGATCATGAACCTGAAAGATATTCTTTCTGCGTTCGTGCGCCACCGTCGTGAAGTGGTTACGCGTCGTACTATCTTCGAACTGCGTAAAGCACGCGACCGCGCGCATATACTGGAAGCGCTGGCTATCGCACTGGCAAACATCGATCCGATCATTGAACTGATCCGTCGTGCGGCAACGCCTGCCGAAGCGAAAGCAGGGCTGATTGCACAGTCGTGGGAACTCGGCAATGTCTCGGCGATGCTGGAACGTGCTGGCGATGATGCTGCGCGTCCGGAATGGCTGGAGCCGCAGTTCGGTATTCACGATGGTAAATACTTCCTGACTGAACAACAGGCGCAGGCGATTCTGGATCTGCGTTTGCAGAAACTGACCGGTCTTGAGCATGAAAAACTGCTCGATGAGTACAAAGAGCTGTTGGAACAGATTGCTGAACTGCTGCACATTCTGGGCAACGCCGATCGTCTGATGGAAGTGATTCGTGAAGAACTGGAAATCGCACGCGATCAATTCGGCGACCAGCGTCGCACCGAAATCACCGCCAACACCGCAGATATCAACATCGAAGACCTGATCAACCAGGAAGATGTTGTCGTGACGCTGTCTCATCAGGGTTACGTGAAATACCAGCCGCTGACCGATTACGAAGCTCAGCGACGCGGTGGTAAAGGTAAATCTGCTGCCCGTATTAAAGAAGAAGACTTCATTGACCGCCTGTTGGTGGCCAATACGCATGACACCATTCTGATGTTCTCCAGCCGTGGTCGTCTGTACTGGATGAAAGTTTATCAGTTGCCAGAAGCGAGCCGTGGTGCGCGTGGACGTCCAATCGTCAACCTGCTGCCGCTGGAAGCGAACGAACGTATCACCGCCATTCTGCCGGTACGTGAATACGAAGAAGGCATCAACGTCTTCATGGCAACCGCCAGCGGTACGGTGAAGAAAACGGCGCTGAAAGAGTTCAGTCGTCCGCGTTCTGCCGGGATCATCGCGGTGAACCTGAATGAAGGCGATGAGCTGATCGGCGTTGATCTGACGAACGGCAACGATGAAGCGATGCTGTTCTCAGCCGCCGGTAAAGTGGTGCGCTTTAAAGAGAGCGCAGTACGTGCCATGGGCCGTACCGCAACCGGTGTTCGCGGTATCAAGCTCGCGGGTGAAGACAAAGTGGTGTCGCTGATTATCCCACGCGGTGAAGGTGCGGTTCTGACCGTGACCCAGAACGGCTACGGTAAGCGTACCGCTGAGACGGAATACCCAACCAAATCACGCGGTACTCAGGGTGTTATCTCGATCAAAGTGACCGAGCGTAATGGTTCTGTGGTTGGCGCGGTTCAGGTTGTCGACAGCGACCAGATCATGATGATCACCGATGCGGGTACGCTTGTGCGTACACGTGTGTCGGAAGTCAGCGTGGTAGGGCGTAATACTCAGGGCGTTATTCTCATCCGTACTGCGGATGATGAGAACGTGGTGGGTCTGCAGCGTGTAGCGGAACCGGTTGACGATGAAGAACTCGACGCTATCGACGGTAGCGTGGCCGAAGGTGATGATGAAATCGCACCAGAAGCGGAGTCCGACGATGAAGTCGCCGATGACGCAGACGTAGACACAGACGAGTAATTGTCTGAAATGCTGAACGAAGGGCCAGTGAAAACTGGCCCTTTTTCTTTGAATATTGCGGGTGTGGTCATTTACCGCTACCTTAATCCCATCTTTTGCATGCACACGGCCAAACGTTGAAATACCTCGTCTCTTTTCGCACAACTCTGAAAGTCTCCCGCTATCTTTTTCGGGCGCTGGCGCTGCTTCTCTGGCTGCTGATTGCGTTTGTTTCGGTGTTCTACATCGTCAATGCATTACATACCAAAGAAGCGGAAATCCGTCAGGAGTTTAATCTCAGCTACGATCAGGCACAGCGCTATATACAGCGCACGTCAGATGTGATGAAAGAGCTGAAGTACATTGCTGAAAATCGGCTGGGTGTTGAAAATGGTGTGCTCTCATCACGCGCGACAAAAGACGACACCGAAGTACCGGAATTTGAGCCACTGTTCCAGGATTCTGACTGCGGCGCAATGAGTAACTCCTGGCGTGGGTCGCTGGAATCACTGGCGTGGTTCATGCGCTACTGGCGCGACAATTTCTCCGCAGCCTACGATCTCAACCGCGTATTTCTGATCGGCAATGAAAACCTGTGTATGGCCAATTTTGGTCTGCGTGATATGCCTATGGAGCGCGATCAGGCGTTAAAAACCCTGCATGAGCGGATCATGAAATACCGTAACGCGCCGCAGGATGAGCGGGGTAATAATCTGTACTGGGTGAGCCAGGGGCAGCGTCCGGGTGTGGGCGCTTTCTATGCGCTGACGCCGGTTTATCTCGCCAATCGCCTGCAGGCATTGCTCGGCATTGAGCAAACCATCCGTATGGAAAACTTCTTCACACCGGGCAGTATGCCAATGGGCGTCACCATCCTCGATGAGAGTGGGCAACCGCTGATTGCGCTCACGGGGGGGGAAAGCAAACTCAAAATCGATCCGCACTGGATGCAGGAACGCGCCTGGTTTGGTTACACCTCGGGTTTCCGTGAGCTGGTGCTGAAAAAGAGCCTGCCGCCTTCATCGTTAAGTATTGTCTATTCCGTACCGGTCGATCTGGTACTGGAACGGATAAGAATTCTGATACTCAACGCTGTGTTGCTGAATATTCTGAGCGGCGTGGCGTTGTTTACCATGGCGCGTATGTACGAGCGTCGCATCTTCCTGCCAGCTGAAGCCGATGCCCAGCGCCTCGAAGAGCATGAGCAGTTCAACCGCAAAATTGTCGCCTCGGCACCGGTCGGGATTTGTATTCTGCGAACGCTGGATGGCACCAACATTCTGAGCAATGAACTGGCGCACAATTACCTGAACATGCTCACCCACGAAGACCGACAGCGCTTAACGCAGATAATTTGCGGTCAGCAGGTTAACTTCGTGGATGTGCTCACCAGTAACAATACCAATCTGCAAATCAGCTTCGTACATTCGCGCTATCGCAATGAAAACGTGGCAATTTGCGTGCTGGTCGATGTGTCTTCGCGCGTGAAAATGGAAGAGTCGTTACAGGAAATGGCACAAGCGGCAGAGCAGGCGAGCCAGTCAAAATCCATGTTCCTGGCGACAGTCAGCCATGAGCTTCGCACGCCGCTGTACGGCATTATCGGTAACCTCGATCTGCTGCAAACTAAAGAGTTGCCGAAGGGTGTCGACAGGCTGGTGACGGCGATGAATAACTCGTCGAGCCTGCTGTTGAAAATCATCAGCGACATTCTCGACTTCTCGAAAATTGAGTCAGAACAACTCAAAATTGAACCGCGCGAATTTTCCCCGCGTGAGGTCATGAGCCACATTACCGCGAACTATTTGCCGCTGGTGGTGCGCAAACAACTTGGCCTTTACTGCTTTGTCGAGCCAGACGTGCCGCAGCAGTTGGCGGGCGACCCTATGCGTCTTCAACAGGTTATTTCTAACCTGTTGAGTAACGCCATCAAATTTACCGATACCGGCTGCATCATTTTGCATCTGAATCGGGATGAAGATTATCTGAGTATCAGCGTGCGTGATACCGGCGTGGGCATTCCAGCGAAAGAAGTGGTGCGTCTGTTTGACCCGTTCTTCCAGGTGGGAACCGGCGTGCAGCGTAATTTCCAGGGGACAGGTCTGGGTCTGGCTATCTGCGAAAAACTGATCAACATGATGGACGGCGATATTTCGGTTGAGACGGAACCGGGTATGGGCAGCCAGTTCATCATTCGTATTCCGCTCTACGGGGCGCAAAATATCAAGCCTGCAATGATCGAAGGACTCGCCGGCAAACGCTGCTGGCTGGCGGTGCGCAATGCTTCACTGGCGCAATTTGTCGAATCGCTGTTGAAGCGGCATGGCATTGACGTGTTGGCCTATGAAGGCCAAACGCCACACGCGGACGATATGCTCATTTCCGACGATGAACTGACCCAACCGTGGACCGGTCGTGGCGCGATCATTTTCTGCCGCCGCCATATTGGTATTCCGCTTGAGCGAGTGCCAGGCGAATGGATCCACAGCGTCGCCTCGCCGCATGAGTTACTGGCGTTGCTTGGCCGTATATATCGTATTGAAGTCGAAAGCACTGAGAACAGCGGGGCGTTGCCGTCGGCAGAAAGTGAAGCGGCAGCCAACGACGATATGATGATTCTGGTGGTGGACGATCATCCGATTAACCGCCGTTTGTTGGCCGATCAGCTGGGATCGCTGGGTTATCAGTGCAAAACTGCCAACGACGGCGTCGATGCGCTGAATGTGCTCAGTAAGAACCACATCGACATCGTGCTAAGTGATGTCAACATGCCAAATATGGACGGTTATCGCCTCACGCAACGCATACGTCAGCTTGGTTTAACGTTACCAGTCGTTGGGGTAACGGCGAACGCGCTGGCAGAAGAGAAACAGCGTTGTCTGGAGTCAGGGATGGATAGTTGTTTGTCGAAACCGGTGACACTGGATGTGTTGAAACAGACGCTGGCGGTCTATGCCGCGAGGGTGAGGAAAACCAGGGAATAAATATCCCCCCGGCGGGGGCCGGGGGAAATAGGTATCAGTCTTTGTCGCTCGCGCTCAGGGTGACAGAAGACAGATAGTTCAGCAGAGCGATGTCGTTTTCTACACCCAGTTTCATCATCGCCGACTTCTTCTGGCTACTGATGGTTTTGATGCTGCGGTTCAGCTTCTTGGCAATCTCAGTCACCAGGAAACCTTCTGCAAACAGGCGTAATACTTCACTCTCTTTCGGTGACAGACGTTTGTCGCCGTAACCGCCCGCGCTGATTTTTTCCAGCAGACGGGAAACGCTTTCCGGGGTGAATTTCTTCCCTTTCTGCAAGGCCGCCAGGGCTTTAGGCAAATCGGTTGGCGCACCCTGTTTCAGGACAATCCCTTCGATATCCAGTTCCAGCACGGCACTCAAAATGGCCGGGTTATTGTTCATGGTCAGAACAATAATCGAGATCGCCGGGAAGTGACGTTTAATGTATTTAATCAGCGTAATGCCATCACCGTATTTGTCTCCAGGCATGGAGAGATCGGTGATAAGCACATGGGCGTCCAGTTTCGGCAGATTGTTGATAAGCGCAGTGGAGTCTTCAAATTCGCCAACGACATTCACCCACTCGATCTGCTCAAGTGATTTGCGAATACCAAACAGGACAATCGGGTGATCGTCGGCAATAATAACGTTCATATTATTCATGTATTAGGCTACCTTGCTACATCAAGCTTTTGACGTAGGCGTCAATGTCGCTGATATATTTTTCTGTGCCGGGGGCATCCTTCTCACGAATGAGATGCTCCAGCGTTTCACATAACTGCTTGCCGGGTACCAGATTGAGCATGGCAAACACCCCTTTTAGGCGGTGAGCCGTCTGTGCCAGCGCAGCGAAATCGCCTGCTGCTGATTCAGTATACAACCTCTTAACATCTTCCGGTACCGTGTCAACAAACAGCGCATAATAACCGCTGGCATGGAGCTCGGCGTTTTCATTTACACCCGCAGGTGTTCCCAGTAACTCTCCCTGTGCGAGTTGTTCTTCTATAAGTTGCAGCACAGCTTCCTGCATGGCATTACTGATATTGAAGTTGACTCGCAATTGGCCGGGGCCAATTTTACGAATACCGGCCTCATCATCGCTTAAAAGCAAGCCAGGCGCAGTAAGATTAGACGGATTATCCGTTAAAAACAGATCATATTCTTGACTTGTTAGTCGCTCATCCGGGGAAATGCAGCTTGCGCCCCAGTTTTCAAGCTGTCGAACGACCACGCTGCGCACTTCATTTGATGTAATGTCGATCATCGCAATCACATCGTCCAGCAGATTTTCTTCCGACACCACTTCCTGTTCACGCGGTGCCATTTTGACGTGCAGAGAATAACGCGTACCCAATGATTCCCGGGCTTTAATGTTCAGATGACCGCCGAGCTTACGAGCAAGCTGATCGCACAGCCAGAAGGTGAGGGCATCGGCTTTGCCGAAGCGGTCTTCCTGCGTTTCGTTCTGGAACGGGAAATGCAGATTGTCGATTTCGCTGTTGGTCACGCCGTTGCCCGTATCAAGAATACGGAACGTCAGGCGATCTTCTGCGGATTCATCTTTACCTACTTCAAGCGTGACTTTGCCTATTTGCGTTGTGGTCACTGCATATTGAATCAGCAACAGCAGGATACGTTTCAGTGCGTCGCGATCGCCATGGCGCTGTTCACTGGCGGCCAGGTGGTTGTTGATCAGCAGTTGTAAGCCTTTGCGCTTGATGACGGGCAACACTTCAGGCACCACTTCATCAATCAAATCCTGGATTGAGAATAATACGGAAGAGCCTTTCCAACTGTCGCTTTCCAGCATGTTTGCCAGTTGAATTTCATCCACGAGGCGAACCAGGGTGTCGGCGTGCTGAGCGAGTTTCTGATTCTCAGCACCTGATAACCCGGCGGCTTCCTCGGCAAGCGATTTCACCGGTTGTTTGAGGGCATCACCGATGTTTTGCATAAACGCGATACGGCCTTGCTGGTTTTTCTCGTACAGACGCTGCGCCTGTTTGAGTTTCTTGTTCACCAGCACTTCTTTGTCCTGATCGCGAATAATAAAGATCTGGGTTCGTGGGGCCACCTGGCTGCGGAACTGGCGAATTTCGTACAGCTCGTTGTTGATGGTCGCCTGGATCACGCCCTGATGCTGATCCGCCATGCTGGTGATGTTTTGCAGGTTCAGATGCGGCAGCAGGTGATCGGCGATTTTATTGCTAAGAACGGTTCGGTTGGATTCCTGGTCATGCACCAGCAATCCCAACGGGAGAACGGAGACAATCTCTTCATTGATGGCTTTGAGTACACGAAGCTCCGTGTTGACCGTACCAGACGTCGCGGTATCGCTCTCACGTCGGCCAGAGTAATTGCGGAAAGTGTTATAGCCAAATAGCGCCAGCGCCAGCAAGCCAATGTTCAGCAGCAGCGGCAGCAAAATATTTTGTAGTGTATCGAGTAGCAGTGTACCAAACGGCACTTGCCACACCAGGCGCATGCCCGTGGAGTTCACCGATGAGGCAATTTCAATTCGTGAGCTGTTGAAATTGATGTTTACGCTATCAGCCGCTTCTTTATTCTGGCTGCGCAGATTTTTTTGCGAAGGGTCAGCCTCAAGGCGGAAACTGTCTAACGTCATGCCCGGTGGAATTAAATCGTTGATCGGTAAATCAAAGGCCACAACGGTTGCCAGATGACCAGGCTGGTTGAACGTCGTGCGTAGCGTAAAGTAGTGACCGTTTTGCCAGGCCAGGCGACGCAGGGAGGAGAAGGTTTCGCGCTCATCAAGCGTGTTTGCCTGCTGCAACATTTCTGCCCGGCGTGAATCGACAATACTGCCCACGGTGGATTCTTTAAAACCCGCAGACAAATCTTTCAGTGGCAGGGTAGAGATAAGAATGAGGCTATTGTCCTGACCATTGAGGTAGTACATCGACCACGGCACGGTTTCTGCGCCCCACAGCGTGTCGAGATAGTTCGACATCTTCTGAGTCATGTCGAGTGTTGCCCCGTCATGGGAACCGAAAATCAGCGCTTCCGTTTTACGACGAGGTTTTTCGAGGTAATAGACATCCTGCTTCAACCGCGTTTCTTGCAACCCGTCACCGGCAGATGAAGCCGTTGCTGAGGCGGCGATGTTGTCGTAAATCTGCCAGGTCGCGTAGCGCCATGTATCGACACGTTTATGGATGGCGTGTGTCATATCGACAATCTGATAGCTTTTATCCTTAAGCCACGCATTCACCGCACTTTGGACCATCACGCCCATCGTGACTAACAGCACGACGATCAGCAGCAGAAAGAAACGGGTGATGCTCCCGGGGATAAGGGAAAACTTGTTAGACAAAGTCGTGTCGGAATGACTCATTAGTGTGTGTAACCCATGATGACTGCACCAGAAAACGCGTTGAAACCCAGCTCGCTGCCTTTGGCGAAAACCTGTAATCGGCTTACTGCTGTTGTGGGCCGAGGCAACTCCAGCAGGCAGTATAAAGGGTAATGCGCCAATTTCCACATTCTCAGGCCCGATGATGGCTTTCTGAGCGATCTCCACAATTGCCTTTAAAAGATGTACACAGTTACATTTTCTGTACAAATATTTACGTGATCAGTTGGGAGAATAGCACGAAATAACAAGAGATTATTTATAGCGTGGCGCTTAAGGGGAATTTTTTCGGTGCCTCTGATTACTTAATAGTCGTTATAATTTCGTGCTGGTAGCACATGGCTATTAGAATTGCGTAAAGAAAGGTAAAAAAAAACCGGATGCGAAGCACCCGGTAGAAATATGAGTAAACAGACATTCAGAACTGAATGACGGTAATAAATAAAGTTAATGATGATAGCGTTGATTATTCTAGTGATCGTGGGCGGATTTGTTTTGTCATTCAGTGCTATACATCGATACTTGGTCATTTTGTTGATTTTTATAGGTTATTTATTATTTTTGATTTTTGATGCTATATTTTTTGGCTTTTCGTGGCATGAAAAAGTTCCATCATATTTACATGTTGAAACATCTAGTGGGTAATTTGAAACACCTTAAAAGTTCTCGTATCATTTTCTTGTTGGATATTTCTGTATTTTACAGCACAATGGGGTTGCCGACTGATTAGAGGGTTAATCAGTAAGCAGTGGCATATAAAAAGGCATATAACAGAGGGTTAATAAAATGAAAGTTAAAGTACTGTCCCTCCTGGTACCAGCACTGCTGGTAGCGGGCGCAGCGAATGCGGCTGAAATTTATAACAAAGATGGCAACAAATTAGATCTGTACGGTAAAGTAGACGGCCTGCACTATTTCTCTGATGACAAAGGTGCCGACGGCGACCAGTCTTACATTCGTCTGGGCTTCAAAGGCGAAACTCAGGTTAACGACCAGATCACCGGTTACGGCCAGTGGGAATACAACGTACAGGCGAACAACGTTGAAGGTTCTGCCGATCAGGCGTGGACTCGTGTTGGCTTCGCAGGTATCCGCGTTAAAGACGCTGGCTCTTTCGACTACGGTCGTAACTACGGCGTAGTTTACGACGTAACGTCCTGGACCGACGTCCTGCCAGAATTCGGCGGTGACACTTACGGTTCTGACAACTTCATGCAGCAGCGTGGTAATGGCTACGCAACTTACCGTAACACCGACTTCTTCGGTCTGGTTGACGGTCTGAACTTTGCTGTGCAGTACCAGGGCAAAAACGGCAGCCCAAGCGGCGAAGGCTCAACGGCTAACGGTCGTACCGCTCTGAAACAGAACGGCGACGGCGTTGGCGGCTCCATCACTTATGATCTGGGCGAAGGCTTCGGTCTGGGTGGCGCAATTTCCAGCTCCAAACGTACTACTGACCAGAACAATGGCACCTACCTGGGCGAAGGCGACCGCGCTGAAACCTACACTGGCGGCCTGAAATATGATGCGAACAACATCTACCTGGCAACTCAGTACACCCAGACTTACAACGCAACCCGCGCAGGCGATCTGGGCTGGGCGAACAAAGCTCAGAACTTTGAAATCGTTGCTCAGTACCAGTTCGACTTCGGCCTGCGTCCATCCATCGCTTACCTGCAGTCCAAAGGTAAAGATATGGGCAACGGTTACGGCGACCAGGATCTGCTGAAATATGTTGATGTAGGCGCGACTTACTACTTCAACAAAAACATGTCTACCTATGTTGATTACAAAATCAACCTGCTGGATGACAACGACTTCACTCGCGCTTCCGGCATCTCTACTGACAACATCGTAGCGACCGGCCTGGTTTACCAGTTCTAATCGACTGATAAGCTTGAAAAAGGGCCCTTCGGGGCCCTTTTTTTATCCTTTGTTTAAGCAGAATAGTGTACCCTTGCGCGCAAACATGAGGGGCATTACGTATGGATTTCACTATCTTCCGCGCGGCACTGATGGCCGTCGCTCTCGTTATTTCTGGCTGTGATAACAGCACACCAGCCACCACTTCAGCGCAAAAAGCGCCAGCCACCGTTCTCGAAGGCAAGACTATGGGGACTTTCTGGCGAGTGAGCGTCATCAATCTGGATAACGACAAAGCTGCGGCGTTACGCCAGCAAGTACAAAGCCTGTTGGATGGCGACGATCAGCTGCTTTCCACCTGGAAAAACGACTCTGCGCTGATGCGTTTCAACCATTCCACAAGCACAGCACTGTGGCCAGTGAGTGAAGCGATGGCGGATATCGTTACCGAATCGCTGCGAATTGGCGCGAAAACGCAGGGTGCGATGGATATTACCGTCGGGCCGCTGGTTAATCTGTGGGGTTTTGGCCCGGATAAACAGCCGGTGAAAACGCCGGATCAGGCGCAGATAGAGGCCGCAAAAGCGCGTACCGGTCTGCGACATCTGACGGTGGTTAATCAGTCCGGCAGCCAGTATCTGCAAAAAGATATTCCCGATTTATATGTTGATCTCTCGACTGTCGGCGAAGGCTACGCCGCTGATCATTTGGCTCGCTTAATGGAGCAACAGGGCATTAATCGCTATTTGGTTTCTGTGGGCGGCGCACTGGTGAGCCGTGGCATGAATGCGCAAGGGCAGCCGTGGCGTGTCGCTATCCAAAAGCCGACCGACAAAGAAAATGCGGTACAGGCGATTGTCGATATCAACGGGCATGGCATCAGTACATCCGGCAGCTACCGCAATTATTATGAGCTCGACGGCAAACGTATTTCTCACGTGATTGACCCGCAAACCGGCACACCAATCCAGCATAAACTGGTGTCAGTCACGGTTATCTCCCCAACGGCGCTGGAAGCCGATGGCTGGGATACCGGTCTGATGGTGTTGGGGCCTGAGAAAGCAAAAGAAGTCGTGCGCGAACAGGGCCTGGCGGTGTATATGATTATCAAGGACGGCGACGGTTTTAAAACCTGGATGTCACCGCAGTTCGAAACCTTCCTGGTCGACGGCAAAAATTAAAAAGCAAGAATGGTGGTTTTTTTAGCTGCCTTCTGCGCCAGACTCAGGCTACCCTAAAGAGAGAGCCGGAGTGTGTATGAAAAATAATGCCATCCTGAATGACGAGTGCCGCTGGCAGGCGGTGCTCGACAGGAACCCAAAAGCCGATGGTCAGTTCGTGTTTGCGGTACAGACCACCGGTATCTATTGCCGCCCATCTTGTCGGGCGCGTCATGCGCTACGCCAGAATGTCCATTTTTACGCTGACGCCGATGCCGCACAGGCCGCCGGTTTTCGGGCGTGCAAACGCTGCCAGCCAGATAAAGCCGATCCTCAACAACAGCGAATCGATAACGTTGCGAAAGCATGCCGATTGCTTGAACAAGAGCAAACAGTAACGCTCGATGAGTTGGCGAATGAAATTGCCGTTAGTCCATACCATTTCCACCGTTTGTTTAAATCTGTCACTGGCATGACGCCTCGTGCATGGCAGCAGGCATGGCGCGCACGCAAGTTAAGAGAAACGCTGGCGAGCAGCGAAAGCGTCACCGAAGCCGTGTTGGCGGCCGGTTTTCCGGCCAGCAGCAGTTATTACCGCCAGGCGGATAACACGCTCGGCATGACAGCAAAACAGTATCGACGTGGTGGCGACGATCAGCTCGTGCGCTACACGTTGCAATCCTGCGTGCTGGGGCGATGTCTGGTGGCTATCAGCTCACGGGGGATTTGTGCCGTTTTACCCGGCGATAATGATGAAGCGCTGATCGGTGAATTGCAGCAGATCTTCCCCCATGCGCAGCGGGAAGAGGCTGACGAAGCGTTTAGTTTGCAGGTTGCACAAGTGATCGCGTTGCTGGACGGACAGCAAAACGCCGTCCAATTGCCACTGGATATTCGCGGTACGGCTTTCCAGCAGCAGGTCTGGCAGGCGCTGCGCGACATTCCAGTGGGTGAAACGCGCAGCTATCAACAGGTGGCCGAAATCATCAACAAACCGAAAGCCGTCCGTGCGGTGGCGAGCGCTTGTGCCGCCAATAAACTGGCGCTGATTATTCCGTGCCACCGTGTCGTTCGTCAGAGCGGGGCGCTGTCCGGCTATCGCTGGGGCTTAGCGCGAAAAGCCGAGTTACTCCGGCGTGAAGCTGAACAGGAAAGCTAACCATGCTCGATCTCTTTGCGGATACACCGCCCTGGCAGGAACCGCTGGCGCCGGGGGCGACGATTTTGCGCCGTCGCGCGCTGGCGAACGCAGATATTTTAATGGCAGGCATTCGCGACGTGTCGGCACAGTCGCCGTTTCGCCAGATGGTCACTCCCGGCGGGTATACCATGTCAGTTGCGATGACCAATTGTGGCAGCGTGGGCTGGGCGACGGATATTCATGGTTATGTGTACGCCAGACTTGATCCGCAGACCGGGCGCAATTGGCCCGAGATGCCTGCGGCGTTTTTAGCGCTGGCGCAAGCCTGTGCTCAGGAAGCCGGGTATGAACACTTTCAACCCGATGCCTGTCTGATTAATCGTTACGCGCCGGGTGCCAAGCTGTCATTGCATCAGGATAAAGATGAGAAAACGCTGCAAGCGCCGATTGTGTCCGTCTCTCTCGGGCTGCCTGCCGTGTTTCAGTTTGGCGGTTTAAAACGCAACGATCCCCTGCAACGCGTACTGCTGGAACACGGTGATGTTGTCGTCTGGGGCGGTGAGTCGCGCCTGTTTTATCATGGCATTCAGCCGCTAAAAGAAGGGCATCATCCCACCACAGATGCTTTTCGCTACAATCTCACCTTCCGCCATACCTGAAACAGCAATAAAAATAAGAATTATTCTTGATGTGACGCCCGAGCCGTTTAAACTGCTGGCTGTTTTGGCTGTCCGGAATGGTCTGTATGCAACTTCTTCTTCTTGTCTGGCGGCAGTACCGCTGGCCTTTTATTGCCGTGATGGCGCTGAGTCTGTTGAGTGCCGCGCTGGGCATTGGTCTTATCGCTTTCATAAACCTGCGCCTGATTGAGAGCGCCGATGCGTCATTCGCCGTACTGCCTGAATTTCTCGGCTTGTTACTGCTGCTGATGGCGGTCACACTCGGTTCTCAACTGGCGCTGACCATTCTCGGACATCATTTTGTCTATCGCCTGCGCAGTGAATTCATCAAGCGAATTCTCGACACCCAAATCGAGCGGGTGGAGAAACTCGGCAGTGCCGCGCTGCTTGCCGGGCTCACCAGCGATATTCGCAACATCACCATTGCCTTTGTCCGTTTGCCGGAGCTGGTGCAGGGGATAATCCTGACTTTCGGTTCGGCGGCGTATCTGTTTTTCCTGTCCGGCAAAATGCTGGTGATCACCGCGTTGTGGATGGCGTTGACCATCTGGGGCGGGTTTGTACTGGTGGCGCGTGTCTATAAACACATGGCGACGCTGCGCGAAACCGAAGACAAGCTTTATCACGATTACCAGACAGTGCTGGAAGGGCGCAAAGAGCTGACGCTCAACCGTGAACGCGCAGAACATATCTTCAATAACTTGTATGTTCCGGATGCCCAAGAGTATCGCCATCACATCATCCGCGCCGATACGTTCCACCTTAGCGCCGTAAACTGGTCGAATATCATGATGCTCGGCGCGATTGGGTTGGTGTTCTGGATGGCGAACGGCCTTGGCTGGGCAGACACCGCCGTGGCAGCGACTTATTCGCTGACGTTGTTGTTCCTGCGCACGCCACTGCTCTCAGCGGTCGGCGCATTGCCGACGCTTTTAAGCGCGCAGGTGGCGTTTAATAAGCTCAATAAATTCTCGCTCGCGCCTTATCGCGCCGAGTTCCCGAAACCAGAAGTCCATCCACACTGGCAAACGCTGGAACTGCGCGACGTAGCGTTTCATTATCAGGACAACACCTTTGCCGTTGGGCCGATTAACCTGACCCTTAACCGTGGGGAACTGGTGTTCCTGATTGGCGGTAACGGCAGCGGGAAATCAACGCTGGCGATGTTGCTGACCGGGCTGTATCAGCCGGTATCCGGGCAAATTCTGCTCGACGGTCAGCCGCTGGCGGTCGACAAACCAGAAGATTACCGCAAGCTGTTCTCGGCGGTGTTTACCGATGTCTGGTTGTTCGACCAGCTGCTAGGCCCGGAAGGTCAGCAGGCGAAACCGGAACTGATTGCCAAATGGCTTGAGCATTTGAAAATGGGCCACAAGCTGCAACTGGAAAACGGCAAAATTCTCGACCTCAAGCTCTCCAAAGGGCAGAAAAAGCGCGTTGCACTACTACTGGCGCTGGCGGAAGAACGAGACATCGTGTTGCTGGATGAATGGGCCGCCGATCAGGACCCGCATTTCCGCCGCGAGTTTTATCAGGTATTACTGCCGCTGATGCAGGAGATGGGCAAAACCATTTTCGCGATCAGTCATGATGACCATTACTTCATTCATGCTGATCGTCTGCTGGAAATGCGTAACGGCAAGCTCAGTGAACTGACTGGCGAAGAACGCGACGCGGCTTCCCGTGACGCTGTCGCGCGAACGGCGTAACGTCAAACGCCCGGCGGCTCTTGCATGCCGGGCCAACATCAGCATGATCGTCGTTTCACTAAACGCCGCGATTTCCCGCTATCTTCCCATCGTTATGCTTTTTTACATTCACTCGCGCTATGCTTAGAGGCTGGAAACTGCCTCCCCGCTCAAGGATTGCTTACCAATGTCCGTCTTTCACAAAAACAGCGCCCGACTGCGCGATCAGGAACGTGCTCGCCTTATCTGGCTTTTGACCACCGATAAAGCCATTACGTCGGCGCTGACCAACAAACTGACGCTGGCAGAACAATATGACGAAGGGCAGCTGGCAGACGACATTGCGGAAGTCGGCGCGCTGGTGGCGCATCTTCCCGCCCCCGATTTAGCAGATACCCTTGAAGCGTTGCCCTCCGATGAGCGTCATGCCCTCTGGGGGCTGGTGGACGACAGCAAACGCGGTAACGTGCTGCTTGAAGCCTCCGAGAGTGTATATGACGATCTCATCGAAGGGATGAGTGACAAAGCGCTATTCGACGCGATGGAAAGCCTCGACATCGATGAAAAAATCTATCTGGTTCAGCATCTTCCGCGCAACCTGACCGGCCGCTTACTGGCAACGCTTCCGCCAGTAGAGCGCGCTCGCGTTCGTGAGGTGATGAATTACGCCCACGACAGCGTGGGGGCGATCATGGAGTTCGAGGTGATCACCATTCGCCCGGACGTCACGCTCGGCGCGGTGCAGCGCTATCTTCGTCGACTTGGCAAAATGCCACGCAACACCGACAAACTGTTTGTCACCGCGCGCGATAAAACGCTATTAGGTGAACTGGCGCTACAAACTATTCTGCTCAACCCAGCGCAACGTCGCGTTGATGAGGTGATGGAGGCAGGGCCGGTGACGTTCCACCCGCAGGAAGACGCGGAAAAAGTGGCGCGTACGTTCGAACGTGATGACTTGTTGAGTGCGGCGGTGATCAACGTGGAAGGCAAGCTGTTAGGGCGTCTGACCATCGATGAAATTGTTGATGTGGTTTATGAAGAAACGGATAACGATATCCGCCAGATGAGCGGCTTGAGCAACGAAGAAGATGTCTTCGCCCCGGTCAGCAAAGCGTTAAAAACGCGCTGGGCATGGCTCGCGGTTAATCTCTGTACCGCGTTTATCGCGTCGCGAGTGATCGACGGTTTCGAGCACACGATTTCACAACTGGTGGCGCTGGCTTCACTGATGCCTATCGTCGCCGGGATCGGCGGTAATACTGGCAACCAAACCATCACTATGATTGTTCGTGCGCTTGCGCTCCAGCATATTCAGCCGGGTAACTTCTCGTTCCTGATCTTGCGTGAAATGGGCGTGGCGCTGATCAACGGCCTGGTGTGGGGCGGGATTATGGGAGGGATAACCTGGTGGCTGTATGCCGATCCGCAACTTGGCGGCGTAATGATGCTGGCGATGGTGCTTAATCTGCTGGTGGCGTCATTGATGGGCGTGCTGATCCCAATGACCATGACCAAACTTGGGCGTGACCCGGCTGTCGGGGCCAGCGTGATGATCACCGCCGTCACCGATACCGGCGGCTTCTTTATTTTCCTGGGGCTGGCGACTATTTTTCTGCTTTGATTGCGTGATGTCTGCGGATCCGCTTTGGAATCAACACCAGCGAGACAATCCCGGCCAATACGCCAATCGCCAGATTACCGGTGCTGACGGTGGCGACAACCGTGACCAGCATGACCAGCGTGACTGACCATGGTGTTTGTTTAAGCGTAGCGGGTTGAACGCTGTGCCAGCTAAAGGTTTTCACCGCCACAATCACCATAATCCCGGCGAGCACCGACATCGGGATTTTTGCCATCACGCTGCTTAGCCCTGTGACCAGTAGCAAAAGCACCAGCCCGGCAACAAGAGTCGACACGCGGCTGCGGCCTTTGCCCATCTCAACGTTGACGATGGTTTGCCCGATCATCGCGCATCCGGCAATTCCGCCGTAGAAACCTGCCAGAATATTAGCGATGCCAAGCCCGGCGCTTTCCCGTGCTTTATTCGATGGCGTAACCGTCAAATCATCGACCAGTTTTGCCGTCAGCAGTGATTCCATCAATCCAACAAAAGCAATGCTCAGCGCGCAGGGCCAGATTATCTGTAGTGTGTCCAGATTGAGAGGAACGAGCAGTTGGGTGAAACCAGGTAAGCCGCCACTCATCGACCCTTCATCGCCGACGGTTGGCAAAATTTGCCCGCTGAATACGGTATAGATCGTCAGGACCACAATGGCGATAAGCGGGGAAGGGATGCTTTTAATCACGCGCGGAGCCCACAGTACGATCAGCAACGTGGCAGCAAACAGCGCCAGAATCAGCGGCTCTTTACTCCAGAAATGCGGGACCTGGGCAAAGAAGATAAGAATGCCCAGCGCGTTGACGAAACCGGTCATGACCGCCTGTGGGATGAATCGCATCAGCTTTGCCATCCCGAGCAGGCCAAACGCAATTTGAATCACCCCCGCCATCATCACCGCAGGCAAGATATACGCCACACCGTGCTGGTGCACCATCGGCCCAATCACCAACGCCACCGAACCCGCTGCGGCGGTGACCATCGCCGGACGCCCACCTAAGAAAGACATCGCCAGACACAGCACCACAGAGGCTATCAAGCTGACTTTTGGGTCCACGCCTGCAATCACCGAAAAAGAGATCACTTCAGGGATTAATGCCAACGCGGTGATCACTCCGGCTAACGATTCACGCAGCAGAAGATAAGGGGAACGCAAGATGTGGGTGACTGCGCTTTGTTCAACCGCAGAGTGTGACGATGGGGTATTAGGCATAGATAAATTATGGTTATGGATGGTGTATTGAGCATAAGACGCGCAGTGTGCGATGCGTCACAAAACGCGCGATATTACCGCGTTGTGTCACATTTCACCAGTAGCAATATGTATTTGTGTGACACATTTATTAAACATTTTTATAACAGTTATCAAAACACAACTTAAATTTTAAACAATATTTAAAACTTTCACCGTCAGTGCTAACGTGGATTTCCCCGAATCGTTTCACCTGCGCTAAAACAAAAAACGCGAGTACTGTAAGGCTCATTACAATGACTAAAAAAATGGCCGTACTCAGCTCACAGGCGGTTGGTTTGCATGCCGAACCTCTGGCAGAAAACTCCAACTCCCACAACGAGCATGAGACGGATGTATTGTTGATTGGCGGCGGCATCATGAGCGCCACGCTGGGTACCTGGCTTCAGGAACTGGAACCCGATTGGTCTATTACGATGGTTGAACGCATGGAAAGCGTCGCCGAAGAAAGCTCTAACGGCTGGAATAATGCCGGGACGGGCCATGCCGCGCTGATGGAACTGAATTACACGCCGCAAAAGGCAGACGGTTCTGTCAGTATCGACAAAGCCATCGAAATCAACGAAGCCTTCCAGATCTCGCGCCAGTTTTGGGCGCATCAGGTGACTCGCGGCGTCCTGCAACAGCCGAAGACTTTCATTAACACCGTGCCGCACATGAGCTTTGTCTGGGGCGAAGAGAACGTGAATTTCCTGCGCGCCCGCTATGCCGCGCTGCAGCAAAACTTGCTGTTCCAGGGAATGCGTTATTCCGAAGACTTCGGACAAATCAAAAAATGGGCACCGCTGGTGATGGAAGGCCGCGACCCGCAGCAAAAAGTGGCTGCGACGCGCACCGAAGTTGGCACGGATGTGAACTACGGAGAAATTACCCGTCAGCTGATTGCAGGTCTGCGTGCTCATGACAATTTCACATTACAGCTCAATACCGTGGTTCGTCGTTTCAGGCGTAACGCGGATAAGAGCTGGACGGTGACGGTATCGGATGCCACCGATCGCAAAATTCGCCGTACTATTCGGGCGAAATTTATCTTTATTGGTGCTGGTGGGGCTGCGTTAAAACTGTTGCAACAGACCGGCATTCCGCAGGCCAAAGAGTACGCAGGCTTCCCGGTGGGTGGGCAATTCCTGGTGTGTGAGAACCCGGAAGTTGTAAATCATCATCTGGCTAAAGTGTACGGTCAGGCGTCGGTCGGCGCGCCACCGATGTCGGTGCCACACATCGATACTCGCATCATCGACGGCAAACGCGCGGTGTTGTTCGGGCCGTTCGCCACCTTCTCCACCAAATTCCTGAAAAATGGCTCGCTCTGGGATCTGATGGGCTCAACCAACAAATCGAATATTCTGCCGATGATCAATGTCGGTCTCGATAATTTCAGTCTGGTGAAATACCTGGTAGGCCAGGTGATGCAAAACGATAAAGACCGACTGGCGGCGTTGCAGGAATATTATCCGCGGGCGAAAAAAGGTGACTGGCGGCTGTGGCAAGCCGGGCAGCGCGTGCAGATAATCAAGCGTGATGAGGCGAAAGGCGGCGTGTTACGCCTGGGTACAGAAGTGGTCAGCGATGACGAAGGCACTGTGGCAGCACTGTTGGGCGCTTCGCCCGGCGCTTCAACCGCTGCGCCAATCATGTTGCATTTGATGGAACAGGTGTTTAAGGACAAAGTGCAGTCGGCTGCGTGGCAGGAAAAACTGCGCTCGGTTGTGCCGACTTACGGCAGTCGGTTGAGTGGCGATCCGTTAGCCATTCGGCAAACGCTGGCACACACCAGTGAAGTGCTTGGCTTACGTTATGACGCTGACACTGTGGCTGATCCCGTGCCACAGCCGCAATTTACACCGTCACTTGTGGCGCTCGAACCCGTAGCCGATATTGCCCTCTAAACGTTGTAAAAAAGCCCGATAGCACAGGCGCTTATCGGGCTTTCATTCATGGCCGGGCAACCGGTCAAAATAACATCGGTTTATCGTTTCTCGGCGTTCTGTACGCTCTCTTCCGCTTTCCAGATACGATATTTCACATCAATATTTTCCGGGGCATAAACCACGATCGGCAATTTGCTGTTGTAGCGCACCATGGCATCATCGCCCTGGTACGCGGTCACGAATTTCTGCGTTTTCTTGCCGTCCGGACAGGCCATCATCGTCGACACAGGCGAAGTCACTTTGTCGAACACATAATAGTTGTATCCCCAACCTTCCAGCGTTTTGCTCTCAAGCTTGCCGCCAAGGCGATGCTGGTTGCAGTCGACTTCCAGCGTTTGCCCTATCATCAGTTCCACTTTGTAGTCCGATTCGTTTTTCTTTTCCGGCAAGGTGATGACCTGACGTGTCATCCCTTTTTCTGCCTGCGGATAAGGGGCGATTTTTTCCAGTGGGGTATTGGCCGCGAATGCGCTGGTGGAAACACAGGCCAGAGAAAGTAAGGCCACTGCAAATTTGGATGCGTTTTTCACTGTTAATCCTTTCGATCAGTTAGCAACGCCCTGATCGTACCATTCCTTTGGTGAATGATAAGTTGGATTTACTTATATTTTAATAAATGACGGTGATATGTTCTGTGAGGAGAGTTTGGCGGGAAATTAAATTCCCTGCGACGGGGGGCCGCCGCAGGGAAGGGATATTACGGTGAAACGATGTTAAACCAGAAGTCGAACTTGTCCATGTAACTCATCAGTTCGTCCAGTTTGGCAGCGTTGCCGCTGATTTTCATATCGCCGTTGTCTTTCGCCTGCTGTACGGTTTCCTCTTTGAGGATAATGCGGTTCAGCGTATCGCGAGACAGGGTGATTGTGGCATCGGCATCTTTCGCCTGAGCATTCACTGTGTGGTTAAGCACACCGTTTTCCAGCTCAAGCTTATATTTGCCCTGCTCACCAAAATCAAAGTTCAGCAGCGCTTTTGCGTTCGCCGCCTTCATACCGTTCACGTGAACAGCCATGTAGTCGAAGAACATTTCTGGCGTCATTGCACGAACGGTATCCGGGCTCGCAGTGTTTGGCGTTGGACCTTTTACCACGCCATTACGCAGTTCTTGCGCGCCAGTGAGGTAGAAGTTGCGCCAGGTGCCTGCTTCAGCCTGATAACCCATCTGCTCAAGTGCATCAGCTTCCAGATTACGTGCCGCTTCGTTGTTCGGATCGGCGAAGACGACTTTGCTGACCACTTGCGCAACCCAACGGTAGTTGCCCTGTGCGTAGTCATCCTTCGCTTTCTTCAGGATGTTATCCGCACCGCCCATGTAATCGACGAATTTCTTCGCCGCTTCTTCTGGCGGCAGTTCGTCGAGGGTTGCCGGGTTGCCATCGAACCAGCCGAGATAAAACACGTAAGTGGCTTTTACATCGTGGCTGACGGAACCGTAGTAACCACGGCTAGCCCAGGTTTTTTCCAGTTCTTCTGGCAGCTTGAAGTTGGCAGCGATTTCATCGCGGGTCAAACCTTCATTCGCCATACGCAACGTCTGGTCATTGATGTAACGGTACATATCACGCTGACCTTTCATCAGTTTGATAATGTTTTCGTTACCCCAGGTCGGCCAGTGGTGCTGAGCGATGATCACCTGAGCATCGTTGCCCCAGCGCTCAATCGCAGCATTGATATATTTAGACCATGCCAGTGGATCGCGGATTTTCGCGCCACGCAGAGAATAGGTGTTGTGCAGCGTGTGCGTCACATCTTCCGCGGCTTCGATCATCTTCTTCTCTTTGACGTACCACAGCATTTCTGAAGGTGCTTCAGAACCTGGGGCCATCATAAAGTCGTAGGTCAGACCATCGATCACTTCTTCCTGACCGGTATGGGTGATGTAGTTGGTCGGTGCCAATAACGTCACAGTACCAGCAGAAGTCGTCGTTCCCAGACCTGCGCCGACCTGGCCTTTAGGGTCAGCTTTCAGCAGGTTGCCATACATATAGCTGGCGCGACGGCTCATGGCGTTACCGGCCATGATATTTTCGTCAACGGCCGCTTCCATAAAGACGGCAGGGGCGTAGATTTTAACTTTGCCAGATTTCACGTCGGCTTCGTCAACCACACCGCGTACACCACCGTAGTGGTCAACGTGGCTGTGGGTGAAGATAACGGCCACAACCGGCTTTTTGCCACGGTTCTTGTAGTACAGTTCCAGCGCTGCTTTTGCCGGTTCGGCGGTCAGCAGTGGATCGACAATGGTAATGCCCTCTTTACCTTCAATGATCGTCATGTTCGACAAATCGAAGTTACGGACCTGATAGACCCCATCGGTCACTTGATACAAACCGCTGATGTTGATCAGCTGTGACTGACGCCACAGACTTGGGTTGACGGTTGCCGGGGCTTTCTCGCCTTCTTTAATGAATGCGTATTTTGCCGGATCCCAGATGACATTGCCTTTCTCGCCTTTGATAACATCTTGTGGCAGGGCAGCAATAAAGCCTTTGTGCGCGTTATCAAAATCAGTGCGGTCAGCGAACGGGAGTTTATTCAGGAGCGCGTCATTTGCCTTAATCGTGGCCTCGGTGGCCTCTTTCGGCATGACCTCGGCCAGCGCGGTTACTGACACAGATGTCAGCAACCCGGCGACTGCCAGGTTTATGGCTATTTGGTTAAGCTTCATTAAATGGCCTCTTCGTTTTTAGTGCCAGGATGGTTATTTTCTAAATCAGGTGTGCTGAAAAGATATTCGATATTGTATTGCCTTAGTATTTTGAGGCCAGTCCCATATGGGAGCGTTGGTACAGAAATACGCCATGATCTTTTGTGAAGCAAAAATGCTATAATCATGCAGTGAATATTAGAAAGATAAGAGGCGAAACATGAATTTTGCAGAGCTGCACAGTTACTATAAATCGCTCAATATTGGTAGCCATCTCACCGAGTTGCACGCGAAGGGCTGTCAGTCTCAGCACCCTCAGAATCATACGTTGGCTCTGGATCCAGGATGCATTTATTTTATTACTGAAGGGTCATTATCCATTTCTGTCAAAGGGAATGATTTAATCATTGGCAATGCGATTGAATATATGCCGATTGGATTGATGGAAAGGTATTGCCCGTTAGTGAATTTCGAATATACCAGTATGACCCCGATCACGGTGATGAAAGTCTCGTATGAAGAGTTTGACGCTATATTTATTCATGCCTCCCCAGAAAGGATCACTGAGTTAGTCACAATTGTTATCTATATGACTATCTTCAGTCTCGATCTGCATTTCGAAAGAAAACAACTGACGAGCTATCAAACGATCAAACCGATGTTGTTTCGCTATCTCTACCGCAGCCAGACGCATAAGAATGAACGCGAGGGGCTGGCTGCATTTATCATGCGCAGAACCAACCTTTCCCGTACTCATGTTTTTCGGGTGTTGGCCGACCTGAAAGAGGGCGGCTATATCACTGTCGAAAAAGGCAGGTTGGTTTCCATTAATAAGACGCTTCCTGAAGAATATTAAGGTTTTTCTTAAGAGCCAGGCGTGGCATAACCGCCAAGCACAAACCAGGCTAAGAATGCCACTGCAACAATAAAGACTAAGATGGGAAAGGCGATACCAATGCGCATAAAACCTCATGGAGACAGGATGTAGAGTGAAGGGCTAACTTTACTTCACTCTTCTGCTTGAGTGAAGGGAAACAACAGAGGATGCACTTAACCAGGATTACGCGACCCTTTTTTGAGTCTTTGTTTCGCTTTTGCAATGGAGATTCGCGTTCTGCCGGGAAAATAATGCAGTAATTGCAATGGGGTCAGATGATTGTTATCTCTGAGCGTTTGCCACTCTGCCTCTGTCCAGATGCGTTGATGAGCACCGTGTTCTTTTCCTCCCTGGTAACGGATATCCAGGGCATTAGCCATTATCTTTATGGCTTCTTTTTTTCTCTTAGGCAATTTTTTTACTACCTGGGTGCCTAATGCTGGATAAAACTGACGAAGCACAGAGAGCTCTTCTTCACTCCATTGACGCGATTTATAACGACCACTTGTGATCCCTAATTTTCTGGCATGAGCCTGAATGGATTTAGGACTGCGTCCGGGTAAAAGTTGGCAGACTCGATGAATGCCAGCGTCTCCAGCATAGTGTGTGCGTAAAATAGCAATTTCTACCTCATTCCAGGGCAACATCACTTTCAATTTACGGCAACCGAGTTCCCTGGCCGCTAATCTGACAGAAACGATAGAACGCCCCAGCGTTTCAGCTATCTTGCGGTTTTTTCTTTCCCATAGTGCCTCTCCAGATAACTCAGTTCCTGGACTGTCCAGCGGTCTCGATGGTTACGGGGAGGGCTATTATTGCTCAACGCAATATCGCTCAGGAGAGGAGTGCGTCGAAAAAAATCTCTTATGTGCTTTATCCATTGTTATGACCCTTCCTGAAATCTCATGACAGCTATCGGACTGTGGTCTTCGGTAAATGTTCCTTTAACGTTTCTGATTCATTCATTCGGAATAACTGAATTCAGTATCGTATATAGGATTATTTGTATGACGATAGAATACCTGTTGCGACCAAATCATGAGATGCGTGAAAAGTCCGATAATAGATATCAATATTTTTTGATTTTATGCTGCTCTTCCTCGCACAGGCTGATATGGCAAGGATGTTAAGTGAATGGAATTATATTTAAGCATTGCTTAACTATAGAAATTCCGCTTTGTCTGCTTTACCTTTAATTACAATGCTGCTAAAAAGGAAAATCCCCTTTTTTCTATACGACTACCCTGGCTATTAAAGGGCTTAATACATACAGGAGATATATATATCATGGCTGATTCATTTCAGGCGGAAATTCCTAAAGCACGCGTTAATATAAAATTAGACTTGCACACCGGTGGCGCACAGAAGAAAGTGGAGCTGCCGTTAAAGCTACTGACCGTCGGTGACTTCAGTAATGGTAAGTCTGAAGGCACGCTCTCTGAGCGGGAGAAAATTAACGTTAACAAGAACAATTTTAATAGCGTTCTTGCTGATATCAATCCCGAAGTTAATCTCACCGTAAAAAACACCCTGGCGGATGATGGTTCCGAAGAAAACGTGAAACTGGTCTTCAGTGACATGAAAGACTTTGAGCCAGAACAGATTGCTCGCCAAATTCCTCAGCTCAAAGCGATGCTGTCGATGCGTAATTTACTCCGCGATTTAAAATCCAATCTTCTTGATAATGTTACTTTCAGGAAAGAACTGGAAACCATCCTGAAAGACCCCGCGTTAAGTGATGAGCTGCGCAACGAACTGAATGCACTTGCCCCGTCCCAAAAGTAATTACTGGAAACATTAACGGAATAATATCGGAAAACATGCTTATGTCAGTTAATAACGAATCTCAGGCTCAGTCGGGCGGCGCTACGCTTGAAAAAACACTGCCAGCCGATGGTGTTTACGCATCACTTTTTGAAAAAATCAATCTGAAGCCCGTCTCTGCTATTAGTGATCTTGACGGCTACGAAGATAACACTGTGATGGCTGAAGCATCTGCTGATGCACGTGTCACTGCGGCCGTTAAAGTCTTTATGCAGTGTCTGCAAAAATCCGGTCAGAAAGTCGATAAACTCGACAAGACGATCCTTGACCAGCAAATCGCCGAATTGGATCACGCTATCAGCCGCCAGCTAGACGAAGTAATGCACCACGACGAGTTCCAGCGCATTGAAGGTGTCTGGCGTGGTCTGAAATCGCTGGTCGATAAAACCGATTTCCGTCAGAGCGTAAAACTGGAACTGCTGGACCTGTCGAAAGATGAACTGCGTCAGGATTTTGAAGATTCCCCGGAAATTATCCAGAGTGGATTGTATTGCCAGACTTACATTGCCGAATACGACACCCCAGGCGGCGAGCCCATTGCTGCAGTCATCTCCGCTTATGAGTTCGATGCGTCTGCACAAGACGTTGCGCTGATGCGTAATATCTCTAAAGTTTCTGCCGCCGCTCACATGCCATTCATCGGTTCGGCAGGTCCAAAATTCTTCCTGAAAGACAACATGGAAGAAGTGGCAGCAATTAAAGATATCGGCAACTACTTTGACCGCGCTGAGTACATCAAATGGAAATCCTTCCGCGATACCGATGACAGTCGTTATATCGGACTGGTGATGCCGCGTGTTCTGGGTCGTCTGCCATACGGTCCGGATACTGTGCCAGTACGCAGCTTTAACTATGTTGAAGAAGTGAAAGGCCCGGATCACGACAAATACCTGTGGACCAATGCCTCTTTCTCTTTCGCCGCCAATATGGTGAAAAGCTTTATCAATAACGGCTGGTGTGTACAGATCCGTGGCCCGCAGGCCGGTGGTGCAGTGAAAGACCTGCCAATCCATCTGTATGACCTCGGCACCGGCAACCAGGTGAAAATCCCGAGCGAGGTGATGATCCCGGAAACGCGCGAGTTTGAATTCGCCAACCTCGGCTTCATCCCGCTGTCGTACTACAAAAACCGCGATTACTCCTGCTTCTTCTCTGCCAACTCTACCCAAAAACCTGCCCTGTATGACACCGCAGATGCAACGGCCAACAGCCGTATCAATGCCCGCCTGCCGTACATCTTCCTGCTGTCACGTATCGCCCACTACCTGAAGCTGATTCAGCGTGAAAACATCGGTACTACCAAAGACCGCCGCCTGCTGGAATTGGAACTCAACACTTGGGTACGTGGTCTGGTCACCGAAATGACCGATCCGGGCGACGAATTGCAGGGTTCTCACCCGCTGCGCGATGCGAAAGTGACTGTGGAAGACATCGAAGATAACCCGGGCTTCTTCCGTGTGAAACTGTACGCCGTACCGCACTTCCAGGTAGAAGGCATGGACGTCAACCTGTCACTGGTTTCCCAGATGCCGAAGGCGAAATCCTAAGCGAAGGCAGGAAGCCAATGAAAACGGAACAACCGTTATGGGGCAGGGGCCAGATGGTCTCACCCCAGCATTTCCAGCAGCAGGCCGCGTATGCGGCCTGGACTGTCGAATGCATTGCCCAAATGGGTCTCTCCCAGCCCTGGGGGATGATTGACGCGACCTTCGAACCGGATGCACTGAAGCTGGGTCGTTTGCAGGCCCGTCATCTGCAGGTTCGCTTTCGTGACGGCACGCTGATCGACACCGACAATGCGGACGCGCTGCCACCGGTCCTGTCGCTGGAAGGCGAATCTCATGAAGTGGTAGTGGTACTGGCTCTGCCACTGCTGCGGGCCAACGGCGGCAACTGCCTCAAACCCGATGAAGTGGCCGAACGTCCGGTACGTTACCGTCAGCGCTGGCGCGATGTGCGTAACAGCGTTGGTGAAGATACCCGCCAGATTGCGGTAATGCAGCCGGAACTGACTCTGCGCTTTGCACACCAGGCCAACGGGGATTACCTGACCTGTCCGGTCGCTCGCCTGCATCAGGATTCGCAGGGGGTCTGGGCGCTGGACGACACCTTCCTGCCTCCGTTGCTGACGGTACAGAGTAGCCGCTGGCTGGTTACCCAGCTTGAACAGCTGATGACTCAGCTGCGTGCTCGTCTGACCCGCCTGATGGCGATGCGCAGGGAAAGTAACGAACGGATGGCCGATTTTGCCGTGGCCGACGTGTCTCTGTTCTGGCTGCTGAATGCTCTCAACAGCGCCGAGCCGGTGCTGGGTCAGTATCAGCGCAACCTGCAAAGCCCGCCTGAACGTCTGTATCCGGAACTGGCACGTCTGGCCGGCAGTCTGCTGACCTTCTCCCTTGATCATCAGGTCAGCGCCATTCCGGCGTACCAGCATGAACAACTGAATGCCGCATTCCCGCAGCTGTTCGATTTACTGGGCGATTTGCTGGAAGCCAGCCTGCCATCACGGGTGGTGTCTATCGAACTTGAGCACGACGCCCGGCTGCACTTCTGGCAGGCCCGTCTGCACGATCCGCGTCTGCGCGAAGGGGCCGATTATTACCTCTCCGTACGTTCGCCGATGCCGGTGGCACAGTTGCAGGAGCAGTTCCCGCGCCAGTGCAAAGTGGGCAGTCCGGATCATGTCCGAGGCATTGTGAACTCCTCCAAACTGGGCGTGCCACTGAAGCCATTACGTCATGTTCCTGCCGCCATCCCGTTGCGTCTGGAAAA
Source organism: Scandinavium sp. (assembly GCF_036271055.1). GTDB lineage: Bacteria > Pseudomonadota > Gammaproteobacteria > Enterobacterales > Enterobacteriaceae > Scandinavium. Next base: position 6,920 of record NZ_DATBBJ010000101.1, on the reverse strand, counting down.
CCAGTATTTCAGCCTCGACGTGTCGCATCCGCTGGCCGCAGAAATGCTCCAGAGCGGCAGCTGCATGTTTTATGTCCCGGGCATGCTGGGTGAGCCTGAACTTGAACTCTTTGCGGTACTGAGAACATGAGTGAGCGTAAACGCGGCATGACCGCGTCCATCGATATTGATGCGCTGCTGCAGGACACCTGGCTGCAGGTTATCAGCCTGCGCCATGGCCCGCAGTTTCAGGAAGGGGAAGGCCGGGTGCTGTGGGAACGCTGCATTGCCGATGTGGAACGCGTGCAGCGCGAACTGAAAGCCAGCGAACTGGACGACGCGAGTTGTCAGCACATCCTGACCGCGCAATGTGCACTGCTCGATGAAGCCGTCAAAGGCCGTGGCGTCGAAGATGATGCCTGTGTGCAGTGGTACGACATTCCGCTGCAGGGACATTTTCTCGGCACCATGGATGCGGGCGATACGCTGTGTACCCGCATGACTGAAGTGCTACGTGGACCGGCCCCCGAACCGGCGGTGCTGACCTGCTTCCAGCGGGTGATGATGCTGGGGTTCCTCGGGAGTTTCCGCTCCCTGAATGACCCTGATCGTCAGAAGCTGGTCAGCGCGCTCAGTGAACAGGTTGAACCTTTCACCTATCCGCAGACCCATCCGGTACTGGCAGAAAGCCGTGCCGGACGGGGCATGAGCGGCTGGCTGGCCTCCTGGCCTGCACGTATCGGCCTGAGTGTGCTGGTGCTGGCGGCTCTGTGGTGGGGACTTGATCACTGGCTGGACCTGACGCTGACGACGCTGTTGCCGGGAGCGGTGAAATGAGTCCTGCACAACAGCGCTGGCTGGCAGTGTGGGCCGCACTGCTGAGTGCCGTCGTCTGCCTGGGTTTTCTGCCCGTCACGCGTCTGGTGTCGGTGCTCATCCTGCTGGCGGTGCTGGGGCTTATCGCTGCGGTCTGGTATGTCGCCAGCCGTCGCACGGAGCATGAAGTCACCCTGCGTCTGGACAACCTGCCGGATGCGACGTACCGCCAGCCGGTGGTGCTGGTCTGTGGTGATTTGCCGCAGGCCTGGCCGGAACAGTCTCAGGTACTGACTGTGACACAGGGCTGCTGGATCCGCGTGGAAGACCATCAGGATCTGGAGCAGGTGGCCCGGCAGGTGCTGTGGCAACGTCCGGACTGGGGACGCCAGTTGTCAGTGATGGTCAGTGTCTGTCCGCAGAAACACGCGGACGGCGAAGCGCTCACCAGCCGTCTGCTGGCCCTGCGCTGGCAAATCAGCCAGCTGCGTAAGGAAACCGGGCACACCGTGCCGCTGGTGCTTAACGGTCAGGCGGGCAGCGCGATGATGAACGACATGCTCTGGCAGGCGGCCATCCCGGGGGAAGGTATCAGCGTCTGGCGTGAGTCTTCTGCGCCGAGTTCGATTGCGGCGTGGGTCACCACCGGGGGTGCCATTGCCATGCAGCAGCAGGTGCTGATGAACAGCCTGATGACCTGGTTCCAGGCCCACGTCAAAGCCGTGTTTATGGATGCGAACCCGGATATCCCGCCGGTAGCACCTGTGGCTGTGTTGTGGGGCATGGGACCGATTCTGGCCGGGAGCCTCGCGTCGTCCATCTGGACCGCCTGGCTTTCTCGTCATACGGCAATGCAGCATGTGGCCGGTTGGCAGCCAGTAGGAACGGATACGACGGTGATGTCACTGTTCCCGGATTTTGTGCTGCCGTTGCTGCCGGAAGGGCAGGGCCTGACGCCACGCGGAAGGACATGGCGCTGTGCACTGAGTTTTTTCACGCTGGCGGCGATTGCCGCCCTGCTGAGCAGTGGCTGGAATAACCGTCAGTTACTGCAGCGCCTGAGTTTCGACATTGCCCGCTACGACCGTATCTCGATGGATGATTACGGCCTGAAAGCCGATGCCGTGAAGGTGCTGCGTGAGGATGCGGCCCAACTGGATAACTGGTCGCGCAACGGTGAACTGCTGCGCATGAGTCTTGGTCTGTACCAGGGCGAACGCCTGCGTATGCCGCTGCTGGATGCCATTCGCTCGTATGTGCCGCCACCTCCGCCGCCTAAACCCGAGCCGAAGCTAAAACCGGTGCCGAAGATTATCCGTCTCGACAGTATGTCACTGTTCGATTCCGGAAAATCGGTGCTGAAAACGGGTTCCACCAAAGTGCTGGTGAACTCGCTGGTCGGTATCAAGGCCAAGCCGGGCTGGCTGATTGTGGTCGCGGGTCACACCGATAACACCGGAAGCGCCCCCCTGAATCAAACACTCTCCCTGAAGCGTGCCGAATCGGTACGTAACTGGATGCGTGATACCGGCGATGTGCCGGAAAGCTGTTTTGCCGTGCAGGGTTATGGCGAAAGCCGTCCTGTGGCAACGAACGACACCCCGGACGGCCGTGCGCTGAACCGCCGGGTTGAAATCAGTCTGGTACCGCAGGCCAATGCCTGTCAGATACCGGGCAAACCCGACGCGTCATCGCAGGATGATGACGTGATTGACAATGAAATGGAGAAATAACACATGGCTATTCCTGTTTATCTTTGGCTGAAAGACGATGGCGGCGCGGACATTAAAGGTTCCGTTGACGTTCAGGACCGTGAAGGCAGCATCGAAGTGGTTGCACAGGAACACAAACTGTACATCCCGACCGATAACAACACCGGCAAGCTGACCGGTACGCGCATCCACACGCCGTTCGAATTCACCAAAGAAATCGATTCGTCCAGCCCGTACCTGTACAAGGCCGTGACCAGCGGTCAGACCCTGAAATCTGCGGAATTCAAGTGGTACAAAATCAACGACGCGGGCCAGGAAGTTGAATACTTCAACACCAAACTGGAAAACGTGAAAGTGGTGAAAGTGAATCCAGTGATGCACGACATCAAGGATCCTTCTTTCGAGAAGCATAACCACCTTGAGCAGGTAGAACTGCGTTACGAAAAAATCACCTGGACTTACAAAGACGGCAACATCATTCATTCCGATTCCTGGAACGAACGAGCCACGGCGTAAGTCATCTGGCGGGCAGCCCCTATCTGCCCGCCTTTTTTCTTTGCTGAGCGTCTGCCATACGGGCGCTGAGCAAAGAAAACATCACATCCCGGAAACAGACCTTATGGGCCTCGGTAACGGCCAGGGGCGGTAGCGTGTCCGAAAGGTCCTCAACAGTGAGTAAAAAATACATGGAAAACCCGGCAATCCTCCTTCGACGTCTCAATCCTTACTGTGCCCGTGCGCTGGAAGGCGCAGCCAGCCTGTGTCAGACCCGCGCCCACGCTGAAATTCTGCCGGAGCACTGGCTGCTGAAACTGCTGGAGCAGGGCGAAGGCGACTTGACGGTGCTGGCGCGCCGCTACGAATGGGATATGGACGCGCTGTGGCAGGATTTGCTGGGCTGGCTGGATAAGCTGCCGCGCTCGGTACGTAATCGTCCAGAGCTGTCGGGGTCGGTGGAATCCCTGTTGAAACAGGCGTGGATGTTTGCCTCTCTCGAAGGCAGCGAGCAGATTCGCGGCGCGCACCTGCTGGCAGCGATGATTGAGATGCCGAAACTTCTGCGCTGCGACGGTTTGTGGCCGCTGCTGACGCTGGGCCAGAGCCAGCTTGAGCGTCTGCGCCCGCTGCTGGATGCGCAGTCGGATGAACGTGAAGAAGTACAGCAGGAAGCAGAACTGGCGCAAAGCGGCGGCGATGTGGAAATGGTCGGTCGCCCTGCCGGCGCGACAAAAGAAGGTGAACTGAATCCGGCCCTGCAAAACGCGCTGGATAAATTCACCCTTGATGTCACCGCCAAAGCGAAAGAAGGCAACATCGACCCGGTGTTTGGTCGCGATACCGAAATCCGCCAGATGGTCGACATTCTCTCGCGCCGTCGCAAAAATAACCCGATTCTGGTCGGGGAGCCGGGCGTGGGTAAAACCGCACTGGTTGAAGGCCTGGCGCTGCGTATCGCGGAAGGCAACGTGCCGGAATCACTCAAAACCGTCTCCCTGCGCACCCTTGACCTTGGTCTGTTACAGGCCGGCGCTGGCGTGAAAGGTGAGTTTGAACAGCGCCTGAAAAACGTCATTGATGCGGTGCAGCAGTCGCCAAACCCCGTCTTACTGTTTATCGACGAAGCGCACACCATTATCGGCGCAGGCAACCAGGCGGGCGGGGCCGATGCCGCTAACCTGCTGAAACCGGCCCTGGCGCGCGGCGAACTGCGCACCATCGCCGCGACCACCTGGTCTGAATACAAGCAATATTTTGAACGCGATGCCGCGCTGGAACGCCGCTTCCAGATGGTGAAAGTTGACGAGCCGGATGACGATACCGCCTGCCTGATGCTGCGCGGCCTGAAATCCCGCTATGCAGAACACCACGGCGTACACATTACCGATGATGCAGTGCGCGCGGCGGTCACCCTTTCTCGCCGTTATCTCACCGGTCGTCAGTTGCCGGACAAAGCCGTGGACCTGCTCGATACCGCCTCTGCACGCGTACGCATGACGCTGGACACGGTGCCGGAAGCGTTGACAAAGCTGAAAGCCGCTATCACCGCGCTGGAAATCGAAAAGCAGGCGCTGCTGGAAGACATCGCCGTCGGGAATCACACCCAGGGCGAGCGTCTGGCCGACATCGAGCGGGAAGAAGTCAACGTGATTGTCGAACTCGATCTGCTGGAAACCCAGTACGGGAAAGAACTGGCGCTGGTGGAACAATTGCTGGCCTGCCGGGCGGACATCTCCCGCCAGGCGGAAGTTACTCAGTTGCAGTCTGAACTCCATGCCGCACAGCAGGGCAACCCGATGCTGGGGCTGGATGTCGACACCCGTACCGTCGCCAACGTGATTGCCGACTGGACGGGCGTGCCGCTCTCTTCATTAATGAAAGATGAGCAGACCGAATTGCTGACCCTGGAAGATGAAATCGGCAAGCGCGTGGTTGGCCAGGATATTTCCCTGAATGCCATTGCTCAGCGTCTGCGTGCCGCCAAAACCGGTCTGACGTCTGAAAACGGTCCACAGGGCGTGTTCCTGCTGGTTGGCCCAAGCGGCGTGGGTAAAACTGAAACCGCGCTGGCATTAGCCGATGTAATGTACGGCGGTGAAAAATCGCTGATTACCATCAACCTCTCCGAATACCAGGAACCGCACACCGTTTCACAACTGAAAGGCTCACCTCCGGGTTACGTGGGTTACGGGCAGGGCGGTATTCTGACCGAAGCCGTGCGCAAGCGTCCGTACAGCGTGGTGCTGCTTGATGAAGTCGAAAAAGCGCACCGCGACGTGATGAACCTGTTCTATCAGGTGTTTGATCGCGGCTTCATGCGCGACGGCGAAGGGCGTGAAATCGACTTCCGCAACACTGTTATTCTGATGACCTCAAATCTCGGCAGCGACCACATCATGCAGTTGCTGGAGGAACAGCCGGAAGCGACCGAAGGTGATTTGCAGGAACTGCTGCACCCGATCCTGCGCGACCACTTCCAGCCCGCGCTGCTGGCGCGTTTCCAGACCGTGATTTACCGCCCGCTGAGTGAGCCCGCGATGCGTACCATCGTCGAAATGAAACTCGACCAGGTCAGCAAGCGCCTGAATCGGCACTACGGTCTGACCACGCACATTGATGACAGCCTGTTCGATACCCTGACTTCCGCCTGCCTGCTACCAGACACCGGCGCACGTAATGTCGACAGCCTGCTCAATCAGCAAATTCTGCCGGTGCTGAGTCAGCAACTTTTAACCCATATGGCGGCGAAACAAAAATCGCAGTCGTTACGCCTTAGCTGGAGTGAAGAAGAGGGCATCGGGCTGGCGTTTGACGGAGCACAAGGAGTGAATGCATGAGCAGCAACCCCCCGATAAGATTCAGTCATAACCACCATGTACTGGCGGTTAAAGGGTGCAGTGCGGATATAGATGTGCTGGCGTTTGAGGGCAATGAAGCCCTGAGTAAGCCATTCAGCTACCGCGTGGAGTTCACCAGCGCCGACCATGCCATCAGTAAAGAGACGATGCTGATGAAGGCCGGCTCCCTGACCCTGCAGGCCCCGGTTGACCAGGGTTATGGCATCAAAATGCAGCAAGCCGTGCGAACCCTTCAGGGTGTGGTCTCGGGCTTTGAGCGCCTGAGCACCTCGAAGGATGAAACGCACTACGCCCTGACGCTCAGTCCACGCCTGTCGCTGCTCGACCGTTCACACCAGAACGCGATTTACCAGGACATGTCGGTGCCGCAAATCGTGGAGAAAATCCTGCGTGAGCGCCACAGTATGCGCGGTCAGGATTTTCTGTTCTCACTGAGCAAGGAATACCCACGCCGTGAACAGGTGATGCAGTACGGTGAGGATGACCTGCACTTTATCACCCGCCTGCTGGGCGAGGTGGGTATCTGGTTCCGCTTCACCACCGACACCCGTCTGAATATCGATGTGGTGGAGTTTTACGACAGCGCGCAGGGTTATGAGAAAGGCCTGACTCTGCCGTCCGTGCCGCCATCGGGTCAGCACGCGAAAGGGGTGGACTCGGTCTGGGGAATGGAAAGCCACCACAACGTGGTGCAGAAACAAGTCAGCACCCGCGACTATAACTACCGTCAGGCGACGGAAGACATGAATACGCAGGTGGACGCTACCCGGGGCGACACCACTACCTACGGCGATGCCTATCACTACGCCGACAACTACCTGACGCCGGGCAGCACCTATGACCGCAATCCGGCCCCGGAGTCCGGGGCGTTTTATGCCCGCCTTCGTCATGAGCGCTACCTGAACGGTCAGACACTGACCCGCGGCATCACCAGTTGCCCGACACTCTCGCCGGGCCAGGTGCTGAAAGTCACCGGCGGCTATGAAGTGGCTGAGGTGTTCAGTCAGGGCGTGGTGGTCACGGCGATGCAGACCCATGCGCGGCGCGATAAAGACTT
>NZ_DATBBJ010000100.1:0-158855 GCF_036271055.1 Scandinavium sp. | reverse complement strand
GGCGCCTTTTTGCTATGCCCAATTCGTGCCGGATGAGAACCTGCTGCAGGTTCGAGTCGAACAAAGTGAGACACCGGAGCCGCTTGCGGCGACGGCCCGAAGGGCGAGCGAAGCGAGTTATCCTGCACGACCCACCAATGTGGAAAGGCGCCCTAAAGGCGCCTTTTTGCTATGCCCAATTCGTGCCGGATGAGAACCTGCTGCAGGTTCGACAAAATCGTCGGGAACGATTTTGCATCACCGCTTGCGGTGACCCGCAGGGCGAGTCTCAGGAGGAGACGAGTGATATCCTGCACGACTACTTGCAGCGGCTTTGATCCCCACTCTCTTATCTATCCTCTTCTTTTTTTCATATCAACTTTCCACAGCGCCTGCCGATAACTCTATTTTCCTCATAGAAAGGAGTTCTCAATGGCCGCCATTTCAATGCCTTCATCTTCTGCCCCAGGTCTGCAAACAACAACCGTTCACGCAAACCCGCAAGGCAACGACACGGCTTCGCAGATGACCCGAATCACTCAGCAAATCGTAAAACTCACACAGCAGTTGAAAACCATTGCTGACGGCAGCGGTGACGCCGATGAAAAACAAAAGCAAGCCGAGATGATTCAGGAACAGATCACCATGCTTGAAGCTCAGTTAGCGCAGCTTCAGCGCCAACAAGCAGAAAAAGAACAAGCTCAGCAGCAACCGTCTACACCCACCACTGGCGTTAACAATCCTTCTGACGATCACCAGATTGATATTTACGTCTGATATAGCGGATCGTATTCACGGGCGGCGGTGAGCGCCTTAGCCTGCTGCCCGACAACATCCCACAACGCCTGAGCCGCCGTCGAAAGCGAGCGGTTTTTACGCCGGGCGAGCATAAGTTGTCGCTCAACAACAGGCGTCAGGCGTTTAACCATCAACTGGCTCCCCTGGGGTAATGGCAGCGCCAGCGCCGGTAAGATGCTAATCCCAATCCCGGCTTCAACCATCGGAAACAGCGTCGCCGGGTGGCCTATCTCCTGGACGATATTGGCCGATATGTTGTGATAAGCCAGCGCCGCATCAATCAGTGGTCTGCTGCCTGAGGCATAATCCTGCAATACCAGACGGGTTTCCTGAAGCGCCTGCCAGGAAACATCCGGCAACGCCGCAAAGGCATGATCCTGGCGACAAAGCACGAAAAAAGGCTCCGAAAGAATCGGTTCACACTGCAAATCTCCCACCGCGCCGGGGTCGATCACGATCCCAAAATCAACTTCACCCTGTCGAATGCTCTCCAGTACCCACTGCTGCGGCCGGTCGTGGAGCACAAAATCAATCTCTGGATAGCGCTGATTACTGTCGGCGATGCACTGTGGGATCAAGTGCGCTGAAATCGTCTGACTGGCTGCGACACGAACAGTACCTGTCATCTGTTGCCCAACTCGCCCGGCTTCCCGCAGTGTGCTGTTGAGTTCATCGAGTAACCGCTCAAGCCTGATGGCCAGCTGTTGTCCGGCTTCGGTCAGCAGCACTTCTCTGGTTGTGCGGTCCAGCAGCTTCACACCCGTTTGAAGCTCCAGCTCTTTCACGCTGTGACTGACCGCTGACTGGCTGAGGCCAATCATCTCCCCTGCCCGGCTAAAACTTTTCGCCTGCGCGACGGTGATAAACACTTTCAACTGACGTAACGAGTAATTCATCATTTTTATTCATCAATGAATGCAATAAATCAATTTTATTTCTCAAAGCAGAAAAAGCACAATAGCGGCATCGATTTTCAGGAGCGTTTATGAAACTTTTTCGCATTCTCGACCCCTTTACACTGATACTTATTTGCACCGTCCTGCTGGCTTCTCTGTTTCCCGCACGCGGTGGCTTTGTCCCTTTTTTTGAAGGACTGACGACTGCCGCCATTGCACTGTTGTTTTTTATGCATGGCGCAAAACTGTCGCGCGAGGCCATCATTGCGGGCGGCAGTCATTGGCGACTGCATTTATGGGTGATGTGTAGCACCTTCGTGTTGTTCCCGGTGCTGGGTGTGTTGTTTGCCCGCTGGGCGCCTGTCGATGTCGATCCCGCGCTGTATAACGGATTCATCTATCTGTGTATTTTACCCGCCACCGTACAGTCGGCGATTGCCTTCACGTCAATGGCGGGCGGTAACGTCGCAGCAGCGGTCTGCTCCGCATCAGCCTCAAGCCTGCTCGGGATTTTCATTTCGCCGCTGTTAGTCGGCCTGCTGATGAATTTACACGGCGCGCAAGGCAGTCTGGAACAAGTCGGTAAGATTATGCTGCAACTGCTGCTGCCGTTTGTGCTGGGCCATTTATCTCGCCCGTGGACCGGGGCTTGGGTCGCACGCAACAAGAAATGGATCTCAAAAACAGACCAGACGTCGATTTTGTTGGTGGTTTACTCGGCCTTCAGCGAAGCGGTTGTGAACGGTATCTGGCACAAAGTAGGCGTCGGTTCGCTACTGTTTATCGTGGTGGTCAGCATCGTGTTGCTGGCAATTGTGATTGCAGTCAACATGGTTGTGGCGCGCAAATGCGGCTTCAATAAAGCGGATGAAATTACGATTGTCTTCTGTGGCTCGAAAAAGAGTCTGGCCAACGGCATCCCGATGGCCAATATTCTGTTCCCAACGGCAATGATAGGCATGATGGTGCTGCCGCTGATGATTTTCCATCAGATACAGCTGATGGTCTGCGCGGTGCTGGCGCGTCGCTATAAGCGCCAGACCGAAGAACTGCAGACCAAAAAAGGCGTGGATGAGGCGAAAGCTTAACGGCTACGCTTCAGGGGCTGCACCAGATGGGTCAGCCCTTCGCTTTTGATCAACAGCGTGATAGCCATCAGTTCGCCAAGCCGCCCGGCAGGAAATTCATCCTTACGGGCAAACCACAGCAAATACTCTTCCGGGACATCAATTAACATCCGCCCTTTGTATTTTCCAAACGGCATCTCGGTGTTAGCGATTTCAATCAGCTGCTCTTTTTCCACGTTACGCTCCTAGCAAGCGCAGCATTTCAGCTTCATCGATAACGTCGATGCCAAGCTCCTGCGCTTTCGCCAGTTTCGACCCAGCGGCTTCACCGGCTATCACCAAATCCGTTTTCTTCGATACACTGCCCGCGACTTTTGCGCCCAACTCAATCAAGCGCGCTTTGGCATCATCACGCGACATCAGGCTCAGACTGCCGGTCAGTACCACCGTTTTACCGGCAAACGGGCTGTCTATCTCATCGGCATTGATGATGACGGGCGCAGGCCAGCGCACGCCTTCGTTTTGCAACTGCTGGATCACTTCGCGGTTGCTCTCTTCGGCGAAGAAGTTGAAGACGTGTGTTGCCACGACGATGCCGACATCCGGCACTTTTTGCAGATCTTCGATCGAGGCCGTGATCAGGGCGTCGAGTGTACCGAAATGGGCTGCAAGACCCGCCGCCGTCGCTTCACCAACTTCACGAATACCGAGCGCATACAGGAAGCGGGCGAAAGTCGTTTCTTTGGCTTTTTCAAGCGCGTTGACCACGTTCTGCGCCGACTTCGGTCCCATTCGGTCAAGCCCGGTCAGCTTACCCGCCGTCAGCTGGAACAGATCCGCTGGCGTATGGACGTACTCTTTCTCCACCAGCTGATCGATAATTTTGTCGCCCATGCCATCAACATCCAGCGCCCGGCGAGAGACGAAATGTTTTAGCGCTTCTTTGCGCTGAGCGCCGCAAATCAGGCCACCGGTACAGCGAGTGACCACTTCGCCTTCGACACGTTCTACGTCTGAACCACAGACTGGACAGTGAGCCGGGAATTCGATAGCCCTGGTATTCTCCGGGCGTTCAGACGTCACCACGTTCACCACCTGCGGGATAACATCTCCGGCACGGCGAATCACCACTTTATCGCCAATGCGCAGGCCCAAACGTTCGATTTCATCGGCGTTATGCAGCGTGGCGTTACTCACCAACACACCCGCTACCTGTACAGGTTCCAGACGTGCAACAGGGGTAATCGCCCCGGTGCGGCCCACCTGAAACTCCACATCACGGACAAAGGTCATCTGTTCCTGGGCGGGGAATTTAAACGCCACTGCCCAGCGCGGCGCACGCGCCACAAAGCCCAGTTGTTCCTGTAAATCGAGCGAGTCGACTTTAATCACCACGCCGTCAATATCAAACCCGAGCGTCGGGCGGTCTTCTTCCACCTTGTGATAGTAAGCGAGTACTTCCTCCGGCGAACTGCACAGCTTCACGCGGTTGCTGACCGGCAGCCCCCAGGCTTTAAATTGCTGCAAACGCCCAAGATGGCTTCCGGGCAATTCGCCGCCCTCAAGCACGCCGACACCATAGCAGAAGAAAGTAAGCGGTCGCTTCGCTGTCACGCGTGGATCAAGCTGGCGCAATGAACCTGCCGCCGCATTACGTGGGTTGGCAAACAGCTTGCCACCAGTCCGGCGCGCGTCTTCGTTAATTTTTTCGAATCCCGCCTGTGGCAGGAACACTTCGCCGCGCACTTCCAGGCGAGCAGGAATGTTATCGCCACGCAGCTTTAACGGAATGGCGCGAATGGTGCGCACGTTCGCGGTAATGTCTTCGCCGGTTGTTCCGTCGCCACGCGTTGCCGCCTGAATCAGCACGCCGTTCTCGTAAAGAATACTGACAGCGAGTCCATCCAGTTTCAGTTCACAACAATATGTCAACGCATCGGTGCTTTTCAGGCGATCCTGAACACGCTTGTTGAACGCAACAAAACTCTCTTCATCAAAGACGTTATCCAGCGACAGCATTGGCACTTCATGGCGAATCTGACTGAATGACGCAAGCGGGGCCGCGCCCACGCGTTGTGTAGGAGAATCAGGCGTAATCAGTTCAGGGTGTTGCTGTTCCAGCTCGCGCAGTTCGCGCATCAGGCGGTCATATTCCGCGTCCGGCACTTCCGGCGCATCCATGACATGATAGAGGTATTCGTGATGGCGAAGCGTGGTTCGCAGTTCTGTCAGTTGTTGTTCGATTGGTTCCATATCCCACCATCAATGATAAAAAACCCCCGACATGCGGGGGTTCAGGAAGGGGTGTGATACGCCGGGCGATTACGCGTTGGCGTCTTTCACTTCGCGGATACGAGCCTGATACTCGCGCACTTTCTGCGGCGTGATCATTCGGCGCTGGTCATCGAGCACCACACCACCGACTTCATCCGCAATGTATTGCGCAGATTGCAGCATCAGCTTGAAGTTTTGCAGCTCATCACCATAAGACGGCACCTGCATGAAGATGGTCACGCCTGGCGTTTGCATATCAGCCATGTTTTCAGGGTCGAATGTCCCTGGCTTCACCATATTGGCAAGGCTAAACAAGGCCGGACCGCCGCCGCCTGGGTTCAGATGGCGATGATAAATATTCATATCACCGAACACAAAACCTGTCTGCTCAACGCTATTACGCAACAGTTCGCCATTGATCTGCGACCCCTGATGCGCGGCAACGCTCAGCACGATAACCGTTTCTTTGCGTTCCTGCTTAACCGGCTGCGGCTCTGGCTGCGGTTCTGCAACCGGCGGCTGAGGCTGATGCACAGGTTGCTGAGCGATTGGCTGTTGAGCAACAGGTTGCGGCTCTGCCACTACAGGCTGATGTACAGGTTGCACAACCTGAGGCTGCACAGGCTGCTGGTACTCTGGCGCTGCGGCGGACTGCTGCGGTGCCACAGGCTGAACCGGCGGATGCTGTTCAGGTGCCTGATGAGCCGGAGCCTGGCGTACAGGCGGCTGCTGAGGCTGAGCGGGCTGACGCACTGGCTCTTCCTGGCGAACAGGCTGTTGTACCTGGCGTTCATAAGGCGGCTGGTACTGGTGCTGCGGCGACTGACGGGTCGCATCATGCTCCCCAGCGTTCGTATTTTGGGCAGGGGTCACCCGGTGAACACGAACTTCACCAACGCCTTCAACCTCGTCATCGAAGTCGTCGTCATCCGACTCATCGTCGTTACGCGATTTCATACGTTTCATTGGGCGATCGCGGAACATCGAAGAACGTTCTTTGCGACTGGTCCAGAAACCGTGAACCAGCAATGCAATTATGGCGATCGCGCCAACAATGATTAATATCAGACGCAAATCCTGCATCATTATATTCTCTGTTGTTCTAACACCTTGCCACCACGGCAAACATTTACTCACTAAGAGTATTTGCCCATTACGTCAAGTGCAAGTGCGTACCAGGAAATCGGAGCATAAAGATGAGCCAAAACGTGCTTTTTGCTGTTTTTTCGAACATTTCCGAACTGGATCTCACTAAACATGTCGATAATATAGTCGCGTAACAACCAGGACTTTTATAAAAGGAGTATCACCTGACCATGGTTTCATCCTCTGCACCTCGTAGTGGGGTCTACTACTTTTCTCAGGGCTGGAAGCTAATAAGCCTGCCCGGGATTCGCCGTTACGTTTTCCTGCCATTACTGGTCAACATCATCCTGATGGGTGGTGCTTTCTGGTGGCTGTTCAGCGAACTCGGAAATTGGATCCCTGCCCTGATGAGCCGCGTGCCTGACTGGCTGCAATGGTTAAGCTATTTGCTTTGGCCGATTGTCGTCCTCTCTGTGCTGTTGGTCTTTGGCTACTTCTTCTCAACTATCACCAACTGGATTGCCGCCCCGTTCAGCGGCTTGCTTGCCGAACAACTCGAAGCCCGACTGACAGGCGCAACGCCGCCCGATACAGGCGTACTGGACGTGATGAAAGACGTGCCGCGCATCATGAAGCGCGAATGGCAGAAACTGGCGTGGTATTTACCGCGAGCCCTGCTTCTGCTGGTGCTCTATTTCATCCCAGGTATCGGTCAAACCGTTGCCCCGGTGCTGTGGTTCCTGTTCAGCGCCTGGATGATGGCTATCCAGTACTGCGATTACCCGTTCGATAACCACAAAGTGCCGTTTAAAACGATGCGTGAAGCGTTACGCGCCCGCAAAGTCACTAACATGCAGTTTGGTGCGCTTACCAGTCTGTTCACTATGATCCCATTCCTCAATCTCGTGATTCTGCCTGTTGCCATTTGCGGCGCAACCGCCATGTGGGTCGATTGCTACCGCGACAAACACGCGATGTGGAAGTGATTGTCTTCTGTATATAAAAGTAAATCCGGGGTGGTAAATGCCGCCCCTTATTCCATACTGATAACCTTTATTTCACATCAGCATATCGTTATGCGAAAACCTTCCTTCCGCATCATGACCATCTGCGTATGCTGGTGTCGTTCCCAAATTTCATACAGTTAAGGACGGGCCATGAGTAAGATTTTTGAAGATAACTCGCTGACAATCGGTCATACGCCACTGGTTCGTCTGAACCGCATCGGTAATGGACGCATCCTCGCGAAGGTGGAATCACGTAACCCTAGCTTCAGCGTCAAGTGCCGTATCGGTGCCAATATGATTTGGGATGCCGAGAAACGTGGCATGCTAAAACCGGGCATCGAACTGGTTGAACCGACCAGCGGTAACACCGGTATTGCACTGGCTTATGTGGCTGCTGCACGTGGTTATAAGCTAACGCTGACCATGCCAGAGACCATGAGCGTTGAACGTCGCAAGCTGCTGAAGGCGCTGGGTGCCAATCTGGTGCTGACCGAAGGCGCGAAAGGCATGAAAGGTGCTATTCAGAAAGCCGAAGAAATTGTGGCGGATAACCCGGAGAAATTCCTGCTGTTGCAGCAGTTTAGTAACCCGGCAAACCCTGAGATCCACGAAAAAACCACCGGACCCGAAATCTGGGAAGACACCGATGGTCAGGTAGACGTGTTTATCGCAGGCGTGGGTACAGGCGGTACGCTGACGGGTGTGACTCGTTATATTAAAGGCACAAAAGGCAAAACCGACTTGATTAGCGTCGCGGTCGAACCAACTGATTCGCCTGTTATCGCTCAGGCGCTGGCGGGTGAGGAGATCAAACCGGGTCCCCATAAAATTCAGGGTATCGGCGCGGGCTTCATTCCGGGTAACCTCGACCTGAAACTGATTGATAAAGTGGTGGCTATCACCAACGAAGAAGCCATCTCTACCGCACGTCGTCTGATGGAAGAAGAAGGCATTCTGGCTGGGATTTCATCAGGTGCGGCGGTCGCTGCAGCCCTGAAGCTGCAGGAAGATGAAACCTTTACCAATAAGAATATTGTGGTTATCCTACCCTCTTCGGGTGAACGTTACTTAAGCACCGCATTATTTGCCGATCTCTTCACTGAGAAAGAATTGCAACAGTAATGCCAAATGTAAAAAGTTGACTAAAAAAGCACCCGATAGGGTGCTTTTTTGTGGCACAGGTCATACTTTTAGCCCACCTGGCATTGCTTCCCCTGGTTGGGTCTGGTATTTAACCATCACATTTATTTTGATGCGCGAAATTATTCAGTTCAGGATTTCCCTTTGCTGAATCGATTTAATGATTTGGTTCAAGTCTTGCTTTCGCTGCATAATGTTTAATGACGAGCTAAACGTCACCGGCCAGAAGTGCCTGCCAGGATCGCGTCAGACCTTCTGAGTCGTTTCGTATCCGCCGGCGCTAATCAATACAGGCTAAAGTAAAGCCGCCAGGCTAGACTTTAGTTCCACAACACTAAACCTATAAGTTGGGGAAATATAATGTTCCAGCAAGAAGTTACCATTACCGCTCCGAACGGTCTGCACACTCGCCCTGCCGCTCAGTTTGTTAAAGAAGCTAAAGGCTTCACTTCTGAGATCACCGTGACCTCCAACGGTAAAAGCGCCAGCGCTAAAAGCCTGTTCAAACTGCAGACTCTGGGTCTGACTCAGGGCACCGTAGTGACCATTTCTGCAGAAGGCGAAGACGATCAGAAAGCAGTTGAGCATCTGGTTAAACTGATGGCTGAACTCGAGTAAGTTCACGAGTTCTTTTTAAAATCAGTCACAAGTAAGGTAGGGTTATGATTTCAGGCATTTTAGCATCCCCGGGTATCGCTTTCGGCAAAGCATTGCTGCTGAAAGAAGATGAAATTGTCATCGACCGGAAGAAAATTTCTGCCGATAGCGTCGACCAGGAAGTTGAACGCTTTCTGAGTGGTCGCGCTAAGGCGTCCGCGCAGCTGGAAGCGATTAAAACGAAAGCTGGCGAAACGTTCGGCGAAGAAAAAGAAGCCATCTTCGAAGGCCACATTATGTTGCTGGAAGATGAGGAGCTGGAGCAGGAAATCATAGCCCTGATTAAAGATAAGCACATGACTGCTGATGCAGCAGCCCATGAGATTATCGAAGGTCAGGCGACTGCTCTCGAAGAGCTGGATGATGAATATCTGAAAGAACGTGCGGCTGACGTACGTGACATCGGTAAGCGCCTGATGCGCAACATCCTAGGTCTGGCAATTATCGATCTCAGCTCCATCCAGGACGAAGTTATCCTGGTCGCTAAAGATCTGACGCCATCTGAAACCGCACAGCTGAACCTGAACAAGGTGCTGGGTTTCATCACTGACATTGGTGGCCGTACCTCCCACACCTCCATCATGGCGCGTTCCCTTGAACTGCCAGCGATTGTGGGCACCGGTAGCGTGACCTCTGAAGTCAAAAATGACGACTACCTGATCCTCGATGCGGTTAACAACAAAGTCTACGTTAACCCGACTAACGACGAGATCGAAGCCCTGCGTAAGATTCAGACTCAGGTTGCTGAAGAGAAAGCAGAACTGGCAAAACTGAAAGACCTGCCAGCGATCACGCTCGACGGTCATCAGGTTGAAGTCTGTGCCAACATCGGTACTGTTCGTGATATCGACGGTGCAGAGCGCAACGGCGCAGAAGGTGTCGGCCTGTATCGTACAGAATTCCTGTTCATGGACCGTGACTCGCTGCCAACTGAAGAAGAACAGTTTGCTGCGTATAAAGCCGTTGCTGAGGCCTGTGGCTCTCAGGCGGTGATCGTCCGTACCATGGACATCGGTGGCGATAAAGAGCTGCCGTACATGAACTTTCCGAAAGAAGAGAACCCGTTCCTGGGCTGGCGTGCCATTCGTATCGCAATGGATCGTAAAGAGATCCTGCGTGATCAGGTTCGCGCTATCCTGCGTGCATCCGCTTTCGGTAAACTTCGCATCATGTTCCCGATGATCATCTCTGTTGAAGAAGTGCGTGCACTGAAAAAAGAGATCGAAATCTACAAACAGGAACTGCGTGACGAAGGTAAAGCCTTTGACGAAACAATTGAAATCGGCGTGATGGTGGAAACACCAGCCGCGGCGACCATTGCACGTCATTTGGCCAAAGAAGTTGACTTCTTTAGTATCGGAACCAATGATTTAACGCAGTACACTCTGGCAGTTGACCGTGGTAATGATATGATCTCGCATCTCTACCAGCCAATGTCACCGTCTGTCCTCACCTTGATCAAGCAAGTTATTGATGCTTCTCATGCTGAAGGCAAGTGGACTGGCATGTGTGGTGAGCTTGCAGGCGATGAACGTGCTACACTTCTGTTGCTGGGTATGGGTCTGGACGAATTCTCTATGAGCGCCATTTCCATCCCGCGCATTAAGAAGATTATCCGTAACACGAACTTCGAAGATGCGAAGGTTTTAGCAGAACAAGCTCTTGCGCAACCAACGACAGACGATTTAATGACGTTGGTGAACAAGTTCATTGAAGAAAAAACAATCTGCTAATCCACGAGATGCGGCCCAAATTACTGCTTAGGAGAAGATCATGGGTTTGTTCGATAAACTGAAATCTCTGGTTTCTGATGATAAGAAAGACACCGGAACTATTGAGATTATAGCTCCGCTCTCTGGCGAGATCGTCAATATCGAAGACGTGCCGGATGTTGTTTTTGCTGAGAAAATCGTGGGCGATGGCATTGCTATCAAACCGACCGGCAACAAAATGGTTGCGCCGGTTGACGGCACTATCGGTAAAATTTTTGAAACCAACCACGCGTTCTCTATCGAGTCCGACAGTGGTATTGAGCTGTTCGTTCACTTCGGTATCGACACCGTTGAACTGAAAGGCGAAGGTTTCAAACGTATCGCAGAAGAAGGCCAGCGCGTTAAAGTTGGCGACACGGTAATCGAGTTCGATCTGCCACTGCTGGAAGAGAAAGCCAAGTCTACCCTGACTCCGGTTGTTATCTCCAACATGGACGAAATCAAAGAACTGATCAAACTGTCCGGCAGCGTGACTGTGGGTGAAACTCCAGTTATCCGCATCAAAAAATAATTGATGCTGCATGGATAGAAAAATGGCGCCTTCGGGCGCCATTTTTGTTTCTGCTGTTGGCTGTTATCGTGGCGGTAGAATCAGCTCGTCGTAACCTTTTTCAAGCGTATACCCCATCACCTCAACCACCCGGCTTCCGGCCGCATGCACCGATTCCTGTAAGGTTTTTCCCTGTACAACGGAGCTTATCAGCTCAGAACAGAACAAATCACCCGTGCCTTTTAAATCCGTCGCGACTCGCGGCCAGCCGCTAATATCCACGCTATCTGCGGTGACCAACACCACATGAATGTCGTTATCGTCCGAAACCGGCGCACTGGTGATTGCCACCCATTTGAGCGTGTCTGAAAGCAGACCTTTTGCAGCAATAATCGCTTCATCCAGTGTGCTGCACGGTTTGCCGCTCAGCACGCCAAGCTCAAACACGTTAGGCGTAATTCCGTGCGCCAAGGGCAGTAAATGCTCACAGTAGGCTGCCGGAATTTCTGGTTTGACGTACACGCCGCTGTCGGTATCGCCGATAACCGGATCCACCAGAATCATCATCTGTGGGTGTTTTTCCTGCATCGCTTTGAGCCACTGCGCCAGAATCGCAATCTGGCTGGCACTGCCCATATAACCCGTTGTCACGGCTTTAAGCTCGCGTAATGCGTCGCGCTCTTCCAGCGCACGCAGATAGCCGCTGAACCAGTCATCGGGGATCACCCCGCCGTAGAAGGTATCGTAATGCGGCGTATTGCTGAACAACACCGTCGGCACGGCCAACACGTTCAGATTATGCTGTTTGATATTCGGCACCGCGACGCTGTTGCCCACGCTGCCATACACCACCTGAGACTGCACAGCTACGATATCAGCCTGCTGCGCTCGGGTTTTATCCCGGAATAAAATCATCTCCATGACCGTTAGATCCCCGCTCCCTGACTGTAACTCTCTTCACCGAACACGCCTGTCGACAAATAGCGATCGCCGCGATCGCAGATAATCGCCACGACCACCGCCTCCGGATTGGCCTTCGCCACCCGAATCGCACCGGCAACCGCACCACCGGAACTCACGCCGCAGAAAATGCCTTCCCGCACGGCCAGTTCACGCATGGTATTTTCCGCTTCACGTTGATGGATATCCATCACTTCGTCCACCAGCGCAGCATTAAAAATGCCCGGCATATATTCCGCAGGCCAGCGACGGATCCCCGGAATGCTGCTGCCCTCTTCCGGCTGTAAACCCACAATCGTCACCGCTTTCGCCTGCTCACGCAGAAAACGCGACACACCGGTAATGGTGCCCGTTGTGCCCATACTGGAAACGAAATGGGTGATGCGTTCGTCCGTTTGCTGCCAGATTTCCGGCCCGGTAGTGGTGTAATGCGCGTAAGGGTTATCGGGGTTGTTGAACTGGTCGAGAAGTTTGCCTTCGCCGCGCTCAGCCATTTCCAGCGCTAAATCACGCGCGCCTTCCATGCCCTGCTCTTTACTCACAAGGATAAGTTCAGCGCCGTAAGCGCGCATTGCCGCCCGGCGTTCCTGGCTCATATTGTCAGGCATCAACAACTTCATGCGATAGCCTTTCAGCGCAGCAATCATCGCCAGCGCAATGCCGGTATTGCCGCTCGTGGCTTCAATCAGCACATCGCCCGGTTTAATCTCGCCGCGCTTTTCCGCCTGCACAATCATCGACAGTGCGGCACGATCTTTCACTGACCCTGCAGGGTTATTCCCTTCAAGCTTGACCCAGATTTCACTGCCATTGTCTGGCGTGAGGCGCTGGAGCTTAACTAACGGCGTGTTGCCGATGGTGTGTTCTAATGTATTCACGCTGTTCTGCCCAATAAAAAGGCCGGGTGCGTTTCGCTTCCCCGGCCTACAAAATTCGATTTGTTGTCGTGATAACGAGTCTGTTTTTTTAAGCTATCAGGCAGACTCCGCCAGAGCAAGCTCCTCGCGGTTTTCAATGCGCGCTTTGCCGTTATAAAGACGAGCATGTTGCAGACCCACGAACAGACGATCTCCGCGTTGTGGCGCATCGTCACCACGCATGACGACAGTCAGCGCTTCATCGTACCAACCGAGCGGCTGCACGACCAATTGGGTGTAATGGCCTTTTGGACTGGCTTCCAGCACTTGTACCGGCAGCGGTGAATCCAGACTGGTGCGACGACTGACATCGATTTCCCAGGGACGCAGGAACAAATCCACCGGCCCTTGATGCGCTGGCGTGTAGCCGAGCGGCCAACGGTGCGCGCCGACGTGGAACTGTCCACCGCGAACGGTGCCTTGCAGGCGATTAACCTCGCCCATAAATTCCAGCACGAAGCGGGTCGCGGGTTCACGCCACACTTGTTCTGGCACGTCGACCTGTTCGATATTGCCCTGACTCATCACCACCACGCGATCGGCGACTTCCATCGCCTCTTCCTGATCGTGGGTCACGAACACGCTGGTGAATTTCAGTTCTTCGTGTAACTGACGCAGCCAGCGACGCAGCTCTTTACGCACCTGCGCATCGAGTGCACCAAAGGGTTCATCGAGCAGCAGAATTTGCGGTTCAACCGCCAGTGCACGGGCCAGCGCCACGCGCTGTTTTTGTCCACCTGAAAGCTGCGCAGGGAAACGGTCTGCCAAATGTGCCAGTTGAACCATTTCCAGTAATTTCGTCACTTTGGCTTTGATTTGAGTCGCATTAGGACGCTCGCGACGCGGCAGCACCGTCAGACCAAAGGCGATGTTGTCGAACACCGTCATGTGACGGAACAGCGCGTAATGCTGGAAGACAAAACCGACTTTACGATCGCGGGCATGCAAACGGCTGACGTCAGTACCCTGAAAGCGAATCTGTCCGCTGGTCTGGTGCTCCAGCCCGGCGATAATGCGCAGCAGTGTGGTTTTACCGGAACCGGACGGTCCCAGCAGCGCCACCATCTGCCCGGACGGAATATCCAGGGAGATATCATTCAGCACCTGGGTGCGCCCAAACGATTTCTTAATGCTGGCAATCTCAATGCTCATGATGCTTCTCCTGATGCGCGCGTTTTTCCTGGTTTTCCAGGCGCCACTGCACCGCACTCTTCAAAAACAGGGTCACAATCGCCATTAATGTCAGCAGGGCTGCGGCGGTAAACGACCCGACGGTGTTGTAGTCCTGCTCCAGTAATTCAATCTGCAACGGCAGCGACAGCGTTTCACCGCGAATCGAACCCGACACCACCGATACTGCACCAAATTCACCAATCGCGCGGGCGTTGGTCAGTACCACGCCGTACAACAGCGCCCAGCGAATGTTTGGCAGCGTCACGCGACGGAACATCTGCCAGCCGGACGCGCCCAACAGCACCGCCGCTTCGTCTTCGTGACTGCCCTGGCTCAACATCACCGGCACCAGTTCGCGCACCACAAACGGACAGGTAACGAAAATAGTCGCCAGCACCATGCCCGGCCAGGCAAACATCACCTGCAAATTATGTTCATCCAGCCAGCCACCGAGCGGGCCGTTCGAACCGTAAAACAGCAGATACACGAGGCCCGCCACAACAGGCGAAACCGCGAACGGAATATCCAGCAGCGTTAACAAAAGCTGACGCCCTGGGAAATTAAAGCGCGTCACCAGCCACGCCAGCAGTGTGCCAAACACCAAATTCACCGGCACGGTTATCAGCGCGATCATCACTGTCAGCCAGATAGCGTGCAGCATGTCCGGGTCAGCCAGGTTATGCAGCACCGGCATCAGCCCTTTGCTGAACGCCTGGACGAAGATATAAATCATCGGCACCAGCAGGATGAAGGCCGAAACCAACATCCCGGTGCCAATCAGAAACCATTTACCCCAGTTGATGCGGGGCGCGTCATAGCGTTTCAATTGCGTGACTTCCGCCATTAGTGACCTACCACACGTCGACCAAAGCGACTCTGCAAGGTGTTGATGGAAAACAGTAACAGCAGCGAGGCACCGAGAATCACCGAGGCAATCGCGCTCGCCGCCGGATAGTCAAACTCCTGCAAACGTACGAAAATCATCAGCGACGTCACTTCCGTTTTCCAGGCGATATTACCGGCGATAAAAATCACTGCGCCAAATTCGCCGAGGCTACGCGTAAACGACAGCGCCACACCCGCAAGCAGCGCCGGAGAAAGCTCCGGCAACACCACTTTGCGGAAGCTCTGAATACGTGTTGCGCCCAATGTCTCTGCTGCTTCTTCGTATTCTGGCCCCAACTCTTCGAGCACAGGCTGAACAGTACGCACCACAAACGGAATACTGGTGAACGCCATCGCAACGGCTATCCCAAGCCAGGTGTACGTCACTTTGATATCGAATTTCGCCAGCCATTCGCCGTAGAAACCGTTAACCGAGAACAACGACGCCAGCGTCAGACCCGCCACCGCGGTAGGCAGCGCAAAAGGTAAATCCATCAGCGCATCAAGCAGCGTACGTCCAGGGAAACGGTAGCGCGTCAGGATCCACGCCATCAGCAGGCCAAACACGCCGTTGAAAATGGACGCCACGAACGCCGACAGCAGCGTCACCTTATAGGCCGCCACCACCTGAGGATTGGTGATGACCTCCCAGTATTGCGCCCAGCTCATCTGCGCCAGCTGCATTACCAGCGCGCTAAGTGGCAGCAGTAAAATCAGGCACACGAACAGCAGACTGGTGCCGAGGCTTAAGGTAAAGCCCGGCAGCACGCGTCTGGAGGAAACAGCAAACATTACTTATGCCCCGCTGCTAACAGCTTATCCAGCTCGCCACCGCTGGCGAAATGGGTTTTCATCGCTTGCGGCCAGGAGCCGAACTGGTCTTCCACGCGGAACAAGTCAGTCTGCGGGAATTTATCTTTCAGTTTGTCCATCACGGCCGGGTTATTCACACGGTAGTAGTAATCGGTGATGATGGTCTGCGCCTGTGGGCTGTAAAGCCAGGTCAGGTAATCTTTAGCCGCTTTTTCGGTGCCATTGGCTTTGATGTTTTTGTCCACCCACGTCACCGGGAATTCAGCCAGAATGTTGGTTTTTGGCACGATGACTTCAAAACCCTGGTCTGCGTATTGTTTACGAATATTGTTCACTTCGGATTCAAAGGTGATCAGCACATCGCCGAGACCGCGCTCAACGAAGGTAGTGGTCGCACCACGACCGCCGGTATCAAACACCTGAACGTTTTTCAGGAACTGCGTCATAAACTGTTCGGTTTTAGCGTTATCGCCGCCGTCAGCCTTAGCCGCTGCGCCCCAGGCCGCCAGATAGGTATAACGACCATTACCGGATGTTTTCGGATTTGGGAAAACCAGTTGCACGTCGGTACGCACCAAATCATTCCAGTCATGGATCTGCTTCGGATTGCCCTTCCGTACCAGGAACGCCATCGTCGAATAGAACGGCGAGCTGTTGTTCGGCAAACGACTCTGCCAGTTGGCCGGGATCAGATTGCCTTTGTCGTGCAGGATTTGAACATCCGTCACCTGATTGTACGTGACCACATCGGCCTTGAGGCCCTGCAAAATCGCCAGCGCCTGTTTGGAAGAACCAGCATGGGATTGCTTGATGGTCAGCTTGTCACCGTTGTTATCCTTCGCCCACTGTTGCTGGAAGGGAGGATTAAGGGCCGCAAACAGCTCGCGGGAAACGTCATAGGAACTGTTGAGCAGTTCTGTCGCCTGTGCCTGAGCCGCCAACAGCAAGGCTGTCAGCGCCAGTGTCCCTTTTTTCAGTGATGTAACGGCCATTGCGAACCCTTATAAATGTGATGACTATCGACAGTCATAATATTTATAACGGGGATGAAAGCTGTAACGGTTTTATATACCGTTTGGTGATTTGGAAGTTTAAAACAGAATAAGGCTATTTCGACGTTCAGCGACCACACAGTTTGGTACACTCGACCAAAACCTAAAGAGGATGAACCGATGCGCCAAAGGACGATTGTCTGCCCGATTATTCAAAACAACGGTGAGTATCTGCTGTGCAAAATGGCCGATGACCGGGGCGTGTTCCCCGGACAATGGGCGCTTTCCGGCGGCGGTATGGAAGCGGGTGAAACCATGGAGCAGGCGTTGCTGCGCGAAATTGGTGAGGAACTGGGCGATAAGCTGATAATAGAGAAAATTACGCCGTGGCATTTCCGCGACGATACGCGCATCAAAACCTACGCCGACGGCACGAAAGAAGAGATCTACATGATTTACCTGATGTTCGACTGCATCAGTGCCAACCGTGACGTGACGTTTAACGAAGAGTTTCAGGAAATTGCGTGGGTCAGGCCGGAGAAGCTATGTGAGTATGATTTGAACGTGGCAACCCGCCAGACGTTTATTGATAAAGGATTGTTGTAACCGACGTATTGCCGGGCGGCGCTACGCTTGCACCGGCCTACAAATTGCCTGACCAACGCTTGTCTTGAAGGCCCGGTAAGCGCAGCGCCACCGGGCAAAACAAACGTCGAATTAAAGCGCTAACAGCTTATCAAGCGACGGCGCAAAGTAATAACCGCCAGTCACCGGTTTGGTGAAGCGCAACATTGCATCGCGCTTGCCGTCGGTATCGCCAAACATGCTCAACAACTGCTGTTCGATGTTGTACAGGCGCGCGCAGTAGGCACAGAAGTACAACCCGTGCGTCCCACTGGCGGTGCCGTACGGCAGGCTCTGGCGAACAATCTTCAGCCCTTTGCCGTTCTCTTTCAGATCGACACGTGTCAGGTGCGATGTGTCCGGACGCTCATCGCCGTCAATTTCTTCGTTAGCGACTTTGGTACGGCCAATCATCATTTCCTGATCAGGAATGCTCATGCGGTTCAGCTGTTTGAGATTGTGCTCCCAACGCTGAACAAGCACGTAGCTGCCACCCGCATCGACGCCATCGGCAATCACCGCCACATCACGACGCGTCTCAACGCCTGCCGGGTTTTCGGTGCCATCAACGAAACCGCTGAGATCACGTTCTTCGACCCAACGGAAACCGTGGTTTTCTTCTTTCACTTCAATCGCGCTACCAAACGCTTCCATAGCAGCCTGAGCGACGGAAAAATTCACGTCGTGGCGCAAAGAAAGAATGTGGATCAGCACGTCGTGTTGAGTAGCCGGAGCAAGGCCTTTGCCGTAAGGCGTGAAATCTTTAAGTTCTTCCGCACCCACACCGCCGCTCAATGCACGCCAGGTATCGTGACCGAACGCCACCACGGCCCCCAGATGCGCATCGGGGAATTTCGCTTCAAAGGTTGCCAGCTTATCGGCAAACACTTTGCTGCACTCACGCAGGGCGTTGACGTCGCCTTTTACGTTGGCTTCAATCCAAATCGCCGCACGGCAATGTTCCGGCAAAATGCCGCTCTGAACCTGAGACATCGCTCCTCCTGAACTGCTGAAAAAAAGATGCCACGAACTCGTGGCATTTAGATGGCGCGTATTATACCCGCTTTTTCAGCGCGACAGCTTGTCTATGCGCAAATTAACGACGCCAGATAATCTTGCTGACTTTCCAGAATTTCAGGGAGTCATCCGGCGGCATTAAATCCTGCGGACCGCCCCAACTGCCGCTGAACAAGTAGCTGATGTGCTGGCTGTCTTTGGCTTTACACTCAACGCCCGCACTGTCGTCACCACTGCCTTTCTCACAGTTGCCGAACGCTTTGCTGTACACATCGCTGAAATGGGTGCCAATTTTGGTGCCATCGGCGGTGGCGATATCGCTGTCCATCACGTCAATCCGGCTGATACTGCCCGCCTCACCGTTGACCACCAGCGCCACTTTGTCATCTTTCAACGCTTCAAAATACTTCACGATACTGCCGTTGCTGGTTTTCATTCCGCTACGGATACGATAATCGCCGTCCAGCGCATCGTTAATGGCCTGTTCATCTAACGGCGTAGAGGCCGTTAAATCGCCAACGCCCTGCTCAGTCACTTCCATTGAAGAGCCAAACCAGTTCCACGGCAGCGCCGATGACCAGTGCACAGAGCTGAAGCCAGAACTGACGGTGGCACAGCCGCTTAAGACCAGAGGCAGCGCACAGAGCAATAAACGCATTGATTTCATTCCAGGATCCTTTGTATGTCAAAACAACGCCAGTTGGAGTCCATAATGACAGAAAAGTGCCATTAATCCTCGTGCGGGGAAAAACAGGCGCGTAAACGGCGATTGCTGAGCAACCACCAGAGGGCAAACCCATCGAAAATGATAAGCGTAAGATCGATGCCGCTCAGCGGTTCACCTTGCCACCACAACAGCGGCTGCCAGAGCAGAAGCGCTAATTGCGCGACAATCAGCACCCAGCGCATCAGCGGCCACAAACGCGGTAGCTGATGTCGCCGCCCGCTCAGCATAAAGGCCACAACCGCAGGCACGCCTGGCAATAAGCCAAGCCAGAAATTATCGTGATCGGGATAAAACAGATTAAGCAGCGTATCGCCCTGCTGGCGCGATGCGCCTGCCATCACAAATAAAACCCAGGTTCGCGCCTGCAATAACAACACACACCAAAACAGAAAAGGCAGCCGAAGCCGCCCGTGACCATCGTACGCCGACGGTGGAAAATCAGTATTCTTCATCTTCAATTAATCGTTTACCGAGCACCACGACATCAGAATGTTCGTAGCCCAAGCGCTCGTACATGCCCTGAACCATCTCGTTATCTTCCCGCACCATGATCTGCAATTTCGGGCAGCCGCGGGCAATCAGTTTTTTCTCGAGGCGATTGAGCAATGCATTGGCGATACCGCGCCCACGGTATTCCGGGTGCACACCGAGATAATACGCCGAGCCACGGTGACCATCGTAGCCGCCCATTACTGTACCGACCACTTCGCCGTTCACTTCAGCCACCAGAAACAGGCTCACGTCATGGTTGAGCTTACGTTCAATGTCCATTTCCGGGTCGTTCCATGGGCGTAACAGGTCACAACGCTCCCAAAGCGTAATAACCTCTTCGAAATCGGTCTGGCGAAAAACGCGTATCTCCATGGTATTGCCCATCTTTTTAGGTTTAAAAACAGTGATTATGGCGTGAACGTCCTAATTATCCAATATCTGACGAATAACGGTCAAAAAAATGGCATAATGTTGCATTGTCACGTATTGAAATGAAAAGTAAAACAATTCTCATCCCGGACAGTCGTAACGGAAAAGACGATACGATATAACACATGGATTATTTATTTTTACAAATCAGGCCGCATGAGCACTTTTAAACCCCTTAAGACACTTGCATCGCGCCGCCAGGTGCTGAAAGCCGGACTGGCTGCATTGACGCTGTCTGGCATGTCCACAGCCATCGCGAAAGACGCGACGCTGAAAACCAGCAACGGTCACAGTAAACCTGCGGCGAAAAAGGCCGGAGCAAAGCGCATCGTCATGCTCGACCCAGGCCACGGCGGCATTGACACCGGGGCCATTGGTCACGGCGGCTCAAAAGAAAAACACGTGGTGTTGGCGATAGCTAAAAACGTGCGTTCAATTCTGCGCAACCACGGTATCGAAGCCCGCTTGACGCGAACCGGCGATACGTTTATTCCGTTATACGATCGCGTTGAAATCGCGCATAAGCACGGAGCCGACCTGTTTATGTCGATCCACGCAGACGGTTTTACCAACCCGAGTGCCGCCGGAGCATCCGTCTTCGCACTGTCCAATCGCGGCGCCAGTAGCGCCATGGCGAAGTATCTTTCCGATAAAGAAAACGCCGCCGATGAACTGGCCGGCAAGAAAGCGCTCGATAAAGATCATCTGCTCCAGCAAGTGCTGTTCGATCTGGTGCAAACTGACACCATTAAGAACAGCCTGACGCTCGGCTCGCATATACTGAAACAGATTAAACCGGTGCATCGCCTGCATAGCCGCAGCACTGAACAGGCCGCGTTTGTAGTGCTCAAATCGCCATCAATCCCGTCTGTTCTGGTGGAAACCTCTTTTATCACCAACCCAGGTGAAGAGAAACTGCTCGGCACCAGCGCGTTTCGCCAGAAAATTGCCAACGCGATTGCGTCCGGCATCATCAGTTATTTCAACTGGTTTGATAATCAGAAAGCGCACGTGAAGAGACGTTAATGAAACCGGATGCCACGCAAGTAAAAGCCTTTTTACTGGAACTCCAGGATCGCATCTGCCGGCAGCTCGCAGCGGTCGATGGAAACGCGTTTGTCGAAGATAGCTGGGAACGTGAAGCCGGTGGCGGCGGGCGCAGTCGTGTCCTGCGCGACGGCGGCGTGTTTGAACAAGCTGGCGTGAATTTCAGCCATGTTTACGGCGATGCCATGCCTGCGTCTGCAACAGCGCACCGTCCGGAACTGGCTGGTCGCAGCTTTGAAGCGATGGGCGTCTCTCTCGTTGTGCATCCGCGTAATCCATTCGTCCCCACCAGCCACGCGAACGTGCGTTTCTTTATCGCTGAGAAACCGGGTGCCGATCCGGTATGGTGGTTTGGCGGTGGTTTTGATTTAACGCCCTACTACGGTTTTGAACAAGATGCGGTGCACTGGCACAGCGTTGCCCGCGATCTCTGCATTCCCTTCGGCGAAGACGTTTATCCTCGCTACAAAAAATGGTGTGACGACTACTTCTTCCTGAAACATCGCAACGAGCAACGCGGCATTGGCGGCCTGTTCTTTGACGATCTCAATACGCCCGATTTCGACCACTGCTTTGCGTTTATGCAGGCCGTTGGCGACGGTTTTACCGATGCGTACTTGCCGATTGTTGAGCGCCGTAAAGCGCTGGAATACAGCGAGCGTGAGCGCGATTTCCAGCTTTATCGCCGGGGTCGTTATGTGGAATTCAATCTTGTGTGGGATCGCGGCACGTTGTTCGGTTTACAGACCGGAGGGCGCACGGAGTCGATTCTGATGTCGATGCCGCCGCTGGTGCGCTGGGAGTATAACTACCAGCCAGAAGAAGGCAGCCCGGAGGCTGCCTTGAGTGAGTTTATTAAAGTACGAGACTGGATTTAACGCCGGGCGGCGAAACGTCGCCCGACAGTTTCCATCACAACGGCTGTGTCTGCGCCTCAACCACTGCCAGCGCGACCATATTCACGATACGGCGAACGGAAGCGATTGGCGTCAGAATGTGTATCGGTTTTGCCACACCCATCAACACAGGCCCAACCGTCACCCCTTCAGAACTGGACACGCGCAGCAGGTTGTAGCTGATACGCGCCGCTTCCATATTCGGCATCACCAGAATGTTCGCCGCGCCTTTCAGCGGGCTGTCCGGCATCCGCTCCAGACGAATACTTTCCACCAGCGCCGCATCGCCATGCATTTCACCATCAATCATCAGATCGGGATCACTGGCGCGAACCAGATCGAGGGTGTTACGCATTTTGGTTGCTGCCGCACAATTGGAAGAGCCGAAGTTAGAATGCGACAGTAGCGCCACACGCGGTTCGATACCAAAACGACGCACGGTTTCTGCCGCCATCAACGTGATTTCCGCTAACTGTTCCGGGGTCGGATCTTCATTGACGTAAGTATCGGCGATAAACGTGTTACCGCTTGGCAGCAGCAGCGCGTTCATTGCCCCGGCGGTATGCACGCCGTCGCGGTAGCCAAACAACTGCTGAATCACGCTGAAATGCTCGTGATAATCGCCGATGGTCCCGCAAATCAGCGCATCCGCTTCACCGCGCTGAACCATGATCGCGCCGATCACCGTGGTGTTGCTGATCACATGACGCTGCGCCTGCTCCTGGGTGATGCCCCGGCGCTTCATGATGTTGTAGTACTCCATCCAGTACTCTTTGAAGCGCGGATCGGATTCATTGTTCACAATGTCGAAATCGACGCCCGGCTTCATTTGCAGGCCCAGTTTCTGCAAACGCATTTCAATCACGTTCGGGCGACCAATCAGAATTGGCTTCGCAAGACCGAGGGTGATCAGTTCCTGCGTCGCGTGCAGCACGCGAGTGTCTTCTCCTTCCGCCAGCACCACGCGCTTCGGCTCTTTGCGCGCCTGCGAGAAAATCGGCTTCATGAACAGGTTGGTTTTATAAACGAACTCGCTCAGCTTCTCTTCATAGGCCCCAAAATCGGTTATCGGACGCGTCGCCACACCGGAATCCATCGCCGCTTTGGCGACTGCCGGAGCAATTTTCACAATCAGACGCGGATCAAACGGTTTTGGAATAATGTAGTCAGGCCCAAAACTCAGATCCTGATCGCCATAGGCCGACGCCACCACTTCACTTTGTTCAGCGAGTGCCAGTTCAGCAATGGCATGTACCGCCGCCAGTTTCATCTCTTCGTTGATAGCCGTCGCGCCAACGTCCAGCGCGCCACGGAAGATGAACGGGAAGCACAGCACATTGTTGACCTGGTTCGGATAGTCAGAGCGCCCGGTGCAGATGATCGCATCCGGACGCACTTCTTTCGCCAGCGGTGGCAGAATTTCCGGTTCCGGGTTCGCCAGCGCCAGAATCATTGGCGCACGTGCCATTTTCTTGACCATTTCCTGGGTCAGCACTTTCGGGCCAGAACAGCCGAGGAAAATGTCCGCGCCTTCAATCACGTCATCAAGCGTTCGTTTGCCGTCATCATCCACTGCATAAGCCGCTTTGGTTTCCGCCATATTCGGCTCGCGATCTTTGTAGATAACCCCTTTCGAGTCGCAGACCACGATGTTGTGTTTCTGCATGCCGAGCACCACCAGCAGATTCATACAGGCAATCGCCGCCGCGCCCGCGCCAGACACCACCATGCGCACGTCTGACAGATTTTTTTCTACCACGCGCAGGCCATTAAGGATGGCTGCGGTACTGATGATCGCCGTGCCGTGCTGATCGTCGTGGAAAACCGGGATCTTCATGCGCTCACGCAGTTTCTGCTCGATGTAGAAACATTCTGGCGCTTTGATGTCTTCGAGGTTAATGCCGCCGAACGTCGGTTCGAGTGCCGCCACGACATTAATAAATTTATCCGGGTCGAGTTCATCCACTTCAATGTCGAAAACGTCAATCCCGGCAAATTTTTTGAACAGTACGCCCTTACCTTCCATCACCGGTTTTCCGGCCAGCGCCCCGATATTACCTAATCCGAGCACCGCTGTGCCGTTCGATACCACCGCCACCAGGTTGCCACGAGCGGTGTATTTGAAGGCTGCCAGCGGGTCTTTTTCGATTTCAAGACAGGGTGCCGCGACACCTGGCGAATAGGCCAGTGCCAGATCACGCTGCGTGGCAAGCGGCTTGGTTGGTGAAACCTGAATTTTTCCCGGAGTCGGGAATTCGTGGAAATCGAGAGCGCTTTGTTTTAACTGGTCATCCATTTGATGTTCCTTTCACGTCACGTATTAGGAGAAAAATGTTCCCGGTGCTAACCCCTGAGTATCCCCTTTCGCGGTTTCGTAAACTTTGAAGGCCGCCATACTCTTGTCAACAAAACGTCATTTTGTTAGTAATTTTTAACACTCTTGTTAAGGGCTATCGTAAAACAAGGCGGCGACCGTCTGCTATGCTTTTGAGTTAAGCATGACCTGAATTCCCCCGAAGCGCACACGAGTTCCCTCGTATAACGCTTTGCTTTCTAAGGAGTCTCTTTTCATGAACCAGCTAGACGGAATCAAAAAGTTCACCACCGTGGTCGCTGACAGCGGCGATATCGAATCCATTCGCCACTATCAGCCGGAAGATGCCACCACCAACCCCTCATTGCTGCTAAAAGCCGCCGGGCTTGAGAATTATGGTCATCTGCTTGATGACGCAGTCTCCTACGCCAAAAAGCAGGGGGCCAGCCGCGAACAGCAGGTGATCGACGCCTGCGACAAACTGGCCGTTAATTTCGGTGCGGAAATTCTGAAAAGCATTCCCGGACGCGTATCTACCGAAGTCGATGCGCGACTGTCCTTCGATAAAGACAAAAGCATCGCCAAAGCGCGCCATCTGGTGGAACTGTATGCCGAGCAAGGAATCGATAAATCGCGAATTCTGATTAAACTCGCCTCCACCTGGGAAGGTATTCGCGCCGCCGAAGTGCTGGAGAAAGAAGGCATTCATTGCAACTTGACACTGCTGTTCTCGTTTGCTCAGGCACGCGCCTGCGCCGAAGCTGGCGTGTTCCTGATTTCCCCGTTTGTCGGGCGTATATACGACTGGTATCAACAGCGCGAGCCGATGGACCCCTACGTGGTGGAAGAAGATCCTGGCGTGAAATCAGTGCGCAATATCTACGATTACTTCAAACAGCATCGCTATGAAACCGTGGTGATGGGCGCGAGTTTCCGCCGTATTGAACAAATCCTGGCGCTGGCGGGCTGTGACAGGCTGACCATCGCCCCGCCGCTGCTGAAGGAATTGCAGGAAAAAGACGCCCCGGTCACACGCAAACTGATCCCGACTGCGCAGTCCTTTACTCGCCCTGTTCCGCTCACGGAAGCGCAATTCCGTTGGGAACATAATCAGGATCCGATGGCGGTGGACAAACTGGCGGACGGTATTCGCCTGTTCGCCGTTGACCAGCGCAAACTTGAAGACTTGCTTGCCGCCAAACTGTAACTTTTGCCACGGAGTATGAATATGTCCCGTAGAGAGCTTGCCAACGCGATTCGCGCCCTGAGTATGGACGCCGTGCAGAAAGCCAATTCCGGTCATCCGGGTGCGCCCATGGGGATGGCGGATATTGCCGAAGTGTTGTGGAATGATTTCCTCAAACATAACCCGACCGATCCGCACTGGTACGATCGCGACCGCTTTATTTTATCTAACGGTCACGCCTCGATGCTGCTATACAGCCTGTTACACCTGACCGGTTACGATCTGCCGATGGAAGAGCTAAAAAACTTCCGCCAACTCCATTCCAAAACGCCGGGACACCCCGAAATTGGTTATACGCCAGGCATCGAAACGACAACCGGCCCGTTAGGGCAAGGGCTGGCAAACGCCGTCGGGATGGCGATTTCCGAACGCACGCTGGCGGCGCAGTTTAATCAGCCGGACCATGACATCGTCGACCACTTCACCTACGTATTTATGGGCGATGGCTGTCTGATGGAAGGCATTTCGCACGAAGCGTGTTCGCTGGCCGGCACGCTGGGGCTCGGCAAATTGATTGGTTTCTACGATCACAACGGCATTTCGATTGACGGCGAAACCGACGGCTGGTTTACCGATGACACCGCCAAACGCTTCGAGGCGTACCATTGGCACGTAGTGCATGAAATCGACGGGCACGACCCGGAAGCGGTGAAAAAAGCGATCATCGAAGCGCAAGGCGTGAAGGACAAACCGTCGCTGATTATTTGTCGTACAGTGATTGGTTTCGGCTCGCCAAATAAGGCCGGGAAAGAAGAGTCGCACGGCGCGGCGCTCGGCGAAGAAGAAGTCGCGCTGGCGCGTAAACAGCTCGGCTGGAAATACCCGGCCTTTGAAATCCCGAAAGAGATTTATCAGGGCTGGGACGCGCATCAGAAAGGCGAGAAAGCGCAGCAGGGCTGGAATGAAAAACTGGCGGCTTACAAGAAAGTGCATCCAGAGTTGGCTGCGGAATTTTTGCGCCGTATGAGCGGTGAAATGCCGGAAGAATGGCAGGACACATCGCAAGCGTACATTGAAAAATTGCAGTCTGAACCGGCCAAAATTGCCAGCCGTAAAGCCTCGCAAAACACGCTGAATGCGTTTGGTCCGCATCTGCCGGAACTGTTAGGCGGTTCAGCGGATCTCGCGCCGAGTAACCTGACTATCTGGAAAGATTCGGTTTCGCTGAAAGAAGATCACGCCGGAAATTACATTCACTACGGTGTGCGTGAATTTGGCATGACAGCCATCGCCAACGGGATAGCCCATCACGGCGGCTTTGTGCCGTACACCGCTACATTTCTGATGTTTGTCGAATATGCCCGCAACGCGGCGCGTATGGCGGCGCTGATGAAAGCACGGCAAATTATGGTCTACACCCATGATTCCATTGGTCTTGGTGAAGATGGCCCGACGCACCAGGCGGTTGAACAACTCGCCAGCCTGCGCCTGACGCCGAACTTCAGCACCTGGCGGCCTTGCGATCAGGTTGAGACGGCGGTTGCGTGGAAAGCAGCCATTGAACGCCATACCGGGCCAACGGCGCTGATCCTTTCTCGTCAAAATCTGGCGCAAATGGAGCGCACGCCGGATCAGGTGAAAGCGATCGCACGCGGCGGCTACGTGCTGAAAGATGCAGGCGGAAAACCAGATTTGATTCTGATAGCAACAGGTTCGGAACTGGAAATCACCGTGCTGGCGGCAGAAAAGCTGCGCGCCGACGGCCACAGCGTGCGCGTGGTGTCGCTGCCGTCAACCGATGTGTTTGATGCGCAGGACGAGGAATATCGTGAATCGGTTCTGCCTTCGGATGTGTCTGCTCGTGTCGCAGTCGAAGCCGGGATTGCGGATTACTGGTACAAATACGTTGGGCTGAAAGGTGCGATTGTCGGCATGACCACCTTCGGCGAATCCGCCCCCGCCGATAAGCTGTTCCCGTTCTTCGGCTTTACCGTAGAGAACATTGTCGCGAAGGCGAAGAAGGTGCTCGGGAAATCATGATGCACAGCGCCCGGTGGCGGCTTGCGCCTGACCGGGCCTACAAAACCACCACCGCGCTGATGCCAGCAACGGCATCACGTAGGCCCGATAAGACGCAATGCGTCGCCATCGGGCAGGGAGATTAGCGCGTGATCCACAGCGTGGGCCAGGCATCTGGCCCTTGCCAGTTATCGCAGGCCGGTTGTCCGGCGTAGCGCACCAGACGGAAGCGCTGACCATCGTAGCGCCAGCGCGTTTGCACGCCACAATCGCCCTGACCGCGGCTTTTATCCAGCGTTGCCAGTTCACGGGTTTTGTCGTTAAACGTCAGATTGACAAGCTCTATGTCGCGATCTTCGCTGTCCGGCGGCTGAAACGGCAAACGTAAACGCACCGCCTGAGCAACAAACGGCTTATGCCGTGTCACCAGCCATGCGCGATAAATCGTGTTGTACGCCCCCGATTCACAACTCAACATCAGCAACGCTTTATCGTCGGTAAGCGGTGTGACCCAAATTTCGCGGCGCAGCGGGTCGAGCGAACACTGGCTGCTGCTCATGCGCAAACTGCCATAATCCAGCAGCTCATTGAACTCTTCATGGCTGAACGGCGTGGGTGTCGGGTTGACCTTCGCAACCGATTTCAGCGCGGGTGCAGGCGGTACGCTTAGCGGCGGTTCAGCGCCCTTGCCTATCCACGCCGTTTCGCTGCCGACGCGTTTCTGCTGATCATCGATAAACAACAGCGCCGCTTTCAGCCCTTGCAGGGAAATGCTTTGTGTTCCCTGAACCAGCGTCAGCAACTGTCCTTCCTGAATATGCTGGAGAAACGCGGTGATCGTCTGGTTATCACCCGTGCTAAAACGCCATGGCGTAATCTTCCAGTGTTCACCCGCCAGTTTTACCGGTGAGCCGTCGATCAACAGACGTGTCGAGATGGAGGGAATTTTCGGCAGCAGATTTTCCGGGCCGCCCAGTTCGATACGCAACGTGGAATCATTATGCGCGCCCGCGCTGCGGGTCAGGGTCATCACCAGCCCGTGATGCAGGCCAATGTTGCGAGCGGTACAAAAATTCTGATTATTGCAGGTGACCTGCCAGTCGCTGAATTCCTGTTGCACAGGCGCAGCCCACGTCAGCGATGACGACAACGCGGTCAGCAGCAGAAGGAAAAGCAGACGGTAAGACACGAGATGACCCCAGAAGAGAAAAACGCCGATTACTGCGCGTATCCTCACCTGGCGACCACCTTTTACTCAATCGGATTAGTCCATTAAACCGACGTTTTGCAGATATTGCAGCAGGATGACGGCTTTACCATCACGGATCTCGCCATTTTTGACCATCGCAAGTGCGCGCTCAAACGGCATTTCCAGCACATCGATATCTTCATCTTCTACACCGCCACCCGCGGTTGTACGCAGATTGTCGTGATATTCAGCGATAAAGAAATGCACGAGTTCGGTCACGCCACCAGGTGACATATACAGCTCGAAAACTTTGCGCACCTCGTCGACCTGATAGCCGGTTTCTTCCACCGCTTCTTTGCGAATGCAGACTTCCGGTTCGTCGTCATCAAGCAGCCCGGCGCAGGTTTCAATCAGTCTGCCATCGGTATTGCCATTAACCCACGTCGCAACGCGGAACTGGCGCACCAGCACCACCGTTTTCTGCTGCGGGTTGTACAGCAGGATCGTCGCCCCATTGCCGCGATCGTAGACCTCACGCTTGTGGCGCACCACTTCACCATCGTTGCGCGTCAAATCGTAGGTGATGTTGCGCAGCACAAAGTAATTTTCCGACAGGATTTGGTCTTTGATGATTTCGATATTAAATGACATTACGGCTCCACAGCGTCAGAATTCGCGTTCAAGTCTACCCGCCGTAACACGATTTGTCGTTACGCTGGTTTGATGAAAGTTATGTATGCTTATGCAGGAAAGCGGCATGATAATTTACACTATCTCCTTAATTTCTCCACGTTTCGCTCGGGCCTTGCCGCTACAGTGTTCAAAGCCTGTCATAACAAAAAAATACGTGTAACGAGGTCCTGATTCCGATGGCGAATTTCTTTATCGATCGCCCCATTTTTGCCTGGGTGCTGGCCATTCTGTTGTGTCTGACAGGAACCCTGGCGATTTTGTCGCTTCCAGTTGAGCAATACCCCGATTTAGCGCCGCCAAACGTGCGCATCACCGCCAACTATCCAGGCGCTTCGGCGCAAACGCTGGAAAATACGGTCACGCAGGTTATCGAGCAGAATATGACCGGGCTCGATAACATGATGTATATGTCGTCCCAGAGCAGCTCTGCCGGGCAGGCAACGATCACTATTACCTTTACCGCAGGTACTGACCCTAACGAAGCGATGCAGCAGGTGCAAAACCAGCTGCAATCGGCGTTGAAAAAGCTGCCGCAGGCCGTGCAGGATCAGGGCGTGACGGTGCGTAAAACCGGGGATACTAACATTCTGACCATCGCCTTCGTTTCGACGGACGGCAGCATGGATAAACAGGATATCGCCGACTACGTCGCCAGTAACGTGCAGGAGCCACTGAGTCGCGTGAACGGCGTGGGTAACATTACGGCTTACGGTTCACAGTACTCGATGCGCATTTGGCTCGATCCTTCCAAGCTCAATAGCTATCAAATGACGACTCAGGATGTCACCGATACCATTAGCTCGCAGAACGCCCAGGTGGCGGTGGGTCAGTTGGGTGGTACGCCATCGGTGGACAAACAGGCGCTCAACGCCACGGTGAATGCGCAATCGCTGCTGCAAACGCCGCAGCAGTTCCGTGATATCACGCTGCGCGTCAATAAAGACGGTTCACTGGTGACGCTTGGTGATGTGGCAAAAGTGGAATTAGGCGCTGAAAACTACGATTACCTGAGCCGCTACAACCGCAAACCCGCTTCAGGATTGGGTGTTCAGCTGGCATCCGGCGCGAACGAAATGCAAACTGCCGAAGCCACGCTGGCACGACTCGACGAGCTGTCGCACTACTTCCCGCACGGGCTTGAATACAAAATTGCCTACGAGACGACTTCGTTCGTTAAAGCCTCGATTCACGACGTCGTGAAAACGCTGCTGGAAGCCATCGCGCTGGTGTTCCTCGTGATGTATCTGTTCCTGCAAAATTTCCGCGCGACACTGATTCCGACTATCGCGGTGCCAGTAGTGTTGATGGGCACGTTCGCGATTTTGTTCTCCTTCGGCTATTCGATAAACACGCTGACGATGTTCGCGATGGTGCTGGCTATCGGCCTATTGGTGGATGACGCCATCGTGGTGGTGGAAAACGTCGAGCGAATCATGACCTCCGAAGGGCTATCGCCCCGTGAGGCAACACGCAAATCGATGGGGCAAATCCAGGGCGCGCTGGTGGGTATCGCGATGGTGCTGTCGGCGGTGTTTATCCCGATGGCCTTCTTCGGAGGCACTACCGGGGCCATTTATCGTCAATTCTCAGTGACCATTGTGTCTGCGATGGTGTTGTCGGTTCTGGTCGCGATGATCCTCACACCGGCCCTGTGCGCCACGCTGCTCAAGCCATTGCACAAAGGCGAGCAGCACGGTCAGAAAGGGTTCTTCGGCTGGTTTAACCGGGTGTTCAACAGCAGTGCCGAACGCTATGAAAACCGCGTTGGAAAAATTCTGCACCGCAGTCTGCGCTGGATCCTGATTTACGTGCTGCTGCTCGGTGGAATGGTGATCCTGTTCGTCAAACTCCCGACCTCTTTCCTGCCGCAGGAAGACCGTGGCATGTTCCTGACGTCTATCCAGTTGCCAAGCGGCTCCACTCAACAGCAAACGCTGAAAGTGGTGGAAAAAGTTGAGGACTATTTCTTTAAAAACGAACAGGCCAACGTTGCCTCCATCTTTGCCACTATCGGCTCCGGCCCGGGTGGCAATGGTCAGAACGTGGCGCGTATGTTTGTGCGCCTGAAAGATTGGGACGATCGCGATTCGTCAACCGGAACATCGTTCGCCATTATCGAGCGAGCAACCAAAGCGTTTAACAAAATCAACGAAGCCCGCGTGTTCGCGAACAACCCACCGGCTATCAGCGGGCTGGGCAGTTCGGCAGGTTTCGATATGGAGTTGCAGGATCACGCCGGGCTGGGCCACACCGCGCTGATGGCGGCCCGTGACAAACTGCTGGATATGGCGAGCAATGAACCGGACTTAACCCGCGTGCGTCACAACGGTCTCGATGACAGTCCACAGTTGCAGATCGATATCGATCAGCGCAAAGCGCAGGCGCTCGGCGTGTCGATCAACGATATCAACGACACCATGCAAACGGCCTGGGGCTCGGATTACGTCAATGACTTTATGGACCGCGGGCGCACCAAGAAAGTGTATGTCCAGTCGGCCGCGCCGTATCGCATGCTGCCGGATGACATCAATTTCTGGTATGTGCGTAACAGCAGCGGTGAAATGGTGCCGTTCTCAGCCTTTGCCACTTCACGCTGGGAAACCGGCTCGCCGCGACTGGAACGCTACAACGGCTATTCTGCGCTGGAAATCGTGGGCGAAGCCGCACCTGGCGTGAGTACCGGTACGGCGATGGATATCATGGAACGGCTGGTCAGCCAGCTGCCGACCGGGTTTGGCCTCGAATGGACGGCGATGTCCTATCAGGAACGCCTCTCCGGCGCGCAGGCCCCTGCCCTGTATGCCATTTCACTGCTGGTGGTGTTCCTGTGTCTGGCGGCGCTGTATGAAAGCTGGTCGGTGCCATTCTCGGTGATGTTGGTGGTGCCGCTGGGTGTTATCGGCGCGCTGCTCGCCACGTGGATGCGCGGACTTGAGAACGACGTGTATTTCCAGGTGGGGCTGCTGACGGTGATTGGTTTGTCGGCGAAGAACGCCATTCTTATCGTTGAGTTTGCCAACGAAATGAATGAGAAAGGCCAGGATTTGCTGGAGGCAACGCTCCACGCCTGCCGTCAGCGTCTGCGCCCGATCCTGATGACATCCTTAGCCTTCATCTTCGGCGTGCTGCCGATGGCCACCAGTACTGGCGCAGGCTCTGGCAGCCAGCATGCGGTCGGTACCGGCGTGATGGGCGGTATGATCTCTGCGACCATACTGGCTATCTTCTTCGTACCGTTATTCTTCGTGTTAGTACGCCGCCGTTTCCCGCTGAAAGAGAAACCGCAATAAACTGAACATCTCCACTAAATAAAGTGCAATGACATTATATAAAAGGCGATCGCAAAAAAACGATCGTCTTTTTGTATTGATAATACTTTTGAGATTATTACTCATATATTCAGGTACAAACTGGTACATTCATTCAATGAATTCCTTCAGGCCTATCTGATAGATATGTATATAGAGTTTAATCTTCTTGAAGCGCGTTTCTAAAAATATTTTTTTGTTTTCCACATGAGAAAACATGACGATTCAAGGTATCAAAAAAAAAGTTTATGCTGATAATTCGCATTTTCACCCCACCCAAACAACACTTCCCGAAATTCAATTAACTCCTTAAAAAACAATCACATACAACAGCATCGCGTATATCAGCAAGATGTAATAAATCCATTTTTAGACCCTAATTTTTTTTGCCAAAAAAAATCAATCACATTAAGATATACTTTCACTTATAATTAATATTATTAAGCTGGATGATAGGGACATTTAATATAAATATTAAAAATACTGCTAATATCATTTCAATCAAACCTCAAATACTGAAGAGGAAGAGCAGATTAAGAAGCTAATTTATAATATAAAAGCCACTAATGTCTTATGTAATGCTATTCATTTGTTCTTCAATAAAGAGATTGACCATGAAATCAACCTTCAGGAATGATATTACAGCGACCAAGGTTCGCATTCTTATGTGCGAAGACGACTTTGATCGATGGTATTTATCTCGAAACGATTACAGTTGTTTTACCAAAGAAGAAATCAAAGCTTTGCTTGAAGATGAAAAACCCAGTATTTACCCATGCATACCTCTCCAACAAGAGGACGACAACATTATTTATGTTGGATTAGATCTCATCAGACATTGGTTTGATGCACTACAGGAAAAAATTTAGTTTATTGTTACGCATTAATTCGTAACTACAGTTAAATTTTCAAACATCGCATGCAACTTAAGATAAATTTCCTCGTTGATATTTTTAATAGAAGCAGATTATCACGCTAACAGACTGATTTCATAAACTTATAAAACCAACAAAAATCAAAAATCTGCTAAACTGTAACATAACTATACTCTCTGGGGACGACATGCCATGAAACCTGAAGAACACATTATTGCACTGACTAATGCTGTTACTGACCCCTCACGCATACAAGCGGGACGTGAAAGACAAGTCATTTCATTAAGCAGGTATCCTGCTCCAGTCTGTATAATTATACATGAAGGCGTCATCTCAATATTTCGTGAAAAAGATCATGTTATGATCACCAACGTCAGTGCACCTTTCATTATTGGAGTTAATTTACTCATAGAAAAAAATCACGATGTTTATATTCAAGCAAGAGGCTCTATTCGTTACGAGGTTATTGCACGTGACGAATTCGTCGAAACATTAGAACAAAAAGATCTCTGGCGCAACCTTTCCTATGTGTTCATGTATAACTCAAAACGATTCCTCGAATACAGTTCACTTTCAGTTGGCGTATCAACCTATGCAATTGTATGTAATAATTTGAAAAGATTAATGACTGAACCTGAGAACCTTCGCGCAAAAATAACGGCATGTGAATATATTAAAGACAAAACCCAACTTTCCCGTAGTGGCATAATGAAAATATTAAGCGACCTAAAGCTTGGTGGTTATATATCTATAGAACGTGGCATTCTGCTGGATATAAACAAACTGCCAGACAAATATTAATAGGCTCGATAGAATTAACACGTTGAACTTATTATAAAACGTCAACGATACGTTGAGCCAACTAGCTTGGCGCATCAAGCCCCCTGT
Source organism: Scandinavium sp. (assembly GCF_036271055.1). Lineage (GTDB taxonomy): Bacteria > Pseudomonadota > Gammaproteobacteria > Enterobacterales > Enterobacteriaceae > Scandinavium. The sequence continues at coordinate 124,245 of NZ_DATBBJ010000100.1, read as the reverse complement.
TCTTGGTTAATAGTGAAATTTATTATACCCGTTTTATTTTTCGGAATTAATTTTACGATCAAAACACAGTAAAACGTATTGCAACCCAAAAAAACTCAATTTCCACATCGAAAAAATTCATTGGAAAACTGTATAGCTTATGTCAATAGATGCAAAATTTGAGGAATAATCGCGCCTCTGGTTTCCCACCTAAAAAAACCATAAAACGTGAACAATATTCGTACAACTAAGCAAAAAAGCGACCTGAGGTCGCTTTTTTATCGCTTCTGCAAAGTAACACAACGTTCAAACAGCTAGCGCACTACCCACTATGGAATTATTTACGAAGCATATCTTCGATAAAATCTTTCCAGTTTCCCAGTTCACGTTCGATCATAACAGCCTCTCTTATTATTATGGTTATTGTACGAAAAGAACCTGGTGTTGTGAAGATGGTTCAACCCATTGCTGCGATAACTGGCCCGATGCGCCGTATCACAGGGCTTGCCATAACTATGACCGATACCCATTAATTTAATGTGACTTACTGCAACATTCTGAAACAGTGATGCCGATATATGATTTCACACAATTATGCAATTTAAATGAAAATTCATTCACTTCAGATGTGAAGATATTTTGCTGACGTATAGTCTGGTTGTCGGTATTATTTCGCGTATGATATTTTCCTGATTTTTAATTATTCGAAAAATCTGAGCGATTCACCTGTTTCGACGCAAAAGGATTCATCATGATTACGATGTATGGCATTAAAAACTGCGATACTATCAAGAAGGCCCGTCGCTGGTTGGAAGAAAATCAGCTGGAGTACCGCTTTCATGACTACCGGGCTGACGGCCTTGACCGCGCATTACTTGATACGTTTATTGCCGAATTGGGCTGGGAAGCGCTGCTGAATACGCGCGGTACGACCTGGCGCAAACTGGATGAAACGCTGCGAGCGTCAATTACCAACGCCGATGCCGCCGCCGCGCTGATGCTCGAAATGCCAGCAATCATCAAACGCCCATTGCTCTGCGCCCCCGGTAAGCCTATGCTGCTGGGTTTTAATGTTTCCAGTTACCAGACGTTTAACGAGGTGTAGTGTATGTCATGCCCGGTCATTGAGCTGACTCAGCAGCTTATTCGCCGCCCTTCTCTTAGCCCCGATGATGCGGGCTGCCAGGCGCTGATGATTGAGCGCCTGCGCGCGATTGGTTTTACCGTAGAAGCGATGGATTTCGGCGATACGCAGAATTTCTGGGCGTGGCGCGGTCAAGGGGAAACGCTCGCGTTCGCCGGTCATACCGATGTCGTGCCTGCGGGTGATGCCGACCGCTGGATTAATCCCCCGTTCGAACCCACTATCCGTGACGGTATGTTGTTTGGTCGCGGTGCAGCCGACATGAAAGGGTCGCTTGCGGCCATGGTCGTGGCGGCAGAACGCTTCGTCGCTCAGCATCCCAACCATAAAGGCCGTCTGGCGTTTCTTATCACCTCTGATGAAGAGGCCAGTGCGACGCACGGAACCGTGAAAGTGGTTGAAGCGCTAATGGCGCGCAACGAACGCCTGGATTACTGCCTGGTCGGCGAGCCGTCCAGTACCGAAGTGGTTGGCGATGTGGTGAAAAATGGCCGTCGCGGCTCTCTCACCTGCAACCTGACGATTCACGGTGTGCAGGGTCATGTTGCTTATCCACATTTGGCGGATAACCCGGTCCATCGCGCGGCCCCCATGCTCAATGAGCTTGTGGCGATCGAGTGGGATAAAGGGAATGAATTCTTCCCGCACACCAGCATGCAGATTGCCAATATTAATGCGGGCACTGGCAGCAACAACGTGATCCCGGGCGATCTGTTCGTGCAGTTCAACTTCCGTTTCAGCACTGAACTGACCGATGAAATGATCAAACAGAAAGTCCTGGCGCTGTTGGATAAACACGAACTGCGCTACAGCGTGGACTGGTGGCTCTCCGGCCAACCGTTCCTGACCGGACGCGGCAAGTTAGTCGATGCGGTGGTGAACGCCATTGAGCACTATAATGAAATTAAACCGCAGCTGCTGACCACGGGTGGCACGTCCGACGGGCGCTTTATTGCGCGGATGGGCGCTCAGGTTGTGGAACTCGGGCCGGTGAATGCGACCATTCATAAAATCAATGAATGTGTGAACGCCGCCGACCTGCAGCTTCTGGCCCGGATGTATCAGCGGATCATGGAACAACTTGTCGCGTAGCGGCATTACTCAAAGAGGTATCAGGCATGGACTGGCTGGCAAAATATTGGTGGATCCTGGTGCTGGTGTTTTTGTTAGGCGTTATTCTCAACGTCATCAAAGATCTCAAGCGCGTCGACCCGAAAAAATACATGGCGAACAAGCCGGAGCTTCCTCCGCATCGTGATTTCAACGATAAGTGGGACGACGACGACGAGTGGCCAAAGAAAAAGCCTTAAATAGAAAAGCGCCCATTGGGCGCTTTTCTGTCTGTTAGCTCGCGGCTAATCACAGCAGTTCGATAATATCGTCATCCTGCGGTTTACCGCCGCTCAGGGCTTCGTCGAAGTAGTGTTTCGGCACGGTAAAACGCAAATGGTCGAGCGCAAACTGCATACTGCGATCGTCAATGGCGTGACCGAGATCGTCGACGATATCCAGTGTCACATCCCCACCCGCCTGCTCCAGCGCTTCCTGAGCCGCCACGGCATAGGCTAAATCAATCACTCCGTCTTCCCCGCCGTGAATCAAATGCACGGTCGTCGCGGTACTGGCTTTTGTTGGCAGCGTGGCAAAACGTCCGTTAAAGGCAATAATTCGCGAGGCTAAACCTGGGGCCGCTTTGGTACTTTCGAGCGACATAATCGAGCCTTGTGAGAAACCAATCAGCGCTGTCGCCTGCGGGTCAACACCGCTCTCTTTTTGCCAGTAGCGAACCGTTTCAATAAACGTCGGCATAATCGCATCAATGCGCTGCTGACGATTTTCTTCCGTCACGCCCTGTACCGAAAACCACTGGCGGCCCGTTGGGCCACAAGGTTCTGCCCCGCCGACGCTGATAATCAACGCGTCAGGAAACAGCGGCGCAAACCAGCTGCCAATCTGCCCCATCGCCACCGGATTATCGCCTACGCCATGAAACAGCAGCAGCAGTTGTTTGGCTGGGGCTGATGGGCTCTGAACAACAAAATGATCATGTTTCATGGCTTTCTCCTTCGTTTGTTACAGGGGAGTCTACGCCGTCGGGCATTAATGACCATGACATTTAACTGAATGACTTTGTTAAAAAAACTGCAGGTTTTTGACGTGTTTCGCGAGTAGCAGACAGCGTTCGGCATCGAGAAAATCCAACGCCATTGCAGTTTCCTGTCGTTGCATCGCCAGCAGCGCTTTTCGCCCGCCATGCGCTGATTCAGCCTCATTTTTAAGCGTCAATGTGTTGCGCAGCGCGGGCAACGGTAAATCAACGGTCGCTATCAAGCGATTAAGACTGCCAACCGCCGCCATAAATGGGCGATGTGCAAAAGCAAACCCGCTCAATTCCTGCCAGTCATCATCAGTAAGGATAGCCTTTGTCGGGGGATTCGTAAGCGAGTCTGCATCATCACGCCAGGCGGCAAGCCAGAACGCATCTCGCCCGAAGCGGCCCTGCTCACGCTCTGCCAGTTGAATGCCCGCCTCGCTCAACGGAAAGATGGCCATTGCGGTATAGCAACCACTGCTGGCTTCCCGATGTGTACCTAAACGCACCAGATGAAAACCACAGCGCTGCCAGAAATGCCACAGCTCATCGGTGAAGCCAAAACTCACTGACAGATAATCGCAATCAGCCGTCTGCGCAATCACCTCTTCAATCATCCGCTGACCGATGCCCTGACGCTGTAGTTGTGGATGAATGGCGATGCGGCTGATGCGTCGGCTTCGTAATGTCGCGGCCTGTGGGCTACCCCCGTGAGCCGCCAGGGATTGCGCTACCAGATTGCCACGCGGGCGACGAAAACCAGCCCACACTGCCTGACTCAATTCCGGACTGAGGCCGCCCTCATCCACCAGCCACAGCGCGCCAGTCAAACTGTCACCTTGCTGTGCAGAAATAAAATGCTGGCCCGGCGCATCCATCATCCGCCGTAAATCGAGCGGTGAAGTTCGGTAATGCGCAGCAGAAAGCAGACGGTACATCGCGACGGGCAGGACGGGTTCATGTACCCATGCAGTTTGTTCAACGCGCTGAATACGTAATTTGTCAGCAACAGGTAACACTGGCAGGGCGTCATCAAACATCAGCACATCACTGATAAACCTCTCCAGCGGACAACCGCTGGCCCAACGCACAGGTTGCTCCAAAGTAAACGATTTCAGGCCGGGAAAGCGCGCACAGAACTTGAGTAAAAAACCACGCCCGGTGCCTTCATAGCCCTGCACGGTCGTGGTCAGCAGCGCGTGGGGAAAACGATTGACCAGCTTTTCCAGCAACGGGCCGGGGATCGCAGCGGCTTCATCGACAATCAGCCACTCTGCTTGTTCTGTTGACGCCAGAAGCGCATCGGGTGCCATAAAACAAAAATGCTCACCGGCAAACTGAGCGAGTACGTCTGTTGCGGCCTTTGCTGGCGCAGTCACAATCGCACTGACAGAGAGAGTTTTCAGATGCATTCCTGCCAGCGCCGACTTCCCGCGCCCGCGTTCAGCGGTCACTACCGCGACACCAGGCGGCAATGTTTTCAGTTCGGCAAGGATCCTGGCTTGTTCTGCCTGCGGCTCACCGTTCGCGGGATACCATTCCGGGCGAGAAATAAACGCAGGTTGACTCAAGGATTGATGTTGTTGCCAGACCAGCGTTTCGCCGTCGCTTTGCAACGCCCGGCAAAAATGGCGAACAAAATTGGGTGTGGGGATGGGTTCTGCGCTGTCGCTCCAGCGAAGTGAATCGGCATCGGTCAGCGCGGGCCATTGATTCAATGGCGGCGTTAGCAGAACCAGCCAACTTCCGGCTTTTAGCGTGCCGGCAAGTGCAGCAAAAGCGGCGACATCGAAGCCTTTACGCGCATCAAAAAAGGCGTGTTCATATTCACGCCCCAGAAGAGTTTTTAGTGAAGACGGCGCGCAATACGGTTCTGGCTGGGTTTCTGGGCTGATCAACAGCCCATCGCCGCCGAGTCGCTGACGCAGTAGTAATGCCTGCTGATGGCTCCAGTCTGCCTCGCCACTCAGCACCAGCAGACGGCGAATGCCCTGCGCTTTCATTTCCACGCAATGCGCGAGGATGGCATCCATGTCATTCATGATTTAATTGAGCGCAGTTTTACCGAAGGTGTTGCATTGGTTCGGATCACCGCTGTCAAAGCCGCGTTTGAACCAGCTGTAACGCTGCTGTGATGTGCCGTGCGTAAAGCTGTCCGGTACGACGCGGCCCTGGCTTTGCTGTTGCAAACGGTCATCACCAATCGCTTCAGCCGCGTTCAGTGCTTCCTGTACATCACCCGCTTCCAGCACACCCTGCTGTTGCATGCTGTGGCCCCAGACGCCAGCGAAACAGTCTGCCTGCAATTCCATTTTCACCGACAGGCGGTTGACGTCAGCCTGAGAAGCATTCTGCTGCATCTGGCGCACTTTAGGCTCGATGCCAAGCAGCTTCTGCACGTGATGCCCGACTTCATGCGCAATCACGTAGCCCTGAGCGAAATCGCCGTCAGCGCCGAGTTTGCTTTTCATGTCATCGTAGAAAGAGAGATCGATATAGACGGTGCTGTCTGCCGGGCAGTAGAACGGCCCCATGACCGACTGGCCCGTGCCGCATCCGGTGCGCGTAGCCCCGCGATACATCACCAGTTTTGGCTGCTGATATTGACGGCCCATTTTCTGGAAAACCTGCCCCCAGGTATCTTCTGTGGTAGCAAGAATAACGGAGGTGAATTTGGCCGCTTCGTCATCATTCGGGCTGATAGAACGCTGCGCCGTTTGCTGCTGGGTCATCGGTTGTCCGGTCAACATGCCGGTGAGATCGACACCGTAATAGCCCGCCACAACCACCACAATCAGCAAAATAATGCCGCCTTTACCGCTGGGAAGACGAAATCCCCCGCGCCCGCCGCCCATCATCGGAGGCATTCCGCCGGAATCATTTCGCCTGTCTTCGACATTGTCGCTTTCGCGACGACCTTGCCAACGCATAACAACCTCTGTATTTCGTGTTCCTGATACAGTGATCGTAGGCGGTTCAGCGCGGAATTACCATAGTTAACAAGGCAGATAGCAAAAGAGGATGCTAAGCATCCTCTCAATTTAGAAGGACTTAGCCTTAATCGAGCGTCACACCTAAACGACGAGCGACTTCTTCGTAGGCTTCAATCAGGCCACCGAGGCTCTGACGGAAACGGTCTTTGTCCATTTTATCCAGGGTGTTTTTATCCCACAGACGGCTGCCGTCAGGGGAGAATTCATCACCCAGCACCACTTTGCCGTTGAACAAACCGAACTCAAGTTTGAAGTCGACCAGAATCAGACCTGCGTCATCGAACAGCTTTTTCAGCACATCGTTGGCTTTGTAAGTCAGTTCACGCATGGTTGCCAGATTTTCTCTATTAACCCAACCAAACGTCTCGCAATACGACTCATTTACCATCGGATCATGCATTTCATCGTTTTTGAGGAACAGGTCAAACAGCGGTGGGTTCAGCTCAATGCCTTCTTCAATGCCCAAACGCTTAACCAGTGATCCTGCGGCACGGTTACGGATCACGCACTCTACCGGCACCATATCGAGTTTTTTCACCAGACATTCGTTGTCGGACAGCAGCTGTTCCATCTGGGTCGGAATGCCCGCCTCTTCCAGCTTGCTCATAATGAAGTGGTTAAACTTGTTGTTCACCATTCCTTTACGGTCGAACTGTTCAATACGCGCTCCGTCACCGGCTGACGTATCATTGCGGAATTCGAGCACCAACAGATCCGGGTTTTCGGTGCTGTAAACGGTTTTCGCTTTGCCGCGATACAACTCAGCTTGCTTTTGCATCTTTCAATACTCCGGGTAGGAAAATGGACATTAAAATCGGTTTTTCTGCCGACGCACACGTTTGCGTATGGTAACAGAAAAAAGGGCTGGTTTGCGCCAGCCCTTTTATTTCTTACTTAAATGCAGCCTGGAACACCGCCACCAGCGCATCGTTCTGCGACTGAGTCAGCGTATGCCCTTTCGGATCGATGAACTGCATGCTGCTGCGGTTATCGAGATCGCCGACCTGCAATTTGTAGTCACCGGAAGTCAGGCCCGGATCTCGTGCACCGAGATCACGCCAGCCACTGTCAGACAGCGGTTTGTAGGTCACAGCCATACTGCCCTGAGAGCGGGTGTTGTCAGTCACTTTCATGCCTGCTTTTTCCAGCGCTGCCGGGAGTTTCTGCCACACCTGGTTGAACGGACCACGCACGACCAGCATTGGTAAGCCGGTGTCATCAGCGGCGCTCTGCACGTCAAAGGTTGCCCCGTCGCGGCTTTGCGCTGCGTTTTGCGCAGTCGTGGCGTTTTTATCCAGACCCGCAGAGATCACGTTCAGCATTTCAGCGCTGTAACGCTGCATGGATGCGGCATCCGCAACCGGTTTACCGGCCTGTTCCAGATTAATCAGTTTGACTACGACAGCCTGCTGATAGCCCTGTGGTTTCACAGACACCTGGTAACGACCACGGTATTGCTGATCTTCGTCCAGACGGTTCCACTGCACCCAATCGGTGGTCAGGGTTTGCGTCGCATCATCGCGCTTGTCGATGGTGTAATTTTTGTCCTGAATGATGCTCACTACCTGCGGCCACAGGTTACCGCTACGGCCACTTTCGACCATCAGCGAGGCGGTATCACCCGTGAACTGGGTACGCGCGCCTGAAACCAATGCTAACGGCTGTGCTGGCGGACGAATATCCAGCCCTTTACCCGTGGCACCGTCGCCGCGAGCAACCGGGATGTTGTAATCACCGTTCTGGATAGGCAGGATCATGCCAGCTGGCGCATGAAGCTCGGAAAGCGGTGGCGCTTCCAGATAGGCTTCATCACCACTCACCTGGCGCTTGTAGCGCGAATCGGAACTACAGGCTGCGAGGAGCAGAACAAGCGAAACACCCGCAACTTTTGCCAGCTGCGACTTCTGTACTGAGTAAGCCATCAAATCTCCCTAAACTTTACAGCAAACCGGCATGCTTCAGCGCGGATGCCACCTCGTCACGGCCATGGGCAGTGATCGGGGTCATTGGCAGGCGCAGCGTATCGGTCGCCACAAGACCCAACTCCTTACAAGCCCATTTCACTGGGATAGGATTGGGTTCGACAAATAATTTATTGTGCAACGGCATCAGACGCTGGTTAATCGCACGGGCTTCATTAAAGCGACCGTCGGCGGCCAGTTTACACATTTCTGCCATTTCGCGCGCGGCTACGTTTGTGGTGACGGAAATCACACCGTGACCACCCAGTTGCATGAAGTCGAGCGCGGTGGCATCGTCGCCACTCAGCAGAATAAAGTCGTCTGAAACCAGCTCTTTGATCTGGTGAACGCGACTTAAGTTCCCTGTGGCTTCCTTAATAGCGATAATATTTTTGATTTTCGCCAGACGCCCAACGGTTTCCGGCAGCATGTCGCAGCCAGTACGAGACGGCACATTATACAGAATTTGTGGCAAATCAGTATGTTCAGCGATCGCTTTAAAATGCTGGAACAGACCTTCCTGAGTCGGACGATTGTAGTACGGCGTGACTGTCAGGCAGCCGACAATACCACTGTTATTGAAGCGCTGGGTCAGGCTGATAGCCTCTGCGGTCGCGTTAGCGCCCGTGCCTGCAATGACCGGAATGCGCCCATCAGCAAGTTCAACAGTCATCATCACCACATCACCATGTTCATCGTGGCTCAGGGTGGCGGACTCTCCGGTAGTGCCTACCGAAACAATCGCCGAGGTTCCGCTGGCGACATGGTAATCAATCAGTTTTTTCAGACTGGAGCGGTCGACCTGACCTTTTTCATCCATCGGCGTGACAATCGCTACAATACTTCCCGTGAACATGGGCCATCCTCAGTGCTGATGTGCAGACAAGAGCCTCAATGGTACGTTTGGTCTTGTTATAAAAGCAAGAGACGGGAGGCCCTCAGGATGTTGTATGCCGGTTTTTTTTATGCTTTCCTAGTCACAACCTCCCCTTTTCACAGGAAGAACAGGTTTGACAGCCTCCCTACATCACTATTTGGTGATTACCGCGCTGGGTGCCGACCGCCCTGGTATCGTAAACACCATCACTCGTCACGTCAGTAGCTGTGGCTGCAATATCGAAGACAGCCGCCTGGCGATGCTTGGCGATGAGTTCACGTTTATCATGCTGCTCTCCGGCACCTGGAATGCCATTACCCTCATTGAATCGACGTTACCGTTAAAAGGGGCGGAACTGGATCTCCTGATTGTGATGAAACGTACCTCGGCGCAACCGCGCCCGGCGCAGCCATCAACCGTATGGATTCAAGTGGAAGTGCCTGACTCGGCGCATATTATCGAACGTTTTACCGGGCTGTTAGACGCGCACGGCATGAACATCGCCGAGCTGGTTTCTCGCACGCAACCGGGCGAGAAAGAGGTCACCCCGCAGCTATTTATTCAGGTGACTGCGCACAGCCCGGAGTCGCAAAATGCGGCAAAGATCGAACAAGCCTTTAAAGACCTGTGTACAGAATTGAAAGCGCAAGGCAGTATAAACGTCGTCAATTATTCACAGCATGATGAACAAGATGGAGTTTCGTAATGACCCCACTGAAAGCCGGTGATCTCGCACCGAAATTTAGCTTGCCTGATCAAGACGGCGAGCAAGTAAATTTAACCGACTTCCAGGGACAGCGTGTTCTGGTTTATTTCTACCCGAAAGCCATGACCCCGGGCTGCACCGTGCAGGCCTGTGGCTTACGCGATAATATGGATGAGCTCAAAAAAGCGGGTGTTGAGGTGCTGGGTATTAGCACTGACAAGCCGGAAAAGCTCTCCCGTTTTGTCGAAAAAGAACTGCTGAATTTTACCCTGCTCTCTGATGAAGACCATCAGGTCTGCGAACAGTTTGGCATCTGGGGCGAGAAGTCCTTCATGGGCAAAACCTACGACGGCATTCATCGCATCAGCTTCCTGGTCGACGGTAGCGGCAAAGTCGAGCACGTATTCGACGATTTCAAAACCAGCAATCACCACGATGTAGTGCTGAACTGGCTGAAAGAAAACGCCTGATAACACCAGTAAGCAAAAGGCCCGTTCGCTCATCGCCAACGGGCCTTTTTCATTTCTAAGCCAGCTTATTCTTCCACAATCGCCGGACTGTCCGGCCAGGCATGAACCACCGCTTTGACAAGCGTTGCCAGCGGGATAGCAAAGAACACGCCCCAAAAGCCCCACAGTCCGCCGAAAATCACCACCGAGAGAATAATCACCAGCGGGTGTAGATTCACCGCTTCGGAGAACAGTACCGGCACCAGCAGATTGCCATCGAGACCCTGAATAATCAGGTACACGGCAAACAGACTCCAGAATTCGGAGCCAAGACCGAACTGGAACAGCGCCACAAAGACCACCGGAATGGTCACCACAAACGCACCAATATAAGGGATCAGCACCGACACGCCCACCAGCACCGCCAGCAGCAGCGAATAGTTGAGGCCAAACAAGCGGAAACCAATCCAGGTGGCAATGCCGACCACAATCATCTCCAGTACTTTGCCACGGATATAGTTGGTTATCTGCTGGTTCATCTCCTTCCACACCTGCCCTGCCAACCCGCGATTGCGCGGCAGCACACGGCGCACGGCGTTAAGCATCTGTTCTTTATCTTTCAGCAGGAAGAACACCATCAGCGGCACCAGCACCAGATAGACCGCCAGCGTCAGCAGCCCCACCAGCGAGGCGAGGGAATATTTCACCACCGAATCGCCCATCGTCAGCATGCGGCCACGCATGTTTTCGGCCATCGCATCAATAATGCCTGCGTCCATCAACGCCGGATAACGACGCGGCAGCGTGGCGGCATAATCAGACAATTTATTGAGCATCCCCGGCATATCGCGGATTAAATTGATGCCCTGTTGCCATGCCACAGGCATGACGACAAAGGCCATCAACATCACGACGCCAACAAACAGCACCAGCACGATGGACGTTGCCAGGCCGCGCGAACAGCCAATGCGCTCGAGACGAACGGTCGGCCATTCGAGCAGATACGCGAGCACAATCGCTACCAGAAGCGGTGCGAGCAGCCCACTGAAAAAGAAGAGAATGCCGAACCCGGCAAGCAGAATGACCAGCAGCGCTATCGCTTCCGGGTCGCTGAAACGACGACGATACCACTGCATTAACATTTCGAGCATAACTACACCGTTCCCTGAATGGCGGGCAAAAGGCCCGCGTGAATTGTATCGAAATGTCACAAAATTGCCTGCGCTTTTTGTCTTACACCGCACCCTGTAGCAAAAGTCGCGTAAGGGTGTTTTCAGCCGTGCCGCAGACAGCTAAACTGCCAGGGCAGCCGACAGTGGAACGTTACGCCGCGTTGTCGGTCAAACTGGCACACCCAACATACAGGACCGAGCTATGTTCAGGCAGTTAAAGAAAACGCTGGTTGCGACTCTCATCGCGTCGTTGACCCTGGGCCAGGCATTGCCCGCCTTTGCGGACTCCGCAGATTCACTGCCAGATATCGGCACGACCGCAGGAAGCACACTTTCCATCGGGCAAGAGATGCAGATGGGCGACTATTACGTACGCCAACTGCGCGGCAGCGCGCCGCTTATCAATGACCCACTTTTGGTTCAGTACATTAACGGTCTTGGTATGCGCCTGGTGTCACATGCCAATTCGGTGCGCACTCCGTTCCATTTCTTTTTAATCAATAACGACGAGCTGAACGCCTTCGCCTTCTTTGGCGGGAATGTGGTGCTGCACTCGGCGTTGTTCCGCTATGCCGATACCGAAAGCCAACTGGCGTCGGTAATGGCGCATGAAATTTCACACGTTACCCAACGCCACCTCGCCCGTGCGATGGAAGATCAGAAGCGCAATGCGCCGCTGACCTGGGTGGGCGCGCTCGGTTCGATTCTGCTGGCAATGGCAAGCCCGCAGGCCGGGATGGCGGCGTTGACCGGTACGCTGGCAGGCACACAACAGGGGCTGATTAGCTTCACGCGACAGAACGAAGAAGAAGCCGACCGAATCGGGATTCAGGTGCTGCAACGCTCGGGTTTCGATCCGCAGGGCATGCCGCAGTTTATGGATAAGTTGATGGACCAGTCACGCTATTCGTCGAAACCACCTGAAATGCTGCTGACGCACCCCTTGCCGGAAAGCCGTCTGGCGGATGCGCGCAACCGCGCCAACCAAATGCGCCCGGTGGTCACGCAATCTTCGGAAGATTTTTACATGGCAAAAGCGCGTACGCTTGGCATGTACAACAACGGGCAAAACCAGCTGAGAACTGACCTGCTCGACGGCTGGTCAAAGGGCAATATCCGCGAACAGCACGCCGCGCAATATGGTCGCGCCCTGCTGGCAATGGAAGCGAATAACTTTGGTGAAGCCAGCAAACAATTGCAGCCGCTGCTGGCCGCAAATCCGCAAAATACCTGGTATCTTGATCTCGCGACGGACATTTCACTGGGACAGAACAAGCCCGATGAAGCGGTCAATCGCCTGAAAGCGGCGAAAGATCTGCGCATCAACCCGGTACTGCAATTGAATCTGGCTAACGCCCTGCTTGAATCAGGCAAACCAGCAGAAGCAGCGACGCTGCTTAACCGCTACACCTTTACCTACAAAGATGATTCCAACGGCTGGGATTTACTGGCGCAGGCCGAAGGCAAGCTCGGTAATCGCGATCAGGAACTGGCGGCGCGTGCGGAAGGCATGGCGCTGGTAGGACGGCTCGATCAGGCGATTTCGCTGCTCAGCAGTGCCAGTTCACAGGTGAAGCTTGGCAGTCTGCAACAGGCCCGCTACGACGCGCGAATCGACCAGTTCCGTCAGTTGCAGGAAACATTTAAACCCTATATGAAGATGTAAGGACACCCGATGAGTCATGCGGTTACGATTTACCATAACCCACGTTGCTCCAAGAGCCGCGAAACCTTAGCCCTACTGAAAGATAACGGCGTTGAACCAGAGGTGGTGGTGTATCTCGATACACCACCGGATGCAGCGACGATCAAAAACCTGCTGAAAATGCTCGGCATGAGCAGCGCCCGTGAACTGATGCGCCAGAAAGAAGATCTCTACAAAGAGCTGAACCTGGACGACAGCACGCTCAGCGAGAGCGCCTTGATTGATGCGATGATGGCTCATCCAAAGCTGATTGAGCGCCCAATTGTGGTGAAAAACGGTCAGGCGCGGATTGGTCGTCCACCGGAACAGGTGCTGGAAATTATCTAATTCTATCGCCGCAGCGCTTCCAGAAATGCCTGCGGCGTACATTCCCCAAGCTTCTTCTGCGTTTTCCCGGTATTCCACAGTTCGCACAATCGCTGCACTAATTCATCCGGCTCCGTTGCCGCAGGCACCAGCGTTTGCAAAGCATCAGTAAAGAAAATGGTGTTCGCGCAGGTCTTTGACTGGCAAAAAACAGTCATGCCCGGCATCTCAATACCCAGCCATTTTACCAATTCAGTCTCAAGACATTGAATATCAGCCGGGCAACACGCCAGCGTGTCGTTCAGCCAGTTTTTGACCAGGGGAAGCGAAATCCCGGAATAGACCCGAGCGTGACACCAGCCGCTCACTGGTTCGCGCGCCCATAGCAGATGATGATCGCCGCCGTCGTCCATGGTCATCGACAACCGCCGATAGTGCAACGTGAGTGTATCTGGCAATACACCCGCTTTTAGCGCCCTCTTCCCTTGCAGCGTACCTTTTTCCCGCTGATGCGCAGGACGTAAATAACGGTTCAGCGTGGCGCGTGAAACCGGAATACCTAGCCCGTCATTCACCATAAACAGAAGTTCATCGAGCGGCGCTTGCAGCGTGTCGCGCAAGACATTGACCAGCGCCACTTGCTCCTGTCTCATCGCTTTGTGTATCACATTTGGCGTAGTGTGCCGATCGCCCGTCTGTTCGCGATGACGCCAGCGCCGCACGGTCGTCACCGAGATCCCCAACTCTTTTGCCAGCTCACGGTCGCTTTTATCGGACTGCTGTAGATAACGACGCACGCGGGGTGTGGTAGTGGCATTGGCGTGCAGCTTAATTTCCATCGCCTGCTCCTGAATTCAAATCAAACCAATCTTGTGAGACTTACATGATTGACGCGCTGGCGTTGTGACCGATTTCACCTTTCATGCTCAACCTTTCACTGATAATCGGTAGTCATAACACACAACCCAATCGTCAGTCTCGTGCGGAGCTCAAAATGAACAATGTTCTGGGATTTTTAGAAGCAAAACTGATGCCGTTGGCGGCGAAAGCCGCGCAGCAGCGCCATCTTTGCGCCATTCGCGGTGCGTACGTTTCGTTTATGCCGTTTATTATCGTCGGCTCGATCCTGTTGGTGATTTCGTCGTTCCCGAATCAGGGCTATCAGCAGTTTATGTCTCATACCTTTGGTGACAGCTGGAGCAGCATCGTAGAGATCCCGTTTAACGCCGTGTTCTCCACGATGTCGCTGTTTGTCAGTTTCCTCGTGGCCTTCCGACTGGCGGAGCATTACAAAGAGGACCGCGTCTCCTGCGGCATTCTGGCGCTGGTGAGTTTCCTTATCCTCACGCCGTTTATCAAAGTCGCGGAAAACGGCGGCATTACCGTGATACCGGTTGAGTGGATCGGCAGCAAAGGACTGTTCGTGGCGATGATCGGCTCACTGCTGTGGACCGAATTGTTCTGCTGGCTGAAACGCAAAAAGCTGGTCATCAAAATGCCGGATGGTGTGCCGCCTGCGGTGCAGGAATCTTTCGCAGCGCTGATCCCGGCGCTGGTGGTGATGATCCTGGTGCTGGTAATCCGCATTGGCTTTGAAAACACCCACTACAACACCATTCACCAGTTCATCTATGAAGTGGTTGCCACTCCGGTGCGTCACTATGGCACGTCTTATTTTGGCGCACTGATGACGGTATTCAGCATCACCATTTTGTGGTCGGTCGGCATTAACTCCGGCTCGATGATCAACGGCATTATTCGCCCACTCTGGATGGAAAATCAGACCGACAACATCGCCGCCATTCAGGCAGGCGTCACCCCGCCACACATCATTACCGAGCAGTTCTTCGACATGATCTGGATGGGCGGCGCGGGTGCGACGCTGTCTCTGGTGATCGCAATGCTGATCTTCGCTCGCAGCAAAAACATGCGTGAAGTGGCGCGTCTTGGCGCGGGGGCATCCATCTTTAACATCAATGAACCCGTGCTGTTTGGGCTACCTGTCATCATGAACCCGATCATGCTGATCCCGTTTAACCTCGTGCCGCTCGTTCTGGTGACTATTCAATACGTAGCGATGAAAATCGGCGCAGTGGCGGTGACGACTGGCGTATTCATTCCATGGACGCTGCCACCGGTCTTGAGCGGCTTTATCGTCACCGGACACCTCTCCGGCAGCGTAATGCAAATACTGAATTTATTGATTGGAGCAATGCTCTATCTGCCGTTTATGCGCATTCTCGACAAGCAGTATCGCGCGGCGGAAATTGCTACCGAACATGAAACCCGCCAGTTGGCAAAACAGGAGTCGTAACGATGTGGGGAATTATTGCAACCTGGCGTATGGCGCTGGAAGGTGTGACCGAATCAGCGTCGGCGCTGGCCGCAGGGAGAGCCGCGTCCACCGCCGTGGTGGATGCCGTTGTTGCCGTTGAAGACTTTCCATTCTACAAATCCGTGGGATACGGTGGCCTGCCGACCGAAAACGGCGAAGTGGAACTGGACGCCGCCTTTATGGACGGCGACACCCTGGCCTTTGGCGCGGTCGGTAATCTGATTGATATTGCTAATCCCGTGCGGGTGGCGCAAGCACTCAGCCGCCAGCGCTACAATTCGCTGCTGGTCGGCCAGGGCGCACGCGAATGGGCGCTGGAACAGGGCTTCGCCGAGAAAACCATGCTGACCGACCGCGCGATGCAGCATTACCGCAAACGCTGTCGCGAAACGCTTGATAAAGGCCTCAGCCCGTACGACGGTCACGACACCGTCGGTATTATCGGTCTCGACAAACAAGGTTCAATGAGCGTCGCCACTTCCACCAGCGGCTTGTTTATGAAAAAACGCGGGCGCGTTGGCGACTCGCCGATCATGGGCTCCGGTTTTTATTGCGACAGTGAAACGGGCGCGGCAACCGCAACGGGCGTTGGTGAAGATCTGATGAAAGGCTGCACCAGCTATGAAATCGTGCGCCGCATGGCGGGTGGCATGACGCCGCAGGATGCTGCTGATTCGGTGGTATTCGAACTGGAGGACAAACTGATGTCGCGCTTTGGGCGTGTCGGCGATCTTTCGGTGGTATGCATGAATCGTCACGGCGAATTTGGTGCAGCCACCAATATCAAAACCTTCTCGTTTGTCGTCGCGTCAGAAAAACAGCCGCTGACCGTGTATCTCGCCGAACGCCGACAGGAAAAAACACACTACCAGCCGGTGGATGACGAATGGATGCAGGCCTATGCCGCGCGCATTCGCGCCCCGATTGAGGAGTAAACCATGGAATACCGTTTAATCACTGAGCCTTCCACCATACCGCACGGCAGTCATTTGATTGCCTCGCCCGACAGCCCGCTGCTGGCCACGTGGGATATTCCCGCTCTCGCGGAGATGGCGGCCCAGGCAAAAAAAGGTGAACTGGCTGACAGCCGCTATGGTTGCGCACCCTTTGCCCGTATCACGCTGATTCCTGATTCAGCATGGCATGACACGCTGACCGATGCCCTGCTGACTCATTTACGCCCGTTGTTCAAAGCGCCTTGTAGTGAAAACATCGTGCTCGACTGTACGTTGCTGACAGAAACCAACGTGCGCGATTCGGTGCTACGCGGGTTCTTCAATCTCGATCATTCGCTGGAAGATTTGGGGCTGAAAACAACGAGCGATAAGAGATTGAGGGTCAAAACGCTGGCCGGATTCTGCCTGCCGTTACAACGGGAAACTTTGCAGGATGCCTTCCTAAAACAACACGCCGTCGCCAACGGAATGCTCGCCGCGCGTCGGCTGGCAGATATCCCATCGGAAACTTGTACGCCACAGTTTGTGGTCGAGGAAGCGCTACGCCTGTGCGTCCAATTCCCGGCACTGCGCTGCGAAGTGCTGGATGAAAAAGCCATTCAGGAACAAGGATTGGGGCTTTTGCATGCAGTCGGCAAAGGTTCGTCACGCCCTCCTCGCCTGCTGGCGATCCATTATGACGGCGTAAAAGACGGCCCGGTGCGCAGCTATGTCGGCAAAGGGATTACGTTCGATACCGGTGGACTGTGGCTGAAAGAAGGCGCAGGCATGTACACCATGAAATATGACATGTGCGGCGCGGCGAACGTGCTCGGACTGATGCTGAGTGTGGCTGAACTTGCGCTTCCAGTGCGAGTAATGGGCGTGCTGGCACTCGCAGAAAACGCCATTGGCCCGAACGCCATGCAACCCGGCAGCGTGGCACGCGCCTGCAATGGCCTGACCGTCGAAATCAACAATACCGACGCCGAAGGCCGCCTGGTGTTAGCCGACGCTATCGCCTGGACCAGTCAGCGTCATGAGAAAACCCATTTCATTATCGACATGGCAACGCTGACAGGTGCAGTGGTGAAAGCACTGGGCTATGAGCTTAGCGGCCTGTTCACGCAAAACGAATTATTGCGTGACCATCTGACCCGCGCAGGGAAACAAAGCGGCGACGAAGTATGGTCGCTGCCGCTCGACGCACGCATGAAAAAACAGACCGAAAGCGCGATTGCCGATCTGTGCAACACACCCACCAACAACGCGGCGATCAGTTCATCGGCGGCGTGGCTCCTGCATCATTTCTGCCCATCGGACATTCCGTGGGCGCATCTGGATATCAGTGGCACAGCGTTGTGGCGTGAAGGTGGCAGAAGTGTGGCATCGGGAAGACCGATTCCGTTGCTGGTTCAGCATTTGTTGGATGATATTGCGGAGCGGTCTTAGGCCCGTGCAAGCAAAGCGCCGCCGGGCAATTACGCCGGATGGCGCTGCGCTTTCCGGCCTACAATTTGAGGATTTCTTTAACGAACGGGATCGTTAATTTACGCTGGGCGGTAATCGATGCCAGATCGAGCTGATCGAGCGTCATAAACAGAGTTCGGGTTTCCCTGTCGAGGCGCTTCATCAGGAAGCGGCACACATCTTCCGGCATCTCGAACCCACGCATTTTGGC
Organism: Scandinavium sp.; assembly: GCF_036271055.1. Classification (GTDB taxonomy): domain Bacteria; phylum Pseudomonadota; class Gammaproteobacteria; order Enterobacterales; family Enterobacteriaceae; genus Scandinavium. The sequence goes on along the minus strand of NZ_DATBBJ010000100.1, from coordinate 105,910 downwards.
TCGCAGCTGCAGCGCCTGCAATTTGTCTTCATCGGATAACGGCTGCAGCTTGTAGATCTGTCCCCAATCGAGGCGCGACGCGAGATCGGGCAAACCGAGATTCAACTGACGCGGAGGACGATCGCCGGTTATCAGCAAACGGGTTTTGCCCGATTCCAGAATGCGGTTGTAGAGGTTAAAGATCGCCATTTCCCACTGCTCATCCCCCGCTACGCATTCGATATTATCAATGCAAACCAGCGCCAGATGTTCCATTCCTTCCAGCACGTCCGGTACGAACCAGGTACGTTTATCCAGCGGCACATAGCCTACGGCATCGCCGCGCTGCGACAGTTCGGCGCAGGCTGCATGCAACAAATGGCTGCGGCCAGCGCCTTCGCGCGACCAGACATAAATGTATCCGCTGTGATCTTCCCGCAGCATGGTTTGCACTGCGGCAAGTAAGGAAGAGTTATCGCCCGCCCAGAAACTCGCGAAAGTTTCATCGTCAGGAAGATAGAGTGGCAAAGAGAGCTGAGCCGGAGCGTTCAGAGTGACCTCAACATGGAACTACTAAAAATCGCGATGAGTGTAACACAAAAGGAGTGACGGAGAGAACCGGGCGAGATCCCCGCCCGGTTGGTCGATCAGTGGACAGGTTTATCGCTGTCCGCCGGATCCAGAACCACTTCTTCCGGACGTAAGACGCTGATTAGTTTGAAGATCAGGCTCAACGCCACACCGACGATGGTCGCCAGCGCCATGCCTTTCAGCTCTGCGGCACCGATGTGAACGGTCGCGCCGCTGACGCCGATGATCAGGATAACCGCAGTCAGGATCAGGTTTTGCGTTTTGTTGTAATCGACTTTCGATTCAATCAGCACACGAATACCGGATGCACCAATCACACCATAAAGCAGTAAAGAAACGCCACCAATAACCGGAACCGGAATGATTTGAATCGCTGCCGCCAGTTTCCCGACGCAGGAAAGCAGAATCGCGATGATCGCTGCGCCACCGATAACCCAGGTGCTGTACACGCGGGTGATCGCCATCACGCCGATGTTTTCACCGTAAGTAGTGTTCGGTGTGGAGCCGAAGAAACCAGAGATAATGGTAGAAAGGCCGTTGGCAAACATTGAACGGTGCAGACCCGGATCGCGAATCAGATCTTTTTTGACGATATTCGCTGTCACCACCAGATGCCCGACGTGCTCGGCAATTACCACCAGCGCAGCAGGTAAAATGGTGAAGATGGCGAACCATTCAAAGCGCGGGGTGTAGAAGGTTGGCAGCGCAAACCACGGAGCCTGCGCAATCGGTGCGGTATCCACAATCCCCACCGCAAACGACAGCGCATAGCCGGTCAGCACACCAATCAGAATGGGGATAATCGCCAGGAAGCCACGGAACAGCACCGAACTGAACACCGTCACGCCGAGCGTCACCAGCGAAATCATGATGCTGGTCGTATTCGGCGTTGTCCCTGCCGCAGGCAGAAGACCAGCCATATCCGCCGCGACATGCGCCAGTTCCAGCCCGATAACCGCCACAATCGCGCCCATCGCCGCTGGCGGGAACATCACGTCGAGCCAGCCCGTACCGGCCTTTTTCACGATGAACGATACCAGGCAGAACAACACGCCGCACATGATGAAGCCGCCGAGTGCCACTTCATACCCCAGCGGTAACAGCAGCAGAACCGGAGAGATAAACGCAAAGCTCGACCCTAAATAGGCCGGGATTTTGCCCTTACAAATGAATAAATACATTAGCGTGCCGATGCCGTTGAACAGCAGAACGGTAGCCGGGTTGATGTGAAACAGGAAAGGCACCAGCACGGTTGCGCCAAACATGGCGAACAAGTGCTGCAAACTAAGCGGGATGGTCTGCAAAAGCGGCGGTCTCTCACTTACCCCGATAGCGCGGCGCGTCATAGTGTAATCCTCTGTCTAAGTGGTATTGTTGTTGTGTTTTAATCAAAAAAAAGCCGACTCTCAAAGTCGGCTTTTTTTAGTGAATCATTTACTTGGTACCAAAAATCTTGTCACCGGCATCGCCGAGCCCCGGGATGATGTATCCCTGCTCGTTCAGGCCCTGGTCAATCGAGGCGGTGTAGAGTTCTACGTCCGGATGCGCTTTCTCCAGCGCGGCGATACCTTCCGGCGCTGCGACCAACACCAGCACCTTAATGCTGTGACAGCCCGCGTTTTTCAGCAGGTCGATGGTGGCAATCATAGAACCACCGGTCGCCAGCATCGGGTCAACCACCAACGCCAGACGTTCGTCGATGTTGGACACCAGCTTCTGGAAATAAGGAACCGGTTCGAGGGTTTCTTCGTTACGGTAGATGCCGACAACGCTGATACGCGCGCTCGGGACGTGCTCCAGCACGCCTTCCATCATGCCCAGACCTGCGCGCAGGATTGGCACAACGGTAATTTTCTTGCCTTTGATCTGATCAACCTGCACCGGGCCGTTCCAGCCTTCGATGGTGACTTTTTCGGTTTCGAGGTCAGACGTTGCTTCATAAGTCAGTAAGCTGCCGACTTCTGAGGCGAGTTCACGGAAGCGTTTGGTGCTGATGTCATGCTCACGCATCAGGCCCAGCTTGTGTTTGACGAGTGGGTGTTTCACTTCCACAATCTTCATTCTCTTTCTCCTCTGAGGGGCAGCCACAAAAAAATCGCCGGATTATACCGCTTTTTGTCGGTAGCGCCATACCTGTTCTCGTTGACCGGGATCAATCAAAGTGATTAACACATTGTTACTTATTATAAAGTAAGGATAAAAATAAACCCCGCCGAAGCGAGGTCTTGTCTTGTGAGGCCAATTTACAGCGATTCTCCGTTGCTGCTGATAACCTTCTGATACCACGCAAAAGATTTTTTGCGGCTGCGCTCGAGCGTGCCGTTGCCTTCGTTATCTTTATCAACATAGATAAAGCCGTAACGTTTTTTCATCTCACCCGTGCCTGCCGACACCAGATCGATACAGCCCCACGGGGTGTAGCCCATCAGATCGACACCGTCTTCCACCACCGCTTTTTTCATTTCGCTGATGTGTGCGGAGAGATAATCGATGCGGTACTGGTCATTCACGCTGCCGTCACTTTCGCGCACGTCGATGGCACCGAAGCCATTTTCAACAATGAACAACGGCAACTGATAATGATCCCAGAACCAGTTCAATGAATAACGCAGGCCAACCGGGTCAATCTGCCAGCCCCAGTCAGACTTTTTGACGTATGGGTTGGAGACCAGACTGGTCGTTTCGTCGTAGTCGAGTTGCGGATTGTCTTCTGTAGCTTTGGTGGCAAAGGACATGTAATAGCTGAAACCGATGTAATCGACGCAGCCCTGTTTCAGCGCCGCTTTATCTTCGGCGGTGATATCCAGCGCGAAGCCACGACGCTCGAAGTAGTTCAGCAGGTGCTGCGGATATTTCCCGCGCACGTGTACATCAGTGAACCAGTAGCGGCGATGCATGGCGTTCATCGCCATCATCATATCGTCTGGCGCGCAGGTCAGCGGGTAAATCGGGCACATCGCAATCATGCAACCGATTTGCAGCGACGGGTTGATTTCACGCGCCACTTTTACCGCCAGGGCGCTTGCCACCAGCTCATAGTGCGCCGCCTGATACATAATCGGCTCGCGGTCTTCCCCTTCCTCATACTTAATGCCGGAGTTGGTGAACGGCGCGAAATCTTCGTGGAAATTCGCCTGGTTGTTGATTTCGTTGAAGGTCATCCAGTATTTCACTTTGTGCTGGTAGCGTTCAAACGCCACTTTCGCGAAGCGCACAAAGAAGTCGATGGTTTTACGGTTGCGCCAGCCGCCATATTCTTTGACAAGGTGATACGGCATTTCGAAATGCGACAGCGTAATAACCGGTTCGATGCCGTATTTCAGGCACTCATCAAACAGGTCATCATAGAATTTCAGGCCCGCTTCATTTGGCTCCAGCTCGTCACCTTTTGGGAACAGGCGCGTCCAGGCAATCGAGGTACGGAAGCATTTGAAGCCCATCTCGGCAAACAGTTTGATGTCGTCTTTATAGCGGTGATAAAAATCAATCGCGTCATGATTCGGGTAGTTTTTTCCTGGCAGCACGCCGTCGGTGATTTCACGCGCCACGCCGTGCGCCCCGGCGGTCATTACGTCGGCAACACTTGGGCCTTTACCGCCCTCTTTCCAGCCGCCTTCCAACTGATGTGCCGCAACGGCACCGCCCCACAGAAAATCGCTTTTAAATCCGGACATAACAACTCCCTCTTTAACGTTCAGACTGCTGATTAAAATGGTAAACCGCGCCGAGTAATCCGGCGTCGTTGCCATGGCTGACGGTATCGACGAACTCATCAATGCCAAACCAGGCCAGATGCTGCTTAAGTTGTTTCAGGAAGCCCGGGCGTTCGGTGATGCCGCCGCCGAGCAAAATGGTTTGTGGGTCAAACAGATTGACCAGGTTGTACAGGCCGCTTGCGATGCCGTTGAAGAAATCATCCACCAGCCGCTGACAGGTCACGTCGCCTGCATCGTAAGCGTCAAAAATCTCTTCACCGCTGACGTCGTCGAGCCGTTTGTCGTAATGATGGCTGTACCGTTGGCGCAGGACGCGCAATGTGCAGGTGGCATTCATGGTGTAGTGCGTGGGGTGGCGGCTGCCGGGTCGGTCGGTAAACATGTAGCCAAATTCGCCGCCGCGAAAACGCGCGCCGCGCACCAACTGGTTATTGCAGAAAATTGCGCCGCCGATACCGGTGCCGATGGTCAACACCAGGAAATCGCTCATTTCAGCGGCTTTGCCCTGCCAGCGTTCGGCCAGCAGCACGCAGTTGGCATCATTATCGATAGCAACGGGAAGGCATGTACGTTCTTCGAGCCAGTCTTTGATGGCGAAATTGTCGAACCGGCGGATAGCTCCGCCCATTTCGATGAAACCGGTGTGAGGATTGACATAACCCGGGGCGCTTATCGCGATGCCTTCACATCCAGGGTGCGTTTCAATCCAGCGCAAAATCCCTTGCAGAATCGCATCGCCATCGCTGTCCTTGATGGCCACTTTTCCTTTGTCGAGGATCTCGCCTTCACGCGTGACCACTCCCATTTTTAACGCCGTTCCACCAATATCAAACGCGGCTATGTGCATCTGTTCCATTCCTCCTGAAAGCCATTTCAGAAACCGGTTTCAGTGAGATATTGTGGGCTCTGCCGACATCCTGCAAGCACTAAACTGTACCCGGTTTCATTTTCGTGAACGGGTTCAAACTTGAGCAACGTAACGGCTGCAATGCATAAAAAGGGGGAGCCGTAAGATATCCGTTAACCAGGCTCGCAAACGTTTGCTTAGACTGTTAGAATGACGCCGATTTTATTTGCTAACGCCCTTCGTGGAGACTTGCAGTGACCGATAAAACCTCTCTCAGCTATAAAGATGCCGGTGTTGATATTGATGCGGGTAATGCTCTGGTTGACCGAATCAAAGGTGTGGTGAAGAAAACCCGCCGCCCGGAAGTGATGGGTGGCCTGGGTGGCTTCGGCGCACTGTGCGCACTGCCGCAAAAATATCGTGAGCCGGTGCTGGTTTCCGGTACGGATGGCGTGGGCACCAAGCTGCGCCTGGCAATGGATCTCAAGCGTCACGACACTATCGGCATCGACCTGGTGGCGATGTGCGTTAACGATCTGGTGGTTCAGGGTGCTGAACCACTGTTCTTCCTGGATTACTACGCGACCGGCAAACTGGACGTCGACACCGCATCCAGCGTGATCACCGGTATCGCCGAAGGTTGTTTGCAGTCCGGCTGTGCGCTGGTCGGTGGCGAAACGGCAGAAATGCCGGGCATGTACCACGGCGAAGATTATGACGTGGCCGGCTTCTGCGTCGGCGTCGTCGAGAAGTCTGAAATCATCGATGGCAGCAAAGTGGCCGACGGCGACGTGCTGGTGGCGCTGGCATCCAGCGGCCCGCACTCCAACGGTTATTCGCTGGTGCGTAAAATTCTCGAAGTGAGCGGCAGCAACCCGGAAACGACCGAACTCGACGGCAAACCGTTAGCCGATCATCTGCTGGCCCCGACCCGCATCTACGTGAAGAACATCCTTGAACTGATTGCGAATGTTGATGTTCACGCCATCGCGCACCTGACCGGCGGCGGCTTCTGGGAAAATATTCCGCGCGTACTGCCGGATAACACCCAGGCCATTATCGATGAATCTTCATGGCAGTGGCCGTCGGTGTTCAACTGGCTGCAAAAAGCGGGCAACGTCAGTCAGCATGAAATGTATCGCACCTTTAACTGCGGCGTGGGCATGTTGATTGCGCTGCCAGCAGCAGAAGCGGACAAAGCCATTGCGCTGATGAACGAGAAAGGTGAAAACGCGTGGAAAATCGGTTATATCAAAGCATCCGATTCTGAACAGCGTGTGGTCATCGAGTAATGAAAAATATCGTGGTGCTGATTTCTGGCAATGGAAGCAATTTGCAGGCGATTATCGACGCCTGCAAGCAGAAGAAAATTAACGGCACCTTACGAGCGGTATTCAGCAATAAGGCCGATGCGTTCGGCCTTGAACGCGCCCATGATGCAGATATTCCGGCCCATGCGCTGAGCGCCAGCCAGTTTGCCAGTCGAGAAGCGTTTGACCGTGAACTGATGCAGGAAATTGACGCCTACGCTCCCGACGTGGTGGTGCTGGCGGGTTACATGCGTATCCTGAGCCCGGCGTTTGTCGCGCATTATCAGGGGCGTTTGCTGAATATCCACCCTTCCCTGCTGCCGAAATATCCAGGCCTGAACACCCATCGCCAGGTGCTGGATAACGGCGACGAAGAGCACGGCACTTCTGTGCATTTTGTCACGGACGAGCTTGACGGCGGCCCGGTGATTTTACAGGCTAAAGTGCCGGTATTTGCCGGAGATACGGAAGATGACATCTCCGCCCGCGTGCAGCACCAGGAACACGCCATTTATCCTTTGGTCGTCGGTTGGTTCGTTGATGGACGCCTGGAAATGAAAGACGGCGACGCATGGCTTGATGGCGCGCTGCTTCCGGCCCAGGGACATGCTTGCGAAGAGTAATCCCCAGCGCTTGTTGGTCACAACGAGCGCTTTCTCTCCTCTCCCATACCGCTGAATAATAAAAAAACCTTATCGCAGATCCACAGCAAACAGATTATTGTCATACTGATCTGGCACAGTTGGACATCACAGGTCAAAGCTCGCCATAATGTGAGGGCTGTCCGCGTCAATCAACCGGAGTGTGAGTAGTAATGGGTCAGGATAAGCTTTATATCGAAAAAGAACTCAGCTGGTTATCGTTTAACGAGCGTGTTCTCCAGGAAGCGGCGGATAAAAGCAACCCGTTGATAGAACGTATGCGGTTTTTGGGCATCTATTCCAATAACCTGGATGAGTTCTATAAGGTGCGTTTTGCCGAACTCAAGCGCCGCATTATCATCAGTGAAGAACAAGGTCTTACCGCGCATTCCCGCCATCTGCTGGGAAAAATTCAGGCTCGCGTGCTGAAAGCCGATCAGGAATTTGACGGCCTGTATAACGATCTGCTGCTCGAAATGGCCCGTAACCAGATCTTCCTGATCAACGAGCGTCAGCTGTCAGTCAACCAGCAAGGCTGGTTACGCCACTATTTCAAACATTATCTGCGCCAGCACATTACACCGATCCTGATTAACCGTGAAACGGATCTGGTGCAGTTCCTGAAAGACGATTACACCTATCTGGCCGTGGAGATTATTCGCGGCGAGCAGACCAGCTATGCGCTGCTGGAAATCCCGTCGGATAAAGTCCCGCGCTTTGTGAATTTGCCGCCGGAAACGCCGCGCCGCCGCAAGCCGATGATTTTGTTGGACAACATCCTGCGCTATTGCCTGGATGATATCTTCAAGGGCTTCTTCGAATACGATGCGCTGAACGCCTATTCGATGAAGATGACCCGTGACGCCGAGTACGATCTGGTGCACGAGATGGAATCGAGTCTGATGGAGCTGATGTCTTCCAGCCTCAAGCAACGTCTGACCGCCGAGCCGGTGCGCTTTGTGTATCAGCGCGATATGCCAGATGCGATGGTCGAAATGCTGCGTAAAAAGTTCGCTATCACGCGCTATGACTCGATTGTTCCTGGCGGTCGTTACCATAACTTCAAAGATTTCATTAGCTTCCCGAACGTCGGGAAAGCCAATCTGGTGAATAAACCGCTGCCACGCCTGCGCCATATCTGGTTCGATAAATTCCGCAACGGCTTCGATGCCATTCGCGAACGCGACGTACTGCTTTACTACCCGTATCACACCTTCGAACACGTACTGGAACTGTTACGTCAGGCCTCGTTTGACCCAAGCGTACTGGCGATCAAAATCAATATTTACCGTGTAGCGAAAGACTCGCGGATTATTGATTCGATGATCCACGCGGCGCACAACGGCAAGAAAGTCACGGTGGTGGTTGAGTTGCAGGCACGCTTCGATGAAGAAGCCAACATCCATTGGGCGAAGCGCCTGACGGAAGCCGGTGTACACGTTATCTTCTCCGCGCCAGGCCTGAAAATTCACGCCAAGTTGTTCCTGGTTTCGCGTAAAGAAGGCGATGACGTGGTGCGTTATGCGCACATCGGCACCGGTAACTTCAACGAAAAAACCGCCCGGATTTACACCGACTATTCCCTGCTGACCGCCGATGCGCGTATCACTAATGAAGTGCGTCGGGTATTTAACTTCATCGAAAACCCTTATCGTCCGGTGAATTTCGATTATCTGATGGTTTCGCCGCAGAACTCGCGTCGCCTGCTGTATGAGATGATTGATAAAGAGATCGCTAACGCGCAAAACGGCAAACCGTCCGGCATTACGTTAAAGCTCAACAACCTGGTCGATAAAGGCCTCGTTGACCGTCTGTACGCAGCTTCCGGTTCAGGTGTGCCGGTGAACCTGCTGGTTCGCGGAATGTGCTCGCTCATCCCGCAACTGGAAGGCATCAGCGAAAATATTAACGTGATTAGCATCGTTGACCGATATCTTGAGCACGACAGGCTCTATATTTTTGAAGATGGGGGCACGAAAAAAGTGTGGCTCTCTTCCGCTGACTGGATGACGCGCAATATCGATTACCGTATTGAAGTCGCCACACCGATCCTCGATCCGCGCCTGAAACAGCAGGTGCTGGATATTGTCGATCTGCAATTTAGCGATACCGTGAAAGCCCGTTTTATCGACAAAGAACTGAGTAATCGTTATGTGCCCCGCGGCAATCGCCGTAAAGTCCGGTCACAGCTGGCGATTTACGACTACATCAAATCACTTGAGCAACCCGATTAATCTATGCCCATAAAAACCAAAACATCACGACCGCAAGAAATTGCTGCGGTCGATCTGGGATCGAACAGTTTTCATATGGTCATCGCGCGCGTCGTCGACGGTGCGTTGCAGATCATTGGACGCCTGAAACAGCGTGTCCATCTGGCCGATGGCCTGAATGAAAACAATATGCTCAGTGAAGAAGCGATGGAGCGCGGCCTGACTTGTCTCTCACTGTTTGCGGAACGCTTGCAGGGTTTTTCCCCGACCAGCGTCTGCATTGTCGGGACGCATACCCTGCGCCAGGCGCTTAACGCGCCAGAGTTTCTCAAGCGGGCAGAAAAAGTTATCCCTTACCCGATTGAAATAATTTCCGGCAACGAAGAAGCGCGCCTGATATTTATGGGTGTGGAACATACGCAGCCGGAAAAAGGCCGGAAGCTCGTTATCGACATCGGCGGCGGTTCGACGGAGCTTGTGATCGGCGAAGACTTCACGCCGCAATTGGTTGAGAGCCGCCGTATGGGCTGCGTCAGCTTTGCACAGATGTTCTTCCCGGGCGGCGTTATCAGCAAAGAAAATTTCCAGCGTGCGCGCCTTGCGGCGGTGCAAAAACTGGAAACGCTCTCCTGGCAATACCGCATTCAGGGCTGGAATGTGGCGATGGGCGCTTCTGGCACCATTAAAGCAGTCCATGAAGTGCTGGTCGAAATGGGCGAGAAGGACGGCATTATCACACCAGAACGCCTGGACATGCTGGTTGATGAAGTGCTGAAGTTTAAAAGCTTTAGCGCACTCAGCTTGCCGGGGTTATCGGAAGATCGTCAGGCGGTATTTATGCCGGGCCTCGCAATTCTGTGCGGCGTGTTTGACTCGCTGGCCATCAAAGAGCTGCGTCTGTCTGACGGTGCACTGCGCGAAGGCGTGTTGTATGAGATGGAAGGCCGTTTCCGCCATGACGATATCCGCAGCCGTACCGCAGAAAGTCTGGCGAGCCAGTACCACATTGACCGGGAACAAGCGCGTCGCGTGCTGGAAACCACCAATCAGATCTATGAACAGTGGGTGCAACAGAATGCCAAGCAAGCACATCCGCAATTGGCGGCCCTGCTGAAATGGTCGGCGATGCTGCATGAAGTGGGCCTGAATATCAACCACAGCGGGATGCACCGCCATTCGGCTTATATTTTGCAAAACAGCGATTTGCCGGGGTTCAACCAGGAGCAACAGACGCTTATTGCCACCCTCGTACGTTATCATCGTAAAGGGGTGAAACTGGACGATCTACCGCGCTTTACGCTGTTTAAGAAGAAGCAGTTTTTGCCGATGATCCAGCTATTGCGTTTGGGTGTGCTGCTGAATAACCAGCGTCAGGCGACCACAACACCACCCACATTAAGACTGACCACCGAGGCGAATCACTGGACACTGTGCTTCCCACATAACTGGTTCAGCCAGAATGCGCTGGTGCTGCTCGATCTGGAGAAAGAGCAGCAGTACTGGTTAGGCGTCACTGGCTGGATGCTGAAGATCACCGAAGAAGAATCACCAGTGATCGCGGCCTGACAGTAATAATTCTGTATTAACGGCAGCCAGACCTTCTAAAGGTTCTGGCTTGCCGATATAGAAGCCCTGCAAATAATCAATCCCCAGCCCCAACGCCGCATCCCGGATCTCTTCCGTTTCAACGTATTCTGCAACGACCTGCATATTCTTCATTCGCGCCAAATGACAGATTGAAGACACAATTTGATAGTCGAGGCTGCTCGACAGCAGGTTCTGGATGAAGCTGCCATCAATTTTAAGAATGTCCGCTTTGACCTTTTTCAGACGAGCGTAGCTGGCATAACCGGTGCCAAAATCATCAATCGCAATTCGACAACCCAACTCCTGCAACTGCTCCATGTTTTGCATGGCCTGCTCGGGGTGACTCAGTGACTGGCTTTCCGTTATCTCAAAGATAATCTGCCAGCCCTGAATATTGTGTCGCTTCAATAGATCCGCAACAATTTTGGGGAACTGTGAGCCACAGGCCGATGAGGGCGAAATATTAACGGATAACCTTAGGCCTGGCTGCGTTTCACGACAGCTGTCCATAAATTTGAGGGTGTTTTCAAGCACCCACAGGTCAATGCGGGATGACAGGCCAAACTCGTGCGCCACCGGCAGAAACTCTTCCGGGGCGATCAGCTGGTTATTCTCACCTTTCAGACGTAACAACACTTCGTGATAGTTATCACCGCGAATGCCGACAATGGGCTGAACCATCAGGCAGAACTGACCATGTTCCAGCGCCAGCTGTAAGCGGTTCATCATGGTGACTTTGTCTTTCAGACGCTGTTGCAAATGTGCCGCATTACGATGCTGTAAATTTTCAGGCGAACCGGTCAGCAGTGAGGAGTTGGCAATTGTGCTTAGTTCACCCAACAGCATCGGCAATTGCATCACTGGAGAACGCACATGGCAATAACTCACCCCAACATTCGGCTGAAGTGGCATCCCGTCCCATACGAAGCGGAATTTTTTGATTTGCGCGTCGATGGCGTCGATGCGTGACTCGTGGGCTTCCGTATTCAAACGAATGACTAAGTCATGTCCGGACAACTGATAAATGCACTCGCCATCTTGTAGCTCAGACTCCAGCCATTTACCCAGATTTTGTTTGTACTGGATGCGTACCATCATGCCGTAATGGCGACCCAACACTTCGAGCTCAGGGATACGTAAAAAACAAAGCACAGACCACGGTGTGGCAGCGAGCTTGCGAGTGAGCGCCCACAAATTCGGCATCTGAACCACAGGGTCAATGTAGGCCATTCGTCGGACACGCGCGTGAATATAACGTTGCTGAGTCGACAGCATAGCCATATAAACCACGATAAATGAGAACACTAAATAGCTGGAAGAGGTAATAGCTAGCTGGATGCTATAGCTCGGGTAAACAGGCAAATAACGATAGTAGAAGTGAATACTAACTATCAACACCAGTGTCCAGGCAATCGACATCAGTCGGTAGCCGAAACGCATCGACCCCCACAACATTACCGGCAGCAGCAAGGAAAAGGTGTAGTTGGTGGTAAAGATCGATGCTGAATTGGCGGCAGGGATTAACAATAATCCCATAATAATCAGCAGAATAAATGCCCACAGAAATATTTCAAACGTACTCACTTTTGAATCAATCTGCTGTCGAATCTGCGACATTAACGATCGCACATACCAGGGGTTACGGATAATTCGAATGAGCAGGTAACAAAGCGGAACGCCCGTTAAGCATCCTACAAGCATCGATTGATAGTTGATTAAGCTATGCAGTGTCAGGGGGCCGGCCCCTGCCAATGAGATTCTTGTCGGTAAAATATTAAAGAATACGCAGGCCAGAAGTAAGATCTGGAACAGGGTCGCGGGGAAAAACATCTGCCAGAACAGCCGTTGTGGCATCAAGCGTGTACAGCCGTAGGCGACAGAGTGTCGTCTCGGAACGAATACCCGATAGCCTCCCCAACTGAGGATAACCGGTATTAAAAAATGGAACGTAATGCAGATGGTTTCGGGGATAGTCATGCCTTTGGCAACAACCAGCCAAATCCCCAACAGCATCCCTGGTATCGCCTTCCAGCCAAAAAAGAGCATAAAACTCAGTAAGAGGGCCAAGGGAAGATAGTAAAGCGCGACGATACCGCCATCAATGTGTGCAAAGGTATTCGCGCTACGGGCCAGAGGCAGCAGCAACAACGGTAAGAAGAGTGGCAGTCCCCACCACTTATCACGATTATTTTTATAGAGTTCAGTAAGATGCATAGAGGCTCAAAAAGAGGACCCAATTCCTGATGGGCAGATAAAAACAGGCATCCAACCTGATTTTGATGTCCGCGAAAACCACTCCGCGAAATGGGGCAATAGATTATAGTCATCTAAAAAATGAGCAACTTGACTTAAATCAATAAACACTACCCAAAATACGATTTATCCCATTTTTCTCACGGTTGTACGCAGACTGGACCTTTCCCTTTGCATTTTGCACATTTTTTATGCAGTTGTTAATTGACCCTGATGCGCCGCTGTGCCTTAATATGCCCATCGCCCATAACGGGTATTTTTAAAGGAACCCTCAGTGAGCCAGGCAACCCCTATGCGAAAACGACATCAATTCAACAGTCGCATGACCCGGATCATTCTCCTTATTAGCTTCCTCTTCTTTTTTGGCCGCTTCGTCTACTCCTCTATCGGCGCCTGGTATCATCATCAGGATAAAAAGGCTGCGCAGCAGTCGAGCCAGGTCGTTGAAACTCAGGTTTCCAGTGAGCGAAACTAGCCCCTTCTGAGCCACCTGCTTTTCTCTGTCATACCCCTGAATTTGCATCTGACGGTAAAACCAAGCACGATGAGGTGAATCCGTAACGAACAGCCAATACAGGGAAATGTATGAAAAACATTCTTAATACCTTTATGCCGCTGTACACCACGACCCTGTTAATGCTGCTCGGTTCTGGGCTGTTGACCACCTATATCTCATTGCGTCTCGCACATGAAGAGGTCAGTGGCATGGTTATCGGTTCGATTACCGCAGCTAACTATCTCGGTCTGGTGATCGGCGGAAAAGTCGGCCATAACCTGATTGCCCGCGTCGGGCATATTCGCGCCTATGTTTCTTGCGCAGGGATAATCACCGCCTCCGTCGTCGGTCATGGGCTTAGCGATTTCATTCCGCTCTGGATCTTCCTGCGCCTTATCATCGGCCTGTGCATGATGTGTCAGTACATGGTGCTGGAGAGTTGGTTGAACGATCGCGCAGAATCTTCACAGCGCGGCGCCATCTTTGGCTTTTACATGGTCGCGACCTACCTTGGTCTGTGTGGCGGGCAAATTATCCTGATGGCTGCAGCCGGAACGGGCCCTGCGATGTTGCTTATCGTCGCGCTGTGTTTTGCGTTGTGTCTGGTGCCCATCGCCCTCACCACCCGAACGTCTGCCCAACCGATGACGCCCGCACCGATGGAACTCGGCTACTTCTTCAAAGCCATACCTAAACTGCTGGCGGCAACATTGGTGATGGGGATGGCCGCGGGTGCGTTTTACGGTCTGGCGCCTGTTTATGCCATTTCACAAGGATTAACCACCCGTCAAACTGGCCTGTTTATGGGCGTCACCATTTTCGCCGGGATGGTTTCACAGTTCCCGCTAAGCTGGCTATCTGACCGATACGACCGTCAACATCTGCTGTTTTATACTGCGGTTCTGTTCGCCGTCGCCTCTCTCCCTTTGTCACTCTTGCCGCATATCTCGTTTTACTGGCTGCTGGGTATCGCCTTCTTGTCGAGCATGGCGATGTTCTCGCTGTATCCTTTAGGCGTCGCCATTGCCAATGACCGCGTAGAGGCTGAACGACGCGTATCACTGACCGCTTGCCTGTTGATGGCCTTCGGCGTGGGTGCCTGTATCGGGCCGTTGATAACCGGCGCGATAATGCAGCCTTTCGGCGGTAACGTGCTCTACTTCTGCTTCACGCTTTGCGGGATCACCATCGGGGCGATCAGTTGGATCAGAAAACGTCAGCCAGAGATTATTGTTGATGCTCCGCTACCCCACGTGGTGATGCCAGACAGCCTGATGTCTTCCCCGCTTGCTGTCGCGCTGAATCCCTCGATGGATGAAGACGTGATTCAGGAAGCCATGGTGGATATCACTGCGTCAACGGAACCTGAAGAAGAAGAGCCTGAACAGGAAGAAAACAAATAGTCGCCCTCATCTCTCAGGCATAAAAAAACCCGCGACATCGCGGGTTTTGTTTTTTCAGGATGCGATAGCGGGTATCACATTATTCCCACTCAATCGTCGCTGGCGGCTTACCGCTGATGTCATACACCACACGGGAAATGCCGTTCACTTCGTTGATGATGCGGTTGGAAACGCGGCCGAGGAAATCATACGGCAGATGCGCCCAATGTGCGGTCATGAAGTCGATGGTTTCGACAGCACGCAGGGAAACTACCCAGTCGTACTTACGGCCATCGCCCATCACGCCCACGGAACGTACCGGCAGGAACACGGTGAACGCCTGGCTCACTTTGTTGTACAGATCCGCTTTGTGCAGTTCTTCAATGAAGATTGCATCCGCGCGGCGCAGCAAGTCGCAGTACTCTTTCTTCACTTCGCCCAGCACGCGCACACCAAGACCTGGCCCCGGGAACGGATGACGGTACAGCATGTCATACGGCAGACCCAATTCCAGACCAATTTTGCGCACTTCGTCTTTGAACAGTTCACGTAACGGCTCAACGAGGCCCATTTTCATCTCTTTCGGCAAGCCGCCCACGTTGTGGTGAGATTTAATGACGTGAGCTTTACCCGTCGCGGAAGCCGCTGACTCGATAACATCAGGGTAAATGGTCCCCTGCGCCAGCCACTTCACATCTTCCAGTCGCAGCGCTTGTTCATCGAAGACTTCCACGAACACGCGCCCGATGATTTTACGTTTAGCTTCTGGATCGTTCTCGCCCGCCAGCGCAGTCAGGAAACGCTCTTCGCCTTCCACGTGAACGATGTTCAGACCGAAATGGTCGCCGAACATGTCCATCACCTGCTGCGCTTCATTCAGGCGCAGCAGTCCATTGTCCACGAACACACAGGTCAGATTTTTGCCGATGGCGCGGTGCAGCAGCATCGCCGTCACCGAAGAGTCAACACCGCCGGACAAGCCGAGAATGACTTTGTCATCGCCAACCTGCTGGCGAATGCGTTCCACTGCGTCGTCGATGATTTTGGCTGGCGTCCACAGCGCTTCGCACTGACAGATGTCGAGTACAAAACGTTCGAGCATGCGCAGGCCCTGGCGGGTGTGGGTCACTTCCGGGTGGAACTGCACACCGTAGAAGCGTTTTTCTTCGTTGGCCATAATGGCAAACGGACAGGTTTCGGTGCTGGCAACGGTCACGAAATCAGACGGGATCGCGGTGACTTTATCGCCGTGGCTCATCCACACGTCGAGCAGCGGCTTGCCGTCAGCGGTCAGGGAATCTTCGATGCCACGAACCAGCGCACTGTCGGTTTTCACTTCTACCTGCGCATAACCAAATTCGCGCTCGTTAGAAGACTCAACGTGACCGCCCAGTTGCATTGCCATGGTCTGCATACCGTAGCATACGCCGAATACCGGAACGCCTGCATTGAAGACATATTCTGGTGCGCGTGGACTGTTGTGTTCGGTGGTGCTCTCCGGGCCGCCGGAAAGGATGATACCGCTCGGATTGAACTCACGAATTTGTGCTTCGGTAACGTCCCAGGCCCACAGTTCGCAGTAAACGCCCAGTTCACGGACGCGGCGCGCCACCAGCTGAGTATATTGAGAACCAAAATCGAGGATAAGAATGCGATGTTTATGAATATTGTCGGTCATTGACGATAATTCCAGGGCAAGTGAAACAAAATCAAAGCGCCCGGCTAATGCCGGGCGCGGGAAATAATCAAGAACCCATGCGGTAGTTCGGGGATTCTTTGGTGATGGTCACGTCATGTACGTGGCTTTCCTGAATGCCCGCTCCGCTGATACGGACGAATTCCGCTTTGGTACGCAGCGCGTCGATGGTGCCACAGCCAGTCAGACCCATACAGGAGCGCAGGCCGCCCATCTGCTGGTGAATGATTTCTTTCAGACGACCTTTGTACGCCACGCGGCCTTCGATCCCTTCCGGCACCAGTTTGTCGGCAGCGTTATCGCTTTGGAAGTAACGGTCAGAAGAACCTTTAGACATCGCGCCAAGCGATCCCATACCGCGGTAAGATTTATAAGAACGGCCCTGGTAAAGTTCGATTTCACCTGGCGATTCTTCAGTTCCTGCCAACATAGAGCCGACCATCACTACGCTTGCGCCTGCGGCGATAGCTTTCGCGATATCACCAGAGAAACGGATCCCGCCATCGGCGATAACCGGAATGCCCAGCCCTTCCAGCGCTTCAACGGCATCGGCTACAGCGGTGATCTGCGGTACACCTACGCCCGTGACGATACGGGTGGTACAGATAGAACCAGGACCGATACCCACTTTCACCGCGCTCACACCAGCATCAGCCAGCGCACGCGCGCCTGCGCCCGTCGCGACGTTGCCACCGATGATTTGCAGATCCGGGTATTTCGCACGAGTTTCGCGGATACGTTGCAGAACGCCTTCGGAATGACCATGTGAGGAGTCGATCAGCAGTACGTCAACGCCAGCAGCGACCAACGCATCAATACGCTCTTCGTTACCCGCACCCGCGCCAACAGCCGCACCGACGCGCAAGCTGCCATGTTCATCTTTACATGCCTGTGGTTTACGTTCTGCTTTCTGGAAATCTTTTACGGTAATCATGCCGGTCAGATGGAAATTCGCATCAACCACCAGCGCCTTTTCTACGCGCTTTTCGTGCATTTTGCCGAACACCACGTCGCGAGACTCGCCTTCGCGCACGGTGACGAGACGCTCTTTCGGCGTCATGTACACGCTGACAGGCTGGCTGAGATCGGTCACGAAACGCACATCACGACCGGTAATGATACCGACCAGTTCGTTGCTTTCGGTCACAACAGGATAACCAGCAAAACCATTACGGGCGGTCAGTTCTTTGACTTCTTGCAGGGTGGTTGTTGGCAGAACGGTTTGTGGGTCAGAAACAACGCCGGATTCGTATTTCTTCACGCGGCGAACTTCTTCCGCCTGGCGCTCAATCGACATGTTTTTGTGAATAAAGCCGATGCCGCCTTCCTGAGCCAGGGCAATTGCCAGGCGCGCTTCCGTCACGGTGTCCATGGCTGCGGAGAGCATAGGAATGTTCAGGCGAATGGATTTGGTCAACTGCGTGCTGAGATCGGCAGTATTCGGCAGAACGGTGGAATGAGCGGGAACGAGGAGGACGTCGTCAAACGTCAGTGCTTCTTTGGCGATACGTAGCATGGGCAATATCTCTACCTGGATGGTTAATAAATATTGCCGTGGCATTATACAGAGCGTAATCGGTTGCATCCACACTTTTTTGCAAAAAATGCTTGCGATCGCGTCTGAGCAAGTTACTATCGACTGAATAACCTGCTGATTTAAAGTTTGATCTCGCTCACATGTTACCTTCTCAATCCCCCTCAATTTTTACCGTCAGCCGCCTCAATCAGTCGGTGCGTCTGCTGCTCGAGCAAGAAATGGGGCAAGTGTGGATCAGCGGCGAAATCTCCAACTTTTCCCAGCCCTCTTCCGGCCACTGGTACTTCACGCTCAAAGACGATAACGCTCAGGTGCGCTGCGCGATGTTTCGCAACAGCAATCGACGCGTTACGTTTCGACCGCAGCACGGACAGCAGGTTTTAGTTCGCGCCAATATTACGCTGTACGAACCACGCGGCGATTACCAGATTATCGTCGAAAGCATGCAACCTGCGGGCGAAGGGTTGTTGCAGCAAAAATATGAGCAGCTTAAAGCCCAGCTTTCAGCGGAAGGGCTGTTCGACCAGCAATTCAAACAGCCTCTGCCTTCACCTGCGCACTGCGTCGGGGTGATCACCTCCAAAAGCGGTGCCGCACTGCATGATATTCTTCACGTTCTGAAACGCCGCGATCCTTCGCTGCCGGTCGTCATTTACCCGACATCGGTCCAGGGCGACGATGCGCCTGCGCAAATTGTGCGTGCGATTGAACGGGCGAATCTGCGTGAGGAGTGCGACGTGCTGATTGTTGGGCGTGGCGGCGGCTCGCTGGAAGATTTATGGAGCTTTAACGATGAGCGCGTAGCACGGGCGATTTTTGCCAGCCGCATTCCCGTTGTCAGCGCCGTCGGTCATGAAACCGATGTCACCGTTGCCGATTTTGTTGCCGATTTACGTGCTCCCACGCCTTCTGCCGCTGCGGAAATGGTCAGCCGCAACCAACTGGAGCTGCTGCGCCAGGTACAGTCAGCCCAGCAGCGGCTGGAAATGGCGATGGATTACTTTATTGCCAACCGTAATCGCCGCTTCTCACAACTCCAGCATCGTTTACAGCAACAGCATCCGCAGTTGCGCCTCGCGCGTCAGCAAACGGTACTCGACAGGCTGCGTCAACGCATGAGCTTTGCGCTGGATAATCAGTTGAAGAAGAGCACGCAACGCCAGCAGCGAGTGATTCAGCGCCTGAATCAACAGAATCCACAGCCGCGCATTTACCGGGCACAGACACGCATTCAGCAGCTGGAATACCGTCTGGCGCAAACGCTTCGTGCGCAGCTTAGTACCACTCGCGAAAGGTTTGGCAATGCGGTTACGCATCTTGAAGCCGTTAGCCCGCTTTCCACGTTGGCACGCGGCTACAGCGTCACGACCGCCGCCGATGGCAAACTGGTGAAGAAAGCGAAACAGGTGAATGCGGGTGACAAACTGACAACGCGTCTGGAAGATGGCGTGGTGGAAAGTGAAGTAACAAAAATCACACCGGTGAAAAAAACTCGCGTCCGTAAAGCAAAATAATCACGCCGTATTTTCTGTCTCAGTAGGCCCGGTCAGCGCAGCGCCACCGGGCGTTAAAGCTGTTTTACTGCGAGACAGGCACGAACTCTACGCGTTTTTTCGAAATCAGCCCATGACCGTTCTGGCAGAAATAGTCCACCGCCCCACAGGCTTTTAACACCTCCAGCGGCTTATGGCATTCCGGGCACAGCGCCTGCAACGCATAATCCTGCTGACACTTCGCACAATGGGCTTTATCGCCCTGCAACTCCATCTGAGCATCACAAACCGGACAGTTCAGTTCCATCGTTCACTCCTTGCTGATACGCAAAATCTTACGGCTATTTTACCACATCATCAATGTGGGCCGCGCAGTTGCTGCTGTAATTGCAGGAGCGCCGTCACTTCGGTAATACGACGTTGGGTGAGCGTGCTGATCTGCTCAGGCGTGCGTTCAAACACGTTGTTTGCCCCGAGAATAAGACGCCCCAGGCAGCGATCGTATACCGGGCCTTCCAGCGTCCAGCGTTGAACTTTTTCACCCTGCCACACTTCCAGCACTTCGTGAGCGCCTCGTCTGTCCTGGCTGAGCACCATGCCGTTACGCAAATGCAGACGAATACCTTTCTGCCCCCCAGATGGCCCGGCGTATTTGTTCAGCCACATTTCCAGCGGAATGCCACACAACTCACCTTTCAGATGCGCGCTGCCTTCGGCCGTTGTGATATCGCCAGTCGTAATCGCGTTACCCAGCCGATCTTTGGCCTCACATAATGTGAGTCTGAGCTGATTAGTGGCCCCCATTGCGGCCAGGGTTTCATGCATCATCGCCAACACATGCGTACCGATATCGACAATCACGCCGTCAGGGTGACGAAGCTGTCGGGTGTCTGGTTCGCCTGTCGCGAAATTTAAGGCTATCGGTTCACCTTTGGCGTTAAACCCGCTCGGCTCCTGCAAATAGCCTTCAATCTTCACAATGTCTGCAAGCGATGAAATCTGCGCACGCATACTCGGGTCATCGGCTTCGGCTATCCAGTCGCTTTCAGGATTTCCCCGCACCAACTGCGCCACTCCGTCACGCGCCATCCAGTGATCGAGCGCCAACACCCGATTCACATTCTCCGGCAAAGCGAGCAAAACCTGCAACTGCGCCAGTTGCTCCAGCGTAGCGGCGACAGGCTTTTCCACCACAATCCGTGACACCGCAGATTTCAACACTTGCTCCAGCACAGGCAAATGCCATAGCGAACCGGTTGTGATAAACACCATTTGCGGGTTTGTCGCCAGTAATGCGTCGAGCGAATGGCAGCGCTGAATACCCACAGGCGCTCGCGACACGTCAGTATCGAAGCCAAAGCAATGTTCAGGAGAAATACCGAGGCGCCTAAGCGCAGGCAGATAGGCGGTGTCGATCACCGCGCCAAGACCAACAAACCCAAGTTTCATCATCAACCTCAAAGACAAAAAACCCGCCATCAGGCGGGTTAGAGTGAGTTCCGCACCAG
Source organism: Scandinavium sp. (assembly GCF_036271055.1). Taxonomy (GTDB): domain Bacteria; phylum Pseudomonadota; class Gammaproteobacteria; order Enterobacterales; family Enterobacteriaceae; genus Scandinavium. Next base: position 84,661 of record NZ_DATBBJ010000100.1, on the reverse strand, counting down.
AAGGACAGAGGTGCTTACTTACCTTTTTTGATGTGCTTAATCAGACGTTTACGTTTACGCATCTGATTCGGTGTCAGGGTGTTGCGTTTGTTCGCGAACGGGTTTTCCCCTTCCTTGAACTGAATACGGATTGGCGTGCCCATGACGTCCAGCGATTTACGGAAATAGTTCATCAGGTAACGCTTGTAAGAATCCGGCAGGTCTTTTACCTGGTTGCCGTGAATCACCACAATCGGTGGGTTATAGCCACCCGCGTGCGCATATTTCAGTTTCACGCGACGGCCACGTACCAGCGGCGGCTGGTGATCGTCAGCAGCCATTGTCATGATACGGGTCAGCATTGCGGTGCTCTGACGACGTGTTGAACTGTCGTAAGCTTCACGCACGGATTCAAACAGGTTGCCAACACCACTACCATGCAAGGCAGAGATGAAATGCACACGGGCGAAGTCGATGAAGCCCAGACGGAAATCGAGGGTTTCTTTGACCTGCTCTCTCACTTCATTGCTCAGGCCATCCCATTTGTTGACCACAATAACAAGTGAGCGCCCACTATTGAGAATAAAGCCTAACAGCGAGAGATCCTGATCTGAAATGCCTTCACGGGCATCGATGACCAGCATCACCACGTTCGCGTCTTCAATCGCCTGCAACGTTTTGATAACCGAGAATTTTTCGACAGTTTCGGTTATCTTGCCACGCTTACGCACCCCGGCGGTGTCGATGAGAATGTACTCACGCTCATCGCGTTCCATCGGGATGTAGATGCTGTCACGGGTGGTGCCCGGCATGTCGTAAACCACTACGCGGTCTTCACCGAGAATACGGTTAGTTAGCGTTGACTTACCAACGTTAGGACGGCCAACGATAGCCAGTTTGATAGGCAGGCTGCGTGGGTCGAAATCGTCTTCTGGCTCTTCAATTTCTTCACCATTTTGCTCGGCTTCAAACTGCGCCCAGTATTCAGCGTCTTCGTCCACTTCTTCTACCGGTGCAATCTCGTCCATGAACGGCAGCAAAGCCTGTTCGATGAGGCTGGTCACACCACGGCCATGAGACGCAGCGATAGGGTGAATATCGCCTAAACCCAGAGACCAGAAATCAGCTACGGCTTGATCCGGGTCGATGCCGTCAGTTTTGTTAGCAACCAGGAAGGTCGCTTTTTTACGAGAACGCAGATGGTTAGCAATAGCGACGTCCGCTGGCATCAGCCCCGCACGAGCATCGACCATAAACAGCACTACGTCAGCTTCTTCAATCGCCAGCAGCGATTGTTCCGCCATGCGCGTTTCCACGCCTTCTTCAGTGCCATCGATACCACCGGTATCAATACAGATAAACTCGCGGCCTTCCACTTCAGCACGACCGTACTTACGGTCACGAGTCAGACCCGGGAAATCCGCGACCAGCGCATCTCGCGTGCGCGTCAGACGGTTAAACAGCGTGGATTTGCCAACGTTAGGGCGCCCGACAAGCGCGACCACAGGTACCATGATAAATGCCTCTTAAATTCTAAAAACAATAAAACGGCCCCTGCTAAAACAGGAGCCGTTTGCAATGCATACTGCGAACAGACTTAACGCGTAATGGAGTACAACGTACCGTCTTTCGCCTGGATCAGCAGTTGACCATCGGCCACTACAGGATCGGTCAGGAAACCTGAGCTGTCCACTTTCTGCTGAGCAACAAAATGGCCATCCTGCGGGTTAATCCAGTGCATGTAACCTTCGCTGTCGCCAACCACCAGGCTGCCATTATACAGCACAGGCGAAGTCAGCAAACGGTGCAGCAGATCGCTCTGCGTCCACAGCGTCACACCACCATCGGTGCTGAGCGCCAGCAGACGGTCGTTCTGATCGACCAGATAAATACGGTTTCCGTCGATGACAAAATCATTCACCGAGCCCAGTTCACGTTTCCACATGATCTGGCCGCTGCGCAGATCCAGCGCGGTCAGGTTGCCATTGTACGCGAGGGCGTAAACAACACCATCAACGACAACAGGCGTAGTGTCCACATCGCTCAGGCGATCGATTTCAGTCGGGCCAGTCGCCTGGGAGATACGTTGCTGCCAAATCAATTGACCTTGCTGCATCAACACGGCGTTTACACGACCGTTATCGCCGCCAACAATGGCTGCACCAAAGGCCGTCACTGGAGCCGATTCCCCACGCAGGGAAAGTGCAGGCATGTCGAGGTTAACGGTCCATTTGATGGCGCCATCGCTTTCGTTCAGTGCCTGCAACTGGCCATTGCTGGTGTGGATAAGCACAACGCCGTCGCTGACAACCGGACGTGATAATGCTTCACCCGCAACAGGCGTTTTCCATGCAACAGTGCCGTCGCTGGTGTTTAACGCATAAACCTGTGCTTTTTCTGAGCCAACATACACATGGCCGCCGCTCACGGTCAGACCACCGGACAGCAGCGCCGGTAGGTGGGAGAACCAGCCGTCTTTCTCAGCCAGATTCACAGACCACACTTCCTTCCCGCTTTCCGCGTGCAGAGCCTTCACAAGACCCTGACGATCCGCTGCATACACCACGCTATCGGCATAAGCCGGGTGGAGGTTGGAATAGAAATCACCAATACCGCTACCTACGGATTCGCTCCAGGAGGTCGTCGGGGTAAACTGGTTTTCAACCGTTGGCAGCGGGGACATTTTTACAACGTCTTCTTCGCTGTTAAACAGTGAACAGCCGCTCAATAACGTAACAGATAGCAGTCCTGGCAAAAGTAATTTACGCAATTGCATCGGGTCCCTCTCAGATGGACAAATTATTCATTTTCATGCGCATCATTTCGCTGAGCGCTGGTGAAGCATCACTTTTTACGCCAGCTTCCCAGGCGGCGCGAGCCCCCTGCTTATCGCCTTTGCTTAACAGGATTTCACCGCGTAAATCCGCGACGATTGCTGTCCAGCCATCCCCTTTAATGCCTTCAAGGGTTTTCAGTGCTGCATCAGGCTGTTTCATTTGCAGCTGAACACGGGCCAGACGCATATTGATAACCGATTTCAGGTTGTCATCAGGCGCCGCAGCCAATCCCAGTTGCAGTTGTTTTTCTGCTTTATCCAGCTGGTTGGCATCGACAAAGTTCTGAGCCAGTTCCAGGGCGGCAAATGCGCCATAAGCATTTTTTTCGTTGGTCGCGATTTTTTCAACCGGGCCGTAGGTTTCAGGTTTGTCCGCTTTCAGGGTACTCACGGCGCTTTCATAGGCCTGTGAGGTCTGACGTGAGTTACCTTCCTGATGCGAGGTCCAGTAGCGCCAGCCAACCAGCGCTCCAATCCCAAGCACAACGCCCACTGCCAGCGCTTTGCCGTTCTCAGCAAAGAAAGTTTTGAGTGCGTCGACCTGTTCGTTATCGTTACTGTAGACTTCCACGCAGTTCTTCTCCTGAATAATAGTCCCGGGCGATTAGCCCAGCAGTGTGCGCAAATGCGCGGCAACGCTGTCCTGCGTTACAGTCGTCTGCTCACCAGAGCGCAAATCTTTTACCACGACATTGCGGTCGGCCACTTCAGATTCACCCAGTACCAATGCGACGCGAGCGCCCCATTTATCTGCACGAGCGAACTGTTTCTTGAAGTTACCACCACCGTGGTTGGTCATCAGTTTGATGGCTGGCATCTCATCACGCAGCGCTTCAGCCAAACGCAAAGCGGCAGACTGAGTACCGGTGCCTGATGCTACCAGGTATATATCGACAACAGGATCCGCTTTAAATTCCGGATTAACAGCCTGAACCAGTAAAACTAAACGCTCAAGGCCCATTGCGAAGCCAACCGATGGGGTAGCACGACCACCAAGCTGTTCCACTAAACCATCATAACGGCCACCAGCACACACGGTTCCTTGGGAGCCAAGGCTCGTCGTGACCCATTCGAAAACGGTACGGTTGTAGTAGTCGAGACCGCGCACCAGGCGCTGATTAACGGTATATGCAATGCCAGCATCGTCGAGCAGAGCACAGAGGCCAGCAAAGTGTTCGCGAGACTCTTCGTCGAGGTAATCACCCAGCGCAGGCGCGTTATCAAGCAACGCCTGCACGTCCGGGTTTTTCGAATCCAGCACGCGCAGCGGATTGGTATACATGCGACGTTTGCAGTCTTCGTCGAGCTTGTCCTTGAACTGTTCCAGATACGCTACCAACGCTTCGCGATAATTTGCGCGCGCTTCCAGCGATCCGATGGAGTTCAGTTCAAGGCTGACATGTTCAGAAATACCCAGCGCACGCCACCAGCGGGCGGTGAGCAGGATCAGTTCGGCGTCGATGTCCGGGCCTTGCAGGCCAAAGACTTCACAGCCCAACTGATGGAACTGACGATAGCGCCCTTTCTGTGGACGCTCATGGCGGAACATCGGACCGATGTACCACAGACGCTGTTCCTGATTGTACAGAAGACCATGCTCAATGCCGGCGCGTACGCAGCCCGCAGTCCCTTCAGGACGCAGCGTCAGGCTATCGCCATTGCGGTCTTCGAAGGTATACATCTCTTTTTCAACGACGTCGGTCACTTCGCCGATCGCGCGCTTGAATAACGGGGTCTGCTCTACAATCGGCAAACGAATTTCGCTATAACCGTAGCTGCCGAGCACCTGTTTCAAAGTGCCTTCAATGCGCTGCCAGAGAGCGGTTTCGCCCGGCAGGTAATCGTTCATGCCGCGAATGGCTTGAATGTTCTTTGCCACGTTTTTTCTCTTTATAGATACAAAAATGAACCCTGACGCTTAGGTAGCGCCTGCGGGTTCAATCATACACGGGAAGCGCGCCGCTTCCCAATACGTTATTTTGCGTCAACCTGCTGGACGTCGATACGACGGGCTTCGTCGAGAATGCTCGCCTTGGCACGAATACGCGCTTCAAGCTGGCTAATCATGTCGTCGTTGTCGAGGCGATCTTTACGCACGCCGTCTTCATACAGGCCGCTTTTCTTGTTGCCGCCAGTGACGCCGAGCGTTGAAACCAGTGCTTCACCCGGACCGTTGACCACACAACCGATGATTGAAACATCCATCGGCGTAATGATGTCTTCCAGGCGTTGTTCCAGCGCATTCACGGTGCCGATCACGTCAAATTCCTGGCGCGAACAGGTCGGACAGGCAATGAAGTTGATCCCGCGAGCGCGGATACGCAAAGACTTAAGAATATCGAAACCGACTTTGATCTCTTCGACAGGATCTGCCGCCAGTGAAATACGCAGGGTGTCGCCGATCCCTTCGGAAAGGAGTAAACCGAGGCCAACCGCCGATTTTACAGAACCGGCACGTGCGCCGCCCGCTTCGGTGATCCCTAAATGCAGTGGCTGATCAATCTGCTTAGCCAGCAGGCGATAAGATTCCACAGCCAGGAACACATCAGAGGCTTTTACGCTGACTTTGAATTGACTGAAGTTCAGACGATCGAGATGATCGACATGACGCATGGCAGATTCCAGCAACGCTTGTGGCGTCGGCTCGCCATACTTCTCTTGCAGATCTTTTTCCAGCGATCCGGCATTTACGCCGATGCGGATAGGAATATTTTTGTCACGGGCGCAGTCGACAACCATACGAATGCGTTCTTCGCTGCCGATATTGCCGGGATTGATACGCAGGCAGTCAACGCCATATTCAGCCACTTTCAGCGCAATGCGATAGTCGAAGTGAATATCGGCCACCAGCGGGACGTTAACCTGTTGCTTGATAAGCTTGAACGCTTCTGCCGCATCCATGGTTGGAACGGAAACACGGACGATATCCGCGCCGACGCGCTCAAGGGCTTTAATCTGATTGACCGTCGCTGCCACATCAGTGGTACGCGTGTTGGTCATAGACTGGACGGCGATAGGTGCCCCATCGCCGATTGGCACGTTACCAACGTAAATACGTGTGGATTTTCTACGTTGAATCGGAGCCTGGTTATGCATGTAAAATCTCCCGCGTTACGCGTCTGTTACTGAGCCTGTGGCGCTGATTCTTCAGCATTCAGGGTCAGACGTGCAACCTGGTTTGTTCTGATAAAGCGGCTCAGGTCGACAGGTTTACCCTGGAACTGAATTTGTACTGCAGACGGCGCACCGATTTTAAGTTTATACGGTGCCTGACCGTCTAAATTGAGTGTGCCATCTTTGCGCTGCAAACCGCTGAACAGTTTTTTACCGGTAGCGTCGCTCACTTCCAGCCAGCAGTCAGCGTTGAAATTCATCACCAGCGCATTGGCGCCAGCCGTTGGCGTGACTGCGGCCTGATCGGTCGGTAGTGGAGCCTCAGGGTTTGCTGGCGCTGTCGCGGTATTGTCGACATTTGCCTGAGAAGGTGAAACCACCGCATTGCTTTGAGCGTCCGGAGACACCGCAGGCGCGGTTTGTTCAGGTGCTGTCTGTGCGGTTACGGCCGGAGCCGTTGCGTTAGCATCTGGCGCAGCTTGCGAATTATCCGCTGTCGCGTCAGGCGCCTGGTCCTGTGCACCACTGGTATCCAGTGGAACACTCTGACCATTGCTGCTGTCGTTCGCATTCAATTCTGCGCTGGATTGATCGGCCATCGTGGAGATCTCTTCCTGCTGCGCTTTATGGTTTTGCCACCACCACGCGCCAGTCAGACCAATGACCACAAACAAAACCAGCCAGGTGAAGCTCATCAGCCAGCCATCACGCTTTTTACGGCGCTTGCCCAGAGACATGTTCTGCATCGGCGCCATTTTAGCCGCACGAACCGGAACCTCTTTCTCGAGGATTGGCAAAAGCTCTTCTTCAGGGATATGAACAAGGCGAGCATAGGAACGGATATAGCCACGCAGGAAGGTTGAAGCGAGATCCGCAGGCATTGTATCGTCTTCAAGATCGCGAACCGTGGAAACCTTCAGGCATAAGCGTTCAGCGACAGCTTGCTGGCTGAGTCCGAGTTGTTCACGGGCGTTACGCAGACGCGTCCCCGTGCTTTGTGCTGCTTGTGAGTCTTGAGTGGCTTCAGTATTCATTCGCTACAGCTGCTGGTACGTAAATTTAAGGTCCTGTGGCGGAATTATCCACCACCGCGAAACATCTCATTGCCCGTCATTTGACAGACAGTATCAACCTGTTCGGCTTGCCTTTGATACATCAGGCTAACTTATTGTTGCTTCGTTACATACTGCCTCAAACCGGGCAGAAACGCACCGTAATTATTAATCGGATCAGTGCGTTTCGGTTATTCCTTAAACATTTTAGACCCCATACAGAAAAACGTGTATGGGGTACGGTCTGTCAGACTGCTTTTACCGCGATAGGTTCACCCTGCATGCGTTTACGCATCGTACGCTTGGTACGGTCGATAACATCGCCTGCCAACTGACCACAGGCGGCATCAATATCGTCGCCGCGGGTTTTGCGCACAATCGTGGTAAAGCCATAGCCCATCAAAACTTTGGAGAAACGGTCGATTCGGCTATTAGAACTGCGGCCATACGGCGCACCCGGGAACGGGTTCCATGGGATCAGGTTTATCTTACAAGGCGTGTCTTTCAACAGTTCGGCAAGCTGATGCGCGTGATCGGTTTCATCGTTGACGTGGTCGAGCATGACATATTCGATGGTTACGCGGCCCTGATTGGCGTTAGATTTTTCCAGATAACGACGTACGGCACCAAGGAATGTCTCGATATTGTACTTTTTGTTAATCGGTACAATCTCGTCACGGATTTCATCATTCGGCGCGTGCAGTGAAATCGCCAGCGCGACATCAATCATATCACCGAGTTTATCAAGCGCAGGCACAACACCTGAAGTTGAGAGCGTAACGCGACGTTTAGACAGCCCGAAACCGAAATCATCGAGCATGATTTCCATCGCGGGAACCACGTTCGTCAGATTGAGCAGTGGCTCACCCATGCCCATCATCACCACGTTGGTGATCGGACGCACGCCGGTTTTTTTCTGTGCGCCGATAATTTTCGCCGCACGCCAGACCTGGCCAATAATTTCCGAAACGCGCAGGTTACGGTTAAAGCCCTGCTGCGCTGTGGAACAGAATTTACACTCCAGCGCACAGCCGACCTGTGAAGACACGCACAGAGTGGCGCGATCGTCTTCAGGAATATAAACCGTTTCAACGCGCTGATCGCCCACGGCGATAGCCCATTTGATGGTGCCGTCTGAAGAACGCTGCTCTTCCACGACTTCCGGAGCACGAATTTCAGCGACTTCTTTGAGCTTACCGCGCAGGACTTTATTGATGTCAGTCATCTCATCAAAGTCATCACAGCAGTAGTGATACAACCACTTCATCACCTGATCGGCGCGGAACGGCTTTTCACCTAAGTTGTTGAAAAACTCGCGCATCTGCTGACGATTTAAATCTAGCAGATTGATTTTGGCATCTTTATTGGGCACCGCAGGTGTGATGACTTCACTGGTATTAACTAATTCAGACATAATTTTTTCCGGCCTCGTTATTACACGTTATGGCCCCTGGAGGGTTGAAAAAGAAACGCCCCGGTGAGCAGTCTGCTCGTCCGGGGGCGTTGCATTGTACAAATTTTGGTGCACGGATGCCACGTCTGCACGCGGCATCAGCAAAATAAAGTGTAATCCCCGATTAACGGGTACGCGCGCACACTTCGCCTTCTGCGAAGAAGTAAGCGATTTCACGCTGAGCGGATTCAACGGAATCGGAACCGTGGGTGCCGTTTTCGGTGAAGCTGTCAGCGTAGTCAGCACGCAGAGTGCCAGCCAGCGCGTTTGCCGGGTTAGTTGCGCCCATCAGGTCACGGTGACGCTGTACTGCATTTTCGCTTTCCAGTACGGAAACAACGATTGGGCCGGAGGTCATGAACTCAACCAGACCGTCGAAGAAAGGTTTGCCGTCGTGTTCAGCGTAGAAACCGCGAGCTTGCTCAACGGTCAGGTGCAGCATTTTAGTACCGACAATCTTGAACCCTGCAGCTTCAAAGCGCGCAAAGATGTTGCCAATAACGTTTTTTGCCACCGCGTTCGGCTTGATGATGGAAAAAGTACGTTCAATAGTCATGATAACCTCTAATCGATATTCTGTTGTTGTGCGTGCATACGGGGTGTATGACCTGGCGCGCATTATAGTGAGCAATAAAGACTCTGCATATGGATGAAGGTAACATTTTGTTAAAATAAGATGATTATTAGCAACACACCTGACTAAGTGACTGAAAGTGTACCTATTGCAGAGTAAAACTTAATGCCACAACTTGTCCGGCCTCATCCATCACCACCAGTTGATAGTCCCCGGCTTTATTCAGATTCAATGTCACGTTAGGGCCAGTGTTTTCGGTCGGTTCGCCATTGATAAACCACCAGCGTCGTCCTTCCCCACCGTAAGTTTGTAGCGCCAGCGCCACCTGCTTTTCACCCGGCAGACGTTTGATGATCGCCCCATCACGCACTCCGGAGAGGGTCAATGGAATAAGATCCTGTTGGTGTAATGGCGGACAAGTTTTGGATGCAGCAGGCAGACGGGCAGCCCGGCGTTCACCTGCGGGCAACCACGGCTCTAGCGGCAGCGGCCAGACATCAAGCGTGGTTTGTTTCGCACCAGGACAATCTGCGGCGACGCGTTGCCCCTGCGCATCCAGCCATACCGGGAAACGGATCCCACGTAAACCGTCCTGCCCCGGCAGCAACAGTGTAGGCGGTTGACTGTTGTCGAGCAGCCAGCTTGATAAGCGACGGCGACAGTTACTGTCACCCTCTGGTAAAGACTGACCGCCTGGCCAGCAGATTGTACCTGAACTCACTGATGCGGGCCGTGGGTCAGAAGGTAGCCCGCTTTTCGCCGACGCGGCGCGGGAGAGCAGCATATTGCTGACCTGATTCAGTAACGGGATTGCGCTGATAAAACCAAATTGCCCGACTACAGGGGTGCCGTCCGGACGACCTGTCCAGATCCCAATCACATAACGGGCATTAATGCCGATAGCCCATGCATCACGATACCCGTAACTGGTTCCGGTTTTCCACGCCAGCGGCACGACTGCGGGTAGCGAACCGTCTGGCAGAGGTTGATCTTCGCCCGCGAGGATCCGACGAATAATCCATGCCGATCCTGGCGACAAAAGTGGCCGTTCGATCAAAGGATCACCTGGCAACAAGCGTAAGCGCCCTGCCTGCCCATGACGGGCGAATGCGCTATACGCAGCGGTAATATCCGCCAGTCGCGCCCCAGCACCACCCAGGATCAGCGACAAATTCGGTTCTGCGCCGTTAGGCAGGATCAGCGGCAATCCGGCATTACGCAAACGCGCGGCAAACTGTTTCGGCCCGTAGGCTTCCAGCACCTGTACCGCCGGAAGATTCAATGATCGAACCAGAGCATCGCTCATACTGACGGGGCCATGGAAACCGCTGTCGAAATTACCCGGGCGATAATCGCTAAAACGGCGCGGCACGTCCTGAAGCAGAGAGGCGGGATGGATCAGCCCGTCATCCATTGCCAGCCCGTAAATAAAGGGCTTAAGCACCGACCCTGGCGAACGCACCGCGCTCACCATGTCAACATGACCAAAGCGGCTGTCGTCACTGATATCCACCGACCCAACCCAGCCGCGCACTTTCATATTGGTGTGATCGACGACAATCATTGCCAACGAACTGCGCGGCGGCAGACGTGATTTCCAGTTCAATGCCAGCTCTTCAAGCTGACGCTGTAAAGAAGCGTCCAGCGTAGTGACCACTTTTTCACTGCGACTGCTCGCCAAAACACGACGGGAGAACAGCGGGGCTAACTGCGGCATTTGTCGCGGGAAAAGCCATACCGGTTCCTGTCGGGCTTCTTTCACAACCTGTTTCGACCACACGCCTTGCGTCAGCATTCGCTCCAATACTTTGTCGCGAGCGGCCTGCGCACGCTCAGGCCAGCGGTCCGGTCGCAGACGGCTCGGCGCCTGTGGCAGCACGGCCAAAAGAGCGGCTTCTGAATAGCTCAGTTGTTGTGGCGGTTTGCCAAGATAAGCCCAGCTCGCCGCGCCAATGCCTTGCAGCGTGCCACCAAACGGGGCGCGATTCAGGTACAACGTCAGGATCTGGCGTTTATCGAGATGCCATTCCAGTTGGATCGCCCGCCACAGTTGGCGAACCTTGCCCCCGAAGGTACGAGAATGCGGATCGAGCAGGCGCGCGACCTGCATCGTCAAGGTACTGCCGCCAGAAATGATCCGCCCGGCAGTGAGATCCTGCCATGCGGCGCGCAACACCGACAGCGGATTCACACCGGGATGATCCCAGAACCAGCGATCCTCATACTGGATCAGCGCTTGTAGGTAGCGAGGGGAAACGTCATCGATCGTCACTGGATAGCGCCAGATACCTTCGGTATCGGCAAAACGCCAAAGCGGCGTCCCGTCTTCGGCAACGACCACACGGGCAGGCGCAACTTCATTAAGCGGTAACGGCCAGAGGCGATCGGCGATCAGTGCCGCCAGCCAGATAAAAATGAGAAATCCCGCTAGCCTCAGCCAGCGGGATTTTTTGAGACGCGTAAATGTCATCTTACGGAACGATAATCAGCGGCCCATCGGCAGTACCGGTGGCGCGCCATTGCGGCACATACATCGATTCCACCTGTGAAACAGGTACAGCATACGTGCCTGGCGTAACGGCGCGTGCAAGATACACCAGAGTCACCGGCTGGCCTTGATTGACCGCAACTGCCGCAACAAAGCGATCGTCGCGGAATTCAATATGCTGAATATCGGCCTGCTGCATTTGATTGAGCAGGTTCTGAACCTCGCCTGCGTTGTCTTGCAGACTGGCACTGCTGTTCGCCAGGTTCTGGTTTTCCAGCTCCAGACCTGCAGGTAACAAATCAACCACCAGCGCATCAGGCACATTCTGGTTGGCTTTAATTTGCAAATGCACCAACACCAGATCGCCACTGCGCAGCGAAGAGAGTGATTTCAGTTGGCCGTCGGTCCCAAGGAACTGACGTTCAATTTGCAGCACATTACTGGCAGGATCAGGTGCATATTGCGGATAGCCACTGCTGTCGAGACGCAGCCACATCGGCTCTGTGCCAGTGTTTTTCACGCTGAGCGTAGCCAGTTGATCAGCATCTACATTTCGAGACTGCGCTTTATCGCCGCTCAGCGGCTCCGCCTGCAACGACGTTTCTGCCTGCCAGTTGCCCGGCAAATCTTGCAAACCTTTTGCGGCCAGGAACAATGCATTCATTTCCTGCGTTGACAGCCAGCGCTCGCCGAATGCTTGCTGCGAAAGTGTATTCAGCAACGTATTCTGCACGTCTGGAAGCAGTTTGTTTTCTTCCAGCAGGCTCAGCATCAGTGCATTGTCACGAAGCTCGCTGCCGTAATCTGCCATCCAGCTGTTTTTATCCTGACGCGGCGTGTTCTGCGCCAGCGCAATCGCCTCATCACCGCGCGCAGCATCGCCCATCGCTTTCAGGGCCACACCTAGTTGCAACAACGGCAAGCCTGCTTTCGCCTGCGCATGGCGCTCCCAGATTTCACGCAGCGCACCCAGCGGTGCCTTCTGCTGACGCGCAAGAACCAATGCAGCATAGGACTGCACGGCAAAGCGGCTAGTCTGGCTATCATCGGTATAGCGAATGGTCATCAGCCCCGGCTCCTGCAAATAACGCAACAAGCGGTTATTACCGCGAGTAATGGCATCGGCCGGAACGCTGTAACCTTGCTCGCTTGCGCGGGTCAGGAAGTCCATAACATAGGCGCTAAGCCAATATTCTTCGGCCCCTTCTTTATCCCAAAGCGCAAAGCCGCCATCGTCACGCTGCATTTGCAGCAGACGTGCAATACCGATATCCACGGCGGCACGGCGTTTTTCGTCGCTATCGCCAGCAATGCCTAACGCTTTTAACTGCTCAGCATTGGTATAAAGCTGCGGGAACAGGCCGCTGGCGGTTTGTTCCAGACACCCGTAAGGGTAGGCTTTCAGTTCACGGATATAGCGCCCCAGATTCAACGGCGGTTTACCACTGAACAGCAACTGGCTTTGCAGCGTTTCGGGGATAAATCCTTGAAGATGAGAAGCCGGAGGCGTCCAGCTTTCACCTGGCTGTAACGCAATCCCGGAGTTAACGGTTTGCGCCGGGAAGGCCGGACGTACGCCAATCTTCCACTCTTTTTGCAGCGGCGTGAACGTTTCACCCGGCAGTGTCAAACCGCTGACGGTGGCCTGCACAGTTCCGTCACCAAAGCCATCCTGCGCGCTAACCGGGATAAACAGCGTCATCCGCGCACCCGGCTCAAGGTTGATAGGCTGCGGCTGTGAGCCTTGTAACTGCAACAAACCACTGGCAGCCAGTTGCACATTCAGCGTTTGCTGTTTATCGGTCAGGTTGGTGATGTCCAGCGTCAAGCGACTGCTGTCACCACTCGCCAGGAAGCGTGGCGTGTTCAGCTCGGCGATAACCGGTGCGGCAACCACGACTTTGCTGTCGCTGCTGCCGAAATCATCGGCGTTCCAGGCTTGCGCCATCACCCGCAGTTCCCCATTAAAATCACCAATCGGCAATGTGACAGTACCTTCGCCTTTGTCATCCAGTGTGACCGGTTGCGCCTGTTGAGCAACAATCGTCACGTGATTCACTGGCGGTTTGCCGCCACGTTTTAGCTCGTCGCCATCACCACCAAAACGCAGGCTCGCCAGACGTCCCTGGCCTTCAATCACCTGACCGTAAATGTCATAGATATCCGCGCCGTAACGCTTCTGTCCAAAGAAGGCATTCCACGGATCGGGCGTAGTGTAGTCGGTGATATTGAGCACGCCGCTATCCACAGCAGACACCAGCACGTTCACTTGTTTAGGTAACACACCATCTTTGGTGCTGGCTTTGATTTTGACGGTCAGCGGCTGATTCGGACGCATTTTTTGCGGCGTTTCAAGCGCCAGATTCAGACGACGGTTTTCATCGCCAAGCGGTAAATGTAGCAGCCCCACCGCGCGCTTCGGCGTGGCGGATTTTGATTTATCGCCAGGGCGAATCACCAGTGTACTGAGGTAAAGATCGTGGCGATTCCATTTCTGATCGACCGGAATTGACAGGTCCATGCCTTCCGCAGGCACATCAATTTCCTGCCACCACAGCGGACCTTCGCTGGATTCCACCATCGCGTAGCCTTTACCTGCCGCCGGGGCGGAGAGGTGCAACTTGATGGTGTCGCCTGGCTTATAAGACGGTTTATCGAGCTTCATAGTGACACGATCTGGACGCGCTGCACCCGTACCGTCACTGTTATCCTGCCAGCTGTAACCGGCCCAAAAACGCACACTGCTGACGGTCTCATCCGGGGCTTTCACTTCCAGACGATAGGAACCCCAGTCAACCGGGAAGCTGACTTTGCCGGTTTCATCGGCTTTCAGATCCAGCGACTGTTCGCCTTCCACCAGATCCTTTTGATCGTACTGTGACTGCCAGCCTTCACTGTCAGACCAGTTCCACGAATAATCCCGACGTTCGCGGATAAGACGCACCTGCAACCCAGAAACGGCTTTTTTCTCGCCCTGCGCATTGGCATAAACGATATCGAATCCGGCATTGCTGTTTTCATCCACCATCGGCTGATTAGTGGTGGTGTCAGTGCGGTAGTCATACACGGCTTTGCTGGTAAATTCCGGACGGATGCCCGGTAAAATATTAGCAGGCCAGACAGCCTGTTCTGCGCGGCGCGTCACCGGACGACCGCCAGATTCCAGCAGGCTCGCCTGCAGAATCACTTGCAACGGTGAGTGGCTTTCCTGCCACTGACTTTGGGTTTTCACCTCACCGCGACCCTGACCATCAAGTTTGATCTGTACTTCGTCGAGCGTGCGCGAGAGATTCTCTTCAGCGATATCGCCAAATTCAAAGCCCGGCAGCGCCGTTACCGCTTCACGCAGTGGGCGTAAGAACAATTTGCCCTGCAACGCGTTACCATTGGCCGGTGCGCCATATAAGTAATAACCCGTCACGCCAAAACTCGCGTCTTGATCCGGCGCAATCGGTGCTTTTGCAGGTGTCAGATTCAGCGCCATGCGTTCTGGCATAAAATCTTCAACCTGGAAATCCCACTCACGTTTCTGATTATCACCCGCGCTGGCACGGACATGCCACATGCCGGTTGCTGCGCTGGCATCCAGCGCCCAGTTGAACTGATACAGACCATTCACAGCTTTGCTCATGACGGTACGAACGACTTGCCCGTCCGGCTGAACCACTTCCAGTTTAACGGGTTGATCGGGCAGCGGCTTGCCATCGCTGTCACGCAGCAGGCCATTCACAATCACCGTTTCACCCGGACGATAAAGGTCGCGAGGGCCAAACATGAAGAATTGTTTGCTGTAACCCGGCGCACCTGCAATATCAAATTCGGCTAGATCGAGCGCCGGAAGTTTGAGGTCCAGCAGTGTGGTTTGCCCATCTTTGCGGGCAAGCAGCAACGCGGCCTCTTTATCTGTCTGTAAAGAGACATGGCCTTTGGCATCGCTATTGGCCTGAGCCAACGTCTGGCCTTTGTCATTCAGCAACTGAACATCAATGCCACTTTGTGCTGAACCATTTTCGAGACTCTGAGTGAATACATCGAGGCGGTTATGATAACGGTGCGCTGAAACGCCAATATCGCTCAGCGTAAAGAGTGTTGCCGCATTACTGTAGGTATAGTGGCCCGCCTGATTCATCACCGCGACGTACACGCCCGCCTGCTGTAACGGTTTGATATCACTCAGTGGCAACAGTAGCTTTTCGCGGGTATTCCGTTCTGGATTGAGGTCGAAGCGCCCGGTGTACACCAGATCTGCCATTTTCAGCAGTTCATCGGATTCCCAGTTGCTGAGCGAGCTGCGGTATTCCCATTGACTGACAAATGACGCCAGAGATTCAGGTTTAATACGGAAGAAATTCACGTCAACGTTATTAACGTTCAGCGCCATCACCGGCAAACCAGCGACGACTTTACCCGGCAGCAGCGAACCACGGCTGGCGAAGCCCACACTTGGGGCCACATCACGGGTGGCGATAGCCTGTTCATAGGTTTTATCGAAGTTGGCTTTATTCACCGCGACCAGATCCGGATCAACGGTGAGCACCAGATTGCGTTTAGGCTCGAGATGGCGCATCCGCAATTCTTTCAGATTAGGTGCCAGTTCCCAGGCGCCATCCACTTTGCCGGTTTTTTTATCGACAAGGTGTACACGGCTGGAGAAATCCTGAGCGGGGTTAAGCGGAATGGAGAAAGTCAGCACCAGCGTCGCAGCGCCATCGAGCTGCACTTCCGAGGCATCGATCAGCGTCAGCGCTTTGCCCTTGCTTTGCGCTGCCAACTTATCAAGCGTGGCGGCATCAGGGGCTGCCGGAGCAGGTTTCGCCGGTTTATCGGCCACAGAAGCGGTGGGTTTCACAGTCTGCGCTTTGTCGTTATTGTCGCAGCCCACCAGCGAAAGTGCAGTAAGTAGCGCAAATGACAACGCCGCCAAACGATACGGTTTCATCCATTAACCCCTGGCCCTGATAGCCTCAAATTTTACCAACACAGTATTATGCTTAATTAGCGGTTTTACCAACAGCATATAAATCCGGTTATTTGAAGCAATTATGAAATCAGACCTCTTGTCGCTAACGGTAAAACAGCCGACAATCGAAAAATACAGAGTAAATGGAGAGCGCCATGACCACCTCTTATTTTGTTGCCGCCGACTGGCTGGCAGAACACATCAATGATCCGCAAATTCAGATTATCGACGCGCGCATGGCGCCGCCGGGACAAGAGCACCGCGATCTCAGCGCAGAATATCGCGCCGGACATCTGCCGGGTGCGGTCTTTTTTGATATCGAAGCGTTATCCGATCACACCAGCCCTCTTCCCCACATGATGCCGCGCCCGGAGGCTTTCGCTGTCGCCATGCGTGAGTTGGGGATTGATAGTGAAAAACATCTGGTGGTGTATGACGAGGGAAATCTTTTCTCCGCCCCACGCGCATGGTGGATGCTGCGCACGTTTGGCGTGGAGAATGTGTCGATTCTGGCAGGCGGTTTAGCGGGCTGGCAGCGTGATGAATTACTGCTGGAAACCGGCGGAGTCAAACGCCCAGAAGGCGATTTTGAAGTGACGTTTGCGGCGCATAACGTCAAGCGCCTGACCGACGTGTTGCTTGCCAGCCACGAAGGCAATGCTCAGATTGTCGATGCGCGTCCGGCGCCTCGTTTTCGTGCCGAAGCGGATGAACCGCGTCCAGGCCTGAAACGTGGACATATTCCGGGTGCACGAAATGTGCCGTGGGGTGATTTAGTGATTAACGGCGAGCTGAAAACCACCGATGAGCTGGAAGCGATTTTTAAGCGTCAGGGCGTAGATATCGCAGCCCCAATCATCGCCAGCTGTGGCTCAGGGGTAACGGCTGCGGTTGTCGTTTTGGCACTCGCCACGTTGAATGCGCCTGATGTGACGCTGTATGACGGTTCATGGAGTGAATGGGGCGCGCGGTCTGATTTACCGATTGAGCCTGCTTAACATCTTTGCCCGGCGGCGCTGCGCTGGCACGGGCCTACAGTTCAAAATGTAGGTCTCGTAAGCGTAGCGCCGCCGGGCACGCCATTAAATAATTCGATTCTGCTTAAAGTCGCGCAGGAAGCTGCCCCAGCGTTTTTCGTAGAATGGTGTGATGTGCGCCAACATAAAGTGACTGATGCCCTTCTCGCCTTCGACTACCTGGCAAATATCAATCGGCTCATCGCCCGGCAAGGTGTCGGTGGCAACACTGCCCGCCGCCTGAATAATCACCTCGATATCCCCTTCGGCTTCAATACCAATCAGCAGGTTCGGCTGCTCATCAGCATGCTCTTTAATCGAGCATACAAACGCGCGTCTGACGGTTTTGAGCGTCTTGAACAACGTGGTCAACGAGTCAATCATCTGCGCTGGCGGCTCTGTAACTTCAGACAGCAGCAGGGACGCACCGCCTTCCAGCACCGTTTGCGTGCTCAGCGGATTGCCTTCTTCGCCGATCAAATGTTTGATTTCACGTGGCGTGAACTCTTTCCCGGTCGGCAGTTTAGCGTTGAGGAACAGAGTCTCGCCCAGTGTCATTTCAAATAACGTACGCACTGGCATGACGACGAAAGCCTGTTCGTCTTCCACCGCCTGTTGCAAGGCTTCCAGGGAAGTGAAGAACGGAACAACTGACGTGCCGTCATCTTTTTCCCAGTGCTGCAAATCAACAGCGCTGCCGTCAACCACCTGCTCGCCTTCCGCCGCCGTGCCTGGCACCCAAACGGTGGATTCAAGCAGTGCGCGGAAGAAAGCCGGACGATGAGCGGGTTCAGTCGCTGCCTGTTCCAGTAAAGTTTCTAATTCGTTTTTTTGTTCAGACATAATTTCGCTACATCAAAATCGCCCGGCGGCACTGCGCTTGCACGGGCCTACGGGCTTTGTTGGCCAGCGGCGCCGCATTTGCGCACCTACGGGCTTTGTAGGCCGGGTAAGCGTAGCGCCACCCGGCAAGACAATTACTCAGCGGTCAACAGATTCGCAATGGTCCGCACACCAAGACCTGTCGCACCGGCTGCCCACTGATCTACCGCTGATTTGCGGTAGGTCGCGGAGCAGTCAATGTGCAGCCAGCCTTCGTGATAATTTTCCACGAAGTGAGACAGGAAACCTGCCGCCGTGCTGGCCCCCGCCGGGAAAGAGGCGTTGGACGTGTTGTTCAGTTCGGCAAAGTTCGACGGCAGTTGACTGCGGTGGAATTCCGCCAGTGGCAGACGCCAGAAGGGTTCGTTCTCAGCACTCGCACTCGCCAGCAGGCGCGCGGCCAGTTTGTCATCGAAGCTAAACAGCGCGTGATAATCATTCCCCAGCGCCGTTTTCGCCGCGCCGGTCAGTGTTGCCGCATCGATAATCAGCTCTGGTTTTTGCGCACAGGCGTCGATCAGACCATCAGCCAATACCAGACGGCCCTCGGCGTCGGTGTTCATCACCTCAACGTTTTTGCCGTTGCGATAGCGAATGATATCGCCCAGTTTGAACGCATTGCCGCTCACCATATTGTCCGCGCAGCACAGATACAGCTTCACGCGCTTGTTCAGACCACGAGTGATAGCAAACGCCAGTGCACCGGTTACCAGCGCCGCGCCGCCCATGTCGGACTTCATGGAATCCATGAACGCGCTCTGTTTGATGCTGTAACCGCCGGAATCGAAGGTGATCCCTTTGCCGACGAGACAGGCGAACACTGGGGCATTGGCGTCACCGGTCGGGTTGTAATCCAGCGCCAGCAATACCGGCGGGCGTTCAGAGCCACGGCCTACGGTATGGATCCCCATGTAATTCTGCTCGCGCAGATCTTCGCCTTTGGTGATGCGGTAATGCACGTTGTCGCAGCCAAAGCGACACAGCAGATCGACCGCACGCGCAGCCAACTGCTCAGGGCCTAATTCTTCGGCTGAAGCATTGATGGTGTCGCGCACCCAGTCGATGATCGCCAGACGATTTTTCAGTTCATCATCTTCGCTTGCCCATTCGACGTTACGGCTGCCTTTTGGCCCTTTGTAACCAGCCCAGAAAGACCAGCTACGGTCGGTATCCCAGCCCTCACCCGCCAGCGCGACATGTTTGATGCCCATGCCGTCGATTTTGCGTGCGGCGCGCTGGATAAGACCCAAATCGTCTTTGCCGTTCAGGTGCAGGGTAATGCCGTCGTTGTTAATGCTATAAGCGGCTTTCTCGCCCCAGCGCGCATCGGCAGGCTGAGTCGACAGCGTAATCTTCATCGCTTCGGTCATTGTTTTATCCTTATTGAGCAAACGGGCCGCCAGAGGCAGCCCGTCAGGTAAACTATTCTGCTTCGTCTAACCAGACTAACAGAATCGCCTCGAGAATTTTTTCATTGGATGCGTTGGGATCATCCTCAAAATCTTCCAGCGCGCAAATCCACTGATGCATATCTGTGAAGCGGACGGTTTTCGGATCGGTATCCGGGTACGCATCGTACAAAGCTTCGCCGATTTCACGGCTGTCGGTCCATTTCAGCGCCATATCAATGCTCGCGTGCGTGGTTGATGGTGTAGCGCGGCATCTCGACGACTAAGTCTTCGTCGGTAACGCGTGCCTGACAGCTTAAACGGCTTTCCGGCTCCAGACCCCAGGCTTTGTCCAGCATATCGTCTTCGTCTTCTGTGCTTTCCGGCAGAGAATCGAAGCCTTCGCGCACGACGCAGTGGCAAGTGGTGCAAGCACAGGATTTTTCACAGGCGTGTTCAATCTCGATGCCGTTGCGCAGCGCAACGTCAAGAATGGTTTCACCGCTCTTCGCTTCCAGAACTGCGCCATCCGGACAGAGATCCTGATGTGGCAGAAAAACAATCTTTGGCATATTAAACCTCGTCCACGGACTGGCCTTTCAGCGCTTTACGGACCGATTGATCCATACGGCGTGCGGCAAATTCCTGGGTTTGTGTGTCGATATTTTTAATGGCTTCTTTTATGGCGTCGGCATCACTGCCTGCGGCGGCACTCTGCAGAGCAGACATACCGTCGTCAATCGCAATACGTTCTTCATTGCTCAACAGCGCGGCATCGGCAGCCAGCGCACCGTGCAGGCTTTCCAGCACACGTGCAGCTTCCACTTTTTGCTCGGCGAGCATACGCGCTTGTACGTCGTGTTCGGCGAAACTCATCGAGTCTTTGATCATCGAAGCGATTTCGTTATCGCTCAGACCATAGGATGGTTTCACCTGAATAGAGGATTCCACGCCGGTTGATTTTTCCATCGCCGTAACGCTCAACAGACCGTCGGCATCGACCTGGAATGTCACGCGAATATGCGCCCCGCCTGCTGGCATCGACGGGATCCCACGCAGCGCGAAACGCGCCAGAGAACGGCAGTCCTGCACCAGTTCGCGTTCGCCCTGCATCACGTGGATGGACATCGCGGTCTGACCATCTTTGAAGGTGGTGAACTCCTGCGCGCACGCCACCGGAATGGTGGTGTTACGCGGAATAACTTTCTCCACCAGGCCGCCCATGGTCTCAAGACCGAGCGACAACGGAATGACATCGAGCAGCAGCATTTCGCTGTCTGGCTTGTTACCAACCAGAATGTCGGCCTGAATCGCAGCGCCAATGGCGACCACTTTGTCAGGGTCGATGGAGGTCAGCGGCGTGCGACCAAAGAATTCGCCCACGCGTTCGCGCACCAATGGCACACGGGTTGACCCGCCCACCATCACCACGTCTTTGACTTCTTCTGACTCAACGCCCGCATCTTTCAACGCACGACGGCAAGCCAGCAAGGTACGTTTCACCAGCGCTGAAATCAGCTCGTTGAACTGCTCGCGAGTGATGTCACCCTGCCAGCCAGCGACATCAACGTGAACGCTGTCGGCATCGCTAAGCGCAATTTTGGCAGCGATGGCCGCGTCTAACAATTCACGCTGTACGCGGTTGTCGCTGCGATCGCTGATACCCGCTTGTTCACGGATAAAATCGGCCAACAGGTGGTCGAAGTCGTCACCGCCGAGCGCGGAATCGCCGCCCGTCGCCAACACTTCAAACACCCCACGACTCAGGCGCAGAATGGAAATATCAAAAGTCCCGCCGCCGAGATCGTAAACCGCAATCACGCCTTCCTGACCAGAATCGAGGCCGTAAGCGATAGCCGCTGCCGTTGGCTCATTCAGCAAACGCAGCACGTGCAGGCCCGCCAGACGCGCGGCGTCTTTGGTGCCCTGACGCTGTGCATCGTCAAAATAAGCCGGAACGGTGATCACCACGCCATCAAGCTCACCTTCCAGCGCTTCGCGTGCGCGGGTCGCCAGGGCTTTGAGGATATCCGCGGAGATACGAATCGGGTTCAGCAGACCGGCGTTAGTCGCCAACATGGGCAGACCGTTTTCACTGGCCTGTAACTGATAAGGCAAATGCGGGTAACGCGCCTGCACATCGGCAAGCGAACGGCCCATCAGACGTTTCACGGAACTGATGGTATTGACCGGATCCAGCGTGGCGTTAGTGCGCGCGTCATAACCCACTTCATGCCCCTGCGCCTGGTAATGAACCACAGACGGCAGCAGATGACGGCCTTGATGATCGGCCAGCGTTTCGGCCTGACCGCTACGCACGGTCGCGACCAGAGAATTGGTGGTGCCTAAGTCGATGCCCGCCGCCAGACGACGCTGGTGCGGCGCGGCACTCAGGCCAGGCTCACTGATTTGTAATAAGGCCATAGTAATTACGCTTCCAGAATCAAAAATCGAGCAGCTTTTCTTCGAGTTGTTCTGCTGAGCTGCGCAGTTTATCGAGAAAACGCAGTTTACGCACGGTATCTGCCGCCGCGTCCCACGTTTCATTATCGAGTTCCGCCACCATCTGCTGATGGCGCGTGTCGAACATCCCTTTCACCCGCTTCATGAAGGCTTCCAGACAACTGCTGTCTTTGGCGCGGTCAATCTCATCAAGCTCTTCGCGCAGCTCCAGTTGTTCCATCAAAAACGCCGTATCGCGCACCGTGTGCTGTTCGCTGGCAAGATCAAAACCGTGCAGGGAAAGCAGGTATTCCGCGCGAGTCAGCGGATTACGCAGCGTTTGCCAGGCCTGATTAATGGTTGCGGATTGCTGCACCGCAGCGAGCTGGTCGGCCGAAGAGTGACTGGCGAATTTGTCCGGATGGAACTGGCGCTGTAAATCCTGAAAGCGCGTGACGAGCTGCTGACTATCGAGGTGATAAGAGGCAGGCAAGCCAAAGAGAGTGAAGTAGTCCATAGCTATCTCTGAAAAAGCAAACCCCACAGGCAGCTGAGCCACCGTGGGGTTATCTTACGCGTGATTAAACGTGGAAGCTTTCGCCGCAACCGCACTCGTCTTTAACGTTCGGGTTGGTGAATTTAAACCCTTCGTTGAGGCCTTCTTTGACGAAGTCCAGCTCGGTGCCGTTGAGGAACTGCAGGCTTTTGCCATCGACCACAACCTTCACGCCTTTGTCTTCAAATACCGTGTCTTCGGCGTTTGGTTCGTCGACAAATTCCAGCACGTAGGCCATGCCAGAGCAACCGGAAGTTCGTACGCCCAGACGCAAACCGAAGCCTTTACCACGGTTGGACAGGAAGGAACTTACTCGCGCGGCAGCGCTGTCGCTAAGGGTAATCGACATACCAGACCTCAATTCTTATTTTGCTTCACGTTTGCTTTTGTAGTCCGCAATGGCGGCTTTGATCGCGTCTTCTGCCAGGATAGAACAGTGAATTTTCACTGGTGGCAGTTCGAGTTCTTCGGCGATATCGGTGTTCTTGATAGCCTGTGCTTCGTCCAGGGATTTCCCCTTCACCCACTCGGTCACGAGCGAGCTGGACGCGATAGCAGAACCGCAGCCGTAGGTCTTGAAGCGCGCGTCTTCAATGATACCTTCATTGTTGACTTTAATCTGCAACTTCATCACGTCGCCGCAGGCTGGTGCACCGACCATGCCGCTGCCAACGCTGTCGTCGCTGTTGTCAAACGAACCGACGTTGCGTGGATTCTCGTAATGATCGATAACTTTTTCGCTGTAAGCCATGATGAATTCTCCTTATTAAATCCGATTAGTGATGCGACCATTCGATGCTGTTGATATCCACGCCCTGTTTGAACATGTCCCACAGTGGGGAGAGTTCACGCAGACGACCGATGGATTTCTGTACCAGCGCGATGGTGTAGTCGATCTCTTCTTCGGTAGTAAAACGACCTAAAGAGAAACGGATGGAGCTGTGTGCCAGCTCGTCAGTCATGCCCAGTGCGCGCAGCACGTAGGATGGCTCAAGGCTTGCAGATGTACAGGCAGAGCCGGAAGACACGGCCAGGTCTTTCAGGGCCATGATCAGCGATTCGCCTTCAACGTAGTTAAAGCTGACGTTGAGAATGTTTGGCGCGCCCTGCTCGAGGTCACCGTTCAGGTACACCTCTTCCATATCTTTCACGCCTTCCCACAGACGGTTACGCAGGGTACGCATGCGTGCCATCTCGGTTTCCATCTCTTCTTTGGCGATACGGTAAGCTTCACCCATGCCCACAATCTGGTGGACTGGCAGAGTACCCGAACGCATGCCGCGCTCGTGACCGCCGCCATGCATCTGCGCTTCAATACGAATACGTGGTTTACGACGCACGTACAGCGCACCGATACCTTTCGGGCCGTAAATTTTATGGCCGGAGAAGGACATCAGATCCACTTTCAGTTGGCTCAGATCGATAGGCAGCTTGCCCACGCTCTGGGTGGCGTCAACGTGATAGATAATGCCACGCTCGCGGCACAACTCACCGATGGTTGCGATGTCCTGCACCACGCCGATTTCGTTGTTCACGTGCATGATGGAAACGAGGATGGTGTCAGCACGCATCGCCGCTTCGAGTTCTTTCAGGTCGATAATACCGTTGCGCTGCGGGGCGAGGTAAGTCACTTCAAACCCTTCACGCTCCAGCTGACGACAAGTGTCGAGAACCGCTTTGTGCTCGGTTTTGCTGGTGATGATGTGCTTGCCTTTCTTCTGATAGAAGTTTGCCGCACCTTTAATGGCCAGGTTGTCGGATTCAGTAGCACCAGAAGTAAAGACGATTTCGCGTGGGTCAGCGCCGACAAGCTCTGCAATCTGATTACGGGCGATATCAACCGCCTCTTCAGCATGCCAGCCAAAACGGTGTGAACGGGAAGCTGGGTTACCAAAGTTTCCGTCCAGGGTCAGACACTGCATCATTTTCTCGGCAACACGCGGGTCCACAGGCGTGGTTGCGGAGTAGTCGAGATAAATCGGTAATTTCATTGCTCTTAAACTCCGTACATCACTCAATGCAATGAACCAGGCAACCGGCTGGATGTACGACCGTGTTGACGGGGCTTAATGCCCCGGCCTGATTCTGAAATCTTGTTATTTTTACCCTAAATAGTTCGTGTTGCAGCAAGGCGGCAAACTTGAGAATCCCCAGGAGCTTACATCAAGTAAGTGACTGGGGCGAGCAAGTGCGGCCAACGCAGTTGCAGCGCGAAATATGACGGATAAATTATGCGCGCAGTTTGACGTCGATAGCGTCTTGTCCGCGGGTACTACGTTGGGATTCGTTTGTGTGCTGACGGTCAGACACGTCGAGCACTTCCTGGTTATTCACCAGTTCACCCAGGGTGATGTTATTCAGGAAACCGGTCAGACGATCGCTCAGATCACGCCACAGTGCGTGAGTCAGGCATTTATCGCCACCCTGACAGCCGCCTTTGCCCTGACAACGAGTGGCGTCTACAGATTCGTCAACGGCGCTTATCACTTCACCCACCGCAATGCTACCGGCTTCTTTACCCAGCAGATAACCGCCGCCCGGGCCACGTACGCTGGACACCAGTCCATTCTTACGCAGACGGGAGAACAGCTGTTCCAGGTAGGAAAGTGAAATCCCCTGACGTTCAGAAATATCAGCCAACGGAACCGGACCCGATTCGGAGTTGAGCGCAACGTCCAGCATCGCGGTCACGGCATAACGCCCTTTAGATGTCAGTCTCATGTCTTACTTAACCTCAAACTCGCCCCTGCCCGGGGTTGTTATTAAAATGGTGATATCGCATAGCAGGGGGCAAGTCTGACATTCCCGACTAAAACAGTCAACTATTTACCCGACTGTTTTAGTCAGGTATTTAACGTTACGTGCGTTCTGGCTTTTTCGCGGTTTATCGCCAGGCGGCGCTTCGCTTGCACGGGCCTACGGTTTTGTCGGTCCTGTAAGCGATGCGCCGCCGGCAATGCCGTTTTACTGCTCTTTATTCTTTTGCTCAATCGATGCCAGCATCCCGCGCAGGATATTCAGTTCCTGGCTTTCTGGACGTGCGCGGGTAAACAGACGACGCAGTTTATTCATCACCTGGCCGGGATGACTGGCGCGAATAAAGCCTGTCGACAGCAACGTTTGCTCAAGATGACCGTAGAAACGTTCCAGGTCATCGACCAATGGGTAAGCGACATCGTCTTCATTCACTTCCGCTGGCTGCTCTTTTTCCTGCGCCGCAAGCCATGCCATACGCACTTCATAGGCAATCACCTGCACAGCCATCGCCAGGTTCAGCGAGCTGTAATCCGGGTTCGCCGCGATCGCTACGTGATAGTGACATTTTTGCAGTTCGTCGTTGGTCAGGCCCACACGTTCGCGACCAAACACCAGAGCAACAGGCGCCTGAGCGGCTTCGCCAATGCTTTTCAGCCCGCACTCACGCGGGTCGAGCATCGGCCACGGCAGCGTACGAGAACGTGCGCTTGTGCCCACCACAAGGCTACAACCGGCGAGCGCGTCGTCCAGGGTATCGACGATGTGCGCGTTACCAATGACGTCGCTGGCACCGGCCGCCAGAGCAATGGCCTGAGAGTCAGGTTTCACCAGCGGATTGACCAGCCACAGGTTGGTTAACCCCATGGTTTTCATCGCGCGGGCCACGGAGCCCATGTTGCCAGTGTGAGACGTTTCTACCAGTACGATTCGGATATTTTGCAGCATTATGAGTCTTCGGCTAAAGATTATTCACCCATATTATCATAAAGCGAAGACAGGATCCGAATTCACTGCTATGATATGCGCCGTTTTTCCCGTTCTTTAACATCCAGTGAGAGTGACCGATGCAACATCCTATGTTGACCATCGCCGTGCGCGCAGCGCGCAAGGCGGGTAATGTAATTGCCAAGCACTACGAAATGCCAGATTCCGTAGAAACCAGCCAGAAAGGCAGCAATGATTTCGTGACTAACGTCGATAAAGCCGCTGAAGCGATGATTATCGAAACGATCCGCAAATCTTACCCGCAGCACACCATCATCGCCGAAGAATCCGGCGAATTAGCAGGCGAAGATCAGGATGTTCAATGGGTTATCGATCCACTGGATGGCACCACCAACTTCGTTAAACGTCTTCCTCATTTCTCTGTTTCCATCGCCGTACGCATCAAAGGCCGTACTGAAGTGGCTGTGGTTTACGATCCAATGCGTAACGAACTGTTCACCGCGACCCGTGGTCAGGGCGCACAGCTGAACGGTTTCCGTCTGCGCGGCACCACCGCTCGCGACCTGGATGGCACTATTCTGGCAACGGGCTTCCCGTTCAAAGCGAAGCAACACGCTCCGGCTTATATGAATATTCTGGGTAAACTGTTCACCGAATGTGCTGACTTCCGTCGCATGGGTTCTGCTGCACTGGATCTTTGCTACGTAGCGGCCGGTCGCGTTGATGGTTACTTCGAACTGGGCCTTAAGCCGTGGGATTTCGCTGCGGGTGAACTGATTGCTCGTGAAGCGGGCGCACTGGTTTGCGATTTCACTGGCGGTCACAACTACTTGACCACCGGTAACATCGTGGCAGGTAACCCACGCGTCGTGAAAGCGATGCTGGCGAACATGCGTGACGAACTGAGCGAAGCGCTGAAGCGTTAAGTTTAGATCGAGTGCCCGGTATTCGTGCCGGGCATTGCCGGGTGGCGCTACGCTTACCCAGCCTACAATAAAATTCGTGCCGCCATCCGGCAATATTAAAAAGGCCGTAATCCCCGCCCTACCGGCACCGCACTGAGCCACATCACTACAGCGGCAATAACTAACACTGCACCACCGGCAAACGCTAATGTCGTCCAGCCAATCTGTCGCCACATGACCGGCGCTCGATTTCCACTCAAACGCACCGCCAGTTGACGAAAACTGTGAACCAGCAACGCCAGCGAAGAAATAGTGATTGAGGTTCCTGCTGCCATTGCCAGCGCTGACACCACACCCCAACTGAACACACCCACCACTTTACTGAACAACAACACCATAATGGCCCCGGAACAGGGTCGCATGCCCATCGACAGTACAATCACCAGCCGGGCGCGCCAGTCGTTGCCGCTTTCCATTTGCTTCGGATCGGGCAGATGTTGATGCCCGCAGCCGCAGTTTGCATGATGTTCATGGTGCGGCGTAAAGGCAGTAAATTTCGGTTTGCGTAAAATCTGCCGCATTTTTTTCAGCGCCCGCCAGCACAGTAACAACCCCAGCATACCGACCAGCGCATAACTGCCCTTTTCCAGCCAGAAGCTACTGAGATGTAGCGAACGGGCGGGTAAGGCCAATAGCGTCAATACAATAACGACCAGCCCTATCGCCACCAGTCCCTGCAACAATGAAGCCGCCAGCGTCAGAGCAATGCTTGATTTGAGTTTCGACGGATGCGTTGCAAGCCAGGTGGTAATCACCACTTTGCCATGACCTGGCCCTAGCGCGTGCAGCACGCCGTAGATAAAACTGAACGCCAACAGCGAACCGCCCGCTTGGGTCGGATTAGCTGCCACTGCCTGCAACAGGCCGCTCAATTGCTGATTCAGATCTCGCTGCCAGATAATGCTTTTCAGCAGCACCTGCGGCCAGGCATGCCACAGCCAAACGCCGCCTGAAAGCGCAAAAACAAGAAACAGCGCCAGCGGCCACAGCTGTAACCAATGGCGAGAACGCGCCGTTACGGGGGAGATCACGGACATGTCAGCGTCACCTGTTGAGCGAATTGTTTGCCTAAATCCATATCCTCGGGCGGCGCATCGGCTTTATCGAGTGACAGCGCGTAGGTGGTCAAATCTTCATTGGGTTTAGGCGTGTGCACATTGAGCTTACAGCCTTTTGGCGCATCGGCAGGCAGGGAAACGTAAGCGTCTTTGTCATAATGCATGTCGACAAAATAAGTCGGATCAAAAGTAGAAAACTGATAGCTCTGCCCGGCAAGCGGCTGCGGTGCCGCTAACGGTAGCGTAAACGTCAGCACAGCTTTATGCCCATCGCGGGAAAGGGCGTATGCCGTTGGGCGATTTTCAAATTTCACCTTCTGCTTGCCGTGCCAGAATTCGGTGAAATAGTGCTGCCCGAGCACATTCGCCATCACTTCCGCCGCCAGACGCTTCCACACTTCGTCACCCGGTTTGGCGTTCCCCGCGTCATACAGCAAATCCGCAGAGGTGATTTCATCCATTGTCCAGCGCATGTTAATGGCGGTCAGTTGGCCTTCTTTCGCCACCAACTGGCTTTGCATACTGATAAAACTGTGCGGGTGCGCGGCAACTTGCCACGATAAAAGCGCGCCAACCACCAGAACTGTGCTCTGTTTCACTCTCGTCATCGCATCCTCAGCGAAAAATTCTGTGACCGACTCCCGCAATACTTGCGCAAAGGCGTCCCGGCTGGCTTTCACACCGCCATCCTTTAACTATTCTTATCATAAACCTTACTGGAACCTGACAGATGATGACCGTGCTCGAACCGCCATCTGTGCTTTCCAGTCCACAGCGCCGCTGCCAGATCCTGCTGATGCTGTATCTGCCAGGGCAGTCCGTGACGCCGGAGGCGATTGCGCGAGTGAACAGCGTTGATGATGCTGTGGCTCGTCAGGATATCGCCGACATTCGTCACGTCATCCAGCGCTATCACCGACTGAACATCGTGACGCTTGCAGACGGCAGCTACCGGATTGAAGGCACCACACTAGACCAGCGCTTATGCCTGATTCATTGGCTGCGCCGTGCTTTACGACTTTGCCCGGGGTTTATCAACGGGCAGTTTACCCCATCGCTCAAAACTCAGCTTAAACAATCGGGCATCTCGCGAATTCTGTACGACGATACCAATCTGCGAGCGCTGGTCAATCGCTGCGGGCAAAACCTCCAGCGCCAGTTTGACAGTCGCGATGTCGCGTTTCTCGGACTCTATCTGCAATATTGCCTGTTACAGCAACATCCACAGCAAGCGCCGGAGTTTAGCAGCGGGCAGCGTAAATGGGCGAAGGCCAGCGCCGAATATCAGGTCGCGGCAGAAATTGCCCGTCACTGGCAACGCCGCACGTTGAAAGACGCCCATCCGGATGAGCATCTTTTTCTGGCACTGCTGTTTATGATGCTGAAAGTACCGGACCCGAAACGCGACCATCACACGCAAGAAGTGCGGCTCTATCGCAGCATTAACCAGTTGATCGACCGCTTCCAGCAGCTTTCAGGCCGACAATTCAGCGATCGCCGTGGGCTACGCGACCAGCTGTACGTCCATCTGGCACAGGCGATTAATCGTTGCCTGTACGGTGTCGGGATTGATAACAGTCTGCCGGAAGAAGTTCAGCGGCTTTATCCGCGCCTGATGCGCACCACACAGCAGGCGCTGACGGAGTTTGAAACACACTACGGATTGCGTATTTCTGACGAAGAAATGGGATTGATTGCAGTCATTTTTGGCGCATGGCTGATGCAGGAAAGCGATTTGCAGGAAAAACAGGTGGTGCTGTTAACCGGAGACAATCCGCAGCTGGAGCAGGAAATTGAACAGCAGCTGCGAGAACTGACATTGCTGCCGCTGAATATCAAATATCAGACGCTGCAAGCCTTCCAGAAAGAAGGGGCAGCGAAAGGCGTGGCGCTGATTGTCACGCCTTATTCTCTTGCGCTGCCGCTGTTTTCCCCACCGCTGATCCACGCCGGGGAACCGCTCAGCGAGCGGCAGCGACAGCACATTTGTCAGATGCTGGAAGCCCCTGGCTGAGGCGTGACCTTCGGCCTGACAAACAACGCAGGCAATGCCACCAGCGCCATCACCCAGAACACGCCCTGGTGCAGATGCTGATAAAGGAACCCGGCGAAGACGGTCATGATCGCAATACTGCCGCCCATCGCGACGGCAGAATAGACCGCCTGCAAGCGGATCACTTCGCTGCCCTGACGCGCAGAGATATAACGCATCGCCGCCAGGTGACAAACGGTGAAGGTGCCGCAGTGCAGGATTTGCGCCAAGATAAGCCACGGCAGTTCGGTGGTCCAGCCCATAATGCCCCAACGCAGCAGCCCACAAATGCCGGATAGCAGCAGCAAATCACGCGCGCTGAATCGACTGAACACTTTCTTGCTGACCGCAAAGATCACCACTTCGGCGACGACACCCAGCGACCACAGATAGCCCACTGATGAGGCGGAATATCCCGCTTCCTGCCAGTAAATCGCACTGAAACCGTAATAGGCCGCATGCGCACCTTGCAGCAGACAAACACACGCCAGAAAACGCCAGCTTTGTGCCACCATCGATCGCCATGCAGGCCAACCCGCCCCCTCTTGATGACGCGTTTCCCCTTGCGGCATCACCGACGGCTTAATCAGCATCCCAAGCAGCATCGACGCAATCCCGATGCTCAGCAGCACCAGAATAGCGCGATAGTCGAACAGGCTTACCAGTTTACCGGTGAGCGCCGAACCAATCACAAAGGCAATCGAGCCCCACAAACGCACCCGACCATAATCCATTGTGATTTGTTTTTGCCAGGTATTCGCCAGCGCATCGGTGAGCGGCACCAGCGGTGAGAAGAACAGGTTGAAGCCGACCATCATCGCCATCAGCCAGGCCACTTTTGTTCCAGCCCAGAAAGCGAGCACAAACAGCAGCGTTAACAGAGCGAGAATACGTAAAGCGCTGATTAAGCGTGACGGG
Organism: Scandinavium sp.; assembly: GCF_036271055.1. Taxonomy (GTDB): domain Bacteria; phylum Pseudomonadota; class Gammaproteobacteria; order Enterobacterales; family Enterobacteriaceae; genus Scandinavium. The sequence goes on along the minus strand of NZ_DATBBJ010000100.1, from coordinate 53,246 downwards.
TCGCTGACGCGTGGGGCAATCAGCAGGCTGCCGAGGAAACGAGCCACTAATCCCGCGCCAAGCAGCACGCCGATGGTTTCCGGGGTCAGCCCTGTGCCTGCGAGCCATACGCTCCAGAAAGGTAGAAAGATGCCGTAGCTAAAGAAGTAGGTGAAATAACTGAGCGCCAGCCAGCGCGTGGAATGCAAGACCATGATTCCCTCCCAAATGGTGGCGCTAGTCTGGCGACAAAGTGCGTGGCTGGCAAGTGACTTTAACAATTTGCTAACATGTTTTGTGCGATTTTACGAGGATGCACGTAGAAAATCGCCATTTATTTCCTTTTGCCAGCATAACCAGCCCCGGTTGGTCCGTTATATTATGCGCATTCACCGGATGGGTTTGTGGTTCGAGACAAACAAACGGTTCGCCGGGCATGCGAAACAGCATCAGCCAGCAAGTGGGCGACAAAAGCGTTACGCTCATTTGCTCATGCGTTATCTCGGCTATCCCGTTCCAGCCGGAATAGCAGACGTTCAGCCACTCATCTGTGCCGTGCTGCGCCTGCGTAAAATCAGCGGAGGTAGACAACGTACTCGTCCAGCCAAGCGGCAAATGTGACTCGCCTTCGGGCCAATAACCGCTGGCGGAAAATTGAATCTGGCTTTGGGGCGTGAAATGGAAGTACGGATGTACACCGCCGCCATACAGCATCGGCTGGTCGCCGAGATGCTCCAGCGAGAGTCCGATTTCCAGCGCATTATCCCGCAATCGGTAACTCAGTTCTGCCTGATAATCGAAGCCACAGGCATGACGCTGGCGTAACCGTAAAAGGCAGTGTTCGCGACTTTGCTCTGCCACTTCCCAGAGTAAATGCCACCCATCGCCATGAAGGAAAAACTGCGCGTCAGTTGGGCTTTCCGGCAACGTAATGTCGCGCCCCTGCAAGACAAAACGATTACCCGCCACGCGATTTGCCAGTGGCAACATCGGGAATAGCCCACAATCGCCGGGCTTTTCACCCTTCCCCGTCCGCAATATCGGTTGCTGATAAGCGAGCGAATCCAGGCTTAACACCGCCGCCCCCAGTAAAGCGACGCGCATCCTTAAATGCGCGTTTTCCAGCAAAAGTGTCTCCACCATCAATGTGCGTTCCTTTCTTTTGCCGACACAGAAGTTTGATGACGAACGGCAAGCTGTTCTTCCAGCGCCTCAAGCGTGACGCCTTTGGTTTCCGGCACGTTGCGTTGAATGTAAATCCAGCCCAGCGCACAGATCACGCCATACAGGAAGAAGCTACCCGACGCGCCTAAACTGGCGTTCAGTAGCGGGAAGGTGTAAGTCAGCAGGAAGCAGGCAATCCACAGCGCCAACGTTCCGAGCGACATCGCCAACCCGCGAACACGATTGGGAAAGATTTCTGCCAGCAACACCCACGTCACTGGCGCAAGCGTCAGTGCATAAATGGCGATCGCCGCCAGTACAAGAATCAGCACCGGCCAGCCCATAATGCCTAACGCATACGCTCCGGCAATCAGCACGTAGATGAACGTCAGGCCACTGGCCCCGAATAACATCAGCTTGCGACGGCCAATTTTATCCACCAGCGGCAATGCGCAGAGGGTAAATATCAGGTTGATTATCCCGGTGGCGACGATGGATTTCAGCGTGCCGTTAATATCAAACCCGGCAGAAGCAAAGATCTCCTGCGCATAGTTAAAGATGACGTTAATCCCGCACCACTGCTGGAACACCGCCAGTACCATGCCCATGATCACCACAGGACGAATCTGCGGCTGCAAGAGTGTTGAGAACGACACACGATGAGCATCTTTCGCCAGCGTATGGGCGATGTCATTCAACGTTTGCGTGGCATACGCAGGTGAGCCAATACGCTCCAGTGTCTGGCGCGCGCGGGCCTCTTTCCCGGCTTTCATCAGCCAGCGTGGTGATTCTGGCACGATGAACAGCAGCACTAAAAACGCCAGCGCAGGAACCAGTTCTGCGCCAAACATCCAGCGCCAGCCGGTCTGCCCGTTCCAGCTCTCGACAATCGCTTGCTGTGTCGCTCCTGCGGCGACCGGTTCGGCAATCAGCAGATTAATCAGTTGAGCCGCCAGTACACCGATAACGATAGTCAGCTGGTTGATCGCGACAAAACGCCCGCGTTTCTCTGCTGGACTCACTTCAGCGATATACAACGGGCTGAGCGCGGAGGCCAGACCAATCCCGATGCCGCCCACAATGCGATACACCACAAACATATCGAAATTGCTCGCCATCGCCGTACCCCACGCCGAGGCGCAGAACAGAATGGCGGAGGCGATCAACGGCAGACGTCGACCAAATTTGTCTGCACACCAGCCAGACACCAGTGCGCCAAAAATGCAGCCCACCAGCGCGGAACTCATTGCCCACCCGGAGACCGCCGGGTCGGTGATGCCAAAGTAGGCTTCATAGAAGGGCTTTGCCCCGCCGATCACCACCCAGTCGTAGCCAAACAACAGTCCACCGCAGGCCGCCACCAGACAGATAGTCCAGATATAGCCCATTTTTAAAGCTGAGTTTTGCATGTCGATTTCCTCACACGGGAAAACATAGGGTCAGAGGTGCCCGGCGGTCGTTTCCCGCCGGGTCAGTGTATTTATTTCAGAATGTCGGCGGCTAACGCATGACGGAGCAACTGCGCTTTATCATGGGATGGATGATGTTCAAGCAATGCCTCCAGCGTGTGATTTCCCGCCGCAATGTCGCCTTTACCCAAATAGCCAAGCGCTTCGATAAACAGACAATGCTGTTGATGTCGCAACTCGGGATTGCCGTCCAGCGCCAGCAAATCAGGCAAAGAAACAGCAAAGAAATCGGTCTGAGGCACCGCATCCCGCTGCGCGGCAACCCAATCGTGGAAACGCTGGAAGTGCGCATCAGCTCGCACATCCTCGCCCAGAGCGCGCATCGCCATGCCCTGCCAGAAGAGATAATCCACAGGCTGGTCGTTGTAATAACGCCCCGCATCGAGCGTCGAATCACCGAGCGTCGCCTGATTAAAGCAATGAAGGGCTTTCGCGTTATCACCTTGTTTGGTCGCGCAAGCGCCAAGCAGATACCAGATGTCGTTGTCGGTCTGACCTGGCAAGCGCCCTTCACCGAGGTTATGCGGATAGCGCAGCGCCTGCTGTAACAGCTCCGCAGCTTTTCCCGGTTCATCGTCCTGCAGCAAAGCCAGCGCCTGATGCATTTGATTCAAGAGATACTGCCCGGTGATTTTCCCTTCGCCGCCTTCCCACGGATGGAACACTTTTTCGCGCAGTACGCCTGCGACCTGCGGCCATTTCCCGCAGATGTTCCACAGGCTCAACAGTTCAGCGGTCAGGTCGTCGCGCTTAAACACAATCTGCTGACGTGACTCAAGCTGTGCCAAACGCGCCGCGACTGGCGCGGCATTCAGTTTTGCCAGGCAATCAAGTTCAAACAGGAAGCGCGCATTATCTGGCTCAAGCGCCACGGCCTGCGCCAGATAACGCTGTGCGGTTTGCGCATCGTGAAGTTTGTTCCAGTGATAAATCCCGAGCAGGCGATGCGCCGGAGCAAAATCTGGCTCCTTCTGCAACGTTTGTTGCCAGCAAGCAATGGCCTCCGCATAGCGCCGTTTGCTGTACCAGAAACAGCCGAGCAAATAGCTGGCGAAAGCGTCATGCGGCAACTGTTGCAGCATTTGCACTTCATCGAGCGTATTGGGGAAACGCACCCGGCGCGCAAAACAGGCGCGAGCTTGTTGCAGACATTGTTCAGGATCGCCGCCGAGTGCGGCGCGCCACAACATCGGTAGCGTTTCCTGGCTATCGAGGATCTCAAGTAACCGCAGCGCCTGAGTTTTTTGCCCCAGCGACAGCAGCCATCCCGCCAGATAGCTGGCGTTAATTCCGCGTCGTCCGGTGACATCGAGCAGCGCTTCACGGTCAACATCACTGCCACGAATGTCCCAGCGGGCGTAATGCAGCGGATAACTCAGCGGCTGAGCAATAAGCTGCGTATCAATCCATGCCAGCGCGTCATCTTTGCGCCCGAGTTTTGCCAGCGCTAACGCTTTCAGCCCCATCGCCAGATTGTTACTGCCATTGAACAGCAGGCTTTGTTCGACTTTGGTCAGCGCATCTGCGTAATCGCCTTTTTTCATTGCCAGTCGCGCGAGCGCCCAAAACGCGGCATCGCGGCAGTTTCCGCTCCAACTGGCTTTGTAATAACGATCCAAGGCTTGTGCATCATCGCCCTGACGCTCCAGCGCCGAGGCAAGCAGCATACTGGCTTCACCGTCACGCGGGTTTTTGTTCAGCTTATGCGCCCGGGCAAGTGCGGCTTCGGCGCATTGCTGCGCGCCCTGCCAGTCGGCGGCGTTGAGCAGTAATGTTCCCAGCGCAACGTTATTGCGGTAATCCTGTGGGTCAATCGCCAGTGCGCGGCGATAGTAATCGGCGGCATGACGGCTGGCATGGTTGTATTGCTCCAGATGCTGGCCGATGAAATAGAGTTCATCCGTGTTGCTTATTTCTTCCGGCAGCAGCGGTGCTTTGGCGGCATCCGGGAGCGGCGTTTCTCCGGCGATATGCTCATCGTAACGCAGCAGCGTTGTGCCTTCGGTAGTGCTGACAGTTAGCGTCAGGCGCTGCGGGCCGAAATCCGGCAATGTCTGCTGCCAGTTTTTTCCCGGTTCGAGAGAAATCACGGTTTCCCATAGCGGCGTATCGTTGGCGCTAACTACCACACTAACGTCACGCAACGGCGCAACGGCGTATACTCCAAGCTCAAGCTTTGTGTCGACGCGTTCAAGTTTAATTGCCAGTACCGCGCTGGCGTTATGCACGCGCCCCAACCCGCTGTACGGCAGGAAATTCTGCACGAACACTTTTTCTTCGTACGGCGCAAGCCAGGTGAAATCCGGCTGATTGTCGGTGAACACGCCGGTCATCAGTTCGATGTACGGCCCGTTATCGTCTGTAAGATTGCGGTCCCAGGCCTGGCCGAAATCGCCGTAACCCCAGCTCCACTGTTTTTTGCCCGGCGAAACGTGATGATCGGCAACGTGCAACAGTCCGCCCTGTTCGCCGTGGTGATAGGCACCGACAAAATCATATTCTGATTTTTCCGCCATGTAGGACGTCGGCACAGGTACATTTTTGTAGCGCGAAATGTCCACGCCCGCAGAGTAGTCGACTTTGTAATAGGTCCCGGTCGCAATGGGGAACGCAGACACCGCGCGTTTACCGTGGTCGAACACTGCTGTCACGTCTGGCGGGAACACGCTTTGATGATCGTCTCCGCCCTTCACCGCCGGATTCGCCCACCACAGGAAATGGCGCGGCGTGGCGTTGCCGTTGAAGACTTTGCCCGTAATTTCCACCAGCGCACGGTCAGGATATAGCGTGAAACCCGCCATCACCTGTAAACCGCGCATTGGCTCAACTTCCCCGAGCCACACGGTTTGTTCGCCGTTGTCGCCCTGCTGAATGCTGACGTCGACAGGCATAAACGTGGTCGGGCGGTGATGCTGTGGCCAGTTGAATTCGATGCCACCGGAAATCCACGGCCCAAGCAGCCCAACCAGCGCCGGTTTCACCACTTCGTTGTAGTACACGAAATCACGCTGGTTGACCTTGTCATACGCGCGGTGAATGCGTCCACCCAGCTCCGGCAGCAACAGAATGCGGATGAAATCGTTTTCCATCCAGACGGCCTGATAGTCGCGTATCTCTTTCTGCCCGGTGAGAGTGTCGATCACCCCGTACGGATAGACCGCGCCGGACGAGCCCTGATAGACGCGATTCTCGAGAAACATCGGGTTGGGATCTTCTGCGCCGAGGGTCCAGGTGGGTAGAGAAAGCGTTTCCTGCCAGACGTTGACGACTCCGTACATAACCATTCTCCAGTAAATAAATGATAGTGAATGTGGGAATAGCAACAGTTTGCGATAGCTGATTATGATTTAATCGCTGAAAGCTCACGCAATACAGTTAACGAGGTTTAGTGAAATGAATGAATCAGGCCTGAACAATCAGCGGGTGCGCCAGCTCAATCGACAAACGCTGCTGCGGTTGGTGTGGCGTCATAAACGACTCAGTAAATCGCAGTTTGCCCACCACACTGGATTGTCTATCCCCGCAGTGAGTAAAATTCTTGAGGAGCTGGTCGACGATGGCAAGCTCAGTCATTCCAGCGAAAATCTCAGCAGTCGCGGCTTAAACGGTGGCAGTTATCAAATCCCACCGGATGGCGATTACATTCTTTGTATGAATGTCACTCCTACCAGTATCGAAAGCCAACTGTGCGACGCGCAACTCTCGGCATTAGGGGAGTTTGAACGTCACGCGATCTACGCTCCCACGCCTCAAACCCTGCTAACAGCAATTGAAACACTCTGGCTAGAGCACGGTAAAAAATGTCCACGTAAAACCATTCATCTTGCGCTAGGGATCCACGGGCAGGTCGACCCCGTCACTGGCGTGTCACAAACCATGCCGCAAGCTCCGTGGCGTGAAAACATCGAAATCAAATATCTGCTGGAAGAAAAACTGGGTATCACCGTAAAACTGGATAACGACTGTGTGATGCTGGCGCTGGCGGAAAAATGGCAAAACGCAGGCAACCGGGAAGATTTCTGCGTGATAAACGTCGATTACGGTATCGGCTCCTCATTTGTGATCAACGGGCAAATCTATCGCGGTAATTTGTACGGAAGCGGGCAAATTGGTCACACCATCGTCAACCCTGACGGAACGCTTTGTGACTGCGGACGCTATGGCTGTCTGGAAACCGTCGCCTCCCTTTCCGCGCTGAAAAAGCAGGCGCGTATCTGGCTAAAATCCAATCCTTCTGCACGCCCTCAGGACCCAGAAACGCTCAGCTCGCAACAGTTAGTTCACGCCTGGCATCAGGGCGACGAACGCGTCATACATTGGGTTGAGGGCGCGGCAGATGCCATCGGTCTGAGTCTCTATAATTTTCTCAACATCCTCAATATCAACCAAATCTGGTTTTATGGTCGGAGCTGTGGTTTTGGTGAAAGCTGGCTGGATGCTATTAAATTACGCAGTGGTTTTAACCCTTTTGATCACAGCGATGGTTTAAAACGTAATGCTACGCAAATTAATTTTGGGCAGTTAAGCCGTGCCCAACAGGTAATGGGGATTGGCTATTTATATGCCGAAGCCGCTCTCGAAAATGAAGGCTAATGCGATTCAGCAGTCGATACCCTTCTATTATTTGTGGAAATGAAACATCACTTTATTTTCATGGCGATTAATTTAACGGTTCGCTTAGTAATCTCTGTTTACTGAATAATAAACTCTCGCGCAAAGTCCCTGTTCTTTTTAGCCCCTACAATTGCCAGCGTTCAAACCCCCGACGCAAATTATTCAAAATTTATCTTGGCTGACTGTTTATCGTTCCTTGATTCAGGAGTGTCCTGTATGGAATTAACACAAATAAGTGAAGAATCAGCATCAAACCCACAGCAATATGCTCGCGACAGAGTGTCATGGACTACCGCCATTTCTTACGGAATCGGGAGTTTTGGTGCCAACGTGATGTATGCCTTTATTGCTATTTACCTCATGCTTTACTATACCGACAGCTTTGGTATTAAAGCGGCAGCGGTCGGGTTGCTGTTTTTAATCGCTCGACTGGTCGATGGCGCAACCGATGTGGCACTGGGCATTCTGGTTGATAATACCCACACCAAAATGGGGAAATTCAGACCCTGGATCCTCACCGGCAGTATTCTGGTTTCCTTGACCACTGTCGCCTGCTTTTTGAGCCCCGACCTTTCAGAGGCTGGGAAACTGGTGTATGCCTACTCAACCTATATTCTGTGGAGTATTTGCTTTGCTGTTATTGATATCCCTTACTGGTCATTATCCGCGGCAATAACCCAAAACCCAACCGAGCGTACCAAAGTCATTACCATCCCGCGCACCATTGCCACTTTTGGTTTTCTTTCCGTCAGTGCCTCTACGCTGTGGCTTGTAAAATATGTTGGAAGCTGGTGGGGCGTGGCGCTAATTTATAGTCTGGTGTTTCTGTTCTGTATGCTGATCACCTTTTTTGGTGTTAAAGAAAAACACACCGTACCGCGTAAAGAGCGTCAGAATTTTAAAGGTTTCTGGACGTTGTTAAAACAGCATCGCCCGCTACGCCTGTTGTTAACTGGCATGTTCTTATTAGAAATGATCGGCGTTATTCGCGGTACTTTTCAGTTGTATTTCTTTATTTATAATTTAAATGCCGAAATGATGCTCGGAGTGTTTTTAACGGTATCTATGATTGCGCAGGTGCTAGGCGCGGTAGCCTCACCGTTTATCTCTGCAAAAATCGGTAAAAAGAATACCGCACTTTATAGCAGCGCCGTGATGGCACTGGCCTGCATGTTGTTATTTTTCTTCCAGACCAACATCACACTTATTTTTATTGTCGGAGCACTAGCACCTTTCTGCGGCGGTATTGGCCAGATTTCGCTTTATTCAATGGTCGCCGATTGTGTTGAATACGGCGAATGGCGGAGCGGCAACCGCTCCGAAGGGATGGTGTTTTCACTCAATATTTTTAAAACCAAACTCTCGGGCGCGTTGGGTGGGGCTATCGGTGGTTTTATGTTGTCGTGGGCGGGCTATATACCGCACCAGGTTCAGGCAAGCGAAACGGCGATGTGGATTGGCCTTTTATTTACGATGGTTCCCGGCGTCCTGACGCTGATAAGTCTTATCCCCCTTGCACGCTATGAAATTACCGAACAGCGCTTCTATGAAATTCTGAGCGATATTCATCAACGTAATACCAGCGAGACGGCTGAGGTGAAAGCATGATTACCTGGAATGCAGAAAAACAGTTTTTCCACTTGCAAAATCAGCAGGTGAGTTACGTGCTCGGCATCGCCCATCAGCGCTATCTGGTGCATTGCTATTGGGGGAAACGCATCGCCATGTTCAGCCAGCCGGACGATTACCCGAAGCTGGATCGCTCGTCGTTTTCCCCGACGCCTGCCGACTGGCCGGACAGAACCTTTTCACTCGATACGGTGTTGCAGGAATATCCGGGACATGGCGCAGGGGATTACCGCGAACCGGCGTTTGAAGTGCGCTACGCCGATGGCAATCAGGTGAGTAATCTGCATTACGTTTCACACCGAATTATCGCGGGAAAGCCGCCGTTGGAAGGACTGCCCGCCACCTGGAGCGACTCACCAGCAGAAGCCGAAACACTGCTGATAACCCTAGCAGACCCGGTGACACATCTGGAAGTGGAACTCAGTTACTCCCTGTTTCGCGATCTTCCCGTCGTGGCGAGAAATGCCCGCTTTACCAACCGTAGCAATCAACCACTGCGCCTGCTGCGCGCATTAAGCTGCGCGGTCGATTTCCCGGACAGCGAATTTGAGCAAATTCAGTTTCCCGGTGCCTGGGCGCGCGAACGTCAACTCCATCGCCAGCGGCTCAATCCCGGGATCACGATGCTCGACAGTAAACGCGGCGCAAGCAGCACACATCAACAGCCCTTCATCGGCCTGGTACGGCCTGAAACCACCGAAATGCAAGGAGAGGCCTGGGGTTTGCATCTGGTCTACAGCGGCAATTTTACGGCGCGTACCGAAGTCGACGCCTATCGGCAAACCCGCATATTGCTCGGTATCAACCCGCACGGTTTCGGCTGGCAGCTTGCACCACAAGCCAGCTTCCAAACACCGGAAGCGGTGCTTGCCTGGTCGGATAAAGGTCTGAACGGGCTGTCGCACACATTGCATAGTCTTTATCGGGATCATCTGGTTCGCGGGGAACATCGCCATAAAACACGTCCGATCCTCGCGAACAACTGGGAGTCGACTTATTTCGATTTCAACGAACAAAAGCTGCTGCGTTTCGCCCATAACGCTAAAGCGCTGGGCGTCGAATTACTGATGCTCGACGATGGCTGGTTTGGTGAGCGCAATGACGACACGTCATCGCTGGGCGACTGGTTCGTTAACCGACAAAAATTCCCGGATGGCCTGCGTCCGTTGATTGATCAGGTTCACGCCCTGGAGATGAAATTTGGCCTGTGGTTTGAGCCGGAAATGATTTCCCGGCGCAGTGAACTGTTTGCCCTGCATCCTGATTGGATCCTTACTACCGGGCTGCAACCCCTTTCAGAAGGACGAAACCAATATATTCTGGATCTGGGTCGCCCAGAGGTACGCGACAATATTCTGCACCAAATGAGTCGCTTTCTTGATGAACACCCCGTTGACTACATCAAATGGGATATGAACCGCAATATGACCGAAGTCGGTTCGTCTACTGCCCCGGCGGAGCAACAACAGGAAACGGCGCATCGCTATATTCTTGGTCTGTATGCCCTGCTGGAATCGCTGACCGAACGCTTTCCACACATTTTGTTTGAATGTTGCGCGGGCGGCGGCGGGCGTTTCGACCCGGGGATGCTCTACTACATGCCGCAGGCGTGGGTCAGCGATAATACCGATGCCGCCTCGCGGGTGCATATTCAGTACTCGACCAGCGTGATGTACCCGCCGATTATGCAGTGCGCCCATGTCTCGGAAGTACCGAATCACCAGATGGGCCGCTCCACCAGCATGGACATGCGCGGCGCGGTGGCGATGAGCGGCAACTATGGCCTGATGCTCGATCTGATGCACAGCAACAGTGAGCGCGATGACGTGGTACGCCAGCAAATTGCCTTCTACAAGCAGCATCGCCAGCTGTTGCAGTTCGGGACCTTCTGGCGGTTGGTCAGCCCTTGGGAGAATACGGATTTCGCCGCCTGGATGTTCGTTTCGCCCGATCAAAATGAAGCCCTGCTGATGGGCTTTTCGCTGGTGAGCCAGGCTTCAGCACCATTGCGAAAAATTCGCCTCGCCGGGCTCGATCCCCAAGCTTTTTATCAGGTCGATACCTCACCACAGCCGGTTGGCGGCGATGAGTTGATGTATCGCGGGATCTTCATCGACCCGCCGCTCAGTTGCGATTACATCAGCCGAACCTGGCATCTGACGCGCCTGCCCTAACATTCGGGGGCAAATGCCCCCTTTTCACTGTGTTGTTCCCACTGTTTATCTTCACATGGAAGAGGAGCACCTCTATGCGCTTTTCACCGCTTTACGGTTTGTTTGCCACTCCACTGGTGAGTATTCCCGCGATAATCCTATCTGCCCCCGTTCAGGCAGAAGGCTTTGTGGACGATTCACATCTCACGGGCGGAATTTACTATTCCCAGCGCTATCGCGATAAGCGTGATATGACCGTCGGCAGCCCTGACTACGGGCATTACGTCGAAGATTTACACCACGCAACGTTCAACGCTAATCTTGATTTCATTTCCGGTTTTGCCGCGAATTTTATCGGCTTTGACGCCGCCGGTTTTGCCGCCGCCAATCTTGCTACAGGTAATGCCGCGCACCCGAACGAAATCAGTCTCAGCTCGGCAAACCAGCGCTGGGACGAGGACTGGTCCGGTGATAAAGGCGGGTTCAATCTGTATAAAGCCGCTCTGAAACTGAAACATGATGATTACTGGATGCGTGCCGGTTACATCCAGCCGTCCGGGCAAACGCTACTGGCTGTTCATTGGGGGTTCGTGCCCGGCGCTTACCAGGGTGCGGAAGCGGGTGGCCATTGGGATTTCGGTGAACATGGCGCATTGTCGGCGTCTTATCTGTGGTCGGATAAATACAAAGCCCCCTGGTATACAGAAATGTATGAATTCCGCGCCGCCGACAACACCACTAAAATCAATTATGTGCAGGCGCTGGGCCTGCGTTACGACTTCAAAAATAAGCTGGCACTGGAAGCCTCAATGGCACAGGCCGCCGATTTTATGGATCAATACTTCGGCAAAGTATCATGGAGCGCTCCCGTCGCCGGGAACGATTTGCGCATGAGCTACCAGTTTTATGGCGCGAAGGACAAAGTCGGCGATAACAGCATTGCCGCCTACGGTTCAATCAATGATGAGTATGACGGGCTGGCATGGTTACAAGGGATCACGCTCGGTTATACCCTCGATACGCTCGACTTTCGCCTTGAAGCTCAAACCGTTAAAGCCGAGGGCAATCAAGGCTTCTTCCTGCAACGCATCACCCCCGCCTATGCCAGCTCCAACGGTCGCCTCGACATTTGGTGGGACGCCGCCTCTGACTTTGATGCCAACGGTGAAACCTCGGTGTTTGCTGGTGTCACTTACGATCTTAAAAACAATGATTTGCCCGGCTGGGCGGTAGGCGCCGGTTACGCCTACGGCTGGGATGCCAAACCTTGTACTACCTGCACCGTCGATGGGGCGCTTGCAGATCAAAACCAACGCATTGATGAATCGGCCTGGACCTTTAACATCGCTCACACCGTACAGACCGGGCGACTGAAAGGCACCCTGTTCAACCTGCACTACATCAACTACGACAATCACGGGAAAAACCCGAACTACAGCGGCGGTTATAACAACATGTTCCAGGACGAAATCGACATTAAATTCAACGTCATTGCACCGTTCACTATCTTCTGAAGAACCGGGAGACTGAGCCACAAGGAGAACATTAATGCGTAAAGCAACGATTTTGGTTAGCCTTTTATTGCTGACAGGCTGCTGCAGGACACCGTCTTCCGGGCAAGCATCGGAGACGATTTCCCCCACCGATTATCAGGCCTGTATTCAGGCCGCCAAAAGCGGTAACGGCGCGGCGAGTGATGAAAAATGTGAGAAAGTAATGCAGGACACGCGCTAGCCACTGGGGCTAACCAAACGAAAGACTGGTTAGCCCTTTGTTTATGCTGATGAATGGCAGATTTCAGCGTTGTGTATTAGCTTTTAAATACACTCCTTTGCACAACGGAACGGCTATGAACTCCATTCGGTATTGTGATTTTGGCGCGCTGCGTCCTTTACTGTTACTGATTGCCCGCATTGCCATCGTGGCGCTGTTTATTATTTTTGGTTATCCGAAGATCCTTGGCTTCAGCGGGACGGTGCAATATATGGCCAGCAGTGGTGCCCCCATGCCGACACTGGCGGCCATTATTGCGGTGATTATGGAAGTCCCGGCGGCAATTCTTATCATATTGGGATTCTTTACCCGTCCGCTGGCGGTGCTGTTTATCTTCTATACCCTGGGAACCGCGGTGATTGGTCATCACTACTGGAATATGAGTGGGGATGCGGTAGTGCCGAATATGATTAACTTCTATAAAAACGTGAGTATCGCCGGAGCGTTTTTACTGCTGGCGATTGTTGGGCCGGGTTCAATATCGATTGATCGGCGTTAGAGGTTGAGAAAGCAAAAAGGCCGCATGTGCGGCCTTTTATTATTGCCGGATGGCGCTTAGCTTATCCGGCCTACAAAGTGGAGTTGGTCCGATATTACGCGTAAACCGGGAAACGGGCGCAGATATCCAGCACTTTACCTTTGATGCGCTCGATGACGGCTTCATCATTGATGTTGTCCAGCACGTCACACATCCAACCTGCCAGCTCTTTCACTTCCGCTTCTTTAAAACCACGGCGAGTCACAGCCGGGGAACCGATACGAATACCGGAAGTCACGAACGGGCTCTTCGGATCGTTTGGTACGCTGTTCTTGTTCACGGTAATGTTCGCGCGACCCAGTGCGGCGTCGGCTTCTTTACCGGTCAGGTTTTTGTTGACCAGATCCAGCAGGAACAGGTGGTTTTCCGTGCCGCCAGACACCACTTTGTAACCACGGCTCAGGAACACTTCCACCATCGCTTTGGCGTTTTTTGCCACTTGCTGCTGGTAAACTTTGAACTCTGGCTCCATCGCTTCTTTCAGCGCCACGGCTTTCGCCGCGATAACGTGCATCAGAGGGCCGCCCTGTGCGCTTGGGAAAACGGCAGAGTTCAGTTTTTTGTACAGATCCTCATCACCGCCTTTCGCCAGGATCAGACCACCGCGTGGGCCCGCCAGGGTTTTGTGGGTGGTGGTGGTCACAACGTGAGCGTGCGGAACCGGGTTCGGGTATACGCCTGCGGCAATCAGACCTGCCACGTGCGCCATATCGACAAACAGCCATGCACCGATGCTATCGGCGATTTCACGCATTTTTGCCCAGTCAACCACACCGGAATAAGCAGAGAAGCCACCGATGATCATCTTCGGTTTGTGCTCCTGAGCCTGCTTCGCCATGTCTTCGTAGTCAATTTTACCGGACTCATCAATGCCGTAAGGGATGATGTTGTACAGCTTACCGGAGAAGTTTACCGGAGAGCCGTGAGTCAGGTGACCGCCTTGCGCCAGGTTCATACCGAGAACGGTATCGCCCGGTTGCAGCAGCGCGGTGTAGACCGCGAAGTTAGCCTGGGAACCAGAGTGCGGCTGCACGTTGGCGTAATCTGCGCCAAACAGCTCTTTCGCACGGTCGATAGCCAGTTGCTCAACGATATCAACGTATTCGCAGCCGCCGTAATAGCGCTTGCCCGGGTAGCCTTCCGCGTACTTGTTGGTTAACTGAGAACCCTGAGCCTGCATCACGCGCGGGCTGGTGTAGTTTTCGGAGGCGATCAGTTCGATGTGCTCTTCCTGACGTACTTTTTCCTGCTCCATAGCCTGCCACAGTTCGGCATCATAATCGGCAATGTTCATTTCACGCTTTAACATCCGCATCTCCTGACTCAGCTAACAGTAGTTTTACCGCTAAAAAAGGGGCCCGATTTGGGCAACGGCGAACAGTATAACTGATAAGTTCTGTGATAACAGGTCTTGACAAACGATTTTACGCAAACGATTACCTTGCCGCTACGCAAGGGTTTGAGCGCAAAAGCCTCTCGCAGATTAAGCGGATTTCTTTTCAGGTTTGTGATGCACATTTTTCATGATGCAAAGAACCATTTACAACGCAGGGGTATTTTTAATAAGATGCATTTAAAATACATCATTAAGATACATGACCAAGAACCTCAAAAAGGACACTGCCATGCTAGACGCACAAACCATCGCTACGGTGAAAGCCACTATTCCCCTGCTGGTCGAAACCGGCCCCAAACTCACCGCCCACTTTTACGACCGCATGTTTGCTCATAACCCGGAGTTGAAAGAGATCTTCAACATGAGCAACCAGCGCAACGGCGATCAGCGTGAAGCGTTATTCAACGCCATTGCCGCTTACGCCAGCAATATTGAAAATCTGGCCGCCCTGCTGCCTGCGGTAGAGAAAATCGCCCAGAAGCACACCAGTTTCCAGATCAAGCCTGAGCAATACGCTATTGTTGGCGGTCATTTGTTGGCAACGCTCGATGAAATGTTCAGCCCGGGCCAGGAAGTGCTGGACGCGTGGGGCAAAGCCTACGGTGTATTGGCCGACGTGTTCATTAAGCGTGAAGGGGAAATTTATCAGCAAAGCGCGGCGAAAAACGGCGGCTGGGAAGGCACACGCGAATTTCGCATCGTCAGCAAAAATCCGCAAAGTCAGCTTATCACCGCCTTTGAATTTGCTCCCGCAGATGGTGGCGACGTGGCAGATTATCAGCCGGGTCAGTATCTCGGCGTATGGCTGAAACCCGAAGGATTTGCCCATCAGGAAATCCGTCAGTATTCACTTACACGCCAGCCGGACGGTAAAAGCTATCGCATCGCAGTGAAACGTGAAAATGGCGGTCAGGTATCAGAATGGTTGCACGACGAAGCACGTGTCGGTGACAGCGTACATCTGGCCGCACCAGCGGGCGATTTCTTTATGACCGTAGATGAAACCACGCCGGTCACACTGATTTCCGCAGGTGTCGGTCAAACGCCAATGCTTTCAATGCTCGACACGCTGGCAAACCGCGCGCATCCGGCACAGGTAAACTGGTTCCACGCCGCTGAAAATGGCGCGGTCCACGCCTTCGCGAATGAAGTCGCTGAGTCAGGTAAGATGCTGCCACGCTTTACGTCACACGTCTGGTATAACGCGCCGGAAGGTAATGACGTATTTGATAGCAAAGGGCTGATGGACCTGAGCGCCCATGAAGGGCATTTCAGCGCCCCAACGATGCAGTTTTATCTCTGTGGCCCGGTAGGATTCATGCAGTTTGCCGCGAAACAGTTAGTTGCGCTGGGCGTGAACGCAGAGAATATTCATTACGAATGCTTCGGCCCGCATAAAGTTCTGTAACGCTTTATCGTCGATTGCGGGCCGGGCTTTCTGCTGGCCCGCGAAACGGAGCGGGCAGCACGTTCGCGCCTCGGGGAGAGGCACGTAAAATCAGATTGCCGCGTCGTCTTCTTCGCCAGTACGGATACGAATCACGCGTGCGACATCGAAAACGAAGATCTTGCCATCACCGATTTTCCCGGTCTGCGCCGTACGGATAATGGTATCCACGCAGGTATCGACAATGTCGTCAGTCACGACGATTTCAATTTTCACCTTTGGCAGAAAATCGACCATATATTCCGCGCCGCGATACAGCTCGGTGTGGCCTTTCTGACGACCAAAACCTTTCACTTCCGTTACCGTCATCCCGGTGATACCCACTTCCGCCAGCGCTTCGCGCACATCATCGAGTTTGAAGGGTTTAATAATCGCATCAATCTTTTTCATGGTTTCCTGTCTTATGTGCGTAACCGGTTGCTTACCTTATCATAACGTTGCCGTGAAAGGCGGGCTACTCTTTAAAATCGTTAGCGTCGAGTTCGTGACGCGACAGCAATTTGTAGAATTCGGTGCGGTTGCGCCCTGCCATTCTTGCCGCGTGCGTAACGTTGCCTTTAGTAATTTGCAGCAGTTTGCGCAGGTAGTTGAGCTCAAACTGATTGCGCGCTTCCACAAACGTCGGCAACGCGGTGTTTTCGCCTTCCAGTGCCTGCTCGACCAGCGCATCGCTTATCACTGGCGACGAGGTCAGCGCCACGCATTGCTCGATAACATTCACCAGTTGACGCACGTTTCCGGGCCAGTTGGCGGTCATCAGTCGCTTCATCGCGTCGGTTGAAAACGCTCGCACAAATGGTTTATGCCGGTCGGCTGACTGGCGCAGCAGATGGTTTGCCAGCAGCGGGATATCTTCGGTGCGCTCGGCAAGCGTGGGAATTTTCAGGCTCACGACGTTGAGGCGATAGAACAAATCTTCACGAAATTCGCCACGCGCCATTGCTTTGGGCAAATCGCGGTGCGTTGCCGACACAATACGCACGTTGATGTCGATATCGCGGTTACTGCCCAGCGGGCGGATTTTGCGTTCCTGTAACACGCGCAGCAGTTTGACCTGCAACGGCGCGGGCATGTCACCGATTTCATCGAGAAACAGCGTGCCGCCCTCTGCCGCCTGGAACAACCCTTCACGATTGCTGACCGCGCCGGTAAACGCGCCACGAGCATGCCCGAACAATTCAGATTCCAGTAATTGTTCCGGCAACGCGCCGCAGTTGATCGCGATAAATGGGTATTTCCCACGCGGGCTGGCGTTGTGAATAGCCTGCGCAAAAATCTCTTTCCCGGTGCCGCTCTGACCGTTAATCAACACGCTGACATCAGATTGCGCCACCATGCGCGCTTGCTCCAGCAGACGCAACATCCCCGTGCTACGGGTGACAATAGATTCGCGCCACTGGTCATCTGTCGCGGCGGCGGTGTGCACCAGCGCTTCATCGATCGCTTTGTATAACGCGTCTTTATCGACGGGCTTGGTCAGGAAGCTGAACACGCCCTGCTGCGTCGCCGTCACCGCATCCGGAATCGAGCCATGTGCGGTCAGGATTATCACCGGCATCCCTGGCTGGCGCTTTTGGATCTCGGCAAACAGCTGCAACCCATCCATTTCATCCATACGCAGATCGCTTATCACCAGATCGATTTTTTCACGCGCCAACACGCGCAGCCCTTCCTGGCCGCTTTCGGCAGTGGCGACGGAGAAACCTTCGCTGGTCAATCTCAAGCCAAGCAGCTTCAACAAACCAGGATCGTCATCGACCAGTAAAAGGTGTGCGGGTTTGCGTCCTGTCATGGTTTTTCCTCTGCGGCGGGCGCCTCTTTCGTTGCGGCTGAAGGGTCTGCCGCGTGACCCGGATCCGGCGTGAAATTACTGCTTGCTGGTTTACGGCTGGAGAGCTGCCGTTCTATGTCGGTCAGATTTTCAAGCTTACGGGTGGTCAGCTCCAATTGGCTGCTGAGATGCTGCTGTTGCTGACGCAGAATGTCGAGTTCAACGTCAGAGGTCTGTTGCAGTTTACTGTAGCGTGAACGCTCGTCAGAAAGCTGCAACTGAGAAGCTTGTCCATCGCGCCAGACCTGATACAACGGTCGAACCTGCGAGGGAATTTGTGGGCTGAAACTGTCAAGACGGCTCATTGCCTCGCGGCGTTCCAGCGGGGTAATTTTGGCGCTGGCAAGCAGAATGCCGCGACGGAACGCATCCGGCCAACTGTCGTCCGTGTGCAGACGTGCTTCAGTCCTCGCCATCTCCGGCGAGAGGCGTTCGGCGCAATCCATACTCCGCAGCCAGTAGAGCGGGTTTTTCTCTGTCGTTTCGCCAAACAGCGACCAGACGTCCGCACAGTCGGTCGACAGAAAATCGGCCACCTGTTGCTGAGGGAGTTTGTCTTCGTCACTGCCATTAGCAGCGTGCTGAGTCGTCACGCAACCCGTCAGCAAAAAACAGGAGGCTACGGCCAGGCGCGCGAGAAAATTGGGGGACATATTTACCAGACATTGCTTCATTTAATGGGTTTATCCGTGTCTGAAAGAGAAAGCTCAATGCGAAAACAAACATTGCCCGCCGGGGAGTTCACCAGTTGCAGCGATCCGCGCATCCGGCGTATACAGTCCCGGGCAATACTCAGCCCCAGTCCGCTTCCCTTCACAGCCCCTTTACGTTGATGACTGCCTTGATAGAAAGGCTCAAAAATCATGGCTTTTTCTGCATCCGGGATCGGCGTCCCGGTGTTTGCCACTTCAAGGAAAATAGCATTTCCCTGCTGGCGGCTGCGCAAATAAATGTTACCGGATTCACTACCGTAGTGCACCGCGTTGGAGTAGAGATTGTCCAGCGCGCTCAGCAGCAACATTGGCTCAGCGCGGCACTCACGAGCCTCAAGCTCGACGCTGGTATGCATCATTTTAGCTCTTGCCGGCAAACTGTGGGCCGAAACGATAATCTCCATCAACGGTGCCAGTTCGACGGTTTCCATTTCCACCGGGCTGTCAGCGAGTTTACGGTTGTAATCAAGCAGTTGCTCAATCAGTTTTTGCAAATTGCGACTGCTGTCATCCAGAATCGACACCACCTCTTTTTGCTCCGGCGTCAGCGGACCGACGACCTGATCGGCCAATAGCTCCGTGCCTTCACGCATACTGGCGAGCGGGGTTTTTAACTCATGAGAGAGATGACGTAAAAATTGATGGCGCTGAGATTCAAGCCAGGTAAGACGTTCGCTGAGCCAGACAATGCGCTGCCCGACGGAACGCAGTTCGCGTGGGCCTGTTAGTATCACCGAACTGCCCAGGGATTTGCCTTCGCCTAACAGGTTAATCATCCGCTGGATGCCTTTTACCGGACCGATAATCATGCGGGTGAATAACACCATCATGGTCAGACTGACCAGAAACAGCACCAACGCCTGCCAGCCGAAGAACTGCCCGCGTTCGGCGATTTCTTGCTGAAGCTGTTGCCCGCGCGAGAACACCACCGTGCGGGTGGCTTGCACCATATCGGTATTGGCAGCAGCAAACGCTTCCAGCTGCGCCGCCGCTTTCTCTTCCGGGCCGCTGTTTTTACAGCGCAATTCTGCCAGGCCGTTCAAATTATCACGCAGCGTCTGCCAGATCTTGTCATCCGGCAGAACACCCGCATGGGCGTCGAGCATGTCGCTGTAGCGCTTACGCTGCCCTTGATAAACTTTCGCCAACGTCGCGTCGTCCAGCACGCAGTACTGTCGATAGCTTCGCTCCATTTCCAGCGCAACGTTGGTCATCGCTTCGCTGCGGCGAGCGTCAATTAGTGTCGTGCGATTGGTCATCGCAGCCTGATCACTGAGCGCATTCAAGCTCTGCCACGCCTGCCATGCCAGCACCAGCAGCGGGAGCAGGATCAGCAGAAACGACAGCATCACCAGTTGGCGTAGCGATCGAGGGAAAAGAGACCAGCGTTTCAAGGAGTTTGCCCCTAAAAATATTCTTAAAGGCAGGGTAACTGAGGTAGGGGTTCAGATACAACAACGCCGGGTCAGAACCCGGCGTTGTTATTGAATAAGGCGGTGCCTAACTCCACGTTTCGCCCGATGTTTGATATAGCTAAGCTGATATCAGTAGTTGGACGGCAGGCACCTGTTTGTGCGTCATTCGAGGTTTATGTAGCGCGTCCCGAAGGGGCTGACATAAGAAGGTGAATGAGCCACTGCAGAGTATTATGCAGTAAGCATGCCATAATGCAAAACATATAATTAACAGACTGATATTATAAGAAATTATTGATACCACTGCCCCAGCGATCACTGCTCACTTTTCAACCTTACCGTCTGCAAAAAGAGACACATTCGAGGCGGTAAAATAAAAGTCATAAATATCATGAAGATAAATGTCACCTTTTAGCGACACTCAAAATCCGACCTGTCGCCTTTTTCAGACAGTATTGTTGCTGTGTCTCACTCATAAAAAAGCCTTCCGTCATCGGGAAGGCTTTTCATTGCTGGAGTGTGATTAACCCAGCTGTTTACGCGCGTTGCGGAAAATGCGCATCCAAGGGCTGTCTTCGCCCCAGTTTTCCGGGTGCCATGAGTTCGCCACCGTACGGAATACGCGTTCCGGGTGTGGCATCATCAGGGTCACGCGCCCGCTTTCGCTGGTGACAGCAGTGATCCCATTCGGGGAGCCGTTCGGGTTCGCCGGGTAGTTCTGCGTGACGTTACCGTAGTGGTCAACGAAACGCAGCGCCACCAGCCCTTTGCTTTCGAGCTGCGCCAGATGCGCACCATCACGCACTTCTACGCGACCTTCGCCGTGAGAAACGGCGATAGGCATCTGTGAACCTACCATGCCCTGTAACAACAGCGATGGACTTTGGGTCACTTCCACCAGGCTGAAACGCGCTTCGAAGCGGTCAGAATGGTTACGCACAAAGCGCGGCCACAGGCTGCTGCCCGGGATCAGGTCACGCAGATTAGACATCATCTGGCAGCCGTTACACACGCCCAGCGCCAGCGTCTGTGGACGATGGAAGAAGGTTTCGAACTCGTCACGCACACGGTCGTTGAACAGAATCGATTTCGCCCAGCCTTCACCCGCGCCCAGCACATCACCGTAAGAGAAACCACCACAGGCCACCAGCGCCTGGAAATCTTCCAGACCGGTGCGTCCGGCAAGCAGGTCACTCATGTGGACATCGATAGCATCGAAGCCCGCACGATGGAACGCCGCCGCCATTTCGACGTGAGAGTTAACGCCCTGCTCGCGCAGCACCGCGGCTTTCGGGCGCGCACCTTTGGCGATGTACGGCGCGGCAACGTCTTCGTTGATATCGAACGAGAGCTTCACATTGAGGCCCGGATCGTTATCGTTACGCTTCGCTTCGTGCTCCTGATCGGCGCACTCCGGGTTATCACGCAGACGCTGCATCTGCCAGGTCGTTTCTGCCCACCACATACGAAGTGTGGTGCGGCTTTCGCTGTAGACCGGATGTGAATCTGCGGTGATAACGAAACGGTCGCCTTCGGTAGCTTTACCGAGGAAATACACGCAATCCGCTAAACCATGGGTTGCGAAAATGCCTTCGACCAAAGCGCGATCTTCGGCACGAACCTGAATCACGCCGCCCAGTTCTTCGTTGAACAAGGCCGCCAGACGATCTTCGCCCAGCGCGGCTATATCCACCTCAACACCACAATGACCGGTAAAGGCCATTTCTGCGAGCGTCACCAGCAGACCGCCATCAGAACGGTCGTGCCACGCCAGCAGTTTGCGTTCGGCAACCAGCACCTGCATCGCATCCCAGAAGCCTTTTAACTGCTCAACGCTGCGCACGTCCGCCGTTTTGTCACCGAGCTGGCGATAAACTTGCGCCAGGGCGGTTGCACCCAGCGCGTTATGGCCTTTACCGAGATCAATCAGCAGCAAAGCATTGTCTTCAGTTGATAGCTCTGGCGTAACGGTACGACGCACGTCTTCCACACGCGCAAACGCGGTGATCACCAGTGACAACGGTGAGGTCATTTCGCGCTGTTCGCTGCCTTGCTGCCAACGGGTTTTCATCGACATTGAGTCTTTGCCGACCGGAATAGTCAGGCCCAGCGCCGGGCAAAGCTCTTCACCCACCGCTTTTACCGCCGCATACAGACCAGCGTCTTCACCCGGATGCCCTGCTGCTGCCATCCAGTTTGCCGAAAGCTTGATGCGTTTGAGGTCGCCTACCTGCGTGCCAACGATGTTGGTCAGTGCTTCACCTACCGCCAGACGGGCAGAGGCCGCGAAATCGAGCAACGCTACAGGCGCACGTTCGCCAAGCGCCATTGCTTCGCCGTAATAGCTGTCCAGGCTGGCGGTGGTCACCGCGCAGTTCGCCACCGGGATTTGCCACGGACCCACCATCTGATCCCGCGCAACCATGCCAGTCACCGAACGGTCGCCGATGGTCACAAGGAAGGTTTTTTCTGCCACTGTGGGCAGATGCAGAACACGATTAACCGCATCGGCAATCGTGATGCCCTGACGGTTCAGCGCTTCGCCGTTAGCGTTGAGCGTTGCTACGTCACGGGTCATTTTCGGCGTTTTGCCAAGCAGCACATCCAGTGGCAGATCGATGGGCTTGTCGTCAAAATGTGTGTCGCTGAGGCTCAGGTGCATCTCTTCGGTCGCCTCGCCGATCACCGCGTACGGTGCGCGCTCGCGGCGGCACAGCTCGTCAAACAACGGCAACTGTTCAGCAGCCACGGCGAGTACATAGCGCTCCTGCGATTCATTACACCAGATTTCCAGTGGGCTCATCCCCGGTTCATCGCTGAGGATGTCACGCAGATTGAAGTTGCCGCCGCGCCCACCGTCGCTAACCAGTTCTGGCATCGCGTTAGATAAGCCGCCTGCGCCTACGTCATGGATAAACAGAATCGGGTTGGCTTCACCCAACTGCCAGCAGCGGTCAATAACTTCCTGGCAACGACGTTCCATTTCCGGGTTATCACGCTGTACAGAAGCAAAATCCAGATCCGCATCGGATTGACCGGAAGCCATAGAAGATGCAGCCCCGCCGCCGAGGCCGATATTCATCGCCGGGCCACCGAGAACAACCAGTTTCGCGCCAACGTTGATCTCGCCTTTTTGCACGTGATC
The DNA here is from genome assembly GCF_036271055.1 of Scandinavium sp. Classification (GTDB taxonomy): domain Bacteria; phylum Pseudomonadota; class Gammaproteobacteria; order Enterobacterales; family Enterobacteriaceae; genus Scandinavium. The sequence goes on along the minus strand of NZ_DATBBJ010000100.1, from coordinate 29,980 downwards.
GCCGCGAATATTGCCGATCCCGCCCGCCAGCATGATCGGCTTGTGATAGCCACGCAACTCTTCGCCGTTGTGGCTGTTCACTTTTTCTTCGTAAGTACGGAAGTAGCCATTCAGTGCCGGACGACCAAATTCGTTGTTGAACGCCGCCCCGCCAAGCGGGCCGTCGGTCATGATGTCCAGCGCGGTGACGATACGGTCAGGTTTACCAAAATCTTCTTCCCACGGCTGTTCAAAGCCCGGAATGCGAAGGTTGGAAACGGAGAAGCCTACCAGCCCAGCTTTTGGTTTCGCGCCGCGTCCGGTTGCACCTTCGTCGCGAATTTCACCGCCGGACCCCGTTGCCGCACCCGGCCATGGAGAAATAGCGGTTGGGTGGTTATGCGTTTCGACCTTCATCAGGATATGCGCGGATTCCTGATGGAAGTCATAGCGCAGGCCGTCATGGGCGGCGTAGAAGCGCCCGACTTCTGAGCCTTCCATTACCGCAGCGTTGTCTTTATAAGCCGACAGCACGTGATCCGGCGTTTTCTCGAAGGTGTTCTTGATCATTTTGAACAGCGACTTCGGCTGTTCTTCGCCGTCGATAACCCAGTCGGCGTTGAAAATCTTGTGACGACAGTGTTCGGAGTTCGCCTGAGCAAACATGTAGAGTTCGATGTCGTTCGGGTTGCGGTTCAGCTTGATGAACGCATCGTGCAGATAGTCGATTTCATCTTCCGCCAGCGCCAGACCCAGACGCTGGTTAGCTTCCACCAGCGCCTGACGCCCTTGTCCGAGCATATCGACGCTGGAAACGGGTGCGGGCTGATGATGGGCAAACAGGCTTTCCGCATCCTGAAGCGCCGCAAATACGGTTTCCATCATCCGATCGTGCAGCTCGGCTGCTAATTCGCTCCACTGAGCCTCGCTCAGGGTGGAGGCTTCAACGTAATACGCAACACCGCGCTCAAGGCGATCAATCTGGGTCAGGCCGCAGTTGTGGGCGATATCCGTTGCTTTTGAAGACCAGGGGGAGATGGTGCCAGGGCGGGGAGTGACGAGCAGTAATTTTCCGGCGGGGGTATGGCTGCTGAGGCTTGGGCCATATTGCAGCAACTGTGCCAGCCGGGCGTGTTGCTGGTCTGAAAGCGGTGCGTTCAGCTCGGCGAAATGCACGTACTCGGCGTAAATATTGCTGACCGGAAGGTTGGCTGCCTGAAAGCGTGCCAGCAGTTTGTTGATACGAAATGCAGACAGTGCAGGCGAACCACGCAGAATTTCCATCATAAGTCTCTCGTCTTCTGGGTTTCAGTGTGCGTAATGGCGGAAAACGGGCGCCATTATAGTGAATCCTGAGCGGCGACGAAACCGTTTGCGTCAAAATAAAATTACCGCTTCGTTTTACCAATTGATGTGACCTATCGCATGAATGGGTTGCCAACTGGCGCATTGTTAAGCAAAATGCCGCTCATTCTGTAGAGCCCTTAAACTTTAACATGGTAACTATTGCCTGAGATCACTCTCTTCACAGAGAATTAACTAATTGAAAAAATTAAAGATTAATTATCTGTTTATTGGCATTGTCACCCTGCTACTGGCAGCGGCGCTATGGCCTTCTATTCCCTGGTTCAGTAAACCAGAAAATCGCATCGCCGCTATTCAGGCGCGCGGTGAGCTTCGTGTCAGCACCGTAATTTCTCCGCTGACATTTGCCAGCATTAACGAAAAAGATTACGGCCTCGACTACGAACTGGCGCAGCAGTTTGCCGACTATCTTGGCGTCAAACTCAAAATTACCGTCCGCCAGAACATCAGCCAGCTTTTCGATGACCTCGACAACGACAATGCCGATATGCTGGCCGCAGGGCTGGTGTACAACAGCGAGCGCCTCAAAAACTACCAACCCGGCCCGGCTTACTACTCCGTTTCTCAGCAGTTGGTTTATCGTAAAGGCAGCCTGCGCCCGCACACGCTGGATAACCTGACCGCGCAACAACTGACGATTGCCCCAGGCCATGTGGCGATCAACGATCTGCAGGCACTGAAAGACAAGAAATACCCGAACCTCACCTGGACCGTTGATGACAAGCGCGGCAGCGTTGAGCTGATGGCAGATATCATCGACGGTAAACTGGATTACACCATTGCCGATTCTGTAGCAATTAGCCTGTTCCAGCGCGTGCATCCTGAGCTGGCGGTGGCACTGGATATCACCGATGAACAGCCCGTCACCTGGTTTAGCCTGAAAGACAGCGACAACACGCTGCCTGCGGCGATGCTCGATTTCTTCAATAACATTAATGAAGACGGCACGCTGGCCCGACTGGAAGAGAAGTACCTCGGTCATGGCGATGATTTCGATTATTTCGATACCCGTACCTTCTTGCGTGCAGTAGAAAATTTGCTGCCGGATGTTCAGCCACTCTTTCAGAAATACGCCAAGGAGATTGACTGGCGTTTACTGGCGGCTATTGCGTGGCAGGAATCTCATTGGGATCCGCTGGCGACGTCACCCACTGGGGTGCGCGGCATGATGATGCTCACCAAAAACACCGCGCAAAGTCTGGGCCTGACCGACAGAACCGACCCTGAGCAAAGTGTCAGCGGTGGGATGCGTTATCTGCAGGACATGATGGATAAAGTACCGGACACCGTACCGAAGGAAGAGCGTATCTGGTTTGCACTGGCGGCTTACAATATGGGCTACGCGCATATGCTTGACGCCAGAGCGTTAACGGCGAAGCAAAAAGGCAATCCGGACAGTTGGGCCGACGTGAAACAGCGCTTGCCGTTGCTAAGCCAGAAACCCTATTACACTCGCCTGACATACGGTTATGCGCGCGGGCACGAAGCCTACGCTTATGTGGAAAATATCCGTAAGTACCAAATCAGCCTGGTGGGTTATTTGCTTGAAAAAGAGAAGAAGGCCGCTCAGGACAGGGAATATGCCCAGGATTATCCTGCGGTAAGATCAGGCGAACTGAATCACACCAGCCTGGGTTTACTGCCATTCATCTCACTGCATCCTGATGAACGCAGCGGTCAGATTGAAGTGAAGCACCCGAGCCAACTGGTCGAGTTTTCTCGCCGTTAAAGCAAAGTGGCACGCTTGAGCGCTTTCTTCTGCTCACGGCGGTGGCGGAAAAAGTCACTCAGCATCGACGAACACGCTTGCGCAAGCACGCCTTCGGTAATTTCCACCCGATGATTCATGCCGGGATGATGCAACACATCCATCAGCGATCCCGCCGCCCCGGTTTTTGCATCCCGCGCACCAAACACCAGTTGCCCAATACGACTATGCACCATCGCCCCGGCACACATTACGCACGGCTCAAGGGTGACATATAACGTGGTGTCGATTAACCGGTAATTCTGAAGCACCATTCCTCCCTGACGCAGCGCCATGATTTCGGCATGTGCGGTCGGGTCATGATGACCAATCGGTCGGTTCCAGCCTTCGCCAATCACCTGATTCTGATAAACCAGCACTGCCCCGACCGGCACCTCCCCTTCATCCCAGGCTCGTTGGGCTAAAGTCAGCGCATGACGCATCCAGTGTTCGTGGTTCAATTCATTGTCAGACAAAGCAACTACTCCGGTAGAAAAGCGGGGCGCATTATACACATCCGCGAGACTTTTATTCCAACTGTTGTAACTCGCCCCTCGGCGTCACTCGCCAGCGGTGCTGACAGAAATAGAGCAGCGGGTTGTCCTGATTACTGTCGCTGTAACCGCTGTACAGGCGTAGCGGCGTACCGATTTTTTTCTCAAGCTGGGCCACTTTTTCATGACCTAAACAGCGCAGCGTCAGCACCCAACCGCCGTGGCGGCGCTCGGTCATGCTGGCGATCAGATTAACGCGCGGCAGCCACGGCGTGTCGAAATAGACTTTCTCCACAAGCGATTTCGGCGAACCGGTGATGAGCCAAACATCGGCATCAGAGCTGGTCAGGTATTCGGTGAGGCGCTGATGCACGACCGGGAAGGCCGTCACGTGGCCCCGGAACCATTGCACAAATTTGGCTTCCAGTGCACTCAACCTGGCTTCACTGTGCCCAAATGTGGCCGCCCACAGCAGCAGGCTCATCGGCCAGCGCGCCGCCCGCCCTTTCACCAGCAGCACCACGCCAATCACGGGTAACAAAGGGAGCACCAGCAGTGCATTCAGTGGGTTATGGCGCAACAGATAACGTAAAAAACTGCCGAACATATCCTGCTGATGCAGCGTACCATCCAGATCAAAAAACACTACCCGACGCGAATTGCTTACCAAATCATTCTCCTTAAAAAGGTGAGCGCGTATCAATCGTTCCTGTCAGATAGCCTAACAGCCAGAACCTCACATTTCCAAAAACGATCCGTAATGCGCCTTTCCCTTGTCCGGGATACAGCGTATCCTTTTGATTAAAATGATGAATCGATTAAGAAAGCAGCGCAAGACGTCCGCAACCAACCGTGTCTGCATCACAATCCCCTATAATCAAAGACTAAATTCTGACAGGCGGCCACGATTTGGCCCTCTGGAGAGCCAATGAACTGTTTGATTCGTATCCGTCAGCGTTACGCCGGGCTTGCGCAAAGCGACAAAAAGCTGGCGGATTTCATCCTCGCGCAACCTGATGAAGCCCGTCACCTCAGCTCTCAGCAGCTGGCTGCCGAGGCCGGCGTCAGCCAGTCGAGTGTGGTGAAGTTCTCCCAAAAACTGGGATTCAAAGGGTTTCCAGCGTTAAAACTGGCGCTGAGTGAAGCGCTGGCCAGCAATCCACATCCACAATCGGTGCCCGTGCATAACCAGATTCGCGGCGACGATCCGTTGCGATTGGTGGGCGAAAAACTCATTAAGGACAATATCTCGGCGATGCACGCTTCGCTTGACGTCAACACCGAAGAGAAGCTGCGGGAGAGTATCGATCTGCTGCGCAATGCCCGACGCATCGTGCTGACCGGGATTGGCGCGTCAGGTTTGGTGGCACAAAACTTTAGCTGGAAGCTGCTGAAAATTGGCTTTAACGCGGTGGTGGAAAAAGATATGCATGCCCTGCTCGCCACGGTACAGGCGATGACTGAGGACGATTTACTGCTGGCGATTTCCTATTCGGGTGAGCGACGGGAGATCAATCTGGCGGCAGATGAAACGCTACGCGTAGGCGGGAAGATTCTGGCGATCACCGGATTCTCACCCAATGCACTACAACAACGGGCGAGTCATTGCCTGTATACCATTGCCGAAGAGCTGGCCACGCGCAGTGCGGCGATCTCATCCACCAGCGCACAGATGATGCTCACCGATTTGCTGTTTATGGGTCTGGTTCAACAGGATCTGGAACATGCCCCGGATCGCATTCGCCACAGCGAAGCATTGGTGAAAAAACTGGTGTGATGATCGGCGGTGCTTCATCGCGAAGTAAGTGCGGATGGGCAACAAAAAAGTGGCCTGCACAGAGAATGAGCGTATAATGCCCGCCCTGTTTGTGGTGTTTCTGAGAGTTTCCAAATGGCGCTGTTAATTACCAAAAAATGCATCAACTGCGATATGTGCGAACCGGAGTGCCCGAATGAGGCCATTTCGATGGGCAGCAGCATTTATGAGATTAACAGCGATCGTTGTACGGAATGCATCGGCCATTACGAAACACCGACCTGTCAGAGCGTGTGCCCTATCGCCAACACCATCATCAAAAACCCTGAGCATCTCGAAAACGAAGAGCAGCTGTGGGATAAATTCGTCCAGCTGCACCACGCCGACAAAATCTAGCTTTCCATTATTACCGTCGCGCAGGCGTAATGCCGTTCGTCCGCGAGCGTAACGTGGATATGCGCTACGCCAAGCTGAGCTGCGAGTTCACTTGCCGCGCCCCACAGTCGTAGTTTTGGCTTACCCAGCTCATCGTTATAAACTTCAAATTGCTCGAACGCTAAGCCGTTACGAATGCCAGTGCCAAGCGCTTTCGACGCCGCCTCTTTCACCGCAAAACGTTTTGCCAGAAAACGCACCGGCTGCTGATGCGTTTCCCATACTTTCCATTCGTTATCGCTGAGCACCCGGCGCGCCAGGCGATCACCGCTACGGGTGATCACCGCTTCAATACGGGTGATCTCAACGATATCGGTGCCGATACCGATGATAGCCATTAGCCGCGCGCTTCCAGCATCAGGCGTTTCATTTCCGCTACTGCCTCTTTAAGGCCGCTCATTACTGCACGACCAATAATCGCATGACCGATGTTCAGCTCGTGCATTTCTGGCAGCGCGGCAATGGCTTTGACGTTGTGGTAGGTCAGACCGTGCCCGGCGTTCACTTTCAACCCAAGGCTTGCTGCGTAGGTTGCCGCTTTAGCGATACGCTCCAGCTCTTTCGCCTGCTGCGCTTCATTTTTAGCGTCGGCATAGCAACCGGTATGAATTTCGATATAGGGCGCGCCCACGTCAGCTGCCGCTTTAATCTGTGCGTTGTCAGCATCAATAAACAGCGAAACGAGGATCCCTGCATCGGCCAGGCGTTTACAGGCATCGCGCATTTTGTCGACCTGACCGGCAACGTCCAGACCGCCTTCGGTGGTCACTTCCTGACGCTTTTCCGGCACCAGGCAGCAGAAATGCGGTTTGGTGTCGCAGGCAATGGTCAGCATCTCTTCGGTGACAGCCATTTCCAGGTTCATGCGGGTATCGAGGGTCTGGCGAAGAATACGTACATCGCGGTCGGTAATGTGGCGACGGTCTTCACGCAGATGCACGGTGATGCCGTCGGCGCCTGCCTGCTCAGCGATGAACGCCGCCTGAACCGGATCCGGGTAAGCAGTGCCGCGAGCATTACGCAGCGTGGCGATGTGGTCAATATTGACGCCTAACAGTAATTCAGCCATGACAATCCTCGTTATTCATTTTTGATTTTTTAAGCGTGGCTCAACCGCGCTTTGGCACAAACTGCCGGAATAATTCGCGGCTTTTAAGCGGCTTCCCGCCAAGATAAGGCTTTAACGCCATCCGGGTGAAGCGTTTTGCTGCCCGTAACGCATCTGCATCGGGGAATTCCCGGCTGGCGAGCGCCTTCAAATGGTGCCCGGTAAACGTGTAGTGATCAATCACTACGCTTGCGATGAAGCCTTTTTCTTCACGATAACGGTAGGTCATGGTGTCATCCACCGGTTCGCCACTGCCTGCGCAATGCAGGAAATCCACGCCGTACCCCAAATGCGCCAACAGTGCCAACTCAAAACGGCGCAGCACAGGTTCAGGTGAACCTGTTACGCCAGCCAGCGCCTGGATACAGTGCAGATAATCGAAAAAGAGTTCGGAGAAACGGGTTTCGTTTTCCAGCACGCGGGCAACCAGTTCATTGACGTAAAGGCCGCTGTAGAGCGTGATACCGCTGAGAGGAAGTGCAAGAGACACAGCTTCGGCGCTGCGTAGCGTTTTGACATCGCCACGACCACCAAAACGGACCAGCAGGGGAGTAAAGGGCTGAAGCGCGCCTTTAAGATTTGAACGTTTGGAACGTGCGCCTTTAGCCACAAGGCGCACGCGGCCCGACTCTTCCGTGAAGACGTCCAGCATCAGGCTGGTTTCGCTCCAGGGACGACTATGCAGGACGAAAGCGCGCTGCCAGCCTTCCATGGAATTTACTTAAAGGTCGTCGACATAACCGAGACTGCGCAGGGCGCGCTCGTCATCGGCCCAGCCAGATTTCACTTTGACCCACAGCTCAAGGTGTACAGGGGATTCAAACATCTCCTGCATATCCTTACGGGCTTCAATACCGATGGTTTTGATTTTGGCACCTTTGTTGCCAATCACCATCTTCTTCTGCCCTTCGCGCTCGACGAGGATCAGACCGTGGATGTCATAGCCGCCGCGTTCGTTGGTCTGGAAGCGTTCGATCTCTACCGTTACAGAGTACGGCAGCTCTGCGCCCAGGAAACGCATCAGTTTTTCACGGATGATTTCAGAGGCCATAAAGCGCTGTGAACGGTCAGTGATGTAATCTTCCGGGAAATGGTGAATCGCTTCCGGCAGGTGCTTACGCACGATGCCCGCCATCGTATCCACGTTCATGCCCGTTTCGGCAGAAATCGGTACGATATCGAGGAAGTTCATCTGGCTGCCGAGGAACTGCAAGTGCGGCAGCAGGTCGCCTTTTTCCTGAACGTTATCGACTTTGTTAACTGCGAGGATAACTGGTGCGCGACCACCACGGAGCTTGTTCAGCACCATTTCGTCGTCAGGCGTCCAGCGGGTGCCTTCCACCACAAAGATGATGAGCTCTACGTCGCCGATGGAGCTGCTCGCCGCTTTGTTCATCAGACGGTTGATCGCACGCTTCTCTTCCATATGCAGACCCGGGGTATCGACATAAATTGCCTGATATGCCCCTTCGGTATGGATCCCGACAATGCGGTGACGCGTGGTCTGCGCTTTGCGAGAAGTGATGGAAATCTTCTGCCCAAGCAGTTTATTTAACAGGGTGGATTTACCAACGTTGGGGCGTCCAACGATGGCAATAAATCCGCAATAACTCTTTTCGTCGCTCATTCCAGCTCCAGTTTTTTCAGCGCCTGTTCGGCGGCAGCCTGCTCCGCCTTGCGGCGGCTGGAACCCGTGCCAACTACCGGTTCACTCAGGCCACTGACCTGGCAGTGGATAGTAAATTCCTGATCGTGGGCTTCGCCACGCACTTGCACAACCAGATAGGATGGCAGCGGCAGATGACGACCCTGTAAATATTCCTGCAAACGCGTTTTCGGATCTTTTTGCTTATCGCCCGGGCTGATTTCGTCCAATCGGGTCTGATACCAGTTGAGGATCAGCTTCTCGACATTCTGAATATCGCTGTCAAGGAAGACACCGCCAATCAGTGCTTCAACGGTATCCGCCAAAATAGATTCACGACGGAAGCCACCACTTTTCAGTTCGCCGGGCCCCAAACGCAGGCATTCACCCAGTTCAAATTCACGAGCGATTTCTGCCAGCGTATTGCCGCGCACCAGCGTGGCGCGCATACGGCTCATATCGCCTTCGTCAACGCGAGGAAAGCGGTGATACAGCGCATTGGCAATCACATAGCTTAAAATAGAATCACCCAGGAATTCGAGGCGCTCATTATGCTTACTGCTCGCGCTGCGATGGGTTAAAGCCTGTTGCAACAGATCCTGATGTTGAAAAGTGTAGCCCAGCTTACGTTGAAGCCGATTAATTACGATGGGGTTCATGCGTTACCAATAGATGAATGCGTCAATAATGCAGCACACGAAACCGACCTGAAATAGCCAACGCGGTTTCGTGTGCCGTGGATCCCTGATGGGTACCAACCTAAAACTTCGGGGGGACATTCTATACGCAACGACGAGTGATGTCGTTAGCTGATGGGCATTTAAATCGGAAATAATTCATGCCGCCATTATGATGATGACGGCATGAATAAAAGTCAGGAATTAATGGATTCCGCCAATACGACTTAAACGTACGCCGGTCGGCCATTCACCTTCCTGTTTTTCGAAACTCATCCAGATGCCCACCGCTTTGCCGACCAGATTCGCTTCCGGGACGAAGCCCCAGTAACGGCTGTCAGCGCTGTTATCGCGGTTATCACCCATCATGAAGTAATGTCCAGGCGGAACAACCCAGGTCGCCAACTGCTGGCCTTGCTCGTGGTAATACATACCCAGTTGGTCCTGCGCGATAGGCACGGTCAGAATACGGTGAGTGACATCGCCCAGCGTCTCTTTACGCTCACTCAGGCGCACGCCGTTATCTTTGCTTTCGCCTTTCGGCAATTGCCAGAAACCGCTGGTCGCTTCACCGCCATTACGACGGGCAAACGTCTGCACGAAATCGCTGGCTTCAACATTGGAATACGTGACCGGCAAAGCGTTACCGCAAGCCTGGCCTGAGCTACAGTTAGGCTTGATGGTCACTTCTTTAGCGATCGGATCGTAAGTCACCTTGTCGCCCGGTAAGCCAACTGCACGCTTGATATAGTCAAGGCGTGGATCTTCCGGGTATTTAAAGACGACGACATCACCACGTTTCGGATGACCGGTTTCGATTAGCGTATTCTGGTAAATCGGATCTTTAATTCCATAGGCGAATTTCTCCACCAGAATAAAATCACCAATGAGCAGCGTTGGCATCATCGAACCCGATGGGATCTGAAACGGCTCGTAGATAAATGAGCGCACAATCAGCACGATAGCCAGCACCGGGAACACAGAAGCCCCCGTTTCCAGCCAGCCCGGTTTCGGGCCAACTTTCTTCAACGTCTTTTGATCCAGCGTATCACCCGCTGCAACCTGTGCAGCGGCCTGACGTTCACGGCGTTTTGGCGCAAAAATAAACTTATCCATGCACCATAAAATCCCTGTCACCAGGGTCGCAATGACCAGGATCAGGGCAAACATGTTCGCCATGCCAACTCCTTATTGGTTATTTACCGTCTTTTCCAACATGCAGAATGGCGAGGAATGCTTCCTGTGGAAGCTCAACGTTACCCACTTGCTTCATGCGTTTTTTACCGTCTTTCTGTTTCTGCAGCAGCTTTTTCTTACGGCTAACGTCACCGCCGTAGCATTTCGCCAGGACGTTTTTACGCAGCTGTTTCACAGTTGAACGGGCAATAATGTGGTTGCCGATGGCCGCCTGAATCGCGATATCGAACTGCTGGCGCGGGATAAGTTCTTTCATCTTCTCAACCAATTCACGACCACGATACGGCGCGTTGTCGTTGTGGGTGATCAGCGCCAGCGCATCAACGCGGTCGCCGTTAATGAGGACATCAACACGCACCATGTTGGACGCCTGGAAGCGCTTGAAGTTGTAATCCAGCGATGCATAGCCGCGAGAGGTAGACTTCAGGCGGTCGAAGAAGTCGAGCACCACTTCTGCCATCGGGATGTCATAGGTCAGCGCCACCTGGTTACCGTGGTAAACCATGTTGGTCTGTACGCCACGTTTTTCGATACACAGGGTGATCACGTTGCCAAGGAATTCTTGCGGCAACAGCATGTGACACTCGGCGATCGGCTCGCGCAGTTCTTCGATGTTATTCAGTGGTGGTAGCTTAGAGGGGCTATCGACGTAGATAACTTCTTTATTGGTGGTCTGCACTTCATACACAACCGTTGGTGCGGTGGTGATGAGGTCGAGATCGTATTCACGCTCCAGACGCTCCTGGATGATTTCCATGTGCAGCAGACCGAGGAAGCCACAACGGAAGCCGAAGCCCAGCGCCGTTGAGCTTTCTGGCTCGTAGAACAGGGAAGCATCGTTCAGGCTCAGCTTGCCGAGGGCATCACGGAAGTTTTCGTAATCATCGGAGCTTACCGGGAACAGACCCGCGTAAACCTGCGGCTTCACTTTCTTGAAGCCAGGAAGCGCTTTGTCAGCCGGGTTACGGGACAGAGTCAGCGTATCGCCGACCGGTGCGCCGAGAATGTCTTTAATAGCACAAACCAGCCAGCCTACTTCACCGCATTTCAGCTCGGTACGATCAACTTGTTTCGGGGTGAAGATGCCCAGACGGTCTGCGTTGTAGACCTGGCCGGTACTCATGACTTTGACTTTATCGCCTTTGCGCAGGGTGCCGTTTTTCACACGGATAAGCGACACAACGCCAAGGTAGTTATCAAACCAGGAGTCGATGATCAGCGCCTGTAATGGGGCATCCGCATCGCCGACTGGCGGTGGAATATCACGCACCAGACGCTCTAACACATCAGGAACACCCACGCCGGTTTTCGCCGAGCAGCGCACAGCGTCTGCGGCGTCGATGCCGACGATATCTTCAATCTCTTCTGCCACGCGTTCTGGATCAGCCGCTGGCAAGTCAATTTTGTTCAGAACCGGAACCACTTCCAGGTCCATTTCCATTGCGGTATAGCAGTTCGCGAGCGTCTGCGCTTCTACGCCCTGCCCGGCATCAACCACCAGCAATGCGCCTTCACAGGCGGCGAGAGAACGGGAAACTTCATAGGAGAAGTCAACGTGGCCCGGGGTATCGATGAAGTTCAACTGGTAAGTTTCACCGTCAGTCGCTTTGTAATCCAGGGTCACACTTTGTGCTTTGATGGTGATCCCACGTTCACGTTCCAGATCCATGGAGTCGAGAACCTGAGCGGCCATTTCACGATCGGAAAGTCCGCCGCAAATTTGGATAATACGGTCAGACAGCGTCGATTTGCCGTGGTCGATATGCGCGATGATCGAAAAGTTACGTATATTCTTCATATTAGAGTGAGTTATGCCTTACGAATTCCTGGAGGCCGCGGGTCTGCGCCTGACGTTTGATCGTTCGAAAACGCCGCATTCTACACTACATCTCCGTCGCCAGGAAATGCTCTTCCGGCAAGCTTAGCGGTTAGTTGAGAGGAGATCCTGTCGGAGATGTAAATAAAGATAAAAGCCAGCGTGATTACTGGCTCAGTTCAGAAGAAGTGTTGTCCACACGAAGGAGATCCGGCGGCAGCCCGATGCTGATAATGATGGGCTGCCATGCCTCGCGGGAGGCCAATTTTGGCGACAGCCCACGGGCAATCAAAAAGCCGCCTACGCCACCCAGCACGCCACCTGCAAAAGAAACCAGATCGCTGACAAAAAGCAATTGGAAGATGGCAGCCATGACAAACATACCGAGCAACGGCGTCATGTAAACCAGCATGGCTGACGTCAACAGACTGCCTTCACTGATCCCCAGTTCCACTTTCTGACCAACAACAAGCGGCTCAGCGCTTGACACGCTGAGGGTATGTTCAGTCTGCGGCCCTAATTTATTCAGGACTCTGCTGCCGCAGCCCGCTCTTGATGAGCAGCTGCTGCAAGAGGATTTTACGTCGCAGCTGACTTGCGCAAGCCCGTTACTCCAGGAAATAACCGTGGCCCATTCTTTAATCATTTAGCTGCCTTGAACTTGATACTGTCAGCAACCCGTTTGGCGGTCTGCGGCGGCAATTCACCAACAATAGTGATTTCCGCGTTGTCTCGCACAGAAGTACTGACGGTACGACGCCCGGTACGCAGCACCTGCTCGCTACTGGTGGCACTGGCACGGTTCACATTCACCGAGAAACTGAACAGACCGTCTGAGTACAGGCGGGATTCCACCGGAGTTTCAATCGTCGGCAAGGTTCTACGGCTACCTGCAACTTCGACAAACCCTTGCGGTAACCAGCTCGGCAACCAGTTGAAATTGATTTTATCACCCACTGGCACGGACAACAGCGGCGGCAAACTCGCGGTGGACAGCGTTTGCATGTTGCTGCTCACCTGGTCGCTGACGTTAAAAGCCACCACGCGGAACTGTTCCAGCGTTTCGCCATCGCGGTCCAGCAAATCAACACGCATCGGGAGTTTGGTTTCCGAATCGAGCCAGACAATGTAGCTGTAACGGGTTCCATCACGCGCCACGACGCGGATCACTTCACACAATCTGTCGGCTATGCGAGTGCGACCTACGGAAATGAAATCGTAGTACGGCGCGAGGCGTTTGAAATCGGTATAAATCAGGGATGGCAATGAATCGACGATGTAGTCGCCGTTCAACGTGAAGGGATCGAGGCCAGGCTCGAAATAGCTGATTTCGTTTCCACGCTGGACAACTTCACGGCGCGGACCGTCCATCTGGAGCAGTTGCGCCAGCGCCTGATTATTCAGACGAGCGTGGCGATAGCGTAATGATTCCACGCCCTGCTTATTGATGCTGACGAACGACAGCTCATAATTGAGAGACTGGCTGGCCAAATTCATCTGCTGCAACAACGCCCCGGACGAGACATCAGCCGAGGCGTTGGTGGAGAAGAACAGGCTAGCAGCCACAAGTGACATGGCACACCAAAGTTGCTTCATTACTGCGATTGCGTTCCTAACGTTTGATAGCCTGGCACCTGAACAGCGGCTTGCTGAGTCTGGGATTGTTCAAACTGAAGCTGTTCGGAATGCAGACGGCGCTGCAATTCGTAGTCCTGCAACATCGCGTTAATACGACGGCGCTGCTCCTGAACCTGCTGTTGCTGGCCAGATGATGTCACACCCGCGTTCGCATCGGCTGGTACACCTAAGCTCACAGGACTGGCTTTGCCCATCATCGGCAGTGTGTTAAACACTGGCGTTTCAGACTGCTGGGACGCATCAGTTTGACCGTTATAGTGCTGAACACCCACGATCACGGCGAGTGATACACAAGCCGCAACGCCCATTTGAGTCAGAGAGCTCGCCCAAGGACGAACCTTCTTCCAGAATGGCATATTCTGCCACTGGTGCGGTGCGGGCTGGGCTTCAGGAATGAGTGGAGTCGCCAGGCGAACAGGTTCATTCTCAATAGCGGCCATAACGCGAGCTGAAATATCAAAATTCAGGGTCTGCGCTGTCTCACCGCGCATAGTATCGCGGATAAGATGGTAGCTCTCCCACGCTTTTTGCATCTCAGTGGAATGAGTCAGCTCGTTAAGCAACTCACTGTCCAGCGTTTCACCATCCATTAAGGCGGAAAGTTTTTCTTTCTGCATGCCTAATACCTTTTCCAGTATTCCGCTATGTCAACGCCTGATTAGCGGTTGAACTTTATTATCAATAGCTTCTCGTGCACGGAAAATGCGCGAGCGAACCGTACCGACCGGACAATCCATGATAGCGGCTATCTCTTCATAGCTCAGGCCATCCAACTCCCGTAACGTGATTGCCATGCGTAAATCTTCCGGGAGAGACTCAATGGTACGGAACACTATTTGTCTCAGTTCTTCTGACAACATTAAGTTCTCAGGGTTCGAAATTTCTTTCAGCGCACCGCCACTTTCGTAATTTTCTGCTTCCACAGCATCAATATCACTTGCTGGCGGGCGTCTCCCCTGAGCAACCAGGTAATTTTTGGCCGTATTTACAGCGATACGGTACAGCCAGGTATAGAAAGCACTATCTCCCCGGAATGAATCCAGCGCACGATAGGCCTTTATAAAAGACTCTTGTACTACGTCAGGCACATCGCCAGACGGTACGTAACGGGAAACCAGACTTGCCACTTTATGCTGATAGCGTACCACCAGCAGGTTGAAAGCCTTCTGATCTCCCTTTTGGACCCGTTCGACGAGGACCTGATCCGTTAACTGCTCGCTCATCCGAGGTAATGTCTCCTCAAACCTTATTCCCATGCGTAATCAAAACGCCACTCCATGCACTGCACTATGAGCAAGCATCAGCTTAGAGCGGGCTATTATCATTAAGTTCAGTTACGCCTTTGCTTTTTATTGACTGCGGATAGACAGCTCATTATCACTCATTATAAGTCTACCACTGCTAAATGAAGTGTCAGGCGCGCAATAAACGTCTGAAATCTGTCTGCAGAGTACCGTAACGCCAGGCTTTTTTCATCATAAAATCTGAGGCTAACGATCTGCTTCGCAATAATTTTCTCTGATTTACAAATCCTCAAGCTTTCCCACCCTGTTTAGTCGTCATAACAGCATTGAAAAAATTTCGTGCTAAAAAGCCCATTGCAGTGCTACATTGCCTGAACCTTGTTTAGTAAATTAAACACAGATCATGACTACGACACCTGACCTTTCCTGTGATGTTCTTATTGTCGGTAGCGGTGCTGCCGGTTTATCCCTTGCACTCCGCCTGGCTGAGCACAGTTCCGTCATCGTTCTTAGTAAAGGGCCAGTCAGTGAAGGCTCGACGTTTTACGCGCAAGGCGGGATTGCCGCCGTATTCGATGAAACCGACAGCATTGAATCTCATGTTGAAGATACGCTGATTGCAGGGGCCGGGCTGTGCGATCGCCATGCGGTGTCATTCGTTGCCAGCCATGCTCGCCCGTGCGTTCAGTGGCTTATCGATCAGGGCGTGCTGTTTGATACCGAAGTTCAGCCTAATGGCGAGGCTAGCTATCACCTGACCCGTGAAGGGGGTCACAGCCATCGCCGCATTCTCCATGCCGCTGATGCCACCGGGAAAGAAGTCGAAACCACGTTAGTCGGAAAAGCTTTAAATCACCCTAATATTCGGGTGCTTGAGCGAAGTAATGCCGTGGATCTTATCGTTTCCGATAAAATTGGCCTGCCGGGTACGCGTCGGGTGGTTGGGGCGTGGGTCTGGAACCGCAATAAAGAAAGTGTTGAAATCTGCGCCGCGAAATCGGTTGTGCTGGCAACGGGCGGCGCGTCAAAGGTGTATCAGTACACCACAAACCCCGATATTTCATCCGGTGACGGCATTGCTATGGCCTGGCGCGCAGGGTGTCGTGTGGCAAACCTCGAGTTCAATCAGTTTCACCCGACAGCGCTCTTTCATCCTCAGGCGCGCAATTTCTTACTGACGGAAGCCCTGCGCGGTGAAGGTGCGTTGCTTAAGCGCCCGGATGGAACGCGCTTTATGCCCGATTTCGACGAACGCGAAGAACTGGCCCCTCGCGATATCGTCGCTCGCGCTATCGATCATGAGATGAAGCGCCTTGGCGTAGACTGCATGTACCTCGATATCAGCCATAAACCGGAAGATTTTATTCGCCAGCACTTCCCGATGATCCACGAAAAATTGCTGGGCCTTGGGATCGATCTCACCAAAGAGCCGGTTCCGATTGTTCCTGCCGCGCATTACACCTGTGGTGGCGTGATGGTCGATGACTTTGGGCGCACCGATGTTGACGGGTTATATGCTATTGGCGAAGTGAGTTACACCGGTCTGCATGGCGCGAACCGTATGGCGTCCAATTCGCTGCTTGAGTGTCTGGTGTATGGCTGGTCTGCGGCAGAAGATATCAAGAAGCGCATGCCTTATGCCCGCGATGTCAGCGCGTTGCCAGCGTGGGATGAAAGCCGGGTAGAAAACCCGGATGAACTGGTGGTTATCCAGCACAACTGGCACGAACTGCGCCTGTTTATGTGGGATTACGTGGGGATCGTTCGCACGACGAAACGACTGGAGCGTGCGTTACGCCGCATCACGTTATTGCAGCAGGAGTTGGACGAATACTATTCCCGCTTCCGGGTGTCCAACAACCTGCTTGAGCTACGCAATCTGGTGCAAGTCGCGGAGCTTATTGTCCGCTGCGCGATGATGCGTAAAGAGAGCCGTGGCCTGCACTACACGCTGGATTATCCAGAACTGCTGGAAAATTCAGGACCGTCAGTGCTTTCTCCCTTGGCTCACATGAATAAATAGAATGCCTGGGTCAGGGCGGTATACCCTTCGGAGTACTGCTGCTCTGGCCCACGGATAATCAACCGGTCGCTATAGCACTCCCCGGCGCGCGGCGAAAAAGCCATCAACACGCGGTGAGGTGGGCGCAGCTCTGTTTCTGCTACATCAGTGCGTAAGCGCAAATGCCACCCCATCGACAGCGCCAGTTCAGTAAACGCATTGCCGATATCTTCCGGTAACACCACACAGAAAAAACCGTCTTCCGTGATAGCACTTGCCGCACAATTCAACAGCGTCGTGTGATCAAGTGTGGTGGTATATCGGGCCTGTTCGCGCTGAGGTGTTGCGCATTCAACACCCTGCTGATAATAAGGCGGGTTGCTGATGATCAGGTCATAACGGCTGTTTTCTTCTTTGAGCCACTGCTGAACATCCGCAGCATGGACCTGAACGCGTTCGGCCCAAGGCGACTCCGCGACATTTTCAACGGCCTGTGCGGCAGCATCAGCATCCAGCTCAACAGCATCGATCATTACGGTCTCTTCGGTACGTTGCGCTAACATTAGCGCCAGCAATCCGCTACCAGTTCCAATATCTAAGATTCGTTTTACCCGGGCGATCGGTGCCCATGCGCCAAGCAGGATCGCATCTGTACCGATCTTCATTGCACACCGATCGTGGGCGACGAAAAATTGTTTAAACGTAAATCCGTTGCGACGAAGCACGGAGGCAGACTGACTCATCATCAACAACCTTTTCCTGGAAAAATCCCCTGAGCATTGGGTATTGCACAATACCCGAGAACAGATAGCCATACAAACAGATGAAGATTGCAGCCATAACGTCTATAATCAGCGGCCCACACAGAGGTAGATCATGACTGTAACGACTTTTTCCGAACTTGAACTCGACGAAAGCCTTCTGGAAGCCCTCCAGGAAAAAGGCTTCACACGCCCGACCGCCATTCAGGCCGCTGCAATCCCGCCTGCGCTCGATGGCCGTGATATTCTCGGTTCTGCGCCGACAGGCACCGGTAAAACGGCGGCATTTTTGCTGCCAGCGTTGCAGCACCTGCTCGACTTTCCGCGTAAAAAATCCGGGCCGCCGCGCATCCTGATTGTCACCCCCACTCGCGAACTGGCGATGCAGGTTGCCGATCACGCTCGTGAACTGGCGAAGAATACTCATCTGGATATTGCCACTATCACTGGCGGCGTGGCTTACATGAACCACGCAGAAGTGTTCAGCGAAAACCAGGACATCGTGGTTGCCACCACCGGGCGTCTACTGCAATACATCAAAGAAGAAAACTTTGACTGTCGTGCGGTTGAAACACTGATCCTTGACGAAGCTGACCGTATGTTAGACATGGGCTTCGCGCAGGACATCGAAACCATCGCCGCGGAAACCCGCTGGCGTAAGCAGACCATGCTGTTCTCAGCCACGTTGGAAGGCGATGCGATTAAAGACTTCTCCGAACGCCTGTTGCAGGATCCGGTGGAAGTTTCCGCGATGCCGTCTACTCGTGAGCGTAAAAAAATCCATCAGTGGTACTACCGTGCCGATGATGCTGAGCATAAAACAGCCCTGCTGATCCATCTGCTTCAGCAAGATGACGCTACCCGCTCTATCGTATTCGTGCGTAAACGTGAGCGTGTTCATGAACTGGCAGGCTTACTGCGTGCGCAAGGCATTAACAACTGCTATCTCGAAGGCGAGATGGTTCAGGCTAAGCGTAATGAAGCGATTAAGCGTTTGACTGACGGTCGTGTAAACGTGCTGGTTGCGACTGACGTAGCCGCTCGCGGGATTGATATTCCTGATGTCAGCCATGTCTTTAACTACGACATGCCACGCAGCGGCGATACCTATCTTCACCGTATCGGACGTACCGGACGTGCCGGAAATAAAGGCATCGCGATTTCGTTAGTCGAAGCGCATGACCATTTGCTGTTGAACAAAATTGGTCGCTACGTTGAAGAGCCGCTTAAAGCGCGCGTGATTGAAGAACTGCGTCCGACGACCCGCATCCCGAGTGAGAAAAACAAAGGGAAGCCGTCGAAGAAAGTGCAGGCTAAACGCGAAGAGAAGAAAAAAGCAGAGAAAGAAAAACCGCGTGTGAAAGATCGTCACCGCGATTCGAAGAATATTGGTAAACGTCGTAAGCCGAGCGCTGCCGCTGCAGCAACCGAGCAGAAAACGAAAGAATAAAAAAAGGCCGGGATAATCATCCCGGCCTTTTCATTTCTAATGCTGAAAATTACAGACTTTCAGTGAAAGTACGCGCAATAACATCACGCTGCTGTTCAGGCGTCAGTGAGTTGAAGCGAACCGCATAGCCAGAAACACGAATGGTCAGCTGTGGGTATTTCTCTGGGTTCTCAACCGCATCCATCAGGGTTTCACGGCGCAGTACGTTAACGTTCAGGTGCTGACCCCCTTCAACGCGCACTTCTGGCTGTACATCTACCGGCACTTCACGGTATTCAATTTCGCCCAGTTTGTTGACAGCCACAACCTGATCTTCAGTGAAACCACCTTTTGCTACCAGGCAGCGCGCTTCGCCTTTCTCGCTGTCGAGCAGCCAGAAAGAGTTCAGCAGGTCGTCGTTAGCGGCTTTAGTAATCTGGATACCTGTAATCATTTGATGCCTCCCTAGGCTCATGTATTCGTTTTTGCATCAGCCAGAAACTGGCCAATTGGTAAAACCATTGTTGCTTGAGTGTATATATATCAGTCTGACACCCGGCAATCATTGATTTAAATCAATAGAATTAGTGCGTGTACTGAGTACATGTGTGGATTTTATTGTTTTAGGTCAATTTTAATCAGACACAAAAGACAAAGATCGCTGTAAACATTCAACTTTATTTGAATAATCTCACCTTCCGACTACACAAAGTTTTGCACCACAGAAAGAAGCCGTTAAGCTACCGCCAACGAAATTCGCAGGAGAGCGAGATGACCACGCCCTTAACCTGGCACGACGTGCTGGCGACTGAAAAAGAACAGCCCTACTTCATCAATACGCTGACGACGGTCGCTAACGAACGTCAGGCGGGAACAACCATTTACCCGCCGCAGAAAGACGTATTTAACGCGTTTCGCTATACCGAACTCAACGATGTGAAAGTCGTGATCCTCGGACAAGACCCTTATCACGGTCCCGGTCAGGCGCACGGGCTGGCGTTTTCGGTACTCCCTGGCATCAATATTCCTCCTTCTCTTCTGAATATGTATAAAGAGCTCGAAGGCACGATCCCGGGTTTCACCCGTCCGAAACATGGTAATCTCGAAAGCTGGGCGCGTCAGGGCGTATTGTTACTCAACACCGTACTCACCGTACGCGCCGGTCAGGCGCATTCTCATGCAAGTCTGGGGTGGGAAACGTTTACCGATAAGGTGATTAGCCTTATCAACGAACATCGCGAAGGCGTGGTCTTTTTACTTTGGGGATCGCATGCGCAGAAGAAAGGGGCAATTATCGACACTCAGCGTCATCATGTGTTGAAAGCGCCGCATCCGTCGCCACTGTCGGCCCACCGAGGCTTCTTTGGCTCAAATCATTTCGTACAGGCAAATGAATGGCTGGCAGAGCGCGGCGAACCGCCTATTGACTGGATGCCGGTACTCCCACCAGCAGAAAGCGAATAAAAAAAATGCCAGCATCGCGCTGGCATTCTTATTTTTACCGATGCAAAAGCATCAGGCTTTATTCTGGCGCCACCACTCGGCCAACAGAACACCGGTCGCAACCGAAACGTTCAGACTTTCAACGTTGCCAGTACCGCTGATAGCGACACTCAGATCAGCGCTATCAAGCGCGGCATCAGACAGACCATCACGCTCCTGACCTAACACCAGCACCATTTTCTTCGGCATGGTCGCTTTATACAGCGGCGTGCCTTTATGGCTGGAGGTGGTCACAATGGCGTAACCGGCTTTGCGGAACTGATCCAATGCATCGATGAAGCTGTCACCTGTGATGGGCTGAACGTGCTCAGCACCACCCTCTGCGGTACGGATTGCCGCACCTGACTCCAGTACTGCGGCATCCTGAACCACAACACCTTTCACACCGAAGTGCGCGCAGCTACGCATGATGGCACCGAGGTTGTGTGGGTTGCCCACATCTTCCAGCGCCAGTACGCAGTCTTCTTCTGATGCTTCACGCACCCACTGCTGTACGCTGGTTCCGTTACGTTTTTTAATCAGGAAGCACACGCCGCCATGATGTTCGGTACCGGACGCTTTCTCCAGTTCCTCTTCATCAACCACGTGATAGGCTTTACGGTTTGCTGCCATCCAGCGTAAGGCTTCTTTGAAACGCGGGGTCACGCTCTGGATAAACCAGGCACGAACGATGCAATCTGGACGACTCTGGAACAGTGCCTGACAGGCGTTTTCACCGTACACACGGGTTTCTTCCGCACGCTGACGACGAATAACTTCTGGATCAACAAAGCTTTTACCGCTGATCCCGCCGTGATCCGGCTTGTCTGCAACTTCTTCACCCGGAGCGCGGGAAACGGTACGCCACGGTGAGTTCTCGCGCGGCTGACTGTCGCGGTCACGTGAGGCGTTATCACGGAAACGGTCACCGCGTGGTTTTCCATCACGAGACTTTCCGTCACGGCTATCGCGACTATCGCGCGCAGGACGACGACCACCTTCGGTGCGGGATGGGCCACTGCGGCCGCCACCTTTACCGGTACGCGGGTTTTCCGTGCGTTTATCCGAGTCATCATCACTGCGGACATACATCACTTTGACCTTGCCGCTTTTATTTTTCAGTTCGTCGTTCATCTTTTTCTCCACCTGCGCTGCGCGAAGCGCGAAGATTACTCGATGTGTCCGAGCTTCGCCATGATTTCGTACCAAAGACTGCGACTATTATATTCATCGAATAAACCACATTGTCCTTTAAAACAGTCTCATCGATAATACGTAACATTACAGATACATTTCGGTCACTCAGGCCGTTGTCTCAACCCGATTACCCAGAGGTTAGCTATGAATACCGTTTGTGCCAGTTGTCAGGCGCTTAACCGTATCCCCGACGAACGTATTAATGATACCGCGAAGTGCGGTCGTTGCGGTCATGAGCTGTTTGATGGCGATGTTATCAATGCAACGGGAGAAACGCTGGATAAATTGTTGAAAGACGATTTGCCGGTCGTGGTCGATTTCTGGGCGCCATGGTGCGGCCCGTGCCGTAACTTTGCCCCCATTTTCGAAGACGTTGCAGAAGAACGCAGCGGCAAGATGCGTTTCGTGAAAGTGAACACTGAAGCCGAACGCGAGCTCAGCGCACGCTTTCGCATTCGCAGCATTCCAACCATTATGATTTTCCATAAAGGCGAAGTTATCGACATGCTGAACGGCGCCGTGCCGAAAGCACCGTTCGACAGTTGGCTGAACGAAGCCACCGAAGCTTGATCTACCGGGGCACATCTTGTGCCCCGCTTTCCCCTCTGCGACAATGGCGTTTTTCCTGCATAGCTTCCAATGACTGATAACGCCGTACTCCGTTTGCGCGCCGAGCGCCTCGCTCGCGCTACTCGCCCTTTCCTTGCTCGTGGCAATCGTATTCGTCGCTGTCAGCGCTGTCTTTTACCGTTGAAACAGTGTCTGTGCGAAACCCTCACGTCTTCCGCTGCGCGTAGCCGTTTTTGTCTGGTGATGTTCGACACGGAGCCGATGAAGCCCAGCAATACCGGTCGTCTGATTGCCGATATTCTGCCTGATACAGAGGCGTTTCAGTGGTCGCGTACCGAGCCGCCGCAGGCGCTGCTTGAGTTGGTGCAGCATCCCGATTATCAGCCTATGGTCGTCTTCCCTGCGTCCTATGCCGGAGCCGAAAGAGAAGTGCTTACTGCGCCCCCATCAGGTAAACCGCCGCTGTTTATTATGCTCGACGGCACCTGGACGGAAGCACGCAAAATGTTCCGCAAAAGCCCGTATCTCGACGCACTGCCAGTTATTTCAGTAGATTTGTCGCGGGTATCGGCCTACCACCTGCGCGAAGCCCACGCCGAAGGCCAGTACTGTACAGCCGAAGTGGCTATCGCCTTGCTGGATCTGGCTAATGACACCAAGGCAGCAACCGCGCTGGGTTCGCATTTTCACTGTTTCCGCACTCGTTATCTGGCAGGAAAAACGCATCATAAGGGAAACATCACAGTGCCGGAGACGGAAAGCGTTTAAAATCATTCAGGAACGAGCATCCTGGAGATGAATGCGATGAGCCAACGGGGACTGGAAGCGTTACTGAAACCCAAATCGATTGCCGTGATTGGCGCGTCGATGAAACCGCAGCGAGCGGGCTATTTAATGATGCGCAACCTGCTGGCTGGGGGATTCAGTGGCCCGGTACTGCCAGTGACGCCAACCTGGAAAGCGGTATTGGGTGTACTGGCGTGGCCCGATATCGAGAGCCTGCCGTTTACGCCCGATCTGGCGGTTATTTGCACTCACGCTAAACGCAATCTCACTCTTCTGGAAGCACTCGGACAGAAAGGGTGTAAAACCTGCATTATTCTTTCTGCGCCGCCGGAACAGTTCGGTGAACTGAAAGCAACGGCTGCACGTTATCAAATGCGGTTACTCGGCCCAAACAGCCTGGGGCTACTCGCCCCCTGGCAAGGGCTGAATGCCAGTTTTTCCCCCGTACCGATTCGTCGCGGAAAATTAGCCTTTATTTCACAGTCGGCTGCCGTATCCAATACCATTCTCGATTGGGCACAACAGCGTGAAATGGGCTTTTCGTATTTTATTGCTCTCGGTGACAGCCTTGATATCGACGTGGACGATCTACTCGATTTCCTGGCCCGCGACAGTAAAACCAGCGCCATTCTGCTGTATCTGGAACATCTCAGTGACGCGCGGCGTTTTGTTTCGGCAGCCCGAAGTGCGTCGCGCAATAAACCGATTCTGGTCATCAAAAGTGGTCGCAGCCCAGCGGCACAGCGCTTACTGCATGTAAATTCCGGAATGGATCCCGCATGGGACGCTGCGATTCAGCGGGCCGGGCTGTTACGCGTTCAGGATACCCATGAGCTGTTTTCTGCCGTCGAAACCCTGAGCCACATGCGCCCCCTGCGCGGTGAGCGACTGATGATTATCAGCAACGGTGCCGCGCCTGCTGCTCTGGCCCTCGATGAACTTTGGCTACGCAACGGTAAGCTCGCAACACTTAGCGATGAGACATTGACGCGCATTCGCGAAGCACTGCCTTCAAGCGTTGATGCGGCAAACCCGCTCGATCTGCGCGATGATGCTAACAGCGCGCACTATCAAAAAGCGCTGAGTATTTTACTCGACAGCCAGGACTATGATGCCCTGCTGGTTATTCATTCCCCAAGTGCGGCGGCCCCCGGCACCGAAAGTGCGCAGGCGTTGATCGATACACTCAACAACCACCCACGCGGGAAATATGTCACCGTTCTGACTAACTGGTGTGGAGAATATTCATCCCAGGAGGCTCGGCGACTGTTTAGTGATGCGGGCATCCCGACTTATCGCACCCCAGAAGGCACCATTACGGCGTTTATGCATATGGTGGAATATCGCCGCAACCAGAAACAGCTGCGCGAAACGCCCATACTACCGGACGACCTGACCGCCAATACGGCAGAAGCCCATGCATTGTTGCAGCAGGCCATTGCGGATGGCGCAACGTCACTCGATACCCACGAAGTGCAACCCATCCTGAAAGCCTATGGGATGCAAACACTGCCGACCTGGATTGCGGCTGACAGCGCAGAAGCCGTGCATATCGCCGAACAAATTGGTTATCCGGTGGCACTTAAACTGCGCTCGCCGGATATCCCGCATAAGTCGGAAGTTCAGGGCGTAATGCTTTATCTACGTACCGCTGCAGAAGTACAGCAAGCTGCCGATGCGATTATTGATCGCGTAAAAATGGCCTGGCCGCAGGCGAGGATCCACGGATTGCTCGTGCAAAGCATGGCGAATCGTGCTGGTGCCCAGGAACTCCGCGTCGTTGTGGAACACGATCCACTATTTGGCCCGTTAATCATGTTGGGTGAAGGCGGTGTTGAGTGGCGCGCAGAAGATCAAGCCGCCGTGGCACTCCCACCGTTGAACATGAACCTCGCCCGTTATCTGGTGATCCAGGCCATTAAAAGTAAAAAGATCCGTGGACGAAGCGGCTTGCGTCCTTTAGACATTGCCGGGCTCAGTCAGGTTCTGGTTCAGGTCTCCAACTTGATTGTTGATTGCCCGGAGATCCAACGCCTGGACATTCATCCTCTGCTGGCCTCAGGTAATGAATTCACCGCGCTGGATGTGACACTGGGCATCGCACCATTCAGTGGCAACAGTGAAAGCCGCCTGGCGGTGCGCCCTTACCCGCAGCAGTTTGAAGAGTGGGTCGTATTGAAAAACGGCGATCGCTGTCTCTTCAGACCGATTCTGCCGGAAGATGAACCACTCTTGCAGCAGTTCATTTCGCAGGTCACTAAAGAAGATCTCTACTACCGCTATTTCAGTGAAATCAATGAATTTACCCACGACGATTTAGCCAATATGACGCAGATCGACTACGATCGTGAGATGGCTTTTGTCGCCGTGCATACCACTGCGAGCGGTACTGAAATCCTTGGCGTCACACGCGCTATTTCAGACCCTGACAATATTGATGCCGAGTTTGCCGTGTTGGTGCGTTCCGATCTTAAAGGCCT
Source organism: Scandinavium sp. (assembly GCF_036271055.1). GTDB lineage: Bacteria > Pseudomonadota > Gammaproteobacteria > Enterobacterales > Enterobacteriaceae > Scandinavium. Next base: position 4,172 of record NZ_DATBBJ010000100.1, on the reverse strand, counting down.
GGGCCTTGGGCGTCGATTGTTGGAAAAGCTCATCAATTACACGCGTGAGCATGGACTGGAACGTCTGAATGGCATTACCATGCCGAACAATCAGGGAATGATTGCGTTGGCGCGCAAGTTGGGTTTTGAGGTCGATATTCAGTTAGAAGATGGCATTGTAGGATTAACGTTGAAGCTGGCTTCATCGCCATCCTGACTAAGCTGCTGGAAATGTTGACCACATTAGCGAGCACTAATGGTATTATTGCCCGCTTCTGTCGTCTGCATGGTACAGAGGTCCCTTGATTAATCAGAGAAGAAACGCACTGTGATGTTGTCAAAATTTAAGCGCAACAAGCATCAACAACACCTTGCTCAACTACCTAAGCTTTCTCAGTCAGTTGATGATGTCGAGTTCTTTTACACGCCTTCGGATTTCCGGCAAGCGCTGTTGGCTAAAATTGCCAATGCCACCCGCCGCATCTGCATTATTGCCCTTTATCTGGAGCAGGATGACGCCGGAAAAACCATCTTGCAGGCCATTTATGATGCGAAACGTCATCGTCCGGAACTGGATGTCCGCATTCTCGTTGACTGGCATCGCGCCCAGCGTGGACGTATTGGCGCTGCCGCATCAAACACCAACGCTGACTGGTACTGCCGCATGGCGCAGGAAAACCCAGGCGTTGATGTCCCCGTTTATGGCGTTCCGGTAAACACTCGGGAAGCACTCGGCGTTCTGCATTTCAAAGGCTTTATCATTGATGACTGTGTGCTCTACAGCGGAGCCAGTCTGAATGATGTTTACCTGCATCAACATGATAAATACCGCTACGATCGCTACCAGGCCATTGTTAACACGCAAATGGCCGATATCATGTTTGATTGGGTCGACCAGAATTTGGTGCAGGGTCGCGGCGTCAATCGCCTCGATGACAACGAGCGCCCGAAGAGTCCTGAAATCAAAAACGATATCCGACTTTATCGCCAGGAATTGCGTGACACCGGTTATCATTTTCAGGGCAATGCCGACAATGAACAGCTTTCGGTGACACCGCTGGTTGGGCTCGGAAAATCGAGTATGCTCAACAAAACGATTTTCCACCTGATGCCGTGTGCCGAAGAAAAACTCACTATCTGCACACCGTATTTCAACCTACCTGCAGTGCTGGTGCGAAATATTATCCACTTGCTGCGTCAGGGTAAGAAAGTGGAAATTATCGTCGGCGACAAAACAGCGAATGACTTCTATATCCCTGAAGATCAGCCGTTTAAGATTATCGGCGCGCTGCCTTATTTGTACGAAATCAATCTGCGCCGTTTCCTCAGCCGTCTGCAATATTACGTGAACACAGACCAACTGGTGGTTCGTCTGTGGAAAGATGAGGACAACAGCTATCACCTGAAAGGAATGTGGGTTGATGATGAATGGATGCTGTTGACTGGTAATAACCTGAACCCACGCGCCTGGCGATTGGATCTGGAGAATGCCATTCTCATTCACGATCCGAAACAGCAGTTAGCGGAGGCACGTGAGAAAGAGTTAGCGCTGATCCGTACGCACACGACAATCGTGAAGCACTATCGCGATCTGCAAAGTATTTCCGATTACCCGGTTAAAGTGCGTAAGCTGATTCGTCGTCTGCGTCGAATTCGAATCGACAGACTTATCAGCCGTATTCTGTGATCTGCAAGCCTCGAATTTTCGGGGCTTTTTTACAGGAGTCTGCGATGCGTATTTTGGTTCTGCTGTCTTCATTATGGCTTTGCGGCTGTAGTCATATGGCGAATGATGCCTGGACCGGGCAGGATAAAGCTCAACATTTTATCGCCTCTGCCATTCTCTCTGCAGCAGGCAACGAATACGCTCAGCATCAGGGACTCAGCCAAGACAGAAGTGCAGTCTATGGGTTGATGTTTTCCCTCAGTCTCGGAGCCGGAAAAGAATTGTGGGACAGCCGCCCATCGGGAAGCGGCTGGAGCTGGAAAGATTTTGCGTGGGATGTTGCCGGTGCCACGACCGGTTATACGGTGTGGCAGATGGCACATCAATGAGGCTATAGACGTAATCCCTTCCCTTTGCTGTGTAGCATCAGCGAAACCAAAAAAGCCACTGCGCTCAGTAGTGTGACATACCAAAAGAACGCACTCTCAAATCCTACGGATTTCAGCGAAAGCGCCACATACTCCGCCGAACCACCGAATAGCGCATTCGCCACAGCATAGGAAAGCCCAACCCCTAAGGCACGAACCTGCGCCGGGAACATTTCCGCTTTCAGGATCCCGCTTATCGACGTATAAAAACTGGCGATCAGCAGCGCGCATATCACCAATGCGAATGCGGCATAAGGCGAATGTACACGCTGAAGTGCGGTGAGGATGGGTACGGTAAACAGCGTTGCCAGGCCACCAAAGCATAACATCGATGTCCGGCGACCAATCCTGTCAGATAGCGCACCAAACAATGGCTGAACGACCATATAAACAAAGAGCGCAGCGGTCATAACAATACTGGCAACACTTGCGCTCATTCCCGTGGTGTTGACCAGATATTTTTGCATATAAGTTGTGAAGGTATAAAACACCAGAGAACCACCGGCAGTAAAACCAAGCACCATCACGAATGCTTTGCGATTACGCCATAGACCTTTGAGCGATCCAGCCTCTTTGAGCGCACGCGTTTCTTGTTGCGAGGTTTCATCCAGCTGACGACGAAGCCAAAGTGCAACTAACGCCAGTACAGCACCAAGGGCAAACGGGATACGCCAACCCCAGGTATGTAGATCTTCGCTGCTGAGCACCTGCTGTAGAACCACAACAACCAGTAAGGCTAGCAACTGACCGCCAATTAACGTTACATACTGGAATGACGCGAAGAAGCCCTTACGTCCTTCGATGGCAACTTCACTCATATAGGTGGCGCTGGTGCCATATTCACCCCCAACGGAAAGTCCCTGGAATAAACGGGCTATCAGCAGTAATGCTGGAGCCCAGGTGCCAATAGTGGCGTATCCAGGTAAGCAAGCGATCACCAGCGATCCGAAACACATCATGCAGACAGAGATCAGCATCGATTTCTTGCGCCCGTGACGATCGGCAATACGCCCAAACAGCCAGCCACCGATGGGTCTCATCAAAAATCCGGCAGCAAAAACGCCGGCCGTCTGGAGTAACTGAGTCGTTGTGTTGCCTGAAGGGAAAAAGATGTGTGCGAAATAGAGTGAACAAAACGAATAAACATAGAAATCAAACCATTCCACCAGATTCCCGGATGAAGCCCCCACGATAGCCCAGACCCGGCGTCGGGTGTCACTACCCGTCAACGATTCGCGAGATGAAAATGCGTTCTCAGTCATTGTTATTATACTCCTGCAAAAAACCAGACCCGCTGCGCCTTGCCTTTACCAGACGACAGCGGAACAATTCGTGAGCGAAATGTTACATAGTTGTTACCATGGAATTTGTGACATATCACACATTTTTCATTAGCAGGCTCAGTATTCAGGATTTGTCGCAGCAGTACGTCGTCGGGTTATTAGCTTTTGGTGGAGGATTTCATGTGAGAATGTGGGGGCAAACTAAGGATCCAGGCATTAACAACGCAGATATTGCTTTCCAGATATGCAACAACGCAAAAAGCCCAGTCTTTCGACTGGGCTTTCCACTTGTTTGATGCCTGGCAGTTGTATGCCGGGCTTTCTGCCCGTCACCCTTCGGGCAGCACGTCGTGCTGTGCAAATTCGTTCCCGACGAATTTGTCCTCCTCTCACGAGACCGGTCCCCGACAAACAGCAGACAAACAAAAAAACCCCATGCTTTCGCATGAGGTTTTCTTGTTTATTTGATGCCTGGCAGTTCCCTACTCTCGCATGGGGAGACCCCACACTACCATCGGCGCTACGGCGTTTCACTTCTGAGTTCGGCATGGGGTCAGGTGGGACCACCGCGCTGTTGCCGCCAGGCAAATTCTGTTCGACCTACCGCTTCACTTCCGCGTCGCAGTCTGTCTTTATCTGTCTCAAGCTGAATATTGTCGTCTCTCACCAAAGCAGCTTTGGCGTTGTAAGGTTAAGCCTCACGGTTCATTAGTACTGGTTAGCTCAACGTATCGCTACGCTTACACACCCAGCCTATCAACGTCGTAGTCTTCAACGTTCCTTCAGGACTCTCAAGGAGTCAGGGAGAACTCATCT
>NZ_DATBBJ010000099.1:0-219227 GCF_036271055.1 Scandinavium sp. | reverse complement strand
AGTCGGGGTGTCATATTCAACGTGGGAAGTGTTGATGGTGATACCACGAGCTTTTTCTTCTGGTGCGTTATCGATCTGGTCGAATGCGCGAGCAGAACCGCCGTAGGTTTTAGCCAGTACGGAGGTGATTGCAGCAGTCAGGGTAGTTTTACCATGGTCGACGTGGCCGATAGTACCAACGTTGACGTGCGGTTTTGTACGTTCAAATTTTTCTTTAGACACGGCTATATTCCTTACTATAGTGCTCTCCCCTCAAGGAGAGAGCACGGGACATTAGTTTTAACCTTGCGGCTTATTTGCCACGAGCTTCGATAACGGCCTGAGCAACGTTGTTCGGCGCGTCGTCATACTTCAGGAACTCCATAGAGTAAGAAGCACGACCTTTCGTCAGAGAACGCAGCTGAGTTGCATATCCGAACATTTCAGACAGCGGAACTTCAGCGTGAATCTGAACGCCAGTAGCGTTGGATTCCTGACCTTTCAGCTGACCACGACGACGGCTAAGGTCACCGATAACATCACCGGTGTTCTCTTCCGGAGTCTCTACTTCAACCTTCATGATAGGCTCAAGCAGAACTGGTTTCGCTTTCTTAAAGCCATCTTTGAAGGCGATAGAAGCGGCCAGTTTAAACGCCAGCTCAGAGGAGTCAACGTCATGGTATGAACCGAAGTGCAAGCGCACGCCGAGATCAACAACCGGGTAACCCGCCAGAGGACCAGCTTTCAGCTGCTCCTGGATGCCTTTATCAACGGCCGGGATGTATTCGCCAGGAATTACACCACCTTTGATGTCGTTGATGAACTCGTAACCTTTCGGATTTGAGCCCGGCTCCAGTGGGTACATGTCGATAACAACATGACCGTACTGACCACGACCACCAGACTGCTTGGCGTGTTTACCTTCAACATCGGTAACTTTCGCACGAATCGCTTCGCGGTAAGCAACCTGAGGTTTACCGACGTTCGCTTCAACGTTGAATTCACGCTTCATACGGTCAACGATGATGTCGAGGTGCAGTTCACCCATACCTGCGATAATAGTCTGGTTAGACTCTTCATCAGTCCATACGCGGAATGATGGATCTTCTTTAGCCAGACGACCCAGAGCCAGACCCATTTTTTCCTGGTCAGCTTTGGTTTTCGGTTCTACTGCGATGGAGATTACCGGTTCAGGGAATTCCATACGCTCAAGAATGATCACGTGGTCTGGATCACAGATGGTGTCACCTGTGGTCACATCTTTCAGGCCGATTGCTGCTGCAATGTCGCCCGCGCGAACTTCTTTGATCTCTTCACGTTTGTTAGCGTGCATCTGAACGATACGACCAAAACGCTCACGAGCCGATTTCACTGGGTTATAAACAGTGTCACCAGAGTTAACCACGCCAGAGTACACGCGGAAGAACGTCAGGTTACCCACGAATGGGTCGGTCGCGATTTTGAACGCCAGTGCAGAGAACGGCTCGTCATCAGTTGCGTGACGCTCAGCCGGAGTATCTTTACCGTCGTCCAGCATACCGTTGATCGCTGGTACGTCGACTGGGGATGGCAGGTAATCAATTACCGCATCCAGCATCGCCTGAACACCTTTGTTCTTAAATGCAGAACCACAGGTTACCAGGATGATTTCGTTGTTCAGAACGCGCTGACGCAGAGCAGTCTTGACTTCTTCCTCGGTCAGCTCTTCGCCACCCAGGTATTTTTCCATCAGATCTTCAGAAGCTTCCGCAGCGGATTCGATCAGGTTCTGGTGCCATTCGTCAGCCAGTGCCTGCATATCTGCTGGGATATCTTCGTAGGTGAAGGTTACACCTGCGTCTTCTTCGTTCCAGTTGATGGCTTTCATTTTCACCAGGTCAACAACACCGGTGAAACCTTCTTCAGCACCAATTGCCAGCTGCAGCGGAACCGGAGTCGCGCCCAGACGGGATTTGATCTGACCAACAACTTTCAGGAAGTTAGCACCCATACGGTCCATTTTGTTAACGAACGCGATGCGTGGAACTTTGTATTTGTTCGCCTGACGCCATACGGTTTCAGACTGCGGCTGAACACCACCAACTGCGCAGTAAACCATTACCGCACCGTCAAGAACACGCATGGAACGTTCAACTTCGATGGTGAAGTCAACGTGGCCCGGGGTGTCGATGATGTTTACGCGATGCGGTTCATACTGCTTCGCCATACCAGACCAGAATGCGGTAGTCGCTGCGGAGGTAATGGTAATACCACGCTCCTGCTCCTGCTCCATCCAGTCCATGGTTGCGGCGCCGTCGTGAACTTCACCGATTTTATGGTTTACACCGGTGTAGAACAGGATACGTTCGGTAGTCGTGGTTTTACCGGCGTCGATGTGCGCACTGATACCAATGTTACGGTAGCGTGCGATGGGTGTTGTACGAGCCATTTGATTCCTCGTTTATTTCTTTAGACGTTCATTAAGTAACCCAGTACGGGCGGCTTACATGAAGCGCCCGACTGGTGACTAACACTCCGAAGGGATTACCAACGGTAGTGAGCGAACGCCTTGTTGGCTTCAGCCATACGGTGAACGTCTTCACGTTTCTTAACTGCAGTACCTTTGTTGTCTGCAGCATCAGAAAGTTCGTTCGCCAGGCGCAGAGCCATGGATTTATCACCGCGTTTACGAGCAGCTTCAACGATCCAACGCATTGCCAGAGCATTACGACGGACCGGACGAACTTCAACTGGAACCTGATAAGTAGAACCACCAACGCGGCGAGACTTAACTTCTACAGTCGGGCGCACGTTGTCGAGAGCGACTTCGAAAGCTTCCAGTGAGTTTTTACCAGAACGCTGAGCCAGGGTCTCCAGCGCGCTGTATACGATTGCTTCAGCAGTAGATTTTTTACCATCTACCATCAGGATATTTACAAATTTAGCCAGCAGCTCTGATCCGAACTTAGGATCCGGCAGAATTTTACGCTGACCAATGACGCGACGACGTGGCATGGGAATACTCCGTTGTTAATTCAGGATTGTCCAAAACTCAAAGAGTTTGTTTTGACATTAATTTAAAACGTTTGGCCTTACTTAACGGAATCCATTAAGCCTTAGGACGCTTCACGCCATACTTGGAACGAGATTGCTTACGGTCTTTAACGCCGGAGCAGTCAAGTGCACCACGAACAGTGTGGTAACGAACACCCGGAAGGTCTTTAACACGACCGCCACGGATCAGGATCACGGAGTGTTCCTGCAGGTTGTGACCTTCACCGCCGATGTAGGAGGTGACTTCAAAACCGTTGGTCAGACGCACACGACAAACTTTACGCAGTGCGGAGTTCGGTTTTTTAGGAGTGGTGGTATATACACGGGTACATACGCCACGTTTCTGCGGGCAGGCTTCCAGCGCTGGCACGTTGCTTTTAGCAACCTTGCGAGTGCGTGGTTTGCGAACCAGCTGGTTAACTGTTGCCATTAAATAGCTCCTGGTTTTAGCTTTTGCTTCGTAAACACGTAATAAATCGCCTCATGCAATATGAGGACGCGAAATTTTAGGGCCACGCTGAAAAGGTGTCAAGAAATATACAACGATCTCTGCTACCAGGTGAGTTGCCCGGCATGTTTAATCGTGAGTCTGACGAAGTCAGTATAGCTAACCCTGACGACACCGCTCGAAATTTGACCAGTGAGACCACGAGCCTCAATGTCTTCATTCAGCGCGTAGACTGATATGGGGGCGGCAAGGAGGATATCAAGGATGCGGCTACCTTCCAGCGCAGCAATCACGCCATCTGACAGCAATAACAGATCATCACCCTCTTTAACTAATCGAAGCTGAGCGCTGATGTCGTGATGCCAGGGAGAATGGCTAAGAGTATGCAGCATCGTTACCTCAGAATCGCAAAATCACATCAAAGTTGTCGAGTTGCCGACGAAGTGCGTCTGGCTCAAGAATTTCAGGCTCGATAACAAAAGAAGTTGACTCACTCAGCCCGCGTTCGCGCAATGAAGCACCACACAGCCAACAGTTTTCTATATCGTACAGCGCCATCAGTTTGAACGTGGGTATGTAATCACGCGCCATAATTTTTGCAGGCTGCTGCTCACTCATCAACTGAAATACGCCATCGCCGACAAAGAAGACACCAATATCCTCGGTTAACGCCGAAGTGGCCAACAGTGCATCCAGCCCTTCCCTGCCAGCGCTACTGCCATGAGGCGCGGTCATAAAGACATAGGCAATACGCTTCATCAGAACTGCACCATCCGGTCACAAGTCAGCGACGCTTCCGCGAGAGCGCCCAATCCACTGAGTGTGAATCCGGGTTGCAAGTTAAAAACTGAGAGGCCAAGTTGTTGCGCTTCGTTTTCATCGGTCACGCCGCGACGTAAAGCCGCCGCCACACAGATGTGTAGCGATACTCCGTTCGATTCATGAAGGGATTGCCAGGCACGCACCAAATCAAACTCGTCGTTCGCAGGCGCCGTCAACTGATTGGCGTTATAAACCCCTTCCCGATAAAAGAACACGCTCGAAAGCTCATGCCCTTCAGCTAACACGGCATTGGCAAACTGCCACGCGCTGCTGGATTGCTGAGTACCGTAAGCCGGTCCTGTCACCATGAGGGCAAAACGCATTACTTCTCCTGCCCCTGAAAATCACCACTTTTGAACTGGCGAATGTAGAGATACACAGTATGTTTGGAGATGTTCAGACGATCTGCAACCTGATTGATTGCGTCTTTAATATCGAAAATCCCTTTTTCGTAAAGGTTAAGCACGATCTGGCGATTTTTGGCGTTGTTAGAAACGTTGCGATCGGCGTTGACCTCTTCGATGGTGAATTCGAGTGTTTGCATCACCAGGTCTTCAACAGAAGAAGCAAAGTTCACCTGAGAATTCACTTCCGGGGTTTCCGGTGGAATAAAGGTGCTCATAATTTGCGAGAACGGCACATCAAGGTTCATGTTGATGCAGAGCAGTCCAATCACTCGCTGGTCACGGTTTCGGATAGCGATGGTAACGGACTTCATCAACACACCGCTTTTGGCGCGTGTGAAATAGCATTTGGACACACTGCTGTCTGCGCCAGTCATGTCATGGAGCATACGCAGCGCTAAGTCTGTGATCGGTGAGCCGATTTTACGGCCAGTGTGTTCACCGTTGGCAATACGGATGGCGGAACATTTGAGATCCTGCAAAGAGTGCAGCACGATTTCGCAATGGGAGCCAATGAGCATCGCTAACCCGTCCACAACCGCTTCGTAAGATTTCAGAATGTCGAAATCAGTCTGGTCAAACGGACGTTGATCCAGCAAATCAAGTTCACTGGTTTCATTGGTTAAAAGCGACCTGGACATGTAAAAAAGCACTCCTTTTCAGGAGCCTGTCGTTAGGTTGTCAGGGCAGGCTCATATCATCATCAAAATTGAGGCATCTAAGGTAATACGCTCCCTAAATGCTTTCCAGCGTTAATTATATTGCGCCCAATAAAAAACCGCCGCCCTTTCGGACGGCGGCTTTTAAACGCTTATTTTTTGCTGGTATCAGCAGCAGCGCTGTCGTCTGCCGCGGCAGCGGGTGCTGCGTCCGCTTTCGGTGCTGGTTTGATGTCCAGCAACTCAACGTCGAACACCAGTGTGGAGTTAGCCGGAATACCCGGAACGCCTGTTTTGCCATAAGCCAGAGCCGGTGGGATGACCAGCTTGATTTTACCGCCTTTCTTAATGTTCTTCAGGCCTTCAGTCCAGCCAGGGATAACACCATCCAGACGGAATGACAGTGGCTCGCCACGGGTGTAAGAGTTGTCGAACTCTTTACCGTCGATAAGCGTACCTTTGTAGTTAACAACAACGGTGTCGCTGTCTTTCGCGGCGTCACCGGTACCTTCTTTCTCAACCTTGTACATCAGGCCAGTAGAGGAGGTTTTCACGCCTTTCTCTTTAGCGAAGGTGTCACGGAAGGCTTTGCCTTTCGCTTCGTTATCGGTCGCGTCTTTTTCCATTTTCTGCTGAGCAGCGGTTTTTACGCGAGTCTCAAAAGTCTGCAGAGTCTGCTCGATTTCCTGATCGGACAGTTTGCTCTTATCTGCAAACGCGTCCTGGACACCTGCGATCAGCTGAGTTTTATCCAGTTTGATGCCCAGTTTTTCCTGTTCTTTCAGGGAATTTTCCATGTAACGACCCAGCGATGCACCCAGTGCATAAGCTGATTGCTGGTCGTCGTTTTTGAATGCCGCGTTGAGGGTAGCAGGCGCAGCTTTAGCAGCGTCTGCTGCCGGTGCTGGGGCTGCTTTCGCTGCTGCAGCATCTGCAGCAAAGGTCAGCGGTGCATTCAGGGCAACGGCCATCGTTGTCGCCAGAAGCGTTACTTTAAACAGTGATTTCATCCATTTCTCCAGGGCCGGGGCATCTCACCCCAGGGTTTAGTCATTGAGTAGCGTACTATAAAACGTTGTTGAACAAATCTACATACGAACGCTCTGTAATCCCGAATCTTTTCAGACTATTTTTGTGTAAATAAGTTTCGTCCGTCTCTATATAAGGCTGCGCGACTGAGTAAAGTCCAGTAGAATCCGGCGCGCAATGACATAAGAGGTGAATCATGAGCGAGATAACATTAGAAGCGCGTCTGGCAGAGCTGGAAAGCCGACTGGCGTTTCAGGAGATCACCATTGAGGACCTCAACCGGACGGTGACGGCCCACGAAATAGAAATGGCGAAAATGCGTGACAACATGCGCCTGATGGTCGAAAAACTGAAATCCAGCCAACCTTCGCACATGGCGTCCCCGGAAGAAGAAACGCCGCCACCGCATTATTGAGATGAAAAAAAAGCGTGCCAGGCACGCTTTTTTATTATCACCCTGGGTGGATGATTAGTGACAACCGCAACCGCCGTTACCACAACCACCTTTACCGTGTTCGTGATCGCCGTGATCGCCGTGATCGTGGCCGTGACCACCGCAGCAACCGTCATGGTCGTGATCATGGTGATGGTCGTGAGCACCGTGAACGTGGCCATGAGCCAGTTCTTCTTCGGTTGCTTCACGCAGCGCGATGACTTCAACGTGGAACTTCAGGTTTTGACCTGCCAGCATGTGGTTGCCGTCGACAACAACGTGGTCGTCTTCAACTTCGGTGATTTCAACCGGAACCGGACCCTGGTCAGTTTCAGCCAGGAAACGCATGCCAACCTGCAGCTCTTCAACGCCCATGAAGACGTCTTTCGGTACGCGCTGTACCAGATTTTCATCGTACTGGCCGTAAGCGTCGTTTGCGCCGACTTCAACGTCAAACTTATCGCCAGCTTCGTGACCTTCCAGCGCTGTTTCCAGGCCAGAGATCAGGGAACCGTGACCATGCAGGTAGTCGAGCGGCGCGCTTACTGGAGACTCATCAACCAATACACCGTCTTCTGTACGTACCTGATAGGCCAGGCTAACCACCAGGTCTTTTGCTACTTTCATGATATCTCCTGAGCATGGGAAGAATAGTGGCGCAGATTGTAGCGGAATTCTGCATCCGTGTACCCCTTAGCTTAAAAAAAGACAGCCAGGATCGCTACTCCGGATGAAAAATACCGATAACTTGCTCATCTTTGCGCACATGCTCGCGTGCTTCTTTGTCGGCCTCGCGCATCTGGTGGCCGCACTTAACACATTCCACGATATCGACATTATTCTCACGCCACATAGCCAGTGAATCCTGTGCCTGGCACGCCGGACATTTAGCGCCAGCGATAAAACGTTTACGGATTGCCATTGTTCACCTTCTTATTCAAATTCATCCCAGCCATCCAACTGGCGTCGTTCCTGCTGCATTTCGCGTTGGAAAATCTCTTCAAGCTCGCGCCGGGCTTCCCGTACACGGGAGATTTGCTGCGTATCACTGTGCACCGGCATCAGTTCGCGCAGCATTCGCATATCCAGGCGACGGAAGTGTAATTGCGCGCGATGGGCCTGATGGGGGTGCATTCCAAGTGTAATGAGTGCTTTTCGCCCCAGTTCAAGCGCACTGGAAAACGTTTCACGTGAGAACTGCTTCACACCAGCCTGCAAAAGCTCATGGGCTTCCACACGCCCGCGAGCACGGGCCAGAATGTGCAAATGTGGGAAATGTTGCTGGCAAATCTCCACCAGCTTCATGGTGTCTTCCGGTGCATTACAGGTGATGATAATGGATTCGGCCTCTTCCGCACCTGCCGAGCGTAACAGCTCAATCTGTGTGGCATCACCGTAATAGACTTTATAGCCGTACTTGCGCATCAGATTAACCGCACTAATATCGCGTTCCAGGACGGTAATGCGCATTTTGTTAGCCATCAGCAGGCGACCAATCACCTGACCGAAACGCCCAAAGCCCACCACAATCACCTGCGGCTTATCATCTTCAACCCACGGCGTTTCATCTTCGTCTTCCGGGCCGTTAATGCGACGCGACAAGATTTTATCGACCACTTTTATCAGCAAAGGCGTGGTCATCATCGACAGCGTTACCGTCACCAGCAACAGCGCCATCTGGTCGTGATGGAACAACCGCTGCGACGAAGCCGTCGAAAACAGCACAAACGCAAATTCACCGCCCTGACTCAGTACGGCGGCAAACTGCATGCGTTCAGAGCTACGCAGGCCGTATATTCGCGCGAGTGCATACAGCACCAGATATTTCACTGCCACCAGCACAATCACACCCGCCAATACCAGCAGCAGATGGGTGTATAAGATGCCGAGATTAAGTGCCATACCGACGGAAATAAAGAACAGCCCCAACAGCAGTCCTTTGAAAGGCTCGATGGCGATTTCCAGCTCGTGTCGATATTCGCTTTCTGCCAGTAACACGCCCGCGATAAACGTTCCGAGCGCCATCGACAGACCAAGCGCATCCATAAATAACGCCGAGCCGAGCACCAACAGCAGCGTTGCGGCGGTAAACACTTCCCGGACACCGGACCCGGCGATATAGCGGAAAACCGGGCGTAACAGATAACGCCCGCCAATCAACACGCCGGCAAACGCCAACACTTTAAGGCCGATTTTAATCCAGTCGGGATTATCGTCTCCATTTCCTGCAAGCAGCGGCACCAGCGCCAACGCGGGAATAACCGCTAAATCCTGGAACAACAGTACCGAAAAGCCGAGCTGCCCCGCTTCATTGCGGTTCATGCCTTTCTCGCGCATCAGTTGAAGCGCCATCGCCGTGGACGACATCGCCAGACCGATACCGCCGATCACTGCCGCCTGCCACGAAAACTGGGTCAGCATCAGCAACCCGGTAAGAACCGCCGCGCTCAATAACACCTGTGCCGCACCGACACCAAAGATTGAGCGTCGTAGTTGCCAGAGTTTGGCTGGGTTCAGTTCCAGCCCAATGATGAACATCAGGAACACCACGCCAAGCTCTGAGAAATGCAGAATTTCATCGACATCGCTGATGAAACCTAATCCCCACGGGCCGATAGCAATGCCCGCCAATAGGTAACCCAGCACCGGGCCAATGCCCAAACGCGCGGCCAGCGGCACAGCCGCCACCGCCGCAAATAAGAAAAGCACGCCGGCTAACAGCAAATCCGATCCTTCCATTAGCGACCTCCCGGTGCGACTGGATTGGCCAGCCAGTCGCCGTAAGCTCTGGCATGGCTTGCCAGTTCATCCGCCGGTTGACGACGCGCCCAGTAAACAATAATCGGATTCATCCAGTGCATACGGCACATCGCTGCCGTCAGCTCGAAGGGGCGCAGAACATCATTCATCGAATAGCGATTCAGGGAGTCATGGCGATAAGCACTTTCCGGCTCTCCGGTGGTTATCACGCTACGCCAGTACTTTCCCGCCAGTTGATTCCCTCCAGGGCCGCTGGCAAAACCACGACTTAACACGCGATCGAGCCACTCTTTTAACAGAGCCGGACAGCTGTAGGTATAAAGCGGATGCTGGAACACAATGACGTCATGTTCCTGGAGCAGTTTTTGCTCGCGCGGAATGTCGATAAAAAAATCAGGATAGTGCGCGTAAAGATCATGCACAGTCACGTTTTCAAGCTGTTGAGCCGGCTTAAGCAAAACCCGATTGGCCACCGAGTCCTGAGATTCCGGATGGGCATACAGCAGCAAAACTTTTGCTGTCTCTGACATCATTCCCCTCCCGGTATATGGACAAACAGGCTCGTTCGCACCCCCAGAGTTTCTGGATGCACCTGAATGCTTTTGTCTATCGTTGTTGTTTTGGGCTACCATTGCCGCCCGGTGTAGCGTTGGGTTCACCACACTACATTATCATAATGACAATTTAACATAGTCTGAACATACGGCGCCTTATGATTGTTTTCTCCTCGTTACAAATTCGTCGCGGCGTGCGTGTCCTGCTGGATAACGCCACAGCCACTATTAACCCTGGGCAAAAAGTCGGTCTGGTGGGAAAAAACGGCTGCGGCAAATCCACGCTGCTGTCGCTACTCAAGAACGAGATAAGCGCCGATGGCGGCAGTTTCACTTATCCTGGAAACTGGCAGTTAGCATGGGTGAATCAGGAAACGCCTGCGCTCCCTACGCCCGCTCTCGACTATGTTATTGATGGCGACCGTGAATACCGCCAGCTCGAAGCCGAACTCAATGCGGCTAACGAGCGCGATGATGGTCACGCCATTGCCACCGTGCACGGTAAACTCGATGCCATCGACGCGTGGACTATCCGTGCCCGCGCTTCCAGTCTTCTGCACGGTTTGGGCTTCAGTAACGAACAGCTTGAGCGCCCGACCAGCGATTTCTCGGGCGGTTGGCGGATGCGTCTGAACCTGGCACAAGCCCTGATTTGCCGCTCCGATCTGCTTCTGCTCGATGAACCGACGAACCACCTCGATCTCGACGCGGTTATCTGGCTGGAAAAATGGCTGAAAAGCTATCAGGGCACGTTAATCCTGATTTCCCATGACCGCGATTTCCTTGATCCGGTCGTCGGCAAAATTATTCATATCGAGCAACAGGCGATGTTTGAGTACACTGGCAACTACTCCTCGTTTGAGATCCAGCGCGCCACCCGCCTGTCTCAGCAGCAGTCGATGTATGAAAGCCAGCAGGAAAAAGTCGCGCATTTGCAGAGCTTTATTGACCGCTTTAAAGCTAAAGCGTCAAAAGCCAAGCAGGCACAGAGCCGCGTGAAAATGCTGGAACGTATGGAACTGATCGCTCCGGCGCTCGTCGACAACCCGTTCCATTTCAGCTTCCGTCAACCGGAAAGCCTGCCAAATCCGCTGTTGAAAATGGAAAAAGTGAGCGCGGGTTACGGCGATCGCACAATTCTCGATTCGATTAAGCTCAACCTTGTTCCCGGTTCACGCATTGGTTTGCTGGGCCGTAATGGCGCCGGTAAGTCCACGCTGATTAAACTGCTGGCGGGCGAACTTTCTGCACAGAGCGGCGAAATTGGGCTGGCGAAAGGCATTAAGCTTGGCTACTTCGCGCAGCATCAACTGGAATTTTTACGCGCAGACGAATCCCCGTTGCAACACCTGGCACGCCTCGCGCCGCAGGTACTGGAACAACAGCTGCGCGATTATCTCGGCGGCTTCGGCTTCCAGGGCGATAAAGTCAGCGAAGAGACCCGTCGTTTCTCCGGCGGTGAAAAAGCCCGTCTGGTGCTGGCGTTGATCGTCTGGCAGCGCCCTAACCTGTTGCTGCTCGATGAACCGACTAACCACCTTGATCTCGATATGCGTCAGGCGCTGACCGAAGCGCTGATCGAATTCGAAGGCGCGCTGGTTGTGGTCTCGCACGACCGTCACCTGATTCGTTCCACAACCGACGATTTGTATCTGGTTCACGACGCAAAAGTGGAGCCTTTCGACGGCGATCTGGAAGATTATCAGCAATGGCTGACGGATGTTCAGCGGCAGGAAAATCAGGCCGATGACACACCAAAAGACAATGCCAACAGCGCTCAGTCACGTAAAGATCAGAAACGTCGTGAAGCCGAACTGCGCACGCTGACACAACCATTGCGCAAAGAGATCACCCGTCTGGAAAAAGAGATGGAGAAGCTCAACGCAAAACTGACAGCAGCAGAGGAAAAACTCGGCGACAGCGGTCTATACGATCAATCACGCAAAGCAGAACTTACTGAGTGTCTGCAACAGCAGGCCACGGCAAAATCCGGACTGGAAGAGTGTGAAATGGCATGGCTGGATGCGCACGAGCAGCTGGAAACCATGCTGCAGGAAGAATGAGTAAGTTCAACAAACAAGCACAACGGCTCATTTTCATAAACACGAAACCGTCATGGCGGTATAGTAGACAGGTTTTTCACGATAGCAGCGTAGCGAATGGCCCAGGTAACCCCAGTAGACATTGAAGTACCACCAGAAGATAACGACACGTTTGTGCCGATGAAAGGCGTGCGCAACTGCCATTTGCAGACCATGCTGCCGCGCCTCATTCGTCGAAAAGTGCTGTTCACCCCGCACTGGCAGCGTCTCGAACTTCCTGATGGGGATTTTGTCGATCTGGCCTGGAGTGAAGATCCTGATCAGGCCCGGCACAAGCCCCGGCTGGTGGTGTTTCACGGTCTGGAAGGGAGTCTGTACAGCCCCTATGCGCATGGCCTTATCCACGCGGCGCAACAGCGAGGCTGGCTTGGGGTGGTGATGCATTTTCGCGGCTGTAGCGGCGAACCTAATCGTAACCAACGCATTTACCATTCCGCTGAAACCGAAGACGGCACCTGGTTCCTCTCCTGGCTACGCCGTGAGTTTGGTGAAGTGCCGACGGCTGCCGTCGGTTATTCGCTCGGCGGGAACATGCTCGGCTGCCTGCTGGCGAAAGAAGGCGACAACACGCCGCTCGACGCCGCTGTTATCGTTTCTGCGCCGTTCATGCTGGAAGCCTGCAGTTACCATATGGATAAAGGCTTCTCTCGCGTTTATCAGCGCTATCTTCTGAATCTGCTGAAAGCTAATGCGTCACGCAAACTGAAAGCCTATCCGGGCACCCTGCCGGTGGATTTAAAGCGGCTGAAAAGCGTGCGTCGTATTCGTGAGTTTGACGATCTTATCACCTCAAAAATCCACGGCTTTGCCGATGCCATTGACTACTATCGCCAGTGCAGCGCAATGCCGGTGTTGAGCCAGATAACCAAACCGACGCTGATTATTCATGCCAAAGATGACCCGTTTATGGATCATCATTCGATTCCCGCGCAGGAAGAGCTGCCCGCGAATATTCAGTATCAGCTGACAGAACACGGCGGCCACGTCGGCTTTGTCGGCGGCACACTGCGCCATCCTGAAATGTGGCTGGAAAAACGCATCCCCAATTGGCTGACTCGTTGGCTAGGAACACTCGCATGATCATCCCCTGGCAAGATCTGGCTCCCGAAACGCTGGAGAGTCTGATTGAAAGCTTTGTGTTGCGCGAAGGCACCGATTATGGTGAACATGAACGTTCGCTTGAAGATAAAGTCGCCGATGTAAAACAACAATTGAAGAGCGGGGATGTTGTTCTGGTGTGGTCCGAACTGCACGAGACGGTCAACATCATGCCCCGTAACCAATTCCACGGCTGACTATACTCAAACCATTGCTTATGCAGGGAGTTGTTAGCTATGTCTGCCAAACATCCGGTGATCGCCGTAACGGGTTCTAGCGGCGCGGGAACCACCACCACCAGCCTCGCATTTCGTAAAATCTTTGCTCAACTTAATCTCAATGCGGCGGAAGTAGAAGGCGATAGCTTTCACCGCTACACCCGCCCAGAAATGGATATGGCCATTCGCAAAGCGCGCGATATGGGCCGCCACATCAGCTACTTTGGCCCAGATGCCAACGATTTCGGCCTGCTCGAACAAACGTTTATGACCTACGGTCAGACCGGCAAAGGTCAGTCACGTAAGTACTTACACACTTACGATGAAGCCGTGCCGTGGAATCAGGTGCCGGGGACATTTACGCCATGGCAACCGCTGCCAGAACCGACCGATGTGCTGTTTTATGAAGGCTTGCACGGTGGCGTGGTTACCCCACAGCACGATGTTGCGACACACGTTGACTTGCTGGTCGGCGTAGTGCCGATTGTGAACCTCGAATGGATCCAGAAGCTGACGCGCGACACTAGCGAGCGCGGGCATTCCCGTGAAGCGGTGATGGATTCCGTGGTGCGATCGATGGAAGACTACATCAACTACATCACCCCGCAGTTCTCACGCACGCACATTAATTTCCAGCGCGTCCCAACCGTCGATACCTCCAACCCGTTCGCGGCAAAAGGCATTCCTTCACTCGATGAAAGCTTCGTCGTTATCCATTTCCAGAATCTGGGCGACATTGATTTCCCCTGGCTGCTGGCGATGCTGCAAGGCTCGTTCATCTCTCATATGAACACATTGGTCGTGCCGGGCGGCAAAATGGGGCTGGCGATGGAACTGATTATGTCGCCGCTGGTTGAGCGGTTAATGGAAGGCAGGGCTATCTGATCGTCATCGTGCGGCGCTGCGCCTGCATGGGCCGACAAAACCACTCAGGCCCGGTAAGCCTCGCGCCACCGGGCAACCAGCTTTACGCTTCGACCACCTCAAACGAGTGGGTGATTTTCGCGGCTTTCTCCAGCATCAGTGCCACCGAGCAGTATTTCTCTGCAGACAGATCAACCGCACGCGATACCGCCGCCTCTTTCAGCTCTTTGCCAGTGACGATGAAGTGCAAATTGATGTGAGTAAACATACGCGGCGCTTCTTCACGACGTTCTGACGTCAGCTTCACTTCGCAATCCGTCACATCATGACGGCCTTTTTGCAGAATGGACACGACATCAATCGCGCTGCAACCGCCCGCCGCCATCAACACGATTTCCATCGGACTTGGCGCTTTGTCGCCCGAGTTGCCGTCCATCAGAATTTGGTGGCCAGAAGCGGACTCGCCCAGGAAGGTTAAACCCTCAATCCATTTCACACGCGCTTGCATAATTGTTAACTCCAGAGTTGCAATTTTCCTCACAGATTACGCGCACATAACAATTCTCGCAACGGAAGGAGACGCGCGTCATGCTGAAGCGAGACACCAGGAGACACGCAGCAAAAGCTATGCTAAAACAGACGGGATGCAACTGTATTACACATGCCATACACAGTAATACATTGAAGTAATGCATGTATGCAGAGGACATCACACTAACAGGCTGCAGTAAAACCCGACAGCCGACTTCCCAGGTACAGGGAAGGATACGATTGTAAAACCAGCGGCAGTGTCGTTTCTGCCACTGGAGACAGCTTATAACAGAGGATAACCGCGCATGGTGCTTGGCAAACCGCAAACAGACCCTACCCTTGAATGGTTCTTGTCTCATTGCCACATTCATAAGTACCCATCGAAGAGCACGCTGATTCACCAGGGTGAAAAAGCAGAAACGCTGTACTACATCGTGAAAGGCTCTGTGGCAGTACTCATCAAGGATGAAGAAGGTAAAGAGATGATCCTCTCTTACCTCAACCAGGGCGATTTTATCGGTGAGCTTGGCCTGTTTGAAGAAGGTCAGGAGCGTAGTGCCTGGGTTCGGGCGAAAACCGCTTGTGAAGTGGCCGAAATCTCCTACAAAAAATTCCGTCAGCTAATTCAGGTTAATCCAGATATTCTGATGCGCCTCTCTTCGCAGATGGCTCGTCGTTTGCAGGTGACCTCTGAAAAAGTGGGCAACCTCGCGTTCCTCGACGTGACGGGTCGTATCGCGCAAACGCTGCTGAGCCTGGCGAAACAGCCTGATGCGATGACTCACCCGGACGGCATGCAGATCAAAATTACCCGTCAGGAAATCGGTCAGATCGTGGGCTGCTCCCGTGAAACCGTTGGCCGTATTCTGAAAATGCTGGAAGATCAGAATCTGATCTCCGCCCACGGTAAAACTATCGTGGTTTACGGTACTCGCTAAGCCAGCTAAGCGGCGTATTGCTCCGTCAAAAATACACATCATCATTCAGGTTGCATCAAGACGGCAACTGAGAGAATCCCCAAGAGCTTACTCAAGTAAGTGACTGGGGTGATAGAAGGCAGCCAACGCAGAGGCAGCCTGAAGGATGTTGTGTAACGCCGTTTTTGTCTCTCCTTCCTTATGTGGCGCAGGCTGATTTATCACCCGGAAATTAACTATGCACTGCGGCAAACCCTGGTGCTCTGTTTACCCGTGGCTGTCGGCCTGGTTTTGGGCTATCTCAAATACGGTTTACTGTTCTCGCTGGTTCCCGCCTGCTGCAACATTGCGGGTCTGGATACGCCGCACAAACGTTTCTTCAAACGCCTGATTATTGGCGGCTCGCTGTTTGCGGGCTGTAGCCTGACGGTTCAGCTATTGCTGGCGCACACCGTGCCGTTACCGCTGATTCTGACCGGGCTGGCGCTGCTGCTTGGCGTCACTGCCGAAATAAGCAACCTGCATGCGCGTTTGCTGCCTGCGTCGCTGATTGCCTCCATCTTCACGCTCAGCCTTGCGGGCAATATGCCAATTTGGCAACCGTTGCTTATCTATGCTCTCGGCACGCTGTGGTACGGTCTGTTCAACTGGTTTTGGTTCTGGATGTGGCGCGAACAGCCGCTGCGCGAATCGCTAAGTCTGCTCTATCGCCAATTGGCCGATTACTGCGAGGCCAAATACAGCCTGCTCACTCAGCACACCGATCCTGAAAAAGCACTGCCGCCTCTGCTGACTCGCCAGCAGAAAGCCGTTGATCTGATTACCCTTTGCTACCAGCAAATGCATATGCTGGCGGCCAACAAAAATCACGAATACAAACGCCTGCTGCGCGCCTTCCAGATTGCCCTCGACCTACAGGAGCATATCTCCGTCAGCCTGCACCAGCCTGCAGAAGTGCAGAAGCTGGTTGAACGCAGTCACGCCGAAGCGGTGATCCGTTGGAACGCCCAAACCATTGCTGCGCGGTTGCGAGTGATGGCCGATGACATTCTCTACCACCGTTTTCCGCAGCGTTTCAATATGGATAAACAGATCGGTGCGCTGGAGAAAATCGCCCACCAGCACCCTGACAATCCTGTCGGTCAGTTCTGCGCCTGGCATTTCGGCCGTATCGCCCGCGTGTTGCGGCTGCAGCGTCCGCTCTATCCGCGCAATTTGATGGCTGATAACGAGCGTCGCTTGCCGGTGTTTGCCGCGCTGAAAAGTTATCTGTCGTTAAAATCGCCCGCGTTGCGTAACGCCGCGAGGATTAGCGTGATGTTAAGCATCGCCAGCCTGATGGGCTCAGCGCTGCATCTGCCGAAGCCCTATTGGATCCTGATGACCGTTCTGCTGGTTACGCAAAATGGCTACGGCGCGACGCGCGTGAGGATTTTCCACCGTGCCGCGGGAACGCTTGCCGGGTTGGTGATTGCGGCGGGCGCTCTGCATTTCCATGTGCCAGAAGGTTACACCCTCGTATCAATGTTGGGCATTACGCTGGCGAGCTATCTGATTATTCGCAAAAGCTACGGCTGGGCGACGGTGGGTTTTACCGTCACCGCGGTGTACACCATCCAGTTACTGACGCTGAACGGCGAGCAGTTTATTCTGGTGCGCTTTCTCGATACGGTGATTGGTTGCCTGATTGCGTTCGGCGGCATGGTCTGGCTATGGCCACAGTGGCAAAGCGGATTGCTGCGCAAGAATGCACAACAGGCGCTCGAAGCAGACCAGGACGCACTGCGACTGATCCTCAGCAACGATCCGCAAGCCCCGACGCTGGCCTATCAGCGAATGCGGGTCAACCAGGCTCACAACGCGCTGTTCAACTCGCTCAATCAGGCGATGCAGGAGCCAGGGTTTAACTCGCATTATCTGGCCGACATGAAATTGTGGGTGACGCATAGCCAGTTTATCGTCGAGCACATCAACGCCATGACCACGCTGGCACGCGAGCACAATATGCTGACGGAAGAGTTGGCGCAGCGTTATTTGCAGTCTTGCGAAATCGCCTTGCAGCGCTGCCAGCAGCGGCTGGAGTATGACGAAGCGGGAAGCAGCGGAGACGCGAATATTATGGAGTCGCCGGAAACGCTGTCCCACGGGCCGTTAAGCACCATGGAACAACATTTACAGCGCATCCTGGGCCATCTAAATACCATGCACACCATTTCGTCGGTGGCATGGCGTCAGCGGCCGCATCATGGGATTTGGTTGAAACGTAAGGCGTAGAACTGACTGTTGTATGTCAGGCAAGCGTGTACACCGCCGGGCAAATAATTAGCCAACGATCTTCTTCACCGCCGTAGCAAAACGCGTCATCCCTTCGTCGATATCAGCATTTTCCACCACCAGCGATGGCGCGAAGCGCATGACGTCTGGCCCGGCATTCAGCACCATCACACCTTCTTGTGCCGCCGCATGCAGGAAATCACGCGCGCGGCCTTTGTACTGCGGTTTCAGTTCCGCACCAATCAGCAAGCCCATGCCGCGCACATCACTAAACACGTCCAGTTCAGCATCAATCTGCTGTAGGTGTTTCACAAACAGCTCGCGTTTAGCGTTCACACCGTTTAAAACTCCCGGCGTGTTGATGATATCGAATGCTGCGCCAGCCACGGCACAGGCTAAAGGATTGCCGCCGTAGGTGGAACCGTGTGACCCGACGTGGAATGCGCTGGCAATCTCTTCGGTCGTCAACATAGCGCTCACCGGGAAACCGCCGCCAAGTGCTTTGGCGCTGGTCAGAATATCCGGCGTCACACCGTAATGCTGATAAGCAAACAGCGAACCGGTACGACCCATTCCGCATTGCACTTCATCAAACACCAGCAGCGCCTGGTGTTCATCGCACAGTTCGCGTAATCCTTTGAGGAACTCCGGTGTCGCCGCTGTCACACCGCCCTCACCCTGGATCGGCTCGACAACAACCGCGCAGGTATGGTCATCCATCACCGCTTTTACCGCATGTAGATCGTTGAAAGGCACATGAATAATATCGGCAGGTTTTGGCCCAAAGCCGTCGGAATACTTTGGCTGACCGCCGACAGAAACGGTGAACAGCGAACGTCCATGGAACGCATTGTGGAAGGCAATGATATTGGTTTTGTACGGGCTGTGGCGAGTAGAAGCGTAGTAACGAGCCAGTTTAAATGCGGTTTCGTTCGCTTCAGTGCCGGAGTTCATAAACACCACGCGCTCGGCAAAGGTTGAGGCGACCAGTTTACGGCCCAGGCGTAACGCTGGTTCGTTAGTAAACACGTTGCTGGTGTGCCACAGAGTTTCGCCCTGCGTTTTCAGCGCTTCCACCAGCGCTGGATGACAATGCCCCAGCGCAGTGACTGCAATTCCCCCGGCAAAATCAACATACTCTTTGCCCTGCTGATCCCACACGCGGCTGCCTTTGCCCTTCACGGGAATAAACTCAGCGGGAGCATAAATAGGCAGGATTACTTCATCAAATGTGGCACGGGTAATTGCAGCTTGTTCAGTCGCCATGACAATCCTCTTACGCAGCAATGATTATGAAAATATAATCACGAAATATGCATAATAAATCACATCATAGCAAGGCGAATTATCGTTTCAGAAAGTTTTCGAGCAGTTGATGGCCCTGCTCGCTGAGGATGCTTTCCGGGTGGAACTGCACCCCTTCCAGATCCCACTCACGGTGACGAACCCCCATGATTTCACCGCTTTCACTTTGCGCGGTTATCTCGAACTCAACGGGTAAAGTGGGTGGGTCAATCACCAAAGAATGATAGCGGGTCACGGTCAGCGGGTTATTCAGCCCGGTAAAAACGCCTTTACCGGTATGCGTTATTGGTGACGTTTTCCCGTGCATCACTTTGGCGGCTCGAACAATAGTTGCGCCAAATACCTGGGCAATCGCCTGATGCCCAAGGCAGACGCCAAGAATGGGCGTTTTCCCCGCGTAATGGCGAATCACGTCGAGCGAAACGCCAGACTCATCCGGCGTGCAAGGGCCGGGTGAAATAACGATTTTGGCAGGAGACAGCCGGGCGATGTCATCCAGCGTGATGTCATCGTTTCGCCTGACCAGCACCTCTGCGCCCAGTTCACAAAAATACTGGTAGAGGTTCCAGGTAAACGAATCGTAGTTATCAATAAGCAGGATCATAGCGGCTCCGGTGACAGCAAACCGCGCTATTCTACTCAGTTTCCTGCGCTTCGCTCACCACTTTAGTGAACAGCGTAATCAATGGCTGCAATTCCCCCATCGCCCCACTCTGATTCGCCGCACTCCATTTTTCAGGCGTGATGTCATCCCAGTGCAATACATACCCGGCGTGAATGGCTAACTGTTCAAAGAAAATCCGCTGCGCCAGCCCATTTCCCAACCGGAAAGGGTGCAGCACGTTGATTTCACAATAGTAGTGTGCCAGGCGAGGGATAAACTCGTCACGCGCTAATCCAGCCAGCCAGGCCTCTTCTTCAAGATCACGCATCAGCGCATTGCCCTCTTTCTCAATCCAGGCAAAGTGGCAAAATGGCGTGTCGCCCTGGTAAATATCGATCTCACGGTATTTGCCCGCCCAATCGAAAACATCCTGGTACAACTCGTGGTGAATGGCACAGAGATACGGCAACCCGCGAACCTTAGGGCCGAGAGCCAGCGTCGCGGCGCGTAACGAAGTCAACTCATACGCCGCCTGTTCCAGCCGATGGGCTTCGTGAATGTCCAGACGATTACGCATCACATTCAGGCCAGGGTAGAGATAGGGGTCGCGATCGTCGCCGATTTTATCGCTCATAGTGCCTCCTGAGTTCTTCAACACGGATTAAAGCTTCGGCGCTGCTCAGCGTGACCAATGGCGTATCGACACCTTCTAAACGGCGGCTGGCCTGAAAATTAGCATTGCGTGTTTTCTCCCAGAGGCGGGATTTTTGTTTGTCGGTGAGCTTTTTCATCTGGACCTCCCTGACGGTTCCCCTTTTGCCACAAGTATAAGCAGCAATTTCAGGTTACGCAGAGAGGCCAGCACAACACGGACCCGGCGGCCCGTGTCAGGAAGGATTACGGCAGGACTTTCGCAGAGAGGATAACTACCGGTTTTGTTGGCACATTCTGGTATGGACCCACGTCATGAGAAGCGACCTGAGAAATTTTATCCACGACATCCATGCCTTTCACAACTTTACCAAATACCGCATAGCCAAAATCACGTTGACCGTGGTCGAGGAATGCGTTGTCTGCAACGTTGATAAAGAACTGGCTTGTTGCGCTGTCTTTATCGGCGGTACGCGCCATAGAGACGGTGCCACGGGTATTACGCAGGCCATTGTCGCCTTCGTTTTTAATCGGAGGATTCGGCTGCTTCTGTTGCATTTGCTCAGTGAAGCCACCGCCCTGAATCATAAAGCCCGGGATCACGCGATGGAAAGTGGTGTTGTTATAGAAACCACTGTTCACATAACTTACGAAGTTCTCAACGGAAATCGGGGCTTTCTGGCTGTTCAGCTCCAGCTCAATGTTACCGGCAGAAGTGGTCAGCAGCACGTGCGGATCTGCTTTCGCAGCCATAACAGCCGGAGAGATCGCCGAAATTGCAAATACAGCCGCCACGGCAGCCAGAGTAGATTTGAGCATGTGAATTCCTTAAACGGGAATGAGAGAGCCTGCGAATCGCTTGATTCTAAAAGGCTCTCGACTCTCAGACCAGCCTTTTACTTAAGTTTACGAAATAGAAACAATTGTAACCTGGAGATTTTGAATTATCTCATCAACACAACGTGACCGTCATCGCATGACACTCGGATTAATTTCATAACTTTCAGAATAAACCTTTGCCTGGGTCACTATAATGCATAAAATCTGCCCTCCTCACGCAGTGTCAATGCGTTTTACCGTTCTATTCACAGGCCAGTCATGACTAACAGCAATCGCATCAAGCTCACATGGATCAGCTTCTTCTCCTACGCCCTTACCGGCGCGTTGGTGATCGTCACCGGGATGGTGATGGGAAATATCGCAGATTATTTCCATCTGCCAGTTTCCAGCATGAGTAACACCTTCACCTTCCTCAACGCCGGTATTTTGATCTCCATTTTCCTGAATGCCTGGCTGATGGAAATCGTGCCGCTGAAAACGCAGCTGCGCTTCGGTTTCATCCTGATGCTCATTGCCATTGCCGGGCTGATGACCACTCATAGCCTCGCCCTATTTTCAGCTTCGATGTTTGTACTCGGGCTGGTGAGTGGCATCACCATGTCCATCGGGACGTTCCTCATCACTCACCTGTATGAAGGCCGTCAACGCGGCGCACGTCTGCTGTTTACCGACTCCTTCTTTAGCATGGCAGGGATGATTTTCCCGATGGTCGCGGCTTATTTGCTGGCGCGCAGCATCGAGTGGTATTGGGTGTATGCGTGCATCGGGCTGGTGTATGTTGCGATTTTCGCGCTGACTTTCGGCTGCGACTTCCCGGTATTGGGCAAAAAAGCCGAGCCAAACTCGCAGCCAGTGGCAAAAGAGAAATGGGGCATCGGCGTGCTGTTCCTGTCTATTGCTGCGCTCTGTTATATCCTCGGGCAGTTGGGCTTTATTTCCTGGGTGCCGGAATACGCTAAAGGTCTGGGCATGAGCCTGGGCGATGCAGGACAACTGGTGAGTGATTTCTGGATGTCTTACATGCTGGGCATGTGGGCGTTTAGCTTCATTCTGCGCTTCTTCGATTTGCAGCGCATTCTGACCGCACTCGCGGGCCTCGCGACCGTGATGATGTATCTGTTCATCAACGGGTCGCCGGAGCATATGCCGTGGTTCATTATGACCCTGGGCTTCTTCTCCAGCGCCATTTATACCTCGATCATCACCCTCGGATCTTTGCAGACCAAAGTCGCTTCGCCGAAACTGGTGAACTTCGTGCTGACCTGCGGCACCATCGGCACCATGTTGACCTTCGTGGTCACCGGCCCGATTGTGGCCCACAGCGGTCCGCTGGCTGCGTTGCACACCGCGAATGGCCTGTACGCCGTGGTGTTCGTGATGTGCATCGTGCTCGGCTTTGTGAGCCGCCACCGCCAGAATAGCGCGGCAGCGAACCACTAAGTTAAGACGCTACGCCCCTTTGCGCTCGCCAAAGGGGCTGTTTCTCGTAAAGAACAGCTCTTCCCCGCCGTTATCCATCTGCACCCAGGTTTGCGCCAGTTGTGTCGTCGCAACCACTCGCCCCTGGCGAATTGACCAACGTACCGGCACCTGACAACGCACCGCTTCAAAACCATTTTCCGCAGGCAGAATAATCAGGTTCGCCGCATTCCCCACTTCGATACCGTAATCCGTCAGGCCAAACGTGCGCGCGCTGTTATGCGTAATCAGGTTCAGTCCATCGTTAATTTGCTGATAGCCCATCATTTGACACACATGCAGGCCCATGTGCAGCACCTGGAGCATATTGCCCGTACCCAGCGGATACCACGGGTCAAACACGTCATCATGACCAAAACAGACGTTGATGCCCGCGCCGAGCAACTCTTTTACCCGCGTAATGCCCCGGCGTTTCGGGTAGTCATCAAACCGCCCTTGTAAGTGAATATTCACTAGCGGGTTCGCCACGAAGTTAATGCCCGACAACTTCAGCAGGCGAAATAGTCGTGATGTGTACGCGCCGTTATAAGAGTGCATCGCCGTGGTATGGCTGGCGGTCACGCGCGGGCCAATCCCTTCTTTCAACGCCAGCGCCGCTACGGTTTCGACGAAGCGTGACTGCTCGTCGTCGATTTCATCGCAGTGGATATCCAGCGGGCGGTCATATTTCTTCGCCAGTGCGAAAGCGATGTGCAGCGACTCTACGCCATATTCACGGGTAAATTCGAAATGCGGGATAGCGCCCACGACATCTGCACCAAGCTCAAGCGCCTTTTCCAGCAGCGCCGCGCCATCGGGATACGAAAGGATGCCTTCCTGTGGAAACGCGACAATCTGTAAATCAATCCACGGCGCGACTTCCTGTTTCACCTCGAGCATCGCTTTCAGCGCAGTCAGCGTCGGGTCGGAAACATCCACATGGGTGCGTACAAACTGGATGCCGTTGGCAATCTGCCACTTCAGCGTTTTCCACGCCCGCGCTTTAACATCCTCATGAGTGAGCATCGCTTTGCGTTCGGCCCAGCGCTCAATCCCTTCAAACAGTGTGCCGGACTGATTCCAGTTCGGTTCACCTGCCGTCTGAGTGGTATCCAAATGAATGTGAGGTTCAATAAAAGGGGGTATAGCAAGACCGCCACGAGCGTTCAGCACTTCTAAACTTTCATGCCGCGCTTCGCCCATAGGCGCTATCGACTGAAATCGTCCATTTTCGATCCCTAACTGCCACAATCCTTCACGCCCTGGCAGGCGCACGTTTTCGATTAACCATAACGGTGTCGCACCCATCTTTTACTCTCCCGGAATCGGCGTGTTGACGCCCTAATTCATTTTTAGGTTAAAACCCGCACTTTTTGTACATTATTTAATCACACCAGAAAAGTCTGGCATTTCCGATACTTAGAAAAATCCTGACAAATCAAGCAACTACTCATTAAGGGGTAGGTTAGGTCGTATTTGATTCACATCAATAAGTAGCGGTGCTGAATCGTTAAGGTAGGCGGTAATAGAAAAGAAATCGAGGCAAAAATGAGCAAAGTCAGACTCGCTATTATCGGTAACGGCATGGTCGGCCACCGCTTTATTGAGGATATTCTCGATAAAGCGCCTGCAGACCAGTTTGAAATTACCGTCTTCTGTGAAGAACCCCGCATCGCCTATGACCGCGTCCATCTTTCATCTTACTTCTCTCATCACACGGCGGAAGAACTTTCGCTGGTGCGTGAAGGGTTTTATGAAAAGCATGGCGTAAAAGTTCTGATTGGCGAGCGCGCTATCACCATTAACCGTCAGGAAAAGGTGATTCACTCAAGTGCGGGTCGTTCTGTATTTTACGACAAACTGATTATGGCGACCGGTTCTTATCCGTGGATCCCGCCGATCAAAGGCTCTGAAACACAGGATTGCTTTGTTTACCGTACCATCGAAGACCTGAACGCCATTGAAGCCTGCGCACGTCGCAGCAAACGTGGCGTAGTAGTCGGCGGCGGTCTGCTCGGCCTGGAAGCGGCGGGCGCGCTGAAAAACCTCGGTGTCGAAACACACGTTATCGAATTTGCCCCAATGCTGATGGCAGAACAGCTCGACCCAATGGGCGGCGACCAGCTGAAGCGCAAAATCGAAAGTATGGGCGTGCGCGTTCATACCAATAAAAATACCAAAGAGATCGTTCAGGAAGGCACCGAAGGCCGTAAAACCATGCGCTTTGCCGATGGCAGCGAGCTGGAAATCGACTTCGTGGTCTTCTCCACCGGTATCCGTCCACGCGACAAACTGGCGACCCAATGCGGCCTGGCAACCGGTCAGCGCGGCGGGATCATGGTGAACGATACCTGTCAGACCTCTGACCCGGATATCTACGCTATCGGTGAATGTGCTAGCTGGAACAACCGCGTGTACGGTCTGGTGGCACCTGGCTACAAAATGGCGCAGGTGGCGGTCGATCATATCCTCGGTAAAGCCAATGCATTCGAAGGCGCAGATCTCAGTGCTAAACTGAAACTGCTCGGCGTAGACGTCGGCGGTATTGGGGACGCACACGGTCGCACTCCGGGCGCACGCAGCTACGTCTATCTCGACGAGAGCAAAGAAGTCTACAAACGCCTGATCGTCAGCCCTGACAATAAAATTCTGCTCGGCGCGGTGTTGGTTGGCGATACCAGCGACTTCGGCAACCTGCAACAGTTGGTGCTGAACGCCATTGAACTGCCGGAAAACCCGGATGCGTTGATCCTGCCTGCGCACGCTGCGGGCGGCAAACCGGCTATCGGCGTAGACAAACTGCCTGATAGCGCGCAAATCTGCTCCTGCTTCGACGTCACCAAAGGCAATCTGATCAGCGCCATCAACAAGGGCTGTCATACTGTTGCGGCACTGAAAGCCGAAACCAAAGCCGGCACCGGCTGCGGTGGCTGTATTCCGCTGGTGACGCAGGTGCTGAACGCCGAACTGGCGAAACAGGGCATCGAAGTGAACAACAACCTGTGCGAACACTTCGCGTTTTCGCGCCAGGAGCTGTACCACCTGATCCGCGTGGAAGGCATTAAATCCTTCGGCGAACTGCTGAAAAAATACGGCAAAGGCTACGGCTGCGAAGTCTGTAAACCAACTATCGGTTCTCTGCTGGCCTCTTGCTGGAATGAGTACATCCTCAAACCAGAACACACGCCACTACAGGACACCAACGATAACTTCCTCGCCAACATCCAGAAAGACGGCACCTACTCGGTGATCCCACGTTCTGCCGGTGGCGAAATCACGCCAGACGGGCTGATGGCCGTGGGTCGTATCGCCCAGGAATTTAATCTTTACACCAAAATCACCGGTTCTCAGCGTATCGGCCTGTTCGGCGCGCAAAAAGACGATCTGCCGGAAATCTGGCGTCAGCTGATTGATGCAGGTTTCGAAACCGGTCACGCGTATGCAAAAGCGCTGCGTATGGCGAAAACCTGTGTCGGCAGCACCTGGTGTCGTTACGGCGTGGGTGACAGCGTGGGCTTCGGCGTTGAGCTGGAAAACCGCTACAAAGGCATTCGTACCCCGCACAAAATGAAGTTCGGCGTTTCCGGTTGTACCCGTGAATGTGCGGAAGCACAGGGCAAAGACGTGGGCATCATCGCCACCGAAAAAGGCTGGAACCTGTACGTCTGTGGCAACGGCGGCATGAAACCGCGCCACGCGGATCTGCTGGCCGCCGATCTCGACAAAGAGACGCTGATCAAATACCTCGACCGCTTCATGATGTTCTACATCCGTACTGCCGACAAACTGACGCGTACCGCGCCGTGGCTCGATAACCTCGAAGGCGGCATCGACTACCTGAAAGCGGTGATCATCAACGATAAACTCGGCCTGAACGATCATCTGGAAGAAGAGCTGAACCGTCTGCGCGAAGCCTTTGCCTGTGAATGGACTGAAACCGTGAATAACCCAGCCGCTCAGGGTCGTTTCCAGCACTTCGTCAACAGCGCCCAGCGCGACCCGAACGTGCAGGTTGTCCCTGAACGTGAACAGCATCGTCCGGCTACGCCGTACGAACGTATCCCGGTAACTCTGGTGGAGGAAAACGTATGAGCCAGTGGATAGATATCTGCAACATCGACGCCATCCTGCCTGCTACTGGCGTCTGTGCGCTGCTCGGCCAGCAACAGGTCGCGATTTTCCGCCCGCATCACGACGAGCAGGTTTTTGCTATCAGCAACATTGACCCGTTCTTCGGTTCCAGCGTGCTGTCCCGTGGCCTGATCGCTGAACATAACGGCGAACTGTGGGTCGCCAGCCCGCTGAAAAAACAGCGTTTCCGTCTCAGCGACGGCCTGTGCATGGAAGACGAAAGCCACTCAGTGAAGCACTACGACGCCCGCGTGAAGGACGGCAAGGTGCAGCTCAAGGCTTAACCCCCAGCCTTTTCAATATGAAAGGCTTATGACTCCTTATGGGTAACGGCAGGAAAAATCGTATGTTCTGAACGATCCCTGCTGTTATCCTGACGTCAATTCTTACCCCCCTCCATGAATGCTGCGAGGTAACGTCGTGGATCACTTACCCATTTTCTGCCAACTGCGCGCCCGCGACTGTCTATTAGTCGGCGGTGGTGATGTGGCTGAGCGTAAAGCCCGTCTGTTGCTCGACGCGGGCGCACGTCTGACCGTTAACGCCCTGGACTTTGTGCCACAGTTTCGCGTGTGGGCCGACAGCGGAATGCTAACGCTGGTAGGAGGTGAGTTTGATGCGCGGCTACTCGATAAAAGCTGGCTGGCGATAGCTGCCACCGACGACGATGCGGTAAACGCTCGCGTCAGCGCAGAAGCAGAACAGCGCCGCATCTTCTGTAACGTGGTCGATGCGCCGAAACAGGCGAGTTTCATCATGCCGTCCATCATCGACCGCTCACCACTGATGGTGGCCGTTTCTTCTGGCGGTACATCGCCCGTATTGGCGCGTCTGCTGCGGGAAAAACTCGAAGCCATACTGCCGCAACATCTCGGGCAGGTTGCCCAGTTTGCCGGTCAGTTGCGTGGGCGAGTGAAAAAACAGTTCGCCAATGTCGGCGAGCGCCGTCGTTTCTGGGAAAAACTGTTTGTGAATGATCGCCTGGCACAGTCGCTGGCGAATCAGGATCAACAGGCGGTAACAGAAACCACTGAACAGCTCCTCAGCGAGCCGCTGGAAAAACGCGGTGAAGTCGTGCTGGTCGGTGCCGGACCTGGCGATGCCGGGTTGTTGACACTGAAAGGGCTGCAGCAAATTCAGCAAGCAGACATCGTGGTATACGACCGTCTGGTTTCAGACGAGATTATGAATCTGGTGCGCCGCGATGCAGACCGCGTATTTGTCGGCAAACGCGCGGGCTATCACTGTGTTCCACAGGAAGAAATTAACCAGATCTTGCTGCGTGAAGCGCAAAAAGGGAAACGCGTGGTGCGGCTGAAAGGCGGCGATCCGTTTATCTTTGGTCGCGGCGGCGAAGAGCTGGAAACCTTATGCAATGCCGGGATCCCCTTCTCCGTGGTGCCGGGTATCACAGCCGCTTCGGGTTGCTCCGCCTACGCGGGCATACCCTTGACGCATCGCGACTATGCTCAAAGTGTGCGCCTGGTGACGGGTCACCTAAAAACCGGGGCAGAACTGGACTGGCATAATTTGGCCGCAGAGAAGCAAACTCTGGTGTTCTATATGGGGCTGAATCAGGCCGCGACGATTCAGGAAAAACTGGTCGAGCACGGGATGCCGCTTGATATGCCTGTCGCGCTGGTGGAAAACGGTACTGCAGTCACTCAGCGCGTAGTCAGTGGCGAACTTTCGCAATTGAGCGAATTAGCGCAACAGGTTGCCAGCCCGGCGTTAATCATCGTAGGCCGTGTCGTTTCACTGCGAGAGAAATTAAACTGGTTTTCGAATCACTAAACTAAAACGCGCCCGATAACATTTCGTTTATCGGGCCAATGAATGGATGCCAATCCAATTACACTAGCCTTTCTAAATTTGCACTCACCAATACCTTCACCTAATTTATATTTACCGACAATATCATTCACGTAAATGCTATATCCGGATCCGGACCTGCGAGAATATGAATAGTCATTGTCGCCGCACGCATAATTCCTTAAATTCACACGCCGCCCATGATGAAAGCGTTACTACTTCCGCGAAAACATCATTGCGTCATAACTTACTTAGTTTAATTAAGGGATTAACCGATGAAAAACATGATCAAAATGGCTGCATTACTGGCTGCGCTCAGCACACTGACTGCATGTACTGGCCACGTTGAAAACAAAAACAAAACCTGTAGCTACGACTATTTACTGCACCCAGCGATTTCTATTTCTAAAATCATCGGCGGCTGCGGCCCGGCAGCAGAATAATATTTACTGCCTTCGTACAAATAAAAAACCGGGATTTTCCCGGTTTTTTTTATTCTTCGATTAATTACGGCTTAGCCACAAAACCAATCGCTTCATATACAGCTTTCAATGTTTCAGCCGCCTGCGCGCTCGCCTTCTGCGCACCGTCACGCATAATTTTCTGCAACAGCGCATCGTCATTACGGAGGCGGTTATAACGCTCCTGCAATTCGGTCAACATGCCGGAAACCGCTTCGGCAACTTCGCCTTTCAGGTGACCATACATTTTGCCATCAAAATGCTGTTCCAGCTCAGGAATACTCTGCCCGGTCACACCAGAGAGGATATCCAAAAGGTTAGACACGCCCGCTTTGTTCTGCACATCGTAACGAATCACTGGCGGCTCTTCGGAATCAGTCATCGCGCGTTTGATTTTCTTCACGACAGATTTCGGGTCTTCCAGCAGGCCGATGACGTTGTTACGGTTATCGTCAGACTTGGACATTTTCTTAGTCGGCTCCAGCAGCGACATCACGCGCGCACCGGATTTCGGAATGAACGGCTCAGGCACTTTGAACACATCGCCGTAGATGGCGTTGAAGCGCTGGGCGATATCGCGGCTCAGTTCCAGATGCTGTTTCTGATCTTCGCCCACCGGCACCTGATTAGTCTGATACAGAAGAATATCTGCGGCCATCAGTACCGGATAGTCAAACAGGCCGGCATTGATGTTCTCTGAATAACGCGCTGACTTGTCTTTGAACTGCGTCATGCGGCTCAGTTCACCGAAATAGGTGTAGCAGTTCAGCGCCCAGCCAAGTTGTGCGTGCTCTGGTACATGAGACTGAACAAAGATGGTGCTCTTCTCAGGATCGATGCCGCAGGCCAGATACAGCGCCAGCGTATCCAGCGTGGCTTTACGCAGCTTCTCGGGATCCTGACGGGCGGTGATCGCATGCAGGTCAACGATGCAGTAGATGCAGTGGTAATCGTCCTGCATGTTTACCCACTGACGCAGCGCACCCATGTAGTTACCAATGGTCAATTCACCTGAGGGCTGTGCGCCACTAAATACGATGGGCTTAGTCATTTTTCACTTCCTGAATTTCACTGTGCGGGAGCCCGAGCGCGGGCAACAAGTCGTTAAAACGGTCAAATACAAAATCGGGGTTGCTGTCGGCAATCGCTTCGCCGTAGTTGTAACCGTAGGTCAGGCCCACAGAACAGCAGCCAGCGGCTTGAGCGGCCTGAATATCGTTGCGTGAATCGCCGACAAACAACAGCGTTTCAGGCGCGAGACCGAGCTTTTCAGCCACCAGCAGCAGCGGTTCAGGATGCGGCTTCTTATTCTGCACGTCATCCCCGCCAACCACGATGGAGAAATATTTGGCGATATCCAACGCTTCCAGAATCGGTGCCACAAACGGCGAGGGTTTGTTGGTCACCAGCGCGAGCGGCAAGCCTTTAGCGTGCAGTGCGCTCAGTGTTTCCATCACCGCCGGGAACAGATAACTGCCCTCTTCGGCAAATTCAGCATAATAGCGGTCAAAGAGTTTACGCAACACGCGCAACTGCTCTTCCTGCGGAATATCGCTGTGATCGACCGACGGTTTACCCTGCGTTTTGCGCAGACTCGCACGCTCCTGGCGCGCCCATTTCAGCGCACGTTCCATCAGAACGTCTGCACCGTTGCCAATCCAGGTTATTACCCGTTCTTCGCCTGCGGTCGGCAGTTCCAGCGCATACAGCGCGTTGTCGACCGCTGCGGTTAATCCTGGCGCGCTGTCGACCAGCGTGCCGTCGAGGTCAAACGCTACGCCCCGAATCGCCTGTAATTTACTCATGACTTACCTTTGCCAGTTCACTGCGCATTTCATCAATCACTTTCTTGTAATCCGGCTGGTCAAAAATGGCCGAGCCAGCAACAAACATATCAGCACCTGCCGCTGCGATTTCACCGATGTTATTGGCTTTCACGCCACCGTCGACTTCCAGACGGATATCTAAACCGGAAACATCAATGCGACGACGTACTTCGCGCAGCTTATCGAGCGTGTGTGGAATGAATGACTGACCGCCAAAACCAGGGTTCACAGACATCAGCAGGATCACATCGAGCTTGTCCATCACGTGATCCAGATAGCTCAACGGCGTTCCTGGATTCAGCACCAGACCCGCTTTACAGCCATGCTCTTTAATCAATTGCAAAGAACGATCGACATGCTCAGAGGCTTCGGGATGGAAAGTGATGATACTGGCACCAGCGGCGGCAAAATCAGGAATGATGCGGTCAACGGGTTTGACCATCAGGTGCACGTCAATCGGGGCGGTGATACCGTAATTGCGCAGTGCTTTGAGCACCATCGGCCCCATCGTCAGATTGGGCACGTAGTGGTTGTCCATCACGTCGAAGTGAACAACATCGCCACCTGCCGCCAGGGCTTTCGCGGTATCTTCACCCAAACGAGCGAAATCGGCCGACAGAATCGAAGGGGCAATCAAATACTGTTTCATCCGCATCTCCTTGAAAACGATTATGGGGTGGCCGGGCTATACAGCGCCAACAGTTCATCCACCTTTTTACGCGTGCCGCCGTTGCTGCTAATGCTGCGGCGAACCTTAACCTGAAAATGTTCTGCTGCTTTGTACCATTCACGCGTATCGGGCGTGTCATGGTTCGAAATTAACACCGGAATTTGTTTGCTGACCAGTTTTTCTGCCATTTTAGCCAAGTGCTTTTGCTGGTCTGGCGTGAAGCTGTTGGTGTGATAAGCGGTAAAATTCGCGGTCGCGGAAAGCGGCGCGTAAGGCGGATCGCAATACACCACCGTATTTTTTTTCGCCATCGCCATGCACGCCTCGTAGGACAAACAATGGAACTCTGCGTTTTGCGCCTTGAGCGCAAAATGGTTCAGTTCAGCTTCCGGGAAGTAGGTTTTTTTATACCGACCAAACGGCACGTTGAATTCGCCTTTCAGGTTATAGCGGCACAACCCGTTATAACCATGCCGATTCAAATACAGAAACAGCACCGCACGGCGCAGTTTGTCGTCACACTGATTGAATTCGGTTCGCAGCTGATAGTAGATTTCGGCATTGTTATTCGCCGGAACGAACATCGCCTGCGCCGCTTTGATGTATTCATCGGTACGCGTTTTGACGATGTTGTAGAGATCAATCAGATCGCTGTTGATATCCGCAAGGATGTATCGGGAATAGCGGGTGTTGAGAAATACAGAACCAGCCCCGACAAAAGGCTCGATCAGACACTCACCTTCCGGCAAATGTTTTTCAATATCGTTCAGCAGTGGGTATTTCCCCCCTGCCCATTTCAAAAAAGCGCGATTTTTTTTCATGCTGTCTGGCTACTTCACTTTCTCCGGCTGAGGAGAAAAGCTCCTGCAGCATCCTGCGCTTAAAACACATTCGCCTTCAGCCCGCAAAAGCAGACTGAAGGCGCTGTGTCATGTACTGCTATTGTTTCAGGTCAGACTGCACCTGATGCAACGGTTTAGCCCACGGGTTTTTCGCCTGGACATCGGCAGGCAGCGCAGTGACGGCGCGTTTCGCTTCGTCTTTTGTCGCATACACACCGCTGACCAGCACATACCATGGCTGACCGTTACGCGTAGTCTGATAGACCACATATTTTTGGATGTTCTCTTTCTTCGCCCAACTGTTCAGATTGTCATAGTTTGACGAACTGCTGAGTTGAAGAGTGTAGTTATTGCCAGAGGCTGATTTCAACGCACCCACATCACCGGCTTGTTTACTCGCTGCCGTTGCTGCCGTAGCGGTAGCGGCTGGCGCTGCGCTCGTTGCCGCCGGTTTCGCGGTGCTGGTTGCCGCAGGTTTTGCCGGTTCCGCCGCTGGTGCGGTCGATTTCACTGGCGCTGCTGCTGCAGTTTCAGTGTGCTTAGGCTGAGAAGCAACCGGCTTAGGCTCGGTAACTTTCGCCGTTGCCTGTGGTTTGCTTTGAGGCTTCGGCTCAATCACCGCGTGTTTACGCTCTGGGCGAGACGTCGCAGCCGGTGTAGTTTCTGTCGTGCTCGTTGCCTGACGTGGCGAGCTACCGTTGCGCACAGGTGCAACCGTTGCAGGTTCTGTCGGCAGCGTGGAATTTGCCACCGCGCTGTCAATTTGGCCTTGCTGCTGAGTCAGGGCAGTGTTCAGATCACCCTGAACTTCTACGCGCTGCTGGCCATCAGGTGCGACGGTGTTCTGGCCCTGAGTTGGGGTTGAGGAAATTGGCGGGAGAGAAACATCCTGCTGCGGATTCGCGGCGGTTTGTCCCGCAGGCGCAGTACCCGGTGCAGGCTGCGCGCCATTAGCCTGATCGGCTGGCGTTCCGTTGTTCGCGGAGAGATCGATGCTCTTCGCGCCGGTAGAGGTTTGTTCGCTGGAAGAAGACGGCGCTTTCAGCGCAGATCCAATCCCGATAATCAGCACCAGCAGAACCAGAATACCCAGGCCCATCATGATGTACTGGCGAGAAGCGGGCTTGCGCGCAGGGACTTTTTTACGTTTACGTGGACGACGCTCCACTTGCTCTTGCGCCTCTTCGTCTTCTTCAGACTCGTAATATTCTTCCTCGTCATGTTCTTCTTCGCGCTCTTCCCGCACTTTGCGGGTACGCGCCGGACGACGCTCATCAGCATCGAGATCAATGTCATCGAAGTTTATCTGCTGATCGTTTTCACGCTCGGAAGATTGACGGGAACGACCAGCACGACGATCGCTGGGATCGGGTTTCAGCTCGTCTTCTGGTTTGAATTCATCCATTTAACACCCCACTAAAAGGCTTATGCCTACGACTCTTGCACATCACCTGAAGTTAAACGCCGCAACGGCGGCATGACTTTCTTATTAGTTACGCCTGCTGACAATCAGCAATAGCGCCAAGAACTACATCGTGCGCAACACCACCACGCACTTCACTTTTGCCAATCGAAAGCGGCAAAACTAAACGCATGTCACCCGCGAGTACCTTTTTATCCCGCATCATGTGCGGCAAGTACGCGTCAGGAGACATTTCGCGCGGGCCGGATACCGGCAGCTTTGCCCGTTCAAGCAAAGCAATAATCCGCTGTGTATCTTTTGCTTCGAACTGACCGAGGCGCTCCGAAGTATGTGCGGCCATCACCATTCCAGCCGCAACGGCTTCACCGTGAAGCCAGTTACCGTAACCCATTTCGGCTTCGATAGCATGACCAAAGGTGTGCCCCAGATTCAGTAAAGCACGTAAGCCTGTTTCGCGCTCGTCTGCGGCAACAACTTCGGCTTTCAGCTCACAACAACGACGAATGCAATACGCCATCGCCGTTTCATCGAGGGCCATCAGCGCTTCAATATTGTTTTCGAGCCAGGAGAAGAATTCTGCATCCAGAATAATGCCGTACTTAATAACTTCAGCAAGACCGGAAGAAAGTTCACGCGCAGGGAGAGTTCTCAGGCAATCAAGATCGATAACGACATTCACCGGTTGCCAGAAGGCACCGATCATGTTTTTACCGAGAGGATGGTTAACCGCCGTTTTGCCGCCGACAGAAGAATCGACCTGCGACAACAGCGTGGTTGGCACCTGAATGAAACGCACGCCGCGCTGGTAGCTTGCGGCCGCAAATCCGGTGAGATCGCCTACCACTCCGCCGCCGAGAGCGACCAGCGTGGTATCACGACCGTGAGGTTTTTGCAGTAACGCCGTGAAGACCGTGTCCATTACTGCGAGCGTTTTGTACTGCTCGCCGT
Source organism: Scandinavium sp. (assembly GCF_036271055.1). GTDB lineage: Bacteria > Pseudomonadota > Gammaproteobacteria > Enterobacterales > Enterobacteriaceae > Scandinavium. Next base: position 184,131 of record NZ_DATBBJ010000099.1, on the reverse strand, counting down.
CTGGAATGATCACGCTGTCCACTTTCACGCCCGCCTGTTCCAGCACTGAACGCACCTTGTCCAGATAGACAGGTGCCAGCGTTTCGTTGGTGACCAGCATTGCCTGATCGCCCGACTTCAGTGGCAGGAAAGAAGCTGGATCGTTAAACAAACCAGCCGCGATGGTAATCGGGTAACTACGTTCCCCGAGAGTTACTGTGAGCCTCTCCATAACGCGACGTCCACCTTGGTTACTTGCATGCACTGGCGATGCACACGCAATCCTTCAGGCTGCTTGCTGGTCGGCAGTTTTTGCGCCCCGGTTGCTGACAAATGTCAGCAAGAGTTCACGCCGTTGCCGCCTGGATGCAGCTTGAACGATTCCGTATAGCGTTGACCAGAATCAGTTACTTTCCAGCATATTAATAATCTGGTTTGCCACCACTTTCGCGCTCTGATCGTCAGTGCGGATAGTGACATCGGCAATTTCTTCGTACAAAGGATTGCGTTCGCCAGCCAGCGCTTCCAGGACTTCACGCGGAGGCGTTTCAACCTGTAGCAGCGGACGTTTTTTATCACGTTGCGTACGAGCCAGCTGTTTTTCGATCGTCGTTTCCAGATACACCACGACACCGCGCGCGGAGAGACGATTACGCGTTTCACGGGATTTCACAGAGCCGCCGCCAGTAGCCAGCACAATACCCTGCTTTTCCGTCAACTCGTTGATGATTTTCTCTTCGCGGTCACGGAAACCGTCTTCGCCTTCAACATCGAAGACCCAGCCCACATCGGCGCCGGTGCGTTTCTCAATCTCTTGATCGGAATCGTAGAATTCCATATTGAGTTGTTGAGCTAACTGGCGCCCAATAGTGCTTTTGCCGGCACCCATAGGCCCAACCAGAAAGATATTGCGTTTCTCTGCCATTTTTTCGGTACTACTAAGACTATTTCGTTAATAATAAACCCGCGACGCGAACCACACGGCGACGTCAGGCATGAACTGAAACCTCATATGCGATAGTGCGAGAGTCAGACCGAAAATTATCTCAATACTCCGGCAGGTTTGGCAACTCTAATCATTACCGGATTTTGTAAGGCACCGACTCTCAAATCGGTACTCCTTGTATGCTAAATCCGTCCTCACGTCAAACACCTGAACCGTGTTCAGCAAGAAAAAGGCCCTCTGCAAAACCCTTATTGCACAGAAATAATACGCGGTGTGATGAACACAACCAGTTCACGTCGCTCACTATCTTTTCCATCATGGCGGAAGAGTTGGCCCAGCCAGGGGATATCACCGAGCATCGGAATGCTGTCCCGGGCAGACTTATTTTTTTGTGAGAAGATGCCACCCAATGCCAACGTTTCACCACTTTTTACCTCAACCTGCGTCTCGATTTCCTGTTTATCTATCGCCAGGACTTCGCCATCGGCCTGCTGTAAAACTTGCCCCGGCATGTCTTCTGTTATCTTCAGTTTGAGACGTACACGATTCTTTTGCAGTACCGTCGGCGTGACTTCCATGCCCAAAACGGCTTCTTTGAATTCGACAGATGTCGCGCCACTCTCACCACTGGATACCTGATACGGGATTTCGGTGCCTTGCTTGATACTCGCTGGTTGCAAATGTGAGGTGAGCAGATGCGGACTGGCGATAATTTCAAGTTGCTGCTTCTGTTCCAGCGCAGAAAGCTCCAGTTCCAGCAGCCGTCCGCTGATTTTGCCAATGTTGAAACCGGCATGCGTGGTGGCGTTGGCAACCGAAAGGTCGCTGCCTAATGTGGTTATCTGACCCACGCCCACACTGCCTTCGGAATCCGCCAGACTCCATTTGACGCCCAACTCACGCAGACTCTTTTCATTAATGGTGACGATATGCGCCGTCAATTCGACCTGCCCAATTGGCAAATCCATTTCTGTGACCCAGGCGAGCAGCTCAGCAAGATGCTGTTCATCGTCCCGAACTAACAGACGGTTGGTTCTTTTATCCACCGTCAAAGCACCTCTTGTGCTCAGCAGTTTTTCCCCCGCTTTCGCCAGCTCTGTTGCATCAGCATAATGAAGAGGAACGCTTTGCCCTTGCAGCGGCAGCGTCAACAGACGCTTCTGCTGCTCAGCCTCGCCTTGTGCCTGTTTTTCTGCAAGCCACGCGCGAGTGTGCACAAACAGGACGCCGCCCTGAGGCTCCAGCACTAACCCTGCGCTGCTCACTACGGTTTGCAGCGCTTGCTTCCAGGGCACATTTTTAAGCTGGAGTGAAATTTGCCCACTGACGTCGGGGGCGACAACGAGGTTACTTTCATTCAGCGCCGCGATAGCCTGCAACACCTGAGCGACAGGCACGTCATCTACCGTTAGCGTTACTTTTTTGTCTTTTCCCCAGGTCATGGGAACCATCAGCAGTAACACCAGAAGCGCTCTTCGAATCATTTTTCGTTCCTTCTTTCAGCCAGCGCCACTGCGACGGTTCGCAGTCAACGCCAGCGGCCATATCCATGTGTTCTGGCTCAACGCCAGTGACCTGCCAGCCATTTTCGAGCCGTTGCCCTTGAGCCAGGCGTTGCCATTTACCGCCAGCATCCACAACCATCCCGACCCGCAGTTGCCCGCTGCTTACCATGCCACGGTAATGCCAGATCGTAATCTGCGAAGCAGCACAGCGGTCTACCGGCGGCAAAAACGGATCCCGCAGACCAACGAGCCAGGGCAGCGAAAGCAGGATTACCGCGAGCGCGAGCCTGTTACTCATCCGCGATCGCCTCCAGTTGCAGCGTCAGGCGCAGACCTTGCTTTTCGGGCTGAAGATTAAATCCCCGCACCGCCCGGCCGGTTTCAGCCAGAAGCGCAAACAGCGGCGGAATCGTGTGCCAATCGGCCTCCAGCGCCAGCTCTCCCCCTGCGCCCACGGGCTGCCAACTCACCAGATGACGACCGTCACTCTCAAAATCGAGCGCAGAAAAAGGTTTTGCCGACGAGCCAGAAATCGCAGAACCAACCGCTCGCAAGGGCATCATTTTTTGCCACTGCGCACTTAACGGGACAGGAGGCATAGGCTTTAGCGGTGAACACCCCGAAAAACCGCCGACCGCCACCAACAGCACCAGCGTGAATAACCAACTGCCCACACGAACACGCGGAGCCAAATCACACCAGCGTTCAGCGAACATCAACATCGTTGACCTCCACTTGCAGCTGATAGCTGAATTGCCAACGTCCTTGCTCGTCTCGCCTTGTTGCACCCGGCGTTATTGAGCGAAAGCCCGTCAGGTTTCGCACCATACTGTCTATTTGTGACAGTGCGGAAAAGCGATTCGCCAGACCGGTGAAACTCAAAGCATTCCCCTGCCATTGCATTGCCGTCAGCCATGCTTGTTCGGGCATCTTCTCTGCCAGCATGAGGAGTGTTGATTGCCAGCGGCGGGTAAATTCCCGGCGTCGCTCATGTACCTGTAAGGCTTCGCGGCTCTGCTGTTGCGCAGTGAGCAGGCGTTCGCGCTGAATAAGTGTCTGGAGCAGTGTCTGGTTACTCTCGTGGCGCAACGCCTGCCATGCACGTTGATGCACCTGCCCTGCGCGGGCGGCGATAATCAACGCCAGCGCTATCAGCCAGGAGCCAACAAACAGCAAACCCCAGAAGCGTAAACAGTCCCTCCGACGCATTTCCCGCCAGCACAGTAAATTCACGGGGCGTGTCATCTCAGTCCACTCCCAATGCAAGGGCCAGCGCAATGGCAAAAGCATCACCCTTTTCAGGCAAGGGTGGCTGAAGCTGACTCAGTGGAAACCAGGGGTTAAAACGCTCGCCGCCGCCGTGATGCGTTGTGCACGCCAGCAATCCCTCGGGTGGTTCAGCGCTGCTGCCCCAGGTCTCACGCGTCGCCCACAGCCAATGATTTCGGTCGTGCCAACAGATCCCGCGGTCTTCTTTTGCAAGCCAGGGGAGAAAATTTTGCAGCGCGCTGGCGTCTGGAGTGATGGCGTAGACGTTCAGCCCTGCAGCATGAAGACGCTGCTGGAGCAAATCGACATCGCGCTTTCTGGCGGCGGTCACACTGTAAATATTCGTGTCAGGGTTTTGATAATCAAACGTCAGCGTATCGGCGGGCATTTCCAGTTGTTTCGCAACCGTGCTGGCAATCCATTGTGCCTGTTCGCTTTCGCGCAGCGCCATCCGTGGCGGCGGCAACTGTTTTTGCACTGTATCGGAGGCGGGCAATGCGGCCGAAAGCCGGTGAAAGCGCGGCATTTCGCGCTGAATACGACGTAAAGCAGCAATCAAATTTTCTTCGCTGGCATCGCCCGGTATCGGCAGTTGCCACCAACGACGTAACGCTCGCCCAAAGCGTGTTTTTTGTAGCGCAACACAGACGATGCTATCCTGCTGTATGTGCAATCCTGCATGCCATTGACTGTAAGCCATTCTTACGATCTCCTTATCCTTCAACCCATTCGAGCTATATCAATGCTTCTGGGTTGCCTTTATACTACCGCGCGTTTGTTTATAAACTGCCCAATTACCACTAAATGGGAAATCTCCGGTGAAGTTCGTAAAGTATTTATTCATCCTTGCAGTCTGTTGCATTCTGCTGGGAGCAGGCTCGATATATGGCCTCTACAAATTTATTGAGCCACAGCTACCCGATGTAGCCACACTCAGGGATGTGCGCCTGCAGATCCCCATGCAAATCTACAGCGCGGATGGCGAGCTTATTGCCCAATACGGTGAAAAACGCCGTATTCCGGTCACCTTGAGCCAGATGCCGCCTGAAATGACGAAGGCCTTTATTGCCACAGAAGACAGTCGCTTCTATGAGCATCACGGTATTGACCCGGTGGGGATCTTCCGTGCGGCAAGCGTCGCGCTGTTCTCCGGTCATGCCTCACAGGGTGCGAGTACCATCACCCAGCAGCTGGCACGTAACTTCTTCCTTAGTCCTGAAAAAACGCTAACGCGTAAAATCAAAGAAGCGTTTCTGGCGATTCGTATTGAGCAGTTACTCAGCAAAGATGAAATTCTTGAGCTGTACCTGAACAAGATTTACCTCGGTTATCGCGCGTACGGCGTCGGTGCTGCGGCTCAGGTTTATTTCGGTAAATCGGTCGATCAGCTAACACTAAGCGAAATGGCGGTGATTGCAGGGCTTCCGAAAGCGCCTTCAACCTTTAACCCGTTGTATTCGATGGACAGGGCTACCTCCCGTCGCAACGTGGTGCTGTCACGTATGTTGAGTGAAAACTACATCACTCAGGATCAATACGATGAAGCAGTGAATGAGCCGATTGACGCCAGCTACCACGCGCCAGAAATCGCTTTCTCTGCGCCCTATCTGACCGAAATGGTGCGCCAGGAAATGGTGACGCGTTACGGCGATAAAGCTTATGAAGACGGCTACCGCGTTTACACCACCATCAGCCGTAAAGATCAGTTGGCCGCACAGAACGCTTTGCGCACTAACGTGATGGATTACGACATGCGCCACGGCTATCGCGGTCCGGCCAACGTGCTGTGGAAAGCGGGTGAAACCCCGTGGGATAGCAAAAAAATCACCGATACTCTGAAAAGCCTGCCGACTTATGGGCCACTGGAACCAGCAGCGGTCACAGCGGCAAATCCTCAGGAAGCAACGGTGATGATGGCCGATGGCACATCCATCTCACTGAACATGGACGGTATGCGCTGGGCACGTTCGTATCGCTCCGATACACAACAGGGCCCAACACCGCGTAAAGTCACTGATGTCGTCCAGCCGGGTCAGCAAATTTGGGTTCGCCAGGTGGATGAAAGTTGGTGGTTATCTCAGGTTCCGGACGTGAACTCCGCGCTGGTTTCTATCAACCCGCAAAACGGGGCGATCATTGCGCTGGTGGGTGGTTTTGACTTTAACCAGAGCAAATTCAACCGTGCGACTCAGGCGTTACGTCAGGTCGGTTCGAACATCAAGCCATTCCTTTACACTGCGGCGATGGACAAAGGGCTGACGCTGGCGAGCATTCTCAACGACGTGCCGATTTCTCGTTGGGATCCGGGCGCGGGTTCAGACTGGAGTCCGAAAAACTCACCGCCGCAATATGCGGGTCCGATTCGCCTTCGTCAGGGCCTCGGTCAGTCCAAGAACGTGGTCATGGTCCGCGCGATGCGTGCGATGGGTGTGGACTACGCCGCAGAATATCTGCAGCGCTTTGGCTTCCCGGCGGACAACATTGTGCGTACCGAATCCCTGGCGCTGGGTTCCGCTTCCTTTACTCCGCTCCAGGTAGCGCGTGGTTATTCGGTGATGGCGAACGGCGGCTTCCTGATCGACCCGTTCTTCATCAGCAAAATTGAGAACGATGCGGGTGGCGTAATTTTCGAAGCTAAGCCAAAAATTGCCTGTGCTGATTGCGACATTCCGGTGATTTATGGCGACACGCCGAAATCCAACGTGCTGGAAAATCAGGACGTGGAAAACGTAGCCACTTCACAGGAGCCGCAGAATTCCTCGGTGCCGATGCCTAGCCTTGAACAGGCGAATCAGGCGCTGGTGGCCCGCAGCAGCGGTCAGGAATATGCCCCACACGTTATCAGCACACCGCTGTCGTTCCTGATTAAAAGCGCACTGAACACCAACATTTTCGGTGAACCGGGTTGGCAGGGAACAGGCTGGCGAGCAGGCCGTGATTTGAAGCGCCATGATATCGGCGGTAAAACCGGGACCACTAACAGCTCGAAAGATGCATGGTTCTCAGGCTACGGTCCGGGCGTGGTCACATCTGTATGGATTGGTTTTGACGATCACCGCCGCGACCTCGGTCGCACCAGTGCTTCCGGCGCGATTAAAGATCAAATTTCCGGTTATGAAGGCGGTGCTAAAAGTGCACAGCCTGCATGGGATCTGTTCATGAAAGCTGCGCTGGAAGGCGTGCCGGAACAGCCGTTCACCCCGCCACCAGGCGTTGTCACGGTTAATATTGACCGAGGCACCGGACAACTGGCAAACGGTGGTAACAGCCGTGAAGAGTACTTTATTGAAGGCACACAGCCGACCCAACAGGCGGTGCATGAAGTGGGTACGACGCTGATTGATAACGGCGAGACGCACGAACTGTTCTGACAAAAAAAGCGCCGCGAGGCGCTTTTTTTATGTGACGATGAAACCGCTACGTTTTAAAGCCGGCCCTGTTCTTTCAACCATTCACGCACCAGGAACAGCGCACTCACGTTGCGAGCTTCGTGGAAGTCCGGTTCATCGAGTAGCATCAGCAACTGATTCAGCGGCCAGCGCACCTGCGGAAGCGGCTCCGGTTCATCACCAGGCAACGATTCCGGGTAAAGATCTTCTGCCACCACAATATTCATTTTGCTGGAGAAATAGGACGGCGCCATGCTCAGTTTCTTCAGAAACGTCAGGTCATTAGCACCAAAACCGACTTCTTCTTTCAGCTCGCGGTTCGCCGCCTCAAACACGCTTTCGCCTGGATCAATCAGCCCTTTTGAAAAACCAAGCTCGTAGGATTCGGTGCCCACGGCGTACTCGCGGATCAAAATGAGATGGTCATCAACAATAGGGACTATCATTACCGCTTCGCGCGTGGACGGACGCATGCGCTCATACACGCGGCGCTCGCCATTGCTGAATTCCAGATCCACACTTTCCACGTTAAACAGTCGCGAACGGGCAACCGTTTCAACTTTATGGATGGTGGGTTTTGTTAATGGTTTATCCATGATGACCTGTGTTGGCTGTGATAACCGGGTAATTGTGCGACATACCGCACGGTTTAGGCAATTCCCGACTTCATGTATTTACATTTATGTAACTTTCAGCATCAATCACTTCTTTGGATAAAAAGTCAAGAGCTTGCAATGGTTTTGAGAATTTGCTGATATTCGCTTGCGTTGACCTCTGATATGCTCAAAAGTTGCGTCAGAACCTAATAAATCGTTAAAGTTCTGAGTGATACGTGCCGATAGCTAACTACGGGCTCACGTTCTGTGTTAATGGGCAACCGACGAAACCTGTAAGAATAAGTATGATGGGAAAAGCATGGGCACCTTTTTGATTCTTCTCGCTGCTATGCTGGCCTGCGCATTGCTTGCAGGGTGGTTTTACCGACAGCGATTGCAACTCGGGCATCTTCCCCGGCTGCATGCGTTCAGCGGCGCAACCACGCGTAAGCTGACCAACGATGAACGCACCGCCGTCGAGAGTTATCTGGAAGGCCTCAGCCGCACGCTTGAAGTCCCGGCGTCTGGCTCCACCGTTGCGCCCACAGCCCTTACGCTAAACGCCCAGAGTAATACCGTCTACGTTGTCACTCAGTCGATCACCCGCTATGGCATCACCACAGAAGATCCCAATAAGTGGCGCTATTTTCTCGATTCCGTTGAGATTCATCTGCCGCCTTTTTGGGAGCAGTACATCAACGATGAAAACGCAGTTGAACTGATCCATACCGATTCCCTTCCGTTGGTCATCTCTCTTAACGGGCACACGCTTCGCGACCATAAACAAGAAGCGCAAGGCTATGCGCTGGAACACCAACCGTCGACGCAGGCATCGATTCGCGGCGAAGAGAGCGAACAAATTGAACTGCTGAACATTCGACAGGAAACGCATGAAGAGTATGCGCTGAGTCGTCCGGATGGCCTGCGTGAAGCGCTACTGATAGTCAGTTCGTTCGTGCTGTTTTTCTTTGCCCTGATGGTGCCGGAAGTGTTTGTTCCTTGGGTCGCCGGGGGTGCTATTTTACTGCTGGCATTTGGCCTGTGGGGCCTGTTTGCTCCGCCGTCAAAAACCGCATTACGCGAAATTCACTGTCTGCGCGGCACCCCAAAACGCTGGGGCCTGTTCGGTGAAAATGACCAGGAGCAAATCAATAATATTTCGCTTGGCATTATCGACCTGATTTATCCCCGCCACTGGCAGCCATTCATTGCTCAGGATCTTGGTCAGCAAACGGATATCGATATTTATCTCGACCGCCAGGTTGTGCGTCAGGGCCGTTTTTTATCGCTACACAATGAAGTGAAACACTTCCCACTTCAGCACTGGCTGCGCAGCGCAATTATTGCCGCAGGCGCACTGCTGATTGTGGTGATGCTGTGGATGAGTGTACCGCTTAGCATGCCGTTTAAATTTACGCTTTCATGGCTGAAAGGCGCGCAAACCATTGAAGCCACCGCCGTTAATCAGCTCGATCAGGCCGGTGTGCGCGTGGGTGATACGCTACATGTCTCCGGCACCGGCATGTGCAATATCCATTCGCAAGGCACATGGACCGCGCAGGAAAGCTCGCCGTTTATGCCGTTTGATTGCTCGCAAATTATCTGGAACGACGCCCCACCGCTGCCGTTGCCAGAATCGGATATTGTCACCAAAGCCACTGCGCTTATCCAGGCGGTAAACCGTCAGTTGCATCCAAGCCCGGACGACAGCTCGCGCGTCAGCCCGGCGTTGCGCTCGGCGATTCAAAAATCAGGCATGGTGCTGTTGGATGATTTCGCCGATATCGTACTGAAAACGCAGGACCTCTGTTCCGCGGAGGACGATTGTGCACGCCTGAAAAATGCATTGGTGAATCTCGGTAATACACGCGATTGGGAAGCGCTGACCAAACGCGCCAGCGCGGGCAAGCTGGACGGCGTCAACGTGCTGTTGCGCCCGGTCAGTGCGGAAACACTCGATAACCTGGTGACGACCTCTACCGCACCGTTTGTGATGCGTGAAACGGCGCGCGCGGCTCAGGCACTCAACAGCCCTGCTCCCGGTGGTTTCCTGATTGCCAGCGATGAAGGCAGCGATTTAGTGTCACAACCCTGGCCGCCAGTCAGTCTGTATGATTACCCGGCGCACGAGCAGTGGAGTGAGTTTCAACGCCTCGCGGGGATGTTGATGCACACGCCATTTACCGCCGAAGGGATTGTCACCAATCTGTACACCGATGCCAACGGCACCAAACATATCAACCTGCATCGCATGCCGGATAGCGCCGGCTTATGGCGTTATGTCAGCATTACGCTGTTGATGTTGGCAATGCTGGCGTCCTTTGTCTGGAATGGCATTCAGGCGATTCGCCGCTATCAACGTCATCGCATGCGCATGGCGGCTATTCAGAAATATTACGAAAGTAGCCTCAACCCGGTGCTGTTAACGCCATCCGATTTGCTGCATCAGGATCCCACAGAACGCTAAGCCGCTCTGCTCCCGCAAGCGCGACCGGTGTGATACCCTGTCGCGCATTCTTCCTGCTGGAGACGCACTATGCATTTCGACATCGCCTGGCACGAGGTCGACACCGTTCTGCTCGACATGGACGGCACCCTTCTCGATCTCGCCTTCGACACCCATTTTTGGCAGCAACTGGTGCCGGAAACCTTTGGTGCACAAAATGGCATGAGCCTGCAGGAAGCGCGTGAGCGCATCAGCCAGGAATATCACGCCGTGCAGCATACGCTAAACTGGTACTGTCTGGATTACTGGAGCGAGCGTCTGGGGCTGGATATCTGCGCCATGACCACCGCACAAGGCCCACACGCCATTTTGCGTGAAGACACCGTGCCGTTCCTCGATGCGCTGAAAGCCTGCGGCAAACGCCGTATTTTGCTGACTAACGCGCATCCGCACAATCTGGCGGTGAAGCTGGAGCATACCGGTCTGGCGTCACACCTTGATTTATTGCTTTCCACCCACACATTTGGTTATCCGAAGGAAGACCAGCGTTTGTGGCAGGCGGTAGCAGAAGAAACCACGCTTGACCCGCACAAGACTCTGTTTATCGATGACAGCGAGCCAATCCTGGATGCCGCGGCCTTATTCGGTATTCGCTACTGCCTCGGCGTCACCAATCCCGATTCTGGCGTGGCGGAGAAGCAGTATCAGCGTCATCCGGCACTGAATGATTATCGTCGCCTGATCCCCGCGATCCGGTGAAGGAGAAGCCATGAAAGAGAAACCCACCGAGGCCATTCGGCTCGATAAGTGGCTCTGGGCGGCCCGCTTTTACAAAACCCGTGCCGTCGCACGCGAGATGGTAGAAGGCGGCAAGGTGCATTACAACGGGCAACGCAGCAAGCCCAGTAAAGTGGTGGAGATGAACGCCACGCTGACGCTGCGTCAGGGCAACGATGAGCGCACGGTGATTATCAAAGGCATCACCGAGCAGCGCCGTCCGGCCACGGAAGCTGTGTTGCTGTATGAAGAGACCGCTGAAAGTATTGAAAAACGGGAAAAAATGGCCGTGGCCCGCAAGTTAAATGCGCTGACCATGCCGCACCCGGACCGTCGCCCTGATAAAAAAGAGCGCCGCGACCTGATGAGATTTAAACATGGGAACAGTGAGTAACCGTTCCCTTAAGAGAGAAAATGATGATTCAACACGATCAATTGCACCGCTATCTGTTTGAAAACGTGGCCGTACGCGGCGAACTGGTCACTGTCTCCGAAACGCTGGAGCAAGTGCTGGCTAACCACAGCTATCCACAGCCGGTGAAAAACGTACTGGCTGAGCTGTTGGTTGCCACCAGCCTGCTGACCGCGACTCTGAAGTTTGCCGGGGATATCACCGTGCAATTGCAGGGCGATGGCCCCATGTCGCTGGCGGTGATTAACGGTAATAACAATCAACAGCTGCGCGGTGTGGCGCGTGTCCAGGGCGATATCCCGGAAAACGCCGATCTGAAAACGCTGGTCGGTAACGGCTATCTGGTGATTACCATTGCACCAGAAGAAGGCGAGCGTTATCAGGGCGTCGTCGGTCTGGAAGGCGATACGCTGGCGGCCTGTCTGGAAGATTACTTCCTGCGTTCCGAGCAGTTGCCGACCCGTCTGATCATCCGTACCGGTGAGCATGAAGGCAAAATGGCGGCGGGCGGAATTCTGTTGCAGGTGATGCCCGCGCAGAACGCGCAGACGGCAGATTTTGAGCATCTGGCAACGCTGACTGACACCATCAAAGCAGAAGAGCTGTTTGGTTTGCCAGCCACCGACGTGTTGTGGCGTTTGTATCACGAAGAAGAAGTGACGGTTTACGATCCGCAAGCGGTCGAATTCAAGTGCACTTGTTCTCGCGAGCGCTGCGCCGATGCCTTAAGAACGCTACCTGACGAAGAAGTCGACAGCATTCTGGCCGACGACGGCGAAATCGACATGAACTGCGACTACTGCGGCAGCCATTACGTGTTCAACGCGATGGATATTGCCGAGATCCGCAACAACGCCTCTCCTGCAGATCCGCAAGTGCATTGATTTTTGCCCGTAGCGTCCCCTCTCTCAGCCGGGAGAGGGGAAGCGCAACGCGAAGTGAATCGATTTTTGCTGTAACACTTTCGTCACTTTCTTTCAGGAATGCGATTACATTCACATTTCATCAGTGTATTAAACCAGTTATTAACCATTTAAGAACATTTCCCCCCATACAAAAACGTTTCCTGCCATAATCTGTCTCGCCTCGTGACAGGAGTCACCGTGTTTTCCGTTAGTTTGACGAGAGTCCGGATACGCAAATCTATGAGCCTGGTCGCGGTCAATAACCCTCAAACAACCCTACAATCATTGGCAGTACATATTGGCTAAGGAGCAGTGACATGCGTGTTAATGGTCTTACCCCGCAGGATCTCAAGGCTTATGGTATCCACGACGTCCAGGACATTGTCTACAACCCTGATTACGACACGTTATTTGAGGAAGAGCTCAATCCGACCCTGCAAGGGTACGAACGTGGCGTTCTGACGAACCTCGGTGCTATCGCTGTCGATACCGGTATCTTTACTGGCCGTTCGCCGAAAGATAAATACATTGTCCGTGATGACACCACTCGCGACACCGTATGGTGGGCGGATAAAGGCAAAGGCAAGAACGACAATAAACCGCTCTCCCCCGAAACCTGGCAGCAACTCAAAGGCCTCGTCACCCAACAACTTTCCGGTAAGCGCCTGTTTATTATCGATGCTTACTGCGGCGCTAACGCCGACACCCGACTGTGCGTGCGCTTCATCACCGAAGTGGCCTGGCAGGCGCACTTCGTCAAAAACATGTTTATCCGTCCGAGCGACGAAGAGCTGGCAACGTTTAAGCCTGATTTCGTGGTGATGAACGGCGCGAAATGCACAAATCCAGACTGGAAGGCGCAGGGACTGAACTCCGAGAACTTCGTGGCGTTCAATCTGACCGAACGCGTACAGCTGATTGGCGGCACCTGGTACGGCGGCGAAATGAAAAAAGGCATGTTCTCGATCATGAACTACCTGCTGCCGCTGAAAGGCATTGCCTCTATGCACTGTTCGGCGAACGTGGGCGAGAAAGGCGATGTGGCGGTGTTCTTTGGCCTCTCCGGCACGGGCAAAACGACGCTCTCCACCGATCCGAAACGCCGCCTGATTGGCGATGATGAACACGGCTGGGACGACGACGGCGTGTTTAACTTTGAAGGTGGCTGCTACGCGAAGACCATTCGTCTGTCCGAAGAAGCTGAACCGGATATCTACCACGCGATTCGTCGCGACGCGTTGCTGGAAAACGTGAGCGTGCTGGCCGAGGGCACCATCGATTTCGACGACGCATCGAAAACTGAAAACACCCGCGTGTCTTACCCGATTTACCATATCGATAATATCGTCAAACCGGTGTCGAAAGCGGGCCATGCCACGAAAGTAATTTTCCTCACCGCTGATGCCTTTGGTGTGCTGCCGCCGGTTTCACGCCTGACGGCAAATCAGACGCAATATCACTTCCTGTCTGGCTTCACCGCCAAACTGGCGGGCACCGAGCGCGGCGTGACCGAACCGACGCCAACCTTCTCTGCCTGCTTTGGCGCGGCATTCCTGTCGCTGCACCCAACGCAGTATGCAGAAGTGCTGGTGAAACGCATGCAGGCGTCCGGGGCGCAGGCTTATCTGGTGAACACCGGCTGGAACGGCACTGGCAAACGTATCTCGATTAAAGATACACGCGCCATTATCGACGCCATTCTCGACGGTACACTGGATAACACCGAAACCTTCACCCTGCCGATGTTTGACCTGCAAATTCCAACCGAATTACCGGGTGTGGATACGCATATTCTGGATCCGCGTAATACCTACGGTTCACCGGAACAGTGGCAGGAAAAGGCGCAAGCACTGGCGAAATTGTTCGTTGAGAACTTCGAGAAGTACACCGATACCCCGGCGGGTGCGGCGCTGGTTGAAGCAGGCCCAAAACTGTAAGCATAAAAAAGTCGGGTGAGCTGACGCTGACCCGACTTGTCGTTTCATCATTATTTAATGTCGGGTGGCGCTTGTGCCTACTCGACCTACAACAGAATGTAGGCCCGACACGCGTATTGCGCTGTCGGGCATTTTTTTAGCTGTCTTTATTGCCGGAAGTACGAGCAACAGGAACCGGCAGCCACGCCCGAATCAACAACCCGCCCCGTTCACTGGTATCAATCTCCAGCAAGCCATTATGGTTGTCGATAATGCGCTGCACGATAGCAAGCCCCAATCCGGTTCCACTGGTACTGCGCGCACTGTCGCCGCGTACAAACGGCTGGAACAGATGCTTGCGCTGCTCAGGTTTAATACCCGGACCATCATCTTCGACCTGGAACCAGACGCGATTCGGTTCACTGCCGCTGCTGACTTTGATCCAGCCATTGCCATAACGAGCGGCGTTGACCACCATATTCGCCAGCGCGCGTTTGATTGACAGCGGATGCATTCGCACCGGGATTTCGCCGGGCTGAATATCGGTGTCAATTTCACGCTCGTAGCCACTTTCCGCTGCAACCACTTCGCCGAGCACCGAGTTCAGGTCGCCGAGCTCCATCGGCATCTCCTGACCTGTGCGCAGGTAGTCGATGAACTGCTCGATGATGGCATTGCACTCTTCGATATCCTTGTTGATGGATTCGGCGAGGTAACCGTCCTGTTCGCCCATCATCTCTGTTGCCAGGCGGATACGAGTCAGTGGTGTACGTAAATCATGACTTACACCAGCCATCAACAGCGTTCGGTCGTCTGCTAACTGCTTCACGCCAGCGGCCATATGGTTAAAGGCGCGGGTCACAGAGCGAACTTCCGAAGCACCATATTCGCGCAGCGGCGGCGGGATTATCCCTTTACCCACCTGCAAAGCGGCATGCTCAAGATCGACCAAGGGCCGGTTTTGAATACGAATAAACAGCCATGCCCCGCCAATCGCCATCAGCATAATCGCCAGCGTATAACGGAACAGCGGCGAGAAGTCGCCTTGGTGGATTTCAGTCAGCGGGACGCGCACCCAAATATTGGGTGACAGCCAGGTTTTCAGCCAAACAACCGGCGAGCTTTTGTTGACCTCAACGCGCACTTCCGTTGGGCCACCCAATTGCTGCGCCATTTGCTGGCTTAAAAATTCGTAATGCTGCGCCCAGCGTAGCCCGGCATCTTCCGCGGCTTCATCGGAATAGAGCGAAATGCCAAGCTCACGGTAAATCTCACGTCGAAATGCCGGGGGCACCACCAGTTGGGTGCCGTCTTCCAGCTGCAGTTTGTCGGTCATCAGCATACGGACTTCGTACGCCAACACTTTATTGAACTGCTGCAAACTCGGCAAAATCGCGAAGTTCAGCACCACAAGATACGTTGTCACCAGGCTTGCGAACAGCAAGGTGACAATCAGAAGCAACGTGCGAGCAAATGAACTTCGTGGTGAGAAGCGCATTCGCCTCATGCCTTAGAACCGTCCGGCACGAAGACGTAGCCCAGACCCCAAACGGTCTGAATGTAGCGTGGATGCGCAGGATCTTCTTCTACCATGCGGCGCAGACGAGAAATCTGCACGTCGATGGAACGCTCCATCGCAGAATATTCACGGCCACGGGCCAGGTTCATCAGCTTGTCGCGAGACAGCGGCTCACGCGGATGACTAACCAATGCTTTTAGTACCGCGAATTCCCCGCTGGTCAGTGGCATTGGCTCGTCTTCGCGGAACATTTCGCGCGTACCGAGATTCAGCTTGAACTTACCGAAGGCAATCACCGCTTCTTCCTGAGAAGGCGCGCCCGGCAGCTCGTTCGCCTGACGACGCAGCACCGCACGGATTCGGGCCAGCAGTTCACGCGGGTTGAACGGTTTAGGAATGTAGTCGTCGGCACCGATTTCCAGGCCCACGATACGGTCAACTTCTTCACCCTTCGCCGTCACCATGATGATCGGCATTGGGTTACTCTGACTGCGCAGACGACGGCAGATGGAAAGACCGTCTTCGCCAGGCAGCATTAAATCCAGCACCATCAGGTGGAAAGATTCACGGGTCAGCAGGCGATCCATCTGTTCGGCGTTGGCGACGCTTCGAACCTGGAAGCCTTGCTCGGTCAGATAACGCTCAAGAAGCGCGCGCAGGCGCATGTCGTCATCCACAACAAGAATCTTATAATTCTCTTGCATGTTTTTACTCCCAGAAGGTTCGTAACAATTATGAGTGCGTATTCTTAAAAAAGCGTACGCTACGCTCCAGCTAAATCTGGTATAAATTCTAGCCGAAATTGTTACAAAGCATATTTAACAGCAGCTTATCTGTACATTTCATCACAGAAAACCATTTTTTAACCATCTGGCGTATTCTGTGAGGCAAAATGTGCGCAAGCGCAGGTAGTCACCAAGGTAGCATTACAATGAAAACGCCGCTAATCACCCGTGAAGGGTATGAGAAATTAAAGAAAGAGCTGGATTATCTCTGGCGCGAAGACCGCCCTGAGGTGACAAAAAAAGTCACTTGGGCTGCAAGTCTCGGAGATCGTAGCGAAAACGCCGATTATCAATACAACAAAAAGCGTCTGCGTGAAATCGACCGTCGGGTGCGCTATCTCACCAAGTGTCTGGAACATTTGAAGATTGTCGATTACTCCCCGCAGCAGGAAGGCAAAGTCTTCTTCGGCGCATGGGTGGAAATCGAGAATGACGATGGGGACACCAAACGCTTTCGCATCGTCGGTTATGACGAGATTTTTGGCCGCAAAGATTACATCTCTATCGATTCACCGATGGCCCGCGCTTTGCTGAAGAAAGAAGTCGGTGATTTGGCCGTCGTTCAGACGCCATCCGGCGACGCCAGCTGGTATGTCAATACCATTGAGTATGCGAAATAGGCCACCTGGAACTCTCTGATTAGGGGGCTGGATTGCTGGTATTTTGCCGTCTCAAAACGTATAACTGTCTCCCTGAATTTCGATCCACAAGATGAAAAATAGCCATGATGAATGATTCGCTCTGCCGCATTATTGCGGGTGAACTTCAGGCCAGAAACGAACAGGTCGCTGCGGCCGTTCGCCTGCTTGATGAAGGGAACACCGTGCCGTTTATTGCACGTTATCGTAAGGAAGTCACTGGCGGGCTGGACGACACCCAGTTGCGTAATCTGGAAACGCGCCTGAGTTATCTGCGCGAACTGGAAGAGCGTCGCCAGTCGATTCTCAAATCCATCGATGATCAGGGCAAACTGAGCGACGAGCTGGCAAAAGCCATCAATGGCACCCTGAGCAAAACCGAGCTCGAAGATCTCTACCTTCCGTACAAACCGAAGCGCCGCACCCGTGGGCAGATTGCGATTGAAGCCGGCCTTGAGCCGCTGGCCGATCTGCTGTGGAACGAGCCGTCGCACACCCCGGAAGAAGAAGCGGCTAAATACATCAACGCCGAGAATGGCGTCGCCGACACCAAAGCCGCCCTCGACGGTGCGCGCTACATCCTGATGGAACGCTTCGCCGAAGACGCGCAACTGCTGGCGAAAGTGCGTAACTACCTCTGGAAAAATGCCCATCTGGTGGCCGTTGTGGTCAGCGGAAAAGAGGAAGAAGGCGCGAAATTCCGCGACTACTTCGATCATCACGAACCTATAGCGACAGCCCCTTCTCACCGTGCGCTGGCGATGTTCCGTGGTCGTAACGAAGGCATACTGCAATTGTCGTTGAACGCCGATCCACAGTTTGATGAGCCGCCGAAAGAGAGCCACTGCGAGCAAATCATTATCGACCACCTCGGCCTGCGCCTGAACAACGCCCCGGCAGACAGCTGGCGCAAAGGCGTGGTGAGCTGGACGTGGCGCATCAAAGTGCTGATGCACCTTGAAACCGAATTAATGGGCACCGTGCGCGAACGCGCGGAAGACGAAGCGATTAACGTTTTCGCCCGTAACCTGCATGATTTACTGATGGCGGCTCCTGCTGGCCTGCGCGCGACAATGGGTCTCGATCCGGGCCTGCGTACCGGCGTGAAAGTGGCGGTCGTTGACGGCACCGGCAAACTGGTTGCCACCGATACCATCTACCCGCACACCGGTCAGGCCGCGAAAGCCGCTGTCGCCGTGGCGGCGCTGTGCGAGAAACACAACGTTGAACTGGTGGCGATTGGTAACGGCACCGCATCGCGCGAAACCGAGCGTTTCTATCTCGACGTGCAGAAGCAATTCCCGAAAGTCACCGGTCAGAAAGTTATCGTCAGCGAAGCGGGTGCCTCGGTGTATTCCGCGTCTGAACTGGCGGCGCTGGAGTTCCCGGATCTCGACGTGTCGATCCGTGGCGCGGTCTCTATCGCCCGTCGCTTGCAGGATCCGCTGGCAGAACTGGTGAAGATCGACCCGAAATCCATCGGTGTCGGCCAGTATCAGCACGACGTCAGCCAGAGCCAACTGGCACGCAAACTGGATGCAGTGGTTGAAGACTGTGTGAACGCCGTTGGCGTTGACCTCAACACGGCGTCAGTTCCGCTGCTCACCCGCGTGGCGGGCCTGACGCGCATGATGGCGCAGAATATCGTGGCCTGGCGTGATGAGAACGGTCAGTTCCAGAACCGCCAGCAATTGCTGAAAGTGAGCCGTCTGGGGCCAAAAGCCTTTGAACAGTGCGCGGGCTTCCTGCGTATCAACCACGGCGATAACCCGCTTGATGCCTCCACCGTTCACCCGGAAGCCTACCCGGTGGTTGAGCGCATTCTGGCAGCCACCGAGCAGGCGCTGAAAGATTTAATGGGCGACAGCAGCGCGCTGCGCGACGTTAAAGCGGTTGATTTTACCGATCAGCAGTTTGGTCTGCCGACGGTCACTGACATCATCAAAGAGCTGGAAAAACCGGGTCGTGACCCGCGTCCTGAGTTCAAAACCGCGCAATTCGCTGATGGCGTAGAAACCATGAACGACCTGCTGCCAGGCATGGTGCTGGAAGGTGCGGTGACCAACGTCACCAACTTCGGCGCATTTGTCGATATCGGCGTGCATCAGGACGGCCTGGTTCATATCTCATCGCTTGCCGATAAGTTCGTTGAAGATCCGCACACCGTGGTGAAAGCCGGCGACATCGTGAAGGTCAAAGTGATGGAAGTCGACTTGCAGCGTAAGCGTATCGCCCTGACCATGCGTCTGGACGAACAACCTGGCGAAACTCACTCACGTCGCGGCAACGGCGGCGGTCGTGAGCAGACCAATCGTCCGGCAGCCAAAGCGGCGAAGCCACGCGGTCGTGAAACGCAATCGGGCGGAAACAGCGCCATGATGGATGCGCTGGCCGCGGCAATGAAGAAAAAGTAATTCTTTGCTTATCAGGCCCTCTTATTTTGAGAGGGCTTTTTTTATTGCTGAAATTAAATCGACATCCCTTTTTACCCTTTCTTTAATTATTAGTGATTTCGTTTTCACACTGATAACAACTCCGCACTTCCAGGAACATTCTCGCTCACAGCAAATATTGAGCCACATCAAATTCGCATGAATTATTCATCGAATGAACATCCGTTCACATTTTATTGATTGAAGACGGAAACCATTCTCATTATCATCGTTACTGTTGATATTTTATCCTTTCCTGTTGGCATCATCGTTGGTTTCATGCGCCACCCCGCGCGTATGAAGGGATTATCGGTTAGCGACAAAAGCAGGCCTTATGCAATTCACTCCTGACAGTACGTGGAAAATCACTGGATTTTCACGCGAAATTAGCCCGGCTTATCGGCAGAAATTACTTTCGCTTGGCATGTTGCCCGGCTCTTCTTTTCACGTGGTTCGCGTCGCTCCACTTGGCGATCCGGTACATATTGAAACCCGCCGCGTGAGCCTGGTATTACGCAAGAAAGACCTGGCGTTAATTGAAATCGAAGCGCTTACCCGTTAATTCCTGCCAGACACAGCGAGTCCAGTAAAATGAAGAAATTAACCATTGGCTTAATTGGCAATCCTAATTCCGGGAAGACAACGTTATTCAATCAGTTGACCGGGGCGCGTCAGCGCGTGGGCAACTGGGCAGGCGTCACCGTTGAGCGTAAAGAAGGCCAGTTCAACACCACTGACAATCACGTAACGCTGGTTGACCTGCCAGGCACCTATTCCCTGACCACGATCTCATCGCAAACCTCACTGGATGAGCAGATTGCCTGTCACTACATCCTGAGCGGTGATGCCGATTTGCTGATTAACGTGGTCGATGCCTCCAATCTTGAGCGTAATTTGTATCTGACGCTGCAACTGCTGGAACTCGGCATTCCGTGCATCGTGGCGCTGAACATGCTGGATATCGCCGAGAAACAGCAAATTCGCATTGAAGTCGACGCGCTGGCGAAACGCCTCGGCTGCCCGGTTATCCCGCTGGTTTCGACACGTGGGCGCGGTATTGAAGCGCTGAAAATGGCGATTGACCGTCATCAGGCCAACGACGATTTAGAACTGGTGCATTACGCACAACCGCTGCTGCATGAAGCGAATACGCTGTCACACGCGATGCCACAAGAGATGCCGCTCAAGCAGCGTCGCTGGTTGGGTCTGCAAATGCTGGAAGGCGATATCTACAGCCTGGCCTACGCCGGGGATGCCGCGCAGCAACAGCTTGATATTGCGCTGACTCGTCTACATGAAGAAATGGACGACCCGGCGCTGCACATTGCCGATGCGCGTTATCAGTCCATCGCCGCCGTGTGTGACGTGGTGAGTAACACGTTGACCGCAGAACCGAGCCGTTTCACCGCCGCCGTGGATAAAATCATCCTCAACCGTTTCCTCGGCCTGCCGGTATTCCTGTTCGTCATGTACCTGATGTTCCTGCTGGCCATCAATATTGGCGGCGCGTTACAGCCGATTTTCGACGCCGGTTCAGTTGCTATCTTCATTCACGGCATTCAGTGGATAGGCGCAACGCTGCACTTCCCTGAATGGCTGACGATTTTCCTCGCGCAAGGGATTGGCGGCGGGATCAACACCGTCCTGCCGCTGGTGCCGCAAATCGGCATGATGTACCTGTTCCTCTCGTTCCTCGAAGACTCAGGCTACATGGCGCGTGCGGCGTTCGTGATGGACCGCTTGATGCAGTCGCTCGGCTTGCCGGGTAAATCATTCGTGCCACTGATTGTCGGTTTCGGCTGTAACGTTCCCTCGGTGATGGGTGCGCGTACGCTGGATGCGCCGCGTGAACGCCTCATGACCATCATGATGGCGCCGTTTATGTCCTGCGGCGCACGCCTGGCGATTTTCGCGGTGTTCGCAGCGGCCTTTTTCGGCCAGGAAGGCGCGCTGGCGGTGTTCTCGCTGTACGTTCTGGGTATCGTGATGGCAATCCTCACCGGCCTGATGCTTAAACACACCATTATGCGTGGCGAAGCATCGCCGTTCGTGATGGAGCTGCCGGTGTACCACGTTCCGCACCTCAAAAGCCTGATTATCCAGACCTGGCAGCGCCTGAAAGGCTTCGTGCTGCGCGCCGGTAAAGTCATCGTGATTGTGAGTATTTTCCTCAGCGCTCTGAACAGCTTCACGCTTAGCGGCAAAGCGGCGGATAACATTAACGATTCCGCGCTGGCTTCCGTCAGCCAGGTGATCACCCCACTGTTCAAACCGATTGGCGTGCATGAAGATAACTGGCAGGCCACCGTCGGGCTGTTCACCGGGGCGATGGCGAAAGAAGTGGTGGTCGGTACACTGAACACGCTGTATACCGCTGAAAATATTCAGCAAGAAGATTTCAACCCGGCGGAATTTAACCTGCTGGATGAACTCGGTGGCGCGGCACAGGAAACCTGGCAGAGCCTGAAAGACACCTTTAGCCTGAGCGTTCTGGCGAACCCAATTGAAGCCAGCAAAGGCGACGGAGAAATGGCGACCGGAGCGATGGGCGTGATGAGCAACAAATTTGGCAGCGCAGCCGCCGCCTACA
The DNA here is from genome assembly GCF_036271055.1 of Scandinavium sp. Lineage (GTDB taxonomy): Bacteria > Pseudomonadota > Gammaproteobacteria > Enterobacterales > Enterobacteriaceae > Scandinavium. The sequence continues at coordinate 162,027 of NZ_DATBBJ010000099.1, read as the reverse complement.
GCTACCTGATCTTCGTTCTGCTCTATATTCCGTGCATCTCAGTGATGGGCGCTATCGCCCGTGAGTCAAGCCGTGGCTGGATGGGCTTCTCCGTACTGTGGGGGCTGAACATCGCTTACTCACTGTCGACGTTGTTCTATCAAGTCTCCAGTTTCCACCAGCATCCTCGCTACAGCCTTACCTGCATTCTTTCCGTGGTACTGTTTAACATCGTGGTGCTCGGGCTGTTACGCCGCGCGCGCAGTCGTGTGAACGTGAATCTGCTGGCGACGCGTAAAACCGTCGAGAACTGTTGCAGCAGCCCAGCGGGCGATTGCCACTAAGGAGCGAAGCGATGGCGTCAATGATTGAACTGCGGGACATGCTGGCATTGCAGGGGCGAATGGAAGCTCAGCAACTGAGCCGCGCGTTGCACACGCCGCAAGCGATGATTGACGCAATGCTGATGCGCCTGGAAGCGATGGGTAAAGCAAAGCGCATTAACGAAGAGCCGAACGACTGCCTGAGCGGAAGCTGCAAAAGTTGCCCGGAAGGAAAAGCTTGTTTGCGCGAATGGTGGGTGCTTCAGTAGCGTGATGCTGTGAGATTAAATGACGAAGCGGGCCAAGATGGCCCGCTTTTTTGCTTATTTGTAGACGTCGGCGTTAGCGTGAACGGTTTTTTCGTTCTTCTCACCAGCGATCACCAGGAAATAAGTACCGCCCAATTCATCGGCTTTTTTCGACAAATCCTTCTTCGCATCCATCGGTGAGGTGGTGCGCGACGTTGTGATTGATCCGACCTTGGTCAGATTCATTTTCGCCAAATCTTCTTTGGTTATCTCTTTTGCCGCAAACGCGCCAAAAGACAGTGAGCCCATAACCAGTGCTGTCACAATACCCGTAACTAATTTCATAGCCGTACTCTCCTTAGGACCATTTTATGTGAGCGCTACGTGCACAAAGGCAATCAACTGACGCAGCGACCTACTAAGTATTGTCGCTAATATGAATTTCGCCAGTTTGCCTTAGTTATCAGATAATCACCTGCTTGAGAGCCAGTAAGCGCTGACAAAATTCCACGGGATGAGAAATGAACGGAGCATGTGCCGCTTTGGGGAAAACAAAGGATTGGCTGTTCGGCCACTGCGCATCCAGCAACGGCACGATCTTACGCGGAACCAGTCCATCGAGATGCCCATAAAGACGCAGGAACGGCATCGGCAGATTTGCCAGTTCAGCACGCATATCCGCCGTTTTAAGAATTTCCAGACCGCCATTGAGCACATCCTCGCCCGGCATGGGTAACGCCAGCACTGCACTTTTTAGCTTACGCGCATCCTGACGCGCACTTTCTGTTCCCAGTGTCTGCAACGCCAAAAAGCGTTCTACCGTGCGCTGGAAATCCTCACTCAGCTGCTGTTGAAAACCCGAAAGCACGTCCGGTTTTATGCCCGGCCAGTCAGCCTTGGCGGCAAAGCATGGCGATGATGCGACGGTAACCAGCGCCTGCACGCGTTCCGGTGCGCACAAAGCAGCCAGGCTTGCGACCAAACCGCCGAGGCTCCAGCCAAGCCATATCGCTTTGTCCGGCGCTTTCGCCAGCACCAAATGGGTCATCTCCTCCAGCGACAGCGCACCGAAATCACCGCTGCGTCCGAAGCCCGGCAAGTCGATAAGATGCAGGGTGAATTGCGAGCTCAATTCCGGCGTAATGCAATCCCACACTTCCGCGTTCAGTCCCCATCCGTGCAGCAGCACAAGATGACAATTTCCTTCGCCTTTGGTTTGCCACCAGATGTCGTTCATCAGTTATCGTTCTCATTCTTCGAATTCGGAGGGGAAATATGCTAACAGCCCACGGCTTGTGCTGGCTATGCCAAATGCCGCTGGCGCTGGCCCATTGGGGGATTTGCTCCTGCTGCGCCCGCGCCGTGTCGCCTGAACTTTCACTGTGCCCACAATGTGCTTTACCTGCCGCAAACGCGCGCTTCGCCTGTGGGCGTTGTCTGCAAAAAGCGCCACCCTGGCAGTATTTGGTGGCAGTGAACAATTACGTTGCGCCGTTATCAACACTGATACACACCTGGAAATTCAGCGGCAAGCCAGAGCTGGCTCGTGCGCTGGCGCGGTTGTTATTACTAAGCCTGAAAGCGCGTTCGCAACAGCAAAAACCAGACCTGCTGGTTGCCGTGCCGTTGTGGCAGCGCCGCCACTGGCGACGTGGCTATAATCAGGCGGATACTCTTTGTCGACCCCTCGCCCGCTGGCTAAATATTCGCTATCAGCCCGAAGCGGTTCGCCGTATCAGGCCAACCGCCACGCAACATCAACTTTCGGCAAGGTTGCGCAAACAGAACCTGAAAAATGCGTTTCGTCTTGAATTCCCAGTTCAGGGACTCCATATCGCCCTTGTGGACGATGTCGTCACGACCGGGAGTACCGTAGCCGAACTTTCCCGCCTGTTTTTGCAAAACGGCGCAGCGTCAGTTCAGGTATGGTGCCTGTGTCGCACCTTGTAGACCCTCTGTGATGGGCGTATTATAACCGACTAAAGTAGTCAACTATTAGGCCAAAGCTATGATCCGTATTTCCGATTCCGCACAAGCGCATTTTGCCAAACTGCTGGCAAATCAGGAAGAAGGGACACAAATCCGTGTATTTGTGATTAACCCTGGCACCCCGAATGCTGAATGTGGCGTTTCTTACTGCCCGCCGGATGCGGTGGAAGCCAGTGACACCGCCCTGAAATTTGACCTGCTCACCGCGTATGTCGATGAGCTGAGCGCGCCGTATCTGGAAGATGCGGATATCGATTTCGTGACCGATCAGTTAGGTTCCCAGCTGACGCTGAAAGCACCGAACGCCAAAATGCGTAAAGTGTCTGACGATGCGCCGCTGATGGAGCGCGTTGAGTATATGCTGCAAGCGCAGGTTAACCCGCAGCTCGCCGGTCACGGCGGTCGTGTGTCGCTGATGGAAATCACCGACGACGGCCTCGCCATTCTGCAATTTGGCGGCGGCTGTAACGGTTGTTCGATGGTAGACGTGACGCTGAAAGAAGGGATTGAGAAGCAACTGCTGAACGAATTCCCGGAACTGAAAGGCGTTCGTGATCTGACCGAACACCAACGTGGTGAGCACTCTTACTACTAAGCATTAGCCCCATCAAGCATTCTAGCCCGGCGGCGCTTACGCTTGCACGGGCCTACAAAACCCCAATATCAGCACCTTTGTAGGCCCGCACTAATCTTATTTCCCCGCCGCTTTCCGACGCTTATCCAAATCTTTAATCAGTTTATTTACCGTGTCATCGGCAAACATCGCTTCTATGGTCGTGGAAAGTTTGCGACGCCAGTTTTTGTACTGATAGCTGGTGCCCGGAATGTTTACCGGTGCAGCCATCTCCAGCCAGTCTTCCGGTTGTAATCCCAATAATGCGCTGTTGCTGTCGGCGATATAACGCTGCATTCCACGGTTAAGCGTGCGGGTCATGCTCATCAGCGAGGCTTTATGCCCGGCCCGTTTTGGCAGGCAGCCGTATTTATGCAACGCTTCCAGCAGTCCCTGTTTCGCCAGCTCACGGTCCTGATACAGCCCACGCAGGATCACTTCGTCCGGGTACAGGCCCAGGGTTTTCCCGAGCGTTAAATCACCGCTTTCCCAGTAACCGCGTAATGTTGGCAGGTCATGCGTGGTTGCCACCGCCATTGACTGCTCCGGATACGCTTTTGGCGCGCGGAATGTCTTCTCGTGGTCGCTTTCGAAATAGAGCACTTTGTAGGAATACACGCCACTTTTACGCAGCTTGCCGACGATTTCGACCGGCACCGTACCGAGATCTTCACCGATCACCATGCACTGGTGACGCTTACTTTCCAGCGCCAGAATCGATAACAGGTCGTCGACCGGATAATGCACGTATGCGCCGTGATCCGCCGTTTCACCGTATGGGATCCACCAAAGGCGCAGCACAGACATCACATGATCGATGCGCAGCGCGCCGCAGTTTTGCATGTTGGCACGCAGCAAATCGATAAACGGTTCATAGGCACGCGCGGCGATGATATGCGGATCCATCGGCGGCAGGCCCCAGTTTTGCCCCAACGGGCCGAGAATATCCGGCGGCGCGCCAACGGAGGCTTTGAGGCAGTACAGCTCGCGGTCGCACCAGGTTTCCGACCCACCTTCTGCCACGCCAACTGCCAAATCACGGTACAGACCAATCGGCATCTCGTGGCGCTGACACTCGTTCCAGCAGGCAGCGAATTGGGTGTAAGCCAGCCATTGCAGCCAGAGGAAGAAATCCACTTCATCGGCATGTGTCTCGCAGAAAGCTTTCACTTCCGGGCTATCGATATTTTGATACGCTTCAGGCCAGGCCGGCCAGCCCCAGCGCATTTCATCCTCTTTCACTTGATAGGCATGCAGCGCGTCAAACGCCGCCTGCCAGTACAAGCTTTCGCCTTCGTTCAACGCGAACTGGCGGAACGCGGCCATCTGGTCGTCATCCCGAACGGCAAACTTTTTCCACGCCATGCGCAGCGCGCTGATTTTCAGCGCGGTCACGGTGGCGTAATCGACCCATTCTGCGTCACGCACGGATTTCAGCGTCTGTTGCGTGGTTGGCAGTTTCCACCACGCCTGCGCTTCTTTGTTGTCGCGGAAATCGTCGAGGGCGGTGACGTCGATATAAATCACATTCAGCCAACGTCGTGACGACGGGCTGTATGGGCTGGCGCTTTCCGGGTTCGCCGGGTAGAGCGCATGAATCGGGTTGAGGCCAATGAACGACCCGCCGCGACGGGCGATTTCCGGCAGCATGACTTTTAAATCACCGAAATCACCGATGCCCCAGTTATTTTCGGAACGCAGCGTGTAGAGCTGCACGCAACTGCCCCACAGCTTTTTGCCCTGTTTCAGCGCCTGCGGTTCATAGCAACGCTCCGGGGCGACAATCACCCGGCAGTGCCAGCGATGGTCGCTTTGGGTCAGCGTCAGCGTGTGATATCCCTCCGGCAGACGCTGCGGTAAATTGAGCGCTTTGCCTGCGCTCGCGTTGCCCTGGTGCTGAACGCCCTCTTCGGTGGTCAGCATCCAGTGATACTCGCCGCTGCCTTCTACCGGCAGCGACATTTTCTTGCCGTGGGTGAAGACCAGCACGTTGGGAACCGGCGTCACTGCCACTTTCGTGGCGGTGGCACCATGATGCATTGCGTCGAGCAAACGTCTTTTGGTGTCTGCACCAATTGACTGCGGTTTGCCGTGGGCATTGATGTAACTTGGGCTAATGCCCGCCGCCTGCGCGGCATTGTCCAGACGTTTGCTCTCCATAGCGCTCCCTTAGCGTTTTGCCTGCCAGATACGGCTCTGATAATCGCGGATAGAACGATCCGAGCTGAACATGCCGCAGCGTGCGGAGTTGAGAATTGCCGCACGCGTCCAGGCTTCCTGGTCGCGATACAACACATCCACCTGCTTCTGCGCTTCAACGTAAGCCGTAAAGTCTGCCATTACCAGATACGGGTCACCGCCCTGTTTGCCCATGCTGTGAAGCATCTGGTCAAACGCGTGTTTGTCGCCGCCGCTGTATTTGCCGCTTTCCAGCTCTTTGAGCACTGCATCCAGCACTTTGTCTTTCTTGCGCCATTTCAGCGGATCGTAGCCTTTGGCTTTCAGCGCTTTCACTTGTTCAACGGTATGACCGAAGATAAAGATGTTCTCTTCGCCCACCTGCTCGGCGATTTCCACGTTCGCGCCGTCAAGTGTGCCGACGGTCAGCGCGCCGTTCAGCGCCAGCTTCATGTTGCCAGTACCAGAAGCCTCTTTGCCCGCAGTGGAAATTTGTTCTGACACGTCAGCCGCTGGGATCAGCAGCTCCGCCGCAGAAACACAGTAATCCGGCAGGAACACCACTTTCAGCTTGTCGCCGACTTTCGGGTCGTTGTTGACCACTTCCGCCACTTTGTTGATGGCAAAAATGATGTTCTTCGCAAGGTAATAACCGGGTGCGGCTTTCGCGCCAAACAGGAACACACGCGGCACACGGTCGGCCTGCGGGTTTTCACGAATTTCTTTGTACAGCGCCAGGATATTCAACAGGTTCAGGTGCTGACGTTTGTACTCATGCAGACGTTTGATTTGAATATCAAAAATCGCCGCCGGATTGATTTCAATCCCGGTGCGGTGCTTCACAAATTCGGCCAGACGTTGCTTGTTGGCGAGTTTAATGTCGCGCCAGGTTTTGCGGAATTTCGCGTCGTCAGCGTATTTTTCCAGCTTGATCAGTTGGTCGAGATCGTTGGCCCACTCTTTCTTCAATGTTTTGTCGAACAACGCTGCCAGCGCCGGGTTGCACTGTTTGATCCAGCGACGTGGCGTGATGCCGTTGGTGACGTTGTGGAATTTGTTCGGCCACAGTTGGTGATATTCCGGGAACAGATCTTTCACCACCAAATCGGAGTGCAGCGCCGCAACGCCGTTGACCGCAAAGCCGCTCACCACGCACATGTTCGCCATGCGCACTTGCTTATCATGAACGACAGCCAGTTTGGCCCACACGGCTCCGTCGCCCGGCCAGGTTTTATCGACCAGCGTTTTGAAGCGCTTGTTGATTTCGTTGATGATTTGCATGTGGCGCGGCAGCAGGGCTTTGACCAGTTTTTCATCCCAGCACTCGAGCGCTTCCGGCATCAGAGTGTGGTTGGTGTAAGCGAAGGTTTTGCTAGTGATGGCCCACGCGTCGTCCCAGCTCAGTTGATGCTCGTCGATAAGCACGCGCAGCAGTTCCGGAATGGCGATGGTCGGGTGAGTATCGTTGAGCTGAATCACTTCAAACTTCGGCAGTTCTGCCAGCTTGCGGCCTTCCAGATGATGACGACGCAGAATGTCTGCGACCGAACAGGCGCACTGGAAATATTGCTGCATCAGGCGCAGTTTTTTGCCCGCCAAATGGTTGTCGTTCGGGTACAGCACTTTGGTCAGTTTTTCGGCGTCGATACCCTGCTGTTCTGCGCGCAGGAAATCACCGTCGTTGAATTTGGTCAGGTTAAACGGGTGCGCATGAGTGGCCTGCCACAAACGCAGTGGTTGCGCGACGCCGTTGCGGTAGCCGAGCACTGGCAAATCCCAGGCCTGACCCACAATCGTAAATGCAGGCTGCCAGTCACCTTTCACCACTTTGCCGCCGATGCCCACTTGCACATCAAGCGCGGTATTGTGGCGGAACCACGGGTAGCTGTTGCGATGCCAGTCGTCTGGCGCTTCCATCTGCTGCCCGTCAGCAAAAGATTGACGGAACAGACCGTACTGATAGTTCAGACCGTAACCCGTCGCTGACTGACCGACGGTCGCCATCGAATCAAGGAAACAAGCCGCCAGACGCCCCAGGCCACCGTTGCCAAGCGCCGGGTCCGTTTCTTCTTCCAGCAGATCCGTCAGCGTGATGTTATGCCCTTTCAGCACCTCGCTAACATCCTGATACCAGCCGAGGTTCAGCAGGTTATTACCCGTCAGGCGGCCAATCAGGAATTCCATGGAGATGTAGTTAACGTGACGCTGGTTTTTTTCCGGCTTCGCTGCCGGCTGGGCGGCCAGCAATTCAGCCAGTGCGCCACTCACCGCTTGCCACCATTGATGCGGAGTCATTTCGTTTGCGGCCTGTAGGCCATATCGCTGCCACTGACGGGTCAGTGCAGCCTGAAACTGTGCTTTATCGAAGGTCGGCTGTGACATAAGGATCCAATCCTGTTAACTAAAACGTTGGCGCTAGTGTGCCTGGCTACCTGTTTACCGTCCTCATCCCGGCAGGGATTAGCCGGGGAGGAGTAGCAGGGATGAGCGAAAAGTGTGATCGTCGACACTATAACGTTAGCCGTTACCGGCCGTTATGCTCAATTTATACCCGTCCTGTTACCGAAAATGAAAACACGTTTTGTAAAATACAGGGAATCGAAGAAATGATTACTTACGTGTAATAATAATTCCGCACGTCACTTCATTCGAAATGCTTATTTCCCGATAACTTTCCGCCTGAATTTAATCGACATGAGAATGACCGCATTATGGAAATGAGCATAAAGGCACATTTTAACAAATTAGAAAAACCAGTATTCACGCGCACTGGCACCGGTTTCAGTCACGCCGTTTACACTTCATTGAGATTTGTGACAGAGTGCAAATTCATAAGCATTAAAGTCCGACATAACTTGCAATAATTAAGCATATGTCCGAATTTAATAGACATTAATTACGAAGCGCGAAAAAAAACAAACTCTTACTCTCACAGTGAAGTGATATACCTATGTTGATTCCGTCTAAATTAAGTCGTCCCGTCCGTCTTGAACACACCGTGGTTCGCGACAGACTGCTGGCGAAACTTTCCGGCGCGAACAATTACCGTCTTGCGTTGGTGACAAGCCCAGCCGGTTACGGAAAAACCACTCTCATTTCACAGTGGGCAGCAGGGAAAAGCGATCTGGGATGGTTCTCTCTGGATGACGGAGATAACCAGCAGGAACGTTTTGCCAGCTATCTGATCGCCGCGGTCCAACAGGCTACCGGCGGTCATTGCTCGGCCAGCGAAACCATGGTGCAGAAACGGCAATATGCCAGCCTCACCTCGTTGTTCGCCCAGCTGTTTATTGAACTCAACGCCTGGCAGCGCCCGCTGCTGTTGGTGATTGATGATTATCACCTGATAACCAACCCGGTTATCCACGACGCGATGCGTTTTTTCCTGCGCCATCAGCCGGAAAATATGACCCTCGTGGTGCTGTCACGTAATTTGCCACAGCTCGGCATCGCTAATCTGCGCGTGCGCGATCAATTGCTGGAGATTGGCAGTCAGCAATTGGCGTTTAATCATCAGGAAGCCAAGCAGTTTTTCGACTGCCGTCTGACGTCGCCGATTGAAGCCACCGAAAGCAGCCGCATGTGTGATGACGTCGCCGGTTGGGCTACTGCGCTTCAATTGATCGCGCTGTCGGCGCGGCAAAATACCAGTGCGGCCCATCATTCCGCGCGTCGTTTGGCCGGGATCAACGCCAGTCATCTCTCCGATTATCTGGTGGATGAGGTGCTGAATAATGTCGATCCCGCGACCCGCAATTTCCTGCTGAAAAGTTCGCTGCTGCGCTCGATGAATGATGCGCTGATCGTGCGGGTAACCGGCGAAGAAAATGGCCAGATGCGGCTGGAAGAGATAGAACGCCAGGGCTTGTTCCTGCAACGCATGGATAACACTGGCGAATGGTTCAGCTTTCACCCATTGTTCGGCAGTTTCCTGCGCCAACGCTGCCAGTGGGAACTTGCCGCCGAACTGCCTGATATTCACCGTTCAGCGGCAGAAAGCTGGATGGCACAGGGCTTCCCAAGCGAAGCGATTCATCATGCTTTGTCTGCGGGCGATGCCTATATGCTGCGCGATATTTTGCTCAACCATGCGTGGGGATTATTCCATCACAGTGAGCTGGCGTTGCTGGAAGAGTCGCTGGCCGCCCTGCCGTGGGACAGCCTGCTGGAGAACCCGCGCTTAGTGCTTTTACAGGCGTGGCTGATGCAGAGCCAGCATCGTTACAGTGAAGTGAATACCCTGCTCGCCCGTGTCGAACAAGAGGCAAGCGGCGAAATGGACGCCACGCTGCACGGCGATTTCAACGCGCTGCGTGCGCAAGTCGCCATTAATGACGGCGACCCCGATGAAGCGGAACGCCTGGCGATGGTAGCACTTGATGAACTGCCGCTCGCCAGCTTCTACAGCCGCATTGTGGCGACCTCTGTTCACGGCGAAGTGCTGCACTGCCAGGGTAAACTCAGCAAATCGCTGGCAGTGATGCAACAAACGGAACAGATGGCGCGCCGTCATGAAGTGTGGCACTACGCATTGTGGAGCCTGATCCAGCAGAGCGAAATTCTGTTTGCGCAGGGCTTTTTGCAGGCGGCCTGGGAAACTCAGGAAAAAGCGTTCCAGTTGATCCGCGAACAGCATCTGGAACAACTGCCGATGCACGAGTTCCTGTTGCGCATTCGCGCGCAGCTAATGTGGGCCTGGGCGCGCCTGGATGAAGCCGAAACGAGCGCCCGTCATGGTATGGAAGTGCTTGCTACTTATCAGCCACAGCAGCAGTTGCAGTGCCTGGCGCTGCTGGTGCAAAGCTCTTTGGCGCGCGGTGATTTAGATAACGCGCGTAATCACCTGAACCGTCTGGAAAACCTGCTCGGCAATGGGCAATATCACAGCGACTGGGTATCGAACGCCGATAAAGTGCGGGTGATTTACTGGCAGATGATTGGCGATAAAAAATCCGCAGCGGCCTGGTTACGTCAGACGCCAAAACCGGAATTTGCCAATAACCACTTCCTGCAAAGTCAATGGCGCAACATTGCCCGCGCGCAAATTCTGCTCGGTGAATTTGATTCAGCAGAAATGGTGCTGGAAGAACTTAATGAGAACGCGCGCACGCTGCGTCTGATGAGCGATCTTAACCGTAACCTGCTGTTGCTTAATCAGCTTTACTGGCAAGCGAATCAGAAAAACGACGCCCAGCGCGTGTTGATGGAAGCGCTGACGCTTTCCAATCGCACCGGGTTTATCAGCCATTTCGTGATTGAAGGCGAAGCGATGGCGCAGCAGTTGCGTCAGCTTCTGCAACTGAATACGTTGCCTGAGCTTGAACAGCATCGCGCCCAACGTATCTTGCGTGAGATAAATCAGCATCATCGGCATAAGTTCGCGCATTTTGACGAGAATTTCGTTGAACGTCTGCTTAATCACCCGGAAGTGCCAGAGTTGATCCGTACCAGTCCGCTGACGCAACGCGAATGGCAGGTGTTGGGGCTGATTTATTCCGGCTACAGCAACGATCAGATCGCAGGTGAGCTGGACGTGGCGGCGACCACCATCAAAACGCATATTCGTAATTTGTATCAGAAACTCGGGGTGGCGCATCGTCAGGACGCGGTACAACACGCCCAGCAGTTGCTGAAAATGATGGGATATGGGGTTTAATGCATTGCCCGGCGGCGCTTGCGCTTGCACGGGCCTACGGATTTTGGAGGTCGGGTAAGCGAAGCGCCACCCGACACATTCATCAGCACAATTCTAACTGAATATTGTTCTCGGCGATCACCTGCATCACACCCGCTGGCGGCATCACGTCGGTGTAAACCGCATCGACAAGGCTGATACTGCCCATGTTCACCATCGCGTTACGCCCAAACTTTGAGTGATCGACTACCAACATCACATGGCGTGAGTTCTCGATAATCGCCCGCTTGGTACGTACTTCGTGGTAATCGAATTCCAGCAAGGAACCGTCGCTGTCGATGCCGCTGATCCCGAGAATGCCGTAATCCAGACGGAACTGGGAGATGAAATCGAGCGTCGCTTCGCCAATGATCCCGCCGTCACGGCTGCGTAATTCACCGCCCGCCAGAATCACCCGGAAATCCTCTTTCGCCATTAATGTGTTAGCGACGTTGAGGTTATTGGTCACGATTCGCAGATTAGAGTGATCCAGCAACGCATGTGCCACCGCTTCTGGCGTAGTACCGATATCAATAAACAGCGCCGCGCCGTTGGGAATTTGGCTCGCTACTTTACGTGCGATACGCTCTTTTTCGGCCGCCTGATTCGCCCGGCGATCCTGCCATGAGGTATTTACCGCACTGGACGGCAACGCCGCGCCGCCGTGGTGGCGCAGGATCATCTTCTGCTCCGCCAGGTCGTTGAGATCGCGACGAATGGTTTGCGGGCTGACGGCAAACTGTTCTACCAACTCTTCCGTGCTGACATATCCCTGTTTTTTTACCAGCTCAATAATTGCATCATGACGTTGTGTTTGTTTCATGCCAGATCCCAGGAATTATTATGTTCGTTTTCGCACATTCTGCGTATCCGCAAACGCCATCGCCAGGCCAACCGCCAGACCTGTCACGTGAGCGCCGTTGGCAATCGACATGCCGAAAAGATCCAGCCAGCCGACCACCAGCCACAGCAGCGAGAAGATAATCAGCCCGCGCTGGAGTGAAATGCCGCTTTCCGGGTCACGCTCGCCGCGCAGCCACGCATAGCCCATCAATGCGTACACGACGCCAGATAAACCGCCGAACCACGGGCCGCTAAATTTGTGCTGGATAAAGCCGCTTAGCAGCGCACTGATAACCGTGATCACCAGCAGTTTGCCGCTGCCGATGCGCTTTTCAATCATTCCGCCAAGATACCACCACCATAACAGGTTGAAGAGGATATGCATCAGCGAGAAGTGCATGAACGCGTGAGTGAAATAGCGCCAGAGTTCAAACTGTTGAGACGAGTCGTACGGCCATGCCAGCGCGATCATCACCGCCTGTTCGCCAATCACATTCATCACAATAAACACTAAAATGCAGGCGCACAAAATGAGCCAGGTCAATGGTCCGGCATTGCTTTTCAGGGTGGCGAGAAAAGGATAGCGCTGGTAGTGCAACCCGCTGTTGGTATGCCCCGATTCCCAGCTTGCGGCGAGATAACGCGGGTCAGCCGGGTTTTCAAGAAAGCGAGCCAGTTCGTTCTGAACGCGCACCGCCTGGCTTTCGTCGGCGAGCCAAACATCCGTTTGGGTATGTTGCTGAATGGTCAGGGTAACGCCCTGCGTTGCCATATAGTCAACAAACGCCTGGGCAACGCGCGGGTTAGTAAAAGAGGTAATCATCAACATACAAAGCGTCGCTTATTCCACACAAAAGAGGACAGTATACCTGCTCAGCTACCCTGTGCCACTTCGGCAGGGAAATGGCGGTGCCAGGCGTCAAATCCGCCGTCGACGCTGTAAACCTGATCAAAGCCCTGTTGCAGCAGATATTGCGCCGCGCCCTTGCTGCTGTTGCCGTGATAGCACATCACCATTACCGACGTTTCGAAATCGTTATCCTGCATAAACGTAACCAGCGTGTCGTTGGTCAGATGGAACGCACCCGGCGTGTGACCCATCGCATAGCTTTGCGGATCGCGAATATCGACCATCACCGCCAGTCCCTGATGCAGCTTCTGGTGTGCTTCTTCTACGTTGATACATTCAAATTGATCCATGAGGCTCTCTTTCATTCATTCCGGGAGGACAAAGTTTACCGCCAAGTGTACGTCGTGACGGCAGGGAAACGCTAATTTGTTACATGCATCACTCTGAAATGTTTTTTTGATGTTACCAAGTGCGCGTTTGTTTGCTATATTGAGCGATAACGAACATTTATGAACTTTAACGAAAGTGCACGAGGGCGCAGCATGGAAACCAAAGATCTGATTGTGATAGGCGGTGGCATCAACGGTGCCGGTATCGCGGCAGACGCCGCAGGGCGCGGTTTATCCGTGCTGATGCTGGAAGCTCAGGATTTGGCTTGCGCCACTTCCAGCGCCAGTTCAAAACTGATCCACGGCGGGCTGCGCTACCTGGAGCACTACGAATTCCGCCTGGTGAGCGAAGCGCTCGCCGAACGCGAAGTGCTGCTGAAAATGGCACCGCATATCGCCTTCCCGATGCGCTTTCGTTTACCGCATCGCCCGCATTTACGCCCAGCGTGGATGATTCGTGTCGGCCTGTTTATGTACGACCATCTGGGTAAACGCACCAGTTTGCCGGGTTCAGCCGGATTGCGTTTTGGCGCAGAGTCAGTGCTGAAACCGGAAATCGTGCGCGGTTTCGAATATTCCGACTGTTGGGTGGATGATGCGCGTCTGGTCCTTGCCAACGCACAGATGGTGGTGAAGAAAGGCGGTGAAGTGCTGACCCGCACCCGCGCCACCTCTGCGCGTCGTGAAAATGGTCTGTGGATTGTTGAAGCGGAAGATATCGATACCGGCGAGAAATTCAGCTGGCAGGCGCGCGGTCTGGTGAACGCCACCGGCCCGTGGGTGAAACAGTTCTTTGACGACGGCATGCATCTGCCGTCGCCGTACGGCATTCGCCTGATCAAAGGCAGCCACATCGTGGTGCCACGCGTGCATACGCAAAAACAGGCGTACATCCTGCAAAACGAAGATAAACGTATCGTGTTTGTGATCCCGTGGATGGACGAGTTCTCTATCATCGGCACCACCGATGTGGAATACAAAGGCGACCCGAAAAACGTTGAGATCGAAGAGAGCGAAATCAGCTATCTGTTGAAAGTGCACAACGCGCACTTTAAGAAACAGCTTGGTCGTGATGATATCGTCTGGACCTACTCCGGCGTGCGTCCGCTTTGTGACGATGAGTCCGATTCCCCGCAGGCGATTACGCGCGATTACACGCTTGATATTCATGATGTCGACGGTCAAGCCCCGCTGCTTTCAGTGTTTGGCGGCAAGCTCACCACTTATCGTAAGCTGGCTGAACACGCGCTGGAAAAACTGACGCCTTACTACAAGAGCATCAGCCCGGCGTGGACCAAAGGTTCTGTGCTGCCCGGCGGAGAAATTGGCAGTGACCGCGACGATTACGCCGCAAAACTGCGCCGCCGCTATCCGTTTATCAGCGAAGGCATGGCGCGTCATTTCGCGCGCACTTACGGCAGCAACAGCGAACTGTTCCTCAATGACGCAAAAGAGATTACCGATTTAGGCGAACATTTCGGACATGAGTTTTACGAAGCTGAATTGCGTTATTTAGTCGAACACGAATGGGTGCGTCGTCTGGACGATGCTATCTGGCGTCGTACTAAGCAAGGAATGTGGCTCAATGCCGAAGAACAATCCCGCGTCGCACAATGGCTGGTACACCACGCGGGAAAGCGTGAATTGTCTTTAGCGTCGTAGCGGGAATTTGCCCGGTGGCGGCTTCGCCTTACCGGGCCTATAAAACCATCATAACAAAAGCCCGGTACGCGTCAGCGCCACCGGGTTTTTTACGTCCTTACAACCGAACCGGGTCGATGTGCCAGATGGTTTTCGCATACTCCTGAATCGTTCTGTCCGATGAGAAATAGCCCATGTTGGCGATGTTACGCATCGCTTTAGTGGTCCACTCTTCCGGATTGCGGTACAACTCATCCACGCTGTCCTGACAATCCACGTAGCTGCGGTAATCTGCCAGCACCTGATAGTGGTCGCCAAAGTTGATCAGCGAATCCACCAGGTCACGGTAACGCCCTGGCTCTTCCGGGCTAAACAATCCGGTCGCGATTTGCGACAACACCTGATGCAATTCTTCATCTTTATCGTAGTAATCCCGCGGTTTGTAGCCTTTGGCGCGCAGCGCTTCGACCTCTTCGGCGGTGTTACCAAAGATAAAGATGTTCTCCGCGCCGACATGCTCCAGCATTTCAACGTTCGCACCGTCAAGCGTACCGATGGTCAGCGCGCCGTTCAGGGCAAACTTCATGTTACTGGTGCCTGATGCTTCAGTACCTGCCAGTGAAATCTGTTCGGAAAGATCCGCCGCCGGAATGATCACCTGCGCCAGACTCACGCTGTAGTTGGGGATGAACACGATTTTCAGTTTGTCGCCAATCTGCGGATCGTTGTTGATCACCTTTGCCACATCGTTGATGAGATGAATAATGTGTTTCGCCATGTAGTAAGCCGATGCGGCTTTCCCTGCGAAAATATTCACACGTGGCACCCATTCCGCGCTCGGGTCGGCCTTGATGCGGTTGTAGCGGGTGATCACGTGCAGCACGTTCATCAACTGACGTTTGTATTCGTGAATACGCTTAATCTGCACATCAAACAACGACTTAGGATTCACCACCACGTTGAGTTGCTGAGCAATCACTTCCGCCAGCCGCTTTTTGTTCTCGAGCTTGGCGTGATGCACTGCCTGATTCACCAGCGGGTAATCAAGATGCTGTTCCAGTTCACTGAGCTGGCTGAGATCGGTGCGCCAGGTGCGACCGATATTTTCGTCCAACACTTCGGAAAGCGGCGGATTCGCCAGCGCCAGCCAGCGACGCGGCGTCACACCGTTAGTGACGTTAGTGAAACGCATCGGGAAAATCTTCGCGAAATCAGCGAACAACGACTGCACCATCAGGTTGGAGTGCAATTCAGACACGCCGTTAACCTTGTGGCTGATCACCACCGCCAGCCATGCCATGCGGACGCGGCGACCGTCGGATTCGTCGATGATCGAAGTGCGACTCAGCAGACCGGTGTCGTTCGGGTACTGTTCCTGGAGCGTTTTCAGGAAGTAGTCGTTGATTTCGAAGATGATTTGCAGATGGCGCGGCAGAATTTTGCCGAGCATATCGACCGGCCAGGTTTCCAGCGCTTCGCTCATCAGCGTGTGGTTGGTGTAGGAGAAGACCTGACAGGTCACCTCGAACGCTTCATCCCACGTGAATTTGTGCTCGTCCATCAGCAAGCGCATCAGCTCAGGGATCGACAGCACCGGATGGGTGTCGTTGAGGTGAATAGCAATTTTGCCTGCCAGGTTGCTGTAGGTTTTATGCAGTTGATAGTGGCGGCTGAGAATATCCTGCACCGTCGACGACACCAGGAAATATTCCTGACGCAGACGAAGCTCACGCCCGGAATAGGTAGAGTCATCCGGGTACAGCACACGGGAGACGTTCTCGGAGTGATTTTTGTCTTCCACCGCCGCGAAGTAATCCCCCTGGTTGAATTTACCGAGGTTAATTTCGCTGCTGGCCTGCGCGTTCCACAGGCGTAACGTGTTGGTGGCGTCGGTGTCATAGCCCGGAATAATTTGATCGTAGGCCACCGCCAGAATCTCTTCGGTTTCTACCCAACGCGATTTCTTGCCTTCCTGCTGAATTCGACCGCCGAAGCGCACCGCGTAGCGCGTGTTGTGGCGCTTGAATTCCCACGGGTTGCCGTATTCCAGCCAATAATCTGGCGATTCTTTCTGTCGACCATCAACTATGTTCTGTTTGAACATGCCGTAGTCATAACGAATGCCATAGCCGCGCCCTGGCAGGCCAAGCGTTGCCAGCGAATCGAGGAAACAAGCCGCCAGACGACCGAGGCCGCCATTGCCGAGGCCGGGGTCGTTCTCTTCGTCAATCAGCTCTTCGAGATCCAGCCCCATTCCTTCCAATGCGTTTTGAACATCCTCATAAATACCGAGCGATAACAGCGCGTTGGAAAGGGTGCGGCCAATCAAAAACTCCATCGATAGGTAGTAAACCTGGCGTACTTCCTGCGACAGCTGAGCGCGATTGGAGCGTAGCCAGCGTTCGACCAGCCGGTCGCGCACCGCAAACAGCGTGGCGTTCAGCCATTCGTGTTTGTTGGCGATGGCCGGATCTTTGCCGATAGTAAACATCAGCTTATAGGCAATCGAGTGTTTCAGTGCCTCAACGCTGAGTGTGGGTGATGCATAGGTAAAGGGTGCATTCATAGCCAAGGGTCCTGTGATTACATCAAGCGTTGATAAAGCTCGCGGTAAGACGTCGCCGCGACTTGCCAGCTAAAATCCATGCTCATCGCCTGACGCTGTACATAACGCCAGAGCGAAGGGCGTGACCACAACACGAAAGCACGCCGGATAGCCCTAAGCAGCGACCAGGCATTACTGTCTTCGAATACAAAACCGCTGGCGATGCCGTCGGCCAGGTTTTCCAGCGAACTGTCAGACACCGTATCCGCCAGCCCGCCGGTACGACGCACCAGCGGTAACGTGCCGTATTTCAATCCGTAAAGCTGTGTGAGCCCGCAAGGTTCAAAGCGGCTCGGCACTAAAATTACATCAGCCCCGCCCATGATGCGGTGCGAGAAGGCTTCGTGATAACCAATCTGTACGCCCACCTGCCCAGGATGTTCAGCCGCGGCGGCCAGGAAGCCCTCCTGCAACACCGGGTCGCCCGCGCCCAGCAGCGCCAGTTGACCGCCCTGCTCAAGCAAGCCCGGCAGCGCTTCCAGTACCAAATCCAGCCCTTTTTGGCTGGTCAGGCGACTGACCACCGCGAACAGCGGCACTTTTTCGTTGACCTTCAGCCCCATCGCAATTTGCAGCTGGCGCTTGTTTTCGGCTTTCTCTTCCAGCTGCTCGCGGTTATAGCGCGCGGCCAGCAGCAGGTCGTTTTCCGGGCTCCAGATTTTCGGGTCTACGCCGTTAAGAATACCCGATAGCCGCCCTTCCTGATGACGCTGACGCAGCAGCCCTTCCATACCGTAGGCAAACTGCGGCTCGGTAATTTCCCGCGCATAAGTCGGGCTGACCGCCGTGATGTGATCGGCGTAATACAGCCCGGCTTTGAGGAACGAAATCTGCCCGTTAAACTCCAGCCCGTGCATGTTATAGAACGACCATGGCAGGTCGATTTCATTCATGTGATGGGCGTAAAACATCCCCTGATAAGCCAGGTTATGTACTGTAAATACGGACTTTGCTGGATGGCCCCGCGCCGCGAGATACGCGGGAGCCAACCCCGCATGCCAGTCATGGGCATGCACAATTTCCGGACGCCAGAACGGATCCAGCCCTACAGCCATTTCAGCGCCTACCCAGCCGAGCAGCGCAAAACGCAGCACGTTGTCGGTGTACGCGAACTGGTTCGTGTCGTGGTACGGGCTTCCTGGACGCTGATAAAGGTGTGGGGCATCAATCAGATAGATACCCACGCCATCATAATGGCCGAACAGTAGCGTAATCGGTCCGGCGAAAGTGTCGCGACGGGTCACGACCTGTGCATCCGTCACGCCGCGGCGAATATCCGGGAACGCTGGCAGCAAAACGCGGGTGTCCACGCCATCGGCAATTTGCGCCGCCGGTAACGCGCCTATCACATCTGCCAGACCGCCGGTTTTCAGCAGCGGGAACATCTCTGAACATACATGTAAAACCTGCATTATCGCTCCTGTCAGCCCTGCAGTTTGCGCAGCATTTCACGCGTTACCAGCACAATACCTTCCTCGGAACGGTAGAAACGACGCGCGTCCTCTTCCGCATTTTCCCCAATGACCATGCCTTCAGGTATGACGCAGGCGCGGTCAATAACACAACGGCGCAGACGGCAAGAGCGTCCAACCCAGACATCCGGCAATAGCACTGACGAATCAACGTTACAAAACGAATTTATCCGCACACGCGGGAACAGCACCGACTGTACGACCACCGAACCTGAGATGATGCAGCCGCCGGACACCAGCGAGTTCAGCGTCATACCATGGCTGCCGGAACGGTCCTGCACGAACTTCGCAGGGGGCAGCGACTCCATGTGTGTGCGAATCGGCCAGTCCTGATCGTACATATCCAGTTCTGGCGTCACCGACGCAAGGTCAAGGTTCGCTTTCCAGTACGCTTCAAGTGTTCCCACATCACGCCAGTAGGGTTCGGCTTCCGGGTCTGACTGCACGCAGGACAGTGGGAAAGGATGTGCATACGCCATGCCAGCTTTGACGATTTTCGGGATGATGTCTTTGCCGAAGTCATGGCTGGAGTTCGCGTCTTCGTCGTCGTCGGCCAGCAGCTCATAAAGATAATCAGCATCAAAGATATAAATGCCCATGCTGGCGAGCGCTTTGCTGTCATCGCCCGGCATGGTCGGTGGCTTAGCCGGTTTTTCGACAAAATCGACAATCTTGTCTTCGTTATCCACCGCCATCACGCCAAACGCGGTTGCTTCAATAAGGGGCACCGGCATACAAGCGACGGTGCAACGTGCGCCTTTTTCGACGTGGTCAATAAGCATCCGCGAGTAGTCTTGCTTGTAGATATGGTCGCCCGCGAGGATCACGATGTATTCGGCTTTGTAGCGGCGAATGACATCCAGGTTTTGCGTGACCGCATCCGCCGTGCCGCGATACCAGTTTTCACCGCTGACGCGCTGCTGAGCAGGTAGCAAGTCGACGAACTCGTTCATCTCTTCGCTGAAAAAAGACCAGCCGCGCTGGATGTGCTGCACCAGCGTATGCGATTGATATTGGGTAATGACGCCAATACGGCGAATACCTGAGTTAATGCAGTTAGATAAGGCGAAATCGATGATGCGGAACTTACCGCCGAAGTGCACCGCGGGTTTGGCACGGGTCGTGGTTAAGTCTTTCAGTCGGGTTCCGCGCCCACCAGCGAGGATCAGCGCCACCGATTTGATCGGCAATTGGCGCGCTAACATCAGAGGATCGTTCTTTTCAAGTCTAACCATGATTAACTCCTTTTCTCGCTCGTTACACTTCAGAGCGGACCTTTTCGAATACGCACACTCCGTGCGCGGGCCCATGCCAGACAGCCAGGATGACCGGATTATCCTCTCCGGCGAATGGAGGAATGGCGCGCCACTCCCCTTCAGGTAAAGCAATATCGGTGACCTCCGACGAGGCATTGAGCGTAATCAGCCAGCGCTCCGAAAGCAGGATTTGCATCCTCGGATAGCCGTGCTGCCACTCCTCTGCGCTCAGCGGTTGCGCGTCCTTGTTAAGCCAACAAACGCTGCCGTCATTCTCTTGCCACCAGCGATCTTCTGTCAGTGCAGGGATCTGCTGGCGTAAATGAATGAGTGCGGCGGTAAAGGTCGTCAGGCCCGCGTTGGCCTTTTCCCAGTCGAGCCAGGTTAAGGCGTTGTCCTGACAATACGCATTGTTGTTGCCGTGCTGGCTATGACCGTGTTCATCTCCGGCCAGTAGCATCGGCGTCCCTTGTGACAGCAGCAGCGAAGCCATCAGGGCATGGACGCTGGCGCGCCGCCGCTCAATCACATCAAGACTGCCGTCTAACCCTTCTATACCATGGTTGTAGCTATGGTTATTGTTAGTACCGTCGCGGTTTTCCTCACCGTTCGCTTCATTGTGTTTCTGATTGAAACAAACGCAGTCGCGCAGGGTAAAACCGTCATGCGCCGTCACTAAATTGACCGACGCAGAAGGCAGACGCCCATTGCGCTGGAACACGTCGCTGGAGGCGGCAAAGCGGCTGGCAAATTCGCCGAGCGACAGACTTTGCTGGAGCCAGAAACGACGCGTTGCATCGCGGAAATGGTCGTTCCATTCGGCGAACAGCGGCGGGAAGTTCCCGACCTGATAACCGCCGTCACCGATGTCCCACGGTTCCGCAATCAGCTTCACCGCGCTCAAATGCGGATCGTTTTTGATCGCCTCAAACAGCGGTGCGTCCTGCCGAAACGTTGGCGTTCGGCCCATGACCGACGCCAGATCAAACCGGAAGCCATCAACGTGACACTCGTCGACCCAAAAACGCAGGCACTGACGGGCGTATTCCACTGAGCCTGGCGTATTGAGATTCAGGGTGTTACCGCAGCCGGTCCAGTTGTGGTAATCGCCATCGTCCCTTATCCAATAATAGCTACGGTTGTCGATTCCGCGCAGGGAGAAGGTCGGGCCATCGAGATCGATCTCCGCGCTGTGGTTGAGCACAATGTCGAGGATCACCTCAATACCTGCGGCATGCAGCGCCTTCACCGCATCGCGGAATTCGTTCAGCGCAGTGCCTGGCGACACCGCATAACGCGGGTCGACGGCAAACATCGCCAGCGGGTTGTAGCCCCAATAGTTGGTTAGCCCGAGCCGCTGCAAACGCGGTTCGCTGGCGAAATGCGCCACCGGCAGCAGTTCTAACGCAGTGATGCCGAGCTTTTTGAAATACGCAATCATCAGCGGGTGCGCGAGCGCTTTGTACGTCCCGGCTTGCTCTTTTGGAATGCCAGGATGCAGATACGTCAGCCCTTTGACGTGCGCTTCATAAATAATCGAGTTGCCCCACGGCGTGCGCGGTGGCGCATCGTTTTCCCAGTTGTAGTGCAAATCCACGACGACCGAACGTGGCGCTACTGCCGCGCTGTCGCGGTTGTCTGGCTGGTCATGACCACCGTGCAGGATCGGATCGTCCTGCGCTTCGCCATCAACACGATATGCGCACGGGTCGAGCAACAGCTTCGCAGGATTAAAGCGATGCCCTTGCTGCGGATCCCACGGACCATGAACGCGAAAACCGTAGCGCAACCCCGGACGCGCATCAGCCAGATATCCGTGCCACACGTCGTCGCTGTGGCCCGGTAAATCCTCGCGATGCTCGTTGCCTTGTTTATCAAACACACAGAGTTCAACCCGCTCCGCATGAGCGGAGAAAAGGGTAAAGTTTACGCCTTTGCCGTCGTAGCTTGCGCCGAGCGGCGCGGGTTTGCCTGCCGTGAGTTTACTCATTCCCCCTCCCGAATCAGCCAGATGGTGGACAGCGGCGGCAGCGTCAGAGCAAGCGAGTGCTGTCGGTTATGGCTCGGGATTTCATCGCTGTGAACAGTGCCCGCATTCCCGGCATTACTGCCGTGGTAGTGCATCGAATCGGTGTTCATCACTTCTCGCCAGCGGCCCGGCTGATTGATACCAAACCGGTACTCATGACGCGGAACCGGCGTGAAGTTACTGGCGACAATGATTTCGTTGCCCTGCCGGTCACGGCGCACAAACACAAACACGGAGCGCTCATGGTCATCGACCACCAGCCACTCAAAGCCGTAACTGTCGTAGTCCAGTTCGTGCATCGCTTTGTGGTGGCGATAGGTCAGGTTCAGGTCGCGCACCAGGCGCTGCACGCCGTGGTGCCAGTTATCGCCGCCATTGAGCAGATGCCAGTCGAGGCTGGCGTCGTGATTCCATTCACGGCCCTGAGCAAATTCGTTGCCCATAAACAGCAGTTTTTTACCCGGGAACGCGTACAGCCAGCCGTAGTACGCGCGAAGGTTGGCAAACTTCTGCCATGCGTCGCCCGGCATACGGTCGAGAATCGATTTCTTGCCGTGCACCACTTCATCGTGCGACAGCGGCAGCACGAAGTTTTCCGTGCCGTTGTAGAGCATGCCAAACGTCAGTTTGTCGTGATGATGCTTGCGGTAAACCGGGTCGAGCTTCATGTAATCGAGCGTGTCGTGCATCCAGCCCAGATTCCACTTGTACCAGAAGCCGAGGCCGCCCATATCTGGAGGCCGCGATACGCCCGCAAAATCGGTGGACTCTTCCGCCATGCTCACCGCGCCCGGCACCTGTTCGCCGAGAATGCGGTTGGTGCTACGCAAAAACTCAATCGCTTCGAGGTTCTCGCGCCCACCGTGTTCGTTCGGCACCCACTCGCCCGCTTTACGGCTGTAGTCGCGGTAAATCATCGACGCGACGGCATCCACACGTAACGCATCAATGCCGAAACGCTCAATCCAGTACAGCGCGTTGCCGACAAGATAGTTCTGCACTTCGCGGCGACCATAGTTGTAAATGAGGGTATTCCAGTCCTGATGGAAGCCTTCGCGCGGGTCGCTGTGTTCGTACAGCTCGGTGCCGTCGAATTTCGCCAGCGCAAAATCGTCCGAAGGAAAATGGCCTGGCACCCAATCCAGAATGACGTTCAGCCCGGCGGCATGCGCGGCATTGATGAAATAGCGGAAATCTTCGCGAGTGCCAAATCGGCGCGTCGGCGCGTAAAGGCCGGTGGGCTGATAGCCCCAACTGCCGTCAAACGGATGCTCGTTTATCGGCAACAGTTCAAGGTGCGTGAAGCCCATCCATTTGGCATACGGCACAAGCTGGTCTGCCAGCTCGCGATAGCTCAGCCAGAAGTTGTTGTCGGTATGGCGACGCCAGGAGCCAAGATGCACTTCATAGATGGCAATCGGTGCATCGAAATTATTGGCCTGTTTGCGGGATTCAGGCTGCTCGATTTTTTCCGGCAGGCCGCAAATCAGCGACGCCGTTTCCGGGCGCATCTGCGCTTCAAAGGCATACGGGTCAGCTTTGATACGCAGTTTCCCATGCGCATCGATCATCTCGAATTTATACAGCTGACCGTTGTGCGCGCCGGGAATAAACAGCTCCCAAATGCCCGATTCTGCACGCAGGCGCATCGGATGACGGCGACCGTCCCAGTAGTTGAACTGCCCGACCACCGACACGCGTCGCGCATTCGGGGCCCAAACAGAAAACCGCGTGCCGGTGACGCCGTCCATCGTATCGGCGTGCGCGCCCAGCGTTTCATAAGGACGCAAATGCGTGCCTTCTGACAACAGCCAGGCATCCATCTCTTGTATCAATGGGCCGAAACGGTAAGGGTCATCAATCAGATTTTGTTGTCCATGCCAAAGCACAGCCAACTGATAGCGGAAGGGATTTTTACGGCGCGGCATCAGGCCGCAGAAAAAACCGCGCGAGTCGAGGCAGTCAAGCTGGCCGACTTTACGCCCGGTTTTGGGTTCGATGACCCACACTTCGGTGGCGTCAGGCAACAAGGCGCGAACTTCCAGTCCTGCGTCGGTGCAATGCATGCCAAGCACGGAAAAGGGATCCGCAAAATGGCCGGCGATTAGCGCATTAATCACGTCTTTCTCAATACGATCGGACATGCTATTCATCCTGTTATAGGTGTCGCTGTTTCCAGTACATGTAGCGACTTTTTTTGACCTGAACGACGCAGCACGTTTGCTTCCTCTTCTGCGCCATCCCACCTTCAGGGAAAAACTTCTCCCTTAAAGCATAGCCAAGGCTTTACATGACTCCCGGTAAAAATTCAGGCATACGCATTTACTCCTTGTATTACGTATAAAGTGACAGGCGTAAAAAAGGGGTGACTCAGCACCCCTTTTTGATTTTTAAGATAAACTCCGCAACATTCGGCGAAGCGGCTCAGCGGCCCCCCAAAGGAGTTGGTCGCCGACAGTGAAGGCGGAAAGGTACTCCGGCCCCATGTTCAGTTTACGCAAACGCCCTACCGGCGTGGACAGCGTGCCGGTGACCGCCGCAGGCGTCAGTTCACGCATCGAAATTTCGCGATCGTTAGGGATGACTTTGGCCCACGGGTTGTGCGCCGCCAGCAGTTCTTCCACGGTCGGGATAGAAACGTCTTTCTTCAGTTTGATAGTGAAGGCCTGGCTGTGGCAGCGCAACGCGCCGATACGCACACACAGACCGTCAATCGGGATAATGCTTTGGCGGGGACGGGCGAGAATTTTGTTGGTCTCGGCCTGGCCTTTCCACTCTTCACGGGTCTGACCGTTGTCGAGCTGTTTGTCGATCCATGGGATAAGACTTCCGGCAAGCGGTACGCCGAAGTTATCAACCGGTAAATCGCCGCTACGGGCAAGTCCGGTGACTTTGCTTTCGATATCGAGAATGGCCGAAGCCGGGTTCGCCAGCTCATCCGCCACGTAATTGTGCAGCGCGCCCATTTGGCTCAGCAGTTCGCGCATATGACGCGCGCCGCCGCCGGAAGCCGCCTGATAGGTCGCCACAGAGACCCACTCGACCAGGTCTTGTGCGAACAGGCCGCCGAGAGACATCAGCATCAGGCTGACCGTGCAGTTACCGCCGACAAAGGTTTTTACGCCGTTATTGAGGCCGTTGGTAATGACATCCTGGTTAACCGGATCCAAAATGATAATAGCGTCATCTTGCATACGCAGCGACGAGGCTGCGTCAATCCAATAGCCTTGCCAGCCGCTTTCACGCAGCTTTGGATAGATTTCATTGGTATAATCGCCGCCCTGGCAGGTGACAATGATGTCGAGCGCCTTCAGCGCCTCCAGATCAAAGGCGTCTTGCAA
This sequence comes from Scandinavium sp., assembly GCF_036271055.1. Taxonomy (GTDB): domain Bacteria; phylum Pseudomonadota; class Gammaproteobacteria; order Enterobacterales; family Enterobacteriaceae; genus Scandinavium. The sequence goes on along the minus strand of NZ_DATBBJ010000099.1, from coordinate 136,597 downwards.
CGTTCCTGGGCTTTGAGTGCCGAACGCAGGCGCCGCTTGACCAAACTGAGAGGTGGAGAAGAAGACCGGGCGGATGGCGTCAAAATCGCGCTCTTCTACCATGCGTTGCATGAGGACAGAGCCGACCATTCCGCGCCAACCGATAAAACCAACATTTTTCATAGCGTGTTTTCCTGCAAAGGTATGTGCTGTTGTGCTGGCCCCGTTTTCCATCAGTGAAGGCAGGGCATCCCTCACATTACAAAATGCAGCCAAAGTCGCAAGTGAAAAAAATCAATGATTCGTCAACATTAAGTAAAGCAACTTATTTAACGCGTTCATTTTTAACGCGTATGCAAAATTTGAATCACAATTATCAGGGAACTATGCAATGAGTGAAATCCTTTCCGCGGCGGTTTTATTGATCCTGATTATGGATCCACTGGGAAATCTGCCGATTTTTATGTCGGTACTAAAACACACGGAACCCAAGCGCCGCAGGGCGATCATGATACGTGAGCTATTAATCGCACTGCTGATAATGCTCATTTTTCTCTTCGCAGGAGAGAAAATTTTAACCTTCCTGAACCTGAGCGCAGAGACCGTTTCTATCTCCGGCGGCATCATTTTGTTCCTGATCGCCATAAAGATGATTTTTCCCGGCAGCGAAGGCGGCAGCAACGGTTTACCCGCGGGAGAAGAGCCGTTTATTGTGCCATTGGCAATCCCATTGGTAGCCGGGCCGTCACTGCTGGCAACGTTGATGCTGTTGTCGCATCAGTACCCGAATCAAATGAGTCATTTGGTTATCGCATTGATGCTCGCCTGGGGCGGCACGGTGGCAATCCTGTTGCAGTCTGGGCTGTTTTTGCGCCTGCTCGGCGAGAAAGGGGTTAACGCGCTGGAACGCCTGATGGGGTTGATTCTGGTGATGCTCGCTACCCAGATGTTCCTGGACGGTATTCGGGTGTGGATGAAGGGATAAAAAAAGCCGGGTGGCGATAACGCCCTACCCGGCTTTTTTATTATGTCGCCCGGCAAGCAACGCGCCGCCGGGCGAACAATCAGCTCAGCAATGAAAACGCAATCATCCCGACAATCGCGCCGACGGTGCCCAGAATGGTTTCCATCAGCGTCCAGGTTTTCAGGGTTTGCGCTTCGGTCGCGCCGGTAAATTTACCGAACAGCCAGAAGCCTGCGTCATTCACGTGACTCACCACAATCGAACCGCCCGCGATACAGATAGAGAGTGCTGCCATCTGTGCGCCGCTGTAATGCAGGGGTTCAATCACTGGCATCACCAGGCCGACAGCCGTTAAACACGCTACCGTCGCGGAACCCTGAATGATACGCACCGCAGCTGCCAGCACGAAACAGGTAACCGCGATAGGCAGACCCATACCGGTCAGTGCTTCACCAAGCGCCGGGCCGACTCCGGAATCCACCAGCACCTGTTTGAAGACGCCACCCGCACCGATCACCAGCAAAATGATGCCCGCCGGTTGCAGTGCCGCACCGCAGATTTCCATCACGCGGTCTTTCGGCATGCCCTGACGCATCGCCAGGCCGTAAATCGCCACCAGACACGCCACGAGAATGGCGGTAAACGGATGGCCGATAAACTCGAACCACTCATAGGCCGATGAGCCCGGTGCCACAAAGCGCGCGGCGATAGTTTTCAGGCCAACCAACACCAGCGGCAGCAGGATCAGCGCCAAGCTGAAACCAAAGCTCGGCATTTTGCCTTCGCCGAGATGCGGCTCGGAGATATCGTCCGGGATGTGCAGCTCAACGTAACGGCTGATGAAATTGCCCCACAGCGGCCCGGCGATAATCATCCCCGGAATCGCCGCGCACAGGCCAATCAAAATCATCCAGCCGAAATCAGCGTGCATTTGCGATGCCAGCAGCATCGGCGCAGGCCCCGGCAGCAGGAACGCGGCGGCGGCGGCAACCCCCGCAAACAGCGGAATAACCAGTTTGACGAGGTTCGTTTTAGTATGACGCGCCATCGAGAACGCGACGCTAATCAGCAGCACAATCGCCACTTCAAAGAACAGCGGCAGCGCACAGATAAGCCCTGCGAGGCCTATCGCATAATGCGCGCGGCTGTGCCCGAAGGACTTCAGCATTTTCACCGCAATCTGATCGACGGCCCCCGTCTCATGCAAAATCTTGCCGAACATCGCGCCGAGCGCGACCACAATCGCGAGGAAGCCGAGCGTGCCACCCATCCCTTTTTCCATGGTTGCCGCGATTTTATCGAGCGGCATCCCGGAGAACAGCCCTGCGCCTATAGATACCACCATCAAAGCAACGAAGGCGTGCATACGCGCCTTCATCACTAAAAACAGCAGCAGCAAAACGGAGCCGACTGCTGTTAAAACAAGCGTTAATGTACTCACTACTTACTGCCTTTGTTGATTAACTCAATGGTGCTGGCGACAACGCCGTCCAGCGACTGGTCGATGTCGACCACTAACACGTCGGACTCGTCCGCGCCCGGCTCTTGCAGGGTTTCGAACTGAGTCACCAGCATCTGAGTTTTAAAGAAGTGACCTTTACGCGCTTTCAAACGGCTTTCGATAACCTCGAAATCGCCTTTCATGTAGATAAAGGAGAGGTTCGGATTGCCTTCACGCAGAATGTCGCGATAGCTTTTTTTCAGTGCAGAACAGACGATCAGCGACACTTTATTGGTGCGTTGCATCGCGAAAGCGGCATCGTTCAGAGCCTGAAGCCAGGGTTTACGGTCATCATCATTCAGCGGTTCGCCGGAAGACATTTTGACGATATTGCTGCGCGGATGGAGGAAGTCGCCGTCAAGAAACGCGGCATGAAGCTGATACGCCACTTCGCTGGCGACGGCAGATTTGCCACTGCCAGAGACGCCCATCAGAACGTAGACATGGTGATCATGGTTAGTCGTGCTCAAAGCGTTGCTCCCACAAGTCAGTTTGTTACGGGTAACTGTTATCGGTAACATTGTCCTGCCGGACTCGTGGATAAGCAATAACCACTCCGCCGATAAACTGAGTTGTGTGATCTACTTCAAATTTGTCGGTTTAAATAGATCCACCCGGTGACAATGTGAAACCTAAATCTAACATCTTAGGTGTAACAATTTCACCACGGATGCGCGCCAGCAGGCGTTCTGCGCCAATGCGCCCCATTCGTTCACGCGGGGTCAACACGCTCGCCAGACGCGGTTCCATCACCTGACCAATGTCGTGGCCGTGGAAACCGGCAATCGCCATATCGTCGGGGATTTTCAGACCCAGACGCTGACATTCAAATGCCGCACCGACCGCCAGATCATCGTTGGTACAAAAAATACCGTCGAGCTGCGGATATTCGCGACGCGCCTGACGCATCAGTTCAATGCCGGAAGAGTATGACGACGACTGTTCAACCATCACGCTGTATGGCGTTAACCCGCCCTCACGCATTGCCTGCTCATAGCCCTGCTGTTTGATGATAGTACGTTCGTCGAGGCGTGCGCCGAGATAAGCAATGTGACGGTGACCGCGAGAGATAATGGTGGCCGTCATCTGGCGTGCGGCTTCAAAGTTGTCGAATCCCACGGCGATATCGATGCACGGCGACTGGCTGTCCATCAATTCCACCACCGGAATACCGGACACTTCAATCATCTTGCGGGTGCGCGCGGTGTGGTTGCGCTCAGAAAGGATCAGGCCGTCGATGTTCCAGGAGAGCATGGATTCCAGACGCTCCTCTTCCATTTCCGGCTTGTAGCCGTAGTGGGCGAGCATGGCCTGGTAGCCATAGGCATCGGTCACGCTTTCAATGCCTTTCAGCACTTCGGCGAACACCTGGTTGGTTAAGGAAGGAAGAAGAACGCCAATCGCGCGGCTGGTGGAATTAGAAAGAATATCCGGGGCGCGGTTGGGAATGTAACCCAGTTCATCCAGGGCGATGGCAATTTTGCCACGCAGCGCTTCGGACACCTGTTCCGGATTACGCAGAAAACGGCTGACCGTCATTTTGGTCACGCCGACGCGGTCGGCCACATCCTGAAGTACGGGTCTTTTCTTTTTCATCGTCCAGAGGCTGATAAAGGGGGAGACATTTCATCAGTTTATCATGGACGCAACAGAACCTTCCCGATTAAGCGGAAAGGTTCTGAGATTTATTTTCCCTCGTCATACTTCAAGCCGCAGGTTTGTTGGCTGCGCCAGCTCACCCCTGTCACTTACTTATGTAAGCTCCAGGGGATTCTCTGGCTTGCCGCCGCCCTGCGACTCGAATTATTTAGAGGGCGCTAACGATCATACCGGTGGCAAGTCGAACAGCAGGATTTCCGCTTCGCTGTCAGCATGAACAGAAATCGCCTGCTCATCCCAAATCGCCAGGCCATCGGCAGTCGTTGCTTTGGTGCCATTGATGGACACTTCACCTTTCACTACCTGGATCCACACTTTGCGATCGGCGGCAATCTGATGGACCGACTGCTCATCTTTCGCCAGCGCCCAGCGGTACAGCTCCATGTCCTGGTACACTTTCAGCGAACCGTCACGCGCATCTGGCGACAACACCAGCTGTTTGCCCTGGGCGGCGTCAAAACGACGCTGTTCGTAACGTGGTGTGATGCCGTTTTCTTCTGGAATGATCCAGATTTGATACAGGTGCAGTTTTTCGGTTTTGCTCGGGTTGTACTCCGAGTGACGAACCCCGGTCCCGGCGCTCATGATCTGGAATTCACCGGCAGGCACCTGCTCTTTATTGCCCATGCTATCTTCGTGTTCAACCGCCCCTTCCAGCACATAAGTCAGGATTTCCATGTCTTTGTGCGGATGAGTGCCGAAGCCTTGACCTGCATCAATCACATCGTCATTGATGACGCGCAGAGCCGAGAAGCCCATGAAATTCGCGTCGTAATAATTGGCGAAGGAGAAAGTATGCCAGGAGTCCAGCCAGCCGTGATTTGCATGGCCACGTTCGTTCGCTTTGCGTAAGTAAATCATGATGTCCAACTCCGTGTTCGTTTCGATGGAGTGAGTGTGGACCCGAACGCTTGAGGATGATAGTGGGTGAAAATTGACTCCTCTGTTCAAAATTTATGAACAAGTCCAGAGGAGCCATATCCGCTTACTTCGCGAGGGTTATCGTGGCAGGTGAGGCCTGTTCGAAGGCCCGTTCGAGGATCTCCAGATTAGTGAGAGCCTCAGTTTCTTTGACGAAATTTGGCGCGCCGTTTTGTAGCGTTTCATACAGCGCATCGTATACCCGACCGTAGTCACCGATTTCCGGTTTCACTTCTTCGCGCACCGTCACGCCGTCGGCGTTCATGTACTCCAGTTGGCCGATACTGTCATCCGCGCCAAAGCCCGGTTCACCCGGCATGATGTTCGCCTTTAGGCTGGTTTCCTGCTGGTCGATACCGTATTTCAGGTACGAGCCTTTGGTGCCATGCACGATAAATTTCGGGTAATCGATTTTCACCAGATGGCTGGTTTTGACGATGGCTTTCAGGTCGCCGTAAAACAGCTGCGCCTCAAAGGTGTCATCCGGGTTGGCTTTGTTACGCAGGCTGCGAATGTCATACGCCACGTGATCAGGGCGACCAAACAGCGAAATAATCTGGTCCATGGTGTGCACGCCTAAACCGTAAAACGCGCCGTCCTGCGGCAGTCCCGGTTTGGTTTCGGCCACCGGGCGATACATGTCGAAATGGCTTTCAATTTCAACCAGTTCACCAAGCTTGCCGCTCTCAATCACTTTTTTCGCCGTCAGGAAACAGGAATCAAAGCGACGGTTCTGATACGGCGTCACCGTCAGACCTTTTGCTTTCGCCAGCGTAAACAGCTCTTTCGCTTCGGCAAGCGTCGGGGTAAACGGTTTTTCCACCAGCACGTTTTTCCCGGCTTCCAGCGCGCGTTTCGCATAATCAAAATGGCTGTCGGCGTGAGTACACACCACCACCAGTTTGACCTGCGGATCGTTCAGGACTTCATCTAAATCACTGGTGAAATGAATGTGCTGATACTGCGGATGCTGCTCTTCCGGCTTAGGGCTCCGGCGATAAATATGCGCCACGTGCCAGCTGTCTTTACGGTTGAGAACGTACGGGAGGTGATAACGAGTGGTGCTTTTTCCGAAACCAATAAAAGCGCAGTGTAGGGTCATGGTTCAGTCCTTGTTAAGGTTACTGTTGCCTACCATAGCGCAAGTTTGGGTTTGATGTCGTGCTCTTGCTTTTCACCCAATCCGCAGAAGCCTTGCCCTAATTAGTTGGCGTCGTAGCAAGGCGGCAAGGGAGCTGATCCTCAGGAGCTTACTTGAGTAAGTGACTGAGGTCAGTGAGTGCAGCCAACGCCGCTACGGCGTCAAATAAGACGGGCAAAAAAAAGCCAGCGATTAGGCTGGCTATAAAATAATACTGGAAGCAATGTGAGCAATGTCGTGCTTTCAGGTTCTCCGCGAGGGGTCTTCCTGAACGCGTGACAATAATAATCATTATCATTCGCACTTGTCTAGCTCTTTTTCGCAAAAAACAGCAGTTGACGAAATTTTGCGACTCGGAGATGTTAAAGGGGATAACCCACAACAGGAGAAGAGGAATGAATATTAGCGAGATAGTGATACGCCACGTACAAGCTGCGGATGCCGAAGCTTTACAGCAGATGCATGTGCATCAGGATGTCTATCACTCCACGCTACAAATTCCTCATCCTTCCATGGACATGTGGCACGAACGCGTGATGCGCAAACCTGGCAGAAGACAACTGGTCGCCTGCATCGACGAACGTCTAGTCGGTCATTTGACGGTAGACGTAATGGAAAACCCTCGTCGCAGCCACGTGGCAACATTTGGCATCAGCATTGCGTCTGAATTCCAGAATCGTGGCGTCGGTAGTGCGTTGATGCGGGAAATGGTCAACCTGTGCGATAACTGGCTGCGCGTGGATCGCATTGAATTAACTGTATTTGTCGACAATCCGGTAGGGATTGCGCTTTACCGTAAATTCGGTTTTGAGATCGAAGGCACCGGCAAAAAATATGCGCTGCGCAACGGCGAATATGTGGATGCCTATTATATGGCGCGAATGAAGCAGGCTTGAGGAAATTGCCCGGCGGCACTGCGTTTGCCGGGCAAAATCAGCGCAAAAAATCAATAACCCGCCGTCAAATCATCCACGGTACGCGGGTCGGATGCGCCATACAGCGCGCCATCTGGCCCCACCATAATGCTCTGGGTGCTACCCATCGCTTCTTTCACGGCGACTTTCTGACCTTTATCTTCCAGTAACTTCAACGTGTCCGGACTAAAGCCTTTTTCTACACGCAACTCATCTGGTAGCCATTGATGATGGAAGCGCGGTGCGTTGGTCGCTTCGGCGACGTTCATGCCAAAATCAATGGTATTGACCACCATTTGCAGCACAGTAGTGATAATCCGGCTGCCGCCAGGGCTACCGGTCACCAGCCAGGTTTTCCCGTCTTTCACGACGATGGTCGGCGACATCGACGACAGCGGACGTTTTTTCGGTCCGACAGCGTTAGCATCGCCACCCACCAGCCCGTACACGTTTGGCACGCCCGGTTTGGCTGAGAAATCGTCCATTTCGTTGTTCATCAGAATGCCGGTATTCCCCGCCACAATCCCGGTGCCGAAAGTGGTGTTCAGCGTATACGTCACCGCCACCGCGTTACCGTCTTTATCCACCACCGAGAAATGCGTGGTCTGATTGCTTTCATACGGCGCGAGTTTACCCGGACGGATCTGGCTCGACGGCTTGGCTTTGTTGATGTCAATTTCACTGGCGATAGATTTTGCATACGCCTTGCTGGTCAGCGCCTGCCACGGCACTTTGACGAAATCAGGATCGCCAAGGTATTCCGAGCGATCGGCATAGGCGTGTTTCTCGGCCTCAGCCATGATTTGCATCGCATCGGCGCTGCCGAAGCCGTATTTATGCATATCGAAGTTTTCCATGATATTCAGGATTTCCACGATATGAATGCCACCCGACGACGGCGGCGGCATGGAGTACACCTGATAACCCCGGTAGTCGCCGCTGATCGGCTCGCGCTCGACCGCTTTGTAATTGGCAAGATCTTCTTTGGTCATCAGGCCGCCGTTCTTTTTCATTTCCCCGGCAATCTGATCGGCAATCGCGCCCTTATAAAATGCATCTGGCCCGTTTTCGGCAATCAGTTCCAGGCTTTTTGCCAGATTGACCTGCACCAGCTTGTCGCCCTTTTTCAGCGGCTCACCGTTTTTCCAGAAGATGGCTTTACTGTTCTCATGATTAGGAATGACTTCGCTGCCGTAGGTTTTCAGGTCATCGGCCAGCGCATCGTTAACGGTAAAGCCCTCTTTGGCGAGTTTGATCGCCGGGCGCACCACTTTATTGAGCGGCATCGTGCCGTACTCTTTCAGTGCCAATGAGAAACCGGCGACAGTGCCCGGCGTACCGGAAGCGAGGTGTGACGTCAGCGATTTTTTGCTGTCAGGATTGCCCTGATCGTCGAGGAACATGTCGCGCGTCGCCTGCGCCGGAGCCATCTCACGGAAATCAATCGCCGTGGTTTTTCCGTCTTTGGTGCGCAGCATCATAAAGCCGCCGCCGCCGAGATTACCCGCCTGCGGATGCGTCACCGCTAGCGCGTAACCGACTGCCACCGCGGCATCCACCGCATTACCGCCCTGCTTTAAAATCTCCACGCCGACGTTCGTCGCCATCGCATCCACAGACGCGACCATGCCCTGTTGCGCGCGCACCGGGTGGAACACATCCTCTTCAACGCCATAGGACACCGGTGGTGCCGTGGGCGACGGCGCTGTGGCCGCCACGCTGAAACTGCCTCCTGCCAGCAGAGCAGCCATCGCCGCCCCGCGCCAAAAACGGGTTTCAATCATTGTTATTCTCCAGGTGATGGGTTTTATGCTCCCGCTTAAGCCTGGTTCAGAATTCCTAAAAAATCATCGTTATGGCGAATTGGAGGTAAACTTAAGGAAGCCCCAAACGGGGAGGAGGAAATGATGAAAACGTTATTATTTTTTGCGGCGCTGATGCCGTTTACCGTTTTAGCACAGCCACTGAACGTCACCAATAACCCGAACCAGCCGGGTTATGTGATCCCCAGCCAGCAACGGATGCAGACTGAAATGCACACCCAACAGCTGCAACAGAAAGGGATGCTGAATCAGCAGTTACAAACCCAGACGCAGATGCAACAGCAGCACCTGCAAACGCAGATGAACACCAATCAGCAACGGGTTTTAAATTCGCAACCGGGGGAGCAGCCGCTACCGAATACCAACGGCGGGATGTTAAGCGGTAACAGCGATAAAATGCTGAACAGTTCGTCGCAGCAGCACATGCTGCCGCAGACGCAGAACGGCGACCTGCTGAGTACGCCGTCTAATCCGCAGCCGCTTTCACGCTAAACGGGTTACTTGAAGTCTGGCCCGATAACGTCAATTGCATCAGTACAGATGCAGTCCACGCCCCAGCTCAGCAGCTCTGCTGCGCGCTGGGGTTTGTTGACGGTATAAACCAGAATATGCAGCCCCGCCTCTTTAAACTGATTCACCCGCACTTCATCGAGCAGCCTGTAATTCAGGTGAATCGACATGCAGCCTAAGCGCGTGGTCAGCGCCTGCCAGTCATCACGCCATTCGTCGAGCAACAATCCGCGCGGCAGTTCCGGCGCTGCCTCCTGTGCGGCTTCTAACGCGTCGATTTCGAACGATGACAACAGCGGCGGCGTCATGCCCGCCCACAGCTCACGCGCCGCCAGCGCAACGGTTTTGCCCGTTAACGGCCCGGTGCCGGTGGTCGGTTTGATTTCGATGTTCGCCATCATGCCGTGCTGGCGACAGCGCTCAGCCACCTGCGATAACAGCGGCAGCGGTTCGCCTTTAAATTCACGGCTAAACCAGCTTCCTGCATCCACGTTCAGCAGCTCGCTCCACGTCAGTTTCCCCGCAACACCCCAGCCGTTGCTGGTGCGTTCGAGATTGTCATCATGCAGCAGGAAAATTTGCCCGTCCTGCGACAGCTTGACGTCAAATTCGATCATCGTGTGACCGTAGCGCGCGCCAACGTCAATCGCCGCAAGGGTATTTTCCGGGGCCCGTTTACCGCCGCCACGGTGGGCGACGATGCGGGGGTAAGGCCAGTTGCTCATACGCGTTGTCCTGTCTCGCCATCAAACAGGTGCAGATGATTTTCCGGCAGGTGCAGCCACAGCGTGGTCCCTGCCTGAGGGCGTTGCTGATGCGGTAAACGCACCACCATTTTTTGCTTACCCCAGCGACCGTGCGCGAGGTTATCTGCACCCAAAATTTCCAGCGTATCCATCACCAATGGGATGCCGCCTTCGGCCTGCGAGCTTAGCGCAATATGTTCCGGACGGATACCTAACGTCATGCTGCGCCCGGCATAGCCGCGATACAGCCAGTTCAGCGGCAGCGCCATGCCGCTGTCGAGTTCGAAATGGGTGCCGGAAGTGCTTACCCGCCCGTCGAGCAGGTTCATCGCCGGACTGCCGATAAAACTCGCCACAAAGCGCGTGGCTGGTTTCTCATACACTTCAACCGGCGTACCAATCTGCTCGGCGATGCCTTTGTTCATCACCATCACACGCTGGGCGAGCGTCATCGCTTCGACCTGATCGTGGGTGACGTACAGCGACGTGGTATTGAGGCGACGGTGCAATTGCTGGAGTTCAAGCCGCATCTGCACGCGCAGTTTGGCGTCGAGATTGGACAAAGGTTCGTCGAACAGGAATACCGCCGGGTCACGCACAATCGCGCGGCCCATTGCCACACGCTGACGCTGACCGCCGGAAAGCTCGCGTGGACGGCGTTTTAGCAACGGTTCCAGTTCCAGAATACGCGCCGCTTCGTTCACCTTTTCGGCGATATGCCCTTTGCCCATGCCGCGAATTTTCAGGCCCCACGCCATGTTCTCTTCCACACTCATGTGCGGATAAAGTGCGTAGTTCTGAAACACCATCGCGATGCCGCGCTCTTTCGGCTCGAGTTCAGTGACGCGCTGGCGATCAATCCAGATATCGCCACTGGAAACACGTTCCAGCCCGGCAACCATTCTTAATAACGTTGATTTGCCGCAGCCAGACGGCCCGACCATCACGATAAATTCGCCATCGGACACGTCCAGCGTCAACGGCTGGATCACCTGCGTTTTGCCGCTGTCCCAGCTCTTGGTTACTGCCTGTAATTTTAATCCAGCCATCTTATTTCTCACTGTCTACCAGGCCACGCACAAATGCACGCTGCATGGCTAAAACGATAATAACGGGCGGGATCAGCGTCAGCAGCATTGCCGCCATCACCTGATTCCACGCCGTGGTGCCTTCGCCAGTGGCGATCATCCCTTTAATGCCCGCCACGGCGGTGCCAAGGTTCACATCCGTCACAATCAGCAGCGGCCACAGATACTGGTTCCAGCCGTAAATGAAGGTGATGACGAACAGCGCCGCGAGGTTGGTTTTTGACAGCGGCAACACGATGTCGCGGAAAAAGCGCATCGGCGACGCACCGTCAATGCGGGCCGCTTCCATCAGCTCGTCCGGCAGCGTCATAAAGAACTGACGGAACAGGAACGTGGCGGTGGCCGACGCCATCAGCGGCAGCGTCAGTCCGGTGTAGCTGTCGAGCAATTTCAGGCTGGCAATCACTTCCACCGTCGGGAAAATACGCACTTCGACCGGCAGCATCAGCGTGATAAAAATCATCCAGAAGAACAGGTTACGCAGCGGAAAACGGAACCAGACAATGGCGAACGCCGACAGCATCGACACCGCGATTTTGCCGGCCGTAATGGTGAACGCCATGATGAAACTGTTGAGCAGCATCAGCCAGAACGGCGCGCTGTTGGCGCCCACGCCCTGTAACCAGATAGTTTTCAGGTTCTCCAGCAAATGCGAGCCGGGGATCAGCGTCATCGGCGTGGCAAACACCGCTTTGTTATCCAGCGTCGCTGCGACAAACGCGACATACAGCGGGAAGAGGATCACCGCGATCCCGAGAATCAACATAATGTGGCTGAACCAGGTCAGCCCGCGACGATGTTCAATCATTGATAGCGCACCTTACTTTCCACATAGCGGAACTGAACCACCGTCAGCAAAATCACCAGCCCCATCAACACCACCGACTGTGCCGCCGACGCCGATAAATCCAGTCCGGCAAAACCTTCGCGGTAGATTTTGTAGATAAGCGTGGTCGTTGCTTGCACCGGGCCACCGGCTGTCGCCGCGTCGATCACCGGGAAAGTGTCGAAAAACGCATACACCAGATTGACCACCAGCAGGAAGAAGCTCACCGGGGCGATCAGTGGCAACGCTATCGAGAAGAAGCGACGCACCGGCCCAGCCCCGTCGATCGCGGCGGCTTCCACCAGCGAGCGGGGAATGGATTGCAGCGCGGCGAAGAAGAACAGGAAGTTGTAGCTGATTTGCTTCCACACCGAAGCGAACACCACGAGAAACATCGCCTGACCGCTGTTTTGCGCGTGGTTCCAGTTGTAGCCCATCAGCTCAAGCCAGTGCGTTATCAACCCGCGCCCTGGGTTGAAAAGGAAAATCCACAGCACGGCTGCAATCGCCGGGGCAACCGCGTAAGGCAGCAGCATTAACGTTTGATACAGACGGCTGCCGCGCACCACGTAATCGACCAGTGCGGCGAAGAACAACGACACCAGCAGGCCGCTGACGGTCACTAAACCACTGAATTTAATCGTGGTCCAGAATGAGTCGAGGTAGTAGCTGTCGTGGAACAGCGCGACGAAATTATCGAGGCCGACAAACTCGCTCGACAGCCCAAACGGATCCATATTCTGCACCGAGTACCACAGCGCTTCGCCCGCAGGCCAGATAAAGAAGATAACGGTAATAGCCAACTGCGGCGCAACCAGCACATAAGGCAGCCAGCGCGAGCGAAATACCGGACGGGATGATGACATAGATGAACTCTTTTCCAGAAAATGCCGGGTGGCGGCTTCGCCTTCCCCGGCCTACATAAGGTATTTCGTAGGCCCGATAAGCGAAGCGCCATCAGGCATTTCAGACATTACGATTTCGTGGATTTCTCAAAACGACGCAGCAATTGATTACCACGCTCGACGGCACTATCGAGCGCCTGCTGCGGGGTTTTCTTGCCGGTCCAGACCGATTCCAGTTCTTCGTCAACAATGGTACGGATCTGCGGCATATTGCCCAGACGCAGCCCTTTGGTGAACGGCAACGGCGGTTTGTTCAGCATCTGACGAGTGGCAATGTCTGCGCCCGGGTTCTTGTCATAAAAGCCCTGCTGACGGGTCAGGTCATACGCCGCTTTGGTGATCGGCAGATAACCGGTTTTCTGGTGCCATTCAGCCGCGATTTCCGGTTTGGTCAGGAAGTCGAGGAACTCAGCCACGCCTTTGTAGGTTTCTTTGTCTTTGCCCTGCATCACCCACAGGCTCGCTCCGCCGATAATGGCGTTTTGCGGCGCGCCTTTGGCGTCAGCGTCGTAAGGCATCATGCCGACGCCGTAGTTGAATTTGGCGTACTGACGAATGTCGGCCAGCGAGCCAGAAGAGGCGGTGGTAATCGCGCAATCACCGTTGTAGAACTTCTCGGTGGACTCATCTTTACGCCCGAAGTAACTGAAATCGCCTTTCTTGTTCAGTTCTTCCAGCATGGCAATGTGCTTCACCTGCTCCGGCTTGTTGAATTCCAGCACTGCGTCGGCGCCGTCAAAGCCATTGTTTTGAGTGGCAAACGGCAGGCCGTTCCATGCGCTGAAGTTTTCCAGTTGGATCCAGCCCTGCCAGCCGCTGGCGTAGCCGCACTTCATGCCCGCCGCTTTCAACTTCGCGGTGTAATCAGCCAGATCCTGCCAGGTTTTCGGCGGCTGCTCCGGGTTTAAACCGGCTTTCTTGAAGGCGTCTTTGTTGTAGTACAGCACCGGGGTAGAGCTGTTAAACGGCTGACTCAGCAGATGACCGGTTTTGGAATCGGTGTAGTAGCCAGAAACGGTCGGCACGAACTGCGACTCGTCGAACTTGATGTCGGCATCTTTGAACACTTCGTACACCGGTTTGATGGCTTTCGACGCCATCATGGTCGCGGTGCCGACTTCATACACCTGCAAAATGGCTGGCGCATTGCCGGTGCGGAAAGCAGCGATCCCTGCCGCCAGGCTTTGCTCGTAGTTGCCTTTGTACACCGGCACAATTTTGTAATCAGGGTGAGTTTCGTTGAAACGCTGAGCCAGAGAATCGACTTCTTTCCCCAACTCGCCTTCCATGGAATGCCAGAAAGGAACGGTAGTCACAGCCATGGCCTGAGAGGCAAATGCCATACCCAGCGTCAAAGCTAAAGCGGTGTGTCGTAACGATGTCATTCGGTTATCTCTCTTGTTGTCCCAGATGCGCGAAATCACGCGTTTTATGCTCGCGAGGTAACATGACATGCTCGAATGACAGAAAAATAACCGAAAGATGACGAAACGGTGACGGCCAGGCGTCAGTGCGATGATGGATGGATGATGGATGGGTGACGGAAAAATGGCGGGTGAATGATCACCCGCGCAGACGTTCGGCGATTTGTTCCAGCGTCAGTTGACCGGCAGCTGCTTCCACGGTCATCTCAACAAAGTCCGGGTTAGCAGGCAATATGATACCGTTACGCCTCAAAAATAAGAGCGTGATAAACAACGCAGTACGCTTGTTGCCATCATTGAAAATATGGCCTCGGGCAATCGCCAGCAAATGCATCGCGGCAAGTTGCCAGACATCGGTTATCCCTTCGTATTCGATCCTGTTCAGTACACGGTACATCAGCGCTTCGGCACGACCAGGGTCGGGCATTCCCTCAGCACCAGGCGTGACACGGAGTAGCCTGTCATGGAACTGTATTATCTCCTCCGCTGAGATAATCTGAAGTGTCATTTATCCGCAAGTTCCCTGAGTTCATTTCCGTGAACGGCCATGATAGCCGCAAATTCATCATCGAGACGCGCCGCCTGATAGCGCTCAAACTCTTCCGCGCTGATGATAACCGCGGATTTATGACCACGACGGGTGATGGTTACGGGTGTTCCTGTGACGGCACTGTCGAGCACCTCGGCCAGATTCTGACGGGCATCACTGTAGTTAACTGTACGCATAGGCCCTCCTCTTTTGTACATAATAATTGTACAAGTAACACGTACAAAAAAGGAGCCATCAGGCTCCTTTTATTTTCATTTCGTCGTTTAACCGCCTAAATAAGCACTGCGTACCGCTTCGTTAGCGAGTAACGCATCGCCCGTATCTTCCAGCACCACGTGACCGTTTTCCAGCACGTAGCCACGATCCGCGAGTTTCAGCGCCTGGTTGGCGTTCTGCTCAACGAGGAAGATGGTCATTCCCTCTTTGCGCAGTTGCTCAATGGTGTCGAAAATCTGCTGGATGATGATCGGCGCGAGGCCCAGCGACGGCTCGTCGAGAAGCAACAAGCGCGGCTGACTCATCAGCGCACGACCGATCGCCAACATCTGCTGTTCACCACCGGACATCGTTCCCGCACGCTGAATACGACGCTCCCACAGGCGTGGGAACAGCTCGTACACCCATTTAATGCGCTCATGATACTGACTGCGATCGGCAAAGAAACCGCCCATCGCCAGGTTCTCTTCCACGGTCATCCGCGAGAATACGCGACGCCCTTCCGGCACAATCGCCACGGCTTCGCGCATGATTTTTGCGGTCTGCCAGTCGGTAATATCTTTGCCATCAAAGGTCACACGCCCGCTGGTCGCTCGCGGATCGCCACACAACGTGCCGAGCAGCGTAGTTTTTCCCGCACCGTTTGCGCCAATCAGGGTGACGATTTCGCCCTGATTGATGTGCAGACTCACGTCGTGCAGAGCCTGAATTTTGCCGTAGTGGGCGCTGACTTTGTCAAAGGACAACATGACTTTTTCCATCTTATGCCTCGCCCAAATATGCACGTATAACGTCAGGGTTATTACGGATTTCCTCTGGCGTGCCGTTCGCCAATGGCGTGCCCTGATTCACAACGTAAATGCGGTCGGAAATACCCATCACCAGCTTCATGTCGTGTTCAATCAACAAGATAGTGGTGTTGTGATGGCTTCGCAGTTCAGCGATCAGCTCATCCAGCTCTTTGGTTTCTTTCGGGTTCAACCCTGCCGCCGGTTCATCCAGCATCAGGATTTCCGGCTGCGTCACCATGCAGCGCGCGATTTCCAGACGACGCTGGTCACCGTAAGCAAGGTTGCTCGCCTGACGGTTGGCGTGCTGCAACAGGCCGATACGCTCAAGCCAGGTTGCGGCCCTGTCCAGCGCTTCGCTCTGCGCGTTACGGAAGGCAGGCGTTTTCAGCAGCCCGGAGAACAGGCCGCTTTTTAACTGCTTATGTTGTGCCACCAGCAGGTTTTCGATCACCGTCATTTCACGGAACAGGCGCACGTGCTGGAAAGTACGCACCACGCCCATTTGCGCGATTTGCTGGCCCGGCAGGCCTTCAAGGTGTTTATCACGCAGCATAATGCTGCCGCCCGTAGGTTTGTAGAAACCGGTCAGGCAGTTAAACACGGTGGTTTTGCCCGCACCGTTCGGGCCAATCAGTGAAACGATTTCCTGTGGATGCAGTTCGAGATTAACGTTGTTGACCGCCAGCAGGCCGCCAAAACGCATCATCAAACCGTTAACGGATAATAATGGCTGACTCATGCCTGCTCTCCTTTGGTCTTCCCGTTTTTCAGTTTCAGCTGTGGACGGGTCATCGGCAGCAAGCCTTGTGGACGCCAGATCATCATCAGAACCATCAAACCACCCAGCATTAACATGCTGTATTCGTTGAAATCACGCATCAGTTCACGCGACACCACCAGCAGCACTGCCGCCAGGATCACTGCGAACTGTGAACCCATCCCGCCGAGCACCACAATCGCTAACACAAACGCCGATTCCGCGAAGGTGAAGGATTCCGGGCTGACGAAGCCCTGACGCGCGGCGAACAGCGTACCGGCAAAACCGGCAAACGCGGCGCTGATGGTGAACGCCGTCAGCTTGATGCGCGTCGGGTTCAGGCCCAGCGAGCGACAAGCGATTTCATCTTCACGCAGCGCTTCCCACGCGCGCCCCAGCGGCATACGCAGCAGGCGGTTAATCACAAACAGTGACAGCACCACCAGCAACAGCGCCACCAGATAGAGGAAAATCACGCGGTCATTCGGGTCATATTTCACGTGGAAGAAATTGCTGAATGTATCCCAGCCACCTTCGCGCGCGGTACGGCTGAATTCCAGACCAAACAGCGTTGGTTTCGGGATCTGGCTGATGCCGTTCGGGCCGCCGGTAATTTCGGTATTGTTGAGCAGCAAAATACGTACAATCTCGCCGAAGCCGAGGGTCACAATCGCCAGATAGTCACCACGCAAGCGCAACACCGGGAAGCCGAGCAGGAAGCCCGCTGCCGCCGAAACCAGGCCCGCCAGCGGCAAGCAGGTCCAGAAACCGAGACCGTAATAGTGATTCAGCAGCGCAAAAGTGTACGCGCCGATAGCGTAGAAACCGCCGTATCCCAGCACCAGCAGACCAGACAGCCCAACCACCACGTTCAGGCCAAGGCCCAAAATAATGTAGATCATGGTCAGCGTCGCGATGTCGATAGTGCCGCGAGACACCATAAACGGCCACGCCACCGCAATCACCAGCAGGGCAATCAGGAACAGCTTTTGTTTAACAGTGGAGCCGTCAATGGCAGGCAGAACAAACTTCGGCCCGGAGACGTTTTTCATGCCCTTCTGCACCAGCGGGCGCAGCATCTGGAAGAAAAACACCACCGCAGTGCCGATGAAAATCCACTGCCAGCGGATATCAGCGGCGGTATCAACCACCAGCTTAGTTCCGCTCAGTTCCAGCTGAACGCCCATGAAGACGCCCGCCAGCACGAAGAACATGGCGGCTGACAACAGCGCCATCGCAAAATGCATCGGTTTCATACTTTTTCTACCTCCGGACGACCCAGGATCCCGGTCGGCATCACCAACAGCACCACAATCAGCAGCGCGAACGACACCACGTCTTTGTATTCGGTACTGAGATATGCGGAGGAAAGCGCTTCGGCCACACCCAGAATCAGGCCGCCAATCATTGCTCCAGGAATGCTGCCGATACCGCCAAGCACAGCGGCGGTGAAGGCTTTCATCCCGGCCATAAAGCCAATGTACGGGTTAATCACGCCATAGAACTGACCGAGCAGCACGCCAGCAACGGCTGCCATTGCGGCACCGATGACAAACGTCAGGGCAATCACGCGGTCGGTGTTGATGCCAAGCAGACTCGCCATTTTCAGGTCTTCCGCGCAAGCGCGACATGCGCGACCCATACGGGAGTAACGAATGAATACGGTCAGAGCCAACATCGCCACAAAGGTCACGACCCAGATAACGAGCTGCATGGTGGTGATGGAGGCAGAGAAGTTCTCGCTGGCACCGACAATCCACTGACCGTTAAACAGGCTCGGCAGTGCGATGTCGCGCGAACCTTCTGTCAGGCTGACGTAGTTTTGCAGGAAGATGGACATCCCGATGGCGGAAATCAATGCAATCAAACGTTTGGAGCTACGCACCGGGCGATAAGCCACGCGCTCAATGCTCCAGCCATAGGCGCTGGCAATAATAATTGCACCAACAAATCCAGCGCCGACCAGCAGCCAGCCGGTGTCGATGCCCATCATCATCAGCGCGGCGATGATCATGAACGACACATAGCTGCCAATCATGTACACCTCGCCGTGGGCGAAGTTGATCATGCCGATAATGCCGTACACCATGGTGTAACCGATGGCGATCAGCGCGTAGGTGCTGCCCAGCGTGACGCCGTTAAACATCTGCTGCAGGAAATAAAGGAACTGCTCTGACATAAAGGTAACCTTTTTATATCCGCCCGGCAGGTAAACGGGCGGAGGAATTACTCGTCTTCTTCTTATTTGGCGACGCTGGACGAACCGTCCGCATGCCACTGGAAGACACCAAATTCAAATCCCTTCAGATCGCCTTTCTCATCCCAGTTCAGCGGCCCAATCACGGTTTTCGCGCCGTGCTCTTTTAAATCTTTTACCAGCGCCTGCGGATCTTCGCTGCTGGTACGGTCCATGGCGGTCGCCAGAGACTGCACAGCGGCGTAAGTGATCCACACATACGGACCGCTCGGATCTTTCTTCTCAGCTTTCAGCGCATCCACAATCGCTTTGTTGGCTGGATCCTGGTCATAACGTTTTGGCATCGTCACCAGCATGCCCTCGCCCGCTGCACCCGCGATGTTGGACAGCGATGCGTTACCCACACCTTCCGGGCCCATGAACTGTGTTTTCAAACCAACAGACCGCGCCTGGCGCAGGATCTGCCCCATTTCCGGGTAGTAACCGCCGTAGTAAACGAAATCGATATTTTCTTTTTGCAGACGAGCGACCAGCGCAGAGAAGTCTTTTTCCCCGGCGGTGATACCGTCGAAGAACACCACGTTAGCGCCGCCTTTTTTCAGGCTGTCCTGTACGGAGCGCGCCAGGCCTTCGCCATACTGCTGTTTGTCATGAATGATCGCGATGCGTTGCGGCTTCACTTTATCGAGAATGTATTTCGCTGCGGTTGGACCCTGCGAAGAATCCAGGCCAGCGGTACGCATGATGAACTGGTAGCCGCGCTGCGTCAGCTCCGGGTTGGTCGCGCCAGGGGTGATCATCATGATGCCTTCGTCTTCATAGATATCGGACGCGGGCTGAGTAGAAGAGGAGCACAGGTGGCCAATCACGTATTTGATGCCGTCGTTGACCACTTTGTTGGCAACCGCTACGGCTTGTTTCGGATCGCAGGCATCGTCGTATTCCACGGCAACCAGTTTGTCGCCTTTGATACCGCCAGCGGCGTTGATGTCTTTGATCGCCTGGCGCGCACCGTTGAATTCCATGTCACCCCATTGAGCCACCGGGCCGGACATGGCGCCAATGACCGCCACCTTGATGTCTTTTGCTAAAGCGGACTGCGACATTGCCAGTGCAATCATTCCCGCAATCAATGTTTTTGCATTCCGTTTCATTCTTTCAATCCCCTCGTGATGTAATTTGTATAAATTTTGTATTTATAAGGTTAAAAAGCATTCTGTACTTTTACTGTACTTCGCTATTTTTACCAGTCTCTTTAATGGTTTAGCGATGCTTTTTGCAAAGAACCAGACTAAAATCTCTATTTTTCAGTCGATTAAGCAAAGATAATATTCTGTATTTTGCTGGAGATAAACAAAAAAAAGCGCAGTTTTCAGCATAAAATAAGGGTACAAAGAGCCGAATAAAACACTACCTTTCAGGTTAAAATTCTGCCTATTTTTCGATCCATGACGCATTGCTCTGCTGCTGGAATCAGGAGAAAACGAATCCCCTGTCATTCAGCATAAAAATAGAAATCGGCGAATCGAGAAATTGGATAAACTGAGGGCATTCTTTTTTACAGGTGGCTTCACATGAAACTGACTATCGTCAGGCTGACCACGCTCAGCGAGCAGGACCATATCGATCTTGGCAAGATCTGGCCGGAGTACAGTTCATCGTCTTTACAGATGGATGATGAGCATCGGATCTATGCCGCACGTTTTAATGAAAGGCTGTTAGGTGCCGTGCGTGTGACGCTAAAATGCAGTCAGGGCGCGCTGGATTCTCTGCGCATTCGCGAAATCACCCGCCGTCGCGGCGTGGGGCAATATTTGATTGAAGAAGTGTTACGTATGAATCCGGCGATCGACAGTTGGTCGATGACGGAGATTGGCGTGGAAGACAAAACCGCGATGGGTGCGTTTATGCTGGCAGTTGGATTTACCGTGCAGAGAAGTGGCTGGCAGAAGAGATAAAAAAGCCGAGTGGCGGCTTCGCCTTACCCGGCCCACATTTTGTTGCTTATTTCCCAAGAATTTCGTGCTGCAAAAAGGCGGCAAGTTATGAAATCCCCGGGAGCTTACTCAAGTAAGTGACCGGGGTTGAATAACGCAGCCAACGTATTTGCAGTGCGAAAGACGCGGGGAAATTTACTTGGCGTCGGTCGCCGTGCCGTTGGCATGCCACGTAAACACGCCGAACTCGAAGCCTTTCAGGTCGCCTTTTTTATCCCAGGTCAGTGGACCCATGACGGTGTCGACTTTGTTGGCTTTCAGCCATTCTGCAATTTTCGCCGGATCGTCGCTCTGGTTCAGACCAGCAGACAGCGACTGCAGCGCTGCATAAGTGGTCCATACAAACGCACCGCTTGGATCCTGTTTCTTGGCTTTGATTGCATCAACAACCGGTTTGTTCGCCGGAACCTGATCGTAGTTCTTCGGCTTCGTCACCAGCAGGCCTTCCGCAGATTCACCGGCAATGTTAGACAGTGACACGTTCGCCACACCTTCAGGGCCCATGAACTGTGTTTTCAGACCCGCAGCGCGCGCCTGGCGCAGGATCTGACCCATTTCCGGGTGATAACCGCCGTAGTAAACGAAGTCGATATTTTCTTTCTTCAGACGCGCCACAAGCGTTGAGAAATCTTTCTCACCGGCAGTGATACCGTCGAAGAACACCACGTTGGCGTTGCCTTTTTTCAGGGAATCCTGAACCGCACGCGCCAGACCTTCGCCGTACTGTTGTTTGTCATGCACAATCGCGATGCGCTTCGGCTTCACGGTGTTGATGATGTATTTTGCCGCCGTTGGGCCCTGATCGGAGTCCAGACCGGTGGTACGCAGAATCAGGTTGTAGCCACGCGCGGTCAGCTCTGGTGCGGTCGCCGCTGGGGTGATCATCAGAATGCCTTCGTCTTCATAAATGTCAGACGCTGGCTGCGTGGAAGAGGAGCAGAGGTGACCGATAACGTATTTGATGCCATCGTTCACGACTTTGTTCGCTACCGCCACCGCTTGTTTCGGGTCGCAGGCATCGTCATATTTTACGATGGAAAGCTTGTTGCCTTTGATGCCGCCCTTGGCATTAATATCGGCGACAGCCTGTTCCGCCCCTGTGAACTCCTGATCGCCGTACTGCGCTACCGGACCTGACATCGCTCCCACGACGGCAATTTTAATATCGTCAGCCATAGCCACGTGGCTCATTGCTAACGCGATACATCCTGCCAGTAACGCTTTACCCTTCATTTTCATCCTGAGATTCCCCATTGTGATGGTGATTGCTTTTGTTGTGATGTTGTTATGTGGCGCTTTATTTCGGTTTTAGGTCTGCCAGCCGCGCCTTTGCAGCATACTCTGCTAAAACATACCCGATTTTTTGCTAATTGGAACGAGAATTTTGAGGGTTATGTAACAGAAACGTGACAAAAAAATGGCCACTCACAGGAGCGGCCAATGCATTTAAGCAACAACGCCATTACTGGCTGAGAGAGCGGCGAATAATCTCCAGCGCCTTGCGGAACTGGACTTCAGGGATGGTGAGAGGGTAAAGAAAACGAATCACGTTGCCGTAAACACCACAGCTCAGCAGCAGCAGGCCCTCTTTCATCGCCTTTTCCTGCACCTGTTTAGTGAATTCAGGAGACGGCTCGCCGGTCTGCGGGTCGTTGAATTCGACGGCGACCATGGAACCCTGCGCACGCACATCAACAATATGCGGGCAATCGGCTTTAGCGCTTTTCAGCACTTCCACCAGATGATGGCCCAGCTCAGCAGCACGCGCGCACAGCTTTTCTTCGTCGATGATATCGAGCACCGCGTGGGCCGCAGCTACCGCCAGTGGGTTACCGGCGTAAGTACCGCCCAGACCGCCTGGTGCTGGTGCGTCCATCACTTCCGCACGCCCTGCAACTGCGGACAGCGGCATCCCGCCAGCGAGGCTTTTCGCCATGGTGATCAGGTCGGGTTTCACGTCGTAATGTTCCATCGCAAACAGTTTCCCGGTACGGGCAAAACCGGTCTGCACTTCATCGGCAATCAGCAGAATTCCGTGGGTATCACACAGTTTGCGCAGGCCCTGCATGAAGTCGGCCGGTGCAACGTTGAAACCGCCCTCGCCCTGCACGGGCTCCAGAATAATCGCCGCTACTTGATCGGCTGCGATATCCGCTTTGAAAATACGATCCAGGCTTTTCAGCGCGTCAGCCGTGCTCACGCCATGCGCCGCATTCGGGTACTGACCGTGATAAACAGAACCCGGGAACGGGCCGAAACCAATTTTGTACGGTGCCACTTTGCCGGTCAGCGCCATAGTCATAAAAGTACGACCGTGGAAACCGCCGCCAAAGGTGATGAGACCAGGACGTTTAGTGTATGCGCGAGCAATTTTCACCGCGTTTTCGACCGCTTCCGCACCCGTTGAGAAGAATGCCGTTTTCGCCGGGCCCTTCACCGGAGCGCGTTCGTTAATGCGCTCTGCAAGCGAGACGTAACTTTCGTAAGGAACAATCTGGTACGCGGTATGGGTAAAGGCTTGCAGCTGCTTTTCAATCGCCGCCACGATTTTTGGATGACGATGACCGGTGTTCAGCACCGCGATCCCGGCAGCAAAATCGATCACTTCGTTGCCTTCCACGTCCCACAGGGTGGCGTTTTCCGCTTTCTCGGCATAAAAACCACACATGACGCCAATGCCACGCGGTGTCGCCTGCAAACGGCGCTGATTCAGTTCATTGTTTTTCATCGACCTTACCCCATCACAGATTCGTTTAGTGTTAACAACTTTGAAACAATATGAGTGTTTTACTCTGTGAGCGGTCCTATAATCGAGTACCAGTTTTGAATAATTGAGGGATCCAATTGCGTTCTTTAGTGTGCGATCTCCTGCAACTGCGTCTGGATGAACAGCCCGACGACAAATTGCACAAGAAGTTATATAACGCCGTGCGCCTGTCGATCCTCGACGGCAGCCTGCCGCCACAAAGCCGTTTGCCGCCGTCGCGCGACCTCGCGACTCAGCTAAGGTTGTCACGAAATACGGTGCTTACTGTGTACGAACAGCTATTGGCAGAGGGCTACATTGTCTCGCGTTCCGGCAGCGGCACCTTCGTGGCAAAAACAGTGCCTGACGCGCTGCTGTTCGCCACCAGCAGACATGAAGCTGACACCAGCGACAACCGCTGCGTCAGTTTCTCAGAACGCGGCCAGGCGCTTCTGACGCACAGCCGCGCCAGTCCTCGCCAATGGGGCGCTTTTTTGCCCGGCGTGCCGGACGTGAATGAATTTCCTCACGCGTTGCTGCGCAAAATCCAGACCCGCGTCAGCCGTAAACCGCAGGCAACACAACTCTCCTATAGCCCTTCCGGCGGCAGCCTGGCGCTGCAACAGGCGCTGATGGAATACCTGCGCGTGGCACGATCGGTACGCTGTACGCCGGACCAAATTCTGATCACCGAAGGGATTCACCAGGCGATTGATTTGGTTTCCCGAATGCTGTGCAACCCCGGCGACAGCGCGTGGATTGAGGAGCCTGCGTATTGGGGGATCCGCAACGTTTTGCAGATGAACGGCGTGAAGTTGCAGGCGGTAGACGTCGATCTCAGCGGGATGAATCCACCTGAGCCGGGTGATACGCCGCCGCGTCTGATGTTTGTCACGCCGTCGCATCAATATCCGCTCGGCTGCGTGATGAGCCTTGAGCGCCGTCAGCGCCTGCTCGCCCTGGCGAAACAGACTGGCAGTTGGATTGTGGAAGACGATTACGATAGTGAATTTCGCTTTTCCGGCCAGCCCATCCCGGCATTACAGGGGCTGGTGGAAGACGCCCCGGTAATTTACATCGGCACGTTCAGCAAAACCATGTGGCCGGGAATGCGCCTCGGGTATGTGGTGCTGCCGCGCCCATTGGCGCAGGCGCTGCGTACGGCGCATGCCGAACTGTATCGCAGCGGACGATTGCTCGACCAGGAAGCGCTGGCGCTGTTTATTCGTGAAGGCCATTACACCGCGCACATCCGTAGGATGCGTTTGCTGTATGCCCGTCGTCGCCAGCGGTTGGCAGGGCTAATTACCGATTATCTCGGCAAAGAAGCGCTAAGCGAATTCAACGATAACGCCGGGTTGCATCTGGTGTTAAAACTCGACGCGAAGTGTGATGACGTAGCGCTGGCGAAACGTGCCAATGAAAAAGGCGTGCTGGTGCGGCCATTGTCGCGGTATTACCTGAATGAGGCGGCGCAGCGCGGGCTGCTAATGGGGTTTGCGGCGATGCGCGAAGAAGAGATGGAAGGAGCGTTTAAGGTGCTGATGGACTGTATAAAAAACGAAAGCCCGACGGCATAAACCTTCGGGCTTCTCTTTGCGTTGTCGAGTGGCGGCTTCGCCTTACCCGACCTACACGTTAGCGACTATTTTGTAGGGCCGGTAAGCGCTAGCGCCACCGGGCAATGGCTTTCGGCTTAGGCCTCAATCGCCATACGCAATTTTTTCATCGCGTTCTTTTCAAGCTGACGCACACGCTCTGCGGACACGCCGTAGCGGTCTGCCAGTTCCTGCAAGGTGGACTTGTTGTCTTCGTCCAGCCAACGGGCGCGGATGATGTCCTGGCTACGTTCGTCCAGGCCTTCCATCGCGTGGGTCAGTTTGTTCGCAGCCTGCTCTTCCCAGTTATCGTCTTCAATGCCGTCGGCAAAGTTAGACGTTTTATCCTGTAAGTAGAGCACTGGCGCAACGGAATGGCTTTCGGAATCTTCGTCAGACGACATATCAAAGGCCATGTCCTGGGCGGACATTCGCGATTCCATTTCACGCACGTCTTTGCTGGACACACCCAGCTCGCGTGCGACCATTTCCACTTCATCCTGATTGAACCAACCCAAACGCTGCTTGGTTTTACGCAGGTTAAAGAACAGTTTACGCTGTGCTTTAGTGGTCGCAACCTTCACGATACGCCAGTTACGCAGCACGTATTCATGAATTTCGGCTTTGATCCAGTGCACGGCGAAAGAGACCAGACGCACGCCCACTTCCGGGTTGAAGCGACGTACGGCTTTCATCAGGCCGATGTTACCTTCCTGAATCAAATCCGCCTGCGGCAGGCCGTAGCCCGAGTAGTTACGAGCAACGTGAACAACAAAGCGCAGGTGAGACAGGATCAGCGTCTTCGCTGCTTCCAGATCGCCCTGGTAATGCAGCTTCTCCGCCAGTGCCCGCTCTTCATCAGCCGTTAACATCGGCCAAGCGTTTGACGCCCGGATGTAAGCATCCAGGTTGCCAACAGGGGCTAAAGCTAAAGTTTGCATTTCTTTGGTCATTCAAATCCTCTCAATTTACGTCCTGGCCTTGTTTGTCCCCATCAGGCAACTTTCGGGCCAGTTGTTACGAGCAGCGAGATTAACATTCGCATTTTTATCAGACAGTGATGTTATCCACAAGTTCCATGCAACGATGTGAATACATTACGCACAAATTGTGACATCACGATGATACCGCTGAAGGCAGGGGGAAGCAGATGGGTTTTGAAACTCTCCCTGCGAACAGGAACATAATGCGGCTGTTTGTTGCAGCAGGGAGAGAGTATATCAGACTTTTTTTATTCCGGCGTAAAGTGGCGTAAATGTTGAACGGTTGCCAGCCATGCCGCGACCCAGCCGATCATCGAGCAGACAATCAGCATCAGCAGGCACTCATCGAGGCCTAAGCCACTGAGTTCAAACTGCGTCCCAAAGACCTTCGCCACTTCGGTTACTGCTGACGATAAGCGCAGCACCAGAATTTCGGACAGGATCAGTGACAGGAACGCGCCGGAGAAGCCAAGCAATGCTCCGCCATACAGGAACGGGCGCAGAATAAAGCCATCGGTCGCACCGATCAGTTTCTGTACGTTGATGGTGTCGCGACGGGCAAAAATACTCAGACGCACGCTGTTGCCGATAACAAGGAACACTGCGGCGATCATCAGCACGCCGATCATTGCCGCTACGCGCCCTACCAGCCCGGTAATCGAGGAGAGACGCGCGAACCAGCTGTCGTCCATGCGCACTTCATCAACCCCCTGAATTCTCGACACACGGTCACGCAGCGTGTTCAGCGAATCGGTGCCCTGGAAATCAAGCTTAGGAATCACCACAGCCACTGCAGGCAGCGGGTTTTCTTCCAGCATATCCAGTGCGCCGCCGAAACCAGACCAGTTGCGGAATTCGCCCAGCGCTTCATCGCGGGAAAGATAATTCACCTTGTCCACGCCTTGCTCAGCCTGTAACTGCCCGACGACTTTCGCCGCCGCGTCATCATCCAGCGTTTTTTCGAGATACACGGTTATTTGCGGCGACGGGTAATACTGCGACGCCGCCGTGTTCACGTTTTTATAAACCATGTAGCAGACGCTTGGCAGCGTGAGGGAAATGGCAATCACCATTACCGTCAGGAACGTCGCCACTGGTTTGCTTTTCAGGTCCTGCAATGCGCCCTGGAACGCGTAGCGCACCTGCTCATTAAAGACGTTGGTTTTGCGGGAGTTCGGCTTCTGTGGCGGTTTCGCGCGTTTTGGCGCATTGCCGCCGCCTTTTCCACCGCCACTGCCAGAATTGCGCAACCTGTCGAAACGGTTGCCAAATTGGCGAATGTGATTGATCGCGTCGCGTTTATTCACCGTGACCTCCATGCAAATGCCCGTCGCTGAGGGTCATCATACGATAGGAACGGCTGGAGATAAGCCCCAGGTCATGGGTAGCCATCAGGACCGTGACCCCGACGCGGTTGAACTCTTCAAATAGACGCAGAATACCTTCTGACAAAGCTTCATCGAGGTTACCGGTCGGTTCATCCGCCAGCAATACCGCCGGTTTGTTCACCACCGCACGAGCAATGCCCACGCGCTGTTGTTCACCGCCAGAGAGCTGAATCGGCAGGTTTTTCGCTTTGTCGAGCAGCCCGACTTTATCCAGCGCCGCCGACACGCGACGACGGATGTCATCGTAGCTGGCTCCGGCGATAATCAGCGGGATCGCCACGTTATCAAATACCGTGCGGTCCATTAGCAGATGGTGGTCCTGGAAAATCATGCCAATCTGGCGACGCAGGAACGGCACCTCACGGTTTTTCAGACGGCTGATGTCATGGCCGCTGAACCAGATTTTCCCGGTGCTTGGGCGCTCAATACCGCAAATGAGCTTGAGCAGGGTACTTTTCCCCGCGCCGGAGTGGCCGGTCAGAAAGGCCATCTCACCCGGCTGCAGCTGGAAGTTAATCCCCTGCAGCGCTTGTCTCCCACCGAGATAGGCTTTGCTGACTTGTTCAAAGCGAATCATTGTTAATCCTCTCGGGCAAAAAGTGCCTCAATAAAATCGTCCGATTTAAACGGACGCAAATCTTCGATACGTTCGCCAACGCCGATGTAGCGAATCGGAATGCCGAACTGATCGGCCACCGAGAAGATAACGCCACCCTTGGCGGTCCCGTCCAGTTTAGTCAATGTGATGCCCGTCAGCCCAACCGCTTCGTGGAACAACTTGGCCTGACTGATAGCATTCTGACCGGTGCTGGCATCGAGCGTCAGCATAATTTCGTGCGGTGCATCTTCGTCCAGCTTCTTCATCACGCGGACGATTTTCTTCAATTCTTCCATCAAGTGCGCTTTGTTCTGCAAACGCCCGGCTGTGTCGGCAATCAGCACATCGACGTTACGCGCTTTCGCCGCCTGAATGGCATCGAAAATCACCGATGCGGAATCCGCGCCGGTATGCTGCGCAATGACCGGGATGTCGTTGCGCTGACCCCAGACCTGGAGCTGCTCGACCGCTGCGGCACGGAAAGTATCGCCCGCCGCCAACATCACCGATTTGCCCTGCTGCTCGAACTGGCGCGCCATCTTACCGATGGTGGTGGTTTTACCCACGCCGTTGACGCCGACCATCAGAATAACAAACGGAGATTTGCCTTCAATATTAAGCGGCGCGTCTACTTTTGCGAGGATTTCACTCATTTCATCTTTCAGCAGACCGTACAACGCTTCGGCGTCGCGCAGCTGTTTACGGCTCGCGCCTTCGGTCAGACTGGCGATGATTTTACGGGTGGTGTCCACGCCGACATCAGCAATCAGCAGCTGTTCTTCCAGCTCTTCAAACAGATCATCATCGATTTTCTTGCCACGGAACAGGCTGATAAATCCGGAACCGAGATTTTCTTTGGTTTTTAGCAGGCTGCGTTTAAGGCGAGCGAAGAAACCTTCTTTCGTCGGACGCTCTTGCTCCTGAAGCGGTTGTTCTTCGTCCGCTTCTTCAACCATTTCTTCCGGGGTGTCGATGGCATTTTCAGCGGCATCGGCGGCAGCGAGTGCCTGGGCTTCGAGTTCTTCGTCGCTCAGTTCATCTTCTGTAATGGCGTCTTCGCTAACAGCCTGATGAGCAACAACAACTTCTTCTTCAAGAATAGCCTCAGGCTCTTCTTCGACAATCTCTTCCGGCAGTGGCAGCGCTTCATGTTCGATAGCGACTTCTGGTTCGGATTCGATGCGCGGTTCTTCAACGGGTGCGACAACTTCGGCCACAGTTTCCTGTTCAACCGGCTGCGGCGCGGCGCTGTGAACAACCTCTTCAGTCACCTCAACAACGTCTTGTGCGAAAGCCTGGGTCTCTGTTTCGCTGTGCGCGGTAACTTCGGCTTCCGGTTCAGCAATGTTCTCTTCCGGGACAACTTCCGCTTCCTCAACAGCCGCTGGCTCAACCGCGACGTCTTCAACAGCGTCCTGTTCAATGACAGGCTCTACGGGCGCCTGTTGCGCTTCGCTTTGCTGTTGTTCGGCTTCCTGTTGCTGCTCTTGTTCTTTCTGTCCAAAGCCCAGCCAGGAGAAAAAGCCTCTTTTTTTGTCTTTTGCCATTTGCGAGCACGCTCTTCGCTGTTGATTCCAGGTACTGCGTCACCGCTATGTACATGGAAGCTAAAAAAATGATGAAATAGTCTATCACTTAACTTAACGCGCTTCACCGCCTGGAAAAGTAATCCGGCATTGAGCAGAGCTGAGATATGAAAAAACCAAACCACTCCGGCAGCGGCCAGATCCGCATTATAGGCGGACAATGGCGGGGCCGTAAGCTCCCGGTACCTGACAGCCCAGGCCTGCGTCCGACCACCGATCGGGTCCGCGAGACGCTGTTTAACTGGCTTGCGCCAAATATGGTGGATGCCCGTTGCCTCGACTGTTTCGCCGGAAGCGGCGCATTAGGGCTTGAGGCCCTCTCCCGTTATGCCGGGAGCGCGACCCTTTTAGAGATGGATCGCCACGTCGCACAACAGTTACAAAAAAATCTTGTGACGCTCAACGCCCGTAACGCGAAAGTGGTCAACACCAACACCTTAACGTTCCTGGCACAGCCGGGTACGCCGCATGATGTGGTGTTTATCGACCCGCCGTTCCGCAAAGGGTTGCTTGAAGAGACACTGACACTGCTGGAAACCCACGGTTGGCTGGCAGACAATGCGCTGATCTACGTCGAAAGCGAAGTGGAGAACGGGCTGCCGCCGGTTCCCGCACATTGGGATTTACACCGCGAGAAGGTGGCCGGACAAGTCGCTTATCGTCTTTATCATCGTGAAGCACAAGGAAACAATGATGCTGCTTAATATCGGCCGCTTACTGATGCTTTGCGTCTGGGCTTTTCTGGTCCTCAACGTCCTGCACCCGTTCAAATTCCCGGTTAATATCTTCGTCAACGTGGCGCTGATTTTTATGATCCTGATGCACGGCCTGCAAATGACCCTGCTGAAAGCCACCATGCCAAAAGATGGCCCACAGATGACGCGTGGTGATCAGGTGCGGGTGTTTTTGTTTGGGGTGTTTGAGCTGATTGCCTGGCAGAAGAAAATGACGCCAAAGAAGAAGTAATGGTGGAGTGCCGGGTGCCGGCTAGCGCCTTACCCGGCCTTCAAAATCAATGTCATTCGGCTTTAAATTCAACGAACTGCGAGCCTTTGTAGCTCAGTGTTCCGTTGTCACCGACATTCAATTGGTGATAGATTTTTTCGTCCAGACGGAAACTCACTTCCAGCCCGCCATTTTCTGGCTTAAAACTCGCTTCATAGCGCATGTCGCTGCCCGCCGGGGCGACGATTTGTTGGCGTGAACGGCGGTCATTAAGCACTTTTTCACGCTTATTGGTGACCACTACGCGCTTTTGCTGCAACGGTGCGGCTTCGTTGTCCATTTTTTCGCGGCGTTGTTGCACGAAGCGGAACGAGGCGGCTACGACAATAATCGCCACCACAATCACAAAAAAGAGCGGCATTTTGCTCATCGGGAAGTTCTCTCTGTGTCTGGTAAGAATTAGCGCAAAAAAGGATACCCTGCCTGCTCCGCCATTGCTATCTGACCACTCGCGCCACTACACTGGACGGAGAGAGTTTATGCATCAATAACAGATACAAGGACTTAATATCATGCTTTGGTCATTCATTGCTGTCTGTTTATCCGGTTGGTTGTACGTGGACGCTTCCTATCGTGGCCCGGTCTGGCAACGCTGGGTTTTTAAACCCGTCACGCTCATCTTACTGCTGCTGCTCGCCTGGCAAGCGCCGATGTTTAACGCTATTAGTTACCTGGTGCTGGCGGGGCTGTGCGCTTCGCTGATTGGTGATGCGCTGACGCTGCTGTCGCGCGAACGCCTGTTGTACGCCATCGGCGCGTTCTTCCTGTCTCATCTGCTGTATACGATTTGGTTCGCAAGCCAAATGACGCTGTCTTTCTTCTGGCCGTTGCCGCTGGTGTTGCTGGTGATTGGCGCGCTGCTGATCGCCGTGATTTGGTCGCGTCTGGAAGAGTTGCGTCTGCCCGTGTGTACGTTTATCGCGATGACGCTGGTAATGGTGTGGCTCGCGGGTGAGTTGTGGTTCTTCCGTCCGGTGGATACCGCGTTGTCGAGCTTCCTCGGCGCGGCACTGTTGCTCATCAGTAATATCGTCTGGCTGGGCAGCCATTATCGCCGCCGCTTCCGTGCTGATACCGCCATTGCCTCGGCCTGTTACTTCGCCGGACACTTTTTGATCGTCCGCGCACTTTATTTGTAAAAAGAGGCTTGACTCTGGAGTCGACTCCAAAGTGTATGCTCTGCGTTATTGAGAAGTGATCATTAACAGGAGAGTGCCATGTCGACTCCAGAAACGAACGCCAAACCTGCCCCACAATTTGCGAAAACACCGTTAACGCCCGTTCCTGCGCATGAGCACGACCATCAACATGAGCACGGCACAAGCTGCGGCGGTTCGCATAATGAACCCACTCCTGTTATTTCTCCGGCTACCGGAACCCGCTATAGCTGGCTGGTGAGCGGCATGGACTGCGCCGCCTGTGCGCGCAAAGTCGAAAACGCCGTACGCCAGGTGGCAGGGGTGAATCAGGTTCAGGTGCTGTTCACCACTGAAAAATTGCTGGTTGATGCCGACCACGATATTCGTCCACAGGTGGAAGCGGCAGTCAGCAAAACCGGCTATGTGCTGCGCAGTGAAGATGCGCCGGAAACCGAAGCCCCTTCTCGCCTGCGTGAAAATCTGCCGCTGATTTTGCTTATCGTGATGATGGCGATCAGTTGGGGACTGCAGCAGGCCAATCATCCGCTGGGTAATCTCGCGTTCATCGCGACCACACTGGTCGGCCTGTTCCCAATTGCCCGCCAGGCGCTACGTCTGATCAAAACCGGCAGTTGGTTTGCGATCGAAACGCTGATGAGCGTGGCGGCGATTGGCGCGTTATTCATTGGCGCAACCGCCGAAGCGGCGATGGTGCTGCTGCTGTTTATCATCGGCGAACGCCTTGAAGGCTGGGCTGCCAGCCGCGCCCGTAAAGGCGTCACCGCACTGATGGCCTTAAAACCGGACACCGCAATTCGCCTGCGTAACGGTCAGCGTGAAACCGTCGCCCAACGTGATTTACGCCCGGGTGATGTGATTGAAGTCGCCGCCGGGGGTCGCCTGCCCGCCGACTGTAAGCTCCTGTCCTCTTTCGCGAGCTTCGATGAAAGCGCACTGACCGGAGAATCCGTTCCCGTCGAACGCACAGAAGGCGAAAGTGTTCCCGCAGGGGCAACCAGCGTTGACCGTCTGGTTCAGCTCAGCGTGACGTCAGAACCCGGCGACAGCGCGATTGACCGCATTCTGCGTTTGATTGAAGAAGCCGAAGAACGCCGCGCGCCTATCGAACGCTTTATCGACCGATTCAGCCGTATTTACACCCCGGCGATTATGCTGGTCGCGCTATTAGTCGCGGTGTTACCGCCGCTATTGATGGGCGTGGAATGGCAGCCGTGGATTTACAAAGGGCTGACCTTGTTGCTGATTGGCTGCCCGTGTGCGCTGGTGATTTCCACTCCCGCCGCCATCACCTCTGGCCTTGCGGCAGCGGCCCGTCGTGGGGCGTTGATTAAAGGCGGCGCAGCACTGGAACAGCTTGGCAGTATTCAACATGTCGCTTTCGATAAAACCGGAACGCTGACGGTCGGTAAACCGCGTGTCACCACGATTGTTCCGCTGAACGACACAACCGAGAACGAACTGCTGGCACTGGCGGCGGCGGTGGAACAAGGTTCCAGTCACCCGCTGGCGATGGCAATCGTCAATGAGGCCGTCAGCCGTAACGTAGCGTTGCCACAGGCTCAGTCGCAGCGGGCGCTGGCGGGTTCAGGTATCGAAGCCGAAGTGAATGGCGAGAAAGTGCTGATTTGCGCCGGGGATAAATTCCCGACCGGTGGGTACGCTGCCCAAATTGCTCAACTGGAAGAAGCCGGACAAACAGTGGTCGTGGTTGTCAAAAATAGTGCGCTGCTGGGGATTTTGGCCTTGCGCGATACGCTGCGAGATGACGCGCGTGAAGCGGTCAAAGCACTCCATGATTTGGGGATTCAGGGCGTCATTTTGACTGGCGACAACCCGCGCGCGGCGGCAGCCATTGCCACTGAACTGGGACTGGATTTCCGTGCCGGATTGTTACCTGCGGATAAAGTCACCGCCGTGACCGCACTGAATACGCAAGCGCCGCTGGCGATGGTCGGTGACGGCATCAACGACGCTCCGGCAATGAAAGCCTCAACCATTGGTATCGCGATGGGGAGCGGCACAGACGTGGCGCTGGAGACCGCCGATGCGGCACTGACAGGGAACCGTTTGACCGGGCTGGCACAGATGATCAGTCTCGCCCGTGCCACCCGCGCCAATATCCGGCAAAATATTACGCTCGCATTAGGCTTGAAAGCCGTGTTCCTGGTGACCACGCTGTTAGGCATCACCGGTTTGTGGTTAGCGGTGTTAGCCGATACCGGTGCGACGGTATTAGTCACAGCGAATGCGCTGCGGTTGTTGAACAAGAAATAACGACAGCCACACCGGACACCCTCTCGACGCGTAGGCCGGGCAAGCGAAGCGCCGCCCGGCATGACAACACTTACATCCCCAACATATGCGGCAACCAAAGCGAAATCGCCGGAATATAGGTCACCATCGCCAGCACCACCAGCAACATCCCGTAGAACGGCAGCATCGCCCGCACTACGGTTTCGATCTTCTGCTTGCTCACCGCACTGGCGACAAACAGCACCGATCCTACCGGCGGCGTGATCAGGCCGATCCCAAGGTTAACCATCATGATCATCCCGAAATGTACCGGGTCGATCCCCAGCGCATTTGTCACCGGCAACAGCACTGGCGTCAGGATCAAAATGATCGGCGCCATGTCCATCAGCGTGCCAATCAGCAGCAGCATGACGTTGAGGTACATCAGGATCACGTATTTGTTGCTGGAGAGCGAAGTGAAGAACTCGGTGATGCGCGTCGGCAGCTGCATGTAGGTCATCACCGCGCCAAACGCCGCGGCAAAGCCAATCAGGATCATCACGATGCTGACGGTTTTGACCGTGCGATACATCAGCTTCGGCAACTCGTTCCATTTGTAGTCACGATAGATAAACATCGTCACAAAGAACGCCCAAAGGCAGGCTACCGCCGCAGATTCTGTCGCGGTGAAAATACCGGACAGGATCCCGCCGAGAATGATGACCACCGTCATCAGCCCCCATAGCGCATCGAAGAAAATCCTCACCGCCTGCTTGAACGGAATGACCTCACCTTTCGGATAGCCGCGTTTACGGGCAAACGCCAGGCACATCGCCATCAGGCTGACGCCGAGCAGCAACCCCGGCAGCACACCTGCGATAAACAGCGTGGCGATAGATACCGTGCCGCCCGCCGCCAGCGAGTAAATCACCGAGTTGTGGCTTGGCGGAATAAGGATCGCCTGCACCGAGCCGCTGGCGGTCACTGCTGCTGCGTACTCGCGGGGATAGCCCTTCTTCTCCATTTCCGGGATCATCACGCTGCCGATTGATGCGGTATCCGCGACCGACGACCCAGAAATCGCGCCGAAAAAGGTGGAGGCCACAATATTCACCAGCGATAAGCCACCGCGAATAAAACCGACAAACAGATAGGCGAAATTGACCAGACGACGGGCAATACCGCCTTCCGCCATAATCGCCCCGGCGAGAATAAAGAACGGGATCGCCAGCAACGTGAATTTGTTCACTCCGCTGGTTATCTGAATCATCAGCGCTTCCAGCGGTAAATCAATCCATAACGCGCCTGCTACGGCGCTGAGCCCCACGGCAAACGCCACCGGCATGCCAATCGCCAGTAGGATCGCAAGGGTGAAAAGCAGTACAAATGCGTCCATTTAACACCCCTTAACCGTGGTTACCGATGAGCACTACCGGGCGATTCTCTTGAGAACCGAACAGCAGTCGTTCAATCACAAACAGGATCAGCACCGCCGAGCCAATCGGCAGCGGCAGATAGGTTTCGCCCGACGTCAGCAGTGGAAACTCGGCCACTGGCTGCTCCCAGAGATCGAGACACAGCCAGAGGCTGTACCAGAACATCAGCCCGGTGATCAGCAACATCATCAGGTCCACCAGCCGTGCCGCCGCACGTTGCAGCGCGGCGGGTAAACGGTCAGTCAGCATGTTGACGGCAATGTGCGACCCGGCACGATACCCCACCGCCGCACCGATAAACGTAAACGTCACCATGCAGAGAATCGCCACCGGCTCGGGCCAGGATTCGCCTTTGTTGAGCACATAGCGGGAGAAAATGCCGATGGGAATGACGATGGTCATCACCAGCAATGACACGCCAGCGACCCACATCGCCAGCATGTACAGCTTGTCCATTAATCTTGGAAAGGATTCAGACATAGGTCCTCCGTCCGCCTTGAAAATCACTGAACATCAGCGATGGCTTTCATCAGATCCTGATGCTTTTCACCATAGGCTTTACGCACCGGCTCCGTCGCCTGGACGAAATACGTTTTGTCGATTTCATGGAACTGCACGCCGCCCGCTTTCATTTTCTCCAGCGCCTGCTGGTTGTACGCGTTCCACAGTTGGCGCTGCTCCATCTGCGCTTCACGGGCCAGGGTCAGAATTTTTTGCTGCTGGTCTGCATTCAGCTTGTCCCATTTCACTTTGGAATAAAGCAACATTTCCGGGGTGATAAAGTGACCGCTGAGGGTGTAGTGCTTCGCCACAGGCATATAGTTGTGAGCGATAAAGGTTGGCGGGTTGTTTTCAGCGCCGTCGATAACGCCAGTCTGCATACCGCTGTAAACTTCGCTCACGCCCATCGCGACGGCATTCGCGCCCATGTCTTTCAGGGTATCAATCGCCACCGGACTGCCCTGTACGCGGATTTTCATGCCTTTCAAATCTTCCGGTTTCGTCACCGGCTGTTTGGTTATCAGGTTACGCGTGCCGGAGTCCATCCAGCCGAGGAACACCAGTTTCGATTTCGGGTTGTTGGTGAGCTTTTCGCCAATCTGTTTGCCGATATCGCCGTCGATAACCTTATGCATATGATCTTCATCGCGGAACACGTACGGCAGGGTGAAAGCTTCCACATCCGGCAGAATCGCTGCCACTGGCGCCATCGACACACGGATCATATCGATCGCACCCATCTGCGCTTGTTCGATCATCTGTTTTTCATCGCCCAGCACACCGCCCGGGAAGACTTTGATCTCGAGGTCGCCGTTGGTTTGCTGTTTGAGTTTTTCACCCATGTGCTGCACCGCCACCACATTCGGGTAGCCTTCAGGATGGACATCCGCAGCGCGAATGGTTTGCGCTAACAGCGACGTGGAAAAGCAGAGAGTTGCAGTGGAGAGGCATAAAGCGGCCACAAATGGCCTTACAGTCATTTTCATCGGTCGGCTCCAGGGTATTTAATAAAACGTTGTTTTAGTTTTGCGTTTAAAAATTAGCCTGGTGCAGAAAAAACGACGGTGAGACGCCTCACAAAAGCCACAAATATGAAACGATGGTTTAAGGATTTGATAACAAGAGTTCAGGGCAGATCACAATTTCTGCCCTTAGAGAATCAGTGGTTTTTGCGGATCAGATAACGGTAAGGCAGGGAATGCGTGTGCTGGGCAATCAGCTCATGATCCATAAAGCGGCAGAAGCCGGGAATGTCGCGCGTCGTTGCCGGGTCATCAGCCACAATCAGCAGCGTTTCGCCCACAGGCATGGTGCGCACGGTTTTACGGACCATCATTACCGGCTCCGGGCAGCGCAGGCCCATGGCATCAAGGGTGTGGTCAGCAGCAGAAAAAAGATCGCTCATGGTTCACTCAGTCAGTCAAAAAACCGCCCTAGTTTACCCCTGGAATTTTGTGACGCAAGGCAGGTTAACGATTGCGCGAAAATTAGCCGTTGCAATGCGCACAGAACGCAGTATCATGCGGCGGTTTTCATTGGGTTCCCTCACCCCAACCACTAAAAAGGTCACAATATGACGCCGTTTTCCCAAGCCCAGCGCGTAAAAGCGTTGTTCTGGCTTTCGCTTTTTCATCTGCTGGTGATCACCTCCAGTAACTATCTGGTACAGCTGCCGGTCTCCATTTTTGGTTTTCACACCACCTGGGGCGCGTTTAGCTTTCCGTTTATCTTCCTTGCGACTGACCTGACCGTGCGTATTTTTGGCGCGCCGCTCGCCCGTAGAATCATTTTTGCGGTGATGGCCCCTGCGCTGCTGATTTCCTATGTCATTTCGTCGCTGTTCTACATGGGCGAATGGCAGGGTTTTGCCGCGCTGACGCACTTCAATCTGTTTGTCGCCCGCATCGCCGCCGCAAGCTTTATGGCCTATGCGCTGGGGCAAATTCTCGACGTTCACGTGTTTAACCGTCTGCGTCAGAATCACCGCTGGTGGCTGGCCCCGACGGCTTCCACGCTGTTCGGTAACGTCAGCGATACCCTCGCCTTCTTCTTTATCGCCTTCTGGCGTAGTCCTGACCCGTTCATGGCCGCTCACTGGGTGGAAATCGCGCTGGTGGATTACAGCTTTAAGGTGCTTATCAGCATGGTGTTCTTCCTGCCGATGTACGGCTTCTTGCTGAATATGCTGTTGAAAAGATTGGCAGATAAATCTGAAATCTCCGCTTTTCAGCCGGGGTAAAGGTTCATCCAACGGGTTGTGATAAGATAAGCGAATGTGCCATTAATGGCCGTTTATCAAAAGGAAGATGTCAATGCGCAATTTGGTTAAATACGCCGGAATTGGCTTGCTGGTAATGGGTCTTGCGGCCTGTGACAACAGCGACAGCAAAGCGCCAACGCAGGGCGCGGCTGCCGAAAGCAACGCCGCGGCTCAGCCTGTCAGCCTGCTGGATGGCAAACTCAGTTTCGCTCTCCCGGCCGATATGACCGATCAGAGCGGTAAACTGGGCACTCAGGCCAACAATATGCACGTCTACTCTGACGCGACAGGCCAGAAAGCCGTCATTGTGATTGTTGGCGACAACAGCAACGAAGATCTGGCGGCACTGGCTTCCCGTCTGGAAGATCAGCAGCGCAGCCGTGACCCGCAGTTGCAGGTCGTCACTAACAAATCCATCGAGCTGAAGGGCCACAGCCTGCAACAGCTCGACAGCGTTATCTCTGCCAAAGGCCAGACTGCGTACTCTTCTGTGGTACTGGGTAAAGTAGACGGTAAATTGCTGACCCTGCAAATCACCCTGCCTGCTGACGATCAGCAGAAAGCGCAGGCGCAAGCAGAGAACATCATTAATACCATCGTCATCAACTAATTTAGCCTGCTGACGAGAGAGCCTCTGGTTTCACAACCGGGGGCTTTTTTTTATTTCCAGCCCGACTTTCCCCCTTCTGTCCGATAGTCAGCCTGCCGCTACGCACTACACTTAATGCCGATAGCTCATAAGGAAATTATCATGACAACATCTACCGCAGATAAAGCGGGTTTGCATATTTTGTTAAAGCTGGCGTCGCTGGTGGTCATTCTGGCGGGTATCCACGCCGCCGCTGACATTATCGTTCAGTTGCTGATGGCGCTGTTTTTCGCCATTGTCCTCAATCCTTTAGTTACCTGGTTTATCCGCCGGGGCGTCTCCAGACCGCTTGCTATTACGCTCGTGGTGTTTGTGATGCTTTGCGTGCTCACGGCGCTGTTTGGCGTGCTGGCGGCTTCTGGCAACGAATTTGTCGCGATGCTGCCGAAATACAACAAGGAGCTGACTCACAAACTGCTGGCGCTGCAGGATTCCATGCCGTTCTTACACATGCATATGTCGCCGGAACGCATGCTTCAACGCGTCGATTCCGACAAAATGATGGCGTTCGCCACCACCATGATGGCCCAACTTTCCGGCGCGATGGCAAGCATTGTGCTGCTGGTGATGACCGTCGTGTTTATGCTGTTTGAAGTGCGCCATGTGCCCTACAAACTGCGCTTCGCGCTGGTCAATCCGCAGATCCACATCGCCGGACTGCACCGCGCGTTAAAAGGCGTGTCGCATTATCTGGCGCTGAAAACGCTGATAAGCCTGTGGACCGGCGTTATCGTCTGGCTGGGTCTGCTGTTGCTCAACGTCCAGTTCGCGTTGATGTGGGGCGTGCTGGCATTTCTGCTCAACTATGTGCCCAACATCGGTTCAGTGATTTCGGCCATTCCACCGATGATTCAGGCGTTTCTGTTCAATGGCCCGTATGAGTGCCTGCTGGTCGGTGGACTGTTCCTCGCGGTGCATATGGTGCTGGGGAATATGGTTGAGCCACGCATGATGGGCCATCGCCTCGGGATGTCGACGCTGGTGGTATTCCTCTCATTACTGGTATGGGGCTGGCTGCTTGGCCCGGTGGGGATGCTGTTGTCGGTGCCACTCACCAGTGTGTGCAAAATCTGGATGGAAACCACCAAAGGCGGCAGCAAACTGGCGATTTTGCTTGGACCTGGGCGACCGAAAAGCCGATTGCCTGGCTGAAGAGTCATTTAGGGCGCTATTTATTTATCCATAACAGAAATAAATAGCGCCCTAAATAAAATTAAAAATGACCGCTTATTAATTACCCTAATGCGTATCATCGCATTAACAGATATTCCAGTTGCAGCGTCACACTTGCTCCCTTATCCTTTTACAACCGCACCTTTGCGGTAACGTTTAAATAACCAATAATCGATTATTTCAGCTGATGCGGTGAATATATATCGAGCGTTGATAAAAGGTTTGGATAACGCTTGTTTTAATCACGCATCATTTTGCGTAGTTAATGGAATTTGTGATGAAAAAGTTAGTGAAGTGGATTGTCGCCGCTGCCGTCGTCGGCGCACTGGCAGGCTGTGTCTCGCGTACTGCCCCCATTGAAACGGTCCAGAACCAGGTGGCG
Organism: Scandinavium sp.; assembly: GCF_036271055.1. GTDB lineage: Bacteria > Pseudomonadota > Gammaproteobacteria > Enterobacterales > Enterobacteriaceae > Scandinavium. Next base: position 95,991 of record NZ_DATBBJ010000099.1, on the reverse strand, counting down.
ACGGGTCACACCGAAGCCCAGGTGCGTAATGCTATTTTAAAAGCGGGTCTTAATCGCCAATGGATTATGACCGATGCCGGCCCTGGCGTAATTAAAGGTCGCCAGCAAAGTCGTGGCCATACCGCCAATGTTCTGGTGCAATACTCTGCTAATAGCTACATCATCAAATATGATGGCAGCACCAATCTGATGGCGGAAGGCGGTAAAATTCATAAGAATTATAACCGCTGGGTACATAATCTCGATCAGGATATTCAGATTAGCCTCGCCAGCGCGACTCAGCAGTAAGTATTATTTCGGGATATTGGCCTGCATTGGCTTGATATCCCGTTACGTTTCATGTGCCAAAACGATTAATGCCAAATTTAAGACCACTCTGCCTTACAGATATTCGCCAGCCTGCCGACAACATTGTAGGATAGAGACGAAAACAGCAGTCGCGCCGCGATTTGCCGCGTGAATAAAACGATAATAAATGGCATAACTTTCTTTTAGGCGTATTGACAGACCAGGCTCGTACTGATGAATTTTGCATTGAATCTTATCGACTGGCAGGCCCGTGCGCCTGGCTTAAGCGACACCGCACAATGGCTTGATTGGGCGCATCACGCACACCCCATCGACCCGATAGCGCCGCAGGCCAAACTGACTGCGTTGCCGATGATGACCGCCCGCCGCCTGAGCTCAGGCAGTAAACTCGCGGTGGAATGTGGGCTGTCGATGCTGCACAAACATGCGATAGACGCCGTGCTTTACACCAGCCGCCACGGCGAACTGGAACGCAACTACCGCATTCTCGAAGCGCTGGCGACACAGCAACCCGTCTCGCCTACGGATTTCGCTCTTTCGGTACACAATTCCGCCGTCGGTAATCTGACCATCGTGGCCCAACAGCCTGTGGTTTCATCGTCGCTTGCCGCCGGAAAAGATACGTTTCAACAGGGTTTGTGTGAAGTCATTAGCCTGTTGCATGCAGGCTATCAGCGCGTACTGATGGTGGATTTCGACGGTGCGCTGCCCCCGTTTTATCACCCCGATTTGCCCGAGAACATGTCGACATGGGCGTATGCCTGCGCGATGGTTTTCGAGGCCGGAAGCACGCTCAACTGCACTACACAGTCTGGCGGCAGCGAAGAAGAAACGGGTCTGCCGCAAAGCCTTACTTTCCTGCGCCATTACCTGAATGACGACCGCGAATTCATCCTGGACGGTGAAGTGTCCCGCTGGTGCTGGAGCCGCGCATGACCGCCATCAGTGCCCGTATTAATCGCCTATGGCGCATTTTCGCCACTGGATTTTGCTTCTCGCTGTTCGGCATTGGCGGCCTGCTGCTTTCGCTTATCTGGTTCAATATCCTGTTAGTGTGCGTGCGCAATCCCGCGCGCCGCCGCAGCATTGCCCGTCGCAGTATCTCGGCCAGCTTTCGCTTTTTCCTGTGGGTCACGAAAATCATGGGCGTGCTGGATTACCGTTTTCACGGCAAAGAGATTTTGCACGCTGAAAGCGGCTGTCTGGTGATCGCCAATCATCCGTCGCTGCTCGACTACGTGTTATTGGCCTCGGTGATGCCCGAAACCGACTGCATGGTCAAAAGCTCATTACTTAAGAACCCGTTTATGAGCGGAGTCATTCGCAGCGCGGATTATTTAATTAACAGCCAGGCCGACAGCCTGCTACCCGCCAGCCAGCAACGGCTGGGCAACGGCGACACGATTTTGATTTTCCCGGAAGGCACCCGCACGCGCTACGGCGAGCCAATGACACTCCAGCGCGGCGCGGCGAATATCGCCGTGCGCTGCGCCAGTGATGTCCGAATTGTGACGATCCACTGCAGCGAACGTATGCTCGATAAACAGAGCAAGTGGTATGATGTGCCGCCGGTAAAACCCATATTCGACGTGAATGTGTGCGAGCGTCTCGCCATCACCGACTTTTATGATGCAAACTTACAAGAACCGGCACTGGCTGCCCGACAGCTCAACCGGCTGTTTTTGGCGCAGTTACAGCAGCCCAACCCGGAAACGTAATCGGGAAAGACTTATTTTTGGCAGGAATTAATGATGCAAGCCCTCTATCTTGAAATAAAAAACCTCATCATTCAGACCCTGAATCTTGATGAGCTGTCAGCGGATGATATCGACACCGATGCCCCACTCTTTGGCGATGGCTTAGGCCTGGATTCCATTGATGCGCTGGAACTGGGGCTGGCGGTGAAAAATCAGTACGGCGTGGTGCTTTCAGCAGAAAGCGAAGAGATGCGTCAGCATTTCTATTCCGTCGCCACACTGGCGTCCTTTATTAACGCCCAACGCGCGTGAAGACGAGTCCGTTATGACTGAACAAGAAACTATTTTTCAGGAAGTTACCGAACTTCTGCACAAACTCTTTGAACTCGATCCTCAGGACATCAAGCCTGAGTCCCGCCTGTATGAAGATCTGGAACTGGACAGCATCGACGCCGTCGATATGGTTGTTCATTTGCAGAAAAAAACCGGCAAAAAAATTAAGCCCGACGAGTTTAAATCGGTCCGCACCGTTCAGGATGTGGTCGATGCCGTAAGCCGTTTGCTGCACGACGAGTAACGCAGATGCGTGGTTTACGCTCGCTGTCGGCTATCCGGCTGGCGACAGGTGTGATTGTCCTCGCCTGGCCACTGCTGGTTGGCTTTGGTCTGGCACACAACGGCCTGCACTGGTTGATCCCTGCCATGGCCCTGCTGTTGGTGATTCGCCTGTTTATGGTGCGTAAACAAGCCGGGCCGATGCGCCGGGTGCTGCAAACCGTCGCGCTGGCTGGCATTGCCCTGTGCGTCGCCAGCAGCGTGTTGAAAGCGCATCAGCTGTTGCTGTTCTACCCGGTGGTGGTGAATGCGGTGATGCTGACGGTCTTCGGCGGCTCATTGTGGAGCGCAATGCCGCTGGTTGAGCGTCTGGCGCGACTGCGCGAACCGAATTTGCCTCCGGCAGGCGTGCGCTATACCCGTCAGGTCACCCGCATCTGGTGCCTGTTTTTTATCGTGAACGGACTGATTGCCCTCTTCACTGCGCTGCATGGCGACATGCAGCTGTGGACTGCATGGAACGGCGTTATCGCCTACCTGCTAATGGGCAGCCTGATGGCCGGAGAATGGCTGGTTCGTCGACGGATGATGAAAAGAGAACAACCATGAAACACCCCCTTCCGCTGTCACAGTGGCTAAGTCCCACGCGCCCTGACGACACGCCTGTTGCGTGGCTTGGCACACGCGAATGGTCGCTCGGTGAATTACGCCACGACGTGGTGACCCTGATGCAGTCGCTGGCGGCACAGCCCGGCACGCGTTGGGCGCTGTGTTTCGAAAACAGCTATCTGTTTATCGTAGCCCTGCTGGCGACACTGCACGCGGGAAAAATCCCGGTGATCCCAGGCCATTGCCGCGCCTCGCTGCTCAGTGAACAGAAGGATTTATTCGACGGGATGCTCAGCGAAACGCAACTCGACTGCGAAGGCCCACAAATTGTGGTGACGCCAGGCGAAGCAACGCCGCATAACGACATCACACTGCCGCCGATTGCCGCTGACAGCTACGTCGAACTCTTCACCTCCGGCTCCACCGGTCAGCCGAAAAAAATTATCAAGCCCATCGCGTTGCTCGACGAAGAAGCCCGCATGCTGCACACCCGTTTTGAACAACGCCTCGAAGGCTGTCGGGTGGTGGCCTCTGTCGTGCCGCAGCACCTGTACGGACTGACGTTCCGCATCTTCTTGCCCATGGCCTGTGGAATGCCGCTGCACGCGTCGATGACCTATTATGCCGAACAGTTAAGCGCGCTTGATCCACAGCATCGCTACGTCTTCATCAGCAGTCCGGCGTTTCTTAAACGTCTGGATCCACAACTCGCACCTCCGCCGGTTAAGATGATCCTTTCCGCAGGTGGCATGCTGCCGTGGAAAGAGGTGAAAGAGACTCAGAGCTGGCTCAACGTCTGGCTGGATGAAATCTACGGTAGCACCGAGTCCGGCATCGTTGCCTGGCGTCAGCGCATCGACAACGGTACGTCGTGGCAGCTGTTTCCCGGCGTCACGCTGCGGGCCGAAGGCGAAGAGTGGCGTCTGCTTTCGCCGCTGGTGAACGACAATGAAGGGCTGCTGCTCGACGACATGATTGAACTGGTCGATGACGGTTTCCGTCTGGCAGGGCGTCGCGGGCGCGTAGTGAAAATTGAAGAAAAACGGGTTTCCCTGAGCGAAGTCGAAAAGCGCCTGATGACACTGGAGGGCGTTGTGGAAGCGGCTGCGCTGCCGGTTTCACGCGGCGGTCGTCAGGGGATTGGCGTGGTGCTGGTGTTAACCGAAAGCGCCCGTCAACAATGGGACACGACGGGCGGCAAAGGCCAACAGCAAGCCTGGCGTCAGGCACTACAACCGTGGCTGGAATCCGTCGCTGTACCGCGTTACTGGCGCGTGCTGGATGAAATCCCCGTGAACAGCATGAACAAGCGTGTCTATGCGCAATTGCAGGAGTTATTTTCGTGAAGCCTCGTGAAATTGCACGCCAACTGACACAGCCGCAGGCGCTGTCGATCACCCTGCATCTGGATCCCGACTTGTTCTGGTTTCAGGGCCACTTTGATGTGCAGCCTATTCTGCCCGGCGTGGCGCAACTCGATTGGGTAATGCATTACGCCACCACACTGCTGGCCCCCGGTTTTCGTTTTCACAGCATTCAGAACGTGAAGTTTCAGGCCCCGCTGTTGCCCGAAACCACCGTCACACTGGACCTCGCCTGGCAAGCCGAAAAACAGCTGCTGACGTTCAGCTATCAGCGCCACGACGGCGACGCACGTCACACGGCCAGCAGCGGAAAGATCCGGTTATGCCAGTAGTCTTTTCCCCCTGCATTCTGATCCCCTGCTACAACCATGGCGCAATGATGGCGAGCGTACTCGAACGGCTGTCGGCCTTTGCCATGCCGTGCATTGTGGTGGATGACGGCAGCGATGAACCCACACGCGAAACACTGGATACACTCGCGGCAACGCACACAAACATGACGCTGGTGCGCCTGCCGGAAAACGCAGGCAAAGGCGCGGCAGTCCTCCGTGGTTTAGAGGAAGCCCAGCGTGCAGGATTCAGCCATGCAGTGCAGGTCGATGCCGACGGGCAGCATGCAATTGAAGACATCCCACGTCTGGTAGCGCTGGCAGAAAAACACCCGGACGCGCTGATTTCCGGGCGACCGATTTACGATGAATCCGTTCCGCGCTCGCGCCTGTACGGGCGTTACGTCACCCACGTCTGGGTATGGATTGAGACACTGTCTCTCCAGCTCAAAGACAGCATGTGCGGATTTCGCGTTTACCCGGTGGAGCCGACGCTACAGCTCGCCCGCCGCGTGCCACTCGGCAAACGAATGGATTTCGACACCGAAGTGATGGTGCGCCTCTACTGGCAGGGCAATACCAGCTATTTTGTGCCGACCCGCGTGACCTATCCGCCGGACGGCCTCTCGCATTTCGATGCCTTAAAAGACAACCTGCGCATCTCCTGGATGCACACTCGTTTGTTCTTCGGCATGTTGCCGCGCATTCCCTCGCTGCTGTTTCGTCGTCGTAGCCATCACTGGGCAAAACAGCCGGAAGCCAAAGGGTTGTGGGGCATGCGGCTGATGATTTGGGTGTGGAAAACTTTCGGGCGTGGCGCATTTTCCCTGTTGCTGTGGCCGGTCATTGCCGTTTTCTGGCTCACCGCCCGCGAACCGCGTCGTGCATCGCAGCAGTGGATTGCGCGAGCGAAAAAAGAACTCGCGGCGCGTCATTTCCCGCAGCCTGCACGCTTCAACAGCTTTCATCACTTTATGGCTTTCGGCCACGCTATTCTCGACAAAATTGCCAGTTGGCGCGGCGAACTGAAACCAGGCCGCGATATTGTTTTTGCCTCCGGCGCACAGGACGCGTTAGACATGTCTGCGCCACAGGGAAAACTGCTGCTGGCCTCGCATCTCGGCGATGTAGAAGCCTGTCGCGCGTTGTCGACGAGAACCATTAACGCGCTGGTGTTTAACGAAAACGCACAGCGCTTTAAACAGGTGATGGAAGAAAACGCCCCGCAGTCTGGCCTCAATTTAATTTCGGTGACGGACGTTGGTCCGGACACCGCCATGCTGCTGAAAGAGAAACTCGATCAGGGCGAATGGGTGGCGATCGTCGGCGATCGTATTGCCGTCAACCCGCAGCGCGGCGGCGACTGGCGCGTTATCTGGAGCGAGTTTATGGGCTCGCCCGCGCCGTTCCCGCAAGGACCGTTTATTCTGGCTTCGGTGCTGAAATGTCCGGTGCTGATGATTTTCGCCCTCAAGCAGCAGGGCAAACTGCGCGTGCACTGCGAACCATTCGCCGACCCGCTGGTGTTACCGCGAGGCGAGCGCCAGCAGGCGTTACAGGCCACTGTCGATCGTTATGCGCAGCGACTGGAGCATTACGCCTTACAGTCACCGCTCGACTGGTTTAACTTTTTTGATTTCTGGCGTCTGCCGGATGCGACTGAGAAGGAGTAACGGGTGCTCAACGATCCCCGCTTTACCACCGAGATTGAACTGACCGTGCCCTTTCACGACGTCGATATGATGGGCGTGGTGTGGCACGGCAACTACTTCCGTTATTTCGAAATCGCCCGCGAGGCGCTGCTCAATCAGTTCGATTATGGTTATCGCCAGATGAAAGCATCCGGCTACGTGTGGCCAGTTGTCGACACCCGCGTGAAGTACCGCGACGTCGTAACCTTCGAGCAGACCATTCGCGTGCGCGCCAAACTCGAAGAGTATGAAAACCGTCTGCGTATCAGCTATGAAATTTTCGACGCGGCAACCGGCAAGCGCACCACCACCGGCTACACCATTCAGGTGGCGGTGGAAGAGAAAACCAAAGAGCTGTGCTTCGTCAGCCCGGCGATATTATTCGAACGCATGGGAGTGAGCGCATGAAACTGTGGCCTCTTATCGTCGTGCTGCTCGCCCCGCTGGCACACGCCATCACGCTGGATGATTTGCAGCAGCGCTTTACCGGGCAACCGCTGGTACGCGCCCATTTCGATCAGACTCGCACTATTAAAGAGATGCCGCAGCCGCTGCGCTCGCAGGGCGAAATGCTGATTGCTCGCGACACCGGACTGTTGTGGGACCAGACCACGCCGTTCCCGATGCAATTGATGCTCAATGATTCGCGAATGGTGCAAATCGTCAACGGCCAACCGCCGCAGACCATCACCGCCGACAACAACCCGCAGATGTTCCAGTTTAACCATCTGCTGCGCGCGCTGTTCCAGGCCGACCGCAAAGTGCTGGAGCAAAACTTCCGTATCGATTTTCAGGACAAAGGCAACGACAGCTGGACCCTGAAATTGACGCCCATCACCACACCGCTCGACAAGATTTTTACCTCTATCGATTTGGCGGGGAAAACGTATCTGGAAACGATCCAGTTGAATGATAAACAGGGCGATCGCACCGATATCAAACTCACCAACCAACGCCTGACGCCGACCCAATTGACCGATGACGAACGCCAACGCTTTGCCGCCCAATAGCGCTCGCCGTGCCGCCTGGAGCTGGCTTGCGCTGTGCCTGATTCTGCTGGCCGCGCTGGCGTTTATGCTGCCACGGGCGAAGCTCAACAGTAGCGTGCTGGCAATGCTCCCAACGCAAAGCATGGGTGCTATCCCGCCTGCGCTCAGCGACGGGTTTATGCAGCGTCTCGACCGGCAATTAGTGTGGCTGGTGAGCCCGGGCAAAACCGCCAATCCCGCGGCCGCGAATCGCTGGCAGCAGTTACTATCGCAGTCCGGCGCGTTAAGCGAAGTGAAAGGCGCGATGGATGCAGACAGCCAGCAAACGTGGGGCACGTTCTTCTTCCAGCATCGCAATGCGCTTATTGACAGCGCCACCCGCAGCCGCCTGCAACAGGGCGGTGAAGCGCAGGCACAGTGGATTTTATCGCAACTGTACTCGGCGTTTTCCGGCGTCAGTGGGAAAGAATTAAACAACGATCCGCTGATGCTGATGCGCGGTTCACAACTGGCGCTGGCACAAAACGGACAAAAGCTGCGGCTGATGGACGGCTGGCTGGTCGCGCAGGATAAAGCGGGTAACTTCTGGTATCTGCTGCACGGCGAGCTGAACGGTTCTTCGTTCGACATGCAGCAAATCCACCAGCGCGTCACGCAACTGGCGACGCTGGAAACCCAGCTGAAAGCGCAATTCCCGCAGGCGCAGTTGCTGTCACGCGGAACGATGTTCTACAGCGATTACGCCAGCCAGCAGGCGAAGCACGATGTGTCGACGCTCGGCGTGGCAACGATCCTCGGCGTTATCCTGCTGATTGTGCTGGTGTTCCGTTCTTTGCGTCCGCTGGTTTTATGCCTGCTTTCTGTCGGGATCGGTGCGCTGGCGGGAACCGTTGTCACACTGTTACTGTTCGGCGAGCTGCATTTAATGACCCTGGTGATGAGCATGAGCATCATCGGCATTTCGGCGGATTACACGCTCTATTATCTGACCGAGCGGATGGTCCACGGCGAAGTCTCCACGCCGTGGCAAAGCTTGCAAAAAGTGCGTAGCGCCCTGCTGCTGGCGTTGCTGACTACCGTTGCGGCGTATCTGTTGATGATACTCGCGCCGTTCCCTGGTATTCGCCAGATGGCGGTGTTTGCTGCTGCCGGACTCAGCGCGTCATGCCTCACCGTCATTTTCTGGCATCCGTGGCTGTGCCGTGGCTTGCCAGTGCGCCCTGTTCCGATGATGACCCTGATGCTGCGCTGGCTCGCGGCATGGCGGCGCAATAAAAAACTCTCTGTCGGCCTGCCTGTCGCGCTGGCGTTATTTGCGCTGGCGGGAATGGCGACGCTGCGCGTGGATGACGACATTTCCCAACTCCAGGCGCTGCCGCAGCATTTGCTCGCGCAGGAGAAAAAAATCACCGCTCTCACTGGGCAAAGCGTCGATCAGAAATGGTTTGTGGTGTACGGCGATTCCGCCCAGCAAACGCTGGAACGGCTGGAAGCCTTTACGCCACAGCTGGAAAAGGCGCGCGCCGCGGGCGATTTCACACAGTTCCGCACGCTGCCGCTGAATTCGCTCAAGCGACAGGCGCAAGATTTAGCGCTGTTAAAACAAGCCACGCCCAATGTGGTGAAAGCGCTGCAAAGTGCCGGGCTGAAAACCGTTTCGCCTGATCTTAACCCGATGCCAGTGACCGTCGACATATGGCTGAAAAGCCCTGCCAGCGAAGGCTGGCGTTTGCTGTGGCTGACGCTGCCAAGCGGTAAGAGTGGCGTGCTGGTGCCCGTTGACGGCGTGAAGAACAGCGCTGTGCTGCAACGGCTCGCGGATCGCGCTGAGGGTGTCGCATGGAACGATCGCAAAACCTCATTTGATCACCTGTTCGCGCTGTACCGCACCATTCTGACCGCGCTGCTTGGCGTGGCACTGGTAATTATCGCCGTGGGTGCCATGCTGCGTCTTGGCTGGCGTAGAGGGCTGATTAGCCTGGTGCCGTCGCTGCTGTCACTCGGTTGCGGTCTGGCGGTGCTGTCATTCAGCGAGCATGCGGTGAATCTGTTCTCGTTACTGGCGCTGGTGTTAGTGCTCGGGATTGGCGTCAACTACACGCTATTTTTCAGCAACCCGCGCGGAACACCGCTCACGTCGCTGCTGGCGATTACGCTTGCGATGATCACCACGTTGTTGACGTTGGGTATGCTGGTATTCAGCGCTACTCAGGCGATCAGCAGTTTTGGCATCGTGCTGGTGAGCGGCATTTTCACCGCGTTTTTGCTGTCACCGCTGGCGATGCCGGGCAAGAAAGAGAGAAGAAAATGATGATACGTCCCCTTTGGCACAGCGTTGCTTTCGCAGCGGTGCTGGCCCTCACCGGCTGTAGCCATTCTTCGCCCGAGGAAAATGGTCGTCCACAGGCGTGGCTGCAACCGGGAACGCAGGTGACATTGCCCGCACCGGGCATTACGCCTGCGGTCAGTTCTCAGCAACTGTTGACCGGCAGCTTTAACGGCAAATCCCAATCGCTGCTGGTGCTGCTTAACGCTGATGATAAAAAGCTGAGCCTCGCAGGGCTTTCTTCCGTGGGGATCCGCCTGTTCCTTGTGAGCTATGACGACAAAGGCATTCACACTGAGCAGTCAATTGTGGTGCCACAGTTGCCACCAGCCAGCCAGGTGCTGGCTGACGTGATGTTGAGCCACTGGCCAATCAGCGCATGGACGCCGCAACTGCCGAAAGGCTGGACACTCACCGATCACGGCGATAAACGTGAGCTTCGCAATCCTCAGGGTAAACTGGTGACAGACATCACCTACCTGCAACGCAAAGGGAAGCGCGAGCCGATCAGCATTGAGCAACACGTGTTCAACTACCACATCACCATTCAATATCTGGGCGACTGAGATGATCTACATTGCTGCCACAGGAATGATTAACGCGCTGGGCCGCACAGCGGATGAGATAACCGCCAATCTGTGCGCAGGCGTCGCGCCAGGTATGCGCCCGCGCGAAGGCTGGTTGCAGGGCGATGTCTCTGCCGTGCTCGGCGGGGTGGAGGGCGAGTTGCCTGCGATCCCCGATGCATTCACCGCTCACCGCTCGCGGAATAATCAGCTGCTATTGGCAGCACTGGAACAAATTCAGCCGCAGGTTGATGAGGCGATTGCCCGGTTCGGTCGTGATCGCGTGGCGGTGATTATGGGCACCAGCACATCGGGTCTCGATGAAGGTGATATGCACGCCAATCTGAAGCTGAATAGCAAAGAGAGTGTGGCGTGGCGCTATGCGCAACAAGAGCTGGGCGACCCGTCGCGCTTCCTGCGTAATTGGCTGAATCTGGAAGGCCCGGCCTATACGCTGTCAACTGCCTGTTCATCCAGTGCTCGCGCGATGATTAGCGGTCGCCGCCTGATTGAAGCCGGGCTGGTCGACGTAGCAATTGTCGGGGGAGCCGATACCCTGAGCCGCATGCCGGTCAACGGTTTCAATAGCTTAGAATCCTTGTCCACCACGCTGTGCCAGCCGTTCGGGCGTGATCGCTGCGGCATCACCATCGGCGAAGGCGCGGCACTGATGCTACTCACCCGCGAACCACAGCCGATTGCGCTGCTGGGCGTGGGCGAATCCAGCGACGCACACCATATTTCTGCCCCGCATCCGCAGGGTGAAGGCGCTATCCGCGCGATTCAGCAGGCGTTAAACGATGCCGGACTGAAGCCCCAGGACGTGGGCTATATCAATCTGCACGGAACCGCCACGCCGCTGAACGATCAGGTGGAATCGCAGGTTGTTCATTCGCTGTTTGGCGAAAGCGTGCCGTGCAGTTCTACCAAACATCTGACCGGGCACACGCTGGGTGCGGCGGGTATTACCGAAGCGGCGCTGAGCTGGTTGATTCTGGACCGCAATTTGCCATTGCCTGCACAGGATTTCAGCCATTCACCCGCCGACGAAACGCTTCCCGCCTGCGGGATTATCACCGCGCCGCAGCCGCTTGAACGTCCAGTTATTTTGTCGAATTCTTTCGCCTTTGGCGGTAACAACGCCAGCATTTTGCTGGGGAGAATGGCATGAGCCACTATTTATCACCGGGCGCATATCTGCCCCACGACGCGCCAATGCTGTTGCTGGAAAGCGTGCTAAACGTCACCGACGAACAGGCCGTTTGCCAGGTAACTGTCAACCGCCAGGGCGTACTGGCCCCCTTTGTTGATGCCAGTGGAAATCTGCCCGGCTGGTATGCACTGGAGTTGATGGCGCAGACTGTCGGCGTGTGGTCCGGCTGGCACCGCCAGCAAAAAGGCGAAACGCAGATCACGCTGGGCATGGTGCTGGGCGCGCGCGAGCTGAAATGCGTGGCCGGCGAGTTTGCCGCCGACAGCGTGCTCGACATCACCGTTTCGCTGCTGATGCAGGACGAACGCTTCGGCAGCTTTGATTGCGTGATTACCGCAGGCGGTGAACCGCTTGCCACCGGGCGCGTGAACACCTTCCAGCCCACTACCGAAGAATTAACTACGCTGTTTCAACAGGGAGCGTCATCATGAGTCGTTCAGTTCTGGTCACCGGAGCCAGCAAAGGCATTGGCCGCGCGATTGCGCTCAAACTGGCGGCCGACGGATTTGCCGTTGGCGTGCATTATCACAGCGATAAACTTGGCGCACAGGAAACGCTCAGCGCCATCGAAACAGCCGGAGGCGCGGGCCGTCTGTTGCAGTTTGATGTCGGCAATCGTGAGCAGTGCCGCGAAGTGCTGGAAGCTGATATCGAACAACATGGTGCATGGTATGGCGTGGTGAGCAACGCGGGTATCACCCGTGACGGCGCATTTCCGGCGTTAAGCGAAGACGATTGGGACAGCGTGATCCACACCAATCTCGACAGCTTCTATAACGTGATTCACCCGTGCATCATGCCGATGATTTCGACCCGCAAAGGCGGTCGTATTATTACTCTGTCATCCGTGTCCGGGCTGATGGGCAACCGTGGCCAGGTCAACTACAGCGCGGCAAAAGCCGGGATTATCGGTGCGACCAAAGCGCTCGCCATTGAACTGGCGAAACGCAAAATCACCGTCAACTGTATCGCGCCGGGGCTTATTGACACCGGGATGATCGAAATGGAAGAAGCGGCGTTGAAAGAAGCGATGAATATCATCCCCATGAAACGCATGGGCCAGGCCGATGAAGTCGCCGGGCTTGCCAGCTATTTAATGTCCGATATCGCGGGCTACGTCACCCGCCAGGTGATTTCCATCAATGGGGGCATGTTATGAGTCGTCGTGTCGTGATCACCGGAATGGGCGGCGTCACCGCCTTTGGCGAAAGCTGGCAGAGCGTGTCTGAACGCCTGCGCAGCTATCAGAACGCAGTGCGTAAAATGCCGGAATGGCAGGTTTACGACGGGCTGCATACGCTGCTCGGCGCGCCGATTGATGATTTTTCGCTGCCTGCGCATTACACCCGCAAACGCATTCGTGCGATGGGCCGCGTGTCGTTGATGTCCACAAGGGCGAGCGAACTGGCGCTGGAACAAGCCGGGCTGATTGATAACCCGGTCCTGACCAACGGCGAAACCGGGATTGCCTACGGTTCATCGACCGGGAGCACCGGGCCGGTAAGCGAATTCGCCACTATGCTGACCGAAAAGCATACCAACAACATCACCGGCACCACTTATGTGCAGATGATGCCGCATACTACTGCCGTCAACACGGGCCTGTTCTTCGGCCTGCGTGGGCGCGTCATTCCGACCTCCAGCGCCTGCACTTCAGGCAGCCAGGCGATCGGTTACGCGTATGAATCCATTCGCCACGGTTATCAAACCGTGATGGTCGCAGGTGGCGCGGAAGAACTTTGCCCGTCGGAAGCGGCGGTGTTTGATACGCTGTTTGCCACCAGCCAGCGCAACGATGCGCCAGCCAGCACGCCGTCGCCGTTCGATGTGAACCGTGACGGTTTAGTGATTGGCGAAGGCGCAGGCACACTGGTGCTGGAAGAACTGGAACACGCGAAAGCGCGCGGCGCGACCATTTACGGTGAAATCGTAGGCTTCGCCACCAACTGCGACGCGGCACATATCACGCAGCCTCAGCGGGAAACGATGCAGATTTGTATGGAACAATCGCTGCGTCAGGCGGGGCTTGCGCCGTCGGATATCGGGTATATTTCGGCCCACGGCACCGCGACCGATCGCGGCGATATCGCTGAAAGTCAGGCCACTGCAGCCGTGTTTGGCAACCGTACGCCGATTTCATCACTGAAGAGTTATTTCGGCCACACACTCGGCGCATGCGGTGCGCTGGAAGCGTGGATGAGCCTGCAAATGATGCGCGAAGGGTGGTTTGCGCCGACCTTAAACCTGCAACAGCCTGACGAACAATGTGGCGATTTGGACTACATTATGGGAGAGTCACGGGCTATCGATTGTGAGTTTTTGCAAAGCAACAACTTCGCCTTCGGCGGGATCAACACCTCGATTGTCATTAAACGCTGGGAGTAAAGATGTATCGGCTGTTCCTCGGGAAAATTTCGACCCTCAGTCTGGCGACGATTCCGTCAACGCTTGCAGAACACGCGCCAGACGGAAAGCGCCGTAGCGCCTGGCTCGCCGGACGTGCGTTGCTCTGCCACGCCGTCTCGCCGTTGCCGGAGCTTCGTTTTGGCGAACAAGGGAAACCGGGGTTCGATGAACATCACGCGCTGTGGTTCAACCTGAGCCACAGCGGCGATAATATTGCGCTGCTGTTAAGCGACGAAGGGGAAGTGGGCTGCGATATCGAAGCGCTGCGTCCGCGCCCGCAATGGCAGCAACTTGCCAACGCCACCTTTACTCGCCATGAACATGTGGAAATGGAAAAGGAAGCCGAAGAACACCGCCTGGCGGCGTTCTGGCGTATCTGGACGCGAAAGGAAGCGATGGTGAAACAGCGCGGCGGCAGCGCCTGGCAGATTGTCAGCTACGACAGCACCGCGCCGCTGCATTTACATCTCAGTGATTTACAGGCCGACGGGCTAAGCCTGGCAGTGTGTACGCCAACACCGTTTAGTCTGTCGTCAGACGTGATTGAGCGCGTGGCTTGAAGCGGCCTACACACTGTAGGCTGTACAAGCGAAGCGTCGCCGGGCAAAAATCACCGCCGCTGAGGCGCAAAAATCGTCATCACTCCCACCATGACCAGCAGAACACCTGCCAGCCCTTGCCAGGAAAACGCTTCGTTTTGCAGTAATAATGCGGCAACCCAAACGGAGATATAGCTCAGACTCAGCAGCGCATAAGCTTTTGCCAGCGGCAATTGGCGCAGCGCGAAGAACCAGCACACCATTGATGACAGATAGCCGCACAGCCCAAGGAATAGTGATGCTGTGCCGGGCTTGAATTGCAGTAAATGCCACAGCAGCGTGCCAATGTCGCTTACCGCAGGCAATGTGACCATCGCACTTCGCAGCAACAGTTGTGCCACGCTGACCAGAACAACACTGAGTAGCGCCCAGAGAATCCCCATTAGCGACTGCCTCCCAGTACCAGAATCCCCAGAATAATCAGCCCGACGCCGAGCCAGTGGCGGCGCGATACCGGTTCATGCCAGATGAAGCGCGCAGCCAGTGTGACCCAAACAAAATTCAGGCTTAGCATCGGGTAAGCAATACCCACGGGTAAACGCTGTAATACCACCAGCCACAGCGCCATTCCGCCGCCCAGCGCCAGCAGCGCCAACCCCAGCCACAAAACGATATGCTGCCCACGCCGCCCGGATTTCGCCGGGCGAGTGGCTTGTTTCTGGCACAACTGTCCGGCACAGCTCAGAAGACTTGCCAGCAGCAGGGAAAGCGCGGTGATCATTTCGGCAGATACTGCACAAAGACCATCCGGCTCATCACGTAGACGTTATCGGGTTTCGGCAAGCCAAGCTCCTCCAGCTTTTGTCCTTTGTCCAACTGTAGCACCAGCGACACCGGACCTTCACTGCGATGCTTTGCTAACCAGCTTTCGAAATCTGATTTTTCAAAGAATCGCCCCTGCGCATCCGGGTACGCCAAACCGTACTTCAGTTCGCCCTGCTGGCCGAACATGATGATGTCGCTACGTTGTAACTGCCACGCCAGCCCGGCGGCCACACCTACGCTGTTGGTGAGCACATACCGACTTGGCGTAAGCTGTTCACTGACGATATCGGTGATGAACTGCGGCTGCTTGCTGTCGATGACTCTGTCCGGAATCGCGAAGCCGACCAGCAACGCGATACCCAGTGGGCAACACGCCGCCAGCACCCAGCCTTTCACGCCGTCGCGAATCGACAGCCAGCCCATTAGCGCCCAGACGGCAAACCCTACCGCCGCCAGCAGGCATTTATACAGCTCAATGCTGTTCCATACCGGTTTCGCCATGGGTCCCCACGGTGACACCACCAGCACCGCGACCAGTCCCGTCAGACCGAAAGCGATGTTGATAAAGCCGTTATAGCGCAGCGCTTTCGCGCCTCTGTCGGCAGCGTCAATGGCATAACGCGCCATCAACATCGCCAACGGTGCAAAGCACGGCAGAATGTAAGTCGGCAGCTTGCCTTTGGCGATGCTGAAGAACAGGAACGGCATCACAATCCAGCCCAACAGATAAAAGGTGCTGCGCTGTGTGTCGCTGGCTTTCCAGCCCGTTTTCAACGCGCCGGGCAACAACGCCAGCCACGGCAAACTCCCGGCAATCAGGAACGGAATGTAGTACCAGAACGGCGCTTTATGCTGCGCGTCGCTTTGCGCGAAACGCTGGACGTGTTCTACCCAGAAGAAGTAGCGCCAGAAATCCGGTTCACGATGGGCGATCGCCAGGCCCCACGGCAGCACGGTGAGAATACACACCAGCACCGCAACCCATCCCCAAAGCAACACCTCTTTCCAGCGTTTCTGCGTGATAACCCACGGCAGCACGCCGAGAACCGGCACCGCCAGCGCCAGAAAACCTTTGGTCATGACACCCATGCCGCAGGCAATGCCCAGCAGTACGTAGCCGCCAAGTTTCCCGCTGCGGGTAGCTGACTGCGATGCGCCCCAAAAACTGCACATCGACAGCACTAACCACAGAGTGATCATCGGGTCGAGCACCGCATAAGTGCCGATGCCGTACACAAGGAAAGCAGTCAGAAAAATGACGGCAGAGAGGATGGCGGTGCGTTTATCCTGCCAGAGTTTCCACGCCAGCCAGCCGACCAACAGCGCGGTACAGGCCGTGGAGAACACCACGCCAAAACGCACGGCAAAATTGCCATGACCAAAGAGCCACTGCCCGATACTGTTAATCCAGTATCCGGCAATCGGTTTTTCAAAATAACGCAGGCCGAGGAAATGCGGCACGATCCAGTTGCCGGAGGCCAGCATTTCGCGGCTGATCTCCGCATAGCGGGTTTCATCCGGCTGCCAAAGCAGGCGAAAATTCAGGGGAACCACATAATAGAGCGCGAATAAAAACAGCAGTGACACGCTTAAACGTAAGGATTTCATCAGCCTTAACCCAATAATTGTTCTTGCCCTAACCAGCCTTCCCGGCCCGCCAGTTCTCCGCGCACCACATTCCCTTTGGGCAACGTACTAAAATCATCCGGTAACAGCTGGCTCAGCGGGCAAAACGTGATGCCCTCTTCCGCCGCTTGCCGTATCAGGTTCTCAAATTGTTCAGCGCCGATAATCCCTTCCACTTCTGCATGAATGGTGTAAACCGGAACGCCTCTGTCTTTGTGGATGCGCTCAATCAGCCAGTCGTTAAAGTCTTCTGCACTGACGCTGCTGCCCACGGCCTCATCCCACGTCGGTAACGTCACCGGGATTTGCACCGTGCCTGTCGTGCCATTGTCGAGAACCGGCAGGAAAGGACGCGTACCGCGACAGTCGCTGTTGTAGAGAAATTCAAAGCCCTCTTTGACTTTGACGACGCGTTCATCCGCCCGCCAGCCCGCAACGGCTGAACAGGTGACGGTTGAACCGACAATCGCTTCCAGCGCTTGCAAGCCGCGACCAATTTCATCTTCCAGCTGTGTCTCGTTCCAGACGCCGCTCCAGAGTTGCCAACGATGATGATCCCAGGCGTGAAGCCCGACTTCATGCACTTTGGCCGTGGCGCGAATGACGTCGGCGTTCGCCTGACCGATGATTTTCCCCGGCCAGGCAGTGCCCGCCAGCAGGATATCCCAGCCATACAGCGATGCCGCGCGTGAGCGCAGCATCTTCCACAGAAACTTAGGCTTTAACAGGCGCCACAAGTGGCGCCCCATGTTGTCCGGCCCGACACTAAAGAAAAAGCTGGCCTGAATGTCGTGCTTCTGAAAAATGTCCAGCAGCCGTGGCACACCATCGCGAGTGCCGCGAAAGGTGTCCACATCAACGCGTAAGCCAACTTTTCGCATCATTTCGGGGTTTCCGTTAACTCTACAGTGCGCAGGAAGAAGTCCAGGGTCTGCTCAACCGTTTGCTGCATTTCCACCGTTGGCTGCCAGTCGAGGCAACGTTTCGCATTGCGGATACTCGGCTTGCGGTGCTCAACGTCCTGATAACCTTTGCCATAGTAATCGCTGCTCTCCACTTCGCGGAAGCCCGCAAACGGAGGGAACTGATTACGCAGCGGGTGACGTTCGAAGCAATCGCGCAGCATTTCTGCCAACTCTTTGATGCTCGCTTCGTTATCCGGGTTACCGATGTTGATGATTTGCCCGTCGCAGCGGCCTTCTTTGTTCTCGATAATACGGAACAGCGCTTCGATACCGTCGCTGATATCAGTAAAGCAGCGTTTCTGTTTGCCGCCTTCGATCAGCTTGATTGGCGAGCCTTCCACCAGATTCAGGATCAACTGAGTAATCGCGCGGGAGCTACCGATACGCGCCGCATTCAGGTTATCCAGACGCGGCCCCATCCAGTTAAACGGACGGAACAGCGTGAATTTCAGCCCTTCTTTGTCGCCATACGCCCAAATCACACGGTCCAATAGTTGCTTAGACACGGAGTAAATCCAGCGCTGTTTGTTGATTGGCCCAACCACCAGATTCGAAGCGTCTTCGTCGAAGTTGTTGTCGGTGCACATGCCGTACACTTCGGACGTCGACGGGAAGATGATGCGCTTGTTGTACTTCACGCAGTCACGGATGATTTTCAGGTTTTCTTCGAAATCGAGTTCGAACACACGCAGCGGGTTACGGGTGTACTCAATCGGCGTCGCAATCGCTACCAGCGGCAGTACCACATCACATTTCTTAATGTGATATTCGATCCACTCGGAGTGAATGCTGATGTCGCCTTCAACGAAGTGGAAACGTGGGCAGTCGAGGAAACGGCTGATCGCGTCAGACCCGATATCCAGACCATAGATTTCATAGTTATCGTCTGCCAGCAGGCGCTCGGTCAGATGGTTACCGATAAATCCGTTCACACCAAGGATCAGCACGCGGGTGCGGCGTTTTACGGCGACAAAAGGTTTACTCGATAACAGTGCGCTCGTCACCAGACCCAAAGCCTGTGCCAGTTGTGCGCCCTGCATGTAGACGCCTTTCTCAGTCTGACCGGTGATAATTTCCAGCGCGCCGTTACCACAGGCAACCACCAGCGGATTCACCGACATCACAGTGCCCGGTTTCGCGGTGGCAACGTCATGGCGCACGCGAGATTTCCAGACGATAAATTTGTTAGTGCCGACAAAACCAAATGCGCCCGGCCATGGATCAGAAACCGCACGCACCAGGTTATGCAGCGATTCGGCGGATTGTTCCCAGTTCAGACGCCCATCCTCCGGCGTGCGACCACGTACAGTGCTCGCCTGACTTTCGTCCTGTACGGTTTCAGTGATGTTGCCTGACGCGATCAGCGGCAGCGTGTCACGCAACAGCGTTTGTGCAGTCGCGCAAAGTTTACGGTGCAACGTCAATGCCACATCGGCTTCATCAATTGCCACAGCCTGCTGAGCCACAATGTTGCCCGCATCGGCACGCTTCACCATGCGGTGTAATGTAACGCCGGTTTCTTTCTCACCATTTGCCAGTGCCCAGTTCAGCGGCGCGCGGCCACGGTATTTCGGCAGCAGTGAACCGTGAAGATTGAACGCGCCATGACGCGCGGTGCTGAGGATCGCATCGCTCAACAGGTTGCGATAATAGAAGGAGAAAATCATGTCAGGAGCCATGGCCTGAATGCGTTCGACCCACAGCGGGTGATTCACATCTTCCGGCGCATAAACGGCAATCCCTTGCTCGGCAGCGAGACGCGCCACGGAACCAAAGAAATGGTTTTCACTGGCGTTATCCGGATGCGTGAAGATCGCCGCGATGTCATATCCGGCGTCAAGCAGGGCTTGAATGCCCGTGCAACCCATGTCGTGATAGGCGAATACGACAGCTTTCATGAACGATTTTCCTCTTCAGTCGTCAGGTTTTCCTGACGGACAACACGTTGAATAAAGTAGCGGGGACGCGCGCGAACATCGTTATAGATGCGCCCGATATACTCCCCAAGAAGTCCCATACCGACGAACTGTGCGCCGATAAACATAAACAGCACCGCAAACAGCAGGAACAGGCCATCGCCCGCCCATGCCGGACCGAAGGCCAGACGTAACACCACCAGCAGAATGGCGAAGGCAAAACCGGCCACCGCAATCACGCTGCCGACCACGCTCAACAGGCGCAGTGGCGTGGTGGTGAGACAGGTCACCAGGTCGTACATCAGGTTAATCAGGCGCATGAAGCTGTATTTGGAATCGCCGAATTCACGCTCGGCGTGCAGCACCGGGATCTCCACCGCGCGACGCGCAAAGGTGTTAGCGAGGATCGGGATAAAGGTGCTGCGCTCGTGGCAGTTCAGCATCGCGTCAATGATGTGGCGGCGGTACGCGCGCAGCATGCAGCCGTAGTCGCCCATCGCTTTACCGGTGGTGCGCTGGATCAGGCGGTTAATCATCTTCGACGCGGATTTGCGGAAGATACTGTCCTGACGGTTCTGGCGAACCGTGCCGACTACGTCGTAGCCTTCATCGGCTTTCTCAACCAGACGCGGGATCTCTTCCGGCGGGTTTTGCAGGTCAGCATCGAGGGTAATAATCAAATCGCCCGTCACGTGGCTGAAACCAGCCATGATCGCCGAATGCTGACCGTAATTACGGTTCAATAGCACGGCCACAATGTGGCTGCCCGGCGCTTCAGCAGCCAGACACAGCATGCGAGCCGAGTCGTCACTGCTGCCGTCATCGACGAGCAGAATTTCGTAATCGCGGTTCAACGTGGCGCACGCGGCGTCGGTACGGCGAATCAGCTCTGGCAGGCTTTCCTGTTCGTTATAAACAGGGATCACCACCGAGACTTTTTTAACTTTCGGCGCTTCAAACATATCAATGTCCTGCGAGCTGACGGAGCGCAGAAATGACGCGGGTTGTGTCGTCATGAGTCATATCCGGGAAAAGAGGCAGAGAACAGATGCGGGCGCTGTTCCACTCCGTGTTCGGCAAGGAGAGGTGTGGATAGCGTTCGCGGTAGTATTTTTGCGTGTGCGCGGCGCGGAAATGCAGCCCGGTGCCGATACCCTGCGCTTTCAGTTGTTCCATCAGACAGTCACGGCTGATGCCGCAGCGGGTTTCATCTACGCGAATGATAAACAGGTGCCAGGCGTGCTGGTGCGACCAAGCCGGTATTGCCAGCGGCTGGAAAGGCGTATCAGCCAGTTCAGTGAGATAGCGCTGCGCAATCTCGCTTCGGCGAATATTCGCCTGACGCAGTTTACCGAGCTGAACCAGCGCCAGTGCGGCGTTGATGTCCGCGAGGTTGTATTTAAAGCCTGGAGAAATCACTTCAGCCTGCGGTGCACGACCGTGAGTCTGGCGGTCATAAGCATCCACGCCCAGACCGTGAAATTTCAGGCTGCGAATGCGTAACGCAAGCTGGTCATCATCAGTGACAATCAGGCCACCTTCGGCGCAGGTCATGTTTTTGATCGCGTGGAAGGAGAAAATCGCTGTGCCTTTGTCACCAACGTGGCGGCCTTTGTAATAAGTGCCCGCAGCGTGGGCGGCATCTTCAATGACCGGAATACCGTGCTGTGCGGCAATGGCGCGGATGGCGTCGATATCGCACGGCGCACCGGCATAGTGAACGGGAATAATGGCTTTAGTACGTGCCGTGATAGCCGCCGCGACGGCCTCCGGGGTGACCATCAACGTGTCGTGGTTAACGTCAATCATTACTGGGGTCGCACCCAGCAGTTCAATCATATTGAGCGTGGAAACCCAGGTCTGCGAGGGAGTAATCACTTCGTCGCCCGGCCCGATGTCGAGCGCCATCAGAGTCACGTGCATCCCGCCGGTCGCAGAGCTCACGGCAATCGCGTTGCGGTTGCCAGTTAAGGCGCAAAACGCCTCTTCGAGCTGAGCATTCTTCGGGCCTGTTGTGATCCAGCCCGACTGCAACACGCCTTTCAGCGCGGCAAACTCCTCATCTCCCATAGACGGGCGTGAGAAAGGTAAAAATTCACTCATTGATTATCCTTACCCTGAACGTTGAGGTTAGACCGAAACCATCCTGCGCTCGCAGAGTTAAACGAAGTAATAATAAATAGGGTCGAAAACTGCGAGTTGATAAACACCAGCTCAACATGATTTAAATTAGCGGATATACATTAGGATAATATTAAGAATTCAAAGCATTTAAAAATACAGGCCAACTCATTGTTGTAAAAGGGTTTTAATGAAACCCACTTTCGCCAACATTAAATTTTCATCTCATTGTAATAACGCTGATATCAAGCCGTACGCACATAACTTCAACCTAAGCTCAACAAAGCGGAGGGTATGACTTTGATTTAATGATCGCGGCCACATTTTATTATTCATTTTAGGAGTGTTAGCACTGTTACGAGGAACGGAAAAGGAGCAGAGTATAAAACGCGAAGAAGGAAAGAATGCTTCCCGTCAGCAGGGCAAGTCTGAAACGAAACAGCAAAATGTCAGAACATGCTTTACCGAAGTGGCGAATGAGAAAATTCTCTCCCTGATAATCCATTTCAGCGTTGTTTACAGCAGTAAAATCATACGATATGTAACTTCATATTATTTTCACCGCAAACCCCACCTCAATAAAACATTACAAAACAAATGGTTATATATTGTTTTAAATATTCAAAAAAAGACATTTAACATTTTTGCGGTTTACATCACCTGGGTAATAACCGTACTGTTTGGGCCGATAAGTAGGTGGCCGATAATTTAAAATTAAATATAAACGGCCTTGTTTTCCTTTTAAATACCGAACAGGGATATCCCTCTATTATGAACATTAGCTTTGTTAGCGATAATTTCTATCTGTGCACAGGTATCGAATCGCAAGTTTTCGACTCTCATCAGATTTCAGACAAGCGTGATATTGACGCGTACCTTGAATCCTATAATCAGGACAACTATTTAGTTGTTGGTATTGAAAATCTTTTCCTGCGCGATTACTTCATTAAGAAAGTGAATCAGTTGCATCTCAAGTACATGATTCTGATGCAGGATATCATTAAAGATCATTGCTTTAAGATTGGTGACGTGGTGTTCTCTTCCATGGAATGCACTCCGCATTATATCCAGAAAATTGTTCGTTATTTTCCAAAGCCGCGTCAGAATGTCCTCACTCAACGTGAACTGGATATCCTTGAAGTATTCCACCTGCAAAATGTAAAAATTGCCCGTGAACTGGATATCTCGCAGAAAACGGCCAGCGGTCATCGCGTGAATATTCAACATAAACTGCGCATGAAATCAAAAAATACGCTGGCGATGCTGCGTATCAAAACGGCAATTTCACGCAGTAATGGGTCAAAATTGCACGGACTGCTTTCGCAACAAGCCTAAAAATTTCATTTGCTCAGGCCAGCAGGGAGAGCCACTCTCCCTGGCTATTTTCTTTCTCTATTCTGTTTAAGTTTCTATCAAAACGTGTCGCACTATCAAAAGTGATGGTGATCAATTCTTCATTTAAATTTGCAATTTACTTTTTCAGCGTTGCTCATCACACCTAAAAAACGTAGCATTCAGCCATAGAAATTTTTGTTCATTTACGATTAATAACTCGATAGTGATTATGTCTCTGCGCCTTGTCTTATTGTTCTGTTTATTGTTTTCCTTCCACTGTAGCGCGCAGGCTGCTCGTGATCATCACGCCGCCCCTCATCACAAAAAAACACACACCAAAACAAGCACGAAGCATAAACACAAGCATAAAAAAACAACCGCAAAACCGATTAAAATTCAGACAGCCTCAAAGCCCATTAAAACTGCGGCAAATCTCAAACGCCGTACCCGCCTGATGAACCAGTACAAACAATGGAAAGGCACCCGCTATCGACTGGGAGCAAACTCGCACAAAGCGATTGATTGCTCTGCACTGACCCGCCGCTTGTATCAGGATGCGTTTGACGTGAACTTGCCGCGAACAACGACCGGGCAATTAACAAGAGGTAAAAGAGCGAAGCAGGGTACGAGGCGGATTGGCGATCTGGTGTTCTTTAAAACCGGGCGAGCGCAAAAACATGTGGGGATTTATATCGGGGAAAATCGGTTTATTCACGCATCCCGCCGGAAAGGGGTCACCATTTCACAGCTGAATGACCCTTACTGGAACCGTCGCCTGCTGGCAGTGCGTAGAGTGTTGCCAGAGACCGTCGTTAGATGAAACCTTCGACAATCTGTAGAAGGCCATAGCTGGCAAGCCAGCCTCCGCCAATCACGGCCCCTTTTGCGGGCAGGCTCAATCTTTTGAAGCTCTGTTTGTTTTTCTTATAGACGAAAAACGTAAACAGCAGCTTTAATGATAGGGTCACGGACATAATCACGTAAATGTTCATGCGTTCTTTGTCTTAATCCTGGCTCGGGCAAAAGGGTGAAGCATCATACATTCCCACGATAAAAACAGGGAATTATTTTGTGCTATTGATGCCTTCCCTGTTGTTCTGCTCTTACACCTCTTATGGATCGACAATAAAGTTTGTAGCTTTGAGGGATTTTTTCAGTAAAAAAGTTTGTAGTTGCATTCAGTGCTTACCAGTAAGACAAACAAGGGATTGTCAGACCTATCTTCCACCCTGAGTCGCAATTCTGATGCTAAGACAGGAAGATGCAATCGTGTGCACCTGATTGCTAGCCTACCGAATGTTACATATCTGCACCGCTGAGTGCATACTCGACAGCATTAGGTCCATGCAAACCGATAGAGGGTCACTGGCTGTTGTGCTAGGGGAACTAAAGGGCAACTCTCTGGCCACCGATGCAGGAGAGACTGCGATCACCGCTACCACGGACAGTATGCATACATTCAGGCTGCTGGCAGGGGACATGCTGGAGTTTGTGGGCTAGGCTAAGCATCAGGACAGTGACTGGCGCAGGTCGCTTCCTACCTCTGTATGGGCTTTTTATTGTAAGGAGATAGCGTCGTATTGGATGACGAATCCGGTCATGAAGCCCCCTCGTTTAATTTTAAAACGCCGTCGTCTGTAATAATATCAAAAACGTGACACAGGTCTAATTAATTAAAAGACATAGATTAAACCGCGAAAATTCACAGACACTTAATATATTCACTCAGAAAATAACAAAAGAAACACCGGCCTGGCAAGGCCTCAATAGTATCATGATGAAATATCAGACCATTCAATTCACTGACACATCCTTTAGCGGTGCTAAACCCCCTTCTCTTTATAATTGCATAACTGGAATGCACCTAGCTTATAAAAGCCAAAAAAACATAGACAATAAATTCCTCGTCGATATTCTTAATATGGATTGTGATATATGTTTATTACTCAGCAAAGGATGCGTCATGGATAACGGCATTATCACTTCATGTAATAACTACAAAACGATTGCAGCGGATTCAGTCGATGAACTCGTCAGAAATGGGGTTTACCATATTCTTGCAGAAGGGGAATCCATCTCATCTCGCGCAGGTGATGCGCAGCAGGCCTATGGTGTAAACTATTTATTAAGGCACCCTCTGAACAGATTGCATACCACCAGACAAGGAGCTATTCGGTATCTTGCCAGAGAGTTTGTTGCCTACTTTAAGGGAAGCCTGAAGGCTGAAGACGGGCTGGCGAAAGCCTCAAAATTCTGGATGAGCCTGACCGATGATGACGGTAACGTTAATTCAAACTATGGGTATTATGTCTTTTATGAACCTGTAGAAGGATACGGCAACCAGTATAACTGGGCAAAGCATGTTCTGATGGCTAACCGGGATTCTCGCAGAGCTATTATTAACATTAATCAGAATTACCACAAGTCAGACACCAAAGATTTTCCCTGCACCGTCGGCATTCAATTTTACATAAAGAATAATGCCCTGTACTGCGAAACAACATCCCGAAGTACTGATGTTATTACAGGCTTACCGTATGACATGGGCTTCTTTTCGTTCATTCATGAATTATTGTGGAAGGATTTATGTCAGAGTGGCATGAACGGTCTGGGACTCGGTACCACAGTCATGAAAACTACCTTCACACAAATCTACAATAAAACTCTGCAAAAGGCCCATGAGGTGATAGAAAGTCACCTGCTCAGTGATAGTGATAAGCGCATGCCGCTAATTGAATCAGCACAGGATACGTTGTCCGATATCATTAACGGCCAACAACAGACTCCAGTTATTAAGTGGGTACATGCGCATGCCGAATAATCACCCCCTTATCGCTTTATGTTCTGAAAATAGTGCAAAAATAAAAGCGACAAAAGAAATATGCAGCCAGGCGTTCCATAATTTCTCACTGAGATGTTATGCCATCTCTTCCGGGGTCAGTGAAACACCTGACACCGATGAAGAAGCCTTGGCAGGCTGCCACCGCCGGATTGAAAACCTCGAAGCCAAGCTGGGAGGAGAAGTTGACGTAGTCATTGCTCTGGAGGGGCTTACTGAAAAAACATCCTACGGGACCTTTCTTTATGGATGGGCAGTCCTGAAAAATATCGCTGACGGCAGAATGTATTACGGCTGCAGCGGTAAGATCATGCTCCCAGCCGACGTCGCCGTTGGCCTTTCACGCAACCTGAAGCTTTCCGATCTGGTACTGGAAAAATTTGCATCCATCTCTCGGCAGGAACTGGAACGGTTGGGAACGAACGGCGTCCTGACGGGAGGGATGTATACCCGGTCAGATGAATTCAGCACAGCGCTGCGTTGCGCATTTGGATCTATGATTGCCGAACAAAAAGCCCTGAAATTATAAGTATCAGCACTTTTATTTAACAGGAAGGAGGCTGGCATACAGGTCTGTATGAACAGACTCCAGGTGCCACTGTCCTGTACCAGCAAACAGAGAGCCATTATGAAAACGAAGATCCTGTTTAAAGGGATAAAATATCTTGATGTGGTCCCTATGTTGCTCATTAGCGGTGACATCTATATCGAAGACGACACCATCGTTGAGATTGGGAGAGATTTGGTCGTCTGCAGTGAAACAGCAATCGTCGAAGCCAGCCAGCTTATTGCTTTCCCGGGGCTAGTCAATGCCCACCTTCATCCCAGTAAAGAAATTCATTGCAGCATTCTTGATGCCTCACCGATTGATATGGTGCTGGATTCTGTACATAAAAATAATGAGCTGGAGTCACCTCAGGGACAGTATATCGCGGCCCTAAAGGCGCTGTCCTCTGGAATAAAAAAGGGCGTGACGACATTTGGACTGTTTACCAGTCGTGCTGAGAATGACGTCCTGGCCGCCAGACTCACAGGGTGTCGCTGTGTGGTCAATTTTTGCCAGAGCAACATGTGGGCAGGGAAAGGTCAGAGCCCACAGCGCAGTACCGTGGATGTGGCCTGTGATAATTTTTATGCAGCGCTTTCTTCTTACCAAGACTCTCTTGTATCAGTGAGCCCGGCTACGGCCTCCGAACTATCGGCCGACGATGCACTACTTTTGGCTCTGCATAAAGCAGCACGTCACACCCGAACCAGACTGTTCCTGCATGCGCATGAAGGGAAAATACAGGTTGATCTGCACAGTGCTAAGTATGGAAAAAGTGGTATCCAGCGCTTAGCGGAATTAAAGATCCTTGATCGGCATACTGCACTTGTTCACTGTAGCCATCTTTCCGAAGACGACATTTCTGTACTTAAGAATAGTGGTGCTCAGATAATTCATTGCCCCGTCAGTAACAGCTTTGTCGGGGCAGGCACCTTTCCTGTCTCAGCCCTGATGAGTGATGTCAATATCGGTCTGGGTACTGATGCGGCAATGGTCAATCCGGGCAATAACCTGACATCTGATGCACTTTTTGCGTTATATCACCATGGAGATACGGATTTTAGCAAAAAAGTGTCTGCGGCCAAATTGCTATATTTTCTGACCGAAGGCGGAGCCAAAACACTGGGCCTGAATAATGTTGGCAAACTAGAAAGTGGTTACAAAGCTGATCTGATCCTTTTTGAGAAATCGAAAATTGATACTGACTACATTAATACCCCTGTATCGCTTCTCAAATTGTTAAACAGCGAAAGTCCTTCGCGTGTAATGATCAACGGAGAAAATATTATTATCGACGGTCGGTTTGTGAATGTCGATATTGAATTGAATGATACTGAATATGAAATGTTAAGAGCACAGGTCAGACTATGAAAAAAATAGCCTTTCTGTTTTCAGGGCGAGGAACCCTTATTCAATCCGCTATCCGTGCAGTGCAACACAGTCAGACCGCTGCCGAACTGAGCGTGATTATCACTAACAACCGCGAGTTTACTTCGGTCTCTAACCCCAATTTTTCAGGAAGAAAAGTTAAGGTCATCGATCATAAAAATTTCGATTCACGTCATGCGTTTGATGAGCATATCGCCGATATCTTACGAAAAAACCAGATAGATCTGGTGATTCTGGGTGGATTCAGACGTATTTTCACTAAAGAATTCTCCATGGAGTTTGGCCATAAAACCATGAACACGCATCCTTCCTTACTGCCTGCTTTGCCCGGAGACAAAGCTCAGCAAAAAGCCTTGAATATGGGGTTGCGTGTCACCGGAGCCACACTGCATTTCATTAATGAGGAAGTGGATGCGGGGCCCATTATTGATCAGGAGCCAGTCAGGATTACCAATGGAATGACGGAAAGTGATCTTCGGCAGGCAATTATTGAAGTGGAACAGAAGATGATTTATCGTGCGGCACTTGCCTTCTTGAACGGAAAGATAACATTGTCCGAATCCCGTGTCGTATATAAGGATTATATGCATGTACAAAATCCAGAATAATTTAATCGCTGCTACCCTCGTGGCTGGAATACTTTTTCTGGCCATTATCAGCCTTGGGCTATCTCTTGCCATCCTTCCTTTGTATATCAATAAAATCGCCGGATATTCGGCGTTTTTTGTCGGGCTTGTGATCGCGACAGAGTCCGTGGCTACACTCGTCTCCAGAGCCTTCGCTGGCCGCTATTCTGACAACCAAGGCCCAAGAAAAGGGATGACGCTGGGGCTATCTCTTACGGTCTCTGCCGGTTTATTGTGCTGGTTGACATTTACGTTTATTGCTCCGTCTCACACAGCTTACGGCGTGATCCTGTTTTCACGGGTACTGATGGGGATCGGGGAAAGTCTGATATTCACCTGCAGTGGAACTTGGCCAATCGGACTGGTTGGAAAGGCTCATGCAGGGAAAATCATGTCCTGGGTGGGGATTGCCATGTTCCTGGGACTTGCAATCGGGAATTTCGGGGGGACATGGTTCTATGCCCATTCAGGTCTGAATATCTCCGCATTAATCATGACAATATTGCCCCTGCTGGGCTTTATCGTTGTCATGCTAGTTAAACCCGTATCTGTCTCTCCCTCCAGAAGCCATGTCACCCTTGCTTACGCTATTACACGCGTCTGGAAAGCTGGTTCTGGTTTTTCACTGGCGAATATTGGATATGCCTCTATCACTGGTTTTCTGGTACTGTTTTTTATGCAAAATGACTGGGATAAGCAGGCCGCTATTGCCATTTCGCTTTTTGGAGTAGGATACGTTCTTTCTAGGCTTACACTCGGATGGAAAGCCGACAGTTCCGGGCTAAAACTGACCTTGTTTTCACTCTGCATCGAGGCGGTAGGGCTCCTGATGATTGGGCTAGCATCAAGCCCATGGATGGCAATGCTGGGCTCGTTTATGACAGGATTCGGTCTGTCTATGGTCTATCCGCTACTGGCATTGCCGGCAATCAAGAGCATGCCTGATGAAAACATTGGGCTTGCACTGAGCACCTATGAATCCTGCTTTGATATAGGGATCCTCATTTCAGGTCTGGTTGGCGGAGTTATCGTCTCCATCTTCGGTTACCCCGCAATTTTTATTTTCGCCTTCCTTTGCTGTCTTCTCGCGCTGTATTCAACAGTGCTGGCATATCGTCAACTCCGCATTGCGGAGTTAAGTAGGCTGACTGGCTCGGCGCCTTCATACTAACACCGCCATAATCGCAATGACATTCCCCATATTACGGCACCTGAAATAGAGTGCCGTTTGTTTTTTATACAGCCAACCACACCTCGCTGAAGCCAACCCCGAGAAGTGAATCGAGCGCACATTAACAACAATCTTTATTTCTACAGCAGCCTTTCAACTACAAACCTTTTGCTTAAGCTACAAACATTATTATCGATCTACGCCTCTACCAACGCCTGCGCGCACGCCCAGGCCGATGCCCATGCCCACTGGAAGTTGTAGCCGCCGAGCCAGCCGGTAACGTCCATCACTTCTCCGATGAAATAAAGCCCCGGTACTTTGCGCGCTTCCATAGTGCGTGAGGAAAGCTCATCGGTATTGACACCACCCAGCGTTACTTCGGCAGTGCGGTATCCCTCGGTGCCATTTGGCTGTATGCGCCAGTTGGTCAGCGTGTCGACCAGCTGCTGCTGATCTTTGCTGTTAAGTTGTTTGAGTTGTACATCCGGGATTTGCCCCAGCAGTTGCAGGCATTCCACCAGACGTTTTGGCAACTGCATCGCCAGCGTGTTTTTCAGGCTCTGGTTGGGGTGCGCGTTACGCTGCTCATCGAGGAACGTTTCAAGATCACACTCTGGCAGTAGATTGATGCTGACGAATTCACCAGATTGCCAGAAGCTGGAAATTTGCAGCACGGCAGGGCCTGAAAGCCCACGGTGGGTGAACAACAGGTTTTCGCGGAATACGGTGCCATCATTGGCGGTGATCACCGATGGCACGGAAACGCCGGAAAGCACCTGCAATTGTTCCAGCAGCGGTTTGTGCAGTGTAAAGGGCACCAATCCTGCGCGGGTCGGCAAAACGTTCAGGCCAAACTGCTCGGCAATCTTATAGCCGAATGGCGATGCGCCGAGGCCCGGCATCGATAACCCGCCGCTGGCAATCACCAGTTTTTTCGCCGCCACCGTATCGCCGTTGAGTTGCAGCGTGTAGCCCTCTTCGTCGCGCTCAACGCTGATAATCTCGGTACGCAGACGCGTGATGACCCCGCCCTTCTCGCATTCCGACACCAGCATGTCGACGATTTGCTCGGCGGAATCATCGCAGAACAACTGGCCAAGGGTCTTCTCATGCCACGCAATGCCATATTTTCCGACCAGATCGATAAAGTCCCACTGGGTGTAACGCGCCAGCGCCGATTTGCAAAAATGCGGGTTCTGACTGAGGTACGCCGCGGGTTCTACGTACATATTGGTGAAGTTACATCGCCCACCGCCGGACATTAAAATCTTGCGGCCCGGCTTTTTGCCGTTATCCAGAAGCAACACTCGCGCCCCGGCCTGTCCCGCCTGCGCTGCACAAAACATTCCCGCCGCGCCCGCGCCGACAACAATGGCATCAAACCTTTCCACACGCCTGTCCTCTCATTTTGAATGTCGGGAATTGTAAATTTTCCCTTGCGGTACGACCAGTAAGAATTTTTTCATGACGGGTCATACGTTTGAAACATATAGGAATAATCCAAAGACTATTTTTACGTTGGTGAAGAAATATCAATAAAAGTCTATATTTCTCTTTGCCCACGCCGCGTTTGTCCTGGATAATGCGCCGCGTTCATGTCCTCAAAATGGCGTAACGTCCTATGCTACATTTGTTTGCTGGCCTGGATTTACATACTGGGCTTTTATTACTGCTTGCTCTGGGATTTGTATTGTTTTACGAAGCGATTAATGGCTTCCACGACACCGCAAACGCAGTAGCGACCGTTATCTACACCCGCGCGATGCGTTCGCAACTCGCGGTGGCGATGGCGGCAATTTTCAACTTCTTTGGCGTGCTGCTTGGCGGTCTGAGCGTAGCCTATGCGATTGTGCATATGCTGCCAACGGATTTGCTGCTGAACATGGGCTCTGCTCATGGTCTCGCCATGGTCTTTTCTATGCTGTTAGCGGCGATTATCTGGAACCTCGGAACCTGGTATTTCGGCCTGCCAGCATCAAGCTCTCACACCCTGATCGGGGCCATTATCGGGATTGGGTTAACCAATGCACTGATGACCGGCACCTCTGTTGTTGACGCGCTGAATATCCCGAAAGTGATTGGGATTTTCGCTTCACTGATTGTCTCGCCTATTGTCGGTCTGGTTGTTGCCGGTGGCCTGATTTTCCTGCTGCGTCGCTACTGGAGCAACACCAAAAAACGGGCTCGTATCCACATGACGCCTGCGGAACGTGAAAAGATGGACGGTAAGAAAAAGCCGCCTTTCTGGACACGTATCGCACTGATCATTTCGGCTATTGGCGTTGCGTTTTCTCACGGCGCGAATGACGGTCAGAAAGGCATTGGTCTGGTGATGCTGGTCCTGATTGGCGTGGCACCAGCGGGCTTTGTGGTCAACATGAACGCTTCTGGCTACGAAATCACCCGTACTCGTGATGCGGTTAACAACGTTGAGCTCTATTTCCAGCAGCATCCTGACCTGCTGCAAAAAGTAACCAGCGCTGAACCGTTGATTCCATCGCCAGAGCCGGGTGCGACCCAGCCTGCTGAATTCCATTGTCATCCGGCAAATACCATCAACGCACTGAACCGCGTGAAAGGCATGCTGGATAACATTGAGAGTTACGACAAGCTGAGCGTCGATCAGCGCAGCCAGATGCGTCGCGTCATGCTGTGCATTTCCGATACCACCGATAAAGTGGCGAAGCTGCCTGACGTCAGCAATGACGACAAGCGTCTGCTGAAAAAACTCAAAACCGATATGTTGAGCACCATCGAGTACGCACCGGTCTGGATTATCATGGCTGTCGCGCTGGCGCTGGGCATTGGTACGATGATTGGCTGGCGTCGTGTGGCGACCACCATCGGTGAGAAAATCGGTAAGAAAGGCATGACCTATGCACAGGGCATGTCCGCGCAGATGACCGCTGCGGTATCGATTGGACTCGCGAGTTATACCGGGATGCCAGTCTCAACCACCCACGTTCTGTCGTCCTCCGTTGCGGGTACGATGATCGTTGACGGTGGCGGTCTGCAACGCAAGACCGTGACGAACATTCTGATGGCATGGGTTCTGACCCTGCCTGCAGCGATTCTCCTTTCTGGCGGCCTCTATTGGCTGAGCCTGAAGCTTATCTGAGTCTCTGTCAGCGTCTGAAAACGACAAAAACGGGTCAGGAAACTGACCCGTTTTTTTATGTCGAAACTCAGTGCCAAATCATCAACGCAATCATGCTGATAATCACCAGGCCACACAGCGCACTGGTTAACACAAACTGACGGCGAACACGCTCACAGCGGCGAATAAACTCATCATCATGATGATCGCGATAACGCTGCGCGTAGATATACCACACCAGACGCACCTGTTTGCCAGGCTGACCGTGGGAGGTGAAAAAACCTCCGCCATCCACATACTGATAGAGTAAGGGATCGCAACCACGCAGCACCACCAGCAGGGCGCGCAATGATGAGAAGTAGCGCGCCATATTCACCACACACACGATGCACAAAGCCCAAAACAGCGCGACAGTGCTTACCATACCTCCTCCCCGGCGACCCGCCCACGGAGACTCCCTCCAGGACTACCGCACCCCGAAACTCATCAGACAGTCAGTGAAAGAGTGAGAGACCGATCACATTAACTTCGCCGACCGACTCTTTTAATAGTGTAGGAGATCCGCTGATTTTTTTGCCACATCCTTAATCGTAATCAATAGCAAAAGCGCAAAGATTTGTTTAACTAATTGGTGATAAAGGGTCATTGACGTAACTTAAGGGTCGTTTTAAGGTTGAGTTGACTATACTTAACGAGTAACCACAGACTTAAGGAAGGAGTAACACTATGGCTTACAAACACATTCTTATCGCGGTCGATCTGTCGCCGGAAAGCAAAATGCTGGTAGATAAAGCAGTCTCGATGGCGCGCCCGTATAACGCGAAAGTTTCCCTGATTCATGTCGATGTGAACTACTCCGATCTCTATACCGGCCTGATTGATGTCAATCTGGGTGATATGCAGAAACGCATCTCGGAAGAAACTCATCACGCGTTGAGTGAGCTTTCCACTAACGCCGGGTATCCGATCACCGAAACCCTGAGTGGCAGCGGTGATTTGGGCCAGGTGCTGGTTGATGCCATCAAGAAATACGATATGGATTTGGTGGTTTGCGGTCATCATCAGGATTTCTGGAGCAAGCTGATGTCTTCGGCTCGCCAGCTGATTAACACCGTACATGTGGATATGCTGATTGTTCCACTGCGTGACGAAGAAGACGAGTAATAGCTTGTTGCCCGGTAGCGGCTAAGCCTTACCGGGCACTACACGATCACGGAAAAACGTAAGCCGGGTCAGGCGCAATCGCCACCCGGCTTTCTTATTCCGGCGTCCCGGCGTAAATATCAAAGCGATGCCCTTTCGTCACCACTGCGTTTGAAGTGGCAACGTCTGCCAGCGGCGGTGCGTAGTCCGGGCGCTTTACCACGACCCGCTTTGTCGCCAATTGTTGTGCAGGGATCAGCAGCCCGTCGGCATCTAAATCCGGCCCCACCAACGACTGAAACACTCGCATCTCTTTTTTCACCAGCGCGCTTTTCTGCTTATGGGGGAACATCGGGTCGAGATAGACCACCTGCGGGCGCGGCGCGATATCGGTCAATGCCGTTAGACTCGAGGCATGAATCAACTGCAAGCGATCTTGCAACCAGCCGCCGATTTCCGGGTCAGCGTAGCCGCGAGCCAAACCGTCATCGAGCAACGCGGCCACTACCGGATTACGTTCCAGCATCCGCACTCGACACCCTACCGAAGCCAGCACAAACGCGTCACGGCCTAATCCTGCCGTAGCATCCACGACATCGGGCAAATAACTGCCTTTGATGCCCACCGCTTTCGCCACCGCTTCCCCACGACCGCCGCCGAATTTTCGTCGATGCGCCATCGGGCCACCCACAAAATCCACGAAGATGCCGCCGAGTTTGGGTTCATCACGCTTACGCAGTTCGAGATGCTCTGTTGTGAGCACCAGCGCCATCAGGTTATCCGCATCCTGTTCCAGGCCCCAACGAGTCGCAAGAACAGATAAGGCGCCATCACTGGCGCCTGATTCATCAACTAAACATATTTTCACGAACGGGTTAGCCTTTGATGCCGTAATGCTCAAGCATCGCGTCCAGTTGCGGTTCACGGCCACGGAAGCGTTTGAACAGCGTCATTGGCTCTTCGGAACCGCCACGGCTCAGGATATTGTCGAGGAACGACTGCCCAGTTTCACGGTTGAAAATCCCTTCTTTTTCGAAACGAGAGAACGCGTCTGCCGCCAGCACATCGGCCCACAAATAGCTGTAGTAACCTGCCGCATAGCCGCCAGCAAAAATGTGGCTGAAAGCGTGCGGGAATCGGCCCCATGATGGGCCCGGGACCACAGAAACTTGTTTCTTGATTTCTGCCAGCGTCTCGAGGATTTTCGCGCCCTGCTCTGGATTAAATTCGGCATGCAGACGGAAATCGAACAGGCCGAATTCCAGCTGACGCAGCACGAACATTGCCGCCTGGTAGTTTTTCGCTGCCAGCATTTTATCCAGCAGTTCTTTTGGCAGTGGTTCGCCCGTTTCAAAGTGACCAGAGATAAACGCCAGCGCTTCCGGCTCCCAACACCAGTTTTCCATAAACTGGCTCGGCAACTCGACGGCATCCCACGGCACACCGCTGATGCCCGAAACGCCTGCGGTTTCGATGCGGGTCAGCATGTGATGCAGCCCATGACCAAATTCATGGAACAGGGTGATCACTTCGTCGTGGGTAAAGAGCGCAGGCTTGCCGTTAACCGGACGGTTGAAGTTACAGGTGAGATAGGCCACCGGTTTTTGCAGCGAACCGTCCGCTTTACGCATCTGGCCCACACAGTCATCCATCCACGCGCCGCCGCGTTTGTGCTCGCGGGCGTAGAGATCGAGATAGAAACTGCCGCGCAGTTCGTTTTTGTCATCGTACAGCTCGAAGAAGCGCACTTCCGGGCTCCACACGTCAATGTCTTTGCGCTCTTTGGCGGTGATACCGTAAATGCGCTGAACCACTTCGAACAGACCGTTGACGGCTTTGTTTTCCGGGAAGTAAGGACGCAGTTGTTCGTCGCTGATGCTGTAGAGATGTTGTTTCTGTTTTTCGCTGTAGTAAGCAATATCCCACGGCTGTAACTCATCGATACCAAATTCCGCTTTCGCATACGCACGCAGCTGAGCCAGTTCTTTTTCGCCCTGCGGACGGGCGCGTTTTGCCAGATCGGTCAGGAATTCGAGCACCTGCTGCGGGTTTTCTGCCATTTTGGTCGCCAGCGATTTCAACGCATAGCTTTCAAAGCCCAGCAGCTGTGCCAATTCGTGACGCAGCGCGAGGATCTCTTCCATT
This sequence comes from Scandinavium sp., assembly GCF_036271055.1. Classification (GTDB taxonomy): domain Bacteria; phylum Pseudomonadota; class Gammaproteobacteria; order Enterobacterales; family Enterobacteriaceae; genus Scandinavium. The sequence goes on along the minus strand of NZ_DATBBJ010000099.1, from coordinate 59,653 downwards.
ACCGGGCTGTTGTCCCATTTCCCGGCATTCGGGCCCTGGTCAGACGCACGAGTGGTGTAAGCGCGATACATCTCTTCACGCAGCGCCTGGTTGTCGCAATAGGTCATCACCGGCAGATAACTCGGGATGTCGAGCGTCAGCAGATAGCCTTCTTGTTCTTTGGCTTCGGCCTGTGCTTTCGCTGCTGCCAGTGCACTTTCCGGCATCCCGGCAAGCTCAGTTTCATCTGTGACAAGCTTGTTCCAGCCCATGGTGGCGTCGAGCACGTTGTTGCTGTACTGGTTACCTAATTCAGACAGACGCGCCGCGATTTCGCCGTAGCGTTTCTGTTTCTCTTTCGACAGGCCAATCCCGGACAGCTCAAAATCACGCAGCGCGTTATCGACTGCTTTTTTCTGTGCGGTATTCAGGCTTGCGTAATGGTCACCGTCGCGCAGGTCACGATACGCCTGATACAAACCTTCATGCTGACCCACCCAGGTGCTGTACTCGGACAGCAGCGGCAGCGTCTGCTCATAGGCTTCGCGCAGTTCCGGGCTGTTTTTCACGGAATTCAGATGGCTGACCGGCGAGAACAGACGGCCCAGCACATCGTCCACTTCGGCCAGTGGCTGACACAGACTTTCCCAGCTGTACGGCGCGCCCTGCGCCACAACGCTTTCAACCGCCGTGCGGCAATCGTCCAGCGCTTTAGTCACTGCTGGGACGACGTGCTCTGGCTGGATTTTTGAAAACGGTGGCAAATCGAAGGGCGTCAGTAATGGATTAGTCATAAGCGCTGTCCTGTTTAAAAAGAGTGAATGAGGCGCACATCCGGCGCGGCACATATCTTTGTAGAATGGGGTTAAGTGTAGAGGATTTCAATGCCAGACGATGCGCTTTCGCGGCGACAGAGACTTTTCTGTATACTGTCCCCATCGCTTTTTTTTGTGACCCGGTGGCACTGCGTTCACCGGGCCTGTAATTACTCAGTGGAACACCTTTATTCATGCTCAGTTATCGCCACAGCTTTCACGCCGGCAACCACGCCGACGTCCTCAAACACACCGTTCAGAGCCTGATCATTGAATCGCTGAAAGAGAAAGAAAAACCGTTTCTCTATCTCGACACTCACGCGGGCGCAGGGCGTTATCAGCTGAGCAGCGAGCATGCAGAGCGCACAGGTGAGTACATGGAAGGCATCGCCCGCATCTGGCAGCAGGATGATTTGCCTGCGGAATTAGAGCCTTACATCAACGTGGTGAATCATTTCAACCGCAGCGGTCAGTTGCGCTATTACCCGGGTTCTCCGCTGATTGCACGCCAGTTGCTGCGTGAGCAGGACAGCCTGAACCTGACCGAACTGCACCCGAGCGATTTCCCGCTGCTGCGTTCCGAATTTCAGAAAGATGACCGTGCGCGAGTGGAGAAATCCGACGGCTATCAGCAGCTTAAATCCAAGCTGCCGCCAGCATCACGCCGTGGTCTGGTACTGATTGACCCGCCGTATGAGATTAAAACCGACTATCAGGCTGTCGTTTCTGGCATCAGCGAAGGCTACAAGCGTTTTGCTACCGGCACTTATGCATTGTGGTATCCAGTCGTATTGCGCGCGCAAATTAAACGCATGATCAAAGAGCTCGAAGCCACCGGTATTCGCCGCATTCTGCAAATCGAGCTGGCGGTGCGTCCGGATAGCGATCAGCGCGGCATGACGGCATCCGGCATGATCGTTATCAATCCGCCGTGGAAACTCGAACAACAGATGAATAACGTGCTGCCATGGCTGCACAAAAAGCTGGTGCCAACGGGCACGGGCCACGCCACCGTTAGCTGGATTGTGCCGGAGTAATCACAATCATCGGTGGAACCTATGGATTCCAGGTATACAATCGCGGCAATCAACGATTAAGGAAGAAGCTATGACTAAGCATTATGACTATATCGCCATCGGCGGCGGCAGCGGCGGCATCGCCTCCATTAACCGCGCGGCGATGTACGGCCAGAAATGTGCGCTGATTGAAGCCAAAGAGCTCGGCGGCACCTGTGTGAACGTCGGCTGCGTACCGAAGAAAGTGATGTGGCATGCCGCGCAGATCCGCGAGGCCATTCATATGTACGGCCCGGACTACGGCTTCGACACCACTATCAACCACTTCGACTGGAACAAGCTGGTCTCCAGCCGTACAGCTTATATCGATCGCATTCACACCTCGTACGACACCGTGCTGGGCAAAAATAACGTCGATGTGATCAAAGGCTTTGCCCGTTTCGTCGATGAAAGAACCATTGAAGTGAACGGTGAAACGCTGACTGCCGATCATATTTTGATTGCTACCGGCGGTCGTCCGAGCCACCCAGATATTCCTGGCGTGGAATACGGTATCGACTCTGACGGTTTCTTCGAGTTGCCAGCGCTGCCAAAACGCGTGGCCGTTGTCGGCGCGGGTTACATCGCGGTTGAACTGGCGGGCGTGATCAATGGCCTCGGTGCCCAAACGCATCTGTTTGTGCGTAAGCATGCGCCGCTGCGCAGCTTTGACCCGATGATCGTTGAAACGCTGGTTGAAGTGATGAACGCCGAAGGCCCAACGCTGCATACCCATGCAGTGCCAAAAGCCGTCATTAAAAATGCCGATGGCAGCCTGACACTGGAACTGGAAGATGGCCGTAGTCAGACCGTCGATAGCCTGATTTGGGCGATTGGCCGCGAGCCTGCAAACGACAATTTCAACCTGGTGGCGACGGGTGTGAAAACCAACGACAAAGGTTATATCGTTGTCGATAAGTTCCAGAACACCAGCGTGCCGGGCATTTATGCCGTCGGTGATAACACGGGTGCGGTAGAGTTAACGCCTGTTGCCGTGGCGGCAGGTCGCCGTCTGTCCGAGCGCCTGTTCAACAACAAGCCGGACGAGCATCTGGATTACAGCAACATTCCAACCGTGGTGTTCAGCCATCCGCCAATTGGCACCATTGGCCTGAGCGAACCGCAGGCGCGTGAGCAGTATGGCGACGACGCAGTGAAGGTATATAAATCCTCCTTTACCGCGATGTACACCGCCGTGACCTCTCACCGTCAGCCGTGCCGTATGAAGTTGGTGTGTGTGGGCCCGGAAGAGAAAATCGTCGGGATTCACGGTATCGGCTTCGGGATGGACGAAATCCTGCAAGGCTTCGCGGTAGCCCTGAAAATGGGCGCAACCAAGAAAGATTTCGATAACACAGTGGCTATTCACCCGACGGCTGCAGAAGAATTTGTTACCATGCGTTAAGAAATAAGCATCGGGTACAAACTTCTACGGTAAAAAAATAAAAGGGCCAGAATTTACTCTGGCCCTTTTACAAGCACCTCGCTTATCAGCACTATTCACTTTTAAATTCACTTTTAAAGACTTCCCGGCATACTGAATATTTCCACAGCGAGACAACCACTTCTTAAACCAGCGATTATGTCTGGAAGACGAAAGATGACAATATAAAAGCTGCTGGATCAATGCTCTACGCAGGTGAGATAATGTTTGCTTAACCTGAATTGCCATCATAAAAGAAATAAAACTAATATACAAACAAGAGCTAACGACAAACACTTAAGACACCAATATGAAAGGGACATCATGACTGGTTCGATCCTTTAATATTTCAAAGGAATATTACTTATATCCTTTAGAATGCCTCTATCCATCAGAATATATCCACCTGCTTTCAGATTAGAGTGAATTCGCATAATTCGGCTTCGTGAAATATTGGTTTTATCTCGAATATAGTTCTCAACCAGGATACGCTCGCGCACATTTTCTGTGCTTAGCCATTAACTCATAAAGTTGAATTCGCACACTATCATAGGCAGATGGCACTACCAGTTTGAAAATCACCTCCCCTAAAATACTTGACATCACTTGTAAATAGCGAGAGAAGGTTTCCCATAAATTTAACTCGCCCAACAACTCATAGAGGCAACCAATATCCAGAACCGCGATTTCAGCAGGGATTATCACTTTCAGCGTGTAGATGGAAGCAGAATCTGGAGGGATCGGAATAATACCTCTTATACTTGGCGCATCAAGGAGTTCGAGCAATACATCATTCGGCTGGCGATAAAGCGAGATTGCACCCGTGCGAATGTAGTAGCATTTTGAGTCACGGCTCGAACTCAGAGTAAAGCGCTGCCCTATTGGATAGGTATGACAATGCAAATGAGGTGATATCTTTTCAATTAATTCAATTAGATAATGAGAGTGCCTCGCAATAGCTTGAGGGTGATTCGAATTCAGCGGGCCAGAGTGGGATATAGTTTCACACGCCTCCAAGAGGTTGATAACACAGTCTTGAGATGAACCATAGAACAGACTCAGCTCCTGCTTTTTGCTCGCTTCTGTCTTCATTTAGTGATTATCATGTAGTGTTGTTCCGGTTTGCACCTGATTTCCCGTCCATTCACAGAAAAATGCTGTCATTAAGCTACCTCCAAAGTTCCAATCCCATTGCATCGATTTGCTAATCTCAAGAGAAAGATCGCAACCACGCCGCTACCCACAGGGATCAATACCCTATAATTTTATTTTGAATTGTTTTTTCTACATGACAGCACTAATTGCACCACGTCTGCAATTTACGCTAAGAGATACTATGCGAGCTGATATTAATAATATTAATTGTCATTCTTTGCATTTATTTATAAGGTTTTATCTTCGTGAAAAAAACAATACTTTCTGTATTAACGGCTGCGACGCTCTTGTCAGCCATGACCCTCCCTGCTCATGCAACGCATCGCAGTAACGAGCGCCAGGATGCTCGCAACACCCGTCAGGATGCTCGCACCGAAGGTCGCGATAAGAAGCAAGAGTGCTTTAAAGACAATGATAAAAGCAACTCCCGTTGCCGTCAGGACAAGCGCGAAAACCGCCGCGATGGTCGTCGCGACGCCTTCGATAAGAAGTGGTAACAGATTTATTTTTGGGCAATGCGTTTTAATAGCGCATGCCCAATATAATTACTCCAGTTAAAGCTATTTTGTAATACCACTACCGCATTCTGGTTTTCTTTATCGAATCCGATATAACTGGAATACCCACCGATGTAGCCCACCTGATACGTGATTTTTTGCTGACCGTAGGTATCGGTTATCCATGCAATATTGGCCGCTTCCTTCTCTCGAGGGAAATAATCGACAGTGACATCTGCAAACGCTTTGTCCAGCGACGCATTGCCTGTAGAAGAAAAATGCGCCCGTGTATATTCGATAAGATCCCTGGCATCACTGTAAAGGCTTGCCGCACCGACCATATTATTGCTGAACTGCCAGTCCGGTGTTAACGCGCCCCGAGCAATAAATTTCGGCTGATCACCCGCGTGCCCTAACGCGCGCTGCGGGAAGGTTCGCAGACTTTCCGGGTCGAAGCTCGCATTGTCCATTTCCAGTGGCTGAAAAATTTTCTGCGCTGACAACGTTTCAATCGACTGCCCGGTTTTATATTTCAGGATATAGCCGAGCACGGCGTAGCCAATATTGGAATAACGTGGCTCATGCGTTAATGGCGCATTGAAAGTACTGAGATAATTCAGGACGCCATCACTGTCCAAATCCTGATAGAAGTTTTCGCCGTCACGCAGATAGCTCACCAGATGCTCTAACGACAACAAATTCATCGGCTGACGCGGCAAACCGGAAGTGTGCGTCACCAGTTGCAGGAGCGTGATTTTTTTCGCATCCGCACTCAGCAGCGTTCCCGGTGGCAGTAGCGTATCCAGTGTGTCATCCCAGTGTAAACGCCCCTCGTTCACCAGCAGCGTTATCACCTCGGCGGTAATCCCTTTACTCAATGAACCGAGCGCAAACAGGGTATCCGGTGTTATCGGGTAATGGTTTTTGGCATCCGTGACGCCATAGCAGTAAAATTTCGCCGGGCCATTATGCTGAATAACGGCCACCACCATGCCCGACACCTGTTTGGTCTGCATATATTCAGTGACGAGTTCGTCGACGGAAAGCGCCCGTCCATTTTGCGCCACCTGAGTCACTTCACTGGAAGGCATATTCATTTGCGAAAGCGTTCCGGCACAGCCGCAGAGCTGTGTAGACGCAATCAGCACAGGGAGTATTAACCCTTTCAATATTGCCTTCCTGTTGAGATAAAGAGGTGGAGAATGACGAAATAGCGAGCGGCTCACCCTACCGTTATTCACAATTCGTTGCAAAGTGAAAGCTCTGAAAGTGAAGAACGTTCACTATGCCTCGTTTTCCATGATTATTCTGTGAAAACATGAGATTAACCGAAAAGCACAAACAGAGATAAACCAAGAAATGTGATGAAGCGCACGCTTTCGTTTCCGAAGATCGAAGCGAATGTCTACGCTTAATAGAGCGCCGGATTTTTCCCGGCAATTTGTTTTGACGCTATCCGGAGGTTTTTACCGTTATGTTCAACCAGAAATTACGTAACCCGGACACCGACGAAGCGCAGGCACTTGAAGCTGAGCTTTGCTACCTCACGGATCCGTGCGAGTTAAAACTGGATGAAATGTTCGAGGTCGAGCCGGAACCGGAAATGATCGAGGGGATGCCCGCATCCGATGCGCTCACCCCCGCCGACCGTTATCTTGAACTGTTTGAGCGTGTCCAGGCCGCGCGGATTTTTGCCGACAGTAAAACCTTTCCCGACTGCGCGCCGAAAATGGATCCGCTGGATATCCTGATCCGCTTTCGTCAGCAGAAACGTTTGCCGGGCTTTAACCTGCGAGCCTTTGTCGAAGAACATTTCTGGCTGCCGGAAGGGAATGGCGACGACTATGTTTCCGATCCTAACAAGACCTTAAAAGAACACATCGAAACCCTGTGGCCGATCCTGACTCGCGAGCCGCAGGACCATATTCCCTGGTCTTCGCTACTCGCACTCCCGCAATCCTATATCGTTCCCGGCGGGCGCTTCACCGAGACCTATTATTGGGATTCCTACTTCACCATGTTGGGTCTTGCGGAAAGCGGACGTGAAGATTTACTCAAGTGCATGGCGGATAACTTCGCCTGGATGATCGAGCGCTACGGCCATATTCCAAACGGTAACCGCACGTATTATCTCAGCCGCTCACAGCCACCGGTTTTCGCTCTGATGGTGGAACTGTTCGAGGAAGATGGCGTGCGCGGTGCGAAGCGCTATCTTGACCATCTCAAAATGGAGTACAACTTCTGGATGGATGGCTCGGGCAATCTGCTACCGAATCAAGCCTGGCGGCACGTTGTACGCATGCCGGACGGATCGCTGCTCAATCGCTACTGGGATGACCGCGACACGCCACGAGATGAATCCTGGCTGGAAGACGTGGAAACCGCACGCCATTCAGGCCGTCCACCGAATGAGGTCTATCGCGATTTACGCGCAGGTGCGGAATCCGGCTGGGATTACTCCTCGCGCTGGCTACGGGACACAACTCGCCTGGCAAGTATCCGCACCACGCAATTTATCCCGATAGATTTGAACGCTTTTCTGTTCAAACTGGAAAACACCATCGCCAATATTTCCGGTTTAAAAGGCGATCGGGAAACCGAGACGGAATTCCGCCACAAGGCCAGTGAACGCCGGGCAGCCGTCACCCGTTATCTGTGGGATAACGAACAGGGCTGTTTTCGCGATTACGACTGGCGGCGCGAAGAGCTGGGGCTATTTTCAGCCGCCAGCATGGTGCCGCTGTATGTTGGTATGGCCACCCATGAACAAGCAGATAAACTCGACACCGCGGTACGTACGCGCCTGCTGACACCGGGCGGGATCCTGGCGACGGAGTATGACAGCGGCGAACAGTGGGATTTCCCCAACGGCTGGGCGCCGCTACAGTGGATGGCGATTCAGGGCTTCAAACTGTACGGAAACGACACGCTGGGCGACGAAATCGCCCGTAGCTGGCTGAAAACGGTCAACCATTTTTATCAGCGTCATTATAAGCTGATTGAGAAATACCATATCGCCAGCGGCACGCCCCGCGAAGGGGGCGGGGGTGAATATCCCTTACAGGATGGTTTCGGCTGGACCAATGGCGTTGTACGCCGATTAATTGGCCTGTATGGCGAGCCATAACGCCGTTAATCGATGGCGCTATAAATGGCTGACTGAATGGTTAGCCATTTTTTATTCTGCGCGTCCGGCTTCGCCAGGGCCCGTTTTTTTGCCTGGGAGACGCTGGAGCGTTGATGTGCTATCTCCTCTGGCACACTACAAAACGCATGCAAATACGATTTTTGTATCGGCATCAAGGGTTCACCCCGGGCCATGGCATGACTAAGGCTGGCGATAAAACGATGGCAGGGTTTGTGCTCTTCCATTTGCCGACGATGGGCCAGCAACAGTTCCAGTACTTCTTCGTGATGAAAGGATTGTGCATGGTCTGTCCATGCCAGTTGCCAGTTCATGCCGCCCTGTAAAAACAGCCTTGTTACGTCTACATCGTTACGATCGATGGCTGAACGAAGATTGCCAGTATCCCAATGGATCCCTTCCTCCGCCAGTTTATCTCGCGGTGTCAGCACTTTGTGATTGGGCTCGGGGAGATGAACTTCCTGGGCTTGTATGACCGGTTCTTCAGGCGTGGCATCGCTGAACATGCATAGCACGGCGAAGCTGACCACCATGATAGTAATGCCCACAGTGCTCCACAGAGCCGTCGAAATTAACTCTTTATGCTCTTGCTGGTTGTGCGTCGAACGTTTTTGCGGCGGTTCGATATTTTCACGGATCGGCAAGAGATCACCACCCAGTAAGTGGTCTTTGTGACGGGCAAGTTCCCAGAATCGGTGCAGTTCATTGCTGTCTATCGCCATAAACGCAGCCGGATCGATCTCAGTGTGTCCGAGCTTAAAAGCACGCTGTATTGGCTCAGTAATTTGTTGCAGATAGTTGTCAAGCAGCGCTATTTCGATGGCGGTCAGTGGGCGCCGCTCCAAAATCGCGTTGCGCATCACCCGGCAATCTTCGAGGAAAGTATGCAGTGTGACCTGTCGTTCTGCCAGAAACGTCAACGTCGACGCCATATTAAAAATCGATGAGTAGTAGCGGAGGAAAGTCTTTTTATCAACGATAATCAGCGCCAGCTCACTAAACTGCATCCCGGAAAGCGTATCCCCGGGATCGCTGTTCGCCAACCAGTGACGGACTTTATCAGCCCCAAACTGCCGTTCGAGAAAATTATTTAGCCCTGATTGATCGGGATAGGCCTGGTTAATTAATCCCTTCATCGTCAATGTCAGCGCACGCATTTGTCGCTGCGCTCGCTCCTGATATACCTTACCGTCGGCACCAGACACCGAGGCAAACGTCAGCAGCGGCTGGCGCTGGCGTATAAATTCTTGGGCTGCTGCAAAGCGCAGCACCGCGATCATCTGATCTTGATTAATCGCCTGCCCACGCTCATACACCGGTATGACTTGCCGAACACGGTGCAACTGGAGGATAAAATCGCTGAGTTGAGCATCATTGAGGTTTAACCGTTGGGCGACATTTGCCCATCCCCCCAGATTCAGCCGGGCCTGTTCTAGTTGCTCCTGAAACCAACGCAGATCTTTCACTTCTGCAGTATGTACGTCCAATAGGGAAAGAATTTCCATCCCTGCCTGGCGAACAACACTCACACATTGTTCAAACTGCCTGCCAGAATTAAATGATGCTGTGTGCATCTAATTTCCTTACCTAATCAAAATTAATTTACCATGTAAATTACAAGGTTTTAGTTTTATTTTTATACAGCCGGGAATTAGACTACATCATTCTATTGGCGTGCAATTGGCCTATAAACCGCTAAAAATCACCGGAGTTAATACGATGATAAAAATCCCCCCTCAAGGATGAGCTGAGAATCACTGTATGAAGCAGACTGGCCCTTCTTTACGCTCGCCGTTAATTGATGACATCGTAAATAGCAGACTGAATAGTTAGCCATTTTTTATTCTCTTCGTTCGGCGTGGCATCTGCCCGTCGCTGCGCCTGCGAGACGTTATAGCGCTGGCGTGCCACCACGCCGGGCGAGGAACAAAATGCCTGCAGATAGGATTTGCGGATCGAGGTTAAGGATTCGCCGGCTGCCATGGCATGGCTCAGGTTTGAGATAAAGCGGCGGCAAGGTTTAGGCTCATCCATTTGCAGCCGATAGCGCAGCAGCAGCGCCAGCACCTGATCATAACGGAAAGCCTGTGCCTGCTCGGTCCATGAGAGCTGCCAGTTCATTCCACCCTGCAAAAAGAGCGTCGTCACGTAGATATCGTTGCGATCGATAGCCGCTCGCAGATTGTTGATATCCCATCGGATCCCCTTCTGAGCCAGCTTATCCCGTGGCGTCAGTACTCCCTCGCCCTGTTCCGAGGATCCCGCGAATGTGTCGTGGGCCTGGGCGACCGATTCTTCTGGCGTGCTGTTGCTGAACATCCACAGCGATCCCAACGCCATCACCAGTATCACCAGGCCGACCACGCCCCACAGCAGTGAAGAAATCAGCTGCTCTCGCTCCGCCGGGTCGCTGACTTTCGCTTTCTTAGGCGGGTCGATACCCTCAGGCACCGGCTGGTTATCGCCGCCCAAAGCACGATCTTTGCTGCGCGCATGTTCCCAGAAATGATGCAGTTCGCTGCTGTCTACGGCTATAAACGACGCCGGATTAATGCGGGTTCGCCCCTGTTCAAACGCGCGCTGGATAGGGCCAGCAATCTGGTGCAGATAATTATCGAGCAGCGCCAGCTCGGTGGTTGTCAACGGGCGCTGGGCCAGAATGGCATTACGCATCACCCGACAATCTTCCAGAAACGCATGCAGCGTCACACGCTGTTCCGCCAGAAACGTCAGCGCCGCCGCCGCGTTAAACAAAGAGGAATAGTGGCGGGCAAACGTTTTTTTATCGATGACCAACAGCGCCAGCTCACTGAACTGCATCCCCGACAGAATATTTCCTGCCTCGCTGTTGGCGAGCCACTGGCGCACGCTGTCAGCACCAAACTGCAGTTTAAGGAAATCATTGAGACGGGTGGCATCAGGAAACGCCTGATTGATCAGCGCCTTGAGGGTCAAGGTGAGCGCCCGCATTTGCCGTTGGGCCTGCTCCTGCCGTTCGTCGCTGTCATCACCTGAAATGGAGGTAAAGGTCAGCAGCGGCTGCCGCTTGCGTACAAACTCCAGCGCCGCAGAAAAACGTAACGCGGCGATCAGCTGATTTTCACTTACCGCCTGGCCGCTTTCATACACCGGCACGATTTGCTGAAGGTGACGCAATTGCAGCGTAAAATCGCTGAGCTGAGCATCATTGAGGTTTAACCGGCGGGCCACGTTTGCCCACCCGCCCAGATTCAGGCGTGCCTGTTCCATTTGTTCCAGGAACCAGCGGAGATCTTTGGCTTCAGCGGTATGGACTTTCAACAGGGAGAGGATCTCCACTCCCGCCTGGCGGATCATCACCAGACAATGCTCAAATTGATCGCCGGAATAGTGTGATGCCGTGTGCATCGATTTCCTTACCTAAGCTAAATTAATTAACCATGTTAATTACCAGGTTTTATTTTTGTTATTAGACAGTTAAGAATAGATTACATCAGAGTCCTGCGCGCTAATCCGTCTATAAACCGCTAAAAGTCACCGGAGTAAATACGATGATACAAATCGCCACCCCAAGGCTGAGTTGTGAATCACTGTGCGAAGCAGACTGGCCGTTCTTTTTGGCACTGCAACAGAACGCTGACGTCATGCGTTACGTGTCTGAACCACGAACGGAAAGCCAGATTCGAGAAATCTTTGAGTCGCGATTGCCGGACTGGACGCCGGGTGCGGCGCACTGGCTAAGCCTGGTGGTTCGGGAAACAGAGACGGGTGAACCGCTCGGCGTGACGGGCTATATCCATCGGGAAACAGACTGTGCAGAAGTGGGTTTTATTTTTGCCCCTGTTGCCCAGGGAAAGGGGTTTGCCACGGAGTCGTTACGTGCAGTGTGTGATTTTGCCTTCGCCGCTGGTGAAGTGCGACGGCTAACCGCCACGGTGACGGCCGGAAACATGGCATCGCGTCGCGTTCTGGAAAAAACAGGCTTTGTTCTGGAAGGGGAACTGCGGGAAAACTTTTGGCTGGCCGGAAAATGGCATAACGACTGGCTGTTGGGATTGTTGCGCAGCGAATATCAACGCTGAATGCCCAGCGGCGCTTCGCTTGCATGGGCCTACATGACTGGACCACAGGCCTGTTAAGCGCAGCGCCATCAGGCAAAACTGCCCTGTGGCGCGCGTCTACCTGTGTAGAAATTACAGGAACATACCGCCTGAAACCTCGATACGCTGAGCGTTCATCCAACCCAACTCATCGCTGAGCAGGGCCGCGATTGCGCCACCAATATCGTCCGGGAGGCCGGTGCGGCCCAGCGCCGTTTGAGCGGCGATATGCTGATTCATCTCGGCGTTATCACGTACGCGTCCACCACCAAAATCGGTTTCAATTGCGCCAGGGGCGATGATATTGACCGAAATCCCGCGCGCGCCCAACTCTTTGGCCTGATAGCGCGTCAGCACTTCCATCGCGCCTTTCATCGAGGCATACGCCGCAAACCCCGGGAGCGCAAAACGTGCCAGCCCTGTCGAAACATTCAGAATGCGACCGCCATCCTGAATCATCGGCAACAGACGCTGCGTCAGGAAGAACGGGCCTTTAAAGTGGATGTTCATTAATTCATCAAACACCGCCTCGCTGGTCTCAGCAAACGCACCGTATAAACCAATTCCGGCGTTGTTCACTAAATAATCAAACGTGTCACGCTGCCAGATCTGTTGCAGCGTTTTCTGTACCTGTTCGGCAAAATGTTCGAACCCAGAGACATCGGCGACATTCAGCTGTAATGCAGCGGCTTTAACGCCAAGTTGTTCAATTTCCGCGACAACTTTTTGCGCTTCCTGTTGATTGCTGTTGTACGTCAGCACAATATGAATTCCTTTCGCCGCTAGCTTCAGCGCCGCATTTTTTCCCAGCCCACGGCTACCGCCAGTGATTAAAGCAATACGTTGAGTCATAACCCACCTCATTTCGGATAAGTAATCAGTGAGAGAGAGCTTATTAGGTTACATATAGTCAATAAAGACGGTAAATTACGTTTCATTGTTTCAATCAGAACAACAAAAGGCGTTGGCTATGGATAAAATTCACGCAATGCAGCTGTTTATTCGCGTCGCGGAACTGGAGAGTTTTTCGCGCGCGGCAGAGTCGCTCGGCCTGCCAAAAGGCAGCGTATCGCGTCAAATCCAGGCGCTGGAAAACCTGCTCGGCGTACGCCTTTTACACCGCACCACCCGCCGCGTGCAGCTTACGCAAGATGGCATGGTCTATTACGAACGCGCCAAAGATTTACTCAGTAACCTCGATGAACTCGACGGGATGTTCCAGCATGACCCCACCAGCATCAGTGGACGGCTGCGTGTTGATATGCCCGTCGGCGTTGCTCGAAATTTAATCATTCCAAAACTGCCGACGTTTCTGCAACAGTATCCGGGCATTGAACTGGAACTAAGCAGCAGCGACCGCCTGGTGGATGTGATTCGGGAAGGATTCGACTGCGTAGTACGCGTGGGGACGCTGAAAGACTCCGGATTAGTGGCGCGCCCGATCGGTAAACTGACCGTTATTAATTGCGCCAGCCCAGATTATCTGGCGCGTTTTGGCTATCCGGAAACGCTCGAAGATCTTGATAGCCATGCGCTGGTTCACTACGCCACCAGCCTCGGTGTGCGCCCACAGGGCTTTGAAATCAGCAGTGATAATCAGACCCGCTGGTTGAAAACCGGCGGTGTGTTAACGGTCAACAGCACCGAAACCTACCACGCGGCCTGCCTTGCAGGGCTTGGGATTATTCAGGTGCCACGCGTTGGCGTAAAAGCAGCATTGCGCAGTGGAACGCTGGTCGAAATTCTGCCGAATTACCGTCCGGAGCCGATGCCGGTGTCGCTCATTTACCCGCACCGTCGCAATCTTTCACGTCGCGTTCATCTGTTTATGGAATGGTTAACGGAAATTTTAAAAAGCTATGTGGACTGAACAGCATGAGTTTCCGTCAATTTTCAGCACCTCATCGTCTATAATTTCGTTTAGGTTGTTAAAATAAGGAATATGCACCTGATGACGCCGGACAACGACGCAAAACGCCCCACTCAGGATCTCGAGTACGACCCCGTCAGGAAAATGGATACGGAAGAGGCATCCAAAACGGGCATGAAACAGCGGGCCAGCGGTGCCCTGAGTAAAGCCACAGGCACGGCGCAAAAAGTGCAGCGCCAGCCGTTTATCGCCCACCTGATCCGTGCCGCCGAACGTTTCAACGACAGGCTTGGCAACCAGTTTGGCGCGGCCATCACCTATTTCTCCTTCCTGTCGATGATCCCAATTCTGATGGTGTCATTTGCGGCAGCCGGTTTTGTTCTTGCCTCGCACCCGACACTGTTGCAGGACATTTTCGACAAAATCCTGCTTAACGTCAGCGACCCCATGCTCGCCGCGACGCTGAAAAACACCATCAGCACAGCGGTTCAACAGCGCACGACCGTTGGGATTGTCGGCCTGTTAGTCGCGCTGTATTCGGGCGTTAACTGGATGGGGAACCTGCGTGAAGCGATTCGCGCCCAGTCGCGCGATGTGTGGGAACGCACGCCGCAAGACCAGGAGAAAATTTGGGTTAAGTATTTTCGCGATTTCATTTCGCTGATTGGTCTGCTGGTCGCGCTGGTTGTGACTCTCTCCATCACCTCAGTCGCCGGGTCTGCGCAGCAGATGATTATCTCGGCGCTGCACCTGGATGCGATTGAGTGGCTGAAACCCGCGTGGCGACTGATTGGCCTCGCCATTTCGATTCTCGCCAACTATCTGCTGTTTTTCTGGATTTTCTGGCGCTTACCGCGTCATCGTCCGCGCCGAAAAGCGCTGATTCGCGGCACTTTTATTGCGGCTATCGGTTTTGAAGTGATTAAAATCATCATGACCTGGACACTGCCTGCGCTGGTGAAATCCCCGTCCGGTGCGGCCTTCGGTTCGGTTCTGGGCATCATGGCGTTCTTCTATTTCTTCGCCCGCCTGACGCTATTCTGTGCGGCGTGGATTGCCACAGCCGAATACAAAGACGACCCGCGCATGCCGGGCAAATCCCACCGCTAAAATCGGTTATCGGGTTGAAACGTCAACCCGAACCCTCTTCTCAGCAGATAAATCCAGTCCGTAACTTTTCTTTAACCAAAAACCAGTTTTATCAACCAATAATGAAATAATGTGAAGCATTTCATAGAAGTTAATTTACTGGTCTGAAAATTATTCACTTTTTGCCTGATTTTCAGCCAATCGGCGAGTTTGTTACACATTGAAATGTCGCTTTTGCTGTGCGTAATATGGCTGTTCGTTCGCCAAAAAATAAGAAAAGACTATGGAATCTGCTGCCACAACACTCGAAACTAACCAGGATATCGCCCCGGTAAACTCACGCAACAAAGTCGTCGTGGCTTCGCTTATTGGCACCGCCATTGAGTTCTTCGACTTTTATATTTACGCCACTGCGGCAGTTATCGTCTTCCCGCATATTTTCTTCCCGCAGGGTGATCCGGCCGCCGCTACGCTGCAATCCCTTGCGACGTTCGCCATCGCATTCGTAGCGCGTCCAATTGGTTCTGCGCTGTTCGGTCACTTCGGTGATCGTGTTGGCCGTAAAGTGACGCTGGTTGCTTCGTTACTGACGATGGGTATTTCTACGGTGGTTATCGGCCTGCTGCCGAGCTACGAAACCATCGGCATTCTCGCACCGATGCTGTTAGCGCTGGCACGTTTTGGTCAGGGTCTGGGACTCGGCGGTGAATGGGGTGGCGCTGCGTTATTGGCAACCGAAAACGCGCCACCGAAGAAACGCGCGCTGTATGGCTCTTTCCCGCAACTCGGTGCGCCGATTGGCTTCTTCTTTGCCAACGGCACTTTCCTGCTGCTCTCCTGGCTGCTGACCGACGAACAGTTCATGAGCTGGGGCTGGCGCGTACCGTTTATCTTCTCCGCCGTGCTGGTGATTATCGGCCTGTACGTGCGCGTTTCTCTGCATGAAACCCCGGTGTTTGCCAAAGTGGCCGCCGCGAAGAAACAGGTCAAAGTGCCAATGGGCACGCTGCTCAGCAAGCATCTTCGTGTCACGGTTCTCGGCACCTTCATCATGCTGGCGACCTACACGCTGTTCTACATCATGACGGTATATTCCATGACTTACAGCACCGCTGCAGTGCCGCACGGCCTGGGTCTGCCGCGTAATGAAGTGCTATGGATGCTGATGATGGCGGTAATTGGTTTTGGTGTGATGGTGCCGATTGCAGGTCTGCTGGCCGACCGTTTTGGTCGCCGTAAGAGCATGATTACCATTACCACGCTGATTATTCTGTTTGGTCTGTTCGTGTTCCAGCCGCTGCTGGGTTCCGGCAATCCGACGCTGGTTATGGCTTATCTGTTGCTCGGTTTAAGCCTGATGGGGCTAACCTTCGGCCCAATGGGCGCGCTGCTGCCAGAGCTTTTCCCAACAGAAGTGCGCTACACCGGGGCATCGTTCTCTTATAACGTGTCGTCGATTCTCGGGGCATCCGTAGCACCGTACATCGCCGCCTGGCTGACCGGAACTTATGGTCTTGCGTATGTCGGTTACTATCTGGCGTCAATGGCGGCCCTGACGCTGATTGCGCTGATCCTCACGCATGAAACTCGCCATCAGTCGCTGTAAGCCTCTCTGTGCCGGATGACGCTAACGCTTATCGGGCCTACAAATTCTGTAGGCCTGTACAAACGAAGTGTCGCCGGGCTGCGCTACTTCCGCATCTGCGACAAAATCACATGGCATTGATTAGCATCGCCTTCGGACGGTGAAACCAATGCCAACAACGCTGCCGCTGGCGTCACTAATGTCGCCAGCGCCGCCGCTACTGCACCGCGCACGATTAACGGCCCTGCTTTTACACCATAATCCGGATTTTTGAACGTACCGCGCACGTACAGCGGCGAACGCAGGGTGATGATACGAATCCCCTTACTTTCCGGATCGATAGTCAAATCCAGTTGCTCCGAAGCAAAGCTCGCCGTACCGGTGACGTTTATCAGGGCATTTTCAGTATCAAACGCGAGGATTTGCGGGCGCGCCACACCGTGATTGATATCGACATTCGCCGCCGCACAGTTCACCCGCACTTCATCGTCACCAAAGATCTGCCCGATGATAAAGTTGCCGACGTTCAGGCCGAGAATTTCCATCAGGTTACGGCTGACCACGCCATCATTCATCAGCAGTTTCAGGTTACCGTCGCTCGAACCCAGAAGCGCCGCGACAGAATTGCCCGTCCCGCGCAATTTGGCGTCACCGTTGAGCTCACCCAACGTTTTCTGCATCAGCTCGACGTTCGGCATCAATTCTTTGAGTCGCAGCCTTCGGGCCTGTATATCCGCTTCGCCCTGCATCGGTTTTTTATTACCCGCCAGATGGATATTGGCATTAATCGTGCCGTTCGCCATGCCGAATTTCAGCGGCTCCAGGCGCAAATCACCACGATCCAGAATGACATGAGTCGAAAGATTATTGAGCGGCAAAGTGCTGCCATGCTGGATACGCCCGCCCTTGAAGCGCACGTCGGCGTCCATAACGGCCCATTTATCGGTTTCAAAACGATCATAGGGCAGCACTTTTCCGGCAGGCTGCGGGTCCTTTTTGACTTCTTTCGTTTTGGTGCCTTTCCCGGAATCAACGCCAATCAGCGGACCTAAATCCGCTAACCGTAACTGTTTCGACTCCATGTCACCTTCCAGTTTCGGCCGAGGTTTGCTGGTGCTGTATTTCAGTGTGCCGTGAATGTCGCTGTCACCAATGCGCCCGTTAAAATTACGATAATCAAACACAGAGCCTTTCTCGGTGTCGATTTTGGCTACCAAATGCCCGTCCGTTTCAAACGGCGGTGTATCGGGCAAAACAATGCCGGTTAAGTCGTAGAGTTGGCCGAGGGAATCACCGGAGAATTTCAGGCGCAAATCAACGCCGCCCATTTTCATTGGATCGTTCACCGTGCCGTCGAAAGCGACCCGCGTGTTGCCGGAATGAATATCAGCCTGAACCGGGAACGGCGTGCCTTCACTGCGCAGCGCCAGCATTCCGCCAATTTTCCCCGTGCCGGTTAACGGCTCGCCGTTGTAGCGCCCGTCAGCTTTCAGCCCAAACACATAGTCGCCCGGCTTCGCTGCGCCGCTTTTGCCCTTATCGCCCGTGACTTCACTGAACGCCAGCGGTTTACCCAGCGGATCGACGAAGATCTCAATATCGGCGCGGGTCACCTTGTCATCCACTTTGATCCGCCCGCGATCAAACAAGATGTTATCCAGTTTGAATGACCACGAGGACGGCTGGGCGTTTTTCTGATCGGCATTGGCAGAGGCCAGATTGAAGGTCCAGTTATTGGTTTTTTCCGACAAACGAATGATGCGCGCATCCGGCTGAACCAGCTTGATCCACGGCAGATAGACGGTTTTGGTCAGTAGCGCTAACGGGGCCAAAGTAGCTTCAACACGCGGCAGATGCACCATGGTGATTTCAGGGATATCCGGCGGGTTGCCGAGAATGATGTCGTCAGCGTGGACGTGCGGCCACGGCACCCAGCTTCGCCAACCGGTTTCCGTCGGCTGACGCTCCCAGACCACACCCAGATCGCCGCGAATAGCGAACGGTCGGTTCAGCTCCGCAGACACTTTCTGGTTGATGGTGGGTTTCAGGCGATTCCAGTCGAAGGTCGCGATAATGATCACGATGACGACGATAAGCAGAACTAACGTCGCAAACGTAATACTGATGACTTTGCTGGTTTTGGTCATGCCGGGAACGCTCCTGTTTTGCCTCACCTTTTTATGAATATAGTTGAGGCTGACAGAAAGGACGGCATATCAGGCCAGATTGAGCATTACATCCTCAAGCGTCGCCATCGGAACAGGACGTGACAGGAAGTACCCCTGAGCCGCATGTGCCGGGGATTGCTGGACGTCGCGCCACTCTTCCAGCGTCTCAACGCCTTCCACAATGACACCATGACAATAACGGTTCATCAGTTGGATCAGCAGCTCGAACAAATTGCGGCCTTCCGGGGTTTTACGCAGCATGATGAACAGGTCGCGCGCGACTTTGATGTAGTCGTAACGGACTTCGCTCAGCGCCGAGAAGTTCGCCATCCCCGTGCCAAAATCATCGAGCCACAGCGGGCCAAACTCACACAGTGAAGCAAACGAAGAATCCTTCGGCAGACGAATATGCTCCACCAGCTCAAAGCGCAGCCAGGGAATATTTTCAATCTGCGCCATTAATGACGGGTCCTGGCGCATCGCCAGCAACGTTGGACCATCGACGTTCACGGACGCCAGAATGCCGTTGTCAGCGAAGAACGCGCGTTTTGCGATAAGCACGGCCAATTGCTCTTTGATGACATCAATACGCTGGCGCACCGCCACTTCAGCAAAATAGCGATCCGGGGCAATGCGTTGCCCGGGATGCTCCGGGTGCGTCACCACCGTCAGCAATTCTACGGCCATTAAAGAGCCATCGGTTTTGTAGATCGGCTGGTAAGTATAAGCACGCTCACACTCCAGCCAATAGCGCCGCTCCTGTAGGCCTTCAATGCCTGCATCGGGAATGCTTAGCTGCTGGATTACCTGCTTTAACTTCATCTCAGCTGTCCTGTTAATAGGGGAATCTGTCGGAACTCGTCATTGGGTTATCGGCGCTGACAGTGAGAACTTTATGTCCAACGCTGGCATTTTGTGTTTCTGTGCAACGAGTATTGAAGGAGAATCCGCGCCAGTTCAAAAAAATAATGGAACGATGTTTTAATATAGTTGACCCCCAAACACCCTCAGCGCACACTAACGCTAATTTTTCGATTCCGGGAAGGCTTGACGACTATGTCTAAGAAAATTGCCGTCATTGGCGAATGCATGATTGAGCTATCAGAGAAAGGCTCTGCGGTGAACCGCGGCTTTGGCGGCGACACGCTGAACACCTCTGTTTATATCGCTCGCCAGGTCGCGCAGAGTGATTTGCAGGTGAGTTACATCACCGCACTGGGCACCGATAGCTTTAGCCAGCAGATGTTAGACGCGTGGCAAAATGAGAATGTCGATACCCGTCTGATTCAACGTATGGCGAACCGTATGCCGGGCCTGTATTACATCGAGACCGACGAAACCGGCGAGCGCACGTTTTATTACTGGCGCAACGAAGCGGCTGCGAAATTCTGGCTGGAGAGCGAGCAGTCAGCTGCCATCTGCGAAGAGCTGGCGACTTTTGACTATCTCTATCTGAGCGGCATTAGTCTGGCGATTTTAAGCCCAGCGAGTCGCGAAAAGCTGTTCACGCTGCTGCACGAATGCCGTGCCAACGGCGGAAAAGTCATTTTCGATAACAACTATCGCCCGCGCCTGTGGGCGAGTCGTGAAGAGACGCAACAGGTTTATCAGCAAATGCTGGCCTGTACTGACATCGCGTTCCTGACACTCGATGATGAAGACGCGCTGTGGGGCGAAAAGCCGGTTGAAGAAGTGATGGCTCGCACGCACACCGCTGGCGTGAGTGAAGTGGTGATCAAGCGCGGGGCAGATTCTTGCCTGGTGTCACTGGCAGAAGAAAGCGTAGTTGAAGTCCCGGCGGTGAAATTGCCGAAAGAAAAAGTCGTAGATACCACTGCGGCGGGTGATTCATTCAGCGCCGGTTATCTGGCCGTACGTTTGACCGGCGGTGACGCAGCAGCAGCAGCACAGCGTGGCCATCTGACTGCCAGCACCGTGATTCAGTATCGCGGGGCGATCATTCCTCGCGAAGCCATGCCTGCATAACAGAAAAGGGCATCGACGCTGTCAGATGCCCTTTTCGTCACCCTCTCCTTTCAGAGAGGGAAATCGTTACTGCCATCCAGATTTACTGCCCTGGCGGAATATCCGTTACATCCTGATGATCGTCACTCGCGGCAGGTGCTGCGGCAGGCGTTGTCGGTGCCATCTGCTTATTCCACGTTTCTTGCAGGTCTTTCATATTGAATTCCGGCTCGCCTTTCGGCTGCTGGAGAATCAACGCCATATCCTGTGAAAGCTGCTGACGCAGATCCTGATTCAAACCTTCAACCGTCAGAGAGCTTAAAAATTCCTGGCGTAGCTTCTGGTACTGCTCTGGTGCGATATCTACCACCTGATTTTGCAGCGCACGCATCCGCTGACTTATCAGCAGGTCAGTATTGGTGCGCGCATAAGTAGCAAACAGCTTTTGCAGTTCAAGATTTTTCTGCGCAATCAGCGCATTAAACTCTTCCTGCGTCAGCCCTTCTTCACGAACTTTTGCCAGTTCACGCGCCACCAGGCCCAGGTTGTTATTCAGCTTATCATTCGGGGAATCAACGTTAATGGCGCACTGCGCACGCAGATATAACACCCGGCAATCGAAGCCGATGCCAACATCTTTCACATTGGTTTTGCTCAGATTCTGCTGCACGTGCCAGAACAGCGCTTCGCGGGCTAAATCGGCACGCCAGTAGCGTTGCAGCGCAGCAGACTCACGAATCGGTGCCCACGGCGTGTCCCACATGATAGAGAGGCGATCCTGTGGGACCGCGTCGGTCATGATACTGACCGCCGTTGGCGCGAGCGGAGCCAGCGTCGGTACTGCTGCTGGCGTTTGGCGTTTGCCTTTCAGCCCACCAAAGATTTTATTGATTTGCTCGCTGATGCTGCGGCTGTCGACGTTGCCGACCACAATCAGGGTCATCGCATCCGGGGTGTACCATTTCTGGTAGAAGCTTTTCAGTTGTTCTGCATCAATCGGTTGTTTCAGCGGTTCCGTCGGATCGTGACCCAGCATCGCGGAACCTTTCATGCGATAACGCCACCAGCCCTCTTTCGGGTCTTGCGGCCAGGTCATCACCATGTCTTCACCGCCTAACGCGTGATTAATGGCTTCCGGGGTGACGTTCAATTTGCCGCTGGTATCAGACAACCAGGTCAGCGCCTCTTTCAGCAGATCATTGCGGTTGTTCGGCAGACTCAGGCTGAAAAGGGTGTAATCGTAGGAGACGATGGCCGGGGGCATGGGATGCTGAGGATCGATCCCTTGCTGCCACAATGAACGGGCCTGCATCGTCGGTAG
Source organism: Scandinavium sp. (assembly GCF_036271055.1). Taxonomy (GTDB): domain Bacteria; phylum Pseudomonadota; class Gammaproteobacteria; order Enterobacterales; family Enterobacteriaceae; genus Scandinavium. The sequence goes on along the minus strand of NZ_DATBBJ010000099.1, from coordinate 37,507 downwards.
ACTGCCGCTCTGCGAGAGCGCCAGACGAGGAATAAAGTGGCTGAAGCCCGCCTGCTGCGTGCTTTCGCTCAGAGAACCAATATTGACCTGAAGACGGACTTCAACCCTGTCGCTTGGGCGCTGCGGGGTGGCTAAAACCTGCCACTGAAAACCGTTATCCAGTGTTCCCTGTTGCCATGCCGGGTCTGGCTGGAGCGCCTCTGCTTGCGCATAGCCCGCAGCTGCCATCATCAGCATTCCGCCCGCGATGAGTCGAATTTTTCTGCCCTGCATCTGAACCCCTGAATCAACAATCCTGGTTATATACTCACATTCTTCAAGTTGCAGCCTGCCTGCGACTCGCCAATGTAGAGTAACAAAAGACAACTCATGGTCATTATAATGAGTTAAATACGTCGTTTAGACCGTGCAAAAATTGAAATGTCACACGTGCGACGAAAAATATGGTCAATTATGCGCAGGAGCCCGTAGCGCATCAAGCGACTACGGGCGTATTTGGGGGATAAGTTGCGGTATTACGAGGATATTTCGTGTGGTTTGTCAGCCGTTGCACGGTTATTGAGCGTATCGTCGAGTTTTTGCGTATCGAGTTGTTTCACCCATTTCGCCACCACGATAGTCGCCACGCCGTTACCCACAAGGTTAGTGAGCGCTCGCGCTTCTGACATAAAGCGGTCAATGCCCAAAATCAGCGCCAAACCGGCAACCGGTAAATGGCCCACTGCAGAAAGTGTTGCTGCCAGCACGATAAAGCCACTGCCTGTCACCCCTGCCGCACCTTTCGAAGAGAGCAGCAACACCACCAGCAGCGTAATTTGATGGAAGATATCCATATGGCTGTTGGTCGCCTGAGCGATAAACACCGCCGCCATCGTCAGATAAATAGACGTGCCATCGAGGTTAAAAGAGTAGCCCGTCGGAATAACCAGCCCCACCACCGATTTACGGCAGCCGAGTTTCTCCATTTTATCCAGCATGCGCGGCAGTGCGGATTCGGACGATGATGTGCCAAGCACAATCAGCAGCTCTTCGCGGATATAGCGGATAAATTTGAAAATGCTGAAACCCGTCACACGAGCGATAGTCCCCAGCACCACCACCACGAACAGAATACAGGTGATATAGAAGCAGATAATCAACTGCCCCAGTTGCACCAACGTGCCGACACCGTATTTGCCGATGGTGAAGGCCATCGCCCCGAACGCACCAATCGGTGCGAGACGCATAATCATGTTGATAATGCCGAAGATGACCTGCGAGAAACTTTCGATCACATTGAAAATCAGCTGGCCTTTGTGGCCTAAGCGATGCAGGGCAAAGCCAAACATAATCGCGAACAACAACACTTGCAGGATGTTGCCGCTAGCAAATGCGCCGATGACGCTGGACGGAATAATATCCAGCAGGAAGCCAACGACACCCTGATCTTTCGCCTGCTCGGCATAGACCGCCACCGCATGCGCATCCAGTGTGGCAGGGTCAACGTTCATCCCCGCGCCCGGCTGTACCAGGTTCACAATCACCAGACCAATAATCAGCGCCAGCGTGCTGACCACTTCAAAATAGAGCAGCGCCACCGCGCCCGTGCGACCCACCGCTTTCATGCTCTCCATACCCGCAATGCCGGTGACCACGGTGCAGAAGATAACAGGGGCGATAACCATTTTAATGAGCTTAACGAAGGCATCGCCAAGCGGTTTCATTTGCGCGCCCAGTTCCGGGTAGAAATGGCCGAGCAAAATACCTATCGCGATGGCCGACAGCACCTGGAAATAGAGGCTTTTAAACAGAGAGGTTTTCATAGGATGTCCTTGAGATAAAACCACAGGCTAAATAGGGTTTATAATCGCCTGCGGCTTTAAAATAACATCCGATAAACAACACAGAAACAATTGGCGCGGTAAATGTTAAAAAGTTAGAGCTGACTCGCGCAAGCGCGCGAGTATTTTACACGCTGACACCTTCCGTTTGCGCCGACAGATAGTCTTGTTCGAAGACGTCCGGTGGCACTGCGCGGGCAAACAGGAAGCCTTGTGCGATGTCCACACCCGCAGATTTCAGCCATTCGAGCTGCTCTTGCGTTTCCACCCCTTCCGCGACAATGCTGAGATTCAGACTGCGCGCCAACTGGATAATCGCCGACACCATGCTGGTGTCATCCGGCAATGAATCCACAAATATTTTATCGATTTTGAGAACATCCACCGGCAACGATTTCATGTGCTGGAGCTGGCGCAAACCTGCGTAGCCCATGCCGAAATCATCGAGCGCAATCTGTACCCCGGCGTTACGCAGTGGGCGCAAAATAGCCACTGCCGCTTTCGGGTCGTCAATACGGCGGCTTTCGGTCACTTCCAGCACTAATGTGCCGCGCTCGATACGATAGCGATTCAGCAACTCCAGCATGTCCGACACCATATCGTGATGCAGCAGTTGCAGCGCTGACAAGTTCACCGATAACGGCATCATGATCCCGCGACTCTGCCACGCGGCAAGCTGGCGGCAGGCTTCCTCAAGCACCCAGTAGCCGACGGTGATCATCAGCCCACAGGATTCAATGCGTTCGATGAGGTCGGGTGGCAGTTCCCAGCTTCCGTCCGTCTGGCGTAAACGCAACAACACTTCTGCGCTGCAGACTTTGCCACTGGCTATCTCAACCTGCGGCTGTAGCCACACGGCAAACTGCTGGCTATCAAGGGCAGTAAGAATATCGCTCTCTTCGGTCAGACGCTGTTGGGCCTTTTCCATCTGCACTGGGTCAAAAAATTCAATCTGGTTTTTGCCTTTGCGGCGAGCGGTGAAGGCCGCCGAAACGGCGCGGCGATAAAGCTGTTCCGCACTCATATCGCCATGGAACATGGTAATCCCAATGCTGGCGCTCGGACGGAGCTGAATCCCCTGTAATGGCAATCGTTCATTAATGATAGTGAGCACTTGCTGACCTAATGTGATCGCGTGCCACGGCTCTTTCACACCATGAGCCAGAATTGCAAAGTCATAAGCACTGACCTGCGCTAACACCATCCGGGGCGAAATGACCGATTTGAGTTTTTCCGCCAGTGTCAGCAACAGCATCTCGCGCTGGCTTTCCTGCAACACGCCCGCCGTGTCCTGCAACGTTTCGCACGCCACAATCATCAGCGCGGTGGTTTTCTTATGCACCACCGTCTGTTCGAGCAAAGCCAATAAAAACGCTTTGTTCGGCAAGTCGGAGATCGGAAAACGGGTGGACTGGCTGCTTAATTCTTCATGTTGGCGCAGCAGGATTTGCTGATTGCGGTTATAACTGCGCACCAGCATGCCGATTTCATCATCATGATGCAGGCGCGGCAGCGTCAGTTGATGACCGACACGCTCCTGAGGTGAAATATCATTCAACTCACGCGCCAGCACACGCAACGGGCGCACGATCAGCCGGTTGATACACCAGGTGATCGCCACGGTCAGCATCAACACCAAAAGTAAGTAAGCAGTCACTAACGTCGCGAGCGCGCTCATTACGAATTTGTAGGAGCGATAAGAATCTGATTGCAGCACCAGATAAGCCAGCGGCTGAGGATTTGCCGGGCGTTGGAGCGAATAAATGGGTAGCGAAATCTGTACCGGCAATTCAAACAGTCGGGTGATCATCACCGGCACCGGACGCTCTTCGATAAAGCGCATTCGTAGCGCCTGGAACTGATTCGGCAAAACCACATCGGCGCGGCTGACAATCCCGGCAGGCTGAATGCGCCCCAGAATCGTCTCGGCTTCGGGGATATCCCCTTTGAGAATGGCGGAAGAGAGCGGTTCGCGAACGGCGCGTGCCACACTTTCAAGCTGAGTGGCGGTGGAATAACGGTTTTGCTGCACGAAATGGAACATCAAAATGGAACAAAAGACGAACGCAAACACCATGGTGACACCGGCCACCATAGCCATCTGTTTAATTGTGAGTGAGCGACTAACGCGCAAATGAACTCTCCCCAGAGTAAAACCACGCCGTTCGGCGCATCACGATAATGCCGGGTTAGCGCAATTGAACCCGGCATTACGTGATTTTCGGCACATTATACGCTAAGAGGCCGCCCGGCGGGATGGCCTAAAGTGGAATTAAGGCTAATCCGTTACCAATCAGCATAAGGCACCAACGGCTGCGGAGGGAGATCCATATCACCCTGCCAGCCTGCCGCAGAATAACGCACATACAGTAAAGCATGGCTTGGGGTGTAATCTTTCGCCTGCTGAATATCTACCGCCGCACCGATAAACCAGTTTGACGTCATACGCCGTTCGATTAAGGCATGCGCCGTGTAACCAAAGCCATTACTGCTACTGCCGCTGTCGATGGTGTCGCCGCCCCGGAAGTTGGACGGTAACAGATTTTGCTCAGGATAACGTGCCTGAGAGTTAGTCTTCGAATGTGACCATGACACCGACCCGCCGAGTTCCCAGGACCAGTTTTCAGTACGCTGACGCCAGTTCACTGGCACGGCAAACGACAAATATTGCTGCGGGCTGTAGTAGCCGCCCTGACCGAGCGTGTAGCCGCTGAGATCTTTGTCGTAGTGCCAAATCATATTGTTCAGGCCAACGGTGACCCGGCGATTATTCTCGTTGATAAGTTTGTAGTAATAACCGGCCATCCAGCGGGCGCGCCAGTTATCTTCCACGTTCTGCCCGGTGAGCGAGTCTGCGCTCAAAGAGGCCCAGACGCCGTTGGCTTCGCCTTTATCGTAGCTGAGGCTTACGCCGCCACCGTCGGCACGCACGCCGCCCCAGGTGGTGCCCGTGTTGGTGTCTTTCTGCCCACCAAACGCCAGCAACGAACTGGAAATCGGTCGGCGATGGCCTTCCACGGTATAACCGAGCGAACCGATGCTGTTGCTGTAACTCAGGCCGCCCACCACATCGACGACATCAAAGCCCATCGGCGTCGTGCCGATATCCACGTCCCAGGTCGCGTTGCGCCAGCCGACGGCGACGCTTGCGCCTTTATCTTTCTGGCTGGTGCTGCCGTAGCATTTCGCGTCATCAGTACAGGTGCCCCACTTCGGCGAATAGCCGCCATCGCTGTCGGTGGAGAAGGTTCCGGCGTTCATGTTGACGTAATCACTGCGGAAGAACATGCGTCCGTCCGCTAACGGCGCATCCACCTGAAGCATCGTGGTGTGCGCTTTCAGATCGGAATAACCGCCAGTACCGCTTGAGCCCCAGTAGTTATGTTCCAGCGTGACGTTCACATCCTGCTGACGATAGAGATCGGCGGCATCGCTGCGCACGCCGCGCTTGAGCCAGTCATCTTTTTCATCGTTACGGGTCAGACGGGTAAAGCTGTCGTTATCCTGAGGACGGCTCGGCGTTATACCTGCCGCGACCATCGCATCTTTGTAGCCGTCGAGCGCCTGCTTCGGGCTGCCGTTCTGGGCCTGGAAGCGCGAGTTATCACGCAATACCAGCGCGCTTTCCATCGAAGCGGGCTGCGCTTTGGCCTGCGGCACAATCGAACTGAAAATCTGCTGCGCCCGAGCGGTGTCGCCCAGACTCGAATTTACCAGCGCGGTACGGCGCTGCGTATTGAGCGAGCGTGTTTCACCCGCCGCAGGGGCTTTCAATTGCGCGAGTTGCTCACGCGCGGCGGCGTCATTGCCTGCAGCGGCATACACTTCAGCAAGGCCCAGACGCGCGTCATCATTGCTGGCTTCTTTCGCCAGGACCGCGTTGTATTCCGTAATCGCCGCCCCGGTATCGCCGCGTTGCTGCGCCCAGTCGGCGAGCGTCAAATCGAATCGCGTTGACGACGGCGGCTGTTTCAACAATGCAATGGCCTGATCTTCATGACCGTTATCACGCAGCAAATTGGCTTTTTGCAGGATCTGATCGGACTGCAAACGATCTGACAGCTCCTGAATATTGGCGTTCCATTGGCTTTTTGGCAGCCCGTTGAGATGGGATATTGCCGCCAGATCTTGTCCGTTCCCGGAGAGATATAAGCTGTAGGCGTAGACCTGATCCGGATCGCCGGATTGCTTCTGCGCCAGGCTCATCATCAAATTGTCGGCTTCGCTGCGCTGCCCGGCGCTGGCAAGATCTTTCGCCAGGCGATAGGTTATCCACACGCTGTCTGGATCGAGCGCCAGCCTGCGGCGCTGCACTTCGGCCGCCTGCGCCCAACGACCCTGATTTTCCAGGGTTTCAGCTTGCTGCGACAAACGATCGTTGGTCAGACTGCGTTCAATATCGTCAATGCTCCGACGCTGACGAGCGTTGAGTCCGTTAATAAACTCCGTCGCTTTCTCGGGGGATTCAGCACGATAAATGTTCGCCAGCCCGCGAATGGCGTTGCTGTTGGTGCGATCCAGACGCAATGCCTGTTGGTAATAACGTTCTGCCGCCGCACTGTCGTTGCGCGCGATAGCGACATCCCCCAAACCCAACGGCGCATAGCTGTTGGTGCTGTCGACACGCTGAGCTTGCCGATAAAAACGTTCGGCCTGATCGAGATTTTTGGCTTTCAGGGCCGCATCGCCTTTGCGCAAAAGCGGCCAGTAAATCTGCCAGGTTTGCGGTTTGCTGGCTTCGACCTGCGCCACTTCCGCGGCTTTTGCCTGCTGTTCCGCTTTGGCGTGGAACGCCGGATCGGCGAGTTTCTGTTGCTGATCGGCTAGCTGGCCGCGAGCCTGATCGGCAAGATCGCCGGTTGTGAACAGAGTCAGGAAACGCTGGAGCGCTTTCACACTGGCATCGCTGACGGGCTGATTTTTTATCTGATCGAACCAAATATCTGCCGCCGTTCCCCGCCCCGCATTGGATTTCGCCATCTGCTCAAGCACCGCATAACCTTCATCCTTGCGATTATCTTTGAACAACATTTTGGCAAGCGTGGTCTGCAACTGAACGTTACCCGGCGCCTTCGCGTTGAGCGCTTTGAGTTTGTTAACAGCGTCGTTGTGACGAGCAGGGATCTGCGCCGCAGCGGTCCAGTATTCCACCGCCATATCGCCATCCGGCGGCGTGCCATTGAAGAGCTGATCGTAGAGCGCCAGCCCCTCAGGAACATGCCCGGTTGCTACCTGCAAACGTGCCTGCTGCAACGCCTGACGGCCCTTGCCAGTCGATAGCTGAATTTCACTTTGCGAGGATTTATACGCATCCGACTCAGGCGCAAGGGTTTTCAGGCGGTCGAGTTGTTTTTGCGCGCCTGCGGCATCGCCCTGACGCAGTAAATAACGCAAACGTGCGGCGATAACCTGTGGGTCGTCAGGCGCGATAAGCTCGAGGCGATAGAGCGACTGGCGCACCAAATCTTCACGCTTCGCCGATTCCCCCAAACGCACCTGATTGAGTAACTGTTGTTGCGCCGATGTCGGCGCGGCCTGGGCTAATGGCATGAGCGCCATCCCAAGCGAGAGGCTGAGTAAACTTAATGAGAACGTGCGCATGCCTGGCCCCAGTCAGGTAAAAGTTCACCACGGGCGGTGAACCGAAAACGGTGTTGATCCCATCCTTGCCCGAACAGGGTCAGAACATAGCTGTAATAGGCATCATTGCCGGGGAAATGGTCGGCGACGCGCTGGCGTTGTACCGCCTGAGCATCGCGATTTTGCAAGAATGGCAGCAAGGAAGCGGAGAAGCCCACCGGTCCGTCACCGTCAATCTTGCCGGTGGCGATATCGATTTTTTCAGGCGGGAGCCCCGTCGATGTGGTGCGTGTCGCCATCGGTTTAAACTTCGCCAGCAGCCGTGCTTTCTGCGGGTCAGCGTCGTTCAGCATGCCCGTCCACAGATACACACGAATCGCGTCGTAACTGCCTTGCAGCGATTTATCCTGCTTGAGTTGCCAGCCTTTTTTATTATCGAAACGCACCCAGTTTGGCGAATAGCCTTTTGGCGCAGTTTCCAAAAGAAGACGCAGATTGGTGACCTGTAACGCATTCCATGGCGCGCCAAAACGCTCGAAATAGCTCGCCAGCTGCGGCGGGAGGTAGCTCGGATTGAAACGCCAGCCCGCATCATCGACAAAACCAACTTTGCCCGGCAATAGCATCGAACCCAGACCGGGCACTTTCACCACTTCATCTTTGGCAATGCGTGACAGCAGCGCTTTTCCGGTTTCCGTGTACTGAGGCATTTTCCACAGACGCCCGGCTTCCAGCAGCGACCAGGCAATCCACACGTCAGCATCTGACGCAGAGTTGGTGTCGAGAACGCTCCAACTGTTGTCCTCTTTTTTGCCCCACAGCCAGCCTGGCAGATGGGCTTTTAAATCGCCTTCCGCCAGATTGTTTTGCGTCCAGTTAAACAGCGAGGCGAACGCGTCGCGATCGTTGGCGGCAAGGGCAAAGAACAGCGCGTAGCTTTGCCCTTCGGAGGTGGTAATTTTCCGCGCATCGCTCGGGTCAATTACCCGGCCACCGTCGCTGATATAGTCTTTTTTGAACTGCTCCCACGCAGGCCAGTTGCAGGCGGCAGAGGCCTGCAACGTCACCAGCGTCAGTAGCGCCAGGCATCCCTGGCGTACGCCTTTCATCATCGTTTACTCATCATCCGGATCCAGACGGCGACGGCTAATGATACGCAGCAGACGCCACAGTACCCACGCCAGCAGAACCACACTCAGCGCCGCAAGAATAGAGAGCATGATTGGGTGGTTAGACAGCGCAAACCAAACACGCTCGTACCACGGCAGATGACCGACGTAATACACGTCACCCACGCGCAGGCTGTTCACACCAGATTCACGGATAACCGACACGGAACCAAACATCGCCGCGCGCTTGCCGCTGTCATTCAGCGCCTGATTCAGCAGTTCAAAACCACGCGGGCTGTCTGCCATCAGAGCAATGACGCTGCGCTGGTCGTGATACGGAGACTGGAAGCCAATAATCGCCGCCATCGGGCCTTTAGAGCCGACGGTAGCCTGCGCCATCGGTTTACGTTCGTGATCGTCCACTCTGACCGAGGACAGTTCATTCTGTCGCGACGGGGTGTTCACCCAGCTCTTTGTCGCATCCACCAGCAGATCGATATGCTTGTCGTCTTTCAGCTTGTCAGGAATGTTGCCCACCAACAGGATGTCCGCATCGTGCTTTTGCATTTCGCTCGGATCGTCAGTGATTTTCAGGTTTGCGCCGGTCAGGCCAACCTGCCCACCAATGGTCGCCAGAGTATCCAGCAGCGTGCTGACCTGGTTTTGCGTCGGCTCTTTTGGCATCACAATCAGCGTGTCGGAAAGGTCCGCCATTCGGCTAAACGGGAAGCCCGCATTGGCAAACGAACGCAGATCTGGCATCGCCAGGAAGTGATAGTAATTGGAGAAATCCACCGTCGAGTCATCGCCAATCACGACATTATTTTTAATCGGCTGGAAGGTGACACAGTTTTCAATGGTCCCACCCGGCATCGGGTTGGTGTACTGGAAATCGAAGCGCAGCTGGTTGGTTGCACCCAGACGCAACGCCGGAATAGACACTTCGCTTTTACCGTCCAGCAGGCCCTGAACAATCGGCAGGCGCATCAGCAAACTCTTGGTGTCCTGGGTGCTGCTCAGGCTATAGGATTGCAGGAATTGACCGTTAAGGTTGATGTCCATGCGTGAGCTGTCTTTCATCGCTGGCATGGTGTAGCGATATTTCAAATCCATGTCGATGCCGTTGCTGCGCAGCAGATACAAATCCGGTGGCAGATTCAGCGACAGGTTAATCGACGCCGGTTCCAGCCCGGTGGACTGCAACTGTTGCTCGTAGGTTTTCAGCTCACCGAACGTAACCGGACGATCGGTATGCACCCAATTCGGGGCGTCATACGGCTGACGCGCCAGCAGCGATTTCACTTCATCCACGGTAACGGTGTCGCCACGGAACAGAATACTCCCCGCGGCGATGCCTTCAGCGGCTTTCAGCAGATCGTTGTCATCGCGACCAAAGACCACCAACAACTTCACATACGGGTTATTCGGATTGTCGATCATTTGGATCGTCGGGGCCTGCACCAGGGGATAATCACGCAGGAAATCCGGGCGCTTATCGTTGGTCGCAAAGACGATGGCGTTACGTTCCGGTAACTCGTTATACAGCACCGGGAATGTCTGCCCGCGCCAGCCCGCACGAGCACCAAACCACGATGCAACAATCGATGCCGCTTTCTGCTGCGTAATGTCCGGCGTAGACGCAAAGACCATCGGCAGGTTCAGCGGACGATTATCGCGTGAATCAAAGAATGGCACCGGGAAGTGCGACAAATCGTTTTTCACGTTCAGCTGCTGGAGCGTTAAATCCAGTGACGTGTTACGCGCGACATCCAGCCACAGCGTAGTGCTGGCGGTGTTTTCACACACATCGCGATAGTGACCGACAAACTCCAGGCGCACATTGTTCAGATCGGTAATGTACAGCGGATCAACCGGCAGTTGCGCCATTACTTTCTTGCCCAACTGCTCTTTGGTGACCGGCAATACGCCCATCAATTCATCGTTGAGATAGACCTTCAACTGCGACTGTACCGGGATCAGCGACGGCGATGGCGTATACACCAGATTCAGCACCGCCTTCGACACCACTTCGTCACTGCGCGTACCAAACTGCACCGAACCCGTCGGGTTCGAACCTTTCAGCACCATGCTGCCCGGCGCGGGCGCTATTTGCGCAAAGCTGAGCTTCACATCACGAGAAGGTGAATTTTCGACGACCGCAGGCGTTACCGCCGCGCCAGGATCCACCGCCGCCGGGTCAGTAACCGTTGGGTCAACCATGCCAGGCGCGGCTGTTTCCGGAACCGGAGCCGCAGGCGTCGTGCCAGCATCGACCGGAGCTTCAGGCGCAGCATCGGCTGCGGTTGGCGCACCCTGTTCAGGTGCCGCAGCGGTGGCTGCCGTCGTTTCGGAGTAAGTAGTCAGTGGAACAAAAGCGCTGATGCCCACCGCCGCTGCGCACATCCAGGAAAGTTTTCTTTTCATCGTATAGTCATCATTGTTGAGCCATTGCCGGTTCAGGGAAAGTCGCTACCGCGTTGCGTTCCGGGCGACGCGGTACGAAAGAGACAATCCAGGCAACCAGAGAGAGAAGCGATCGGAAAATGAATTTCACCGAAGGCGGCGCGAACTCCGCAAGGTGGCGATAGCCACGGAACCCTAACTTTAAAATATCCAGCATACTTTCCAGCGGCTTATCTTCCGGGAAGCTGTCTTGCCACAGCGCCCAGGTGTCAGCCCGCGCAAACGTACACTGTACAAAATCAATATGCTGACGCGTCGGCATCGGCAGCAGTTGCAGACCCACTTCGCTGCCCTGCACACGGGCGACCTGCATGGGGAAGACATACTCCTGCTGACCACGTTTAAGCAGCAAATGCACTTTCTGGCCTTCCAGTACCTGCGCCTGACCGTTGATTTTCACTCCCACACCGCCGTCTGAGAAATCATGCAGCGTACAGGAGAACAAGTGGCCATCTTCACGGGCAATCGCCGCAGGCATGCGCATCTCAACGCGATGTGAACGGCGTACCTGTTTACTTTCCACAGACACCGCCACCGCGCCGCCCAGAATAATCAGGTTATAGAATACCCACACGATACTGACCCATACGGTCAGCACTTCATTGGCGGGGCCGGTAAAGTGTCGCCAGATACCAAAGCCGATACCAACCAGATTGAGGATAACCAGATACAGATAAGGCCGGGAGATAACCCAGTCGACGTACTCTTCTTTGACCAGACCGCCTTTCGCCGTCACGTTAAACGTCCCGATTTTCGGGTTGATCAGCGCCACAATCGTCGGCGGCGCGATATACCAGGCGAGCACCGTTTCGTAAATTTCGCTCCAGAAGGAGTGGCGATATTTGCCCTGGATTTTTGAGTTCGTCAGGCTGGCGTGAATCATATGCGGCAAGACAAACAGCGCGATCATCAGCGCCGGGGCGTAGATGATATAGGCGTGCAGCAGCAGGAAAGCTAATGGCGCGGTAAGGAAAATAAGACGCGGCACACCGGATAAGAAGTGCAGCATGGCGTTGGCGTAACAGATGCGCTGCGACCATTTCAGCCCTTTGCCGAGCAGCGGGTTATCCATACGGAAGATTTGTACCATGCCGCGCGCCCAGCGAATACGCTGCCCGATGTGTGCGGACAGGCTTTCCGTCGCCAGGCCGGCGGCCTGCGGAATACGCATGTACGCCGACGTATAACCGCGACGATGCAAACGCAACGAGGTATGTGCATCTTCAGTGACCGTTTCGACGGCAATACCGCCCACTTCATCCAGTGGCCCACGACGGATCACCGCACAGGAACCACAGAAGAACGTGGCATCCCACATATCATTCCCGTCCTGAACCAGTCCGTAGAACAGCGTGCCTTCATTTGGCGTAGTGCGAAAACGCCCGAGGTTACGCTCGAACGGATCCGGCGAGAAGAAGTGGTGCGGGGTCTGCATCACGCCCAGCTTTTTATCTTTGAGGAACCAGCCAACGGTCATTTGCAGGAAGGAGCGAGTCGGCACGTGGTCGCAGTCGAAAATCGAGACAAGATCGCCTTTCGCCAGTTTCAACGCATTGTTGATGTTACCCGCTTTCGCATGTTCGTGAGTCGTTCGGGCAACATATTCCACTTCAACGTCTTTCGCGAATTGACGAAATTCTTCACGACCGCCATCGTCAAGGATCCAAATTTTGAGCTTATCTTTCGGCCAGTCAATGCCAAGCGAAGCATAAACCGTGTTTTTCACGACACTCAAATCTTCGTTATAAGTCGGAATGAAAATATCCACCGAAGGCCAGGTCGACATATCTTTCGGCATCGGCACCGGCTGGCGATTCAGCGGCCAAATAACCTGGAAATACCCCAACACCAGCACGACCCACGCATAGGTTTCGGCAAACAGCAGCGTTAAGCCACACACCAGGCTTACCGGATCGTTCCAGTTCAGGGTCGACGTGTAGCGCCACCAGATATAACGACAGGAAACCGTTAACGACAGCACTACCAGCATCAGCGCAGAGAAGCGCCCCGGAAGCCTGCGCACCAACAAGGCAACGCCCCACAGCAACAGCAGGAAGATAAACTGCGACAACGGATTAAACGGCTGCGTGACACACACCAGCGCCAGCAACAGCGAGCAAAAGACCACCACCCCGAGAATGATTTTCCGCACTTTCGGGCTGACATGAGCCAGCTCTTTTTTAGAGTCCAGATGTGCGGTTTTCTTGCTCATTCGTTCAGGCAGATTATCCATCCATTCATGATAACGACCCCGAGCGCCAGTCATGGCTTTCAGTCCTTTCCACTCGAAGTTTTTCTTCTCTGCCATCGGCCGTGTCGCCACCAGCCACAGGCTTTGCAGAAGATAACGTAACGGATCTAGTGGGCGCGGGCGATGCGCGTTGATGTGCGGATAAAATTCGTGATGACTCGCGCGAATACGCTGCCAGCGCGGGTGTTCAAGCGGAATAAAAATCCATGCCAGTGCGACCCAAAAACAGCCTAAGGTCGCGCCTAACCACGACGCTTTATGGCGACGATAATCCAGATAACGCGCACGCAAACGCGCCCCCGCTTCCGGTGCAAGCAAAAGGGCGGTGAGGCGTATCATGATGTTTGCTCCGCGACCGCGTGGGTCCCGGCGTAATGCATCAGGCACCAACTGGCGAGCGTGGTCACTTCTTCTGCAGCCAGAGAATCGCTCCGGTATTCACCGAGCGGCTGTTTCGCTGCCAGACACTCAGCCATCGCTTCATCACGGTGAATCACGACGGGCAGCATCCTTGGCTGACTCTGCAGCCAGACGCGATAGAGATCGTCCTGAATAGGGCTACCGACGCGCAAATCGTTAATCAGAATATGACCATGCTTAGGCAGCACCTGCTGATGCAGGCGAATATGCGAGTTGGCATCCGGTCTCACCACCGTCAGAACATGATGACAGGCCTCAATTAAGGGCTGCATCCAGGGCGCAACTTCATGCGGTAGATCGATAAGCACCCATTGATGCGGACGTTGTTGATGCAGCGCTCGAACAATGTCCACAGCCTGAGCAAGTACAGGTGTCAAAACCTGCACATTTAAACGTTCTGTTACAGAAAGATGGCCAAAGGGGAGAAAATCAAGCTGAGAGGTATAGCGCATCCCGGCATCTTGCCACTCTTTTCCATCCAGAAGCGCGCGCGCCCAGCCTTCACGGTGAGCAATGTCGTCGTTGAAAAAGTAGCGCAACATATTGTCAGGGCTTGCATCAATCATGATGACCGACTCGCCCAGCATCTGTAATGCCCAACCCAGTGCGGCAGTCAGCGATGTCGCTCCCGTGCCGCCTCGCAGGCCCTGTAATCCCAAAATGGCCATACAGGCTTCCTTATTTTTGTTCCGAAAACTCGGCCAGCAGCGGCCACCGCTTTAATGCGGCAGAGAGATGCTCGCGTTGGGATATATCGGTATAATCTATTTCAGGCAATGAAAATGCCCGACTTAAAGCCAAAAAATCATTTTGAAAGGTGTAACCAGGCGTTGTATCTGGCATTGTCCGGAGTTCTTTTTCAGACATTTCTATAACCCTTTATCGGACATTTCATGGGTAAATGTATCGGACATTTCTTTGATTCAAGAAACTAAAACACGAGTTCATCATTGAGATACACGATGTCCGATAGCGAAATGGGTTTACATGCTAAATCTGTTACTCTTTAATTTCAATGTTAGGTTTAATCTTAAATTTTTGCTAGTAAACTAATAGATAGCCAAATTTGCACTCGAGGGACACCGTGACCCCTGTATTTTCACTTGGAATCCAGTCTTTATGGGACGAAGTTAGTCACATGCCCCTGGGCGGCGTCTGGTGGTTGAACGTCGATCGCCGTGAAGACGCTGAGAGTTTGTTGAATCAGACGATCTCAGCACAAGACTGTGACGCCAAAATCGCCGCAATAACCATGGGCGAAAAACCGCATAAAATCGTAAAGTTAAGTGCCTCTCACGGTCCTGAAAAAATACGCCTTTTCAGCATGCCAAATAATGAAAACAGTCTATACTCATTGCGCCGCGATCTGCTTTGTTCAATAGATCCGACAGGATATTTATTTATCCTGTTATGCGCGGACAATACCTGGCAAAATATTCACTCTGAACGCATAAAAAAATGGCTAAATAACGCCCAGCGTTGGGCCAAATACTCCCACTGCACTCTACTTATCATTAATCCCGGCAACAATACTGACGCCCAGCTTTCACTATTACTGGCGGAGTATCGGTCGCTGTCTGGTTTGGCGAGCCTGCGTTATCAGGGAGACAGTCACCTGTTTGACATTGCTTTCTGGGCCAACGAAAAAGGTGTCAGCGCGCGTCAACAACTGCAAGTTAACCATCAGGGGAAAACCTGGCAGTTGGCTGAGCAAGAAGAAGCTGTGGTTCAGCCACGCAGCGACGAAAAAGATGTGCTCAGCACCAAAAGTGCACTGGAGGGCGCGCCGCCGTTGTCAGAATACTGGTCTGTCTTTGACACAAACGACGCCGTATTTAATGCCGCCCGTACCGCTCAGGCTGCGACCATCATTTTTACCGTTGAGCAAACCAGCCAAATTGAACAGCTTGCCCACGCGATTCACACCCTGCGTCGTCAACGTGGTAGCGCCCTGAAAATTGTGGTGCGCGAAATTACCGCCAGCCTGCGCGCGACCGATGAGCGTTTACTGCTCGGCTGCGGCGCCAATCTGATTGTCCCCTGGAACGCGCCACTTTCCCGTTGCCTGACGCTCATTGAAAGCGTGCAGAAACAGCAATTCCAGCGCCATGTACCGGACGAAATCGGCATGCTGCTGTCGATGACCCAGCCGCTGAAACTTCGTGGTTATCAAAAATGGGATATCTTCTGCGAAGCGGTGCACAACATCATGAACAATCCGCTGTTGCCTGCCGATAACAAGGGGGTCATGGTCGCGCTGCGCCCCGTGCCGGGTTTGCGTGTTGAGCAAGCGTTAACGCTGTGCCGTCCAAACCGCCTCGGCGACATCATGACCATCGGTGATAATCGTCTGGTGATGTTTTTGACCTTCTGTCGTATCAACGATTTGGATACCGCCCTGAATCATATTTTCCCGTTACCGACCGGGGATATTTTCTCTAACCGTATGATTTGGTTCGAAGATAAACAGATAACGGCTGAAATTGTACAAATGCGGGCGGTCACAGCGGAACACTGGACGGCCCCTCTACCCGTCACCCCAGAGAAAAACACGGTGGTCAATGCGGTGCATGATGGGCGCAGTTGGCGTCGCTACCCGGAACCCCTTCGTCTGGATGATGCACAGGGAGGACACTCTCAATGATGTCTATTGCCGATATTATTCAATTGGTTGTGCTTTGCGCGCTAATATTTTTCCCTCTGGGATACATGGCGCGCCACTTCCTTCGCCGCATTGAAACCACCTTTCGGTTGATGTTTTTTAGACCCCGTTATGTAAAACCGGCAGGCACTCTGCGCCGGTCTGATCTTGTCAAGGCAAAGCAAAACGATGACTAACCCAACGCAAACCGCCGTCTCCTCATCGCCATTTTGGCAATACTGGCGCGGCCTTTCTGGATGGAACTTCTACTTTCTGGCGAAGTTTGGCCTGCTGTGGGCCGGATATCTCAATTTCCACGCGATGCAGAACCTGGTGTTTATGGCTTTTCTGCTGCTACCTATCCCCAACCGTAAGCTGCATAAAATTCGCCACTGGATAGCCATTCCGATTGGTTTTGCGCTTTTCTGGCACGATACGTGGTTGCCTGGCCCGGAAAGCATTTTGAGCCAGGGTTCAGAAGTGGCGGGCTTCAGTATGTCTTACGTCATCGATCTGGTGACGCGTTTTATTAACTGGCAAATGGTGGGTTTATTCTTCGTTCTGCTGGTTGCATGGCTGTTTTTATCCCAATGGGTACGCGTAACCGTCTTTAGCGTGCTCATTATGGTGTGGCTGAATTTGATTACCGTGGTTGGCCCGAACTTCACGTTGTTCCCGGGCGGGCAACCTACCGGCACGGTGACCACGACCGGCGCAACGGCAGCCGCTACTGTCGCCACGGCGAATGCTAAACCGGTGGTTGGTGATATCCCTGCGCAAACCGCGCCGCCAACGTCAGCGAATCTCAACGCGTGGCTTTCCAGCTTCTATGCCGCCGAAGAAAAGCGCCAGACTACATTCCCGGCCTCGCTGCCTGCGGATGCTCAACCGTTTGAACTGTTGGTTATCAATATTTGCTCCCTCTCGTGGGATGACATTGAAGCCGCAGGGTTGATGCAGCACCCGCTGTGGTCGCATTTTGACATCGTGTTTAAACACTTTAACTCGGCAACCTCATACAGCGGCCCGGCGGCAATTCGCCTGCTGCGCGCCAGTTGCGGCCAGCCTTCACACACCAATTTGTATTCCCCTGCGGGTAAGCAGTGCTATCTGTTTGATAACCTCGCGGCGTTGGGCTTTAAAACGCAGCTGATGTTAGGCCACAACGGCGTGTTCGGCGATTTCCTGAAAGAAATGCGTAACTACGGGGATATGCAGGCACCGCTAATGGATCAAAAAGGTCTGCAACAAAGCCTGACTGCCTTTGACGGCTCACCGGTTTACGACGATCTGGCAGTGCTCCAACGCTGGAATGAAGGTGAACTGAAAGAGCCTGGCGCGCGTACTGCGACCTTCTACAACACGCTGCCGTTGCACGACGGTAACCACTTCACCGGTCAGAGCAAAACGGCTGACTATAAAGTTCGCGCACAGAAGATGTTTGATGAACTGGATACATTCTTTACCGAGCTGGAAAAATCAGGCCGTAAAGTGATGGTGGTGCTTGTGCCGGAACATGGCGGTGCGTTGAAAGGCGATAAAATGCAGGTTTCTGGCCTGCGCGATATCCCAAGCCCGAACATCACCAACGTTCCCGCTGCCGTTAAATTCTTCGGCATGAAAACACCGCATCAGGGTGCTGCGATTGAAATTGACAACCCAAGCAGCCTGCTTGCGATTTCGGAGCTGGTTTCCCGTGCACTCGACGGCAAGATGTTTACCGCCGATACCGTAAATTGGGATGAGTACATCAGCAACCTGCCGCAAACCGCGCCTGTATCTGAAAACTCCAATGCGGTGGTGATTCAGTACCAGGACAAACCATACGTGCGGCTTAACGGCGGCGATTGGGTGCCTTACCCGCAGTAATCATCAGCCACAAAAAACCCGCTCTCGCAGCGGGTTTTTTATTCCATTTTTACTCCACGATAGCGTAATACCTTTCCAGCACTTCACTTAACGTTGGTCCATCAATGCGACCCACACAAATCGCCTCTCTGGCTTCAAGATCAAGCGTGCGTGGCTGATCGCAGCGAATGACGCCGGATATTTTTCCACCCTCGGGCAGTTCAAAAGCGAATCCTCTTCGCCTTGCGAACCCTCCGCCCTGCGTGATGGGAAAGACAACCGGCAATCCCGTTCGCGAGTTAAAAACATCGGAGGAAATAATCAGCACCGGGCGTTTCCCTCCTTGCTCATGACCCGCAACAGGCTCCATGTTGCATAACCAAATCTCACCCTGCCTCATAGAATTTCACGCCCTTTCACTGGCGCATCAACCCACTCTCGTTCCGAGTCGTCTAACGGGTAATCTGTCTCATCGAGTAGATCTGAGAGTAAATATTTACTGCGACGCCGAATCTCCTTGGGCGTGGGGCAAGCAACCAGTTGGCCATCCACGGCCATTAATACGGCGCTATCGCCGGGCTGGATATTAAGCGCTTCCAGCAGCGCGGGGGGAATAGCCATCATGACTGAACCGCCTACTTTGCGAAATGTAGTGTTATACATAGAACCCCCGTGATGATGCGTTAAACTGAATATAACTCAGTATAACTTCTGTCGCGAAGAGCGTTGCACACAAAATAGACTTTTTAACAGCCGCGCGAAATACGAAAACGGACACCTGAAGGATGTCCGTTTCATTTCCTGAAAGCGCCTCGCAAAAAAGAAGGGTTACTGCGTGATATCGCGCTCGGCGAGCCAGGTCAGCATTTTGAGGCTCGCGGAATAATAATCGTCTTGCACGGTGATTTGCGGTTCGCCGGGATTGTCGCCCAGCGTAAAATCGCGAACGGCCATCAGACCACCATTCATTGGGTAAGGCGAGGTTTCATTGGTCAACACATTGACCCACGCAGGGGTTTTCTCGCGCGGGTATTTCTGCCACCAGGCTTTCCACGGCGCAAGTAATGGACTCTGCGGTTCCTGCCAGCGGATATACAGCGGAATACGAATCGCGTCATAGCTGGTGCGCGGTTTCCATTCATCGGCAGGTTTCAGTTTACCGTCAGCGCTCAGTGCGACCCAGTCTGTCGGTAAATTGGCATTGCCCCAACCCATTTTACCGACCAACTTTTTCCCATCGCGCAGCAGATCACGCCACACAACCAGATGACTACGGTCGGCAAACGCCTGCCATGCAGGGAAAATAAAGTAGGAAGGGTTAAGGTTAATCCGGCTGTTGAGATTAAAGCCGTTCGCTCCCGGCAGCATCACCTTATAGCCTGCGTAGGTGATAACCGTGTGCTTCAACAACGCACTGGTGATGTTATCCGATGCGGTGCCATAGCTGTTATCCCGCCATTGCTTCTGCGCTTTCAGCAACGCCCAGGCAATCATCATGTCACCGTCAGTGGCATCATTTTTATCGGCAATCGGATTGGGCGCAACAGGGTTATAGCGCCAATAAAACAGGCCAGTGTCTTTGTTTTTCAGCGTCGATTCGGTCCACTTCCAGAGCTTATCGAAGGTCTGGCGATCATTGAGGCTGACTGCCATTAACATGGCAAAACCCTGTCCTTCGGTGTGGGAGATATTGCCGTTACCGGTATCCACCACGCGCCCATCAGGCATCACGAAACGAGACTTATAGTTCTCCCACGCACCTGCGTGGGCAAACGTAGAAAACAGGACGGACATGGCGATTAACATTCGCACTAGCATAGCGTTACTCTTTTATGGATGGTAATAGCGGAACTGCACGTCGGAAATGGAATAGAGTTGCTCCCGCTGCAGCATCACATGCTCGCCGCCACCCTGCGCTTGCAGCCAACGGGAGTATAATCCTTCCAGTATCGTACAAAATGCATTGCACCAGCGCATCTGCTGCTCAGCATCGCGGCCCACCGGCAGCGCCTGATGCCGGATCATCAGTCCATTTTCAGCGGTATGCAGTGTGATGACGCCCCACTGGAACAGTGTCAGAAAGCGATTAATGTTCTCTTCCAGTTGGCCGAGTGTCTCGGATTCCGGCAGCGGCCAGGCGTCTCCCAGCCGTTGACCCATCTGATGTAAAAAGGGCTGACTCTCAACTTCGCCCGCATTACGCACCATGCCATCAACCATAATGGTCAGGAGATCAAACCAGCCCGCAGGCGTTTGTTGTTGCTGAAACCACGCCAACGCGGCGGAAGCGGTGTTATCCGTCATTTTATTTGTCTCCCAACATGTAACGGAAGTAGAGCGCGGCGGTGCTTTCGTTGTAATCACCAAAGGTGTCATACCCCACCTGGCCGCCAATGGTCATCTGATTATTGACCTTATAATCCGCACCCGCACGAAGGGTATAACCGATGCCATTCGTGGAAGTGCCCTTGTAGTACGCCTCTTTCGCGAAACCATTCGACACAGCGGTCTCCAGCGACTGCTGCCAGCCTGATTCCGTTGGGAAGTACGGACTGTCATCCTGGTTGTAGGATTGATAGCCGACTGCGCCGCCCAGTTTCATTGTCCAGTTGTTGTATTTCTCCGTCAGATCTACCGGCAGCGACACGCTGACATAGTTCTGCGGGCTGAAATAGCCGCCCTGACCAAAGGTGAACTGGCTCAGGTTTTTCGAGTAGTCCATGTAACTCATGCTGATCCCAGTCTGCAGCGTCTGGTATTCATCATGATAAGGACGCAGATACACCCCGGCATTGGCGTTAAAGCTGGTGTTGCTTTCAACGTTTTCACCGAGATAGCTGTAGCCACCTGCCCCCACATAGAAACCAGCATCGCCATCGTCATAGCTCAGTTGGACCGTACCGCCGTTTTTCGTCACCTGGCCCCAGGTTTTACCCGAGTAGGAATCTTTCAGCCCGACATAAGAAAGCAGGCTGTCGGTAATCGAACGACGTTCACCGGTAAAGATCAGCGACAGATAGTTGGTCAGCTTCGGCGACCACTTCACGCCGCCAACCAGAGTGTTGAGATCTTGCCCCAGTGGGGTGCTGCCAATGTCTACTTTGTAGTCATCGCCACTCAACGCCATGCTCAATTCAACACCGCTGGCTTTCTGCGAATCGGTCGACACATCACCCGCTTCATCAACGTTCGGTTTCAGATTTGAAGCGGCAATGTAAGAGGCAACCTGGCCGCTGTCATACTGACCAAGCTTCGCCAGATTCTCCATCCCGGTGCTGGTCGTCGGGTTCAGATCCGACGGGTCAATCGGACCTAACCCCGCCAATGCGGCAGCCCCTGGATTTGCCGCGAAATAAGCGGCCCTTTCGACGGCATTCATACCCGCAATCGCTTTTTGTTCAGCCGTCGCGGTAGAGGTAATGTTGGATACGGCGTTCGACAGCGGGTTAGAACCGTAACGACGCCAGGCGTCACCCGATGTGCTACCCGCACTTAACGACACTGGCGTGACGGTAAAGTCAAAGCGGGAATCGCCAAACGGGGATGACGACCAGGTGAGCGGCGCTTTCATTTCGGTGAGTTTACTGGTCCCCGATTCGCCATCACGGCTGCGCATCTGCATACCCGCCTGTAGCCAGGTTCCGGTTTTCTCTTGCAGCTGCTGCATCATGGTATCAACCTGACGTAACGTGCGACTTTGCGCTGTATCAGCCGGGAGATCCGTTCGTTCGGTGCCCGGCAGCGCTGTACCTGGATCGGCGGCCACTTGCCCAATCTGCCACGGCAGCGTCGTGCCGTAAGTTGAAGCGGTGCGTGTCGGGGCTGGTGTTTTCGAGGTGCCAATAAACGGGTTATCCGACATCAGCAATCCGCCAACGGTTGGCGTCTGTGCGGTGTTCGAGGATTCGAGTCCCACCAGCTTGCCGCGCGCGCTGCGCAAATACGTCATCGCCTGTTGGTGATTACCCTGCGCTTCTTCAACACGCGCCAGCAGCAGTAAGCGGTCCGGGCTGTTATCGTTACGCAGACCGTGCGCCAAATCGGCGGCGCGGTCGTTATCGCCTTCCGACAGCGCGACGTCAATCGCGCCGGAACGTGCGTCCTGTGTTGGCGTATCACGGGTCATCAGGTAGTCGTAAACCACCCCCGCTTCTTTGTTCATTTTGCCGGTCTGGTACAGACGCGCCATCGCGAACATCAAATCGGTATTCTGCGGATCGTTTTGCATTGCACCAATCAGCTTGTCATACGCGCCAGCATAGTTGCCCTGCGCGCGCAGACGATCGGCTTCGTTGATCACGTATCCGTTGCGAATACTCGCCAGTTGCGTTGGCGTGCTTCCAGCCTGAAGCGTTGGGTTCGACAACAGACTTTGCGCTTCACGGGTCAGACCGGCCTGATTCAGCACCGTCACCTGATCGGCATAATCACCCACGTTCCCCTTCACGCCGCTGCTAATGTTATTGCGCACCAGCGCAACGGCAGTATTCATATCACCGCTGTCTGCCAGCATCCGCGCCAGTTTCCCGACATCAGCCGGATCTTTAGGCGGTGTGGCTGACAGCGCTTTCAGCGTATTTGCCGCAGCAACGTTATTGCCTTGCGCCAGATAGCCTTGCGCGGTTGCCAGTTGCAGGTTGTAGTTCACCCGCTGGCGCAAATCGCGCATTTGCGAGGTTTGGCTGGAGGCCGGAATACGTGAGAGCAGCGTCTGCGACTGCTGCCATGCGCCGTTTTCGCTGGCAAAGAGTGCTGCGGAGTACAATGAATTTGCACTGGCGCCGGGACGATAAGCCGTCGCCATCACCGATGCCGCTTCTCCGCTGTTGCCGGATTTTTGCAGCAAACGCGCAAGATCAAGACGCATCCACGGATCGTCCGGATAACGCGCCACACCCTGTTGTAACGTGGTAATGGCTTGCTGAGTATCACCGTTCGCCACCATCTGCTGCGCCTGACGACGAACGCCGTCACCAGGTGTGCCGCTGACCACTTTCGGTTGCAGCTTGGCCTGCAAACTGGCAGGCAGCGTACGCAGTACAGTCTGGGCTTCTTCGGTTTTGTTCTGATCGCGCAGAACGTAATAGAGGTTTTCTCGCGCGGACGCATTCTGTGGCTGATCGTTTAACAACGAACGCAAGGTCTGCTCGGCTTGCGGATAATCTTTGTTGTGACGAAGCACGTCAGCGCGGAACAGTTTCGCTGCCGTGCCACGCGTACCGCTTTGCTGTGCAAGAGGAGCCGACAGCGCCAGCGCCTGGCTAACATTGCCTTGTTTATACGCCGACTGCGCCTGCGCTAACTGACCGTAAAACTGTGCATCCGCCGCCTGCTCGCGACGCGTAGCCGAAGCCTCGCCGCCGAGCGCTGCCGCACGATTCAGATACTGCGCTGCGGCCTGATAATCTCCGCTACGCTGGGCGATATAACCCATTCCCGCCAGCGCGTCGGCATCTTGCGGGTTGGTTTGCAAAACCTGCTCAAACTGCTGTTTGGCTCCGCTGGTATTGCCACTGTTCAGATCGGTATAACCCTGGCCTTTCGCCAGTCCGCCGACGTGTTCGCGGTAATACGCCTGCACCGCGCTGTCCTGCGGATTACGCTGCATCCAGTTGTTATAATATTTATCATCACCCGACTGCGGCCCGAGCCACAACAATGCCTGACGCAACCCGGCGTTGGCTTCTTTGTTGCCACTCGCCATCGGTTCCAGCATTTCAATGCCTTCACGACGCGAATCTTCTCGCCAGGTCAGCACCTTTCCGAGTGCCACACGGCTGGCGTTATCTTGCGGATGCTGTGCCACATAGCTACGCAGTTCGCTCACCGCTTGCGGATAGAGCGATTTATCGCTAGCCATGGTTGTGTAGTATTCAGAGGCCAGCGCCTGAGGCGGCTGATCGCCGTTGAACATGCCGCGCCAGGTGGTCAGCGCCGCCGGAATGTTGCCGCTGCGTGCCTGCTGCCGCGCCAGGTTCAGTTGCCCCTGCGGGACCTTCGACATTTTTCGGGCGTTATCCAGCTCCTGTAAGCTGTTATCGCCCGGCGAGGCTTTCGCCAGCCGCTCGCGCCACTGCGCGGAGGCCTGCATATTGCCGCCTTGTTGATTCCACAGCGCCAGCAGATACAACGCCTGGGTATTATTCGGGTCAACCATCAGCACTTTCTTCAGCGATTCCATCGCCAAATCGTCGTGCGATTTCTCATGCCAGTACTGGGCCTGGTCGAACAACGCTTTCATGGCCGCGTCGTTGCCCGCCGCCTGGGCGCTGTCCATTGCGCCCAGTGCCAGCATGCCTGAAAGGCACAGGCTGGAAAGTCTGCGCAGTTTAGGGGTCTTCATTGGGGTGGTTCTTTTCATTTATCTTCCCCCGGATTCAGGCGCTTACGGGCATGTCGTTTGAACATCGACGTTAATGCCAGGCCGATAATCGAAGTGGCAATCAGCCCCAGGATCGCCAGCAGCCCAGAGTGCTGGTTGGCATACCAAATAGCCATCATGTACCACGGCATTTGCCCGCTTGGGAACTGCGTGCTGACGCGGAAACTGCGCACAGTGTTTTCATTGGTGATGATCGAAGTATCACCACGGATCCCGGCGTTGATGCGTGGGGAATTCAGGTCGTTATACAAACGAGCGAGCTGATCATCGCTGCTACCCAAGGCGGCGACCACCAGACGATCACTGTTCCACGGCGAGCGATAGCTGACAAAACCACGCCAGGCACTGTTCGAAGAGAGATAGCGATCCGCATCGACGCCATCAGCCGTCCAGTCGCCTACTATCCAGCGCTGCATTTTTTGCCACGTCGTCGCACTGCGCACACCCAACGTGTTGTCTGTCAGACTGTACGGTGAATTTGCCAGCAGCCCCTGGTTGAATTGCTTCTGGTCGAGACCGCTGACCGCCAGCACATCACGTTGACGCAAGAACTCAAGGTTGGCGCCACCAGACGGAATCCCCATTACAACGCGGTTGTTCCCCAGCGCCGTGCCCGTCGCATTACCGGAACGCGCGGTCATGTTCAGCATTGTCGCGACCTGCATTTCCGACGGTTTTTCCGGCAGCAACAGGACCGTCTGCGAGAAGTCCGCCAGACGGGTGAACGGGAAAGAGGCACCCACGAAATAAGAGAGGTTTGGCAGCAGCGAGAAGTGACGCGTGCGGCTCAAATCAATCCATGAGTCGTCGGTGATACGGCTCTTGATATTGTTGTTCAACAGCACGCTGCACGGCGCGTTGTCTTTCGGCACCACGTCAAAATACATCGACATCTGGTTGTCGCCGTAAATCAGGTACGGTTCGAGCGGGATGGTGACGCGTTCCTGACGGGCATCGCCACCGAGCTTGTGCCACAGCGATTCGAGGATCCCCTGTTTGTTCATCGGCAAATTACTGAGGAACGTGTTGTTCAGCGTGATGCTAAGCCGCGATTTCTGTTCATCAATCCAGTTTTCCGACGGGAAACGATAGCCAATCTGCAATGGAATGGTCTCGCCGTCCCACAGATAAAGGTCCGGCGCTGCACGGAACGCTACGCGCAGGGGTTCATGCCACACGCCACTCACGGTTGTGCTTTGATCTTTACGGATCAGATCGCTGATTTTCACCGGGTGATCGGTTGGGATCCAACGCGGAGCATCGTAAGGACGGCTGGCAGGGATTGCCTGTGAATCCACTTCACTACTGGCGGTTTGCACCGCAAAGTCGCCACGCGTCAAACGCCAGGCCGCCGCACGCAACGCGGCATCATCTTTACCGACAATCAGCAGCAGCTTGTAAACCGGGTTCGCCGGGTTAGGAATGATTTTCAGCAGCGGCTTCGTGGTTTGCGGCAGCGTTAAACCGCCCACTTGTTCGCCCGGATGACCAATCACGATCCCGTGTTTGTCCGGCAGGCGGTCATGCAGCGCCTCAAAGGAGATACCGCGATAATCGGCCTGAATACCCAACCACGACGACACAACGGCCGCAGCGCTGACGGTATCCGCACTGATACGCGCCGGGAAGCTCACCGACACACCCGCAGGCGTCATCTGCATACTGTCGAAGAAGGGGCGCGGGAAATGGCTCAGATCGGAACCGATATCCAGCTGCTGCCCTTCCCAGTTGAAACGAGAGGTCGGCAGGATAACGACGCGGTATTTGTCCGTCAGATCACGCTGACACTGCCGGGCATCGCCATCGTTAATCTTAAAGCTCAGGTTGTTGCTCGAGACCATCAGCGCCGCAGGAATGTCGAGCTGATAATGAGAAATGTCGTTTTCTGCCGCGCCCAGCGGCACAGTACCCAGCGGTTGGCCGTTGAGC
This sequence comes from Scandinavium sp., assembly GCF_036271055.1. Taxonomy (GTDB): domain Bacteria; phylum Pseudomonadota; class Gammaproteobacteria; order Enterobacterales; family Enterobacteriaceae; genus Scandinavium. The sequence goes on along the minus strand of NZ_DATBBJ010000099.1, from coordinate 11,064 downwards.
ATCAGTTGCAGCGTGGCATTACGGGTTGCCATTTCTGGCGATACTTTCACATCCAGCGTCAGTTGTGCAGCCGTTACGACCTGATCGCCTGGTAGCGTGAAATCAGCCCCGCCCTGAAGCTGACCGCCGCTGAGGATAATCCCTTCCGGCATCCCCATTTGCGACAGATTCAGACCGCTGACCATCGACGGCACCAGACCGCTAACCGGCGGCGTGGTGTCATCGGTGACAGGAGGCATTGCCGGTGGAGGCACGCTGTCTGTCGGGTCAATGTTTGCAGGCGGCGTATCGGTCGCATCACTTTCTGGCGAATTTGCAGCCGGAGCCTCAGTGGTATCTGGTGTCGCTGCACCACTGGCATCCGGGGCTGGCGGCGTTGTGCTATCCTGTTCTGCTGGTGCAGCAGCGTCTGAGGCCGCCATGTCGTCAGCAATCGGCGACGGGAAACTCATCGCAGGCGTTGTATCGCTAGCGGGCTCTTCCGCGTTCAGCGAAGGCGCCAGCAGTGTGCTCATCAGCAGCGCTAGCGTCGTAATTCGTTTCATACGCGGCCTTCCTCTTTTGCCATCGCCGCACGCAGACGGCGATTTTCCCTACGCGATTTCCAGGTTAACCAGAACAGTTCAAACACACAGCGCAAAATAGTCACGAATGAGCGAAGCGGCTTATCTTGCGGACGTGGTGGTTGGATCCACGCATCGGCACGGGACAACACGACACGAACCAGTTCACGACGGCGAGCCAGCGGAATATTCTCTTCAAACATCAGGCGAATATAGCGCTCATCGGTCGCAATCATTTTGGCCGGAATCGAAATAGCGCCTGACTCCAGAATCAGCTCCACTTCTTCAATCTCATCGTTCAAATGACGTTCGTCGACAACCTCAATACGGCAGCCGCCCATCGACAGATCGGCGGTTTTGCTGCGCGACACAATGCCACTGGCATAGTGAATGAGGACAGGGATATCCACGTCAATACGAATCGTTTTACGGGTCTGTTTGGTTTCACGCGCCACCGCGATGGCGGCAAGCAGGAAGATCAGGCTGTACGCTCCCCAACCGACGTTGAGTGCGATAACCCTTGGGTCTGAGCCAAAGAAGTTAAAGCCGCTGGCCCGGATGATACCGACGATCACGCCCACACCAAGCAGGAACGCCACGATCAAATGCGGACGTACTACGGCGAAATCAAAGTAATCCTCGTCGAGTAACTGGCCTTTATCGGTCACGTTGAACTTGCCGCGTTTCGGGAAAATCATGGTGATAAGCGTCGGCAGCACCAGGTGGAACGCCAGTACGATATCGTAGATTTCACCCCAGAAGCTGTAGCGATAGCGCCCGTTCATTCGCGAACCGACATAAATAGCCAGGAACAGGTGCGGCAAAGCATAAGAGACAATCAAACTTGCCGAAGAGTGAATGATGTTGAGGTTAAACAGCAGGTAGGCCAACGGTGCGGTGACAAACACCACACGCGGCAGCGCAAACTGGTAATACATCATCGCGCTGAGATAACACAGGCGCTGCTGGAAGGTCAGCCCACGGCCAAACAGCGGGTTATCCATACGGAAAATCTGTGTCATACCACGTGCCCAACGGGTACGCTGGATAACGTGCAGCACCAGACGCTCTGTCGCAAGGCCCGCTGCCAGTGGAATATCGATAAACGCCGATTTCCAGCCAAGACGCTGCATTTTCAGCGCCGTGTGCGCATCTTCTGTCACCGTTTCAACCGCAAAACCACCAATCTCTTCCAGCGCGCTACGGCGGATAACCGCACAAGAGCCGCAGAAGAAGGTCGCGTTCCAGTTGTCGTTGCCGCGCTGAATCGGGCCGTAGAACAGCATCCCTTCGTTAGGAATATCGCGGCCTACAGAGAGGTTACGCTCGAACGGATCTGGTGAGTAGAAATAGTGTGGGGTCTGCACCAGCGCCAGTTTCGGGTCTTTCAGGAAACCACCGACGGTGGCCTGCAGGAAAATACGCGTTGCCACGTGATCACAGTCGAAGACACAAATAAGCTCGCCTTTGGTGAGCTTCATCGCATGGTTGAGGTTACCGGCTTTTGCATGGCTATTGTCGTTACGGGTGATATAACCCACGCCGACATCGGCGGCAAACACGGCGAATTCGTTACGTTTACCGTCATCGAGCAGATAGATTTTGATTTTATCTTTCGGGTAATCGATGCACTGCGCCGCCAGCACGGTGTCGCGCACCACTTCCAGCGGTTCGTTATAGCTCGGGATATAGACATCAACCGTCGGCCACAACGACATATCATCAGGCAGCGGCGTAATATCGCGATTGAGCGGCCAGACGGTCTGCAAATAGTTCAGCAGCAGCATCACCCAAATATAGACTTCCGCCAGAAATAACCCTGTACCGAGGATGGCCTCTATTTCAGAATTAAAATGCAACGTTTGCGTTAGGCGGAAATACATATATCGGGTAGACATCAATAACGATGTCACCACCATAATCACCGAGATACTGCGGCGTTTACTGAATCCCATCAGGAACAGGATGCCGACGCTCAGCAAACCGAAAATAGACTGTTTTTGGCTGTCCATGGGGGTGGCAATCACAAGAATTGCTACCGGTGCCAGCAGCAAAACCAGCAACCAGAAAGATAACTTTTTCATAAGCGGCCCTGAATGTATTAAAGCCCGGACATGCGTGGCATGTTATGTACCGTGCCGTCCCCAACTTTGACGCCCAGTTTCGCGGCGACCTTTTTTGCAATAATTTCGATGTCAAAAGCCGCGGCAGAGGCCGGGCTAAACTCGAATATAGATTTTTGTGAGGCGTTAGCCTCGATCACGCTTTCGTCACGATGGATAATGCCAAGCAGCTGTTCACCCAGTCTTTCTTCCATAAACCCGGTGACATCACGGCTGATCTGGCGACGGCTATCGCTTTGATTCACAACGAAGAAATGACCGTGTTTGTGGTTCAGCGCCTCGCCTGTCAGGCGGTTATTTTCCACGTGCGGCAAAAGCGACATCGAAGCAGTGTCAGACATCAGCGTCACTAAATGAATATCGGCAAGCGGAGTCATGGCTTTGAGGGCCGCAGACGGGCCCGGCGGGAAATCGGCGACAATAATCAACCCCGGATAGTTGAGCAGCGTACCCAGCCCACGGCTGAGAAAATGTTCGTCATGCATTAATTTATCTTCGAAATCAACACGCTGCTGCTCGGTCACTTCACCGTAAGGCAGTACAAACATATTGCTACCCGCGCCGAGCACATACTGACTCCAGTCGTAAGAATCAGACGATTTGGCGACGTAGCCGCGCTCATCGGAAAGCGGTACACCAAAGTGCAGACGCAGCGCGTTCTGCACATCAAAATCGAGCGCCAGCACTTTACTGCCTGCGCGCGCGAGAGCGTGAGTCAGGTTAGCCGCGAGGGTGGTTTTTCCCACGCCGCCTTTAGGAGAACAGACGCAAATTAGCGGCATGAAGAAATCCTTTCGAGCAATGATTTTAAGGGCTGATCTTTTTCTTCTTTCTCTGCTTTCACCGGAATATTGGCGGGTTTTGGCGCAAAGAGTCGGGAATAATTCACCGCGTCCGGGGTAACCGGTTTTTGTGGACGTGGAGCAGGTGCCAGAGTCGGCTCAGCCTGTGGAGCGACGGCCTGAACAACCGGTTCGGGCTTGGCTATTGGCGCTTCTTCCGGCACGGGTGCCACTTTCGGCGCCATCTGGGAGGAAACGCTTTGCATAATAGAGGTTGCATGCGATTCATGGATGGCATCGCCAGGGGGCGTCGCCTTAACCGGTGGCAAGTCATGTGCAGTAAAAGCATCAGCCGCCACAGGCTGGGGAACAATCTGCGACACTGAGCCACCCATTGCGAGAGTGGTTTCTTTCTCTGCAGGAGGGGAAAGCTGATCGAGAATAGCCCAATCACCACGTTCGCTCGCGGCGTTTTGAGCAGAAAGATCCTTAAAATCGAGGCTTTGCGTGCGTGTTTTGTCCTTAAACCGCTGCAAATCATCATAATGATTCATAGTAACCCCATGATTCACAAAAGTATTACGTCAATAACTTGCTGTTTTATAACGTATCCATCCAACTACAGCATAGTGTATTTTGTATAAGTGCGAGCACTTAGCTGAATAATCCATTAATTTCCATATGCAACTATTAAGCAAGAGTTCATCGTTTAATAAGCGCTGGTTTATTTAGCGCAATGTTTTCATATTACCTGAACCACGACTATTTTTTTTTCATCCAAAAATAATGACGGTGTTTCCTGCTAGATCTACTATAACTAAGCCATAGAACGTACTGGCGGGCCTTCGAAGCGCAATATAGTGAAGTGCCATACGCTAAATTCATGGCCTAATGCTTTTGGGTGAATTCTTGCCTTTGAAATTTTTTTACATTATCTGAAATTTATAGTTACATTTACTCATTCATTATCAGTACTGTTTTAAAGGGCATAAAAAACCGGAGCCAAGGCTCCGGTTCAGGTTAAAACCCACGCATTCCGATCAAGCCAACGGCTTCTCGCCGTTTTCATCCTGGTCGACTGCAAAACACGCGACCAGCTGGCCGCCGTAGTCTTTTAACTGTGGCTGCAACTGCGTGCAAGGGCCAAAGCGACGACGGCAGCGGGCGTTAAACGCACAGCCCGGCGGTGGATTCAGTGGGCTAGGCAGCTCGCCCGTCAGCTTAATACGCTCACGACGGTCATCCGGATTCAGGCGCGGCGTCGCGGAAAGCAGTGCCTGGGTGTAGGGATGGCGCGGGTTGTTGAAAATCTGCTCTTTGGTGCCCTTCTCCACGCAGCGTCCCAGATACATCACCATCACTTCATCGGCGATGTGTTCGACCACCGACAAATCGTGCGAGATAAACACGTACGACAGCCCCATTTCCTGCTGCAAATCCATCATCAGGTTCAGTACCTGCGCGCGCACGGACACGTCGAGCGCAGAAACGGGTTCATCGGCAATCACCACATCCGGGTCAAGCATCAAACCACGGGCGATGGCGATACGCTGGCGCTGGCCGCCGGAGAACATGTGCGGATAGCGGTCATAGTGTTCGGTTTTCAGGCCGACTTTCGCCATCATCTCCAGCACTTTTTCCCGGCGCTCCGCTTTGCTCAACGTGGTGTTGATTTGCAGCGGCTCTTCCAGAATCTGGCTGACTTTCTTGCGCGGGTTCAGAGAACCGTACGGGTTCTGGAACACGATCTGGATTTTCTGACGACGCAGCTTTTCTGCCGCAGGATCAGGCTTGAGCAGATCCTGCCCCTGATAATATAGCTCGCCGCCAGTCGGAACTTCGATCATCGTCAGCAGACGGCCCAGCGTGGATTTCCCACAGCCGGATTCGCCCACCACCGCCAGCGTTTTACCGCGCTCGAGGTCAAACGATACGCCATCCAGCGCCTTCACCAGGCGCTCAGGGGCAAAAATGCCCTTCTTCACCGGGTAGTGTTTTTTCAGATCGATAGCCTGCAACAACGGCTGTCGCGAGGTGGCCTCATGCGTACTCATAGTGTCGGCCTCCCGGCATCATCGAGGGGGTAATGGCATTTGGACTGACGACCGCCATCGACGGTATTCAGTTCAGGTTCTTCAGTGCGACATTTATCGCTGGCATACGGGCAGCGCGGGTTGAGCAGACAACCGTTAGGACGGTCGTACTTGCCTGGCACCACACCCGGCAGCGAAGCCAGACGCGCTTTATCCTGCGCAAACTCCGGCAACGCGCGCAGCAGTGCCTGGGTATACGGATGGCGCGGCGCGCGGAAAATATCCTGCGCGGCACCGGTTTCCACCACCTGACCTGCGTACATCACGATGATTTTGTGTGCCGCTTCCGCCACCAGTGCCAGATCGTGGGTGATCAGCACCAGCGCCATGTTCTCTTTCTGCTGAAGTTCCAGCAGCAGCTCGATGATCTGCGCCTGAATGGTCACATCCAGCGCGGTCGTCGGTTCATCGGCAATCAGCAATTTCGGACGACAGGCAATCGCCATCGCGATCATCACGCGCTGGCTCATCCCGCCGGAAAGCTGGTGCGGATAAACGTCAAGACGCGAAGCCGGGTCAGGAATACCCACCAGATTCAGCAGATCGATCGCACGCTGAACACGGGTTTTCTTGTTACCGCCCTGATGCACCTTAATCGCTTCCATTATCTGGAAACCAACGGTGTAGCAAGGGTTCAGGCTGGTCATCGGATCCTGGAAAATCATCGCCACTTCTGCGCCCACCAATTGGCGGCGCTCTTTCTCAGAAATGCGCTTCAGGTCGCGACCGTTGAACTCCAGTTTTTCCGCCATCACGCGGCCTGGGTAATCAATCAGCCCCATAATCGCCAGCGAGCTGACGGATTTACCGGAACCGGATTCCCCAACGATGCCCACCACTTCGCCTTGCTTTACGCTATAGCTGATGCGGTCCACGGCGCGAAACGGGGTGCCTTCGTCACCGAAGTGCACCGATAATTTATCTACATTTAATAACGCCATCTCGTGCCTCTTACTGCTTCAGTTTGGGATCCAGCGCGTCACGCAGACCGTCGCCCATCAGGTTAAATGCCAGCACCGTCAGCAGGATTGCGAGACCCGGGAAGGTCACGACCCACCAGGCGCTTTGCGCGAACTGCAACACGTCGGAGAGCATGGTGCCCCACTCCGGTGTTGGCGGCTGCGCACCCATGCCAAGGAAGCCAAGAGCGGCCATATCGAGAATGGCGTTCGAGAAACCAAGCGACGCCTGAACGATCAGCGGCGCAAGACAGTTTGGGAAAATATTAACGAACATCTGACGCATCGCACCCGCACCCGCCACGCGAGAAGCGGTCACGTAATCGCGGTTCACTTCCACCAGCACCGCCGCACGCGTTAAACGCACGTAGTGCGGCAAGGCGACGAAGGTCAGCGCCAGCGCGGCGTTACCAATCGACGGGCCGAAGATCGCCACCAGCACCAGCGCCAGCAGTAAACTCGGCAGGGCCAGCATGATATCGACAACACGCATAATGATGTTATCGACGATGCCGCCGAAGTAGCCCGCCACCAGGCCAAGGACAACGCCCAGCACCAGCGACAGCACGACCACCAGACAACCCACCAGCAGCGACAGACGCGCGCCATACATCAGGCGCGACAGTACATCACGGCCCACATCGTCCGTACCGAACAGGTGCGCCAGACTGCCGCCGTCCTGCCAGAATGGCGGGACCAGCAGCGTGTCGCGGAACTGTTCCGCCGGGTTATGCGGCGCGAGGAAATTCGCGAAGATAGCGATAATCATCACCGCCACCACATAGACCAGGCCGACAACCGCACCTTTATTACGTTTGAAATAGTGCCAGAACTCCTGCAACGGGGTCATGGGCACCGGTGCAGCAACTTTATTTTCAGTGACTTGTGACATGATGGCCCCTTACTTCCTATGACGAATACGCGGGTTCACCACGCCATACAGCAGGTCGACCAGCAGGTTAACGAGGATGATCATCGTCGCCACCAGCAGGACCCCACCCTGCACCACCGGATAGTCACGGCGTTGCAGTGCATCAATCAGCCAGCGCCCAAGGCCCGGCCAGGAGAAGATAGTCTCGGTCAGGATTGCGCCTGCCAGCAGCGTGCCGACCTGCAAACCGATAACCGTGACCACTGGCAACATCGCGTTACGCAGCGCATGCACAATGATCACGCGCATACGAGTCAGACCCTTCGCACGTGCGGTACGGATATAGTCTTCGCCAAGCACTTCGAGCATTGCCGAGCGGGTCATACGCACAATCACCGCCAATGGAATGGTGCCAAGCACCACCGCAGGCAAGACCATGTGCGCTAACGCATCAATGAAATCGCCCGGCTCGCCCCAAATGGCGGTATCAATCAGCATAAAGCCGGTTAATGGCATCGAGTCATCAAGGAACACCGAATCGCTGATACGCCCGGAAACGGGTGCGAGGTTCCACTGCACCGACACCAGCATGATCATCATCATGCCCCACCAGAAGATAGGCATCGAGTAACCGGTCAGCGCGAGGCCAACGGCGGTGTGATCGAAGATGGAGCCACGTTTGACCGCAGCCAGGACACCGACAGGAATACCGACGGCAATGGCGAACAGCATGGCGCAAACGCCGAGTTCCAGCGTGGCTTTAAAGCGCGGAACAAACTCGTCCCACACCGGTAGGCGGCTTTTGAGTGAAATGCCCAAATCACCATGAAGAACGCCCCAGACATAGTGGACGTATTGTTGCCACATTGGCTTATCAAGACCCAATGCAGCCAGAAGCTCTGCGTGACGCTCAGGGGATATACCGCGCTCACCGGCCATGATGAGCACCGGGTCACCGGGGATCATATGGACAAAGGCAAAGGTCAGCAGGGTGATACCGATAAAGGTCGGGATGACTAATCCCAAACGTCGGAGGATGAACTGAAACATAACCCGGATTCTCTCTCAAGATCCACAGCCTGGAACTGTGCATCTGTATTGCTCACAACTGCCGGGTGGCGCTGCGCTGAACCAGCCTACTCACGTAGACCCGTGCAAACGCAGCGTCGCCTGGCATAGGGGTACTGACGTACCCCTTTCATTTTTAATTATTCGATGGAGACGTTTTCGAAGTGGTGTTTGCCCAATGGATCAACCACATAGCCTTTGACTTCTTTACGCACCGGCTCATACACGGTGGAGTGAGCAATAATCAGCGCTGGAGCCTGATCATGCATCACGACCTGAGCCTGTTTGTACAGTTCAACACGCTTGTTGTGATCTTCAGCCGCACGCGCTGGCTGGATCAGGTCTTCAAACGGCTTGTAGCACCAACGAGAGTAGTTAGAACCGTCTTTCGCCGCCGCACAGCTGAACAGAGTGGCGAAGAAGTTATCCGGATCCCCATTGTCGCCGGTCCAGCCCATCATCACAGACTGATGCTCACCTGCTTTGGCGCGTTTCAGGTACTCGCCCCACTCGTAGGTCACGATGTTAGCTTTCACGCCCACTTTCGCCCAGTCAGCCTGAATCATCTCAGCCATACGGCGAGCGTTCGGGTTGTACGGACGCTGAACCGGCATCGCCCACAGATCGATAGTGAAGCCATCTGCATGGCCCGCTTCTTTCAGCAGCGCTTTGGCTTTTTCTGGATCGTATGTGTAGTCCTTCACATCGTCGTTATAGCCCCACATGGTTGGTGGGATCAGGTTCTTGGCAGCAACGCCCGCGCCCTGATAAACGGCTTTGATGATCGCTTCTTTATTCACCGCATAGGTCAGCGCCTGGCGAACTTTGACTTCATCCAGCGGCTTTTTCTCGGTGTTGAAGGAGAGGTAACCGACGTTCAGACCCGCCTGTTGCAGCAGGGTGATGTTTTTGTCCTGCTTCATACGTGCGATGTCAGCCGGGTTCGGGTACGGCATCACCTGGCATTCGTTTTTCTGCAGTTTGGCGTAACGCACAGACGCATCAGGCGTGATAGAGAACACCAGACGATCGATCTGCGGCTTGGTGCCCCAGTAGCCCGCGAAGGCCTTATACAGAATACGGGAGTCTTTCTGGTACTGAACCAGCTGGAATGGACCTGTACCGATTGGGTTCAGGTCGACTTTCTCCGGCGTACCGGCTTTCAGCATGTTGTCCGCGTATTCTTTTGACAGAATAGACGCAAAGTCCATTGCCAGGTCAGCCAGGAACGGTGCTTCCGGGCGAGTCAGCACGAACTGAACGGTGTTATCGTCCACTTTCTTCACTTCGCTGATCAGATCCGGCAGGCCCATGCCTTCAAAGTATTCGTAGCTGCCGCCAGAGACTTTGTGGAACGGGTTTTTGTCATTCTTCTGACGATCGAACGAGAACACGATGTCATCGGCGTTCAGATCGCGAGTTGGTTTGAAATCTTTATTGTCCTGCCATTTCACACCCTGACGCAGGTGGAAAGTGTAGGTTTTACCGTCAGCGCTGACGTCCCACTTCTCTGCCAGACCCGGGATGATTTCCGTGGTGCCGGTTTTGAATTCAACCAGACGGTTATAAATTGGAACGGAGCTGGCATCGTAAGTCGTACCAGAGGTGAACAGCTGTGGGTTAAAGCCTTCCGGCGAGCCTTCAGAACAGTAAACCAGGGTTTTGGCCTGTACACTTGCCGCCACAGTCAACGCCACAAGGCTAAGACCAAGCTTCAGCATCCCTGACCTTTTCAAGGAAATACTCATTATTCTGCTCCAAATGTGATGTTTGTTTGTTGTGTTTTTCCGCCAGGCCTTTTTTTGTTTTTTACACGGTCTGTGCGGCAGTGCCCGAAGGCGTTAAAAGGGTTAGAGATTCCTTTCAGGAGTGCGATTGAGTAGCAGCGCAGATCCTCCCTGAAATGCCCCTCATGCCGTACAATCTGTCAACAGAATGTGCAAACGTCAATACAGGTAACCGGGATTTACATCAGCGGTGAGAATTGGCAGACAAAGATTAAAAAAAGTTCAAGTGGGTATTTGCAGCAGGGAAATTTATGCTACGCGCTTAACAGCAGCACAATCATCTTCACACTTCGTAATAACCAGTGATTAACAATTGTGCTAAATGCTAAAAATTTCTTGCGAAATGGCGATATTCTGAGCGATTAATAGCGTGAACGTTAAAACGCACAGGTGAAAATGCTGAGCTTATCCATAAGAAACGCAAGAAAATAGCTAACCAAATATAAAAAAATACAATGGAATATGTCACAAAACGGTTAACTTGCGGCGTGAAATGGGGTGAGTTGGCTTTTTAGGCAATTTGGGACAAGGCTCATGCCCGGCGGCGCTTCGCTTGCGCGGGCCTACAAAGACGATAGCAACGTAGGACAGTTAAGGCAACGCCGCCACCCGGCAAAACAAATATCACAAACTACAGACGAAAAAAAACCTGCTTTAAAAAGCAGGTTTTTCGAATGTGGTCGGCGAGAGAGGATCACTCGCCACTGCGTGGCTCGCCCTTCGGGCCGTTGCTGAAGCAACGTTCTCTCGCTGCGCTCGAGTCGAACCTCCTACCCCGGAGCTTCTCATCCTCATTTCCTACAGACGAAAAAAAACCT
>NZ_DATBBJ010000098.1:0-1554 GCF_036271055.1 Scandinavium sp. | reverse complement strand
GGGTGCGGCCAGAAGGTAATGTTTAATTAACCATTAAGATTGATGCATTGGCGGCTGGTCAATTCGCGGGGGAAAGTCATGCTGCCAATCGTTTCGGGACGGGATGGGGATCGGATCAGGATTGAAGTGACGGTGGACTTGTCTGGCGGGATGCTAGAGGTAGAGGACGCAATTTTAGGGGCCGTAAACGCAGTCGGCAACGTTGCGACTGCTGAAGCACTAAAGAGATTTGATGCGGACGGCGATCCGATCACGATGGGTGGTTCGAGATGGTATTCGAAAGGCAAGTTGCCGAAGGTTTTCAACACCCCCTATGGGGTGGTTTCTGTGGAGCGTCATGTTTATCAGCCTGCCGAAGGCGGCAAGACCTTTTGTCCAATGGAAGAGGGGGCAAGGATCATCAGAAAGGCGACGCCACGGTTTGCCAAGATAGTCTCGCATAAGTTTGCGCGCGGTGCTGCTGCCGAGGTGGTTGAAGACCTGGAGCAGAACCATGGCCGGCCCTGCCTGAAGGCGAGTTTGCAGGATTTGGCCACCCATGTTGGGGCGGTCGTGCAAACCAAGGAAGAAAGCTGGAGCTACGCCACGCCGGAGATCGGCAAGGTCGCGACGGTCGGCATCGGAGTTGACGGCACCTGCATGCTGATCTGCGATCAGAAGTGGCGGGAAGCGATGACGGGGAGCATTTCGCTCTATGACAGGCATGGCGAGCGTCTGCATACGATCTATCTCGGGGCGGCGCCGGAGTACGGAAAAGAGACGTTTTTCGCCCGCATGCAGCGTGAGATCGAGCATGTAAAGTCGCTATATCCGAAAGTCCGTTTCGTCGGCATTGCGGATGGCGCAAAATCCAATTGGGATTTTCTTGGCCCCCACATCGATGAGCAGGTGCTGGACTTCTATCACGCCACTCAGTACCTGGCGCGTGCGGCATCGGCGATTCACCGCAATGAAGCAGAACGTCAACAATGGCTTGACGAACAATGTCACAATCTCAAGCACAAGCATCATGCGGCAACGCGGATTGTTCGCGACCTGGAGCAAGTCATCACCGCGAAGATGAAGCCTGACCAAAAGAAGGATCTGCAGGACTGCATAACGTATTTCAGCAATCATCTGCACCAAATGCGCTACGCCCAATGCATCGAAAATGGCATACCCATCGGGTCAGGCGTTACCGAGGCGGCGTGCAAAACATTGGTTAAACAACGGCTTTGCTGCTCGGGAATGCGCTGGACCCCGGAGGGCGCGCAAATCGTCCTCAGCTTGCGGGCTCTCGTACTCACAGAAAGCAGATGGGAGCAGTTCTGGCAGAAGATCAACCAATACGGCGTTCCTCAATCAATTAAACATCAATAAATGGCCGCACCCGTCGTAAACGGCCCAGTGAGGGTCGGTGACCCAGTGGTCCAAGTCGCTTTAAGGAGCTGGGTGAAGTTGACACTAAAGTACAGCACGTGAGTCCCATCGGTGTCGCTGTCCAGGGTGTCTACTCCCGTACAGGCGCCGAAGCCCGATACAACGAACCCGTTTCCGGTGGCCGCGCCGGTGGTG
>NZ_DATBBJ010000097.1:0-1747 GCF_036271055.1 Scandinavium sp. | reverse complement strand
TGGATTTCTCCATTTTATTGCTGACAACACGACCTTGCAGAGTACGGATTTTATCGGTCATTACGCACCCGCCTTCTGAGTCAGTAAAGTCTTAACACGTGCAACATCACGACGCACTTGCTTCAGCAGGTGAGTCTGTTGCAGCTGGCCACTTGCCGCTTGCATACGCAGGTTGAACTGCTCACGCAGCAGATTCAGCAGCTCGGTGTTCAGCTCTTCAACACTCTTTTCACGCAGCTCTTTTGCTTTCATTACATCACCGTCTTAGTTACAAAGGTGGTTTTAATCGGCAGTTTCGCTGCTGCCAGCTTGAATGCTTCACGGGCAAGCTCTTCAGGTACACCGTCCATTTCGTACAGGACTTTACCTGGTTGGATCAAGGCAACCCAATACTCTACGTTACCTTTACCTTTACCCATACGCACTTCAAGCGGCTTCTCGGTGATTGGTTTGTCCGGGAATACACGGATCCAGATCTTACCCTGACGCTTAACTGCACGTGTCATGGCACGACGTGCTGCTTCGATCTGACGTGCAGTCAGACGACCACGGCCAACAGCTTTCAGACCGAAAGTGCCGAAGCTAACATCCGTACCCTGCGCCAGACCACGGTTGCGGCCTTTGTGCACTTTACGGAATTTTGTACGCTTTGGTTGTAACATCAGCGACGCTCCTTATTTACGGCCTTTACGCTGCTGCTTTTTAGGTTGAGCAGCCGGTTCCGGTTGTTCAACAGCAGCCATACCACCCAGGATCTCGCCTTTGAAGATCCATACCTTAACGCCGATTACACCGTAAGTGGTGTGCGCTTCAGAGGTGTTGTAGTCAATGTCAGCACGCAGAGTGTGCAGCGGTACGCGACCTTCGCGGTACCATTCGGTACGTGCGATTTCCGCGCCGCCCAGACGGCCGCTAACTTCAACTTTGATCCCTTTAGCGCCCAGACGCATTGCGTTCTGTACAGCACGCTTCATAGCACGACGGAACATAACGCGACGTTCCAGCTGAGAAGTGATGCTGTCAGCAACCAATTTTGCGTCCAGTTCAGGCTTACGAACTTCGGCGATGTTGATCTGTGCAGGAACGCCAGCGATATCCGCTACGACCTTGCGCAGTTTTTCTACGTCTTCGCCTTTCTTACCGATAACGATGCCCGGGCGAGCAGTGTGAATAGTCACACGGATGCTCTTAGCCGGACGCTCGATGACGATACGAGATACGGACGCTTTTGCCAGTTCCTTAGTCAGGTACTGGCGGACTTTAAAATCGCTGTCCAGGTTGTCAGCGAATTCTTTGGTGTTCGCAAACCAGGTAGAGTTCCAAGGTTTTACAATACCCAGGCGAATACCATTAGGATGTACTTTCTGACCCATTGCTAGTCTCCAGAGTCTCAGCGATCGGACACAACCACAGTGATGTGGCTGGTGCGCTTCAGGATGCGATCTGCACGACCTTTTGCACGAGGCATAATGCGCTTCATGCTAGGGCCTTCGTCTACGAAGATTTTCGCGACTTTCAGATCGTCAATGTCAGCGCCATCGTTGTGTTCAGCGTTAGCAATGGCAGATTCCAGTACTTTCTTGACCAATACCGCAGCTTTCTTGTTGGTATAGGTCAGGATGTCCAGGGCCTGCGACACTTTCTTACCGCGAATCAGGTCAGCAACAAGGCGAACCTTCTGAGCAGAAGAACGAGCATGGCGATGTTGAGCTAAAGTTTCCATCTCTTCCTCCTACCTTATTTCTTC
>NZ_DATBBJ010000096.1:0-3237 GCF_036271055.1 Scandinavium sp. | reverse complement strand
TTAGTACAGGGTGGTGAATGCCTCACGCTAGGAAGGACATCCACCACCCAAGGCCAATGCAAGATGTGACTCCTGCATCAGCATGGGTTACTGCTGTTTCATTTCTGCCTTGACGTGGTACACATAGTTAGGTCTCATGTTCAGCATCTCAGCGATCCTCTTGGGCTTGTAGCCCTGGTTGAGGAGACTAATGATCTGCTCACGCTTTGTACCACTCTTGCGTCGTGGTGGTGGACGATATCGAAGTTGACCATCAGGACTGGGCACCAGTGCTTCAAGCGCTGCGTTGAGTGCAACTCTCTGCTCAGCTGGTAGGCCATTGATGATTCGCTTCATCGCTTCCACTGCCGCTACGCGTTCACCCGGTGTAGCACCACGAGCAGCTAGTGCCATGCAGGTACCAAGGCGCTTGTAGGCATCCTCAGCGCCGCGGGGCATTGTCCGGGTGTCCTATGTGCTCGACCACCACTCTGACACTGATCTCATCGACGTAGAACCAAATGCCAGCTGGACCATTGTCCTTCTCTGTGCGTTCTACCCACTGCACAAAGTGTCGGCCTAAGTCATCGGTCCTAATTTCTTCAATGTCCGCATTGTCTGCCCTCAACATCTGAATTAGCACATCTGTTGGATTACGTGGCATTAGTGTGGCGGACCGTCTTGCTGCACTTTGATTGAGTAGAACTGGGTCTTACCACTGCCCTTCACTCGTATCAGGCTTTCTAGGTCACTGATGGGAACGAAGGTGCAGACACAGTCCTCCAACGGTTCATGGGCAGGCTCCTTTGCTACACCAGGTAACTCTTCGAGAGCGTGTCTGGTTGCAGAAAATACCAAGTCTGCTAGTGCTACTTTGATCGGGTCATGCTTGCTAGGCATGTAACTCCTTGTAGTTGAGTGTTGTGGGGTACTGCAAGACCTGCAAATGATTTGACTCATTCACAGGCTGTAAACTTATGCCCTTGCTGCTTCAACATCTACTGCTGTACGCGCTCTACTCTCCTGTTGCATTTCATGAACTCGGAGCATGTCAATCCGACCGGTCGCCCAGTGAACGCCTCGCCACCGTGCATCGTCCGATGCACCAATGACCTTTGGCAATGGGCGCGGTGCGTAAAGCTTTGGGTAGTCATGCTCCATTGTCTTGGTTCCTCGACCCTCGTCTTGTTACCTTTGAGAAATGCAGGAGTGAACCTGGTGGATAGGGAGGCTCATAGCCTATATCCTCATTCAACCAACGCTGTAGTCGAATGACCGATCTGATTCTGGCAGTAGCAATTACCTCACTTCGCTTGGGATGTTTGTCCACTAGGATTAGTTCTATTCCGTGATCCAGTGCAGCCCATATGGCTTCATCCTTGGTCGATGCTTTTATGACCAGTGCGTATTTCAGGTTCCCTCCTTGCTACCTTGAGTGTGAGTTACTTGTCAGACAAGGTAGGGCAGTCCGACTTGTGCCCTCGTTCGTATGGCAAGGTCTGGTCATCTATCCATCCGCCACAGTCCCAGCACCTCCAGTGGAAGCGTGGGGCCTTGCGAATGCGTAGACGCCAGGCACCTGGCCAGTCGGTTTTACCAAGTTGCTCAACGAACTCAATGATGTCCGCGAGCGAGTCCCATTGAACTACCTTTCGACCTTTGCGACTGGTGAACCAAGTGAACCTTGGCCACGGTCGATCTCCAGGCTCGTTCTGCCCTGTTCCGACACAAGTCCCCTTGCGAGGATGTTCCAGAATGTAATAAGTTTTGCCTTCCTTATCACGTGGCAGAGTGAACTCCCTTAGTTGAGTATGACTACGCTTCATCAGCGCACGCTCGTCACACGTGCGGACGCACAGGACCAGTTAGTGTCCCATGCGTTTCTGCTTATAGGTCGCGCTGCTTGAGGTCTCTGTCCAACCAGCGCTTGAGGGCCAGTTTGAAACCGTCCTCCATGCCATCGATGAAGTTGGCAATGAACTTCTTGTACTCCTCATCGGTGGTGTCGTTGAGGAACCTGTCCACTTCCTGGGCCTTACTGAGTGGCCAGTTCTCAAGTGCCAAGTCCACGATATCGTCGTTCTTCTTATCGTACACTTGGCGAATAAGGGAACTGGCCTCCTTGAGGCCTTGGTTGTAGCATTCGTACTGGATGTCTGCGGCGATCTTCTCCTGCTTATTCGCCACTGCTACTCCTTGTGTGAGTGTGAGTTGACTAGGCTTCATCAGCATGTGCTCGTCACTACACATGGACACAACCAGGGCAGTATGACCTACCCTGGATGTGTTTCGCCGATGCTACTTGGTGACTGCGGTGATGGTGAGTTCCAGATCCTCCGCCTCACCCAGTTCCTGCCACAGCTCCTTGCGCATGTAGAACGTGCGCACGTAGGCCTCTTCGCCCTTGGCTGGGACTTCCGCGAAGCGGACAGCGCCCTTCGTCTCCTTGTCGAGTTCGAAGTCCAGGACCTTCTCAGGCCCTTCCTTCGCCTTGGCACTGGTTGTGCCACTCGCCTTGGTCGCGCGCCTTCTTGTGGAAGTGGAACCGCTTGCCTCCATAAGCTGTAACTCCTTGAGTATGAGTGTGTTGACTAGGCTCATCAGGGGTGGAGCGTCAATTCACCCGACGAGCAAGTAGGTATGATCCTACCTGCCCGTTTCGCCTACATGCCCCGCTTGACGTTGTACACGTAGTTGGTGGCAATACCCAGCTCGTCCGCAATGTCGCGGGGGCTCATGCCCTCGTCGAGCAGTGCGATGATCTGGTCCTTACGGGTCCCCTTGCCGTCGCCCTTCTCGCCATTGCGAGAGGCCTTCCGGTCAGCGGTCCGCTTGTCGATACGGCGGGACCGACGAGTGGCAGTCTTGCCCTCGTCATCGCCGGCGTCGTCGTCTGACTTGGCACGGGACCGACGTGCGCGGGACTTGGGCTTCGGGGTCTCCTCGACCTCGTCCGAGTCACCTTCGGTGTCGATCAGTTCCAGGAGCGCCTCACGCGCCTTTGACAGTCGGTCGATCTCGACCTCGATGTTGGCCAGACTCTCCTGGATTGCAGTGCTTGATGCCATGTGACATCTACTCCTTGTGTGAGTGTTGGTGACTATGCTCATCAGCAATGGGGCGTCACACCCATTGGACGTGGCATATGTCAAATGTGTTTGAACCACACATGATACATGGTGCCACGTTTCGCTGTCAAGTCAAACGTTTGGGCTAGGGTCAATCCCACCAATCGTCACCGCAGTAGTCACATACAAA
>NZ_DATBBJ010000095.1:0-2963 GCF_036271055.1 Scandinavium sp. | reverse complement strand
CGCCCCCGGCTACACTAATCTGCCTGTCGCACTACGCTCCTCCCTTAAGCGACTGACATTGGAAAAACTCCCTTCCGGTCAAGGCTTTGATCTTGCAGTTCGCGATAGCAATACAGGATTCACTTTTTTCAACGTTGAAGGACACCAGTACGATTACGATGCTACAGCTCAGTCGCTTAGCATCAATGGAGGCAGGCTTCTCCTATCAAAAGAGTTTGCCAGGACATTGGGTATTCCATCAGAAGCTGGATCATTGGCCGGAACAATTGCAATCGGCGCAGCGATGCAACCGATCCAAATCGATCAGCTTGTTAGGGGCGAAACAAAATCGATGGTCCTGCCTCCCATGCAACATGCAGCGGCTCCCGGAGTGCCTAATCTTGTGCCAGGTCCGGATGTTATTGTTGGAGATGTCGAAGACGTAGCACAATTTGATCCCGCCGTGGGCACTCAGGTTGGTTTGGCCATAGGGACAGACTCCTGCAACAATGGCGACCAGCCGGTCGATTGGTTTGCGTTGCCTCAAACTGATCATCCAGTCGTTCCACAGAACCTCTATCGCATGAGTGGAGGCGCAACCAACGACGTACGCTTTGAACAAATTGGCCAGTCATGGATGAAACACACCTTCCTGGCGTTGGAAGAGTCCATTTGCGGCACCTGTAACACCAGTGGTTGCCAGACAGGTTCGCATCTGTGCCCGGGTTGTTCTGACCCGTACACCTCAGGCCTGAATGGTGACCAAGGCAGCATCGGCTCGCGCGCCTGGATTAACCCTTTCACTGGTTCTTTTCCGTCGACTGCCAATAATCACAGCGGCCATAGTCACAATGGCGTGTCGCACCGAATCCTGGTGGAGACGAGTGATCTGATCCCGGCGCAAAATCCGGGAGCCAGCTATTTTGGCGAAGCCGCGTACATTAGCCCGCATGAGTATACCTGGTGCCAGTCGCATCCAGACCAATGCAACATGTTTAACAATTATTCCTATCGTAAATTCACTGTCAGCGGCGGCCCTACGACTTTTAACTTTACACCTGTTTCTAACACTGTGCGTATGCAGCCTGCCATCCAGTTTTGGGCAGGTACGGGAGCGACGGTGAACCAGATTGAACCTGATCCCGGAAATGATGGTGCCTGGTTTATGGGCTACAAGGTAACCAACCCCAGTGCTGGCGTATGGCATTATGAGTATGCTCTGTTTAACATGAACCTCGACCGCGGAATTCAATCCTTCAGCGTGCCCCTGAGCGCCGGGGTTAACGTAAGCAACATCAGTTTTCACGCTCCTCCTCAACAGCCCGGCTGGGCAAACGACGGCACGTTTAACAACCAGGGTTACAGTAGCATGCCTTGGACTGTTACTCAGACGAGTGATTCCATTACCTGGAACAGCGAAACGTTTGCACAGAACCAGAACGCGAACGCGATTCGCTGGGGCACATTGTATAACTTCCGGTTCGATGCCGATCAGCCGCCGCAATCTGACGATGCCACGGTGGGATTCTTCAAAACAGGTTCGCCGATGATGGTTGCAATCCAGGCCCCGGCAGGTGGGACGCCAACGCCAACACCTACTGCAACGGCTACGGCAACTGCGACTGCGACCCCGACGGCCACGTCAACAGCAACACCGACCGCCACTCCGCGGCCCACCCCGACACCGAGGTCAAACCCGTCGCCAAGGCCTCGCCCAACTCCTCTGCCGCGCCCGTAACTGGCGACGATGGACTGGTGGAACGCGTTGTCCTCCGTAAAGGAGCGTGGCAAACATCACTGCGGCTTGCGGTCTAATATCCGCGCCTTTGGCGATTGGTTATCATCGCCTTTAGAGAAGACGATCCACCTGATTGGAGCGTCGCAGGATTTTTTACCAAAAATGTTTTTTTGCTTCTATCGCGAGCACGTGAGAGACATTACGACCTAATCTCCGCTAGCTTCACGATAAGCAGGAGAATCCACACTATTATGTCAAAGATAACCCTTACCGGCTTCGCGCTGCTGTCAGTTCTGTTTTTTGGAAATAGCTCGGAGAATTACGCAGTGCAACCCAGGCAAAACGCTCCCGATGGATCCACCGGCACGCTTCAGAAAATGATTGTCGCAAACGGCAGCGTCACTCTGAACGTGGACCTTAACGGGTTAAATGGAAGCAATGCCCTAATCACGAGACCTGCTGCGTTACAGTTCGCAGCAGCGACGAATTCGTTTTTTTCCATTCTTGTCTTCAACGACCAACTGCGCGGCGCCGAGTCAGGCTCGATCGCGCTAGTCCCGCAGGGCCGGCCGGTTTCCCTGCTCCCCTCATTGTTGGCGGCCTCTCTCAAGCAGCTCGTCGTCGAAAAGCTCCCTGCCGAGTCGGCATTCGACATGGCTGTGCGCGACGCGAAAACAGGCTTCACGTTTTTCAAAATCGAAGGACATCAATACTATTTCGATGCCAGGAGGCAATTACTTGATGTCCAAGGTGGACGGCTTCTGATGTCAAAAGAGTTTGCCGCGGCTCTCGGCCGTCCCGCGGATGCTGATGCCGCCGTTGGAAAAATCTCCGTTAGCGCACGGATGCAACCGATTGAGGTCACGCAACTGGTCAATGGGGAACCAAAGTCGATGGTCTTACCTGCGCTGCCTAATCCGAATCCCGGGACGACACCTGGTCCCGACGTTATCGTAGGTGATTTGCCCGCGATGGCGCAGTTTGGCAGTGCAGGCACGCAGGTGGGCGTTGCAGTAGCAACGACTTCCTGCAACCAGGGAACCATCGATCTGGATTGGTTCGCATTACCGCAGACGGATCATCCAGTCATTCCGCAAAATCTCTATCGAATGAGCGGCGGCGCCGATAATACCGAACGGTTCGAACAAATTGGCCAGTCATGGCTCAAACATGCGTTCACAGCGTTGACGCAGGACATCTGTAACCTGGGTTGCAACGGCGTCGGCGGGTCCCATCTTGGCTCCGG
>NZ_DATBBJ010000094.1:0-4506 GCF_036271055.1 Scandinavium sp. | reverse complement strand
TAAAGACGTTCCATACATAATCCATATCGATG
Organism: Scandinavium sp.; assembly: GCF_036271055.1. Classification (GTDB taxonomy): domain Bacteria; phylum Pseudomonadota; class Gammaproteobacteria; order Enterobacterales; family Enterobacteriaceae; genus Scandinavium. Next base: position 4,474 of record NZ_DATBBJ010000094.1, on the reverse strand, counting down.
AGTTCAGGGAAAACCCCCTAAGCCACGATCAAACGACATACACGTATTACGAGATGGATGATGTGTTGTCGGACTCAAGAGACACAACTGTCGATGATATGGACAGAGTCATTGGCCTTGGGAATCTGGGCAAATGGGGTCACGGTTCACAAGACCCCAACGTCGTTTATATTCGTAATGAAGAGCTTGGTATGGACATCGAAGTTGTTCGTGACAGGGGAAGTTACTTTGAAACGATCAATCCAACTATCAGACATTCGGCTGACGTTAGACGACGTCCTAACCGTAGATTTGATGATGACGAAACTGTTCAATGAAGGATATTTCGACTGGTTAATCGCTCAGATCGATACCGGTAGAACTCATAGGACGTTCGAAGACTTATTCCGATGTATGCACCGTCGCGAATTTGTCTGGTTTATTCCCAATGATGATAATCGTGTTGGAGATGCTTGGGATCTTCGGCGGGAATTCTGGGGAGAGGGTCATCCATTACCTCAAAACGGGGTCTCAATCCTTGAGGTACTTGTGGCTCTCTCCCGCCGGGCAGCTTGGGTTAGTAGTGGTGAAAGTCACGAATGGATGTGGATATTCATCAAGAATCTCAAATTAAACAAGTTTCCTGATCCAATTTCATTTAGGAAAGAAAATCAAGTTGAAGACATTCTTGAAACTTTTGTATGGCGAACTTATGCACCAAATGGTGAAGGCGGTCTCTTCCCGCTTCATGAAACAAAGGAGGATCAAACCAAGGTAGAGCTTTGGTATCAGATGCACGCTTATATCAACGAAAAAATTCCTATCTAGGGACCAAGCAATGAAGGAGCTGAGTGGACTTCTATCAGATCCTAACCAGAGAAACCAAAGACCACACCATGGAGTTATATCCTGACTTCATGGTAGGTCGTTCTCAGGATCTGATGATTCAAGGACGAAGCTTTTACGCCATATGGGATGAACAACGCGGTTTATGGTCTCGTGATGAGTATGATGTACAACGGCTTGTAGACGAAGAACTACAACAAGAAGCGGATAGACTGTTTTCAGAGACTGGGATTCGTTATCGAGTAAAGAAGATGCGTTCATTCAATAGTAATGTCTGGGCGCAGTTCAAAAAATTCATAACACAGATCAGTGATAACAGTCATTCGTTGGACACCAAGATCACCTTTGCCGATGACAAAGTAAGGAAGAAAGATTACGTAAGTCGTACTTTGTCTTATGCTTTGGAAGAAGGTGATATTTCAGCTTGGGAAGAGTTGGTCGGTACTCTATATTCTGTTGAAGAACGGGCCAAGATCGAATGGGCAATCGGATCCATAGTTGCAGGGGATTCTAAGAAGATTCAAAAGTTCATTGTATTTTATGGACCTGCCGGTTCCGGGAAATCGACAATCCTCAATATCATCGAAAAGTTGTTTGAAGGATACACAACTTCGTTTGATGGTAAGGCCTTGGGTCGTGGGGATAGTACATTTGCTACGGAAGCTTTTAAACACAATCCATTAGTCGCCATTCAGCATGATGGTGACTTGTCGCGAATTGACGACAATACTCGGCTGAATTCAATTATCGCTCATGAACAGATGACGATGAATGAGAAGTACAAGCCGAGTTATACATCTCGTGCTGACGCCATGCTGTTCATCGGATCAAATCAGCCTGTAAAGATTGCGGATGCAAAGTCTGGGATCATACGCAGGCTGATCGATGTTCATCCTACCGGGGTGAGAATTCCGGTAAGACACTATAACACGCTGATGAGCCAGATCGAATTCGAGCTCGGCGCCATAGCTGCTCATTGCCAAAGAGTATATTTGGAGATGGGCAAGAATTATTACAACAATTACAGACCTCTTGAGATGATGTTGCAGACAGATGTCTTCTTCAATTTCATAGAGGCATATTATGATCTGTTCAAGGCCAAAGATTCCATAACCTTGAGCAAAGCATATTTACTGTACAAAGAATATTGCGCTGAAAACGGTATTGACCGTCCACTACCACAGTACAAGATGCGTGAGGAGCTCCGCAACTACTTCGACGACTTCAAGGATCGAGGTGAGGTAGATGGAGAACGTGTACGGAGCCTCTACTGCGGGTTCAATGCCGAGAAGTTCAAGATGCAGAAAGACGATTCAGCCTCATTTTCGCTGGTCATGGAGGAAACCGAGTCATTATTTGACAAGGAATTTGCCAATCAACCTGCGCAAGTGGCGTCTGAAACTGATGTGCCTGAGAAGAAGTGGGAAAAAGTAAGTACCCAACTAATAGACATTGACACGTCTAAGGTACATTTCGTAAAGGTGCCTGAAAACCACATCGTTATTGACTTCGATTTAAAGGAGCAGAACGGTCACAAAGCACTTGAAAGAAACCTCGAAGCAGCATCGCAGTGGCCAGCAACGTATGCTGAGCTCAGCAAGTCGGGAAAAGGAGTCCATCTCCATTATCAATACAAAGGAGACATCACTAGTCTCGCGAGTACGTACTCTGATGGGATCGAGATCAAAGTCTTCACGGGAGATGCGTCGCTTCGGAGAAAGCTGACGCGATGTAACGCCGTCTCTATTGCAGAGTTGAGCGGTGGACTGCCCCAGAAGCAGAAAAAGGAGAAGATGCTCAAGGCCAAGACTATTACAAGTGAAAAGGGCCTTAGAGATCTGATAGAAAGGAATCTGAGAAAAGAAGTTCACCCAGGCACGAAGCCATCGGTTGATTTCATAGCCAAGGTTCTTGATGATGCGTACGAATCGGGAATGAAATACGACGTAACTGACTTGCGTCCCAGGATTCTTGCTTTCGCCAATAACAGTACGCATCAAGCTTCTATATGTTTGAAGACCGTACAGACAATGAAATTTCAGTCAGATCCAGAAGTTGGGTCTGATAGAGGCATAACAGTAGACGACGATCGGATGGCCATATTCGACGTCGAAGTCTACAAGAACCTGTTTGTCATTTGCTGGAAGTTTCGCGGCGATGACAACATTGTCAGGATGATCAATCCAAAGCCCCATGAGGTCGAGGCATTGTTCAAACTGAAACTCGTTGGTTTCTATAACCGCAGGTATGACAATCATATTCTCTACGCAGCGTCTATGGGCTACTCAACCGAGCAATTGTTCGTGCTCAGCCAGAAGATGATCGTCGATGGCAATCAGAATGTCCGATTCGCCCAGGCGTACAATCTCTCTTATGCCGATATTTGGGATTTCAGCTCTATCAAGCAAGGATTAAAGAAGTTCGAGATAGATCTAGGGGTACACCATATGGAATTAGACATTCCCTGGGACGACCCTGTAGACGAAAAGGATTGGCCGAGAGTAGTCGAATACTGTTGCAACGATGTTCGAGCAACTGAGGCCGTGCTCGAAGATCGCAAAGCCGATTTTACAGCTCGTCAGATATTGGCTGAGCTCAGTGGACTTGCGATAAATGATCCGACGCAAAAGCATACTGCGAAGATCATATTCGGCGACGATAAGAATCCTCAACGTCATTTCGTTTATACAGATCTAAGTAAGGAGTTTCCAGGTTATGTCTTCGACTCAGGAAAGAGCTCTTACCGTGGAGAAGATCCAGGAGAGGGTGGATATGTCTACGCCGAGCCAGGAATTTACGAGAATGTGGCTGTTCTTGACGTGGTTTCTATGCATCCGAGAAGTATTGCGGTCCTGAATCTATTCGGTAAGTACACGACTAAATACAACGAACTTACAAAAGCCCGGATAGCGATCAAAAATCAGGAATACGATGAAGCGCGCAAGATGCTGGATGGGAGACTCGAGCCGTTTCTTGTAGGGGCAGAGGAAGACAAAGTCGGAGAGAGACATGGTACGGAGCTGGCCTATGCTCTGCGAATTGCGCTCGTCATCGTCTATGGCTTGACGTCGGCCAAATTCGATAATCCGTTCCGTGATATCAGGAACAAGGATAACATCGTCGCCAAGCGTGGCGCTCTCTTCATGATCGATCTGAAGAACGAATTGATTAAGTTGGGCCATAAGGTAGTTCACATCAAGACCGATTCAGTGAAGATTCCAAATGCCACAGACCAGGCTATTGTTGATGTTAAAACTTTGGGATCCATGTATCAGTATGATTTCGAACATGAAGTAACCTATGACAAGTTCTGTCTCGTGAATGACGCGGTTTATATTGCTAGAACAGGTAGTGAATGGACGGCCGTAGGATCTCAATTCCAACATCCATACGTCTTCAAGACGCTGTTCTCTGGTGAAGAAATCACTTTCAACGATCTATGCGAAGGCCGAAGTGTTGTTCAAGGGACTATGTACCTTGACAAAGATGATCATGAAAAAGATGAAGCTCTTGTTTATCGTAATATGCGTCATCTTGGCCGCACTGGTCGCTTTGTACCTGTTATGGAAGGAGGCGGAACTCTCTATCGGGTCAAGGACGACAAGTACTACGCCGTTACAGGGACCAAAGGGTACAAGTGGATGGACGC
>NZ_DATBBJ010000093.1:0-3397 GCF_036271055.1 Scandinavium sp. | reverse complement strand
AAGGTGCAACGGTATCTCGGTGTCAACAGACTACAAAGACATCGAGCAAGTGTCCTCGTTCATATGCCCTATCGCAGTGGCACGGTACGGCACGCGAAGAATATTTACGTGGAACACGATGAAGAACTTCTGGATGCGGTCATCAGGACGAGGTGGCATCCATATGAGAATAGGCCTATTCGCGACATAACCGAGTTGTTCATGGTCATGCGACGTGTGGTCAACAGTGACAAGTCGCGTCTAGAGGCTGTTACGGAGCGTCTAAGCCATCACGATCGTCTCATAGTGTTCTACAACTTCAACTACGAATTGAACGCTCTACGGGCCTTAGAAGAGCTCATAGAGGTGGCTGAGTACAACGGACACAAGCACGAACCACTGCCTGAGGGCGACAAATGGGTGTATTTGGTCCAGTATGCAGCCGGGAGTGAGTCCTGGAACTGCACTGAGACCGATTCCATGCTGTTTTACAGCCTTACATACTCGTATAAGCAGTGGGAACAGGCGCATGGAAGGATAGATCGGATGAACACTCCGTACACCGATTTGTACTACTATGTCCTACGGTCAAAAACGGCCATAGATTTGGCCATTTTTCGATCTTTGAAGTCAAAACGCAATTTTCAGCCCTCAGATGGAGTGCTCGACGACATGCTAAAAAGGGGCTAAAATAGTTATTAGAAACGGCTAAAAAACGCCTATTTTTAGTTATTAGCGACGGTCTTTTCAAAAATGGCCACACAAAACCCCTGCAAATACAAGAAAAAGCTTGCCAAGATTTTTCGTCAAAACTTTTTTATATATGGTCATATATGCTCTTAATCCCTTATTGATCGCACGAAAAAAATAAATAGATATTAGTAATGTACAATATATAAAAGTTTTCGCAAAAAATCTTGGCAAGTTCAAATGGCACTTTTTAGCGCCGCAAGGCTGTGTCTTGCCCGAGTGCTGGTTTAAAAAAATGGAGAAATTCTATGATTGAGGAGTGGAAATCGATAGATTCGTTTCCTGGATACAGCGTAAGCACTTTTGGACGTATAAAATCGGATCGATACGATCGAATTATGGTTTTGACCCAAAATCAATCGGGACTCGTTCAAGTTGGAATGGTTCGTGATGGAAAACAGCATCACAGATCGGTGCCGTTGTTAGTTGCCAAGGCCTTCATGCCACGTCATACAGAACCGTACGACACTCCGATCAACTTAGATGGAAATCGATTCAACAATCGTGTAGTGAATCTCAGATGGCGACCACGTTGGTTTGCGCTGCAGTATCACAGACAGTTCGTTTTTCAGTATCCTGACAGATTAGATGTACCAATAATTGATGCGAAGACTGAAGAGATATTTCATGGATCGTTTGAGTGTGCAAGACGCTTCGGTTTGTTGGAAAAAGATGTTGTTTACGGAATACAAAACGATCTACCAGTATGGCCCACACATCAAAGATTTTCGATCTATATAGAATAGTTATTAACTAGCATCGTATTCGCAGATTATAACGGAAGGGGATAGAATACCTCTTTTTTATTCGACCTGCGAGGTAGTGTGATGTGACCGAAAACCAATACCAAGCCAAGCTCATTAGAAAGCTTGAACGCTTGTTTCCAGGATGTGTGATTCTCAAGAATGATTCAGCTTATCAGCAAGGCATTCTTGATCTTACTCTGCTTTATCGTGATAAGTGGGCTTCTCTTGAAGTTAAGCGATCAGCTGATTCCGGAACTCGTCCTAATCAAGATTATTTTGTTAGGCAATTAAATGAGATGTCGTTTGCAGCCTACATCTATCCAGAGAATGAAGAGGAGGTTTTGATTGCGCTTCAACAAGCATTTGAACCTCCAAGGCGAACACGCGTTTCTAAGTCCAAGTCAGTATCATTGGGTCAACTACACGCCTAATCGCTTAGCTGAAAGATGGACTGCAGCACAGGCTGCAGATTATGGCATTGCCATGCATGCTTATGCTCAAAACGAAATTCAGCAAGGCCGTCTTTCAAGTCATGTTGGAACGTTGGGAATGTATATCAATGATTGCATTCACTACAAGATGACTTGTGAGCAAATTCTCTTTTATTCTGAAAACTGCTTTGGTACATGCGATGCTATTGCGTTTCGTTATAGAACTCTAAGAATCTTTGATTTGAAAACTGGTGTGATTCCAGGTTCAGTTCATCAACTTGAAATCTATGCAGCATTGTTCTGTCTTGAATACGATGTCGATCCATTCAAGATCAGTATAGAGCTACGTATCTATCAAGCTGATGAAGTAATCGTTTATGATGCTGATCCAGAGGATATTTCATTCATTATGGAAAAGATTCAAGAATTCGATCAACAGATCAGGCAGCTAAGACTAGAGGAGGAGTCGTGATCGTTACACATGAAGATCATCTAGCGCATTACGGCATTCTCAGAAGGTCTGGCCGCTATCCTTGGGGATCAGGTAATTCAGAATCTACACGTCATCGTAGCTTTCTTGATTACACCGAGAATCTCAGAAGCCAAGGAATGTCTGATACTGAGATTGCTCGTGGTTGTGGAATCACCACTACTCAGCTTCGTGCTGCTAGATCAATTGCTCTTGCTGCTCAAAAGCAAGAACAGATTCTTATGGCTCAACGTTTGAAGGAAAAGGGTCTTTCAAATGGCAAGATCGCACAACGTATGGGTTTGGCTGGCGAATCCTCAGTTCGTGCGTTGCTTGCTCCAGGTGCAGCTGACAATGCTGATGCTCTACAAACCACAGCCAAGATGATCAAGGACCAAGTCGATCAGAAGAAGATGGTTGACATTGGTGCGGGTAATGAAAGTCAACTTGGCATCACTGAGTCACGATTCAAGACGGCCGTTGCAGTCCTGCAAGAACAAGGCTATGAAGTTCATAACATTCAGAACCTTCAATTGGGTACTGGCAAATACACAACTCGTAAAGTTCTTGCTCTTCCTGGAACAACCTTGAGTGAAGTTCAGCGTAATCGTGATCAGATTCAACTGATCAATGATTATTCAGAAGATTATGGTCGTTCGTACCTCAAGACTGGTGAACCGATTCAAGTCAGTTCTAGGCGAATTGGCGTTAATTATGCTGAAGATGGTGGTGGCAAAGCAGATGGCGTTATCTACGTTCGTCCTGGCGTAAAAGATCTGTCACTTGGTGGATCCAATTATGGTCAGGTTCGTATTGCAGTTGACGGAACGCATTATCTGAAAGGTATGGCGCTTTACAAAGACGATCTTCCAAAAGGCGTCGATCTGGTATTCAACACTAACAAGTCGAATACTGGTCGTAAGAAAGACGCTATGAAGGAATTGTCTACTGATCCTATTCTGCCATTCGGTTCGATCGTTCGCCAAATTCATGGTCCTGATGGTAAAGTGATTTCTGCACTC
>NZ_DATBBJ010000092.1:0-3952 GCF_036271055.1 Scandinavium sp. | reverse complement strand
GGATTGTATCTGCCGCCGGTGTTGAAATAATCGGCACCAACTCCGCCCCAGACAATCATTTCCCTGCCAGTCCACACTGCCGAGTGACCATTTCTGGCATCGGGGGCGTTAGTGGTGCTGGTGGCTATCCAACCGTCGGTCATCGGATCATATCTCCCGCCCGTACCTGGAGGAGTTGGAGTGCCGGTTGGGGTCGGACTTGGGGTTGGGCTTGGGCTTGGGTGTGGGGGCGGGGTTGGAGTTGGGGACGGAACTATTCCGCCCCAAACGATCATTTGGCTGCCGGTCCAGACTGCTGTGTGATTGTAGCGGGCAGCGGGGGCGCCGTTGGTGCTGGTAGGTGTCCAACCGTCGGTGCTGGCGTTATATCTCCCGCCGGTGTTAAAAGAGCCGCTGCTATTGGCTCCGCCCCAAATGATCATTTGGCTGCCCGTCCAGACTGCTGTGTGATTGTAGCGGGCAGCGGGCGCACCGATGGTGCTGGTGGCTGTCCAACTGTCCGCGCTGGGGTTATATCTCCCGCCGGTATTCAAGAAGCTTGTATTGAGTCCGCCCCAGACAATCATTTCTCCGCCGGTCCACACTGCGGTGTGACCGGCCCGGACAGCGGGCGCGTTGGTAGTGGAGGTCGCTGTCCAATTGTCGGTGGTGGGATTATATCTTGCGTTCACAAAGCCAATGCCGTTTCCGCCCCAAACGATCATTTCGCTGCCAGTCCACACTGCGGTGTGACCGGCTGAGGCAGTTGGGACGTTGGTGGGTGTCCACCTGTCGGTGCTGGGATTGTATCTCGCGCCGGTATTTAAGTACACGGGACCAAGTGCCAGTCCGCCCCAGACGATCATTTCGCTGCCAGTCCATACCGCGGTGTGACCGGCCACGGGCGCGTTGGTGGTGCTGGTGGCCAACCAACTGTTACTACTGGGATCATAACGGCCGCCGGTATTCAAAAAGCCGCTGTCGTCGGTTCCGCCCCAGACGATCATTTCGACACCGGTCCATACTGCGGTGTGACCGGCTCGGCCGTCGGGCGCGTTAGCGGTACTCGTGGCTGTCCAACTGTCGGTAGCAGGATTATATCTCTCTCCACTGAAAGATGGTGTTGCAGACGGTGTTGGACTTGCACCTGCGGGTGCAGCCCGCGTGCGTGTGGGACGTGGCGGAACAAATTGTGCGCAGCATGTCTTGCCGCTGCTCAAAGAGTTCGAGCTGCCAGCCAGTCCGCCCCAGACGATCATTTCGCTGCCGGTCCACACTGCCGTGTGATAGGACCGGCCAGGCACGCCCGACGTGCTGGTAGGGATCCAACTATTGGTGCTGGGATTGTATCTCCCGCCGGTATTTAAGGACCCGGGCCCTTCTGCCATTCCGCCCCAGACAATCATTTCGCTGCCGGTCCACACTGCCGTGTGAAGCCATCGGCTAGTGGGCGCGTTGATGGTGCTGGCAAGCGTCCAACTATTCGTGATGGGATTATATCTACCGCCGGTGTTCAGATAGCCGCTGATGCCAAATCCGCCCCAGACAATCATTTCGCTGCCGGTCCATACTGCCGGGTGATAGTACCGGGCCTCGGGCGCGTTGATTGTGCTGGTGGCCGTCCAACTGTCGATGCTGGGATTATATTTCCCGCCAGTATTCAAACGGTTAGGAAAGTTCCATCCGCCCCAGATGATCATTTCAGTTCCTGTCCACACCGCCGTGTGAATGCCTCGGGCACCGGGCGCGTTGGTGAGGCTGGTGGCCGTCCAACTGTCGGTGATCGGATTATATCTGCTGCCTGTGTTCAACCAGGCGCTGCCGTCATAGCCGCCCCAGACGATCATTTCGCTGCCGGTCCACACTGCTGTGTGAGAGTCTCGACCAGCTGGTATGGTAGTGAAGCGGGTTCCCATCCAAGTGTCATCGGTGCAGCCACCGGATGGACTGGCTATTACAGGAAGCGTGTAGTTTGCAGTTACAGCTGCCATTGTTACAGGCGCTTGCGCTTCGGCTTTAGTCACCCACGATCGCAACGGTTCTTTCAGCCACGCAACTGTGGCCAGCTTCAATCGGTCTTTGCCCTTATTCATTACCGCTACGGCATAGTAATGCGCGTCGTCCTCTTGTAGTGGGCTCAATATGCCGGTCTTAATTTGCGCTATCGCGTTTGTGTCGGGCTGATTCGCTGTAGCTGCCTCGCCGTATCGACGCATTACTCCCAGTTGCGGCGCGCCCGGCGGTCGCGCCCTAGCAGGTTTGGTGCTACCAAACTGCGCTGCGAGTCTCGCAACGCTATCTTGCCATTCGCTGCCATTCATCTTCAGAGCCTGGGTGCTCTTTGCGTCGGCAGGAGCCGAGCCGCCGTTAGCGGAGTCGGTTTGTATCCACTCCATTTCGGTGTAGATGCCGCTGGTCTGCTTCATCTGCGTTACAGTTGTGTGCATTCGCAGCTCAGCTTCGGCGCGTCGCTTCAACTCGCCGTGGAATCTTTGATCGTGAGCGTACAACGCCGTGATTAAGCGCTCGGTCAGGACAGGTCTGGCCAAACACTCAGCAATCACCAAGGAATCATTCCCGAGCGCGGTGAATATTTCGCGCAGAACTCCCGGTTGTTTAGTGTGATTGGCGATTCGTTCCATCTCGGCTTGGAGTTGATCGGGAGTAATTGGCCTTTGCCAGTAGTCTTCCAGCGCCTGCGAGTCGCGCAGATAGTCTTCTACCTTCTTCTGAATCTGCTGGGCCGGCATCACCTCATCGAGTGACGGCTTGGGCTTCGAATTCTCTTTCGGCCAGACCCGATGACGCCAGTAAACTTCTTCAATGGCTCGCTGGTAATTTACGCGCTCTGCGAATGTCAGCCCCGCGCCTGCGGGATGGGAAACCTTCTCTGATGCATCGGAACGCCAGAAAGCCAGCAGCGTTCCGGTGACGATCATTGAATAGATTGCCGCTGCGCAAACGAGCATAGAGGCTAAGGTCCTAAGGCTGAACAAACCGGATTGGGCGCTGTGTTTCTTTTTCATAGATAGTTATGGGCGCGGTAGCGGCGTGAAACGCGGCCTGGGCGTTGGTGCAACTCTTGGTGTCGGTGAAGGTCTCGCTGTAGATGTTGGTGTTGGAGTTGGCGGCAGACTAGCTGTCGGTGTAGCTGTTGCTGTCGTGCTAGCTGTAGGCGTGCGTGTAAATAGAGGGCTACAGCTGTAACTGACTTTCAGATCATTTGTGAGGACGGGCTCAAGACACGAAAACGTCGTGTTGCGACCGCATGCGCCGCCCTGCACACCAGTTTCTTCAGAGCTGCCATTATCGGCGGTTACGCCATAAACCGCGCCTCGGATAAGATGCGCTTTCATCGTGGAGCTAATGTGCGCTTTCACCTTGCTTGCGCTTCGGTGCGTAAACACCTTTTACTCGAAACGCCTCAAAGATGTCGAGACAATTTAACCAGATTGAGCAGTGTATTTCCTCTTGTGGTTGCTGGTCGGCAGTTGCATTCGCGATCTGAAGAAAAGCGGCGTCAAGCCGCCGCACTCCAAAGGTCGGTGCGGCGGCCGAAAACATTCGTGTGAATTAGTGTCCGTTCGTGGTTAGCTCAGGCCTGACGCGGAAGGCTCGCTATAATGAAAGAGATTGCTGATTTCCAGATTCGTTCGGCACGCGTGGACGATGTGCCGATCGTCCTGGGACTCATTCGCGATCTGGCGACGTACGAACGGGCGCCGGACGAGGTCACTGCAACGGAAGAACAGCTCGTTGATGTTTTGTTCGGTGAACGGCCAGCGGCGGAGGTGCTTCTTGCTTTTGAAGACGCGTCGCCGGTCGGGTTCGCGGTTTACTTTTACAATTTTTCCACCTGGCTTGGGCGGCCAGGACTCTACCTCGAAGATTTGTTCGTTAAGCCGGAGAAGCGCGGGAAGGGTTACGGTCGCGCGTTGCTTGTCGAGCTTGCGAAAATCGCGCGTGATCGCGG
>NZ_DATBBJ010000091.1:0-24445 GCF_036271055.1 Scandinavium sp. | reverse complement strand
CAATGGCATTGCCCGGTAGCTAAATGCGGAAAAGATAAGTGCTGAAAGCATCTAAGCACGAAACTTGCCCCGAGATGAGTTCTCCCTGACACCCTGAGTGTCCTGAAGGAACGTTGAAGACTACGACGTTGATAGGCTGGGTGTGTAAGCGTAGCGATACGTTGAGCTAACCAGTACTAATGAACCGTGAGGCTTAACCTTACAACGCCGAAGCTGTTTTGGCGTGAAGCAGAGACGAAAGACGATTTTCAGCCTGATACAGATAATATTGATGTGCACAGGAATAGCCAAAAAGTGCGTATTGATAACAGAATTTGCCTGGCGGCAGTAGCGCGGTGGTCCCACCTGATCCCATGCCGAACTCAGAAGTGAAACGCCGTAGCGCCGATGGTAGTGTGGGGTCTCCCCATGCGAGAGTAGGGAACTGCCAGGCATTAAATTTAGAAAACCTGTGTATAAACTTCAGGGCATTCCCTACTCGATAAGAGAGTAGGAAAAAAGCGGACGCTTTTTAACGTTGCGAGCAACGGCCCGAAGGGTGAATCACGATGTGATTCATAAACTGCTAGGCATTAAATTAAGCAGTAAGCCGGAGCAATCTGGTAGTTGTAGAGAAATTCGGTGGAGCGGTAGTTCAGTCGGTTAGAATACCTGCCTGTCACGCAGGGGGTCGCGGGTTCGAGTCCCGTCCGTTCCGCCACTTATTGAAAGCCCTGAGCATTTGCTCAGGGCTTTTTCTTTTATATAAATCTTCTATTGTTGCCAATATCGCAAAAATCCTCTGCATTTTTGACTCTTTTTCTCCTTATTCAATCTTGCCATAATTCTCTGATAACACACACAAAGTGATTAAAGAGGAATAGATGACAATCCCTGCATTTGGTTTAGGTACTTTCCGTCTGAAAGACGACGTCGTTATCGCATCTGTGAAAACAGCCCTTGAGCTTGGTTATCGTGCTATCGATACCGCTCAAATTTACGATAATGAAGCTGCCGTGGGGCAGGCGATCGCAGAGAGCAACATTCCTCGAAGCGAATTGTTTATCACAACTAAAATTTGGACCGCAAATCTTGGCAAAGATACGTTAATCCCGAGCCTGAAAGAGAGTCTTACAAAACTGCAGACTGATTATGTGGATCTGACGTTGATCCACTGGCCTTCGCCAGAGGATGCTGTCTCAGTTGAAGAATTTATGCAGACACTTCTGGAAGCCAAGAAAAGTGGACTGACGCGCGAGATCGGAATTTCAAACTTCACTATCCCGCTAATGGAAAAAGCCATTGCGGCTGTCGGGGCAGAGAATATTGCAACAAACCAGATTGAACTTTCACCGTACCTGCAAAACCGCAAAGTAGTAGAGTGGGCAAAACAGCACGGAATTCACATCACGTCTTATATGACGCTGGCTTATGGAAAAGCGCTAAAAGATGAAGTTATTCAATCTATTGTGCAAAAGCATAACGCAACATCCGCGCAAGTGATCCTCGCGTGGGCGATGGGAGAAGGTTATGCTGTGATCCCTTCATCGACTAAACGTGAAAATCTGGCGAGTAATCTTCTGGCACAACAACTTACGCTGGATGATGATGACAGAGCAGCGATCGCCGCTCTGGAATGCAATGACCGACTGGTTAGCCCTGAAGGTCTGGCACCAGACTGGGACTAATAGCAATCGGGGGGATAAATTCCCCCTGTTTTATTTTTTCCGCTGGGCTTCATATTCGCTTAGAAAATCAATGAATGCTCTGATCCGCGTACTCACCGCCCGATCACTGTAATATACGGCGCTGAAGGGCATTTCCACCGGCAATCTTTTATCTGCCATCAACTCGACAAACTCTCCTCTGGCAATTTCTTTGTCCACCATAAAGTCCGACAGACAGGCAATACCATTTCCGCTCAGACAGAGCTGTTTCAGCGTTTCGCCGCTGTTAGACGAAATCCCTGACATGACTTCGTGCAACTGACCATCACAGCAAGAAAGCGGCCAGGTGTTCAGTGATGCCGGCTCTGTGAAGCCAAGGCAAAGATGTTCTTTGAGTTCTTCCACTGTTTCCGGTTTACCAAAACGCTTCAGATATTCAGGAGAGGCAATGATTTTCCGATAGCTGGTAAACAACGGGCGCGCGCGCAGGCTGGAGTCCGTTAGCGTCCCTGCACGGATCGCAACATCGACTTTACGCTCAATAAGATTGATGAACGTTTCGGATGAGACCAGCGATAGCGTGATTTCAGGGTAACGTTCGCGAAAAGGTTTGATCAGCGGCATCAGATAATGCAAAACCACAGGCGTAGCCGCATCAATCCGTAGCACTCCGCGTGGCGTATGTCGCGCTTCCATCAATTCATTTTCTGCCGCTGCCATTTCCTGCAAAACGCCCTGTATCCGACGGAAATAGCGCTCACCTTCTTCGGTCAAACTGAGCTGACGTGTGGTGCGGTTAAGCAGACTTACACCCAGTTTCGACTCCAGTTTTTTAACTGCACGGCTTACTGCCGAATTAGCCTGACCAAGCTGTTCTGCCGCCCGACTAAAACTGCCACTTTCAACCACCGCGACAAAAATCGCGATTTCTTCGGATGTCGCTCGCATTATTGCACCACTTGCAAAATTCTATTGATACTTTGGCCATTTTTGTTATTTAAACACTGGCGCATACTTCGTGTCATCTTAATCCTGATGATACGGAGTAAATTATGCCACTGGCGCTACTTGCCTTAACGATCAGTGCCTTTGCGATCGGCACGACTGAATTTGTGATAGTCGGACTCGTCCCGACGATAGCTGAACAACTGTCAGTTTCCTTGCCGTCTGCAGGATTGCTGGTTTCTATTTATGCACTTGGTGTGGCGATCGGCGCCCCGGTGCTGACAGCGCTAACGGGAAGTATGCCGCGTAAACGACTGCTGTTGGCGCTGATGGTGCTCTTTACCGCAGGCAACCTGTTGGCCTGGCAGGCTCCGGGTTATGGCACTCTGGTGGCAGCGCGCTTGCTGACTGGGCTCGCACACGGTGTCTTCTTCTCGATAGGATCAACGATTGCGACAAGCCTGGTGCCGAAGGAGAAGGCAGCATCTGCCATAGCCATTATGTTTGGTGGTTTGACCGTGGCGCTGGTGACGGGTGTACCTTTGGGAACCTTTATTGGTCAGGTATTTGGCTGGCGTGAAACATTCCTCGCGGTGTCATTATTGGGTGTGATTGCGTTGGTGAGTAGTCTTATCCTGGTCCCCAATAACATTCCGCAGCGTGCCATGGCGTCGCTACGTGAACAACTGCAAGTGCTCACTCACCCTCGTTTATTGATGATTTATGCGATCACTGCACTCGGATATGGCGGCGTTTTCACCGCCTTTACCTTCCTTGCGCCTATGATGCAAAACCTGGCAGGTTTCTCACCGAATGCCGTGAGCTGGATCCTGCTTGGCTACGGAGTTTCGGTAGCTATTGGCAACATTTGGGGCGGTAAACTCGCCGATAAGCACGGTGCGGTTCCGGCACTAAAAATCATCTTTGCGGCGTTGGTTGCTTTACTCCTGGTCTTCCAGTTTACGGCATCAATGCAATATGCAGCTTTGGCGACGGTGCTTATAATGGGTATCTTTGCTTTTGGGAACGTACCAGGCCTTCAGGTTTATGTGGTGCAAAAAGCTGAGCTCTACACTCCCTCTGCAGTAGACGTCGCGTCGGGCCTGAACATCGCGGCATTTAACGTAGGTATCGCCCTGGGCTCAATTATCGGGGGGCAAACGGTGGAACATTACGGTCTGGCGCAAACGCCCTGGATTGGTGCTGTCATCGTGATGGTTGCCTTCTTGTTGATTGGTATCAGTGGGCGTCTGGATAAGACGGCAAAAGTGACCGTGAGTTAAGTAGTCAGTCCTCATTTGCTTACAGTCTAAGGCGTATCTTTCTGGAAAATAGCGTTGAAACTGTGAGCAAAAATCCCTATAACAGAAGAACCACACTGCAATGACGGCGTGGTTTTTCTGTTATTGAGGTCAGAAACCTAAAGTGCGAAAAAATACCTATGCCATGCGTTATGTTGCCGGACAACCGGCCGAGAGGATCTTACCTCCCGGTTCGTTCGCGACTATTGGTAAGGCATTACCCGCCGGAGAGCCGTTGAGCAGCGAAGCAAAAATTCGCGTTCTGGTGTGGAATATTTTTAAGCAACAGCGTGCCGAATGGTTATCGGTGCTGAAAAATTTTGGCAAAGACGCGCATCTGGTTTTACTCCAGGAAGCGCAAACCACACCTGAACTGGTTCGATTCGCTACCACAAATTATCTCGCGGCCGATCAGGTTCCCGCTTTTGTTCTGCCACAACATCCGTCTGGCGTAATGACGTTATCGTCGGCGCATCCCGTTTACTGCTGCCCATTACGCGAACGTGAACCCATTCTGCGCTTAGCCAAATCGGCGTTGGTGACGGTTTATCCGCTGCCAGATTCGCGTTTGTTGATGGTCGTGAATATTCACGCAGTCAATTTCAGTCTCGGCGTAGACGTTTACAGTAAACAGCTGTTGCCGATTGGCGATCAAATTGCGCATCACAGCGGGCCGATCATTATGGCGGGTGATTTCAATGCCTGGAGCCGCCCGCGGATGAATGCGCTTTACCGCTTTGCGCGCGAAATGTCACTGCGTGAAGTCCGCTTTACAGACGATCAGCGCCGTCGCGCGTTTGGCCGTCCACTCGATTTTGTGTTCTACCGTGGTCTGAATGTGCATGAGGCTTCTGTTCTGGTCACTCGCGCATCCGATCACAATCCTCTACTAGTGGAATTCAGTCCCGGCAAACCTGAGCGATAAAGGTACGTCAGGTCTGCCGTGGGGCAGGCCTGTGCACGTAAGGTGCTGCCCTTTCATCACTCAACCAACCGAAGGACAGCACAATGACAACACAATCTCACCATAATAACGTCGACAAGCAATTTGGCTCCCAGGCGAGCGCCTATTTAACCAGTGCAGTACATGCGTCAGGACGTGATTTACAGCGTTTAGGCGAGCGTCTGAGTGCTTTCCCGCAAGCTCATGTACTGGATTTGGGATGTGGGGCAGGGCACGCGAGTTTTGCCGCTGCATCACATGTTGCGCATGTCACGGCTTACGATCTGTCGGCACAAATGCTGGAAGTGGTGAAACAGGCGGCGAAGGACAAAGGTCTGAGTAATATCACGACGTCTCAGGGATACGCCGAAATATTACCTTTTGATGATGCGTCCTATGATGTGGTGATCAGCCGTTATTCCGCGCACCACTGGCATGATGTGGGGCAGGCGCTTCGGGAGGTGAAGCGCGTGTTGAAACCAGGCGGCGTGTTTATCATCATGGATATTATGTCTCCAGGTCATCCGTTGCGAGATATCTGGCTGCAAACTGTCGAAGCGTTACGGGATACCTCGCATGTGTGCAATTACTCCAGCGGTGAATGGTTCTCAATGATCAACGATGCCGGCCTGGTCACCGATAACTTGATTGCCGACCGTTTATCACTCGAATACTGCTCTTGGGTTGCACGTATGCGAACGCCCGAAGCGCTGTGCGCTGCAATTCGCCTGTATCAGGACAGCGCATCTCAGGAAGTGAAGGAATATTTTGAGTTGCAGGAGGATGGATCGTTTACCAGCGATACCATCATGGCTGAGGCACATAAAGCGGTCTAAATAAAAAAGGCACCGAGCAATCGGTGCCTTTTTCGTTAAACAAATTTATCAGGAATCGGGTCTGTCGTTGTTTTTAACATATAACGTCAGTTGATCGCCCGGCTTCAGGTTATCGGTATCTTCGTTCCAGCGAACAACATCATTGATGTTGACGCCGTGACGCTTAGCAATACTCGACAGCGAATCCCCTTTGCGAACGCGATAAGTAATGCTATCGCTATTTTTCGCAAGGCGGCTTGCGCTGCTACCTGCGCCCACGGTCAAGCTTTGACCTACTTTCAGGTGTGAACCGCGCAGTGAGTTCCACTGCTGCAGATCTTTCGACGTCACTCCAAGGCGTGATGCAATACCTGAAAGTGTGTCACCTGAACGCACCTTATAGCTACGGCTGCTCATAGGCATATTTTCGGCGACCAGCGTCGGCTGAACTGCGGCGATATCGCCGGAGGCCAGAGACTCACGCAACTGATCGGCATGCTTCTGCGGCACCATGACATACTTTGGTCCGCTGGCTCCAAGGGTAGACCCCTTAACGCCTGCATTAAACGCCTTCAGCTTCTTCACCGAAATACCGGCCATATCCGCTACCTGTTTCACGTCAACTGGGTTTTCCAGTCGAACGCGAGCCAGTGCACGGCTTTCATCTGACGTAGGCAGTTGAACGCCATAGCGTTTGCTGTTTTTGAGAATATCACTCAATGCCAGCATTTTAGGCACGTAAATCTTCGTTTCCTGAGGTAAGGAGAGCGACCAGAAATCGGTAGGTTTACCCCGCGATTTATTCGCTTTCATTGCCTTCATAACACGACCTTCGCCACTGTTGTATGCCGCGACCGTTAACAACCAATCGCCGTCAAACATCTTGTTCAGACGCTGCATCATGTCGAGTGCTGCTGTAGTAGAAGCAACAATGTCACGACGCGCGTCGTATGCGCGGGTCTGTTTCAATCCATAATTGCGCCCTGTGCTCGGAATGATCTGCCAAATGCCTGCGGCATTGGCGCCAGACGTTGCATGGGGGTCAAAAGCGCTCTCCACTATGGGTAGTAGTACCAGTTCCATAGGCATGTTACGTTTCTTAACTTGCCCTGCTATCCAGTACATATACGGCTCTGCCCGTAAAGTTACATCGTGGAGATAGCTCTTATTGCGTAAATACTTCTGTTTTTGTTCGCGAATCCGGCCATTATCCGGAATTCCCATCTTCAGCTCGTCGCCAATGAAAGCCCACAAGTCCTGATCCTGCGCATAAGAGGTTCCATCGTCCAACCACCGCGCTTGACTTGCAAACTTTACTGCTTCCCCTTGACTAGCCGCAGAAAGGCTCTGTGCGTGCTGTTGTACGTTACCATCGCGATTGGCCTGGCAACCCACTAGCAGGACAGAGGCGAGTAATATCGCTCGTGCCTTCATGTGTGTGGTCAATAGTTGCTTAAAAGACGAGCGATAATAACGGTGAAACATCAAAAAGGCAACACCAGGCTTCTAGAAGTCATCTTTCTTTGACCGTAACCATGCAAAACGCTGCTCTGGTTGTTGCAACTTTGTTTCTTTGTTAATTTCTTTAATTAAATCAGTGTCATCCGTTCTGAGAAATACATTAATTTCTCGCTCATTTTTAAGAATTACGGGTAGTGTTATTTGGTTTTTTACTCGTAACCCCTTCACTTCTCTATAATAATCATTTATCGCTTGATCATGGGGCATAATACTCATTGCAAACTTCATATTTGCTAATGTGTATTCATGAGCGCAACAAACAATAGTATGGTCTGGAAGGGCGGTTAACTTTTGAAGTGACTGGTACATCTGCGTTGCCGTGCCTTCAAACAAGCGCCCACAGCCACCTGAGAATAAAGTGTCGCCTGAAAATAGATAAGGATCACTAAAGAAACAGATGTGGCCGGCAGTGTGACCGGGGGTCGCAATTACAGATAATTCGCATCCCAAAACAGAGACCGTATCGCCTTCTTTAACGATGTGAGTCGTGCCTTTATCTTGTGTTTCCTCAGGGCCGTACACCACTAAACTTGGGTATTTTTGCTTAAGTTCTTTTACGCCGCCAACGTGGTCATTGTGATGATGAGTCAGCAAAATGGCCTGGGGTTGCCAATGGTTTTCCGCAATGGCTTTCAAGATCGGGGCCGCTTCGCCGGGATCCACAATCAAACACTGACCATCATCCTGACTCAGAACCCAGATGTAGTTGTCCTGGAACGCGGGAATACTGTTAAGATTCATTAATTACCTCTCATAATGTTGCGGAAGGTTGTGATGAAACCGGCAAGGATACCTCTGAAGGTCACGGCGCCAGGCCACTGGGCGGAAATGCCCTGGGGCGAATACTATCGTGAAGCGCTGGAACTGCAGTTAAAGCCGTGGATGGCAAAACTCTATGGGTTTCATTTGCTTAAGATTGGCAATTTGAGCGCGGAAATCAATACCGATGCGTGCGCTATCTCCCACCAGGTCAGTGTCTCTCTGGATGGCGATCCGATTCACGTTAAGGCCGATCCGCTGCATTTGCCTTTTGCCGAGAAATCGGTGGATGCTTGCTTGCTGGCGCATACGTTGCCCTGGTGTCAGGATCCGCACAGTATGCTCCGGGAAGCTGACCGGGTGTTAATTGATGACGGATGGCTGATTATGACTGCATTCAACCCTGTGAGCCTAATGGGGTTGCGTAAGCTTGTGCCCATTCTACGCAATCGCATGCCTTATAATAGTCGGATGTTCAGCCTGATGCGTCAGCTTGACTGGCTAGGACTGCTCAATTTTGAAGTACTGCATCAGAGTCGCATTCAGGTGTTGCCGTGGAGCCGACAGGGCGGGCGGCTGTTGAGTACGCATTTGCCCGCACTGGGCTGTTTGCAGGTGATCGTGGCACGTAAAAGAACGGTGCCGCTGACACTCAACCCAATGCGGCAAAGCAAAGCGAAAACGCAAATTCGCCAGACGGTCGGTGCCACGCGGCAGTATCGAAAACCACAAGATTAACTTTCTTGTTTATAGCCTGTGTCGTCCTGTGTTGGGCTCATTGCCCCCGCGCGGGCAAGTTCATCACAACGCTCGTTTTCCGGGTGGCCGGCATGGCCTTTTACCCATTCCCACTGGATCTTATGTTGACTCAGTGCTGCATCAAGGCGCTGCCACAGATCGACGTTCTTCACCGGTTTTTTATCCGCCGTTTTCCAGCCGCGTTTTTTCCAGTTATGGATCCACTGAGTGATTCCCTGGCGAACGTACTGGCTGTCAGTACTCAGAACGATTTCGCAATGTTCCTTCAGTGCTTCCAGCGCCACGATAGCGGCCATCAACTCCATGCGGTTGTTGGTGGTGAGGTAATAACCGCCATTGAAGGTTTTTTCAGTCTGACGATAGCGTAAAATGGCGCCATAGCCGCCAGGCCCTGGATTACCGAGGCAAGAACCATCGGTGAAAATTTCTACCTGCTTAAGCATCTCTGGTAGACTTCCTTTAATTGAAATCGACATGAAAACGGTAAGTCTGACATAAATGAGCGATATGAGCACTGCAATTACCCGACAGATCGTCCTCGATACCGAAACCACCGGTATGAATCAGATTGGTGCGCATTACGAAGGGCACAAGATCATCGAGATCGGTGCGGTCGAAGTGATCAACCGCCGTTTAACGGGTAATAACTTCCACGTTTATCTTAAACCCGATCGCCTGGTCGACCCGGAAGCCTTTGGTGTTCACGGTATTGCCGATGAGTTTTTGCTCGACAAGCCCACGTTCGCTGATGTTGCCGATGAGTTTATTGAATATATTCGTGGCGCAGAGCTGGTCATTCATAACGCCTCGTTTGATATCGGCTTTATGGACTACGAGTTTGCCAAGCTCAATCGCGGCATTGCCAAGACCAATACGTTCTGCAAGGTTACTGATAGCCTGGCGTTGGCACGTAAAATGTTCCCCGGCAAGCGTAACAGCCTCGATGCGTTATGCTCGCGTTACGAAATAGACAACAGCAAACGTACGCTTCACGGCGCACTGCTTGATAGTCAGATTCTTGCTGACGTCTATTTGCTGATGACCGGTGGACAGACGTTGATGAAGTTTGCGATGGAAGGCGACAACCAACAGCAAGCGGGTGATACAGGGATTCAGCGCATTGTTCGCGCAGCCAGCCAGCTACGCGTGATTTCTGCGAGCGAAGAAGAGCTGGAAGCCCATGAATCGCGCCTCGATTTGGTGCAAAAGAAAGGTGGAAGCTGTCTCTGGCGTGCCTGAGAATGACAATCGTGCGTTGAAAATCAACGTATGGGCGATTTTTGCAGCAAACGATTCAAAACCTAAGAAAAAGCGTTGACGCACCATCGGCTAATCCGTAATATTCGCTGCGTTCCCAAGGGAACAGTGGAGCGGTAGTTCAGTCGGTTAGAATACCTGCCTGTCACGCAGGGGGTCGCGGGTTCGAGTCCCGTCCGTTCCGCCACTATTCAGAAGGCCTGAATCAGCAATGATTCAGGCCTTTGTCGTTTCTGAAAAGCTTAAAAAGAACCCCGTCAACGCGAGAGGTTAACAGGGCTATTTTACCGCTAGCGACGATTCCAGGGCATCGCGCCAAGCAAGCGTGCCATCCCGCAAAAACCGCTGATACCCGCGAATATCAGACCCGCGCCAACAAAGCCTGACAGCAAAAAGAATGCCTGATCAACGCTATAGCCCAGTACCACACCAATCAAGATCAGCGTCCCGGCGACAATTTGTACCTGACGCATGATCGGCAGCGGCTGTGATTTGTCGGCTACAATCCCTTGCCCTAATTTCTTCCAGCCGTTTAAACCGCCTTCCAGGAAAAACACTTTTGCGGGAGCGACGGCGGCGGCCAGTTTCTGCTCGTTCTGAGCGGTGCGGTTACCGGACTGACAGTAAAAAATCACCGTATCGTAAGCTTCGAAGGGGCCAAGTCGATCGCCATTTTCGATAGCGGAAAGGGAGAGTAAATGTGCTTCGGGAATATTTTCGCGAGCATATTCATCCGGTTCACGAATATCGATCAGGGCCGCACCCTGCGCCAGACGTGTTTTGGCGTCAGCGGGTGAAATGTGTTGAATGGTCATAAGCTCCCTTTTGGATAACCCGGCTATTTTATAAGGTGATCCTACCCTATTTATTCGTTTCTGTGTCAGCCGGGCCGGCGAGGGTAAACGTATCAGCATCTTGCCATGCCGGAAACTTCTCGCGGTACTCTGTTAGCGCGGTGAGTGACAGTTCAGCATGAATATGGGTTGCCTGATGCGGTTCGGCGGTGGCGATGATTTCACCTTGAGGATTAATCACCCGGCTGTCGCCGCGATAGTGATGTCCGTTACCGTCGGTGCCGACACGATTACAGCCTACGATATAAGCCTGATTCTCAATGGCTCGGGCGGTCAACAACGCCTGCCAGTGCAGCGAGCGCGGGGCAGGCCAGTTGGCGACATACAGCACCAGATCGTAGTCATTGCGATTACGCGACCACACCGGGAAACGCAGGTCGTAACAGACCAGCGGCAGGATACGCCAGCCGCGCCACTCAAATACTACGCGCTCGGTGCCTGCTTCATAGTGATGATGCTCATCCGCCATGCGGAACAGGTGGCGCTTATCGTAGCGATGCACCTTGCCGTCCGGCTCAACCAGTAAAAAACGGTTTACCGGGCCACGTTCACTTTGTAATGCGGCGCTGCCTGCAATCAACGCATCAGTTTGCTGCGCTTTTTCATGCATCCACGCGACAACCTCCGCTTCAGGCAGCGACTGAACTGCGGCTTCCATCGCAAAACCGGTGGTAAACATTTCAGGTAGCACAATCAGATCGCGTCCGTGAGTCTCTTCCAGTTGGCGGTCGAAATGACGCAGGTTGGCGGGACCGTCCATCCACACCAGAGGCTGTTGCAATACTGTTACTTTTAGGTTGGACACAGTGAGAAACTCCCGGTACAAGGCAAACGAATCATCTCTCTACCTTATCAGGGCATGGCGAGAGTGCGTAACATTTCAATAAAAAAAGCGGAGAAGATTCTCCGCTTTGAGTGTGAGTGCGCGATGCGACTTTTAGACCGGGTGATCACCCGGCCTTGTCGTTATAGATGACGCTACGCGGCTTCAATCTTGCGCACTTTCTCTGGCAGCTTTACCGGTTTGGTCGCCAGCGCGTCCGGCTCGAAGTCATCCACATTGATACTGCGCAGACGGCTGGTTTCGGCTTTGGTCAGGACATCGGCTTCAGCCTGGTCAATCAGACCTTTCGCCAGTGCATTACGCGCCAGTTCATCAAGACGGGTGAACGGCAAGTTCTTGCCAATTTCTTTGCAGATCCGTTGATGAATCGGGTCTGCGGCCATCACGTCAATCAACGCTTCTTCTAACAGGCCAACCGGGTTGTGCTCGCTCGGTGTCAGATATTGTCCGCGACCGATACGCGAACGGGTGGCGCTCGGTACCTGCAAGATTTTCGCGACGGCGTGGTCAAGCTTGTCTGACGGTGCGGCATAATGACGGCCTGTCGGGAAGATGACGAAGCCCAACACGCCTGCCACAAATCGGTTAGGGAAGTTACGCAGCAGATCGTCCATCGCCTGTTCTGCCTGATGCAGCGCATCCTGCACGCCCCAATGCACCAGCGGCAGATCCGCTTCGTTACGACCTTCATCGTCATAGCGTTTCAGCGTCGCAGAAGCCAGATACAGCTGGCTCAGCACATCCCCCAGACGAGCGGAGATACGCTCACGGCGTTTCAGGCTGCCACCCAGAACGGCCATCGACACGTCTGACAGCAGCGCCAGGTTAGCGCTCAGGCGGTTCAGGTGTTGATAGTAGCGACGGGTTGCGTCGTGAGTCGGCGTGCTGCTTGTCAGACCGCGAGTCAAACCGAGCCAGAAGCTACGCACTTTGTTGCTGCCGACGTGACCAATATGTTTGAACAGTAACTGGTCGAAGGCGTTCAGATCTTTATTCTGCGCCGCAGCCATCTCTTCCAGCACATACGGATGGCAACGGATAGCGCCCTGGCCGAAGATCATCATGCTGCGAGTCAGGATATTTGCGCCTTCCACCGTGATAGCAATCGGTGCGCCCTGATAAGCACGGGCGAGGAAGTTGCCTTCACCCAGCATAATGCCTTTGCCGCCAGTGATATCCATCGCATCAATAATTGACTGCTGGCCACGGTGGGTACAGTGATACTTCACAATGGCAGACAGTACCGCCGGTTTTTCACCGAGCATGATGCCGTAGGTGATAAGTGATGCTGCGGCATCCATCACGTAGGCGTTGCCTGCGATACGCGCCAGCGGCTCTTCAATCCCTTCCATTTTACCGATGGAGATTTTGAACTGACGGCGAATATGCGCATAAGCACCGGTTGCCATCGCGACTGATTTCACGCCGCCCGTTGAGTTCGATGGCAGGGTAATGCCGCGACCCACAGAGAGGCATTCCACCAGCATACGCCAGCCCTGACCGGCCATTTTTGGCCCGCCGATGATAAAATCGATCGGTACGAAAATGTCCTGGCCGCGCGTTGGCCCGTTCTGGAACGGCACGTTGAGCGGGAAGTGACGACGGCCAATTTCCACGCCCGGTGTACCGGTTGGGATCAGGGCGCAGGTAATGCCCAAGTCTTCTTCACCGCCCAGCAGTTTGTCCGGGTCAGAGAGTTTGAACGCGAGGCCAAGCACGGTCGCAATCGGTGCCAGCGTAATGTAGCGTTTGTTCCAGGTGAGGCGCATACCGAGCACCTGTTCACCTTGCCATTCACCCATGCATACCACGCCGGTATCCGGGATCGCACCTGCATCAGAACCCGCTTCCGGGCTGGTTAAGGCGAAACAAGGAATTTCCAGACCTTTGGCGAGACGCGGCAGATAATGATTTTTCTGCTCGTCGGTGCCGTAATGTTGCAGCAATTCACCCGGCCCGAGAGAGTTTGGCACGCCGACGGTGATCGCCAGGATCCCGGACACACCCGACAGTTTTTGCAGCACACGAGATTGTGCGTAAGCCGAGAACTCAAGCCCGCCGTACTCTTTCTTAATGATCATGGCGAAGAAGCGGTGTTCTTTCAGATACGCCCACAGTGCCGGTGGCAAATCAGCCAGCTCGTGGGTAATCTCAAAATCGTTCGCCATACGGCAGGCTTCTTCCACCGGGCCATCGATAAACGCCTGTTCTTCCGGCGTTAAACGCGGCTGCGGATAGTTATGCAGCTTTTTCCAGTCCGGGTTACCTTGGAACAAATCGCCTTCCCACCAGGTGGTGCCCGCATCGATCGCTTCTTTCTCGGTGCGTGACATCGGCGGCATCACTTTGCTGAACGTACGGAAGACCGGGGCAGAAATCATCGCCTTACGCATCGGCGGCAAATTAAACGGCAACAGGATAATCGCCAGCGGCACCAGCAGCCAAATATTCCAAAGACCCGCAGCGCCCAGCGCACCGGTCCAGACCAGAAGAATGAGGCTACTCAACAACAGGTTCACCCGGTGATAGAACAGCACACCGAGTAACACGATGGTTGCAACAATACTCAAAATCATCATAAAGAAATGCTCCCTTGCTTGTAGGAGGTCTGACCACTTGTGATGATATGGTTGTAGTAGATGTTATTTTCTTTATCAATACATTCACAAAATAATTACAACGTAGCTCACACTGTTGCCGTTAATAGGGGCACGGAAAATCAAAAGCGGGTGGGATAAGCGAGCGGAATACTTCTCGCTTCATCCGCTATCCGTTACACTGCTGAGGTTAATAATCAAAGCGGAAGGATTATCCTCATGTACCAGGATCTTATTCGTAACGAACTGAATGAAGCAGCGGAAACTCTGGCCAATTTCCTGGCCGACGAAGCGAACATCCATGCGATTCAGCGTGCGGCAGTCTTGCTGGCAGACAGCTTTAAAGCGGGCGGGAAAGTGCTCTCCTGCGGTAATGGTGGCTCACATTGTGATGCAATGCACTTCGCGGAAGAGCTGACCGGGCGCTACCGCGAAAACCGTCCAGGCTACCCGGCGATTGCGATTTCCGACGTCAGCCATCTCTCTTGCGTCAGCAACGATTTCGGCTATGAATACGTGTTCTCTCGCTACGTTGAGTCCGTAGGCCGTGCGGGTGATGTGCTGTTTGGCATCTCCACTTCTGGCAATTCAGGCAACGTGATTAAAGCGATTGAAGCCGCGCGTGCGCAGGGTATGAAAGTTATCACCCTGACCGGGAAAGATGGCGGCAAAATGGACGGCTCCGCAGATGTAGAAATTCGCGTGCCGCATTTTGGCTACGCCGACCGTATTCAGGAAATTCATATTAAGATTATCCATATCCTGATTATGTTGATCGAAAAAGAGATGGTAAAAGCATAAGTGGTCGCGGGGGGCGACCCCGTTTTATGTGACGTGAGGTGAACTATGTGCGAACTGCTCGGGATGAGCGCCAATGTGCCGACCGATATCTGCTTTAGTTTTACCGGGCTGGTTCAGCGCGGGGGCGGCACCGGGCCGCATAAAGACGGCTGGGGCATCACCTTCTATGAAGGCAAAGGCTGTCGCACATTTAAGGATCCGCAACCGAGCTTCCAGTCGCCCATCGCCAGACTGGTGCAGGACTATCCGATAAAATCCTGTTCGGTGATAGCCCATATTCGCCAGGCCAACCGTGGTGAAGTGGCGCTCGAAAATACCCATCCGTTTACCCGAGAACTATGGGGCCGCAACTGGACTTACGCCCATAACGGGCAGCTCACCGCATACAAATCTCTGGAAACAGGCCAGTTCCGCCCCGTTGGCGAAACGGACAGCGAAAAAGCTTTTTGCTGGCTTCTACATAAACTCACCAGCCGCTATCCGCGTACGCCAGGCAATATGAACAGTGTGTTCAAGTACATTGCTTCACTGGCTTCTGAGCTGCGGGAAAAGGGCGTGTTTAATATGCTGCTATCGGATGGCCGCTATGTGATGGCGTTCTGTTCGACGAATCTTTACTGGATCACGCGGCGGGCGCCATTTGGTGTGGCGACGTTATTGGATCAGGACGTGGAGATTGATTTTCAACGGGAAACCACACCAAACGATGTGGTCACCGTGATTGCCACTCAGCCGCTAACGGGCAATGAAACTTGGCACAAAATCATGCCAGGCGAGTGGGCTTTATTTTGTCTCGGGGAGCGCGTAGTTTGATGCCAGTTGCGAGCGGACTTCGTGGCTCAGTGGCTTGCTAACGACATAACGTCCATCTTGCACTGACACCATTGGCGGTTTGTGCGTCTGTTCGAAGTAGTCGTATCCCGGCTTCAGCTGCGCCCAGAAATCCTTGTAGTACGAGAATTTGTGGCGCTGCATATTGGCGTCGGTCATGCGGAACGGATAGATGCTGACCTGCACGTTTGACTGACCAAACACCAGCGCACCAGTCACAAACTGGAAAATCTCATCAATGCCCGTGTCAGTCATGGCATAGCAGCCAATCGACACGCAGGCACCGTGGATCATCAGATATTTCCCTTCATAGCCGTGGGCGCGATCGTAAGCGTTCGGAAAACCAATATTAATGGCTTTATAGAAACGGCTGTCCGGCTTGAGCTGGTTGCGGGAAACGTTATAGAACCCTTCCGGCGATTTGAAATCACCCTGACGCTGTTTTGGCCCCAGTCCACCGGAATAGTTGCAGATTTTGTAGCTGTCGAGCAGCTGATACGTCTCACCCATCTTCACGTACAGATCAAGGGAACGCTCTTCTTTGAAGATCTGGATATAAACCGGAGATCCCATTAATTGCTGTTTATATTCTTTGCTGACCGGCGTGGTCGAGCTATTACTGCTAAGCAAACCGGCAAACGAAACGCACGGGATCAACAGCATCGCAAGTAACAATGCGATTTTGCGCATACTACATGTTCCTTGATAAAACGGTGGAGACAGGCCGGGCGGCCCAAATTAGAGCCCAAAATCAGAATAGTCTTGATTTGGTGCGCTCACATTAGCATCACCAAAGTTTTTCGCAAGTCTGGACAATCGGGTTTACAAATTACTTTTACTCTTATACCGCTTTTTTGGTTGTTTCGCAGTCAGAACTTTGCGCATTCGCTCGCAAAACCCGACCTGCAAGCGGCGTAAAGGCTGCGTTTCGACCAGACATCCTGTAAACTTACGGCGTTTCACGACCAGGTTAAGAAAGGATGCTTTACTCTCATCGTACTGTCGCCAGCAGCGCATTCTGGCATCGGTTTTTCCTTTCTTGTTTTCTTATCTCTACGCTGGGTTTAGTGACAGTAACGTTTACGGATACCTGCTAACGACATGATTAAAATCACAAAAGGGCTAAATTTGCCCATCGCTGGCGCACCATCGCAACACATAGCCGAAAGCGCGAACGTCTCGCGCGTGGCTGTGCTTGGCGAAGACTATCTTGGCATGCGCCCCTCAATGACCGTTCAGGAAGGCGATCGCGTCCTTAAAGGACAAGTGCTGTTTGAAGACAAAAAGAATCCCGGCGTGCGTTTCACCGCGCCGGCAAGCGGCGTTGTCAGCGCCATTCATCGCGGCGAACGTCGCGTACTTCAGTCTGTCGTCATTGATATCGACGGTGACGATGCTGTCAACTTCCCCCGTTTCGATACGGCGGATTTAGCCACGCTGACGCGCGAAACGGTCCAGCAGCAGCTGCTGGAATCGGGTCTGTGGACCAGTCTGCGCACCCGTCCGTTCAGTAAAATACCTTCACCCGACAGCGTACCGGCAGCAATTTTTGTCACCGCGATCGACACCAATCCGCTGGCGGCAGATCCCCAGCCGATAATCTATCAGCATCGCGAAGCGTTTAACGCCGGGCTGACCGTATTGACGCGTCTGACCGAAGGCAAAATCCACGTTTGCCAGGCAAGCGGTGGCAAGCTTGGTGGTCATCCTGCCGGGCAGGTGACGTTTAATGAGTTCGGTGGGCCACATCCGGCGGGGTTGCCGGGCACACACATTCATTTCCTCGAACCCGTTAGCCTGACGAAACATGTCTGGCATCTGAACTACCAGGATGTTATCGCCATCGGCAAACTGTTCGTTGAGGGCAATTTGTGGAACGAACGAGTGATTGCGCTCGCAGGGCCGCAAGTGAAAACCCCGCGTCTGGTGAAAACTATTGTTGGCGCAAGTCTGGAACAACTGCTGGTGGATGAACTGGCGGAAGGCGAAAACCGTGTTATTTCCGGTTCCGTATTAAGCGGGACTCACGCTCAGGGGCCATACGCATTCCTTGGGCGCTATCACTTACAGGTGAGCGTCGTCAAAGAAGGGCGTGAGAAAGAACTTTTTGGTTGGGTAATGCCAGGCAAAGACAAGTTCTCGATTACCCGCACCACGCTCGGCCACTTCCTCAAGCGCAAGCTGTTTAACTTCTCGACCGATACCAACGGTGGCGAGCGTGCGATGGTGCCAATTGGCAACTACGAGCGCGTCATGCCGCTGGATATTCTGCCGACGCATCTGCTGCGTGATTTGCTGGCGGGTGATACCGACAGCGCACAGGCGCTGGGGTGTCTGGAGCTTGACGAAGAAGATTTGGCGCTCTGCACCTACGTTTGCCCGGCGAAATACGAGTACGGACCGGTGCTGCGTGACGTCTTAACCCGCATTGAGCAGGAAGGATAAGTGATGGGCTTGAAAAATCTGCTGGAAAAAATTGAGCCGCACTTCACCCACGGCGGCAAACTGGAAAAATATTATCCGTTGTATGAAGCGGCAGCGACCATCTTCTATACGCCGGGTCAGGTGACCAAGGGCGCATCTCACGTCCGTGATGCCATCGACCTGAAACGTATGATGATTCTGGTGTGGCTCGCGGTGTTCCCGGCCATGTTCTGGGGCATGTACAACGTTGGTCTGCAAACTATCCCTGCGCTGCATAAATTGTATGGTGCAGAACAACTACAACAGGTGATTGCCAGCCACTGGCATTACAGCGTAGCGCAATGGCTTGGCGTGAGTTTTGCACCAGACGCGGGCTGGTTGAGCATGATGGGGCTGGGCGCGGTGTACTTCCTGCCTATTTACCTCACCGTGTTTCTCGTCGGCGGTTTCTGGGAAGTGTTGTTCTCTATCGTGCGTAAGCACGAAATCAACGAAGGTTTCTTTGTAACCTCGATTCTGTTCGCGCTGATCGTGCCGCCAACGTTGCCGTTATGGCAGGCCGCTCTCGGCATCAGCTTCGGCGTGGTTATCGGCAAAGAGATCTTCGGCGGCACTGGCCGTAACTTCCTCAACCCGGCGCTTGCAGGGCGTGCGTTCCTGTTCTTCGCTTACCCGGCGCAAATCTCTGGCGACCTGGTGTGGACTGCCGCAGACGGTTTTTCCGGTGCAACCCCGCTTTCTCAGTGGGCAAGCCACGGCGGCGAAGCGCTGATGAACCTCACCAGCGGACAGCCTGTTACCTGGCTTGATGCTTTCATCGGTAACCTGCCTGGTTCTATTGGTGAAGTTTCGACGCTAATGATCCTGCTTGGCGGGGCCATCATTATCTTCGGTCGTGTCGCGTCCTGGCGCATTGTGGCGGGCGTGATGCTCGGCATGATTGCTACCGCTACGCTGTTCAATCTGATCGGTTCAGCCACCAACCCGATGTTCTCCATGCCGTGGTACTGGCATCTGGTGCTCGGCGGTTTTGCCTTTGGCATGATGTTTATGGCGACCGACCCGGTGTCGGCGTCGTTCACCGATAAAGGGAAATGGTGTTACGGCGCACTGATTGGCGCGATGTGTGTGCTGATCCGCGTTGTGAACCCGGCCTATCCGGAAGGAATGATGCTGGCAATTCTGTTTGCCAACCTCTTTGCACCGCTGTTCGATTACCTGGTGGTGCAGGCCAATATCAAGCGGAGGAAGTCGCGTGGCTGAAGTAAAAAGTAACGATAGCACCGGCAAAACGCTGCTGGTGGTGCTGGTGCTCTGCCTGGTCTGCTCGGTTATCGTGGCCGGGTCAGCGGTGGGGCTGAAGCCTCGCCAGCAAGAACAAAAGGCGCTGGATAAACAGCGTAACATTCTGTCTGTTACCGGGCTGATGCAGCCGGAAATGAAACCAGATGAAGTTGCCTCTGTTTTTGCCGAACGCATTACCCCTCGCTTGCTGGATTTGAAAAGCGGCGACTTGCTCAATAAAGATCCCGCCTCCTTTAATCAAGGGCTGGCGTTGAAAGACCCTGCGCAAAGCACGGAGCTTGACGCCAGTGAAGATCCCGCTGGTATCAAACGCCGTACCAACGTGGTCGAAATCTATCTGGTAAAAGACAGCCAGCAGAAAGTAGAACAGGTGGTGCTGCCGATTTACGGGCACGGGCTCTGGTCGACGATGTATGCGTTTGTGGCGCTGAGCACTGATGGCCGCACGGTCAAAGGCATTACTTACTACGATCAAGGGGAAACCCCTGGCCTTGGTGGTGAAGTCGAAAACCCATCCTGGCGTAAGCAGTTTATCGGTAAAAAAGTCCTCGATGATAACGGGTTGCCAGCATTGAAAGTGGTTAAAGGCGGTGCACGTCAGGGCGACGAATACGCAGTTGACGGGCTTTCCGGCGCAACGCTGACGTCGAACGGCGTACAGCACAGTTTCGATTTCTGGATGGGCGAGCAGGGCTTTGGTCCTTTCCTCAAACAGATGCGTGAAGGAGGCCTGAACAATGGCTGAGCTCGGTGATATGAAAGAAGTAAAACGGGTGCTCGTTGGGCCGTTGGTTTCCAACAACCCGATTGCACTCCAGGTGTTGGGCGTTTGCTCGGCGCTGGCGGTGACCACCAAACTGGAAACCGCTTTCGTGATGACCATCGCGGTAACGCTGGTGACGGCATTTTCAAGCATGTTCATCTCGATGATCCGCCATCACATCCCGAACAGTGTGCGCATCATCGTGCAGATGGCAATTATCGCCTCGCTGGTGATCGTGGTCGATCAACTGCTGCGCGCATATGCCTATGAAGTTTCCAAACAGCTGTCGGTGTTTGTCGGGCTGATTATCACCAACTGTATCGTGATGGGCCGCGCCGAGGCCTATGCCATGAAGTCACCGCCGCTGGCGAGCTTTATGGACGGCATCGGCAATGGTCTCGGTTATGGTGCGATCCTGATTATCGTCGGCTTCCTTCGTGAACTGATTGGCAGCGGAAAACTGTTCGGTGTGACCGTCCTGCAAACTGTGCAGAACGGCGGCTGGTATCAGCCGAACGGCCTGTTCCTGCTCGCCCCGAGCGCATTCTTCATTATCGGTCTGCTGATCTGGGCGCTGCGCAGCTGGAAGCCGGAACAGCAGGAGAAGGAGTAACCGATTATGGCTCATTACATTAGTCTTTTTGTCCGCGCAGTGTTCGTTGAGAACATGGCGTTGGCCTTCTTCCTCGGCATGTGTACGTTCCTCGCCGTATCGAAGAAAGTCTCTACCGCGTTTGGTTTGGGTGTGGCGGTTACGGTGGTACTCGGCATTTCTGTACCAGTCAATAACCTGATTTATAACCTCGTGCTGCGTGATGGCGCGCTGGTTGAAGGCGTTGATCTCAGCTTCCTCAACTTCATCACCTTTATCGGTGTGATTGCGGCGCTGGTACAAATCCTGGAGATGATCCTCGATAAGTATTTCCCGTCGTTGTACAACGCGCTAGGGATCTTCCTGCCGCTGATTGCCGTTAACTGCGCCATCTTCGGTGGTGTATCGTTCATGGTTCAGCGCGACTACAACTTCCCTGAGTCTATCGTTTACGGGTTTGGCTCCGGTATTGGCTGGATGCTGGCGATTGTAGCGATGGCCGGGATCCGCGAGAAAATGAAATACGCCAACGTGCCCGCAGGACTGCGCGGCTTAGGGATCACCTTTATCACCACCGGATTGATGGCACTGGGCTTTATGTCATTCTCCGGCGTGCAGCTATAAGGGCGTAATTAATGGAAATTATTCTTGGCGTGGTGATGTTCACGCTGATTGTTCTGGCGCTGTCGTTACTGATTCTGGCGGCGCGCGCGAAGCTGGTGAATTCCGGCGACGTAGTCATTGAAATCAACAATGAAGCGGACAAGCAAATCCGTACCCCGGCGGGCGATAAGCTGCTCAATACGCTGTCGAACAATGGGATTTTCGTTTCATCTGCCTGTGGCGGCGGCGGTTCTTGCGGCCAGTGCCGTGTCACCATCAAAGAGGGCGGTGGAGATATTCTGCCGACTGAGCTTTCGCATATCAGTAAGCGTGAAGCGAAAGAGGGCTGTCGTCTGGCCTGCCAGGTTGCTGTGCGTCAGGACATGAAAATCGAGCTGCCGGAAGAGATCTTTGGCGTGAAGAAATGGGAGTGCGAAGTTATCTCCAACGATAACAAAGCGACTTTCATCAAAGAGCTAAAACTGGCGATCCCGGAAGGCGAAAGTGTGCCGTTCCGTGCGGGCGGTTATATTCAGATCGAATGCCCGTCGCACAAAGTGGCGTATGCGGATTTTGACGTGCCGGAGGAGTATCGCGGTGACTGGGATAAATTCAATCTGTTCCGTTATGTCTCTGAGGTGAACGAACCGACGCTGCGCGCCTATTCGATGGCGAACTATCCGGACGAAAAAGGCATCATCATGCTCAACGTCCGTATCGCTACGCCGCCGCCATCCGCTCCAGATGTGCCTCCGGGCATTATGTCGTCTTATATCTGGTCGCTGAAAGCGGGCGATAAAGTGACGATTTCCGGGCCGTTTGGGGAGTTCTTTGCCAAAGACACCGACGCCGAGATGGTGTTTATCGGTGGTGGGGCAGGGATGGCGCCAATGCGTTCGCACATTTTCGATCAGCTCAAACGCCTTAGCAGCCAGCGTAAAATCAGTTTCTGGTACGGTGCACGTTCACTGCGTGAAATGTTCTATGACGACGAGTTTGAACAACTGGCGCGTGAGAACCCGAACTTTACCTTCCACGTGGCACTGTCCGATCCGCAGCCGGAAGATAACTGGACCGGGCATACCGGGTTCATTCATAACGTGCTATATGAGAACTACCTCAAGCATCACAACGCGCCGGAAGACTGTGAGTTCTACATGTGTGGACCGCCGGTCATGAATGCCGCCGTGATCAGAATGCTTAAAGATCTCGGCGTTGAGGATGAAAACATCATGCTCGACGATTTCGGAGGCTGATGATGTTAACGGTATTTCTGGCGACTTTTGCGGTTTTCGTGCTGGTTATTCTTGGCATGTCGCTTGGCTATCTGGTGAAGCGTAAAAGCCTCCAGGGCAGCTGCGGTGGCATCTCATCGCTCGGGCTGGAAAAGGTATGTGACTGTCCGGAGCCGTGCGATGCACGCAAAAAACGGATGGCTCGCGAGGCTCAGCGCCAGCAAAACCGGATCATCTGATTTATTCTCTGCAGGCGTAGTCTCTACGAATAAAAGGCCGGATTGACGATGTTAATCCGGCCTTTTTGATCCCAATATCACCTTTCCACACTTCGCATTAGCGATAATTTAACTGTATACTTAACCAGTAATGATTGAGGGCTGAGTATGCGCAAAATTATCCATGTTGATATGGACTGCTTTTTTGCCGCGGTAGAAATGCGGGATAATCCAGCCCTGCGCGATATTCCGATAGCCATCGGCGGTAGTCGAGAACGGCGGGGGGTTATCAGCACTGCCAATTATCCGGCACGAAAGTTCGGCGTGCGCAGCGCGATGCCTACCGGAATGGCACTCAAACTCTGCCCTCATCTCACGCTTCTGCCAGGCCGTTTTGATGCTTACAAAGAAGCGTCCATCCATATCCGTGAAATTTTCTCGCGTTACACCTCTTTGATTGAACCCTTATCGCTTGATGAGGCCTATCTCGATGTCAGTGACAGCACGCACTGCCAAGGTTCGGCCACGCTGATGGCACAGGAAATTCGCCAGACCATTCATCGTGAGTTGGATCTCACCGCCTCGGCTGGCGTGGCTCCGGTGAAATTTCTTGCCAAAATAGCCTCCGATCTCAACAAGCCTAACGGGCAATATGTGATTACTCCCGATGAAGTGCCTGCGTTTTTGAAAACACTGACACTGTCGAAAATCCCCGGCGTCGGAAAAGTTTCTGCGGCGAAGCTCGAAAATATGGGATTGCGTACCTGCGAAGATGTGCAGAATAGCGACCTGGCGATGCTGCTCAAACGCTTTGGGAAGTTTGGCCGGATATTGTGGGAGCGCAGTAACGGCATCGATGAGCGCGATGTTAACAATGAGCGTTTGCGTAAATCGATAGGTGTCGAACGCACGCTGGCGGAAGACATTCACGACTGGTCCGACTGTGAGGCGATTATTACGCGTCAGTTATATCCTGAGCTTGAGCGCAGGCTTGCGAAAGTGAAACCCGATTTGTTGATTGCCCGTCAGGGCGTAAAGCTTAAATTCAATGATTTCCAGCAGACCACGCAGGAACACGTCTGGCCGAAGCTCAACCAGGATGATTTGATTGCGACGGCGTATAAAACCTGGCACGAACGGCGAGGTGAGCGCGGCGTTCGGCTGGTGGGGTTACACGTTACGTTGTTGGATCCGCAACTGGAAAGGCAGTTGGTGTTGGGGTTGTGAGAAATGCCGCCCGGCAATGCCCGGAAAGTTTGCATCACGGCCCAGAACTAAAAAGCCTCCTTGCGGAGTAATGCCAGTCAGTTAAGCGACTGACTGGCTGTTTTATATGGCTTTTCTGTACTTGTAGGGCCTTTCCTTTACCACTCTCGGGAAGGCTCTTTCTCTTCTTGTTGGCAGTTTTACCATCTGCGCCATGCTTTCCATA
>NZ_DATBBJ010000090.1:0-4991 GCF_036271055.1 Scandinavium sp. | reverse complement strand
GCGCTGGGGCGTCAGGCTACTATCAGATCATTCCCAGTACATGGCTAGCGTACGGAGGTGGGCATTATGCCCCACAGGCGTACGAAGCCTCCCGAGTCGAGCAAGGCATCATAGCCGCTAAGATATGGGCCGGTGGTGCCGGCGCTGGACAGTGGGTGTGTAAGGCGTAGTAACTAACGAAACATAAGTAACTAATGACATGGGCGGGCGGCCGTGTAAACGTGCCGCTCGTCCTTGTCAAGTTACGAATTTTACAAATTGTCCACCGACTTGACACTACCATCTTATCCATGATATCATGTGTCGGTTATGTCACAATTGCCCAGACGACGAATGGTACTCGCCTTTGATCCTGGTGCAACCACAGGGGTTGCGCTGGTGGATAGGAGCGATGGTACTATCATGAGGACCGAAGCGTATTCGCCAAGCGAGGTGTTGGAATATGCACGCCGCATGGTGACTACACAGAGTAACCGATGGCACAGTAACAGTAGCTTCGTAGTGGTCATCGAGAAAGGTCCTGAGTGGCAACAGCATAGCCCTATAACTAGAAGCGTCGAAACGAAGTTACGGGACATCTTCCCTGCGGCGCACCTAGTGACACCAAACCGTTGGAAAGGTCACCCCGCAGCCAAGTGCTCAGAACAACTAGGCACGAAGCACGAAAAGGACGCGGTCAAACTGGCCCGATGGTTCATCAAGTCACAACCGAGGCCCAATGCCAAAGACAACAACGAAGTCGAGAACAAAATATCCAACCGGTAAGAAACAACCCACTCCACTACAACTTACACAACGAGTCAAGGACATATCAACCACAGAGCGCGGCACCTTCAAGACGTGCCGCCGGCGCTGGCACCTGGAGGTCATCGAGAACCTCGCGCCACGTGTCCCAAAGGGAATGGCACTTGACTTTGGTAGCGGAATACATGAGGCACTTGAGGCATACTACCTCAGGAAGGCCGACACGCCGGAGTACCTACAGTCGGCTGCCGATAATGTCATTCTTGACGCAGCGCTGAACGCCTGGGACAAGTGGTACTACTGGGCCGATGAGCGCATAGTCTCCGACAAGGAGCTAATGACTGAGGCAAAAGTGTCACTAGGTGATGCACTCGTCGAGCTCGGTGACTTGGGAGAAGAGATGCTCAAGGGGTATCACCAGTACGCCCATCATGAGGATGACTTCACTGTCCATGCCATCGAGGGTACACTGACAGGTGCAGGTACGTCCTGGTTGAACAAGCATTTTGAGGAGCGTGAACACATTGCTGAGCACTCCGAATCAGCAGTCGTTCTCCACAAACCCTCAGGACGTTTGCTGTGCCCAATTCTTGACCCTGAGACACGACAACCGCTACCAGGGCGACCATGCCTCAGTGCCAAGATCGATTTGTTGGTATTGCGCAGACCAGAAGGTGTGCGAGGTTTGTGGGTCTATGACCACAAGTCATCAGAGTCACAACCGAACGACCGCGGCCTAGATTTCGACGACCAGGCGACAGGGTACACATACGTAGTGTGGCGCTGGTTGGGAATGATGCCACGCGGAGTTTGCTTCAACTACTTGATCAAGCAAGCTCCCAAGGAACCGCGCATTCTGAAGGCTGGTAACTTGAGCGCAGCAAAGGACCAGTTGACAACAGCGCAGAAGTACAAGGCGGAACTACAGCGTCGTGGCCTCATGCTCAAAGACGGTACGATCAAGAACCCAAAGTACCGGGGGGCCTACGAAGCACTACTCAGCTATGGATGGGACAGGTTCTTCACTCGTCACTACGTCATGAAAAACATCAACGAGATGCTCAACTTCGAGTACCGTCTAGTTGATGAGTACTATGACATGCTCGATGTAAAGACAGGTGACTTAGCGCCTTACCCGAACATGTCTCGACTATGGTGCCCACGGTGTGAAATGGCACCTATATGCCTGGCGATGGAAGATGGGAGCGATGTAGAGTCGATCATCGACACTCGCTACATGCAGGCTCCCGACCGTAAAGCAAGTCGTCGAATCTAGGGGTCACAATGGGAAACAAACTTCGCAACCAGAAGTTGCGCCTTGGCGTACGCCGTGGCATGTACAACAGCATTCGTAGTGATCGGCGACAAGGATACCACCAACCAGGGTCGATGAACCCTCACAAGTCCGCAAGTGTCAAGCAGGAAAGGAAGAAACGATAATGGAGGTTCACCTTCCCCATCAGCGACGGTGGTGCAAAGCACTGATCTTCGCTCCAGCTGGTCATGGCAAAACGTGCTTGCTGGGAACTGCGCAGGAGGATGAGCGCACGTTCCCCATGGCGTTCCTGGACTTCGAATCAGGGTACGAATCACTGGCAGGACTGGACATCGACATCTTCCCCATTCGCTCATGGCGCGACGCTGATCAGATTTACGAAGCATTGCTTGACGGGGCAGTAAAGAAGGTAGGTGGGGAAGAAATTGACTTCAGCGAGTACCGTTCAGTGGGCATCGACTCGATCAGCGAGTGGCATCGCTGGGCCCTACTGAACATACTTGAGGAACAAGGGCCAAATCGTAAGAACCCAGACCTCATCGAACAGGGTGACTACGGTGTAGCAGCTGTACAGATGAGACGTACACTCAGGAAGTACCGGGACCTACCAATGCACGTGTTCTATGCAGCACATGCTAAGCAGGCAGACATGCCCCGTGAAGGCAGGATAACACTTCCTGACATGTCTGGTCAGTTGGCTGAGGAAGTTGCAGGTCTCGTGTCGGTAAGCGGGTACCTCGCTCTCTCAACGAATGGCGATGGGGAAGAGGAGAGGGTCCTATTGATGCGGAACTACCCAAAGTACCGTGTCAAGGCGCGCACCAAATGGGGAGGTGACGTTCCAGACGAGCTAGTTGAACCGACCATTAGTGAACTGCTCGACATACTTGGCTACAGCGAAAATGGAGGCAAGAAAAAGAAGAGGAGAAAATGATGGCAGTAACCGGTAGTGTGATGCCCAAGGAACCTTCTGAGTACTCTATTCCTTGGCCGCAGATCATCAACGCTGTGCTCACACTAATGCAGGACACTGATCAACAAGTCAAAGCGGTAAAGGGTGAAGGCTGGTCGGTGTACCGTACAGGAAAACTCATTCGAATCGACATTCAGCAAGGGGAGTAATGCCTAGTACCACAGTAAATTTTGCGGACGTTGACTCATTCGAGCCTCTACCAGAAGGTTCGTATGACATTGAGGTGGACAAAGTCGAAGTTCGCCGCAACAAGGCGGACGACGGTGACTACCTCAACTGGGAACTGGTTGTCATCGACGGTGAGTACGAGAACCGCCGGCTGTGGATGATCACTTCACTCAAGCCTCAGGCGCTGTTCCGCCTCAAGCAGGTGCTGCTGGACCTCGGCATCATCGACGAGGATGAGGAAGAGATGGACCTTGAGTGGGACGACGACGTTGAGCCCACAACCAGTGGTGGCCCATTGCTGCTCTACCCGGAGTTGCAAGGCATCGAGGCAGTCGCTCAAGTCAAGAACGAGATGTACGATGGTCGAGAGCGCAACCGAGTGGAGAACCTGTTCGGTCCCGACAAGAAGCCCAAGAAGAAAAAGACAACTCGCACCGCAGCCGCTGAGTCACGTGGCAACGGTGGACGTTCACGCCGGCGCGTGGTTGAAGAAGAGGATGAGGATGAAGAAGACGAGGAGGAAGAACGTCCACGTCGCAAGACCTCAACCGGTGCCAAGTCCCGAACGCAGTCCCGGTCGCGCGAGAAGGCACGCCGCAGAGTGCGATGAGAACGCTGATTGAAGTGTGGGTTTGCCCTACTCTCGATTGCCCGAATTACTACGGTGCCCTGTCAATCGAGGGTGAAAATCTCGGTGAACGAATGAACCGGGACATAAAGAGCAAACCCACCTTCTCTCGCGCTATCTGCCAGATGTGCAAGGCAAAGGGCATTGAAGTCGAGCGCGAGTGTCGATACGCAGTTGTGCTCGATCATGGACCGGAACATCCCACTGGGCCCACACTAGCAGTTCAGGAAGCCTACAAAATATTGCGCAGAGCAGGACACGTTAGCGTGACCTAGAAAGGGGGGACCAGTTGATCGCTTGTGTCAGCAAGGTGTTTCGATTTGAGGCAGCGCACTCATTACCCAATCACGATGGCAAGTGCAGAAACCCTCACGGTCAC
Source organism: Scandinavium sp. (assembly GCF_036271055.1). Lineage (GTDB taxonomy): Bacteria > Pseudomonadota > Gammaproteobacteria > Enterobacterales > Enterobacteriaceae > Scandinavium. The sequence continues at coordinate 823 of NZ_DATBBJ010000090.1, read as the reverse complement.
TCCTACAAGGTGGTCGTGTGCGTAAAGGGTGAAGTGAACGAAAAGCAGGACCACGCCAAGGAAGGCATGGTGATTGACTTTGCTGACATAAAGGCCGTATGGAAGCACAGTTTGGAACCCCTGCTCGATCACAAGAACCTCAACGAGACATTACCCATAAGTACCACAACTGCTGAGAACATCGCCGGTTGGGCACTATTGGTGTTCAGGGCAAACCTTGTGCCAGTTGACAAGGTAGAGGTGTGGGAGACTGAAACCTCCTGTGCCTGCGTCACGTTCAGCGATGCCTGGGCGGATGGCAAATGGGAGAGCAGGCGAGTTATGGCAGGGGCGGGAGCAGCATGACAACAGTAAAGGCACAGGGGCAACTTGAGCGCGGTGAAGCAGCACGCCGAAAGAAGTTTCCAGTTGTTGAAGTATTCGGTCCTACAATTCAGGGAGAGGGCATCGACCAGGGTGTTCCGTGCTACTTCATTCGCCTTGGCGGTTGTGATTATCGGTGTGTATGGTGCGATTCTCCTTTTGCTGTACTACCTGAACTAGTAAGACGTGCCACTAGGATGAACGCAGAAGAGATCGTAAGTAAGATGACTGCACTAACTCCAGGACCAAACTGGGTAGTCATCTCAGGTGGTAACCCAGCATTGCACGATCTCACCTTCCTAGTTGACATGCTGCACGGCGTTGGTTACAAGGTGGCAGTTGAAACGCAAGGCACTGTGTTCAAAAGGTGGTTGCTGAGAGTTGACCGGTTGTGCGTATCACCTAAACCGCCATCAAGCGAGTACACTACTGACCTCAACACCTTGAGAGACTTCCTTGG
>NZ_DATBBJ010000089.1:0-2159 GCF_036271055.1 Scandinavium sp. | reverse complement strand
CGTAACGATGCAACTCGATTTGAACGGATTGAATGGGAGCAATTCCCTGGTGGCAAGGCCAGTCACTCTGCAATTTTCCGCCGCAGCCAATTCCTTCTTTCCCATTCTCGTTTTTAATGATCTGCTGCGCGGAGTTAAGCCGGGCTCAATGGCCTTGATCCCGTCCCGTAGTGGCGGGATTCCGGCACTCCCTGTGCGATTAGGTGCGTCTGTCAAGCAACTCGCAGTCGAAAAACTTCCGTCGAATCAATCTTTCGGTCTTGCAGTACGCGACAACAAGACAGGTTTCACCTTTTTCAATGTTGAAGGAGGAGATTACGATTACAACGCCAACGCGCGGTCGCTTGGCATTGAAGGTGGCCGACTCCTTATTTCGAAAGAGTTTGCTAACGCTCTCGGTCGTCCATCGGACGCCGGCTCAGTCGTTGGAAAAATTTCAGTCGGCGCAGCGATGCAGCCTATCGAGATCACGCAACTGGTGAACGGCAAGCGTACGTCGGTGGTCGAGCCCCCCTTGAGCCATCGTGCCGGTCCGGGAGCGGCTCAACTGGTAGCCGGGCCCGATATTATCGTTGGGGACCTGCCGGACATGGTGCAAATCGACCCAGCGGTGGGATCACAGGTCGGCTTGGGAATAGCGACAACTTCCTGCGACAATGGCGATCAGCCGGTCGACTTTTACGCATTACCAAACACAGATCATCCGTTCTTTCCGGAAAATTTTTATCGGATGAGCGGTGGCGCAGATAACACCGAGCGCTTCGAACAAATTGGCCAGTCCTGGATTAAACACACGTTCGGCGCGGACGAAGGCGACGACTGCAACCTTGGCTGCAACACAAATAATTGCACTCAGTTCTCACAGCTATGTCCGGGCTGCTCCGATCCGTATCTCGCCGACGAAAACGGGGACTACCAACTGCTAGGTTCACGTGCCTGGGTCAATCCTTTTACCGGCGCGTTTTCGTCTAATCCAGATCCAGCCAATCACAACGGCCACACACATGACGGCGTATCGCACCGGGTTCGCGTTAATATCAGCGATCTGAACACAACACTCAATGCAGGTGCAACTTATTTCGCGGAAGCGGCATATCTGGACCCCCTTGAATACACGTGGTGTCAGACTCATCCTGGGCAGTGCAACATGTATAACAACGCTTCCTACCGTAAATTCCTTGTTAGCGGCACAACGAACTTCACATTTTCCCCTGTTGGCCAGACCGCGAGAACGCAGCCTGCCATCATGGCATGGACAGGGGCGACGGTAAATCAGGTGCAGCCTGATCCGGGAAACGATGGCATCTCGTTTGTGGGCTACAAAGTGACCAGTCCCGCGCCGGGAGTCTATCACTATGAGTATGCCGTGTACAATTACAATCTCGATCGCAGTATTCAATCCTTTAGCGTGCCTTTGGGCGCCGGAGCCAATCTCAGTAACATCGGATTTCACGCGCCGCCTCAGGAACCTGGCTGGGCAAATGACGGCACGTTTAATAACCAGGGTTACAGCAGCACGCCCTGGGCTGTCACTCAGGCCAGTGATTTCATAACCTGGAACAGCGAAACGTTTGCGCAGAATCAAAACGCTAACGCGATTCGCTTTGGCACATTGTATAACTTTCGGTTTGATGCCGATCAACCTCCCCAAACTGCTAACGCGACAGTAGGATTCTTTAAAACAGGGTCGCCAATGACGGTGGCAATCCAGGCGCCTGCAGGCGGCGCAACGCCTACAGCGACACCAACCGCCACGGCCACGCCGACTGCAACTGCTACCGCCACGGCGACTGGCACGCCGAGGCCCACTCCGACACCGAGGCACCTTTCGCCGAGGCCTCGTCCAACTCCTGCGCCGCGTCCCTAGCCCTGCTTCCAGCATGCTGAGCAAAAGAGTAAGGAGGTTGTTAGAATCTTTTTTTGCCTTGTATCCTAAGCACCGAGAAAAATGACCATTTAATCTTTCCCCTGGTCCACCCTAACAGAAGGATCCACCACAATGTCAAAGATACGCCTTGTCGGCTTCGCGTTCCTGTCAGCTCTGTTCTTCGCGAACGCTTCGGAAAATAACGCCAGTCAGTCCAAACAAAACGCTTCCGAAGCGCTGACTGGAACACTGCAAAAGATGATTGTGGAAGACGCGAGCGTAACGATGCAGC
>NZ_DATBBJ010000088.1:0-1529 GCF_036271055.1 Scandinavium sp. | reverse complement strand
TAAAAAGCCGTGGCGCCAGAAAGGTACCGGCCGTGCGCGTTCAGGTTCTATCAAGAGCCCGATCTGGCGTTCCGGTGGCGTAACCTTCGCTGCTCGCCCGCAGGACCACAGTCAAAAAGTTAACAAAAAGATGTACCGCGGCGCGCTGAAAAGCATCCTGTCCGAACTGGTACGTCAGGATCGTCTGATCGTTGTCGAGACGTTCTCTGTAGATGCACCTAAAACTAAGCTGCTGGCACAGAAACTGAAAGACATGGCTCTGGAAGATGTGTTGATCATCACCGGTGAGCTGGACGAGAACCTGTTCCTGGCCGCACGTAACCTGCATAAGGTTGACGTACGTGACGCGAATGGTATCGACCCGGTTAGCCTGATCGCCTTCGACAAAGTCGTAATGACTGCTGATGCTGTTAAGCAAGTTGAGGAGATGCTGGCATGATTCGTGAAGAACGTTTGCTGAAGGTGATTCGTTCACCGCACGTTTCTGAAAAAGCGTCTGCTGCGATGGAAAAAACCAATACCATCGTTCTCAAAGTTGCTAAAGACGCGACTAAAGCAGAAATCAAAGCTGCTGTGCAGAAACTGTTTGAAGTCAAAGTTGATACCGTACGCACCCTGGTTGTTAAAGGCAAGGTGAAGCGTCACGGACAGCGTATCGGTCGTCGTAGCGACTGGAAAAAAGCTTACGTCACCCTGGAAGAAGGCCAGAATCTGGACTTCGTTGGCGGCGCTGAGTAAGTCGGAGGAGTAATACAATGGCAGTTGTTAAATGTAAACCGACATCTCCGGGTCGTCGCCACGTAGTTAAAGTGGTCAACCCTGAGTTGCACAAGGGCAAACCTTTTGCTCCGCTGCTGGAAAAAAACAGCAAATCCGGTGGTCGTAACAACAATGGCCGTATCACCACTCGTCATATTGGTGGTGGTCACAAGCAGGCATACCGTATTGTTGATTTTAAGCGCAACAAAGATGGTATCCCGGCAGTTGTTGAACGTCTTGAGTACGATCCGAACCGTTCCGCGAATATCGCGCTGGTTCTGTACAAAGACGGCGAGCGCCGTTACATCCTGGCCCCTAAAGGCCTGAAAGCTGGCGACCAGATTCAGTCTGGCGTTGATGCTGCAATCAAAGCAGGTAACACTCTGCCGATGCGCAATATCCCGGTTGGTTCTACCGTTCATAACGTAGAAATGAAACCAGGTAAAGGCGGTCAGCTGGCACGTTCCGCTGGTACTTACGTTCAGATCGTTGCTCGCGATGGTGCTTATGTCACCCTGCGTCTGCGTTCTGGTGAAATGCGTAAAGTCGAAGCAGACTGCCGTGCAACCCTGGGCGAAGTTGGCAATGCTGAGCATATGCTGCGCGTTCTGGGTAAAGCAGGTGCTGCACGCTGGCGTGGTGTTCGTCCTACCGTTCGCGGTACTGCGATGAACCCAGTCGATCACCCACATGGTGGTGGTGAAGGTCGTAACTTTGGTAAGCACCCGGTATCCCCGTGGGGCGTTCAGACCAAAGGTAAGAAGACCCGC
>NZ_DATBBJ010000087.1:0-170749 GCF_036271055.1 Scandinavium sp. | reverse complement strand
ATCAGGGATGCTTCAAAAAAATGGAGTATGCCGATCCAGAACTGGCGGCTGGCGATGAGCCGTTTTATTATCGAGTTCGGTGACCGCCTGAGCGATCACCTTTAATACGGTGGCAGTTACACAGAATTATTTACAGGGTCTTCATCACAGATGCAAAGGTTCCGGCAACCACATTCCCTTTCGGCGTAAAAATCCTTGCTGAGAGAGGAAATGTCGTTTTATGGGTTGTGGAGTCCACATTAACCAGCATTGTACTGCTATTACTGTAAACAGTATTATGATCTCGACTACTCAAGCGTAGAGCGACATTGCTGCTGGTACCGGAGTTTTTCCAGGCTGTACTATCCTCAATATCCGGCGTTCCAGTAAATATTGCAGTGACTTTACTGGTCCCTGTCGGACAATTGCTAACCAGTAAATCAAAATCACTCCAGACTCCACCATCACCTGCATTAGGTAAATCTTGTTTATTCACCGTCCCCAATTCAACCAGTTTTGTCACCGTACCAGTATCCACCGTACAAGGACTGGCGATGACATTACCAGAAACATTGATGGTAGGATCTGCCTGTGTCATTAGCGGTAATACTGCTAATCCGATCATCCATATACAACGGTATATTTTCATAGTTTGCCTGTATATATCACGACTTACGCCGTGATATATCCTTGATTACTAACAATATCAATTATATGACATGGTCACGACAATGGCACCCGTTATGGTTCCCGGCGTTGCACCGCCGGCACTGGAATAGGCTTTAGCCTGCATATCCATAGTCACCGTGTGATCTGCTTGGACGTCTTGCACAATATTTGTTCCATTACCTTTCCCGAAGCCCGTACTCGTCTGGTATATTCCTATCGCAACGTTTTTGGCTGTTCCATTATTTTTGTAATAACCACCCGCATCCGGGTCTGGAGTTCCTGAGAAAGCGGCACTAACACTCTTCGTTCCAGCAGGGCAGTCGGTAAACTTTAAGCTAAAAGGAACCGCAGTGGATACTGCACCAGCAGCTGAGAGTGTTGCTGCCTGGATATCACCTAGCTTGACATCCAGAGTTGAACTCCCCCCGTTCACGGTGCAAGGTGATGCCACCACATTACCGGTGACATTGATTGTTACGGTATCGGCAGCAAATACTGATGCCGAAAGAGCACACGCCATCATAATAACTAATTTAGGAAACATTTCTCACCTTTATTCAATTTCTTAATTTATAGAATTTAATTTGCAGACACTTACATAAAACCAATAATAGCTAACCGTTCCATCTGAGGCCAAAAGGAATATAAAGCAGCACTTCCTGACATTATAAAATATTAAATACTCTGGACTATTAGTTGTATGTCATTGTTGCAACAATTGCAGACGTAATTGTTCCTGGTGTAGCACCACCAGCACTGGAATAGGCCTTAGCTTGCATTTTCATTGTTGCTGTCCGATCCGCCAGCACTGATTGTGTAATAGTGGACCCCGTTCCTTTTAAATTACCTGTATCAACTTGAATCAAACCGACTGCGACATTTTTTGCAGTACCGGCATTTTGATAATAGCTGGTTCCGGCTACGGGATCAGCGGTTCCCGTGAAGGTCGCTATCACACTATTGGTTCCTGCCGGGCACTCGGTAAATTTCAGATCAAACGCAACCGGCGTGGATGATGTCCCGGCTGCCGAGAGTGTCGTCGACTGAATATCGCCCAGAGGGACGCTTAGACTTGTGCCGCCGCCGTTCACTTTACATGGAGATGCCACAACATTACCGCTGACATTAATTGTTAACGTATCGGCTGCAAATGCTGACGCATTGAAAGCACACGCTATTACTACTACTAATTTACGAAACTCCATTTCTTACCTCTTTTATTGATACGTTAAATTTAATGTCGCAGATGTATTTGCCGACCCCGTTGTTACCGCTGTTTTGGTCTGGTAATAACGGGCTGTTAATGGGAATGTTTCCTGGCCTCCTGATGATAGTTTTAATACAATACGATTGTTCAACACTAACGGCGTGCCGTTATATAAAAGCTGAACACCCACGCCGGTGGCGACTCCCGCATCACCTTGCCCGGTTAAAGCAAGCACACTGGTGGTGCTAACATCTGGGTTTTGGGTGCCGGACAGACTAACGTTGACATTTGCCCCTGCATCGCAATTCAGCCCAAGATTCTGAGTATTTTGTCCATTTGAAGGTGTCGTGCCCACCGTTGTTCCAAAACTTGACGCCAATATATTTCCGATAGGAAAAGAAATATTTGCTGTCGTAATTGAACATGCAAGCGCAGTTACACTTCCACCTGTCGTGTTTAATGTCACACCTTCATGATATTGCCCATCAAAACCGAGCAAATAAAGTCTACCCATAGTTCCAGACGGTAACAAGCCAGATTTAATAGGGCCGGTTTTTATTATTTCCACAGTAGCGCTGTACCCTGGCCAATAGGTATTTCCTACCGGTGCATCTGCAACGTACTTTGGATTATCGTACGTCCAACCAGCCGGCCCACTACTACTATTCCATATTCTGATACCAACACCAGAAAGATTAGCATCATATATATGATTACCAGATGAACTAAGCGTTGAAGAATAGCTCATCTGCAAGCCAAATGTATCTGGTGGTATTCCCCCGGCGGCACATCCATCTGCATACTTATCCGTCCCAGGTGTTTGGAATGTCTTTAATATCGTACCTATGGGTGCATCCCGTTGAACAACGATATTACCTATATCGGATGTTGATGTTTGATGATAAACATTACTACACGTCGCCTCGGTTTTTCCGGCGAGTAAAAATAAAAATACAAATAAAAAATAAAACTTACTAGTAAATGCCCCATTCATAATCCACACCTACGCAATAAATTAGTAAACCAACCGAAAAAATAAAATGATAAACAATAAAAAAACCATTAAATTTCATAGCAAAAGTTACTCAATCACACTGATAAGTGGACACTAAAATACTATGTTCATTGTTTTTTTCAGGCAACGTATAATTCAACATACATTGTTGACTTTTGCTTTCGCCCCATTTCGCGATCAATTTCCCTGTAGCTTTCAAACCTGTTAAATAAACCTGGCCCGCATCACCAACTATAAATACCTGGGATTTATCCTGACCTTCAACGCTAACTATTGCGCCAAACGGTACTTGCTGCCCATTAACCTGATTTAACGTCATTAATACGCGCCCTCCCACATTCGCCACATAATCTGCCCGCACAATCGCCCCACGGGTTGGGATCATGGTTTTGTTGGTGAGTTCAAGTTCCACGTCATTCGGTAACGTGTCGGTTTGCAACTCGACATCATTCTTACGGAAAGGTGACAAGTTGCTAACCGCGGTATAGCCTCTCCAATCGGTTTTAGCCCCGCTCTGGTTCTGAACACTGACCCCCTTGGCACCAGGGGCTTTGATCAGGACATTGGTTTCCCCCAGCGGCTGCGTGAGCGTTACGCCATCCGCATGGGCTAAAACACCGCCTTGCAGACCATAATTCAGCGTTTCACTATTTTTGTCATAACCGTATCCGGCGGTAACTTCACCGTAACTGCCTCTATAATCCCCGTTAGCGCTGCCGGTATTACCGACGCCATCGGTACCGTAACCTTCCTGAACATTCCAGTTCAGCGCATTATTTTCCAATGATGAACCACTCAGGCCTAGCTGATGAGTAGTCCCACTACTTTTACTTGCACTCATGCCATAATTAGCCCACGTATTCGGCATAAATTTCTCTAGTGGAATACTCACGTTCACGGCTAACTGCTGGTCTTTGTCGTAATAAGTCTGACGCCCAGAACCGGTATCGGAACCGTTTTTACTATAGGTATAGGTAACCCCATAATTGATTCCACTCCAGGAGCCGTTGTACCCGGCACTATAGGATTCCATGGTCTTATTGGAATTCCAGTAATCTTCTCGTACCGCGCTCAATGTAATTGAACCTAAATTATTGCCTAAGGCCTGACTCATGGTCAGTTCTGCACGGTTACGGCGTCTATCCTGGACGATGGCATTATCGCTATAGGAATCGAGGACATCCTGCATACTGTAGTAACCGCTGGTAGAATAGCGATAACCTGCAATTGAGAAGTTAGTGCCTGTTTGCTCAAAGTTCTTGCTAAAACGCGCACGCCAAGATTGACCACCGATCTTAGCTCCATCTTTCGGCGTGGACCACGCCTGGATAGCGTCCACAGAAAACGCCCCAAGAATCCCCATGTTTTTACCGACTCCCGCTGCCAGAGACTGATATTTACTGGATTCCTGCAGACCTCCGTACAGGGTGAAGCCGTGCGAAAGACCGTAAATTGCAGTGAGCTGGGCAAAAGGCGTTTTTTCAACGTTGCTGTCATAAGAACGATATTGCCCCCCCGTCACCGAATATTTAAGACGTCCTTCACGTTGCAAAACCGGCAATGAGGCAAATGGCACGACAAAGTGCTGCTCACTACCGTCCGCCTCCTTGACAGTCACATCCAAGTCACCCGCGCCGCCGGTTGGATACATATCCGTAATTTCGAATGCACCGGGCGATACGAAGCTCTGATAAATCTGGTAGCCATTCTGACGAATTACTACTTGGGCATTAGTACGAGCAATCCCCCTTACTACCGGCGCATAGCCTTTCAATGAGTCAGGTAACATATCGTCATCTGAGGCCAGTTGAACCCCACGAAATGGCATACTATCAAACACATCCGAGGGTGCAGTGCTATCACCAGTCGTCAACTGGGCTTTCAGCGGAATAATGTCACGCTGCATATAGGTATAAACGTTATCCCACTTGGCAGTTCCGTTACTGTCACGACTCCAGGTGGTGTAATTACGTAAACGCCATGGCCCAACATTGATCCCTGGGCGCAGGTTGGCATACTGGCTGCTGTCCGTGCCGCCATCGCCATTGCCCCGGCTGCGGTGATTTGAACCACTTAAGCTGTAATTCAGCATTGCCGCGTTAATGCCTTCATCCCACTGTTCCGGGGGAACATATCCACGCGCCATGGGTGACAGAGCGGCCTGAGGAATACTTAGCACGAGACGCTGCGCACCAAATTGAAAATCTGCGCTCGCTTTTGGAATAGCCCCCAGATTGGCACAATTACCTTGCCCGGATAACGCTGGGAACAGTTCAGTTCTAACACCCCAGCGCTTGAGTTGCTCAACACTTAAACAAGGTTGCAGTTTTACATCGTCCCCTTCACCCACTACCTGCTTAAAGTCTATGTCACTAGACTCGACAACTTGATCATCAACAACAATATCTACACGGTAAATCCCTGGTGCCTGCGAACCGGCCTCATAGGCTGACAAATCCGCCTTGCCAGCCCCCGGATTATCAACTTCCAACAGTTCAGGGTTAAAGAAATCACGGGCGTAGACGTTAGTACCGACGCCCCCTAGAGCGATCGTAACCAGTAGCGCCAGCTTAGCTGGTCTTAACTTATTATTTTTAGCACTTATTATTGCAACCATTCCTTTTCCCTCTACGCCTTTTGTCCTTTATGTTTCAAATGTTGCTTTTATGCGCTTCTCCTGGCCCGCCGTAATCATTGATAACTTTAAATACAACAGAACCACCGGTCACACCCAAAGGCAGCATAAAACGCGCGGAAGAACCTGGGAGAACATAGGTTACGCCGTCAATATTTTTGCCTCCGACATTAATCTCATTAAAATTAATAACGTAATTTGAAGGGTTATTAACCTGAATTTGGTTTCCAGATTTTTGCCAAGTCAATTTATCTGCCTGATCTTCCGGGCGAGCTCCTTTAAGGGCGGCAGGTCGATAAATAAGTTTAATTCGCGTTTTGATAGCGATTTGTAATGTATTGACACCTGGAGCTTTACTCGATGACGGAATTGCTTTGATGTTTAACCAATAAAGGCTTTCTTTATCTTGTGGTACTGGCCCTGTAAGTAGAATACGCTCAACGTTTTTCTGCCCCTGATCAAGACGATAAAGCGGAGGTGTAATAACAAAAGGAACTTTCTCAGGGCCACCACTTTGTGTCTCAATCCAAGATTGCACTAAATACGGCATTGTATCTGGATTATTTACACCGATAGAGGCTTCTTTTTTATTGCCATCATAAATTACGCGAGTACCACCAATTACCACACCGGCATTAGCAATAGACACTCCAGTTAGCATTAGACTACAGGCAATTAAAGTTTTACTCAGAAAATTCATTTTTTACCTCAATTAAAGATGGGATCGTTTCCGACCCCATTTCAATTTCCAACAGAGAATATTAGTTGTACACAACTGAGAAGTTCGCTACAGCATTAGCTGTACCTGCGGTCACAGCAGCGACAGTTGACTGATACTGCGCATAGAAATCCAGAGTGTTTGCAGCAGTAGAACTGAGCTTATAGCTATAGCTGTTGCTACCGTGCAATGGTAGACTTGCCTTATCTGCGGTCATCAGATGAATAGCAACGCCTGCTGCTGCATCTTCGTCAGAACTATCAATAGCCAGCAAATCGCTATTCGTCGTTTCTGGCGTACCATCGAAACGAATAACAGCTGTTTTCACGGTGTCTGGACAATTCTTTAAAACAATATTAAATTTAGTTGCGGCGGTGATGTCACCTGCTGCAGCGAATTCAGACTTATTGAAAGTACCCAGAACTACAGTCTGATCCTTAGACGCCACATCAACATCACACGCTGCATCCAGTATTTCACCGGTGAAATTAACAGTGCCCGCAGATGCAAAAGCATGGGACATAGATAATGCGGCGGCGGCTGCAAATACAGCTGTGATCAGGTTCTTTTTCATTACTATTTCCTTTAATAATTTTCAATCAAAATCATTTACAAGCTTTCGCTCATAGAATAATCACCACTCATTCTTGGTTGTGAGACTATTCGTCCATTTGCTTCTTAGCAAAGCACAATTACCCATCATCATTATCTTACGGGGAAGGACCGTATTCATTTGAAATGCTCACGCATAAATTAGTCTAATCCGAAAGTGAACTTGCTTCGCTAGAGCGCAATATATAAGTATAAGCTTAGCACGCCAAAACCTTTTGACGCCAAAAATAGACTTTCTCAGTAATATAACAACCGTTGCAATTTTAGCCCGAATTCGCCTCAAAGCCTCCCAGCTTGTACTTGATCAGCATTACATTGTGGCAGATGCTGTTAAGAAGCCGAAGACATGGTCTAAAGTTGCCACAGGATAACGCGTCCTGATTTTCAAGAACTGCCCAGGGCGTTTGACATCAAGAACACTGCTGATGCAGTAAAATTTCCTTTTATATTTTAATTGGTTATATCTTTTTCTGAACTCGCGCATTTCGATATTTTCAGCAGTTGTCGGCGAGACTTTTAGCTTTTTTCCTGACGCTCATCACGCAGTTGCTTGATCCATTTCGTCATCGTGAAAAGACCAACGTCCAGAGCTTTTGCAGCATCAGAGACGGTGTAATTTTGGTCGACAATCCACTGATCTGATTCGCGCTTTCTCAGGACTGAAATTTCTTCTTTGTCATTGGAGCACCGCTGTTGTTCTGAGGTGAACGTATTACCTTTGTTCAGGTAACCAAATTTACTATGCCACTTCAGCAGTGCTTTCTTCTCTGTCTTTTACGGGAAGGTAGTCGTTAACGACAGCCAGTTTTGTTTCAGAGGAATATTTTGGTTTTGCCATAAAAAACTGCACCTTATTCAGTTGGGTGTCCAACTTTTGGGGTGCAGTCCAAACGCGCACAGGGCTTTGATGGAAAACAGAATGACTATTTGTAGAGCGAGGCCTCACCCGGCGGGCGGGTTTTGAAGCGGCGGTGCACCCAGAGGTATTGTTCTGGCGCGCGGAGGATCTCTCTTTCGATGACTTTGTTCATGTAGCTCGCGGCCAGGTACTCGTCGTCCGTCGGGTAATCCATCATGACGTCGCTGATGTAAAGGTTATAACCTCGGTGGTTGGCTTTGCGCACCATCGTGACCGTCAGCAACGCAGCACCAGAAAGACGCGACAGCACGTAAGTGCCGTTGGTCGTCGCCGCCTGAGGAACAGCGAAGAATGGCGCAAAGGTGCTGCCTTTCGGGCCATAGTCCTGATCGGGAGCAAACCAGACGGCTTCGCCAGATTTTAGAGCGCTGACCAGACCACGTAAATTACGACGGTCGATCATCGCTTTATTGGAGCGAAGGCGACCTTTGGTCTGCACCCACTCCATCAATTTGCTGTTGTGCGGACGGTACGTTGCCATCATTGGGCGGCATAATCCCATCGTTCTGCCGCCGAGCTCCAGCGACATGAAATGCACGCCCACCACCATCACGCCTTTATTTCCTTCCAGCGCTTTGGTCAGATTTTCATAACCTTCTACGTCAAACCATTTTTTAACCCGGGCATCGCTCCAGAACCAGGCCATGCCCGTTTCGATTAATCCCATTCCGAGGGAAACAAAGTTTTGCTCGATTAATTTTTGTTTTGCTTCTTCACTCATGTCAGGAAAGCAGAGGGTTAAATTTCTTGACGCTATTTTTTCTCTTCTTTTCAGAAACGGGCGAGCCGCGCGGCCAAGTGATGAACCGATGATATACAGCAAGGGATAAGGGAGTTGGACTAACAGCCAAAGCACACCCAAACCGAACCAGGTCAACCAGTTGCGAGGGTGGAGCAGCGTTTTGTCGAAGGCTTTTGCCATCGTTAATTCCTGTATACATGTGAACCAGTAACGCATAAGGAAAAAACGAAGGGTTTCATCAATCTTTAGGCGATACGTTTGAATTTTCGCGTCGGTTAAAAGCCAGTTTTAACGCAAACGTCAAAGGTCTCTAATGAAAAAAACGGCTCAAGTAGAGACAAAAGCGACATCCGTCGTGCAGATTAACTGCAACAGTCAGAATGCAACATCTGCCTGTAAAAAGATAGTGAATTAATCTGAAGCTATCCTTAACTGCTCAGTAATAAAACGGGAGCTTTCTTAGGGATTTGCGCTGGTAATCATCACGATGATGATGGGGTATTCCAACAACGAAATACGCCGCGCCCGTTAGTCCGAAAGTAGACAAAAAGCACCATAATGAGGTGCTTTTCACCCGCGCTTATTTAACGGTGCTAAACCACCGCTGTCGTCAGTCTCGAGGAGCAGCATAATTTGCCTTCCTCATCGAAAATCTCTATCTGCCAGACTTGATGACGGCGACCCGCGTGAAGGGCTTTACAGACGCCCCGCACTCGTCCTCCTCTTACAGAACGAAGATGATTGGCGTTGACCTCAACACCGACGACTTTCTCGTTGCCTTCGGTACACAAATAACCGGCAACCGAGCCCAACGTTTCGGCCAATACCACTGATGCGCCACCGTGCAGCAGACCAAACGGTTGATGGGTACGGCTGTCAACCGGCATGGTCGCTTCCAGCACATCGTCTGTCAGTCGTTCGAAACGAATATCCAACAAACCGACCATGTTGCCTTCGCCCATTGCATTCAATGCGTCCAGCGTCGCGTTACGTTTCCAGATCATCCCATTATCTCCAGTAAAGCCTGCAACGGATGACGTACCCCACTGCCCTCAACTCGTTTCACCTGGCTTCGGCATGAATATCCCGTCGCCAGACAACGATTACGCGGCAAGCGCTGCATCGCTTGTTGCCAGGACAATGCGTAAATGCCGAGTGAATTAGCATGGTTCTTCAGCTCATGACCGTAGGTTCCCGCCATGCCGCAGCAGCCGACGCTAACACTTTCCAGTTTTGCGCCAAAACGCGCGAAAATAGCAGCCCATTGTTTCGGGGCCATCGGCAGCGCAGTGACTTCCGTACAGTGACCGAACAAATACCAGGCTTCGCCGCTGACATCCTGCGTTTCGGCATCTTCCAGCGCTTTCGGCAGCCACTCATGCACCAGTTGCACCTGGAAATCCCCGCGTTTTTCGCCCAATGTCTGCTTGTATTCGTCGCGATAACAGAGCACCAGCGCCGGGTCGACCCCGACCATCGGCATATCCAGTTGCGCGACGCGATTCAGAAAATCTGCCGTTTTCTGTGCCGTTTTCGCAAAGCGTTCCAGGAACCCTTTAATGTGCTGCGCTTTGCCGTTCGGCGAAAACGGCAGAACCACCGGCTGGTAGCCCAGACGTTCAACCAGCCGTACAAAATCAGCCACCACCTGCGCATCGTAGTAACTGGTGAACGGATCTTGTACCACCAACACCATCTTCGCTTTCTGTTCCGGACTGAGCGCTTCCAGCTGTTCAAGCGTGAGATTCGCCGAGCGGTGGCCGACCATTTGTTGTTGAAGCGACGGCGTGGACAACAGCGGCAGGTCAATCATGCCGATGTGTTTTTTCGACAGACTTTTCACCCACGGCTGGCTAATAAAGAAGTTGAAGGTTTTCGGCGCGCGCGCCATCAGCGGCGCATAACCTTCCACTGTCGCCACCACGTGGTCACGCAGCGGACGCAAATAACGAGTGTGATAGAGCTGCAGGAAACGCGAACGGAACTCTGGCACATCGATTTTGATCGGGCATTGTGTTGAGCAGGCCTTGCACGCCAGACAACCGGACATCGCCTCTTTCACTTCGTGAGAGAAATCGTATTCGCCTTTATTGGCATGCCAGCTGTTGCGCGTGCGTTCAATCAGCGAACGCAAACTGGCGCGTTTTCCGGGCAACTCTTTTTCCAATTTCAACGGATCAACGCCGCGATCGGCAAGCAGACGCAACCATTCACGCACCAGCGTGGCACGGCCTTTCGGCGAGTGCATGCGGTTGCTGGTGATTTTCATCGACGGACACATTGGGCTTTTTGCGTCGAAGTTAAAGCACAGACCGTTGCCGTTACACTCCATCGCGCCACGCCAGGAAGAGCGCACGGCAATCGGGATTTGTCGGTCAAAAGTGCCGCGTTTCACCGCGTCGACCTTCATCATTGGCGCATCAACGCCTTCCGGTGGACAAATTTTCCCCGGATTGAGGCGGTTATTTGGGTCGAACGCCGCTTTTACTTTTCGCAGTTCGCCATATAACGTTTCACCGAAGAAAGCCGGACTGTATTCCGCCCGGAAACCTTTCCCGTGCTCGCCCCACAGCAGACCGCCGTATTTCGCCGTTAGTGCCACCACCTTATCGGAAATCTGTTTCATTAAGATTTCCTGCTGCGGGTCGCACATGTCCAGCGCCGGACGAACGTGCAACACGCCCGCATCGACGTGACCAAACATGCCGTAACTCAGGCCATGGCTATCCAGCAGCGCGCGAAATTCGACGATATAATCCGCCAGATGTTCCGGTGGCACGCAGGTGTCTTCCGCAAAGGGAATGGGCTTAGCGGCGCCTTTCGCATTGCCGAGCAGGCCAACCGCTTTTTTACGCATCGCATAAATACGCTCGATGCCGTCCAGTTCGTTACACAACTCCCAGCCGATCACGCCGCCCTCACCTGCGCTAATCAGCGCATCAAGCCGATGACACAGCGCACTCACCTGGCTTTCAATAAGCGCTTCATCGTCGCCAGCGAACTCCACAATATTCAGGCCGAGCATCTCTTTGTCCGGTACGTCAGTGATGAGCTCGTTAACGGAGTGCCAGACGATATCTTCGCGCGCCAGATTCAGCACTTTTGAATCAACGGTTTCCACTGACAACGCGCGAGCATCGACCATGAACGGCGCATTACGCAGCGCCGAGTCAAAGGAGTCGTATTTCACGTTTACCAGACGGCGCACTTTTGGCAAACGCGTAATGTCCAGCCGCGCTTCGGTAATGAACGCCAGCGTGCCTTCCGACCCGGTCAACACACGGGTCAGGTCAAACTCGGTCATCTCATCATTAAACACATGACGCAGATCGTACCCGGTCAGGAAACGGTTCAGTTTGGGGAATTTGTCGATGATGAGCTGACGATTTTCTCTGCAGCGCTCGTAGACTGTGCGGTAAATACGCCCGCTCGCGGATTGTTCTTTCGCCAGCGTTTCCGCCAGCATCACCGGCACAGGCTGCGTATCAAGAATGTCGCCGCCGAGAAGCACTGCACGCACGCCGAGAACGTGATCGGAGGTCTTGCCGTACACCAGCGAGCCTTGCCCGGATGCATCGGTATTGATCATTCCGCCCAGCGTCGCGCGATTACTGGTTGAAAGCTCGGGCGCAAAGAAATAGCCGTAAGGTTTCAGGTATTCATTAAGCTGATCTTTGATAACGCCCGCCTCCACGCGCACCCAGCCCTCTTCAGGGTTAATTTCGATGATGCGATTCATGTGGCGGGACATATCAATAATGATGCCCTGGTTCAACGCCTGACCGTTGGTGCCCGTACCGCCACCGCGTGGGGTAAAGATTAATGAACGGAAGCGCTCGTCATCGGCAATGCGTGAAAGCAATGCGACGTCGGCGGTTGAACGAGGGAAAACAACAGCATCGGGGAGAAGCTGATAAATACTGTTATCCGTCGCCATCGTTAGCCTGTCGGCATAACGGGTGGCGGTATCGCCGGTAAAGCCTTGTTGCTCCAGTGCCTGCAAAAAATTCAGCACCAGTTGAACGACACCGGGTGCCTGAGAAATTTGTGGGATCATGACGCTCGACCCTGACTAAGTTGTGTTGATGATGAGGTGTTATGCACGATTATATTGTTTCTGTTTTATCGTTTGCGTATAGCCTAATCGTTGTATCACATTTTTTACTTACACGCTTATCGGATTTCAAGGCGATCATGGTCACGAAATTGTTGATATTATTATCAGTAAATGGATTTCTCATCGACGCCCCGCTTTGGGCGTAAACACAAAGGTACCAAACCTATGACAACCCTTCATCAGCCCCGTGATATACCGCAGATCCTGCTATCGGTGCTGTTTTTAAGCCTCATGATCGTGGCCTGTTTGTGGATAGTTCAGCCCTTCGTTCTCGGCTTTGCCTGGGCCGCGACGATTGTTATTGCCACCTGGCCAATTTTGATCAAGCTCCAGCGTCTTCTTTTTGGTCGCCGCTCGCTGGCGGTACTGGCGATGACACTGCTGCTGTTTTTACTGTTTGTCATCCCGATTGCGTTGCTGATTAACAGCCTGATAGATGGCAGCGTCCCGCTGGCTCACGCCATCACCACGGGCAATATTGCCCTGCCTGATCTCGGCTGGTTAAAGAGTGTTCCGCTGGTTGGCGCGAAGTTGTACTCCGGTTGGCACAGTCTGCTGGACATGGGCGGCACCGCGATTATGGCAAAAGTGCGCCCTTATATCGGCACCACCACAACCTGGTTCGTCGGCCAGGCGGCACACATTGGTCGCTTCCTGATGCATTGCGGTCTGATGTTGCTGTTCAGCGCCCTGCTGTACTGGCAGGGTGAGAAAGTCGCTCATGGCGTGCGCTATTTTGCTACTCGTCTGGCGGCAAAACGTGGCGATGCCGCCGTACTGCTGGCGGGTCAGGCAATCCGTGCTGTTGCACTCGGCGTAGTCGTGACGGCGCTGGTTCAGGCGGTTCTCGGCGGTATTGGTCTGGCTATTTCTGGTGTGCCTTACGCCACGATTTTGACCGTTGTGATGATTTTCTCTTGTCTGGTGCAGCTCGGTCCGTTGGTGGTGCTCATCCCTTGCATCATCTGGCTGTACTGGACCGGTGACACCACCTGGGGCACCGTGCTGCTGGTATGGAGCTGTGTCGTCGGCACCATGGATAACTTTATCCGCCCGATGCTGATTCGCATGGGTGCCGACCTGCCAATGGTGCTGATCCTGACCGGCGTTATCGGCGGTTTGATTGCCTTCGGCATGATCGGCCTGTTCATTGGTCCGGTGCTGCTGGCTGTCTCCTGGCGTCTGTTTGACGCCTGGGTGCGTGAAGTGCCACCGCCGTCGAACGATCCTGAAGAAGTACTTGGGGAACTCGAGAGTTTAGAAGCGAGTCACGAGAAGCTCGACAACTGATAATCACAGGCCCAAAGCATTCTAGCTTTGGGCCTAATACATAAGCATTACTTATCGTTATTCTGCTCTCCCCCTCTCTTTCCGCTCGAAATCGTCAACCACCCACCGTTTCACCTCGCAAAACCTTTACGTTTTTTTAACGATTAAGACCAATCTGATCGACGCAAAAATTCCTCATGCCTACTATTAGCTCACGGTTATAGATCAACACCTTGATTTATAAGCATGGAAATCCCCTGAGTGAAACAACGAATTGCTGTGTGTAGTCTTTGCCCATCTCCCACGATGGGCTTTTTTTTAAGCTTTTTTCACCTCACAGCGACTCATCATCTGCCAGTATTTCGGCAACTCTCGCGCCGTGCCGCTGACGTTTGCCGTTACCGTCCCGTGAATATCTGCCGAAGATGATCCGACCATCAATTCAAATTCACCCGGTTCGACGATGCGTTTGCCACGCCGATCGGTGAAATTCAACATATCGACAGGCACATGGAATGTCAGTGTGGCGGACTCGCCAGGTGCCAACATCACACGCTGGAAGGCTTTCAGCTCTTTCACCGGGCGCACCATCGATGCCACTTTATCGTGAACATACAACTGCACCACTTCACTGCCGTTGCGCTCGCCGTTGTTCGTAAGCGTAACTCGCACTGCAATTTCCCCATCAGTTTCTACCTCTGGCGTTAATAGTTCAGGCTCACTCCACTGGAACGTTGTCCAGCCTTTGCCATAACCGAACGGATAACGGCTGCCGAAGTGGAAGGCAAAGGGTGTACCGCCGCTTTTCAGTTTGTGATTGTAGTAATACGGCATCGCGCCCGCGCTTTTCGGGATGCTGACCACCAACCGTCCTTGCGGCTCAGCCTTGCCGGTCAATACATCAGCAATCGCCCAGCCACCTTCCTGGCCAGGAGCCCAGGCCATCAACAACGCTGCAACTTTATCTTCCAACCCTTGCAGGTTGTAAGGTCGCCCGCCTGTCATCACCACAATCACTGTTTTGCCTGTCGCCACCAGCGCGTCTAAAAGCTGTTGCTGTACGCCCGGTAAATTCAATGAATCGGTGTCTGACCCTTCTCCCACCGTACCGCTCTGGAACAACCCAGCCAAATCACCGACACAAGCGATGACAACGTCACTTTCCTGCGCCACGCGCAGCGCTTCGGGAATGAGCGATGTATCCAGGGAAACCGGGGAGTGTTGGATAGGTTTTCCGCTGCTGTCGCCTGGGAATACCGGTGCGCCCGCCATTCGCTTTTCAATGATATGGCAGCCTTTGGCGTAACGAACCTGTTGCTCACCCAGCGTCTGACGCAACGCATCAAGCGGTGTGGTGACCTGTGACGTTTGCTCCAGCATATCGCTGATGATCAGATGCACCGGGAAACTGTAGCCACTCAACAAAGCCAGCGGATCGTCAGCCGTTGGGCCAATGACCGCCACGCGAGGCTTATCTCGTAACGGCAGAACCCCTTTGTTTTCAAGAAGTGTTATTGAACGGGTTGCCACGTCTCGCGCCGCCTGACGAGTTTTCGCACTCTGTAATTCAATCGCGTTTTCATCAGTGTACGGTTTTTCAAACAGCCCAAGCCGGAATTTTTCGGTCAGCGTTCGCGCCACGATCTCGTCGATTTTACGCATCGAAATCAGCCCACGTTCAACGGCTTGCGCCAGATGACGCGCGCAATCATCCTTCGGCAGCTCAACGTCTAACCCGGCGTTGAATGCCAGCGCTGCGGATTCTGCGGCATCATTTGATACGCCGTGATGCTGATGCAGAAGGCTGACGCCACCGTAATCGGCAACGATAATGCCGTCAAATCCCCACTGTTCGCGCAAAATGTCGGTCATCAGGAACGCATCACTGTGGCCGGGCTGATTATCAATGTCGTGATAAGCCGGCATCACGGATCCGGCATTTGCCAGCTTCACCGCCATTTCAAACGGCAACAGGAAAGTATCGTTAAGCTCGCAGAAACCCAGGTGTACCGGGGCATGATTGCGCGCACCTTCGCTGAATGAATGTCCGACATAATGTTTCAGTGTCGCGAGCAGGTCACGTTTGTCACCCTGCAAACCCTCGACATACGCGCAGGCCATCACCCCCACCAGCCACGGATCTTCGCCAAAGGTTTCTTCTGTTCTTCCCCAGCGCACATCGCGGGAAACATCTAATACTGGCGCAAGGCCCTGATGACACCCGGTGGCGCGCGCCTCTTCACCAATGCATTCGGCGGCATGACGAATCAACGCCGGATCCCACGTTGAACCGTAATTAAGCGAGGATGGGAAAAGCGTTGCGTCTTTGCACAATAAGCCGACCAGACACTCTTCGTGAAACAGGGCCGGAATACCAAGGCGAGTCTCTTCCACCAGCATTTTTTGCAGGCGATTGGCCGCACGCACGCCGGTTTTTGCATCAATAATATGGGTGCCAAGCGGGCGCGTAATTTGCCCTACGCCGAGTAACAGACGTTCGTTGAGCGATGCTTGTGCCGATATCCCCGCAAATTCATCACTCATATCGCTGCGCTCACGATGTTCGCCGGTTTCGCTCAATACCAGCCAGTAGGCGTGCATCTGAGCAAACTTTTCTTCCGGCGTCATGCGTGCCAGTAAATCGGCGACGCGTTCGGCGACAGGACGGCGAGCATCTTTATACAGTGCGGTCATTAACTTCCCCTCAGTTATGTTTCACTTTGCTGAAGTAAAGTATTCCGGTCCGCAAGGTTGACGACAATTGTCGAAATTCACAGCGAAGTTACGTTTTTTCGTTTTGTTTCAATTCTGTGAAGCCGCTCGGGAAAGCATGTAACGCGCAGAAAAAAGCCCCGGTCGTCTGGTGAACGGCCGGGGCTGGACTGGCTTAATTATTTACGCAGTTCGGCGAGGCTCAACCATGTCTGCACCACGGTATCCGGGTTCAGCGACAGGCTGTCGATCCCCTCTTCCATCAGCCATGCAGCAAAGTCTGCATGGTCGGACGGGCCTTGCCCACAGATGCCCACGTATTTCCCCTGCTTCTTCGCCGCACGAATCGACATCGACAGCAGCGCTTTCACCGCGTCGTTGCGTTCATCAAACAGCTCAGATACCACGCCGGAGTCACGGTCGAGGCCAAGCGTCAGTTGGGTCATGTCGTTGGAGCCGATAGAGAAGCCGTCGAAGTGTTCGAGGAACTGCTCTGCCAGCAAGGCATTGGACGGAATTTCACACATCATGATGATTTTGAGGCCGTTCTCGCCGCGTTTCAGCCCCTGGCGCGCCAGTTCATCAATTACCGCTTTCGCCTGGTCGACGGTGCGCACAAACGGGATCATGATTTCGATGTTGGTGAGACCCATTTCGTTACGCACGCGTTTCACCGCGTCGCACTCCAGCGCGAAACAATCACGGAAGCTATCGGCCACGTAACGCCCGGCCCCACGGAAGCCCAGCATCGGGTTTTCTTCCTCTGGCTCGTAACGTTCGCCACCAACGAGGTTGGCGTATTCGTTCGATTTAAAGTCAGAGAGGCGCACAATCACGCGCTTCGGATAAAACGCCGCGCCGAGTGTAGCGATCCCTTCAGTCAAACGACCGATATAGAACTCTTTCGGTGAGTCGTAGCCCTTCATCATTTCGCGGATTTCGTTTTGCAGCTTTGCGTCCTGGTCGTCAAACTCCAGCAACGCACGCGGATGCACGCCAATCATACGGTTAATGATGAATTCGAGACGCGCCAGGCCTACGCCTTCGTTCGGCAGGCAGGCAAAATCAAACGCACGATCCGGGTTGCCGACGTTCATCATGATTTTAAGCGGCAGGTCTGGCATGGTGTCGACGCTGGAACTCTTCACGCTGAAATCGAGCATGTCGGCATACACATAACCGGTATCACCTTCGGCGCAGGATACGGTGACTTTCTCGTCATCTTTCATACGTTCGGTGGCATCACCGCAGCCGACAACCGCAGGGATCCCCAA
This sequence comes from Scandinavium sp., assembly GCF_036271055.1. GTDB lineage: Bacteria > Pseudomonadota > Gammaproteobacteria > Enterobacterales > Enterobacteriaceae > Scandinavium. Next base: position 152,881 of record NZ_DATBBJ010000087.1, on the reverse strand, counting down.
TTCACGCGCGATAATGGCCGCGTGACAGGTACGTCCGCCACGGTTGGTAACAATGGCGGCCGCTTTTTTCATGATCGGTTCCCAGTCCGGGTCGGTCATGTCAGTCACCAGCACATCGCCCGGCTGGATACGGTTCATTTCACTGATATCGTGAATGACTTTCACTGGACCTGCGCCGATGCGCTGCCCGATAGCACGGCCTTCGGCAATAATTTTGCCCTGCGAATGCAGCGTGTAACGCTCCATCACCTGACCACGCGAACGCACGGTTTCCGGGCGCGCCTGCACAATAAACAGCTTGCCAGTGTGCCCGTCTTTCGCCCACTCGATGTCCATCGGACGACCGTAGTGTTTTTCAATCTGCACAGCCTGTTTCGCCAGTTCCTGCACTTCTTCGTTGGTCAACGAGAAGCGATCGCGTTCGGCCTGCGGCACATCTTCAATGCGAACCTGTTTACCGTGCTCCTGCGTTGGGGCATACACCATACGGATCTTTTTCGAGCCCATGGTTCGGCGCACAATCGCCGGGAGTTCTTTCGCCAGCGTCGGTTTGTGAACGTAGAATTCATCAGGGTTAACCGCGCCCTGCACCACCATTTCACCAAGGCCAAAGGCGGAGGTGATAAACACCACCTGGTCAAAACCGGATTCAGTATCGATGGAGAACATCACCCCAGCAGACGCCAGATCGGAACGCACCATGCGCTGCACGCCCGCAGAGAGTGCCACGCCACGATGGTCGTAGCCCTGATGTACACGGTAGGAAATCGCTCGGTCATTGAACAGCGAGGCAAACACATGCTTCACCGCTACCAGGACAGCGTCATAACCCTGCACGTTGAGGAAAGTTTCCTGCTGCCCGGCAAACGAGGCATCCGGCATATCTTCGGCGGTGGCGGAAGAACGCACGGCGAATGACGCATCGGCATCATCAGCAGAGAGCTGGTTATAAGCCTGATGAATGGCTTGCTCCAGTTCAGGGGTAAAAGGTGTGTCGATAATCCATTGACGGATCTGCGCCCCGGCTTTCGCCAGCACCGTTACGTCGTCAATGTCGGTTTCATCCAGCAGCTGATAAATACGCTGATTTACGCCACTCTGGTCGAGAAACTGATTGAAAGCCTCTGCCGTCGTAGCAAACCCGTTGGGGACCGAAACGCCCAGATCGGACAGATTGGTAATCATTTCCCCCAGGGAGGCATTTTTACCCCCAACGGTGTCTACATCATTCATGCCGAGTTGGTTGTACCAAAGCACCAGAGCATTGTCAGACATCGAAACAATCCTTTCATAAATTAAGAAAAGTGCCAGAAGCTTCACTGGCGTCGTTTATTATCCTGCCATAATTACGCTGCGTTAAAAAAAGGTGAATCGTTCAAGCAACTTTATTTTTTACTTTTTCAGACAGTTCCACGCACATTCCTAACCCCATGATTCATCAGCAATCCCACAAAAACCACTGGTCTATCCTCTTCATTCTTAAAATGAACACCCCTTTTCATTAAAAATAAAAACAGCAGTTCATTTTTATTTTTAAGACAAACCCACCGAAACTATGATTAAAATAAATATAGGCTTCATGGAATTAACTTAATCTTACCGGATGGTCAAAATGGATAATAATGTCGATCGCCACGTATTTTACATTTCAGACGGCACCGCCATTACCGCAGAAGTGCTCGGCCACGCGGTGATGTCACAGTTTCCCGTTTCGGTGAACAGCATCACGCTGCCTTTTGTCGAAACCGAAAGCCGGGCGAAAGCCGTTAAAGAGCAAATTGACGCTATTTATCAGCAATCCGGCGTTCGTCCTCTGGTGTTCTACTCCATCGTTTTACCGGAAATTCGCACCATTATTTTGCAAAGTGAGGGCTTTTGTCAGGACATCGTGCAGGCGCTGGTGGCCCCGCTACAGGAAGAGTTGAAACTCGACCCAACGCCTATCGCGCACCGCACTCACGGTCTTACGCCCGGTAATCTCACTAAATATGATGCCCGTATCGCTGCCATTGACTACACGTTGGCGCACGATGATGGCGTTTCGCTGCGTAATCTCGATCAGGCGCAAGTCATTCTGCTTGGCGTGTCGCGCTGCGGTAAAACACCCACCAGCCTCTATCTGGCAATGCAATTTGGCATCCGCGCGGCGAACTATCCGTTTATCGCCGACGACATGGATAATCTTGTGCTTCCCGTCGCGTTGAAACCTTTGCAACACAAGTTGTTCGGTTTGACTATTGACCCGGAACGCCTGGCTGCGATCCGCGAGGAACGCCGTGAAAACAGCCGCTACGCCTCGATGCGCCAGTGCCGGATGGAAGTCACGGAAGTCGAAGCGCTGTACCGCAAAAATCAGATCCCTTGGCTTAACAGCACGAACTATTCGGTTGAAGAGATCGCCACTAAAATTCTCGACATCATGGGCCTTAGTCGTCGCATGTACTAACACACTAGTACATCATCACAAAATACGCTATCATCGTTTTGCAATGTATGCGCATCACCCTGCTGAATATCGTTTGAGCCTTGAATTCAGCAGGGATTGGTTTATCGTGATGCGCATCACTTCCGGTATTTCTGCCGTAGAAGCAACCAAATTCTGAGAGTCCCAATGAACAAAACTGATGAACTGCGTTCGGCGCGCATCGACAGCCTGGTAACGCCTGCTGAACTGGCGCAGCGTCACCCTGTCTCTTCTGACGTCGCGAGCCACGTGACCGCTTCCCGCCGTCGCATTGAAAAAATTCTTAATGGCGAAGATAAACGTCTGTTGGTGGTGATTGGCCCTTGCTCTATTCATGACCTGGATGCTGCGATGGATTACGCCCGTCGCTTGCAGGCGCTGCGTGAGAAACACCAGTCGCGTCTGGAAATCGTCATGCGCACCTATTTCGAAAAACCGCGTACCGTCGTGGGCTGGAAAGGCCTGATTTCCGATCCGGATTTGAACGGCAGCTATCGTGTGAATCACGGCATTGAGCAGGCGCGTAAATTGCTGTTGCAGGTCAACGAACTGGGCGTGCCAACGGCCACCGAATTTCTCGATATGGTGACCGGTCAGTTCATCGCCGATCTCATTAGCTGGGGCGCGATTGGTGCGCGTACGACTGAAAGCCAGATCCATCGCGAGATGGCCTCGGCGCTCTCCTGCCCGGTCGGCTTTAAAAACGGTACTGACGGCAACACCCGCATTGCTGTCGATGCGATCCGTGCCGCTCGTGCCAGCCATATGTTCCTGTCACCTGATAAAAACGGTCAGATGACCATTTACCAGACCAGCGGTAATCCGTACGGGCACATCATCATGCGCGGCGGGAAAAAACCGAATTATCACGCAACGGATATCGCCACAGCCTGCGATACACTGCATGAATTCGATTTACCGGAGCAGTTGGTGGTGGATTTCAGTCACGGCAACTGCGAGAAGCAGCATCGTCGCCAGCTTGAAGTGTGTGATGATGTTTGCCAGCAGATCCGTAACGGCTCGACAGCAATTGCCGGGATCATGGCGGAAAGTTTCCTGCGCGAAGGTACGCAAAAAATCGTTGCGGGTCAGCCGTTGGTGTACGGTCAGTCCATCACCGACCCTTGCCTGAGCTGGGAAGACAGCGAAATCCTGCTCGATAAACTCTCTGCGGCTGTTGATACGCGCTTCTGAGTTTCTTCGTCGGGCGGCGCTTCGTCTGCCCGGCCTGTTTCGTCTTCTTTGTCTGGTGGCGCTTCGCTGACCAGAGCAACTTCCGGTTATTTCTGCTTCACTGTCCAGATTTACAGCGCCTTTTTGGGCAATTGTGCTGTCATCACGTAACAACCCTTTTTTGATCCCGTCACCTATTTTTCACAAAAGGGGTTGCTGCGCCTTTTGTTTTGTTGATAATGATTATCATTGTTACATTGATTGCTATTTTTAACATTATGACATCTTCGGACACAACCGCCGCAACGGGTCAGACAACTTCTTCGCCACAAGCGCAAGCTGGCGATCGCCGTGTGAGCAGCAAAAGCCTGCTCGGGACGGAAGGACGCGTCATTATTGAGCATGATGGGCAGCATTACCTGCTGCGACAAACCCATGCCGGGAAACTGATCCTCACTAAATAACAGCTTTATCACACAACATTTCGCCAGCCACCCAGGGACTCACGCCGAGGCAGCCAGCGCTTTTCACTTTTTATGGAGAGTTGCATGCTACACCTGCATTCCGCATCCCTGCGCCCATCGCTGGTCGCATTGGCTGTTTTCGGCGCCATCACCACTCCGGCCCTCGCCGTCACTGAACAAATGACCGTGACCGCCACCGGCAACGAACGCAGCGCGTTTGAAGCGCCGATGATGGTCACTGTTATCGATGCCAATACCCCGGAAGGCCAAACCGCCAGTTCCGCCGCCGATATGCTGCGTCAGGTGCCTGGGTTGACCATTGACGGCACCGGTCGCACCAACGGTCAGGACATCAATCTGCGCGGGTATGACCGTCGTGGCGTTCTGGTGCTGGTCGACGGAATTCGCCAGGGCACAGATACCGGACACCTCAACAGCACGTTCCTGGATCCTGCCTTAATCAAACGAATCGAAGTGGTGCGCGGTCCGGGGGCATTGTTGTACGGAAGCGGCGCACTGGGCGGTGTGATTTCTTACGATACCGTTGACGCTGCCGATTTACTTCGCGCAGGCCAGAACAGCGGTTATCGCGTGTTTGGCACAGGCGGCACGGGCGACCACAGCCTTGGCATGGGCGCGAGTGCATTTGGACGCACCGATACGCTGGACGGCGTTGTTTCCTGGTCCAGCCGCGATCGCGGCGATTTAAAACAGAGCGATGGTTTCACTGCGCCGAACGATGAAAGCATCAGCAACTTCATGGCGAAAGGCAGTTGGAAAATCGACCCGGCGCAAAAACTGAGTGGTTCCCTGCGCTATTACAACAACGCGGCGCAAGAACCAAAGAACCCGCAAACGCCGGAGGACTCCGACAACAGCAACCCGATGACCGACCGCTCAACCATTCAACGTGATGCGCAGGTGACCTATAACATCGCCCCGGAGGGCAACGACTGGCTGAATGCAGACGTTAAAGGCTACTGGTCCGAAGTGCGTATCAACGCGCAGAATCTCGATGATTCTGGCGAATTCCGCAAGCAAACGACCAAAGGCGGCAAAGTCGAAAACCGCACGCGTTTGTTCACCGACAGCTTCGCCTCGCACCTGCTGACCTATGGCGGCGAATACTACCGTCAGGAGCAAAATCCCGGTGGCATGACTACAGGTTTCCCGGACGCACGCATTAACTTCAGTTCCGGCTGGTTGCAGGACGAAATCACCCTTCGCGATCTGCCGGTCACGCTTCTCGGCGGCACGCGCTACGACAATTATCGCGGCAGCAGCGACGGCTACGACGACGTTGATGCTGATAAATGGTCTTCCCGCGCAGGCATGACCATCAACCCAACCGACTGGCTGATGCTGTTTGGCTCTTACGCTCAGGCGTTCCGCGCGCCAACGATGGGCGAGATGTATAACGACGCGAAGCACTTCTCGATTGGCAGTTTCTACACTAACTACTGGGTGCCGAACCCGAATCTGCGTCCTGAAACCAATGAAACGCAGGAGTACGGTTTTGGACTGCGCTTTGACGATTTGCTGATGGCGAACGATGGCCTCGAATTCAAAGCCAGCTACTTCGACACCAACGCTAAAGATTACATCACTACGTCCGTAGATTTTGCTGCGGCGACTACCACCTCCATCAACGTGCCAAACGCTAAAATTTGGGGCTGGGACGTGATGACCAAATACACCACCGACCTGTTCAGCCTCGATGTGGCCTATAACCGCACTCGCGGAAAAGATACTGATACCGGCGACTGGCTCACCTCTATCAACCCGGACACCGTCACTTCCCGTCTTGATGTGCCTGTCGCACAAAGTGGGTTCTCGGTGGGTTGGATCGGTACTTTTGCGGAAGATACCAAAAGTATCAGCGCCTCGCCGCAAGCGGGTTACGGCGTGAATGATTTCTACGTCAGCTATAAAGGCCAGCAATCCTGGAGCGGCCTGACTACCACGCTGGTGTTCGGTAACGCGTTCGACAAAGAATATTACTCACCTCAGGGCATCCCACAGGATGGTCAAAACGGCAAAATTTTCGTGAGTTATCAGTGGTAATCACCCGGCCCCGGTTCGCCGGGGCATTTATCTGGAAGGAAGAGACAATGAATCACTACACACGCTGGCTGGCGCTTAAAGAAGAAAATCCGGGTCAATACGCGCGCGATATCGCCGCGATGATGCATATCAGCGAAGCAGAGCTGACCTGGGCGCGCGTCGGGCACGATGCCTGGCGCTTACAGGGTGAAATCCGCGAAGTGCTGGCGGCACTGGAAAACGCAGGCGACGTAAAATGCATTTGCCGTAACGAATATGCGGTGCATGAGCAGGTCGGCCGTTTCACAAATCAACATCTCAGCGGTCACGCAGGATTGGTGTTGAACCCGCGCGCGCTGGATCTGCGTCTGTTCCTCAACCAATGGGCCAGCTGCTTCCACATCAGTGAAACCAGCGCCCGTGGTGAACGACAGAGTATTCAGTTCTTTGACCATCAGGGCGATGCATTGCTGAAGGTTTACACCACCGACAGCACTGACATGGCGGCATGGGGCGATATCCTCACCCGCTTTATTCACGCCGATAATCCTCAGCTCGACCTCAAAGCGGCAGAAATTCCGGCCACCAGCGGCGATGTTGACGGCAAAGCGCTCGACGGCGAATGGCGCGCGATGACAGATGTGCATCAGTTCTTCACGCTGCTGAAACGCCATAATCTGAGCCGTCAGCAGGCGTTTCGCCTGGTCGGTGACGATCTGGCTTGTCAGGTGGATAACGATGCCGTGGCCCGTCTGCTGGCAAACGCCCACCAGGATGCCAACGACATTATGGTCTTCGTCGGCAACCGTGGCTGCGTACAGATTTTCACTGGCGCAATTGAAAAAGTTGTCCCGATGAAAGGCTGGTTGAATATCTTCAATTCGGCGTTCACTTTGCATCTGCGTGAAGACACCATTACTGAAACCTGGGTGACCCGCAAACCGACCGCAGACGGTCACGTGACCAGTCTTGAGCTGTTCGCTGCCGATGGCACCCAGATTGCGCAATTGTACGGCCAGCGCACCGAAGGCGAGCCGGAGCAAACCCAATGGCGTGCGCAGGTTGAAGCGTTGATTGCCAAAGGGCTTGCCGCATGAGAGCCATCGTCGCGCTGATCGCCGCCCTGCCATTGTTGGCGAGCGCGGCAGAGCAAAAAGTGGTGACGCTTGGCGGCGACGTGACGGAGATTGTCTACGCATTGGGGGCGCAAAGCGCCCTCGTTGCACGCGACAGCACCAGTCAGTGGCCTCCCGAAGCGCTCAAACTGCCGGACGTAGGTTATCTGCGCCAGCTCAACGCCGAAGGCATTCTCGCCACCCGCCCGACTACCGTTCTCGCCAGTGTGCAGGCGCAACCCTCGCTGGCGTTAAAACAAGTCGAGCAAAACGGCGTTAACGTCGTGACGGTTCCCGGCAGCAACGATGTGTCAGTCATTGATGAGAAAATCAAAATCGTTGCCGCTGCGCTGCATAAAGAACCGGAGGGCGAAAAACTTCGTCAGCAGGTAAAACTGGCACTCGACGCGCGGCCCAAAACGCCGCTCAACAAACGTGTGCTGTTTATTCTCAGCCACGGCGGCATGAGTGCCATGGCGGCCGGGCAGCAAACCGGAGCTGATTCGGCGATCCGCGCGGCGGGTCTGCAAAACGCGATGCAGGGGTTTAACCGCTATCAGCCGCTTTCGCAGGAAGGCGTGATCGCCAGCCAGCCGGATTTGGTTGTTATCTCTGCTGAAGGCGTGAAAAGCATGGGTGGTGAAGCGGGTTTATGGACGTTACCGGGCCTGGCGCAAACCCCTGCCGGACGCACGCAACAGGTGCTTTTGATTGACGATATGGCGCTGCTCGGTTTCAGTATCCGCACACCGGAGGCCATCCAGCAGTTACGCCACAAAGCGGAGCAATTGCCCTGATGACGTCGTTGGTTTCCCGCTCGCTGTGGTCGCTGCTGGCGTTATTGATGTTGCTTACATTGTGCGCCACTACTTTTGGCGCGCTGAAACTGCCGCTGGATCTTCTCTGGCGCGGTGACAGCGCGTTGCGCCAAATCTGGTTCACTATTCGTCTGCCTCGGGTATTGCTGGCGTTGACTATCGGTGGCTCGCTGGCGCTGGCAGGTTGTGTGATGCAAGGACTGTTTCGTAATCCTCTGGCCGATCCGGGATTACTAGGCATCAGCAGCGGCGCGGCGCTGGCTGTGGCGTTGTGGGTGGTTTTGCCCTTCTCGCTGCCGCTGGTATTGATGCTTTATGCGCCGATGTTGGCCGCGTTCATCGGTAGCCTGGCGGTGACGATGGTGATTTTCGTGCTCAGTCAGCGCCACGATAATTCTTTATCCCGATTGCTGCTGGTGGGTATCGCCATCAACGCATTGTGTGGCGCGGCTGTTGGTGTGCTGTCGTGGCTGAGTAATGACGCGCAGTTACGCCAACTTTCACTCTGGGGAATGGGCAGCCTGGGGCAAGCACAATGGTCAACATTGCTGGTAACGGCGTCCATTATGTTGCCTACCGTGGCGATAATCTGGCGACTGGCAAAACCGCTAAACCTGTTACAGCTCGGCGATGAAGAAGCACATTATCTCGGCGTTAATGTGCGGCAGATCCAGCGTCGTCTGTTGATGTGTAGCGCCTTGCTGGTGGCTGCGGCGGTAGCGATCAGCGGCGTGATTGGCTTTATCGGTCTAGTGGTGCCGCATTTGTTACGCATGTGGCTTGGGGCCGATCATCGCGCCGTTATACCCGGTTCGGTGTTGGTCGGCGCGATTTTGCTTCTGATCGCCGACACTCTCGCTCGCACCCTCGTTTCACCTGCGGAAATGCCGGTCGGTTTGCTGACCAGTCTGCTCGGCGCGCCGTGGTTTTTGTGGATGATTTTTCGTCGCGGAGGCCAGCATGGTTAATCGTTTCCAGGCCATCAATCTTTGTTATTCCCCTGTTTTGCGCGATATCAGCCTGACACTGGAACCCGGTGAACTGGTGGCGCTGATTGGCCCCAACGGCGCGGGAAAATCAACATTATTGCGGGTACTGACCGGCTATCTGCAACCCGATAACGGTGTCTGTTTATTGGGCGATAAATCGCTGAATGAATGGTCGCCACAGGCGTTGTCTCGCCATCGGGCGGTGATGCGCCAGCAAAGCCAACTCGGTTTCGACTGGCCGGTGGAAGACGTGATTGCGATGGGCCGCGCGCCGTGGGAACAGGCTGATAGCCAGCGCGTCGTAAAACAGGTGATGGATCTCACCGGATGTACACCGCTTGCCGGGCGAAAGTACAACGCTCTTTCCGGCGGTGAACAGCAGCGAGTACAACTTGCCAGAGCGTTGGCGCAGTTGTGGGTCGACGGTGCGCCACAGGGCTGGTTATTTCTGGATGAACCCACCTCAGCGCTAGATTTGTATCATCAACAGCATCTGCTGAGATTACTCAAACAGCTCACGTCGGCGGGTCGGCTGCATGTTTGCGCCGTCTTGCACGATTTAAATCTGGCGGCGCTGTGGGCCGACAAATTGCTGTTACTCCATCAGGGTGAAATTGTGGCGCAAGGTAGCGCGCAGCAGGTGTTGCAGGTTGATACGCTGAAGCGTTGGTATGGTGCCGAGGTGCATATCGGCCAGCACCCCGGCAGCCAGACGCCGCAGGTCTTTTTAGCCCCTTAGCTTGAACAACTCACTTCCAGCCGCTTGCCCCATTCCGGTGGGCGGCTGCCGTAGTCATCATCGCAATCGGCAAACGGGTCGCGCAGTGCTTCGTGCAAACGCACAAATTCCGAATAATCCCCGCGTTCCGCCTGCTCAATGGCGCGCTGAGCCAGCCAGTTGCGCAAAACTATCGCCGGATTTTTCTGTTTCATGCTCTGCTGGCGCGTGGTGTCATCGACTTGATCCAGTTGCAAACGTGCCCGATAACCGCTGAACCACGAATCAAATGCCGCCCTGTCGATAAACTCATCACGCAGAGGCGATGCCGCGCTGTTCTGTTCGGTTTCACCTAACATGCGGAACGTGCGCGTGTAATCGCTGCCTTCGCGCTCCATCAGGCTGAACAAGTCATTCAGCAATTCATTGTCTCCCTTCTGTTCGCTGAATAGACCAAGCTTGCCACGCATTCGTTTACCATATTCTACAAGCAGCGCTTCCTGGTAGCTGTCGAGCGCATCGTTGAGTGCCTCAACGGCGATAAACGGTGACAACGACTGCGCCAGACGTTGTAAATTCCACAGCGCCGCAGGAGGCTGATTATCAAAGCTGTAGCGGCCCTGATGATCGGAGTGATTACAGATATACCCCGGCTGATAATCGTCGAGGAAACCGTACGGACCGTAGTCCATCGTCAGCCCGAGAATCGACATATTGTCGGTATTCATTACCCCGTGGCAGAAACCCACAGTTTGCCAACGGGCGATCATTCGCGCGGTTTTTGTGACAACGTCACGGAACCACAAGGCATATTTGTCGTCTTCTTGTTCCAGATGCGGCCAGTGATGACGAATCACATAATCGGCTAACTCGCGCACTTTCTCGGGTTCACGGCGATAATAAAAGTGCTCGAAGTGGCCGAAACGCACATGGCTTTCAGCAATACGCGTCAACATCGCGCCCTGCTCAACCGTTTCGCGATACACCTGCGTGTCACTGGTCACCACAGAGAGAGCGCGTGTGGTCGGAATGCCTAGCGCAAACATGGCCTCAGAAGCCAGGCTTTCGCGCAGCGTTGAGCGCAGCACCGCACGTCCGTCACCCATGCGGGAATATGGCGTCAGACCTGCGCCTTTCAAATGCCAGTCGAAACGACGTCCATCAGCCAGTTGCTGTTCGCCGAGCAAAATACCGCGCCCGTCGCCAAGCTGTCCGGCCCAGACGCCAAACTGATGTCCGCTGTACACCTGCGCCAGCGGCAGCATGCCAGGCAGCAGCGTTTCGCCACCCCAGACGCCAGCGCCTTTTTCAGGGCTAAACAAAGTAGGCGACAAATCGAGGCTCTGCGCCAGCGGCGCGTTATGCCAGATAAGCCGCGCATTGGTGAGCGGTGTCGGTGACAATTCGGTATAGAAACCTGGCAGCTCATCGCGCCAGTGATGGGTAAAAGACAGGGTCATGGTTCCTCCTGTCTGTAGTGTAGTGTCTATGGGGAAAGATAAATACCGGCGGGATGCAGGGTTATTCTTGCATCAGAGCAGTCAACGAGGCAGCATCGACAGCAGGCCATAACGCCCCCTGTAATGCACTAAAGCCCCAGGGTTCAAGGCGTTCGAAGATCTGTTCATTGTCGACACCCGCCGCCATTATCGAGCTACAGCAGGGCTGCACCTGAGCGGTAATCGCCCGCATAAAAGGGTCAAATGATAATTGGGAGACCTGTTGCTGAATAAAATTTTTATCGAGCGCAACGCGTTTAAACAATCCTGAAAAGACGGCCTGAGTGCTGGTATCACCCGCCCCAAAATTGGCCAGAACTAAGGGGAAAAAAGAGGCCAGTTGAACCAATAAATGACTTTTGTCTGGCGCGTTCAATTCCGGGAAACTTTCTTCGACCGTTAATTCCAAAAACGAAAATCGCGCGGCCGCTTCGGCCAGGGCATTTTGCGTGAGCAGGGCTAAAGCAATTGCTGGCGTTATATTAATCCAGGCAATTAATTGCTGTTGAATAAAGAAGATCTGACAGCTTTCAAGCAGAGCGAGTTTTTCGCGAAACAGCGTGATTTCCTGTTCGGCGTTAAGACGTGAGGCAACCAGACTGGTTGGCGTGCGGACGGCATCATCCACTCCGACAAAGTTGGTGATTATTTCCAGCCCGACGAGCTGGCCCCCACCATTTCTGGCAGGGAGGAATAACAATTCGGTCTTCCAGGCTTTATCCAGTGTAACAATCATTGCGTCTCCCTTTGCTCAAGGGACATCCCTGGTCGCGGCTGTGTGGTTCCAGTAGAAAACAAAATCTTTGATTTTAAAAAGATTAATTTCATTCGTTCCTTTGTAAATCAGGAATTCCTTTGCGTTATCATTCGGATGATTGTAATCCATATTTGTGCGGTCGCACAATCCGGGATTCATTGCGTGAATATGATGATTAGCAATAATAATTTCGCAGTTTTGCGGCTATCTCTTATTTACGCAATAAAAAAGGGCCTTCAGACCCTTTTCATTTTCTTACTAAATTCGTCTGGCTTGCCAGAAATGCTTACGCCAGTAGACATTATCGAGCGATGAGCGCGTCACGCCCTGACTGGTAGAGGCATGAATAAATTGATTATCCGTGTCATAGATGCCGACATGCAGACCGTTGCCTCCTGAACCCGTATTGAAGAACACCAGATCACCCGGCAATAAATCGTCTTTGTCGATTTCAGTACCTATTTTTGACTGCTGCTTAGTGTCTCGCGGGAGCTGCAAATCGAATTGATCGCGGAAGGTCATCATGACGAAAGCGGAACAATCCACGCCACCGCGCGAGCTGCCGCCATAGCTATAAGGCGTGCCGCGCCAGCTTGCCAACTGATCGTTAAGGTTAGCAATGACGGTGATGGAATCGGAAAGCCGTGGGTTTGGCGGCGGCGCACGATGGCTACTGCACCCTGCTAAAATTAGCGCTGCCACTAAAATAAATAAGAGACGCATATCCTGGCGTTTCCTCTGATATTTTTTATAGAAATAATTTAGCTCGCGAATTCGGAAAGTTGCAACAAACCTTCTCGTTATAGTGCAGAAATCAGCACCTGTACGCCATCCGCTTCAAGCTTTTTGAACGGCATATCATACGCAGCCGTCAGATTTTCGATCGTCAAAACGTGCGGCGTCTCACCGCTGGCAAGCATTTTTCCCCGGCGCATCAACCATGTCTGACTGGAAAACCGCAGGGTGTGGTTGAGGTCATGACTGCTCATGACGATGGTTATCCCGACGCGCCTTAATTCTGCCAATAACCTGTCCAGCGCCGCCTGTTGCGCCACATCGAGGCTACTCATTGGCTCATCCAGCAGGAGAAGTTGGCCTTGCGGATTCCCCTGTGGATGAATTTGCAGTATCACGGCGGCTAACCGCACGCGCTGCCATTCACCGCCAGAAAGTTGGTTCACCTGCCGCGCCAGTTTGTCTTCCAGACCCAATTTTTCAGCGATTTCCTGCAGGAGCGCGTGTTGCGCTTGATCGTGCTGATGCAGCGTCAGGTAGTGCCAGACCGGCATGGCAAAGGGGGGCATCTGGTGTTGAGTCAGATAGGCGCGATGGCGCGCCAACTCCGGTGCCGCCCAGTCAGTTAAGGGTTTTCCATTGAGCGAAATTTGCCCTTTGCCCTGACTCAGCCCCGCCATTCTGGCGAGCAGCGTGCTTTTTCCCGCACCGTTCGGCCCGACGAGATGCACCATTTCACCCTGCTTTACGTCTGCAAAAACCGGGTGCAATCGCCCCGGTTCTTCCACGCCCTGAAGCTGCATCAGCGCCACAATTATTTCGCCAGCGCCAGCTTGATGGATTCCATCACAATCGGATCTTCCGGCGTCATGTCCGGGGAGAAGCGCTGAATAACGTTCCCGTCACGCCCAATGAGGAATTTTTCAAAGTTCCACAGGATATCGCCCTGCTCTTTTGGCGCGCGGCCTTTGCTGGCCATACGCTCATAAAAGCCACTGCTTTCTGGCGCGACTGCGACCGGTGCCTCTGCGGTCAGTTTCTGATACAGCGGGTGGCGCTGCTCACCGTTGACGTCGATTTTGCTGAACATCGGGAACGTCACGCCATAAGTGGTACTGCAGAAGGTTTTGATTTCTTCTTCACTGCCCGGCTCCTGGCCGAGGAACTGATTGCACGGGAAACCGAGCACGGTAAAACCGTCTTTCGCCCACGCTTCCTGAATATTTTCTAGTTGTTCGTACTGCGGCGTCAGCCCACATTGGGAAGCGACGTTCACCACCAGCAGTACGTTGCCTTTAAACTTTTCGAGACTGACGTTTTCGCCGTCGATGGTTGTCACATTTGTGTTGAGAATATCGTGTTGCATAGCGTCCTCTTGGGTTATCAGCTAGCGCTTAACGGCCAGCTCTTAATAGTAGCCAGATAAAAACGGGTGCGCCCAGGGTGGCGGTGACAACACCAATCGGCAATTCAGCCGAGGCCAGCGCCAGACGGGCAACGATATCGGCAAACAACAGCGCCGCGCCACCTGCCAGGACACAGGCAGGCAACAATACACGATGATCAGTCAGGCCACACAAACGCAGAATATGCGGAATAACCAGACCAATAAAACCTATCGCCCCGGAGAGCGCCACACTGACGCCCACCAGCCAGCCTGTCGCCAGTACCAGCAGGCGACGCCAAAGCCACAATGGCAGCCCGAGTTGCCTGGCCGATGTTTCGCCCAGCGACAGTAAATTCAGCGGCTGCGACTGCAAACAAATCCAGCCGATAACCGGCAGCAGTGCCACCATTAACCAGCCCTGATGCCAGTCCACACCGCCAAATCCCCCCATCATCCAGTACATTAACTGGCGCAGGTCAAATGAGGTAGAAAAATAGACCGCCCAGGTCATGGCGGCGCTGCAAATAATCCCCAGCGCTACACCTGCGAGCAGTAAACGGCTGGTCGATAGATGACGGCGAGCAAAGCGTAGCAGGATAACGGTAATAATGAGTGCGCCGAGGATGGCACAAATGCCAAGAACCCAGCCCGGTAGCAGGCCCTTCCCGAGCAACACCGCAGCGATAAGCCCAACGCCCGCACCGTTCGACACGCCGAGAAGCCCAGGCTCTGCCAGCGGGTTCTCAAACAACGCCTGCATAATGGCCCCGGATACCGCCAGAGCGGCACCAACCAGCACCACGGCGACGGTGCGCGGCAGGCGAATCTGCCAGACAAACAGCTCACCGCGCGCCGTAAACCATTCGCCAGGGGCAATCCACTGTTCACCCGCACACAGACTGAGAAAAATAGCGAGCAGAAGCAGCAACAGCAAAAGCCCCAGCCATCGCTGGTTTCGTTGCTGCTGACGTTGGGCGAGTGGCTGCATAGTGTCCTGACGGGAAGTTGAGGAAAGTGGAATGATTTTAAGAGGGTTATCGCTATCAGGGAAGAAAAAGCATGTGTATCAGACCGCTAACACTCATTTTTATCAACATGCTCACTGAGTTGTTCATCCACGCATAAAAAAAGCCCCGTTAACTCGGGGCCATTTTCTAGTTTACCTGGATGCCTTTCATGTTGAAGACGAAATTCATGATCAAACCGCTGCCGGGTTTACCTGGCTCATAGCGCCATTTGCGCATGGCGCTTTTCACTTCGCGTTCAAACATATTCGACGGCTGAGCAGAAATAATGTCTACATTCTGCACGCGACCATCTGCATCGACGTCAAATTTAACGCGCACTTTCCCTTCGATACGCAGCGCGTATGCACGGGCAGGATATTGTGGTTCGCCACGACTCAGCGCACGCGGGCCAGTCGGGGCAGCCGCTGAGGGTTTGGCGGGTGCAGGGGCAAGATTAGTCGCCGGATGACTCTGCGTTGTGCTGCTTTCTACTGGCGTCGTCGGACGCGGCTCAACCGGTTTGGCCTCACGCTTAGGCTCTACCTTTTTCACCGGTTTTGGCTTTGGTTTTGGCTTCGGTTTAGGTTTCGGCTCCGGCTTGGGAATGACCACTGGCGCTTCTTTCGGCGGTTCCGGCACGACTTCCGGTTCTGGCTCTGGTTCAACAACCGGTTCCGGTGGCGGCTGTACGGCCTGCGGTGGCTCCAGATCGGCCGGTGCGACCATGGTCACCGTTATAGGCTGCGCAGGCGCGGGAAGTTCAATAACCTGATGTACCGAGGTATAAAGCAATCCCGCAATGATGGCTCCGTGGATAGCCACAGAGAGCAACGTGGGCCACGGAGTACGGCGAGGCATATCGAAGGTCATTGAAGTCATAGTCGCTGCAGTTGAAAAATGATGTCTCGATTTTAAATGCAAATAGCAATCATATTCAATAAGGCATCCTATCTTCGGTCAACTTTCTGTCTCTGTTGGCGAAAAATAACACATTTACGCTACTCACCTCTGGCAACAGGGATCTTTGCATTGCAGTCGCCAGCGCTTTGAAATACCGTGTTTTGACAATCTCTCATTAAGGAGCTGTGCCTGTGCTTTACGTGATTTATGCTGAAGATGTCGCCGACTCTCTGGAAAAACGGTTGTCGGTTCGCCCTGCTCATTTGGCCCGTCTGCAGCTGCTGCACGATGAAGGCCGTTTGTTAACCGCAGGGCCAATGCCTGCTGTTGACAGTAACGATCCGGGTGCTGCGGGCTTTAGTGGTTCGACGGTGATTGCGGAATTTGAGTCAGTGGAAGCGGCACAGGCCTGGGCGGAAGCCGACCCGTATGTAGCGGCTGGCGTGTACGGCGAAGTGAAAGTACGCCCGTACAAAAAAGTGTTCTAAGCCGCCAAAAAACAAGAGGCACCGCATGCGGTGCCCTTTTTTTGTTCAGAACTCGTAGATGGCAAACAGCAGAGAATTACGCTGCCGGGCCCCCAAACATTTTCTGATTGAGTGGATGCGCATATTGCGTCGTGACTGAGCTTCCAGCCAGCGCGCTTTGCGACGGCTGGTCTGTCTCAGCATTCGCCAACGCCCCACTTCGTTTCTGCTACGCTTCATTTCAACATCTCAGAGATGAAAGAGCGCATATTATAAACGCTTGCGCCCGGCTGACCAGCGCTTTTGCCCCGTTTTTATTTGCCAGATGAGTCCGTACGCGTAAACTCTTAACAATTGGCTTTCAAAAGGATTTTCTATGACAACCTTCTACACCGTGGTGAGTTGGCTGGTCATTCTGGGGTACTGGTTGTTAATCGCGGGCGTAACATTGCGCATCCTGATGAAACGACGCGCAGTGCCTTCAGCAATGGCATGGTTGCTGATCATTTATATTCTGCCTTTGGTCGGGATCATCGCTTATCTCTCTGTAGGAGAACTGCATTTAGGGAAACGTCGAGCCGAGCGCGCACGTGCGATGTGGCCTTCTACCGCTAAATGGCTGAACGATCTCAAAGCCTGTAATCATATTTTTGCAGAAGAGAATAGCCCGGTTGCCAGTTCGCTGTTCAAACTCTGCGAACGCCGCCAGGGCATCGCGGGTGTGAAAGGCAATCAACTCCAGTTACTCACTGAATCCGATGACGTCATGCAGGCGCTGATCCGTGATATTCAGCTCGCACGTCACAACATCGAAATGGTCTTTTATATCTGGCAGCCCGGCGGTATGGCCGATCAGGTGGCTGAATCACTGATGGCCGCCGCTCGTCGGGGCGTACATTGTCGGCTGATGCTCGACTCTGCAGGCAGCGTTGATTTCTTCCGCAGCCCTTGGGTCACGATGATGCGTAACGCCGGAATAGAAGTAGTCGAAGCGCTGAAAGTGAATCTGATGCGTGTGTTTCTGCGCCGCATGGACCTGCGTCAGCATCGTAAAATGGTGATGATCGATAACTATATTGCTTACACCGGCAGTATGAATATGGTTGACCCGCGCTTCTTCAAACAGGATTCCGGTGTAGGTCAATGGGTCGATTTAATGGCGCGCATGGAAGGCCCTATCGCCACTTCGATGGGTATCGTGTATTCCTGCGACTGGGAAATCGAAACCGGCAAACGCATTTTGCCCCCGACGCCGGATGTCAACATTATGCCGTTTGAGGAAGCCAGCGGGCATACCATTCATACCATCGCGTCTGGCCCCGGTTTCCCGGAAGACTTAATTCATCAGGCATTACTGACCGCCGCCTATTCCGCGCGCGAATATTTAATCATGACCACGCCCTACTTTGTGCCAAGCGACGATCTGCTGCATGCCATTTGCACCGCAGCTCAGCGCGGCGTCGATGTCAGCATCGTTATGCCGCGCAAGAACGATTCCGTGTTAGTGGGCTGGGCGAGCCGTGCGTTCTTCACCGAGTTGTTAGCGGCTGGCGTCAAAATCTATCAGTTTGAAGGCGGTTTGTTGCACACCAAGAGCGTGTTGGTGGATGGTGAACTGAGTCTGGTCGGCACAGTGAATCTCGATATGCGCAGCCTGTGGCTGAATTTCGAGATTACGCTGGCGATTGATGACGTTGGTTTTGGTGGCGATTTAGCCGCAGTTCAGGACGATTATATTTCCCGTTCCCGCCTGCTGGATGCCGAGCGTTGGTTAAAACGCCCGCTGTGGCAGCGCGTCACCGAGCGACTGTTTTACTTCTTTAGTCCGTTGCTGTAAAACGTGCGCATAAGCTGAAAACCTGGGTGCATCATGGATATGGATTTGAATAATCGCCTGACCGAAGACGAAACGCTCGAACAGGCCTACGATATCTTTCTTGAGCTGGCGGGTGATAACCTCGATCCCGCGGATATCATTATTTTTAATTTGCAGTTTGAAGAGCGTGGCGGCGCCGAGCTTTTCGACCCGGCTGAAGACTGGCAGGAACATGTCGATTTCGATTTGAACCCGGATTTCTTCGCCGAAGTGGTGATTGGTCTGGCTGATACCGACGGTGGCGATATTAACGATATCTTTGCCCGTGTTCTGCTGTGCCGCGAGAAAGACCACAAAATCTGTCATATTCTGTGGCGTGAATAACGCTTGATATGAACATAAAAAAGGCTGCTCACGCAGCCTTTTTTATTGTCCGCCCGATAACGGTAATTCCGTACCACAGGCGCTGCAGTAGCGCGCACCTTTCACATGACCGGTGTGCTGACATTTTGGACACACCCGTGCGTTGCGGCGATTTTGATATTCATTGCTCATCTGCGTGGTAATCAGCCCCGTTGGGATCGCAATCACCGAATAGCCAATCAAAATAAGCAGTGACGCCACAATGCGCCCTACTGGGGTGTGCGGCACGATATCCCCGTAACCCACGGTCGTCGCCGTTACAATCGCCCAATACACCGATGCCCCAAGCGTCGTGAAGCCATTCTCCGGCCCTTCAATGCCGTACATCAACGAACCAAAAACGACCATCACGATGGCAATCAAAAAATAGAACACCATCAACTGGTGACGAGCGTTGACGATGGCAGTCCAGAATATCCGCAGCGACGACATATAACGCAGGAGCTTGAGCACACGCAGAACACGTATCGTCCTTAACGCACGCCAGGCGAAAAGATAATGGATGCCAATTTCCGGCCACAGCCACAGCACATAAAGCGGCAATACGGTCACCAGATCAATAATGCCCCAAAAGCTAAAGACATATTTTGCAGGCTCTGGCCAACTCAGCACGCGCAGGAAATATTCAAGGGTGAATACCACAGTGACAAGCAGCTCCAGATACATAAAGGAGCGCCATTCTTCGAACGTCAGGTGATATTGCGTGCCAATTCCGGATTCGATAAAAATAATGGCGACGCTGAATAACGCAAAAAACCCGCAGCACGCCTCAACACGGCGACCTGAACGGGTATTTTGATCAAACAGGAAATGATAGAGACGCAGGCGTCGTGAAACCGCAGCACCAGACACAATAACCTCACAATAAAAAGGGCTGACCATTGTCAGCCCGGGAGATTATAGCGGGTCAACCTTTAGACAGGAAACAGCATGTCGGAAGCTGCCCTCCAGAACCGGTCGCGTTTTCGCGCATTCCGGCCCAGCAATCGGACAACGGGTACGGAATACGCAGCCCGACGGCGGATTGATAGGCGACGGCAACTCCCCTTCGAGCAATTGTATCTGTTTGTTTTTTTCCAGATCCGGGTCCGGGATCGGCACCGCCGACATCAGCGCTTTGGTGTAAGGATGCAGTGGATTGTGGTAGACCTGATCGTAGGTTCCCAGTTCCACCGCATGTCCCAGATACATCACCAGTACGCGGTCGGAGATGTGCTTCACCACCGCCAAATCGTGCGCGATAAAAATCAGCGACAGGCCCATTTCACGCTGCAACTGCTGCAACAGGTTAACCACCTGCGCCTGAATCGATACGTCTAACGCTGAGACCGGCTCATCACAAATAATCAGCTTCGGCTCAAGGATCAGCGCGCGGGCAATACCGATACGCTGACACTGACCGCCAGAGAATTCATGCGGATAGCGGTTTACCAGGTTTGGCAACAGACCCACTTTCATCATCATCGCTTTAACACGGTCACGCACTTCCTGACGCGGCATTTTCGGATGATAAGTACGCAGTGGTTCCGCGATGATATCGCCGATATTCATGCGCGGGTTAAGCGACGCCAGCGGATCCTGGAAAATCATCTGGATGTCGCTGCGCACCGCGCGCCATTCATCCGGTTTCATGCCCAACAAATCACGGCCCAACCACGCCACTTTACCCTCGGTGGCTTTTACCAGGCCGATAATGGCACGTGCAAAAGTTGATTTACCGCAACCTGACTCGCCTACCACGCCCAGCGTTTCGCCTTCATAAAGACGCAGCGTAACGCCATCAACGGCTTTCAGGGTTTTCGACGGCTGCCAGAACCATTGCTTGCCATCTTTAATGTCGAAATGCACTTTCAGGTCAGCAATTTCGAGCAGAACTTTTCTTTCATCGGTCACGGCGTTCATACCAAATCCCCCACCGGTTTAAAGCAGGCGCGTAAACGGCCAGGCGCGAACTCCTCCAGAGGCGGAGCTGTATTACAGATTTCCATCGCATTCGGGCAGCGTGGCTGGAATGGACACCCTTTCGGCAGACGCATCAGGTTTGGCGGGTTGCCTGGAATGGTCAACAGCGCTTCACCTTCGGCATCCAGACGCGGTACTGCGTTCAGCAGTCCAATTGAATATGGGTGAGCGGGATGATAGAACACATCACGCGCATTGCCGTATTCCATGGTACGTCCGGCATACATCACCAGCACTTTGTCACAAATGCCTGCCACCACGCCGAGGTCATGGGTGATCATGATGATCGCGGTGTTGAATTCGCGTTTGAGCTCATTCAGCAGGGTCATAATCTGCGCCTGCACGGTCACGTCCAGCGCGGTCGTTGGCTCATCGGCAATCAGCAGTTTTGGTCGGCACAACAGCGCCATTGCAATCATCACGCGCTGACGCATACCGCCAGAAAATTCATGCGGGAACATGCGCATACGCTTACGCGCTTCTGGCATTTTCACCGCATCCAGCATTTTCACCGACTCTTCAAACGCTTCGGCTTTGCCCATGCCTTTATGCAGCATCAGCACTTCCATCAGCTGTTCGCCGACACGCATGTACGGGTTGAGCGAGGTCATCGGATCCTGGAAAATCATCGAAATTTGTTCGGCGCGCAGCTTATTCAGCGCCTTTTCCGGCAGATTCAGAATTTCACGACCGTTGAAGCTAGCCGACCCATCGATACGCCCGTTTTGCGCCAACAGGCCCATCAGCGCAAATGCGGTTTGGGATTTCCCTGAACCGGATTCACCCACGATGCCCAGCGTTTCACCGGCTTTCAGGCTGAAGTTCAGATCGTTAACCGCCGTCACATCGCCGTCGGCTGTGCCAAACGTTACGCGTAAATCTTTGACGTCCAGCAGCAGGCCAGATTGTTGCTGCTGCGGGGCGTTAACCATTTCAATCGTGCTCATGGCATCACTCCTTAGCGGTCTTTCGGGTCGAGGGCATCACGCAGGCCATCGCCGATAAAGTTGAAACAAAACAGGGTTACCACCAGGAAACCTGCCGGGAACAGCAGAAGCCACGGAGAAACTTCCATGGAGTTAGCGCCATCACTCAGTAATGCGCCCCAACTGCTGAGCGGCTCTTGTGTACCCAGACCGAGGAAGCTCAGGAACGATTCGAACAGGATCATACTTGGCACCAGCAGCGAGGCATAAACCACTACCACGCCCAGCACGTTTGGTACGATGTGACGCACAACAATGTTAGCCGTAGACACACCGCCAACCTGCGCCGCTTCGATAAACTCTTTACGCTTCAGACTCAGGGTCTGACCACGCACGATACGCGCCATATCCAGCCAGGAAACCATCCCTATCGCCACAAAAATCAGCAGGATGTTTTGTCCAAAGAAGGTCACCAGCAGGATAACGAAGAACATAAACGGGAAGGAGTTCAGGATTTCCAGCAGACGCATCATCACGGAGTCAACTTTACCGCCGAGATAACCTGACAGAGAACCGTACAGCGTCCCCAGGATCACCGCCACCAGCGCCGCAGCAATCCCCACCATCAGCGAAATACGCCCACCAATGGCGACGCGCACCAACAGGTCACGGCCAGAAGAATCGGTCCCGAAATAGTGACCGGAAGCCGTATCCGGTGCACTGGACATCATGCCCCAGTCGGTATCGAAATAGCTGAACTGCGATAACACCGGAGCCAGCGTGACGAACAACGCGATAATAACCAGGACGACCAGGCTTGCGACCGCAGCGCGGTTATGCATAAAACGACGGCGGGCATCCTGCCAAAGGCTACGGCCTTCGACTTCCAGTTTTTCACTGAAGTGTTCCAGCGCCTCGCTGTTTTTCTTACTCAACATCATGGCGAACTCCAGTGTCAGTAACGGATTTTCGGATCGATAACAGCGTACAGCACGTCGACGATCGCGTTAAACAGAATGGTCAGTGCGCCAACCAGAATGGTCAGACTCAATACCAGCGAATAGTCGCGGTTCAGCGCGCCGTTCACAAACAGCTGCCCGATACCCGGCAGACCATAAATGGTTTCGATGACCATAGAACCGGTGATGATACCGACGAATGCAGGCCCCATATAGGAGAGCACCGGCAACAACGCAGGCTTCAGCGCATGACGCAGAATGATGCGACGCATCGGCAGCCCTTTCGCCCGCGCAGTACGGATGAAGTTGGAATGCAGCACTTCAATCATTGAGCCACGGGTAATACGCGCGATACTGGCGATATAGGCCAGAGAGAGCGCGACCATCGGCAGAATCATGAATTTAAGCGCCCCGCCGTTCCAGCCACCACCCGGCAACCAGTGCAGCGTGATGGCGAAGATCATCACCAGCAAAGGCGCGACCACGAAGCTCGGGATAACCACCCCGGTCATCGCCACCCCCATGACGGCATAATCCCATTTCGTATTTTGATTCAGCGCGGCAATCACCCCTGCGCTAACGCCCAGGATCACTGCAAGGAAAAAGGCAGCAAATCCTAATTTGGCCGACACCGGGAAGCTAGCCGCCACCAGGTCGTTCACGGAATAGTCTTTATATTTGAATGACGGTCCAAAATCGCCATGTGCCAACTGCTTCAGATAATTGAAGTACTGGACCCCGATAGGATCGTTCAGATGGTATTTCGCTTCGATGTTCGCCATCACTTCTGGCGGCAACGTACGTTCACCGGTAAATGGACTGCCCGGCGCAAGACGCATCATAAAGAAGGAAATCGTAATAAGGATAAACAGTGTCGGAATCGCTTCCAGACAGCGGCGTAAAATAAATTTCAACATTGCCTGTACCTTCTGGCGTGTGCCTTTACATGTCGCGATTAAGCGAGGCTTTCGCAGTCATGTGATAGTGCGTGAAATAAGACACAGTGGGGCCGCATCACGCAGCCCCACGGATTGCCATTAATGCTTAATGATGTACAGATCTTTGGTATAGATATTGTCCATCGGATCTTTACCGGTGTAACCGCCAACCCATGGTTTCACCAGACGGGCGTTCACATAGTAATAGACCGGAACGATAGCAGAGTCTTTACCCAGTTGCTGTTCGGCTTTGTCGTACAGCGCGGTACGCTGTGCTTCGTCAGTCGCCTGCAGCGTCTGCTTCATGATGGCATCAAACGCCGGGCTCTTATAGTGCGCGGTGTTCATTGAGCTATCAGACAGCATGGTGTTCAGGAAAGAAGTCGGTTCGTTATAGTCCGCACACCAGCCCGCACGCGCAACGTCGTAGGTGCCCTGATGACGGGTATCGAGGAAGGTTTTCCACTCCTGGTTTACGAGTTTCACGTCCACACCGAGGTTTTTACGCCAGATAGACGCCGCTGCGATAGCCAGTTTTTTATGCAGATCGGAAGTGTTATACAGCAGGTTGAAAGTCAGCGGCTTGTCAGCCGTGTAACCCGCTTCGGCCAACAGTTTTTTGGCTTCTGCGTTACGTTGTTCCTGAGTCCAGGTGAACCACTCTGGCTTGGTCAGTTTTGCGCCGTCGGTATACGGTGGGGTGTAACCGAATGCAGGCAGGTCGCCCTGCGCTTTCACTTTATTGGTGATGATGTCGCGATCCAGGCCCAGTTTCAGCGCGGTACGAACACGCGCGTCGGTGAATGGCGCTTTCTGGTTGTTGATTTCGTAGTAGTAAGTACACAGGTACGGATCAACGTGAACTTCGGTCGGGATCTCTTTCTTCAGTTTCTGGAACAACTCGATGGGTAAGTTGTTATAGGTCATGTCGATTTCACCGCTGCGATAGCGGTTTACGTCAGTCACTTCCGAAGAGATTGGCAGATAGGTGATCTGGTCGATAACGGTATCTTTGTTATCCCAGTAATTTGTGTTGCGCTCCATCACGATGCGCTCGTTGACCACCCAGTCTTTCAGTTTGTAAGCACCGTTGGTCACGATGTTGGCGGGCTGTGTCCACTTCTCACCGAATTTTTCGATGGCGCCTTTATTCACCGGAGACATCGCCGGGTTCACTAACAGTTTGTAGAAGTAAGGAACCGGCTCGCTCAGCGTCACTTCCAGAGTGTGATCATCGATGGCTTTCACGCCGAGATCGGAAGTCGGTTTTTTGCCGTCGATGATTTCATCAACGTTCAGGATATGGCCATACTGCGGATAGCTCGCATACGGGGACGCGGTTTTCGGGTCCACCAGACGCTGCCAGCTATAAACGAAATCTTGTGCCGTGACCGGGTCACCGTTGGACCATTTTGCGTCTTTACGCAGATGGAAGGTCCACACTTTGAAATCTTTGTTATCCCAGCTTTCTGCCACGCCCGCGATCGGGTGGCCGTCTTTGGTTGAGGTGATCAGCAGGCCTTCAAAGAGGTCACGGCTGACGTTGGCTTCTGGTACACCTTCAATTTTATTGGGATCCAACGACTGCGGTTCTGCGCCGTTGTTGCGGATCATAGTCTGCTTATCTGCCAATTTAACGCCTGCAGGAACGTCTGCAGCCATTGCACTTCCTGCGATAAGTGCAGCTAAAACGCCTGCTGCAATGAGGCTTTTTTTTGTGATGATGGTCATTGTGTTGATACTCCGCTCATTATAATTACTGGCTGGTGGCCAGCCTGTTTAATCCCCGAAGGGTTCCCTGTACAGCGCAGGAGTGAAAGCGTCTGTCAGGTGGTTACTGCGTGCTATCACCGACTTTTTTATTACGGTCACTCTTTATTTGGCAACCTTACGTCGATTCTTAAGGTCATCCCCCCTGTCGGGATAACCGGATGTTCTTTTCACGTCAGGAGATTTATTTGAAAATTATTCTCATCTCCGCGTTTTGTGTCGAAAAATGTCTGAGCGGAAAGTATCAAATGCATTTCCCTCCCGCCAATACAATTTGCAAATTTGTTAACCAATTCTCTTTTGTTGAGTCTGCTTCGAATGAAACTGGCTCTCTCAGAGGAGGAGCATCGGCAATTAATACTTGAATATCATTAGGTTAATCAAAAAACCATGTAATGACCTGCGCCAGCAACATCAATGACGTCTTTTTGCACAAAAATTTAACAATTGATTACTATTTAGCACATTACTCTGCGTGAACGCTGAAATTACTAATAACATTTCAATTATCCCACCGCAAGCGTAAGAGTATCATGTTAATAAAATAACATTATTGCATGAGGTACTACTGAGATTTTTTTAGGTTAATTCTTGAATAAACAGCTGGTTAGCTTGCAATAGCAAAAGGCTATTAAGGTGGGGTATTTCACATTTACTGATATGTTTTGCTAATAGATGAAAAAGAACGAGGCCGAAGGCCCCGTCCCTGAAAAGTCGTTAGCCGAGCAGACCCGGGAAGATCGATTTGATGCCTGCCACGATAAATTCGATACCGAGCGCCATCAGCAACAGACCCATGATACGGGTGATAACGTTGATGCCTGTCTGCCCCAATAGGCGAACCAGCCAGGGCGCAATACGGAACAATCCCCAACAGCAACCAGCGAAAAGTGCGATAGCCACTGAGAAGCCAATCAGATGCGCAATGTTGTGGTAGCGAGTTCCCCAAACGATAGTGGAACTGATTGCGCCAGGCCCAGCCATCAAAGGCAACGCCAGGGGTACAACGCCCACACTTTCACGTACCGATGTTTCCGATTTTTCCTGCTTGTTCTGCTTATCTTCGCCGAGTTTCCCGCTGATCATCGACATTGCGATGGTGACCACCAGAATACCGCCCGCGATGCGGAAAGAATCAATTGAGATGCCAAACAACTGCAGAATGCCATCGCCGAGAAACAACGACGTCCACAAAATGATGGCAACCGACAAGTTCGCCGTCAGGTTGGTTTTATTGCGCGCAGGCGCCGTCTGATAGCTGGTCATGCTGATGAACACCGGGATAATCCCTACCGGGTTGACCAGCGCAAACAAGCCGATGAAAAACTTAATATAAGTTGGAAAATCGAACAGCGATTGAATCACGGTAACCCCGCGCCCTCATCAATTGTGGTAGTTGACGTTCAGTAATAAGGAAAAACGCGCTGAAGATACGCTGTTTGGCCGCATTCTTCACCACAAATCTGCTCCTGAACGCTACCAATACACGTTGTTATGTATCTGTTTAAATTATGCTAATGTTATTTCGGTCCTAAGGTACGATCTCTTAACACTTGATACAAACCGCTAAAAACGGCCTGCTGAAAGGAGTCAGCTTGGTGTAATCTTGATTTAGATCACGCAATTTATACTCAGAAGTGAGTAATCTTGATATCGCACCAGGGAGTAGTCCGATACCACCATCGGGCTGAATGGAAGGCTCTTTTAGTAAATCAGTGGATTGATGGTCGTAAGTAACCTGTTGGTTTTATGGCTCTTACGCAAGCTGCTGGCGGTCTGTCTATACTGACGTATCGCGCAGCTGATTTACTAAAAAAGTTTAACATTATCCAGGAGAGCATTATGGCTGTTACTAACGTCGCTGAACTCAACGCACTCGTCGAGCGCGTAAAAAAAGCCCAGCGTGAATATGCCAACTTCACCCAAGAACAGGTTGATAAAATCTTCCGCGCCGCCGCTCTGGCTGCTGCAGATGCTCGAATCCCCCTCGCGAAACTGGCCGTTGCCGAATCTGGCATGGGTATCATTGAAGATAAAGTGATCAAAAACCACTTTGCTTCTGAGTATATCTACAACGCCTATAAAGATGAAAAAACCTGTGGTGTGCTGTCTGAAGACGACACTTTCGGGACTATCACCATCGCTGAGCCAATCGGCATCATTTGCGGTATCGTACCAACCACTAACCCAACTTCTACTGCTATCTTCAAATCGCTGATCAGCCTGAAGACTCGCAACGCCATCATCTTCTCTCCACACCCACGTGCGAAAGATGCGACTAACAAAGCCGCTGACATCGTTCTGCAAGCTGCTATCGCTGCGGGTGCGCCGAAAGACCTGATTGGTTGGATTGACCAGCCATCTGTAGAACTGTCCAACGCGCTGATGCATCACCCAGACATCAACATGATCCTCGCCACTGGCGGTCCGGGCATGGTTAAAGCCGCGTACAGCTCCGGTAAACCAGCAATCGGCGTGGGTGCAGGTAACACCCCTGTTGTTGTTGATGAAACGGCTGATGTAAAACGTGTTGTTGCTTCTATCCTGATGTCTAAAACCTTCGATAACGGCGTAATCTGTGCTTCTGAGCAGTCCGTCATCGTGGTGGATTCTGCATATGCAGCAGTGCGTGAGCGTTTCGCTTCCCATGGCGGCTACATGCTGCAGGGTAAAGAGCTGAAAGCTGTTCAGGACATCATCCTGAAAAATGGCGGTTTGAACGCCGCTATCGTTGGTCAGCCAGCGACTAAAATTGCTGAACTGGCAGGCTTCACCGTACCGGCAGACACTAAAATCCTGATTGGCGAAGTGACCGTTGTTGACGAGTCCGAGCCATTTGCTCACGAAAAATTGTCCCCGACTCTGGCGATGTATCGCGCAAAAGATTTCGAAGACGCTGTCGTGAAAGCAGAGAAACTGGTTGAGATGGGCGGGATCGGTCATACCTCATGCCTGTACACCGACCAGGACAACCAGCCAGAACGCGTTAAATTCTTCGGCGACAAAATGAAGACCGCGCGTATTCTGATTAACACCCCAGCTTCTCAGGGTGGTATCGGTGACCTCTACAACTTCAAACTCGCACCTTCCCTGACTCTGGGTTGTGGTTCATGGGGTGGTAACTCCATCTCTGAAAACGTTGGTCCAAAACATCTGATCAACAAGAAAACCGTTGCTAAGCGAGCTGAAAACATGTTGTGGCATAAACTTCCGAAATCTATCTACTTCCGTCGTGGCTCACTGCCAATCGCGCTGGATGAAGTGATTACCGATGGTCACAAACGTGCGATGATCGTGACTGACCGTTTCCTGTTCAACAATGGCTACGCAGACCAGATCACTTCTGTGCTGAAAGCGGCAGGCGTTGAAACTGAAGTGTTCTTTGAAGTTGAAGCGGACCCTACTCTGACCGTTGTGCGTAAAG
Source organism: Scandinavium sp. (assembly GCF_036271055.1). Lineage (GTDB taxonomy): Bacteria > Pseudomonadota > Gammaproteobacteria > Enterobacterales > Enterobacteriaceae > Scandinavium. The sequence continues at coordinate 124,127 of NZ_DATBBJ010000087.1, read as the reverse complement.
GTGCAGAGCTGGCGAATTCCTTCAAACCAGACGTCATCATCGCGCTGGGCGGCGGCTCCCCAATGGATGCTGCGAAAATCATGTGGGTCATGTACGAGCATCCGGAAACCCACTTCGAAGAACTGGCGCTGCGCTTTATGGATATCCGTAAACGTATCTACAAGTTCCCGAAAATGGGCGTGAAAGCAAAAATGATTGCCGTCACCACCACTTCCGGTACGGGTTCAGAAGTAACGCCTTTCGCGGTTGTAACCGACGATGCAACAGGTCAGAAATATCCTTTGGCTGACTATGCGCTGACTCCGGACATGGCGATTGTCGATGCTAACCTCGTGATGGATATGCCGAAATCACTGTGTGCATTCGGTGGTCTGGATGCGGTAACGCACGCACTGGAAGCTTACGTGTCAGTACTGGCATCTGAGTTCTCTGACGGTCAGGCTCTGCAAGCGCTGAAACTGCTGAAAGAAAACCTGCCAGCGTCTTACCACGAAGGTTCTAAAAACCCGGTTGCTCGTGAACGCGTTCACAGTGCTGCCACCATCGCTGGTATCGCGTTTGCGAACGCCTTCCTCGGTGTATGTCACTCAATGGCACATAAACTGGGCTCACAGTTCCACATTCCACACGGTCTGGCTAACGCCCTGCTGATCAGCAACGTTATTCGCTATAACGCGAACGACAACCCAACTAAGCAGACAGCATTCAGCCAGTACGATCGTCCGCAAGCACGTCGTCGTTACGCAGAGATTGCTGACCATCTGGGTCTGACCTCTTCCAGCGACCGTACTGCTGCGAAAATCGAAAAACTGTTGGCATGGCTGGACAGCATCAAAGCTGAACTGGGTATTCCTAAATCTATCCGTGAAGCAGGCGTTCAGGAAGCTGACTTCCTGGCACACGTTGACAAACTGTCTGAAGATGCGTTTGATGACCAGTGTACCGGTGCTAACCCACGCTATCCGCTGATCGCAGAACTGAAACAAATTCTGCTGGATACTTACTATGGTCGTGAGTTCAGCGAAGGTGATGTTGCGGAGAAGAAAGCCGCTGCACCTGTGAAAGCTGACAAAAAAGCGAAGAAAACCGCTTAATTTGAGAAGCTAATAAAAAACCCGCCACATTTGGCGGGTTTTTTTATATCTGTAAGAAGCAAAACCAACAGGTTACTCTTCTACCTTGCCTCTGACGCGTTGCTGGATAGCACTCAAAGAGCCAATTTGCAGCGCTTCTTTATAATGTTTACGGCAGACAGAAACATATCGCTCATTACCACCGATAACCACCTGCTCACCTTCATTATACGGACGGCCTTCCTGATCGAGTCGAAGAACCATGCTGGCCTTACGCCCACAGAAGCAGATCGTTTTTAATTCAACCAATTTATCGGACCATGACAGCAGATATTGGCTGCCGATAAAGAGCTCACCGCGAAAATCAGTGCGCAGGCCATAGCACAACACCGGAATATCCAGTTCGTCCACAACCTCTGACAGCGCGTAAACCTGGTCGCGGGTCAGGAACTGGCTTTCATCAACCAAAACGCAGTGAACAGGCTCTCGTGCGTTCTCAGCGGCAATATCGTCAAACAGAGAGGTCTGCTGATTAAACAGTTTGGCAGGTGATGATAAGCCGATGCGTGAACTCACTTTTCCTGCACCAAATCTGTCATCAATTTCTGCGGTATAAACTACCGCTCGCATCCCACGTTCTTGATAATTGTAGGAAGACTGTAACAAAGCCGTCGACTTCCCTGCATTCATTGCAGAGTAGTAAAAATAAAGTTGTGCCATTCGCAGCATCACCCTGGTCATCGTGATTTAACGACACGAATTGTACCATACCCTCTGCCAATTTCAGCCCCCAGGAAAGGCATTGCGCCTTTCTCTCCTTGATGAAATATTAAGTTCTACTTATCTATAATTACAAACGGATACGTTTATACCCTCGCCCTTTTCCTAAGACTAACCTGAGCTTTCAACCTTAAAATGCGCCTCAGGCTGCATAAGCGTTTAGTGCTGTGATGATTCAAATTCTAATGAACAGAGAGAGTTTTTTACCCTTCTGTCACACTAATACGAATGTCTGATATTTGGTTTACTCAGATATATACCCATGGATATGCATCAAAAAGGGCATACTTTGTAAGGGTGTTCTTACGGTCGTGGCACAACAATAAGCACACAGGATGTGAACTAACGCGTAAAATTTAACTTTACCCATTTATTATTATCGGTAATTAACGCGATATTTTGACTTCCTTACAATCCACCCTATTGCACATCTGAAATTAAGGCTCTATTATTAGCTCAACAAACCACCCCACAATATAAGTTTGAGAATACGACAATGAGCGAAGCACTTAAAATTTTGAACAACATCCGTACTCTTCGTGCGCAGGCAAGAGAATGCACTCTGGAAACGCTCGAAGAAATGCTGGAAAAATTAGAAGTTGTTGTTAACGAACGTCGCGAAGAAGAAAATGCGGCAGCGGCTGAAGTTGAAGAACGCACTCGTAAACTGCAACAGTATCGTGAAATGCTGATCGCTGATGGCATTGACCCAAATGAACTGCTGAACAGCATTGCTGCTGCAAGCAAATCAGGTGCTAAAGCTAAGCGTGCAGCTCGCCCGGCTAAATATAGCTATGTCGATGAAAACGGCGAAACTAAAACCTGGACTGGCCAAGGCCGTACTCCAGCAATCATCAAAAAAGCAATGGACGAACAAGGCAAATCACTGGACGATTTCTTGCTCTAATCTTTCTTGATCGGTTATACATTTGAAAAATCCCGCCTCGCGGGATTTTTTTTATCCTGAAATCGAGCTCCAATTTCAGCGGCTGCCGGATTTAATACCTCCCCTACCGCAGGCAATAAAAAACCGGGGTCAGTACAGAGCCCCGGTTAGTTACGCAGCAGGTAAACGAATTACTTGTTCACGCCTACTGTTTCTTCCAGCCAGGCTTTAAAATCAGCACCCAGGGAATTATGACGGATGCCATATTCAACAAACGCACGCATATAACCCAGTTTATTACCACAATCGTGGCTCTTACCGGTCATATGGTAAGCTTCAACTGTTTCTTTTTCGATCAGCATGTCGATTGCGTCAGTCAGCTGGATCTCATCTCCGGCACCCGGAGGCGTCTTAGCCAGCAGTGGCCAGATTTCAGCGCTCAGCACATAGCGGCCCACAACAGCCAGGTTAGACGGTGCGGCATTCGCCTTAGGTTTCTCAACCACACCAACCATTGGCACGCTGTCACCTGCATTCAGGGTTTCACCTTTGCAGTCAACCACGCCATATGCGGTTACGTCTTCAACCGGTTCAACCATGATCTGGCTGGCACCTGTTTCATCAAAACGCTTAATCATTTCTGCCAGGTTTTCACACGACAAATCGGATTCATATTCGTCCAGGATCACGTCAGGCAGAATAACGGCTACCGGCTCATCACCAACAACCGGGTGTGCGCACAATACTGCATGACCAAGACCTTTTGCCAGACCCTGACGGACTTGCATAATCGTCACGTGCGGTGGGCAAATAGACTGAACTTCTTCCAGAAGCTGGCGCTTAACGCGTTTTTCCAGCATCGCTTCAAGCTCAAAACTGGTATCGAAGTGGTTTTCGATGGAGTTTTTTGATGAATGGGTCACCAATACAATTTCAGTAATGCCTGCAGCAATACATTCATTCACAACATACTGAATTAATGGCTTGTCGACCAGCGGCAGCATTTCCTTAGGAATCGCTTTAGTGGCGGGCAACATCCTGGTACCCAATCCCGCTACCGGGATTACGGCCTTAGTGACTTTCGAATTTAATGCAGCCATTGAAATCTCCTGAACTGTTCAACTTTTGAACGTGCTCGTTAATTAATAACGTGTTGAGTATATCAGCACCGCTTGCTCAACCTGGTCTGAAAAGGACACGTTAACCTTGAATTAGGATTTTACGTAAAAATCCTGCCGATAGTACCACCACAGTCTGAAAGCCGGGAAAGCAATATCCCATCATTAAGACCAATTGTTCATTCTGCAGACAACATTAAGCGTAAGCGTCCACCCGTGCCCCAAATTTGACACTGCCAGGATTCGCAACGTTGGCTGATTTGATTTAAATAGGCATTACCCAGGGTCCCTAATGGGACACCATTACTGATTTGTATTTGATGCTCCCCGGTGTTAAGCGTTCCGTTAAGTCCGGCAGACACGAGGATAAGGTTTTTAATTCCGCTATGGTAATACCCTACCAGCAGCGGAAACTGTCCGGGCAAATTGGCCTGGCGTAACAATTGATTGACCTGTTTTAGCAAACTGCCTAATTCAGGAAGACGCTGACCTTCATGCGCGAGTTGTTCTTGCAACAAACTGTTAAATAAAGCACGCAATAAAAGTGCGGCTAAAACCCCATTATCGCCCGCTCGCGTCACATCTAAACAATAAAAGGCCAAATCTTTGTCTGAAAGTGGTGCTATATCGAGCACTAGCCCGGGATTGTCTGCCGATACCAGTTGACGATAATGGATCCGACAATGAGAAATAACTTGTTGTACCGGAGGTTGAAGCTCTTGTAATAATTTGGCCGCAGCAGGAGGATTACTGACCAGCGCATCCCAGTCTTCAAATAAGCGCTCTTCTTCTTCAACGCGAGAGTTGAACATATTGGGATAGAGGCAGGCAAAAACGGTTTCACGCAGGCGATTGAGATCTTTGACCGGTTTAAGCAGGACATCCTGTACCCCCAATCGGAGCGCTTTAGCAATATCTGCCATATTTTCGGTTGCTGAGATAACCAGAATGGGCATCTGATTTCCACTGTTGCGCAGAGACTCAACCAACTTAAGGCCATTCATGCGCGGCATGGCGATATCACAAATCATAAGATCAGGTGCGAATGCTGCCATTTTTTCCAGGGCATCCACGCCATCATCAGCCAGGACCGTTTGTGCACCAAGCGATGAAAACCACGAATCTAACAGTGAGCGGAAAACGGGTTCGTCCTCGACGATGAGAATCTTTTTTCCCGCCAATGGCTGCGTCATGATATCTCCCCTGGCAAACGATAAGTACATAGTGGCACGCTATTCGTGCTATCGCCTGTCAGATTTTGCTGAAGTAATCGAAAAATGCCCTAACCCTGGCTGCGGACTAACGGTAAAAGTTCGTCCATTTTTTTCTCAACCGATAACTGTCCTGCGGCGATAGCCGCTGACGCACGGTGGAAATCGAGCGTAGAGATCTGTGGGCAAAAAGGTTGCAACAGAATATCGGGCGGATCGCCTGCCATCCGGTTGCGCTTCAATCGGTTTTCCAGTACCTGAATAGAGGTCGTCATGATCTCCATCGCCGTGGGGGTAATAGCCGTCCGGCGCGATGTCATACGTCCAAGCCTTGCACGAAAACGATCGTGCCAGCTAAGCGGCTCATCATTTTCTAAAGACTGCGGATCGGACCGAAGGTTCACGGACATTAAGTCTTGCTGCATTAAATGCGCGTCATGCTGTAAATCAACTGCAATCACAATATCTGCGCCGAGCGCACGTGTGAGCGAAACCGGTACCGGGTTCACGACGGCGCCATCCACAAGCCAATAGCCATTGTGCATGACGGGCGACATTAAACCGGGAATACTACAGGATGCGCGCACGGCTTGATGGAGATCACCTTCCGTGAACCATAACTCGCGGCCAGTACTGAGATTAGTGGCGACCGTCGCAAAGCGTCGCTCGCAGGACTCGATGTTTTCAACAGGAATGAGATGGCGGAAATGGTTGAATACGCGCTCCCCGCGCAGCAATCCGCCGCGTCGCCAGGAGAGATCCATCAGACGTAAAACGTCCCACGAATTGAATGAGCAGACCCATTTTTCCAGAACGGGTAATCGGTCACACGCATATGCTGCGCCCACCAGCGAACCAATGGAACACCCTGCCACGATATCAATCTCAATGCCCATCTTCTGTAGCGCTTTAATGACGCCGATGTGTGACCATCCTCGCGCCGCGCCTGACCCCAGGGCTAAACCAATTTTAAGCTTTCTCATTGCGGGTGGTACTGAACTCCATTCCCAACGTAGCAACATTGCCACTGCTCAGTTAACATAATCGCGGCCGGCGCAGTTGCGCCCTTCTTTAAAGACCTTCGGGGAGGCATTTATGCATTCACTTTGCCCCTGCGGCAGCGCTCAGGAGTATAGCCTATGTTGCCAGCGTTATCTGTCTGGTTCCGAGCTTGCGCCAACGCCATCACAGCTCATGCGTTCGCGCTATTGCGCCTTTGTGATGAAGGACACAGATTATCTGATCAAAACCTGGCATCCGTCCTGCCAACCTCAGACGTTTCGCTCAGATTTGGAAAAAAGTTTTGCCACAACCGAATGGCTCGGCCTGACAATTTTCGCTGCCGATGATGGCAAGAGCCCGGATGAAGGCTTCGTCAGTTTTGTGGCTCGCTTTTGTGAACATAACAAGAGTAGCGCCCTGATTGAGCGTTCAAGATTCTTAAAAGAAAATGGACAATGGTATTATATTGATGGTACACGTCCATTAATTGGCCGTAACGACCCCTGCCCTTGCGGCTCAGGTAAAAAATTTAAAAAGTGCTGCGGTTAGTCACGCCGCCACACAGAAACAGCAAACACCTCAACAGGATTTCCCCCGCAATGCACTCATTACAACGTAAAGTGTTGCGTACCATCTGCCCGGATCAAAAAGGGTTGATCGCACGTATTACCAATATTTGCTACAAGCACGAACTGAATATCGTGCAGAACAACGAGTTTGTTGATCATCGTACCGGCCGTTTTTTCATGCGTACCGAGCTTGAGGGTATTTTCAATGATTCGACGCTGTTGGCCGATCTTGATGGCGCATTGCCTGAAGGCTCCATACGCGAGCTGACGCCTGCTGGCCGTCGCCGCGTGGTGATTCTGGTCACCAAAGAAGCGCACTGTTTAGGTGACCTGTTAATGAAAGCCAATTACGGTGGCCTAGATATTGAAATCGCCGCCGTTATCGGTAATCACGACACGCTACGCTCACTGGTTGAGAAATTTGACGTACCGTTTGAACTGGTCAGTCACGAAGGTCATACCCGCGAAGAGCATGATGCGCTGATGGCTGACGCGATCGACGCATACCAGCCGGATTACGTGGTGCTGGCAAAATACATGCGCGTGCTTACCCCTGAGTTTGTATCCCGCTTCCCGAACAAAATCATCAATATTCACCACTCGTTCCTGCCAGCGTTCATCGGCGCACGTCCGTATCAGCAGGCATATGATCGTGGTGTCAAAATCATCGGCGCAACCGCGCACTATGTGAATGACAATCTGGATGAAGGCCCAATCATCATGCAGGACGTTATTCATGTCGATCACACCTACACAGCAGAAGACATGATGCGTGCCGGTCGTGACGTTGAGAAAAATGTTCTCAGCCGCGCACTGTACCAGGTGCTCGCGCAGCGCGTGTTTGTATACGGTAATCGGACAATTATTCTGTAAGGTGAATAACCATTGCAGCCCTTTTAAACGTTACGGGTAAAAAGTACGCAAACGGTTCATTTTCCTGAAAGGAAGTCTTTACAGGGGCGCGTCATTTGATATGATGCGCCCCGCTTCCCAAAAGGGAGCAGGCTAGTAAAAGCATTACCCCTGGCGGGGTTCCCGAGCGATCATAAGGGAGCTGACTGCAAATCTGCCGTCATCGACTTTAAGGTTCGACTCGAGCTTTAGCGAGAGAACGTTACCGCAGGTAACGGCCCGAAGGGTGAGGAACGTAAGTTCCGAATAATCCTTCCTGCTAATGAAAAACCATAGCGTTATGTATTACCCCTGGCGGGGTTCCCGAGCGGCCAAAGGGAGCAGACTGTAAATCTGTCGTCATCGACTTCGAAGGTTCGAATCCTTCCCCCGCCACCACTCTTCACCACTGCTAAGTGGCAAATACGATGAACACGTTGATGTGTGCGTTTATCGGGAAGGGTGAGAACCTTCGACAAGGTTCGACTCGAGCGTAAGCGAGAGAACGTTGCCAAAGGCAACGGCCCGAAGGGTGAGGAGTGAAGCGACGAATAATCCTTCCCCCGCCACCATTAAGCAACACATTAGCAATACCACGCTCAATCAGTACCTACCCCTGGCGGGGTTCCCGAGCGGCCAAAGGGAGCAGACTGTAAATCTGCCGTCATCGACTTCGAAGGTTCGAATCCTTCCCCCGCCACCATCTCTTATGAAGCACCAAAAAAATTCAGCACTGCCGTCACTTATCATTCCGCACAGGGAAGGATGAGAAGCTTCGATTAAGGTTCGATTCGAGCGCAGCGAGAAAGCGTTGCCGCAGGCAACGACCCGAAGGGCGAGGCGCTTGCGCCGAGTAATCCTTCCCCCGCCACCATCATTCTATAACGCATCTAAGCCAAATCGACCTTCAGAGTCACTTAATCCTCCGTAACGGGAAGGATGAGAAGCGTCGACCAAGCTGCGTCTCGAGCGATTGCTTCCCCGCTGGCGCTTCGCTTACCGAGGCTACAACAGCAACTCACAAATACGCCTGCGTAGGCTCAGTCAGGCGCAGCCGCCACCGGGCGATCCTCAATGCCAAATACAAAAAAAAGCCCCGCATCAGCAGGGCCTTGGTCAGAATGGGCGAGCGTTAGCGACGCGCGCGAACAATCTGGTATTTACGTGTCAGGTATTCCACCGGCACGCTCCAGATGTGGACCAGGCGCGAGAACGGGAACAGCAGGAACAGCGTCATGCCGAGCACGAGGTGAATACGGAAGATGAACGCTACGCCGTCGAGATGCGCTGACGCACCGCCGTGGAAAGTCACAACAGACTGCGCCCAACCGACCAGTTTCATCATTTCGCTGCCATCCATATGCTGAGCAGAGAACGGAATGGTCAGCAGACCCAACGCACACTGAATGACCAGTACAGACAGCACCAGAATATCAGCACCCGTTGTGGTCGCACGTACGCGCGGGTTGAACAGACGGCGTTTCAGCAGCAGCACGCCACCAACCAGGCACATCAGACCGGCAGCACCGCCGCCGATCATCGCCATTTTCTGTTTTACTTCCAGCGGCAGGAACGATTCGTACATCCAGTGCGGGGTCAGCATTCCGAGGAAGTGACCGGCAAACACGCCGAGGATCCCAAGGTGGAACAGGTTCGACGCCAGGTTCATGCCTTTCTTGTCCAGCATTTGGCTTGAACCCGCACGCCAGGTGTACTGCCCGTAGTCATAGCGCAACCAACTGCCGACCAGGAAAACAGCGCCAGCAATATACGGGTAGATGTCAAAGAAGAACATATTCAGGAATTGCATTAGCGCTCCCCTCCAGTAGAAATATTCAGATACTGCGGCGCAACGGCACCGGCAAAACGACGCTGATGGGCGGCAATATCCGACTCAGCGCATCCAGGGTCAGCGAAGAATTTCACCTGCTCTTCTTCCCAAACCGCATCCAGCGCCTGCGGCGTATCATCGCGGGCTTCGTCGGCAATTTTTTCAGCCATTTTATCGCTGTCAACTTCGGTACTGGCAAGGTTCAGCAGCACATCAAACAACACCGCGTAATGACTTTCACGCTGTTGCAGACGCGCCTTCAGGAGCGCAAGAATCGGGGCGATATCCTGCAAACCGCCCATCGCTTCTTCGCAAGGCAGCTGCGCCAGATATTCCAGATACAGCGGCAAATGATCCGGCAGCTCACGGCTGTCGAGTTCTAAGCCGTGACGCTCATATTGGGCCATCAAATCAACCATCGCCTGACCACGGTCACGGGATTCACCGTGCACGTGTTCAAACAGCAGTAATGAGGTAGCACGACCGCGGTCGAACAGTTCGCTGTAATCCGCCTGCACATCCAGCACATCTTTCAGCGTCAGGTCGCGAACGAACACGCACAGTGACTGTGCGCCCTCTTTGGTCAGTACATCCGATTCCACCAGCGCATCGTGAACTTCCTGCTGATGCTGCCACAGGGCAGCATCCGGGTATTCCAACAAACGGGAGATAATCATCAGTTCTTTCATGACCGACGCTCCGTTTTGCTGGTCACATCGATAGCGTCAATGCGACGGCTGTTGAACAGGTTGAAGTCGCTGTCGGAACCACGGCAGCCATCGCCGAAGCTGAAGCCACAACCGCTTTTCTCAGGGAATGCGTCACGCGCCAGTTCACGGTGACTGCTTGGTACGACGAAACGGTCTTCGTAGTTCGCAATCGCCAGATAGCGGTACATTTCCTGCGCCTGCGCTTCACTCAAGCCCACTTCTTCCAGTGCGCTGGTGTCGTTCACACCGTCAACGGTTTCGGCACGCTTGTAGTGACGCATCGCCAGCATGCGTTTCAGGGCGCGCAATACGGGTGCGGTGTCACCTGCGGTCAGCATGTTCGCCAGATACTGCACGGGAATACGCAGACTATCGACGTCCGGCAGAATGCCGTTACTGCCAATCTCACCGGCATCCGCCGCTGATTGGATTGGGGACAGAGGCGGCACATACCAGACCATCGGCAACGTGCGATATTCCGGGTGCAGCGGCAGCGCCAACTTCCAGTCCATCGCCATTTTGTAGACTGGCGACTGCTGCGCGGCGTCAATCACGCTCTGCGGAATGCCATCTTTCAGCGCTTGTTCAATCACTTTCGGGTCGTTCGGATCGAGGAACACATCCAGTTGACGCTGGTACAGATCTTTCTCGCTCTCAGTGCTCGCCGCTTGCTCGATAGCGTCTGCGTCATACAGCAGCACGCCGAGGTAGCGAATACGGCCCACACAGGTTTCGGAGCACACGGTCGGCTGACCGGCTTCGATACGCGGGTAACAGAAAATGCACTTCTCGGATTTGCCGCTCTTCCAGTTGAAGTAGATTTTTTTGTACGGGCAACCGGTGATGCACATACGCCAGCCACGACATTTGTCCTGGTCGATCAGCACAATGCCGTCTTCTTCGCGCTTGTAAATCGCACCGCTCGGGCAAGTAGCGACACAGGCCGGGTTCAGACAGTGTTCGCACAGGCGCGGCATGTACATCATGAAGGTGTTTTCGAACTGCCCGTACATTTCCTTCTGGATGTTTTCGAAGTTTTTGTCACGGGACAGCTTCGAGAACTCGCCGCCTAAATCATCTTCCCAGTTCGGACCGGAGGTGATTTTATCCATACGCTGACCGGTAATCAGAGAACGCGGGCGCGCAATCGGCTGGTGTTTGCTTTCACCGGCTTTGTGCAGCGTCTGGTAGTCAAAATCAAACGGTTCGTAATAATCATCAATACCCGGCAGATGTGGGTTGGCGAAGATTTTACCCAGCAGCATCGCTTTGTTACCCATGCGTGGGACCAGCTTGCCGTTGATTTTGCGGATCCAACCGCCCTTCCACTTCTCCTGGTTTTCCCAGTCGTTAGGGAAGCCAACACCCGGCTTGGTTTCCACGTTGTTGAACCACGCGTACTCCACGCCTTCACGGCTGGTCCAGACGTTTTTACAGGTGACTGAGCAGGTATGACAGCCGATGCATTTGTCGAGATTCAGCACCATGCCGACTTGTGAACGAATTTTCATTTTACGCTCTCCTGTACCTGGTCATTACCTTCGCCGTCTAACCAGTCAATGTTCTTCATCTTACGCACCACCACGAACTCATCGCGGTTAGAACCCACGGTGCCGTAGTAGTTAAAGCTGTACGCCAGCTGCGCGTAGCCGCCAATCATGTGAGTCGGTTTCGGGCTGATACGTGTCACGGAGTTATGGATCCCCCCGCGCTGACTGGTAATTTCAGACCCCGGAATGTTCACGATACGTTCCTGAGCGTGATACATCATGGTCATCCCCGCCGGAACACGCTGGCTCACAACCGCACGCGCCGTCAGAGAACCGTTGCTGTTGAACGCTTCAATCCAGTCGTTATCTTCAATGCCCAGTTCTTTCGCATCCGCTTCACTCATCCACACAATCGGACCACCGCGTGACAGCGTCAGCATCAACAGGTTGTCGCTGTAGGTCGAGTGAATGCCCCATTTCTGGTGCGGTGTCAGGAAGTTCAACGCCTTTTCAGGGTTGCCGTTTGGCTTCTGACCCATCACCGCTTTCACCGAACGGGTGTCAATCGGTGGACGGTACACCAGCAGGCTTTCGCCGAAATCACGCATCCACTGGTGATCCTGGTACAACTGCTGACGACCGGACAGCGTACGCCATGGGATCAGCTCGTGAACGTTGGTGTAACCCGCGTTATAAGAGACGTGTTCATCTTCAAGGCCAGACCAGGTCGGGCTGGAGATGATTTTGCGCGGCTGCGCCTGAATATCACGGAAGCGAATTTTTTCGTCTTCTTTGTTCAGTGCCAGATGTGTGTGGTCACGACCGGTAAATTCACTCAGCGCCGCCCAGGCTTTCACTGACACCTGGCCGTTGGTTTCCGGAGCCAGAGTCAGGATCATTTCTGCCGCATCAATCGCAGTGTTGATCATCGGCTGGCCTTTCGCCGGGCCATCTGCTTTGGTGTAGTTCAGCTTACGCAGCAGCTCGACTTCGCTGTCGGTGTTCCAGGCAATGCCTTTCCCGCCGTTGCCGATTTTCTCAAGCAGCGGACCAACAGAAGTGAAGCGTTCATAGGTCGCCGGATAATCGCGTTCCACCGTCATGATGTGCGGTGCGGTTTTGCCTGGGATCAGGTCGCATTCGCCTTTTTTCCAGTCCTTAACGTCCAGCGCCTGCGCCATTTCTGCCGGGGAGTCGTGCTGGATTGGCATCGTAACAACGTCAGTTTCCTGACCCAAATGACCGACACAAACTTCGGAGAATTTCTTCGCGATGTCTTTGTAGATATCCCAGTCGCTTTTCGATTCCCATGCAGGATCAACAGCCGCAGACAACGGGTGAATAAACGGATGCATATCCGAGGTATTCATGTCGTCTTTTTCGTACCAGGTCGCGGTTGGCAGCACGATATCGGAGAACAGGCAGGTGCTCGACAAACGGAAGTCCAGCGTGACCACCAGATCCAGTTTACCGTCGAGGCCGTTATCTACCCATTCCACTTCTTCCGGTTTCAAACCGCCCTGCACGCCCAGATCTTTCCCCTGAATACCATGTTCAGTACCCAGCAGGTATTTCAGCATGTATTCGTGGCCTTTACCGGAGGAGCCCAGCAGGTTTGAACGCCAGATGAACATGTTACGCGGGTGGTTTTTGCCGTTGTCCGGACGCTCGGAGGCGAAATGCATCGAACCGTCTTTCAGAGACTTGACGGTGTAATCCACAGGCGACATGCCGGCTTTTTCGGCTTCCGCTTTAATGGTCAGCGGGTTAGTGCCGAGCTGCGGTGCAGACGGTAACCAGCCCATGCGTTCAGCACGCACGTTGAAATCGACCAGATGACCGCTGTAGCGGGATTTATCCGCCATTGGCGACAGCAGTTCCTGCGCAGTCAGCGTTTCATAACGCCACTGGCTGGAGTGGTTATAGAAATAAGAGGTGCTGTTCATGTGACGCGGTGGACGGTTCCAGTCCAGCGCAAACGCCAGCGGTGTCCAGCCAGTCTGCGGACGCAGTTTTTCCTGGCCCACATAGTGCGCCCAGCCGCCGCCGCTCTGGCCTACACAGCCGCAGAAGATCAGCATGTTGATAATACCGCGATAGTTCATATCGAGGTGATACCAGTGGTTCAGGCCCGCGCCGACGATAACCATCGAACGACCGTGCGTCTTATCGGCGTTATCCGCGAACTCACGTGCAGTACGGATGATCTGTGCGCGTGAAACCCCCGTGATCTTCTCTGCCCACGCCGGGGTATACGCTTTGATATCGTCGTAGCTGTTGGCACAGTTTTCATCGTTCAGACCGCGTTCCAGGCCGTAGTTCGCCATGGTCAGGTCATAAACGGTGGTCACCAGTTGCGTGGTGCCATCAGCCATCTGCAGGCGTTTCACCGGCAGTTTGTGCAGCAGAATATTTTCCAGCTCGACGCTGGTGAAGTGTTCGGTGCCATCGCCGCCGAAGTACGGGAAACCGACCTCTGCGATGTCATCATGGCTACCCAGCATGCTGAGGCGCAGCTGAACATCTTCGCCGCTCTTGCCGTCACGCTGTTCGAGGTTCCACTTGCCTTTATCGCCCCAGCGGAAACCGATCGAGCCGTTTGGCACGGTGATTTCGCCGCTTTCATCAAAGGCAACGGTTTTCCATTCTGGATTCGCTTCCTGGCCCAGATTGTCCACCAGGTCGGATGCACGCAGCATACGGCCCGCAGCGTAGTAACCGTCACGCTCTTCCAGCGCCACCAGCATTGGCATGTCGGTATAACGACGCACGTAGTCGGTGAAGTACTGGCTCGGCTTATCGAGGTGGAATTCACGCAGCATGACGTGGCCCATCGCCAGCGCCATTGCGGCATCTGTGCCCTGTTTCGGTGCCAGCCACAAATCGCACAGCTTGGCGATTTCGGCATAGTCAGGGGTTACAGCGACAGTTTTGGTGCCTTTGTAACGCACTTCGGTGAAGAAGTGAGCATCCGGGGTACGGGTCTGTGGAACGTTAGAACCCCAGGCAATGATGTACGAAGAGTTATACCAGTCGGCGGATTCAGGAACATCAGTCTGCTCACCCCAGGTCTGCGGAGACGCTGGCGGTAAATCACAGTACCAGTCGTAGAAGCTCAGACAGGTTCCGCCGATGAGAGAGAGGTAACGCGCGCCTGCAGCGTAGGAGACCATCGACATCGCCGGGATCGGCGAGAAGCCAGCGACGCGGTCAGGACCGTAGGTTTTGACGGTATAGACGTTGGATGCCGCAATCAGCTCATTCACTTCCTGCCAGGAAGAACGCACAAAACCACCGCGTCCACGAGCCTGTTTGAAGCTTTTGGCTTTGTCGGAATCTTCAATAATTGAAGCCCAGGCATTCACCGGATCCGGATGCTGTACTTTCGCTTCACGCCACATTTTCATCAGGCGTTTACGCATCAACGGATATTTCAAACGGTTAGCGCTGTAGAGATACCAGGAGTAGCTGGCGCCACGTGGGCAGCCGCGCGGTTCGTGGTTTGGCATATCCGGACGGGTACGCGGATAGTCAGTCTGCTGGGTTTCCCAGGTAACCAGACCGTTTTTAACGTAGATCTTCCAGCTACATGAACCAGTGCAGTTTACGCCGTGGGTTGAACGCACCACTTTGTCATGCTGCCAGCGTTGACGGTATCCATCTTCCCAGTCCCGGTTAGTTTCCAGAAGCTGACCGTGCCCATCGGCAAAGGTTTCGCCCTTCTGCTTGAAGTAGCGAAACCGGTCCAGAAATTTGCTCATCGGGTTTCTCCTGTTTGGAGCCTGTCGGCTCTCTGATAAATCGACATTGCAACAATTGCAGCGAAAGTAACCCTCTGAAAGGCCGTGGGAATTGATGACGATCAAGGCGGGTTTTGTTAACAACGAAGCTCGAAACAACAAATACCACCAAAGGGGTAATTAAATGCATTTTATAACTTGCTGTTTTTATTTGATTTAATGACGATTGTCAGACATTTACCGCACAACCAACATGTAACGAGGTATTAAGGGGTAGACTTCTGCTCCCGCGCCGTTGTTGTGCGAATGCCAAAGCGGGGTGCGGTGGGGAATATAATTAGTATGTTGTAACTAATTAGGGATAAAAAAATGGCGCGATCTCTCGCGCCATGATAATCAAAAAGTAACGCTTATTTTTTTGTTTTACGCCCGTACACCACCCACGTGATCAACACGCAGGCAATATAGAACACGAGGAACACTTTCATGGCGCCCGCAGGAGAACCGGTCATTTCCAGCGAGATACCAAATGATTTCGGGATGAAGAATCCACCGATAGCGCCGATAGCAGAAATAAAGCCCAGCGCCGCTGCGGTATCTGTCGCCGCTTCACGCAATGCCACTTCTTCGGTGCCGCCCTGCGCTTTCACGCGATCCATCGTCAGCTTACGGAAGATAACGGAGATCATCTGGAAGGTCGAAGCACTACCCAGACCGGCTGTCAGGAACAGACCCATGAACACTGCGAAGAAGGCTACGAAGTTGCCGCCCTGGCCATCAACAGGCAGCGTCAGGAACAGCAGCGCAGAGAAAACAGCCATCGCGATGAAGTTAATCAGCGTGACACGCGTCCCGCCCAGACGGTCAGAAATACCACCGCCCAGTGAACGCGCCAGTGCACCCACGAATGGACCGAAGAAAGCGAACTTCAGGATATTCACGTCAGGGAACTGCGTTTTGGACAGCATCGCAAAACCAGCAGAGAAGCCGATGAACGAACCAAACGTTGCCAGATACAGCACCGCCATGATCCACAGGTGACCACGCTTCAGAACGGGCAACTGCTCTTTCAGAGACGCTTTAGAGGCGCTCAGATCGTTCATGCCAAACCAGGCTGCAAGGGTGAAAATAATCAGGAATGGCACCCAAATCCACGCAGCGTTTTCAAGGAACAGTGAAGAACCGTCCGGTTGTGCAACGCCTGTGCCGCCAAAGATAGCGAAGATAGAAAGGGAAATCACCAGCGGTGCGACCAACTGCATCACGCTCACGCCCATGTTGCCCAGACCGCCGTTCAGACCCAGTGCACCGCCCTGCTTCGCTTTCGGGAAGAAGAAGCTGATGTTTGCCATACTTGAGGCAAAGTTCGCACCGGCAAAACCGCACAGCAGCGCGATAATCATGAATACGCTAAACGGTGTGGTCGGATCCTGCACCGCAAAGCCCAGCCATACGCATGGGATAATCATGATCCCGGTGCTGAACGCCGTCCAACGACGACCGCCGAACACTGGCACCATGAAGGCATACGGAACACGCAGCAACGCGCCAGAAAGTGCAGGTAACGCCGTCAGCATAAACAGCTGATCGGTCGAGAAGTTGAAACCGACTTTATTGAGGTTTACAGCCACCGCACTGAACAGCATCCAGACACAGAACGCGAGCAGCAGACAAGGGACGGAAATCCACAGGTTACGGCTGGCAACACGATGGCCACGGGTTTGCCAGAAGGCCGGGTCTTCAGGACGCCAGTCGGTGATGACAGCGCCTTTTTCCTTTTCCGAAGCGGAAGTTTGACTCATATAAACCTCAAATGATGGAGTTATTTGCCGCCACATTAGGGTTTACGGGCCAAGGTAAGTTGATATAAATCAAAGGAAAAGGGAACATATTCTGACGTGGAAAACGGGTGTCATCCTTAGTGAGTAGAGTCAATCAACCAAAAAACTGTGGTTTTTCACATCACTTAGCGAGGATTACCCCTTCCTTCTCCCTTGCCTGCCACCAGTGGCAATTAAGGGGTAATCCTTTGGGGGTATGGGTATACTCCAGGTGATATCCGAGAATGAGCCACCTTCCCGGATGAAACCCAGGTCAGGAGCCATGCTGTCGATGTTCAAACGTCTTTTTACTCCGCTTACGCTGGTCAATCAACTGGCGCTGATTGTACTGCTGTCCACTGCTATTGGTGTGACGGGCATGGCGATTTCTGCGCGTCTGGTTCACGGCGTACAAGGTAGCGCACACGCTATTAATGAAGCAGGCTCGCTGCGTATGCAGAGCTATCGCTTGCTGGCGGCGATTCCGTTGCATGCTTACGACCAGAAATTATTCGATGACATGAATAAGACGGTGACCAGCCCGGAGTTAATTGAAGCCGCGCGTCGCGACAGTCAACAGCAGCAGTTACAAGCGTTACAGCGATACTGGCAATCCGAATTAGCGCCGAGCATGAAACAAGCCAGCAGCCAGGAACAGGTTGCCGGGGAAGTAGCCGGCTTTGTGAATCGTATCGACCAGTTGGTGACATCTTTCGACCATACCACTGAGAAACGCATTCAGCATGTGGTGTGGGTACACCGCATGATGGCGGCATTTATGGCACTGTTACTGCTGTTTACTGTCGTTTGGCTGCGGGCTCGTTTACTCCATCCTTGGGAGCAGTTACTCAGCATGGCGCGGGCTGTCAGTCAGCGTGATTTCAGCAAACACGCCAAAATCAGCGGCCGCAATGAGATGGCGACCCTCGGCATGGCGCTGAACAATATGTCGAAAGAGCTGGCAGAAAGTTACGCCGTACTGGAACAACGGGTACAGGAAAAAACCGCCAATCTCGAACAGAAAAACGAAATCCTGGCGTTTCTCTGGCAGGCCAATCGCCGTTTACATTCTCAGGCCCCGCTTTGTGAACGAATTTCCCCGGTGTTGAATGGTCTTCAAGGTTTGACGCTGCTGCGTGATATCGAGGTGCGGGTCTATGACATGGAAGATGAGGAAAATCATCAAGAGTTTCGCTGCTACTCCGCGCTCGATTGCGATGATAAAGGCTGCTATCTCTGCCCGCGTAATCTTCCTGCCCTGCCCGGCGGCGGTATTACGCTGAAATGGCGGTTAACCGATGCCCATAATCAATACGGTATTCTGCTGGCGACGCTGCCTGCCGGCCGTCATCTGAGCCATGATCAACAGCAATTAGTTGATACGCTGGTTGAACAGCTCACCGCGACGCTGGCTCTCGACAGACAGCAAGAACGTCAGCATCAGCTGATTGTGATGGAAGAACGTGCCACCATCGCCCGCGAGTTACACGACTCCATCGCCCAGTCGCTTTCTTGTATGAAGATGCAGGTTAGCTGCCTGCAAATGCAGGGCGCAGATTTATCCGACGAAAGCCGTCAGTTGTTAAGCCAGATGCGAAATGAACTGAACACGTCCTGGGCGCAGTTGCGCGAGCTGCTGACCACCTTCCGTCTACAATTAACCGAAGCGGGATTGCGTCCGGCGCTGGAATCCAGCTGTGAAGAGTACAGCTCCCGTTTTGGCTTTACGGTGCAACTGGATTATCAGTTGCCTCCGCGCTTTGTTCCTTCTCATCAGGCTATCCATGCATTACAGATTGCCCGTGAAGCATTGAGCAATGCGCTTAAACATTCTGAAGCGACGGAAGTCACCGTGTCGGTGACCCACAACAACAATCAGGTGCGACTTATCGTGGCCGACAATGGCCGCGGCGTTCCGGACCATGCAGAGCGCAATAATCACTACGGCTTAATCATCATGCGCGACCGTGCGCAAAGCCTGCGTGGCGATTGCCAGGTCAGACGCCGTGAAACAGGTGGCACTGAAGTTGTTGTTTCTTTTATTCCCGAAAAACCGCTTTCACAACCGCAAGGAGAAATTCATGAGTAATCAGGAACGGGCTACCATCCTGTTAATTGACGATCATCCGATGCTGCGCACGGGCGTCAGGCAGTTAATCAGCATGGCTCCCGATCTACAGGTGATCGGCGAAGCCAGCAATGGTGAACAAGGTATTGAGCTGGCTGAAACCCTCGACCCGGATCTGATCCTGCTCGATTTGAATATGCCTGGCATGAATGGCCTTGAAACCCTCGACAAGCTGCGTGAGAAATCGCTCTCTGGCCGGGTGGTGGTGTTCAGCGTCTCTAATCACGAAGAAGATGTGGTGACGGCGCTGAAACGCGGAGCAGATGGTTATCTGCTGAAAGATATGGAGCCGGAAGAGTTGCTGAAAGCGCTGCATCAGGCCGCTGCCGGGGAAATGGTATTGAGTGAAGCGCTGACGCCTGTGCTCGCGGCGAGTCTTCGCGCCAACCGCGCTACGTCTGATCGTGATATTAATCAGTTAACCCCGCGCGAACGCGACATTCTCAAGCTGATTGCACAAGGCTTGCCGAACAAAATGATCGCTCGCCGCCTGGATATCACCGAAAGCACCGTGAAAGTTCACGTGAAGCATATGCTGAAAAAGATGAAGCTAAAATCCCGCGTTGAAGCGGCGGTCTGGGTGCATCAGGAACGTATTTTCTAAGGCATTAACAGCGCATCTGACGTCGCCGCCGGGAATGTGACCAGCGGCTCCGTCAGCGCAAGCGTAATTTCGTTCGACGACACGCGCTGCCCTTTCTCATCTTCAACCACCACCAGCAGATGCCAGCGATTCTGCGCTCCGTCACTGTAATCCCAGGCAGGCATGATCACCGTCCAGCCATCAACGCTGCTGTGATTCACCGGAGGCGTCAAACTCAAGGCCTGTGAATCCCCTTGCCATGTCAGCGCTTTAATTTTGAAACGGCTGCGAACCTGCAATTTCAACGATACGGTTTCACCAGGCTGTAAATCCCACGGCGGCGTCGCAAGGAATACTGAAAGCGTTTTGCGCTGACGATATTCCACAATTGGCAAGTTACTGCGTTCCGGGCTGTCATAACGACTGCCGCGTAATGATGTAAAGGCTGCCACTTCGCTTGATTCAAGCTGTTTCTTCAGCGGCACACCAAAACGGTAATTCAGTTTCATGCCGAGATTATTCTGGCTGACGCCACTTTCGCCCTGCTTATGCTCAGCGGAAATTGTCACTAGCGGCACTGGCGTATAATCGAGTCCAAGCGAGACCGCTATCGGATTGTGATATCCGGTCCCGGTATGGAACAGGTCAACGCTGTCACCAAAATACTGCTCAAAACTGACGCTGGTGTTGATATAACGATAAAACGGCAGCCGTGCCTGAGCCGTAAAATCATACCCGCGCGCCATGCGGCTTTGCTCAGTGTCGCTGTCGTCGCGCCAACTGCCTAAAGGCTGATAGTAGTTTGTCGAAAGACGCAAATATTCGCCCCAGGCTTCCGCGCCAAAACCGCCACGCTTGAGATGCTCTCTCAACACCGAGTCATAAAAAGCGTTGTAACCCAGCAACCAATCGCCCGCAATCCAGCGTTGCCCCACGCCGAGATTCGTGACCAGTCCGTCATCTTGTTCGGTCGCGCCGACCTGACCCCACGTTAAATAGCGGTCATTATCTGCCAAAGGTACGAACCAACTACCGTGACTGCCGGTAAATTTCCCTTCGCTGTTCACCAAAAGTTCTGCCGACGCATTGCCCCAAGGAGAGAGCCAGTAATCCAGTTGCTGATTCACTTCACTATTAAGTTGATGACTGAGTTTTTCGATGGCAAAAAGACGGGCCTGATCGCTCGTGTCCAGACCGTTGTCCTGCATGCTGGCCTCACCAAAGGCTTTGACCATTTCGGCAAGATGCTTTTCGCTATCATGATTATCCGCAGGCATGCCTAAATCCGGCAACGCGGGAGTGCTATCGTCGAAAGGATTTTCGGCTTGTTCGATGAAGGTCTGGCGGGTAGCTGCAATACCTCCTGCCAGTGGCAAGAGTAACAACAGCGGTAAACATTGGCGTGACAGCAAATACCTCAAAACGCAGCAAGATCCCTCAGTTAATCAGCGGCGCCGGACGACGCGTTCTTCTATTTTAACGTTTTTAGCCATCGCTTTCAGCCTTCGGGGGATTTTCAGGAAGATCCTTAAACATTGGCTACAGTTAAACCACCTTCCTTGCGTGAGATGCGCTTATGAAATCCCTTCCTCACCTTATCGCCTGCGCGACACTGTTTGGCAGTATGGGTTCAGCTTATGCGGACAACCTGTTTATTCTGCAGTCGCCTGCCTTTACCGATAATGCGATGCTCGATAGCGCATACGCAGGAAACGACCCGAAGAATGCCAACTGCACCGGGAAAAATAGCTCTCCACCACTGGTATGGAGTAATGTCCCGCCGCAAACCCAAAGTCTGGCGCTGATAGTTCACGACCCGGAAGGCAATAAAGGTCTCGGCGTCACACATCTTGTGGCGTACAACATCTCTCCGGCCTCCACCGGGTTTGGTCCGGATGCGCTGAAGCACACGATAGACTTCACCGGAGGCAAAAATACCCCGGGTACGTCAAGCTGGTACGGCCCCTGCCCGCCGCCCGGTTCGGGGGCGCATCATTATACGTTTACGTTGATTGCGACATCGCTGCCGCCTACGTTACCTGCGGGATTAACGCGCGAAACACTGTTTGAAAAACTCAAAGGCCACCAGCTCGCCGCCGCCGGGTTGATTGGTCGCTTCGGGCAATAGACCTGCGCCAGATCATTCCGTGTGCCTGAAACGATTGGCAGCCCGCCCGCAGCGAAGTAGCATCGGCGATTCAAACGCTATTTCAGGAGTGAACATGCAACGTATTGTGATAATCGCCAACGGCGCGGCGTACGGCAGCGAATCTTTATTTAACAGTCTGCGTCTGGCGATTGCGCTGCAGGACCAGCAACCGATTGAGCTAAAAGTGTTCCTGATGTCGGATGCGGTGACTGCCGGACTGCGTGGGCAAAAACCCGCCGAGGGCTATAACATTCAGCAAATGCTGGAAATTCTCACTGCTCAGAATGTGCCAGTAAAATTGTGCAAAACCTGCACCGATGGCAGGGGGATTACCGCCCTTCCGCTCGCTGATGGCGTGGAAGTCGGCACGCTGGTTGAGCTGGCGCAGTGGACACTCGACGCAGACAAAGTATTAACGTTTTGAGTCCAAAAGCGTTAATAAAGTGTTTTTTCTTATGTTCCCGGTTACAGCATCAAGTTCCTGCCTGGGTTGCCGATATGCAAGCCAAACAACACAGCAGGAATATAATATGTTTCGTTCCATTCGTACGCGCATCATCGCTGCAACCGCCGGATGTCTGGCGGTTGCGCTTCTTTTGAATACCATCATCAACTATCAGGTCACTCGTCGCGATAACACGCAAGCCCAGCAAGAAATGCTGGTCAGCACTCGCACCAGCCACGGCATGGCGATCGCCGATTGGGTCAGCAGTAAAATGACCATGATCGCCTCACTCGATAAAGTCGCGCTCAGCGATGATCCGGTTCCACAGTTCTTGCAAATGGCTCGCGCAGGCGGCTTCAGTAATGTGTATGTCGGCTACGCCAGCAAAACCGCGAAATTCTCTGACCCAACCGGCGTGCCTGCGGACTATGACCCGACCCTTCGTCCGTGGTATCAACAAGTGCTGCACGACGACGCTCCGGTGGTAACCGCACCATACGTCGATGCGGGAACCGGGAAATTGGTCGTCACCTTTGCGGTTCCGGTGAAAGACAACGGTACATTGAAAGCCGTAGTTGCCGGTGACGTAACGATGGACAGCGTGGTCGCCAATGTGCGCGAAATACACCCGACGCCTGCCAGCAGTGGCCTGCTCCTCAACAGTGACGGCAGCGTCATCGCGGCGAGCGATCCGGCGCTGACCCTGAAACCCTTTAATGAAGCGATTTCAGGCGTGAATTTAAAAGCGCTGACCGCAGGCGATACGCTTCAGGGCACGCTCGGTGGCAGCGACAAAATATTCTCTGCGATCCCGGTTCAGGGCACGCATTGGTTGTTAGTAGTGGCACTCGATCGCCACGATGCGACATCAGGTATGAACGCCCTGCTGAAAGCCTCAGCGATTGCCTTTATCGTCCTTGTGCTGGTCGGTGGTGGCGTCGTGCATCTGTTGGTGGCCGCGATGCTTAAACGCCTGCTTACCATTCGTGATGCCATGTTAGCTATCGGTAATGGGACCAACGACCTTTCCCAACGTCTGCCGGAAAACGGTAAAGATGAAGTGGCACAAATCGCTCACGCCTTTAACCTGTTCGCCGATAAGCTGGCACAGGTAATGCTCCAGCTACGTGACGCCACTTCTTCGGTGCAAACCGCCGCCCAGGAAATTGCAGCGGGCAACCGTGATCTGTCGGCACGCACCGAACAGGCCGCCTCCAGCCTGCGTGAAACCGCCAGTGCCGTGGAGCAGATAACCGCTTCTGTGTCTCAATCAACAGAATCCGCGAGTGCCGCCAGCGCACAGGCGGAGAAAGCGACCAAAGTGGCGTCAAAAGGGGGTAGCGTCGTGTCCAGCGCCATCGACACCATGCAGGCCATCGAAACCGCGTCGGCAAAAATCGGTGATATCACAAGTGTCATCGACGGGATCGCTTTCCAGACCAATATTCTGGCACTGAACGCCTCCGTTGAAGCCGCTCGCGCAGGTGAACAAGGGCGTGGATTTGCCGTGGTCGCAGGCGAAGTGCGCAATCTTGCCAGCCGCAGCGCGCAGGCGGCAAAAGAGATCAAAACGTTGATTGATTCCACCACCGAAAGCGTGGCGAACGGCTCGCACTATGTTCGTCTGGCCGGGGAAAGCATGCAGGAAATTGTATCCAACATCGGCAGTGTGTCGGGGATCATCCGCGAAATCAGCATCGCCAGCAGCGAACAGATGCAAGGGATTCAGGAAATTAACCATGCGGTCATTCATCTCGACCGAATGGTGCAGCAGAATGCTGAATTGGTCGTGGAATCCGCGGCCGCTGCGGGCGCATTGCAAAGTCAGGCGGGCGACCTGGCGACGACAGCAGGCCATTTCCGCATTTAAATTTCATTCTGCCTGAAAGCAAAAAGCCCGAAGTTTGAACTCGGGCTTTTTTCTGTGAGCGCGTCACGCCGTGCGCGGTAAGTTTTCACCGTTCAGCAGATAACGGACTTTTCCCACCAGCTCATTTAAGCACTCGTCCTGCATACCGAGTTTCAGCAGTTCCTGTTCGAGCGAGAAAAGGTATTGTGCGTTGGTACCGAGCGGCCCGCTGGCAGCAGCAATCAATGGCGCAATCACCTGCACGCTGGTATCGGACTCATACAGCGGATGACGCGGATCCATGATAAACACCAGTGCGTTCACCGTGCGGCCATCGTCGAGTTCCAGTTTGCACCAGGTTGGCAGATAGCAGCCGGTGATCATTTCGCGCTTCCACAACAGCGACAGCTCATCTTCCAGTGCGCAATCGCGCAGGCGATAAGCCACTCCCGTGGTGCGTCCGCCCTCTTTTAGGGCAAGCATGCGACCTGGCTGACAGGCACTGCCGCGCCCTGCCGTCAGGCGTAAACAGAAGGCACGGTGCCAGCCGACGAGCGTGCCGGTACAGGATTCACTATAATCCAGCGCCGGGTTCCACATCAGTGAACCGTAACCAAATATCCATACAGGGCCAGCATCCGGTCGACAAGCTAACGTCGCGGCAAGCGAAGCTGCGCGTTGTTCCGGCGACCAGAGTAGCGATTCCTCGATTGCACCAAAGGCCGTCTTGCAATCGGCTTTCAGCAAGAAATCACGCGTTAACACTTTTAACCTCCACCACTGCTCTCTTCCCTGCTACGACTGGTTTCCCTTTGAATTGCTGAAATAGTATCCAGCTTCCACAGACAATATGCAATGAACGGGCCGATAGCAAGACAACAGAGGCTCAATGAAGCGCAATTTTTTGCATAAAATAAGTCGAGAATGGACTAAGCGGCTTATTTCTTTTTATGCCACTTATCGTCATCGCCCTTTTCATAATCATTTTTCACTGCAGCCCAGGCCACGCGGTGAGCCGTCTCTTCACGACTGGCGTCATCTCTTCGGTCCTCTTTATGCTTATACTGATCCCATGCGCTGTTAAATGCCTCTTTATAGATGTCTTGTGCGTGGGCGGGAAGAACGTGTTGAACGCTGTCGGGCAAGTCGCTTCGGTTGCTGTAGGGCATAGGGGCCTCCTGAAATCACACAAACGGTAAGTGTGGGTCAGGAATTCCCCAGGCGCAAATCCAGATAATTACTGGGTATTAGTAGTAATCAATATGCTGTTATATAAACAGAAATTAAACATAATTGCTTTTTATAAAACGCAGTCATGAATTTAAAGGCAAGAGGTAAATTTCAGTAAAAAATCACAGTGAGCACATTTAAGTCTGCTATGTTATGTCCTTACTTTATCTATAATTATAAATCCTGCACTAATGGAGATGGTTCATGACTCATGCACATGAGGCGGTAAAGACCCGCCACAAGGAGACCACCCTTATTTTCCCGGTGTTAGCGCTGGCGGTACTGATGTTCTTTGGCAGCAGTCAGTCCATGCCAGTGGTTATCGGCATCAATATCCTGGCCCTGATCGGTATTTTAAGCAGCGCATTTAGCGTAGTCAGACACGCCGACGTACTGGCACACCGCCTGGGCGAACCCTATGGCTCACTGATTTTAAGCCTTTCCGTCGTCATTCTTGAAGTAAGCCTTATTTCTGCATTAATGGCGACCGGTGATGCCGCGCCGACGTTGATGCGCGACACCCTCTATTCCATCATTATGATTGTGACCGGTGGCCTGGTCGGTTTCTCTTTATTGCTTGGGGGACGGAAATTTGCCACGCAGTACTTAAATTTATTCGGCCTCAAACAGTATCTGATCGCCCTTTTCCCATTGGCTATCATTGTGCTGGTGTTTCCGATGGCGCTGCCTGGGGCGAATTTCTCCACCGGCCAGGCGCTGCTGGTTGCCCTGATTTCAGCCGCAATGTACGGCGTGTTCCTGCTTATTCAGACCAAAACCCACCAGAGCCTGTTTGTTTACGAGCATGAAGATGAAGCCGACGACGACGATCCGCATCACGGCAAGCCTTCGGCGCACAGCAGCCTGTGGCATGCGGTTTGGCTGGTCATCCATCTGATTGCGGTGATTGCGGTCACTAAAATGAATGCAGGCCCGTTAGAGACGATGCTCGGCGCGATGAATGCCCCCGTGGCCTTTACCGGCTTCCTGATTGCGCTGTTGATCCTCTCCCCTGAAGGGCTTGGGGCGCTGCGTGCCGTGTTGAATAATCAGGTACAGCGTGCCATGAACCTGTTCTTCGGCTCGGTGCTGGCGACCATTTCATTGACCGTACCTGTGGTGACGCTGATTGCTTTTGCCACCGGCAATGATTTGGTCTTCGCTCTCGGTGCACCGGAAATGATTGTCATGGTTGCTTCCCTGGTGCTGTGTCAGATTTCCTTCTCCACCGGGCGCACCAATGTGCTCAACGGTGCCGCCCATCTGGCGCTGTTTGTGGCGTATCTGATGACGATATTTGCTTAGTCTGAGTAGATAATGCCCATTAAAAAACCCGCCGCAGCGGGTTTTTTTATATCGTCCAAACTTACTTGCTGGTATCCAGCTCGTCGAAGTTCTTCACCAAATCATCAATCGCTTTGATCTGTTTCAGGAACGGTTCCAGTTTATCCAGCGGCAGCGCAGACGGGCCGTCGCATTTCGCATGTTCTGGATCCGGATGTGCTTCGATGAACAGACCAGCCAGACCTGTTGCCATGCCTGCACGAGCCAGTTCAGCAACCTGCGCACGACGACCGCTGGACGCTGCGCCAAACGGGTCGCGGCATTGCAGTGCGTGGGTCACGTCGAAAATCACCGGAGAATTACCGGAAACGGCTTTCATCACGCTGAAGCCCAGCATGTCGACAATCAGGTTGTCGTAGCCGAACTGCGTGCCACGGTCACACAGAATAACCTTGTCGTTACCGCCTTCAGCGAATTTATCAACAATGTTACCCATCTGACCAGGGCTTACGAACTGAGGTTTTTTGACGTTGATAACAGCACCGGTTTTCGCCATCGCTTCCACCAGATCGGTCTGGCGTGCGAGGAAGGCTGGGAGTTGAATAACATCAACCACTTCGGACACAGGTTGCGCCTGAGAGGCTTCGTGAACGTCGGTTATCAGTTTCACGCCAAACGTCTGCTTCAACTCCTGGAAAATCTTCATCCCTTCTTCGAGGCCAGGGCCACGATAGGATTTAATGGAGGAGCGGTTGGCTTTATCAAAAGAGGCTTTGAACACGTAAGGGATACCCAGTTTCTGGGTCACAGTTACGTAGTGTTCACAGATGCGCATCGCAAGGTCACGCGACTCGAGCACGTTCATACCACCGAACAGCACGAATGGCAGGTCGTTTGCGACGTTGATATCGCCAATGCTAACCACTTTTTGTTTCATAAGATCGCCTTATCAGGGGTTAATCGGATTCTTTCCGGATTAATGCAAGGTAATGTGTTTATTCGCAATATTGTTGATCTGCGCGCGGATGATTTCGCTGATCGGATCTTCCGGGCACTGCTCTACGAAATAGCTCAGGTCGGTAAGTGCTACATGTTCGCACTCCAGCTGGGCGTAGATCAGGCCGCGATCGCGGATTTCATACGGGTCTTCCGGATTAAACTGCAACAACGCTTCACTGACGCGCAGCGCCAGCTCCATCTGCCGCTCTTCCATCAGCGCAGATTTCAGGGTGTCGAGCAGTTTACGGATAACTTCGGCGTTATCCGCTTCATCCAGGTCTTCGTTAAACAGTTCAGCTACCGGGCTGATATTGCCTTTCAGCCACACTTCAAGCGTGTGCTCATCAAGAGTGTCGCCGGTAAACGGATTAATGAACCACATTTCGCCCGTTTCAACATCGGCGCGTAACAGCAACTGAGTCGGGAAAATAACGGGCATCATGGGGATCGAGAGGCGTCGTGCGATTAGCAACACAATCGCACCGAGCGACACGGCGCTGCCTTCACGGTTTTTCAGAACGGTATCGAGCCACAAAGCGTCAGAGAGACGGTAAATGCCGTGGGCAGAACTGAAGCCCCATTCACCGTAGAACAACTCAATCAGGCGCTCTACCTGGCGAGTCTCAGTCCATGAAGGGCTAATCTCTTCTCGCGCCAAACTCACCAGTTGTTCCAGCTCGTCATTGACGTACTGGCCCTGGAAATCGTCACGGATCAGTTCAGAGATGAGGATCATGCCGTCGCACAAAGGTGCTTTGTTAAATTCAAAATCCGCTAATGACCTCATGACCTACCCCAACTGCGGGTTGCTGAATGGCAACCTGATAACTTCAAAATGATGCTAATAATAACGCTAAACACGTTTTCAGTCAGCATTACGTCTCCCGACCGTTAAACGCTCGTTGCCGCCATAGTCACGACAGGTTTCCACCTCGCCATAACCGGCCTGATGAAAAAGCTCACGTACTGCAGCGCCCTGCTTCCAGCCATGCTCCAGCAACATCCACCCGCCGGGCAGCAGAAAACGACGCCCTTCACGAATGATATGGGCCAAATCGGCCAGGCCTTCGTCGGCAGCGACCAGCGCACTCAGCGGTTCGAAACGCACATCGCCTTCGGCAAGGTGCTTGTCCTGTTCGTCGATGTAAGGCGGATTGCTCACAATCATGCCAAAAGTCTGGCCTTGCAGCGCGCTGAACCAATTGCTCTGCGCAATCGTCACATTCTCGATGCCGAGGCTTGCCGCGTTACGCTGCGCTAATGCAACCGCATCGGCGATAAAATCGACAGCAGTCACCCGGCAGTCCCGGCGCTCGCTCGCCAACGCCAGCGCAATCGCCCCGGTGCCAGTGCCTAAATCCAGGATGTCACACCCATCCGACGGTAAACGCGTCAGCGCCTGTTCAACCAGACATTCGGTGTCCGGGCGCGGAATAAGCGTCGCCGGAGAAACAGCCAGCGGCAGCGACCAGAATTCACGCATGCCGACCAAATGCGCCACCGGTTCCCCGTTGGCGCGGCGGCTCAACAACGTTTCCAGTGCTTCAGTTTCATCCGCATTGAGAACCGTTTCGTCGAAAGCCAGAATGAACGTGCGCGATTTGCCTGTAACGTGGCCCAGCAAAATCTCAGCGTCACGTCGCGGGCTTTCGCTTTGCGCCAGCCGCTGAATTGCCTGAGTCAGCCACTGCTTGAACGTCATCATTCCTGATCGGACAACGCCGCCAGCTGATCGGCCTGATATTCCTGCACGATCGGTTCAATCAGCATGTCGAGTTTACCTTCCATCGTTTCATCCAGACGGTAGAGCGTCAGGTTGATTCGGTGGTCGGTCACACGGCCCTGCGGGAAGTTATAGGTGCGGTTGCGATCGCTGCGATCGCCACTGCCCAACAGGTTACGACGAGTAGACGCTTCGGCCTGCTGACGCTTTGCCACTTCGGCGGCACGAATACGCGCCCCCAATACTGACAACGCTTTGGCTTTGTTTTTGTGCTGCGAACGTTCGTCCTGGCACTCCACCACAATGCCAGTTGGCAAGTGGGTGATACGAATAGCTGAGTCGGTGGTGTTAACGTGCTGACCACCCGCGCCCGAGGAACGGAAAGTATCGATACGCAAATCTGCCGGGTTGATGTCCGGCATTTCTGCTTCAGGCAGTTCCGGCATCACCGCGACGGTACAAGCGGAGGTGTGAATACGGCCCTGGGATTCCGTCGCCGGAACGCGCTGTACGCGATGTCCGCCGGATTCAAATTTCAGACGACCGTATACGCCGTCACCGCTAATTTTCGCGATAACCTCTTTAAAGCCGCCGTGTTCACCTTCGTTGGCGCTCATGATTTCCACACGCCAGCGGCGCGCTTCGGCATAACGGCTGTACATGCGGAACAGGTCGCCCGCGAACAGCGCGGCTTCATCCCCACCGGTTCCGGCGCGTACTTCAACAAACGCACTGCGCTCGTCGTCGGGGTCTTTCGGCAGCAGCAGCACCTGTAATTCTTGCTCAAGCTGCTCGCCTTTGGCTTTCGCTTCCTGCAACTCTTCCTGCGCCATTTCGCGCATTTCCGGGTCGTCGAGCATCATCTGTGCAGTTTCAATATCTTCCTGCACCTGCTGCCAGTCGGTAAAACATTTCGCAACGTCGCTGAGCTGCGCATATTCCCGCGATAACGCGCGGAAACGGTCCTGATCGGCGATGGTTCCAGCATCACCCAGCAGCGCCTGAACTTCTTCATGGCGCTCATGCAGCGCTTGCAGTTTGGCAACAATAGACGGCTTCATAGGCCTGAGTTCACCCTGTCATTAGAATGTGAGATAGCAGCGCTATTCCAGCCCGAGGCTGTCGCGCAGAATATTCAGGCGTTCGTCGTCCCCGTCACGGGCAGCCTGTTGAAGAGATTTTGTCGGCGTGTGGATCAGGCGGTTAGTCAGTTTACGCGCCAAATCCTGCATGATGGCTTCGGCGTCTCCGCCTTGTTGCAGCGCGGCCAACGCGCGGGCTGTGAGTTCATCACGCACCAGATCGGCCTGCGAACGGTATTCACGAATGGTCTCGCTGACGCTTTGCGCGCGCAGCCAGGCCATAAATTCACTGGCTTCCTGCTCAACAATGGTTTCAGCCTGCTGCGCGGCGGCTTTACGCTGCGCCAGATTATGCTGAATGATGTTTTGCAGGTCATCAACGCTGTAAAGATAGGCGTTGGCGAGTTTGCTGACGTCAGGCTCGACGTCTCGCGGCACGGCAATATCCACCAGCAACATGGGCTGATTGCGTCGTGCTTTCAGCGCTCTTTCCACCATCCCTTTACCGATAATAGGCAGCGGGCTGGCGGTGGAACTGATAATAATGTCCGCTTCTTTTAAACGCTCGTCGACGTCGCTCAGGGCAATCACTTCCGCGCCAACTTCATCAGCCAACACCTGCGCGCGTTCGCGTGTGCGGTTGGCGATAAGCATTTTTTTGACGCGATGTTCACGCAAATGACGCGCAACCAGTTCGATGGTTTCCCCAGCGCCGACCAGCAACACGGTCACGGACGAAAGGGATTCGAAAATCTGACGGGCTAACGTACAGGCGGCAAAGGCAACGGACACGGCGCTTGCACCGATATCTGTTTCGGTACGTACGCGTTTGGCAACGGAGAACGATTTCTGGAACATGCGTTCCAGCTCGCTGACGTTCAAATGCCCACGGCTGGAATCGGCAAAGGCTTTTTTCACCTGACCGAGAATCTGCGGCTCACCGAGGATCAGCGAATCTAACCCGCTGGCGACGCGCATTAAATGGCTGACGGCGTCGTTATCCTGGTGCCAGTAAAGGCTGTTGCGCAGGTCTTCTTCGTTCAACTGATGATAATCACACAGCCAGCGAATCAGGGATTCCTGTAAATTTTCCTGCTCTTCAACGCTGAGATAAAGCTCGGTGCGGTTACACGTCGACAGCACCACACCGCCCTGCACCATTGGCTGGGACAGTAAGCTTTCCAGCGCCTTGTCGAGCGTATCTGGCGAAAACGTAACACGTTCTCGCAGCGCGACCGGAGCGGTTTTGTGGTTGATGCCTAGTGCCAGGAGCGTCATGAATGCAGGAGTAGTACCAGCGTTGATAAGGTTAGTCTGAGCGCATCATACAGGATGCGCAAGGTCAATAAAAGGGACGCCCTCCTTTCGGAGTAATCGGTAATATTATGATTTGGGACAACTTGAACGTAGACGCTGCCAGCGTGCGGCGCTAGCATTGACGGTTACAACTGCTACGTCTATCAAGGATTTTCAATGAAACTGAGCCCTCTAGTACGTCTGATGCCTCTGGCAGCGCTGGTTCTGACCGCCTGCTCCATCAACGCCCCGAAAGGCCCTGGCAAAAGCCCGGACTCACCGCAGTGGCAACAGCATCAGCAAGAAGTGCGTCAGTTGAGCCAGTATCAGACCCGTGGCGCGTTCGCGTTTTTGAATGACGAACAGAAGGTGTATGCCCGTTTCTTCTGGCAGCAAACCGGGAAAGATAACTATCGCCTGTTGCTGACCAACCCGCTCGGCAGCACGGAACTGTCGCTGACGGCCGCCCCTGGCACCGTGACACTTATTGATAATAAAGGTCAGTCTTACACCTCTACTGATGCCGAAGAGATGATTGGCAAACTGACCGGCATGCCGATTCCGCTGAATAGTCTGCGCCAGTGGATCCTCGGTCTGCCAGGTGATGCCACCGATTATAAGCTTGATGACCAGGCACGCCTGAGTGAATTGAACTACACCCAAAACGGTAAAACCTGGAAAGTGGTGTACAGCGGTTACGACAGCAACAGTAAACCTTCCTTGCCGTCGAATATGGAACTGACCGAAGGCAGCGAGCGTATCAAACTGAAAATGGATAGCTGGATAGTCAAATGAGTACCCGTTGGCCTTCCCCGGCAAAACTGAATCTTTTTCTTTATATCACCGGCCAGCGCGCCGATGGTTATCACGAGTTACAGACGCTGTTTCAGTTTCTTGATTACGGCGACACGATAACCATTGATGTGCGAAGCGACGGCAAATTGCAGCTGTTGACGCCCGTTGACGGCGTGCCCAACGAAGAAAATCTGATTATTCGCGCCGCGCGAATGCTGATGAAAACTGCTGCAGACAGCCATCGCCTGCCAAAAAATGCGGGTGCCGATATCCGTATCGACAAGCGTTTACCGATGGGCGGCGGCCTTGGCGGCGGCTCATCAAATGCCGCGACGATTCTGGTAGCACTGAATCATCTGTGGCGCTGCGGATTAACGGTGGACGAACTGGCGACCCTCGGTTTGACGTTAGGTGCAGATGTTCCGGTGTTCATTCGCGGTCATGCGGCCTTCGCCGAAGGGGTGGGCGAAGTGCTCACCCCCGTCACCGTGCCGGAAAAATGGTACTTAGTCGCACACCCCGGCGTGAGCATTCCGACCCCGGTTATTTTCAATGATCCCGAATTGCCCAGAAATTCACCGCGCAGGTCAATTAAAACGTTACTAGAATGTGAATTCAGCAACGATTGCGAGGTTATCGCAAGAAAACGATTTCGTAAGGTTGATGCAGCGCTTTCCTGGCTGTTAGAATACGCCCCGTCGCGCCTGACTGGCACAGGGGCCTGTGTGTTTGCTGAATTTGACACCGAATCCGCTGCCCGCCAGGTGCTTGAGCAAGCCCCGGAATGGCTGCAGGGCTTTATTGCCCGCGGTGTGAACGTTTCACCGTTAATGCACGCCGTTGAAGGAGCAGACTGAGTTTCGGTGACAACGTCACCCCGTTCCAGACGTTGCATCGTGCTCATTAATACACCGCCTGGATGAAATGCGCCTGGCCCGCACAGTTTTAGGCCCATTCATCCACCACTGGACGCATGCCTGAGGTTCTTCTCGTGCCTGATATGAAGCTTTTTGCTGGTAACGCTACCCCGGAACTAGCACAACGTATTGCCAACCGCCTGTACACTTCTCTTGGCGACGCCGCCGTAGGTCGTTTTAGCGACGGTGAAGTCAGCGTACAAATTAACGAAAATGTACGCGGTGGTGATATTTTCATCATCCAGTCCACTTGTGCCCCAACCAACGATAATCTGATGGAATTGGTTGTCATGGTTGATGCTCTGCGCCGCGCTTCAGCAGGCCGCATCACTGCCGTTATCCCTTACTTTGGTTATGCCCGTCAGGATCGTCGCGTACGTTCCGCTCGTGTGCCAATCACTGCCAAAGTTGTCGCGGACTTCCTGTCCAGCGTCGGCGTTGACCGCGTACTGACCGTTGACCTGCATGCTGAACAGATTCAGGGCTTCTTCGACGTACCGGTAGACAACGTCTTCGGCAGCCCAATCCTGCTGGAAGATATGCTGCAGCTGAAACTGGACAATCCAATCGTGGTTTCTCCAGACATCGGCGGCGTCGTCCGTGCTCGTGCTATCGCGAAGCTCCTTAACGATACCGACATGGCTATCATCGACAAACGCCGTCCGCGTGCTAACGTTTCCCAGGTGATGCACATCATCGGTGACGTTTCCGGTCGTGACTGTGTGCTGGTTGATGACATGATCGACACAGGCGGCACTCTGTGCAAAGCCGCCGAAGCGCTGAAAGAGCGTGGTGCGAAACGCGTATTTGCTTACGCGACTCACCCGATCTTCTCCGGCAACGCAGCCACTAACCTGCGTAATTCTGTCATTGACGAAGTCATTGTCTGCGATACCATCCCGCTGTCGGATGAAATCAAAGCACTACCTAACGTCCGTACCCTGACTCTGTCAGGTATGTTGGCAGAAGCGATTCGTCGTATCAGCAACGAAGAATCCATCTCTGCCATGTTCGAGCATTAATCGAACCGGTATAAAAAACCCGCTGCGGCGGGTTTTTTTGTTTTAATCAACAATTTGTATGACTAATGCCTCCTTCATTTGCATAAGCCACGTGTATAACCCGTGCAAATGATGCGCTCATGGATGAAGACCACTGTGAACCGATCCACACTCGCAGATATCATGCCGTTCCGCGCCCTTATCGACGCCTGCTGGAAAGAGAAATATACCCTTAGCCGCTTTACCCGTGATCTGATTGCCGGGGTAACCGTTGGGATCATCGCGATTCCACTGGCGATGGCGCTGGCGATTGGCAGCGGCGTTGCGCCGCAATATGGCCTCTACACCTCTGCCGTCGCGGGGATTATCATCGCGCTGGCAGGCGGCTCTCGTTTTAGCGTCTCAGGCCCAACCGCGGCCTTCGTCGTTATCCTCTATCCGGTTTCGCAACAGTTTGGCCTCGCCGGATTATTGGTTGCGACGTTGTTGTCAGGTGTTTTCCTGGTGCTTTTCGGCCTCGCCCGCTTTGGCCGCTTAATTGAATATATTCCGATCTCCGTCACCCTCGGTTTTACGTCCGGGATTGGCATTACCATCGCCACAATGCAGATCAAAGATTTCTTTGGCCTCCAGCTTACACATATGCCGGAACACTACTGGCAGAAAGTCGGCGCACTAGCGACGGCGATGCCGACACTCAACCCAGGCGATGCAGCAATTGGCGTGGTAACGCTGGCAATTCTGATTTTCTGGCCGCGTCTGGGCATTCGCTTGCCGGGACATCTGCCCGCACTGCTGGCGGGGTGTGCGGTGATGGGTGTGGTGAATCTGCTTGGCGGACACGTCGCTACCATTGGCTCGCAGTTCCATTACGTTCTCAGCGATGGCACCCAGGGCAACGGTATCCCACAACTTCTGCCGCAGTTGGTACTGCCGTGGGAAATGCCTGATTCCAGCTTTACGCTGAGCTGGGATTCCTTACAGGCTCTATTGCCTGCTGCGTTTTCGATGGCAATGCTGGGCGCGATTGAGTCATTACTTTGCGCGGTTGTGCTCGACGGCATGACCGGCACGCGTCACAAAGCCAATAACGAATTGATCGGCCAGGGTCTGGGCAACATGATCGCCCCGTTCTTTGGCGGGATCACCGCAACTGCCGCCATTGCTCGCTCGGCAGCTAACGTTCGTGCAGGGGCAACCTCACCCATCGCCGCCATTCTGCATGCCGTGTTGGTGATCATGGCGCTGCTGGTGCTGGCTCCGCTTCTTTCCTGGCTACCGCTTTCGGCAATGGCCGCCCTCCTCCTGATGGTGGCGTGGAACATGAGCGAAGCGCACAAAGTCGTTCACCTACTGCGCCGCGCGCCAGTGGATGACATTGTGGTGATGCTGATTTGCATGTCGCTGACGGTACTGTTCGACATGGTGATCGCCATCAGCGTAGGGATTGTGCTGGCGTCATTACTGTTCATGCGTCGAATCGCGCGCATGACGCATCTGGCCCCGGTCAACGTCACGGTGCCGGACGACATTCTGGTGATTCGGGTGATCGGTCCTCTGTTCTTCGCCGCCGCAGAAAATATCTTCAATGATTTGCAGACGCGTCTTGAAGGCAAAAGAATTGTGGTACTGAAATGGGATGCGGTTCCGGTGCTGGATGCAGGCGGTCTGGAAGCGTTCCAGCGCTTTGTCAGTCGCCTGCCAGAAGGCTGTGAATTGCGGGTATCGAATCTGGAGTTCCAGCCGCTGCGTACGCTGGCGCGAGCAGGTGTTCAGCCGATTCCTGGGAAACTGGCGTTCTATCCCGATCGTGATGCGGCGCTGGCTGATATTATTTAATCTCTGCCCTTTGCCCGGTGGCACTGCGGCACTGCGTTTGCGCGGGCCTACACGGCGCCAGGAATTATAAGCGAAGCGCCACCCGGCAGTCCTGAAACGAGAACGGCTCCCAAGGGAGCCGTTCTGCTATGTAAATCGATCAGCTGTGACGATGTCCGTCGCGACGGCAGCGTTTATCGTAGTGCCGCACCCACCAATATCTGTCGCTGACCTGCTCGTGGCCGCTAACGCGCGCCCCTGCCAGCCAAAGCACCGCCCCGAGGAAGATACTCAGCACCGCACCGTGCGCGAAAAACTGAGGCAGGTTAAGCTGCGGAAGTTGGTTTAAAATGGAGTAACCGACCCCCACGACCATGACGACTAATCCTAAACCCATGAGCATGTTACCGAGTCGCGAAGCGTTTCTGCGTTTCATATGTCACCTCCGGAACTTTGGGTTGACAGGGAATGTCCCTGGTCCTTGTGTGTAAAGTATAGACAACACACCCAGCGGTAAGTGCGTAGGCGATCACATTTACGCACATCTGCGCAACATAACTTTACAAATAACAAGCTGAACTATATGCATTTCTAATGGTTCAGCAGCGCAATAATGTCTTTATTTCCCGTTTGGCTTGCAGAATTTTGTCAACCGCTGCGCCAGACAGTACACTACGCGCCAGCTATCGACTCACTCAGGACTAAAAACGTGACGATTAAACTGATTGTCGGCCTCGCCAATCCGGGCGCTGAATATGCCGCGACCCGCCATAACGCCGGAGCCTGGTATGTCGATCTCCTTGCAGATCGTTTCCGCGCCCCGCTACGCGAAGAAAGTAAATTTTTCGGTTACACCTCACGCATCAATGTTGAAGGTGAAGATGTGCGTCTGCTGGTGCCGACCACCTTTATGAATCTCAGCGGTAAATCCGTTGCGGCCATGGCAACGTTTTTCCGCATCGCCC
The DNA here is from genome assembly GCF_036271055.1 of Scandinavium sp. Taxonomy (GTDB): domain Bacteria; phylum Pseudomonadota; class Gammaproteobacteria; order Enterobacterales; family Enterobacteriaceae; genus Scandinavium. The sequence goes on along the minus strand of NZ_DATBBJ010000087.1, from coordinate 86,742 downwards.
CCGATGAAATTCTGGTGGCGCATGATGAACTGGACCTGCCGCCGGGCGTCGCAAAATTCAAACTCGGAGGCGGACATGGTGGTCATAACGGCCTGAAAGATATCATCAGTAAACTCGGCAATAACCCGAATTTTCACCGCTTACGGTTGGGAATTGGTCATCCGGGCGATAAAAACAAAGTTGTCGGTTTCGTGCTGGGCAAACCGCCACAGTCTGAACAGAAGCTGATAGACGAAGCGGTGGATGAAGCGGTGCGCTGCACCGAATTATGGCTAAAAGATGGCCTGACCAAAGCCACCAACCGCTTACACGCTTTTAAAGCACAATAACGCCCGGCGAGCGGCAATTTTGCCCCGCGCCGTGTATAATAGGCGAAGTTATTTACTTTTCTGCAATCTGTTCAACGTAACAGGTTGATTATCAAAGATTAAGGTGATTTACATCATGGGATTTAAATGCGGTATCGTCGGCCTGCCTAACGTCGGCAAATCCACCCTGTTCAACGCGCTCACCAAAGCGGGTATCGAAGCGGCCAACTTCCCGTTCTGTACCATCGAGCCGAACACGGGTGTCGTACCGATGCCTGATGCACGTCTTGATGCGCTGGCTGAAATCGTCAAGCCACAGCGTATTCTGCCGACCACCATGGAATTCGTCGATATCGCAGGTCTGGTGAAAGGCGCGTCTAAAGGTGAAGGCCTGGGTAACCAGTTCCTGACCAACATCCGTGAAACCGAAGCTATCGGCCACGTGGTACGCTGCTTTGAAAACGACAACATCATTCACGTGAATAACAAAGTCGACCCGGCTGACGACATTGACGTTATTAACACCGAACTGGCACTGTCCGACCTCGACACCTGCGAACGTGCTATTCACCGCGTGCAGAAGCGTGCGAAAGGCGGCGATAAAGACGCTAAAGCTGAACTGGCCGCGCTGGAAAAATGTCTGCCGCAGCTGGAAAACGCTGGCATGCTGCGTTCACTGAACCTGTCCGAAGAAGACAAAGCTGCCATCAAATACCTGAGCTTCCTGACCCTGAAGCCAACCATGTACATCGCTAACGTCAACGAAGACGGTTTCGAAAACAACCCGTACCTCGACAAAGTGCGCGAAATCGCCGCAACCGAAGGTTCCGTGGTTGTTGCCGTATGTGCCGCTGTAGAATCCGACATTGCCGAACTGGACGACGCTGACCGTGAAGAATTCATGGCTGAGCTGGGTCTGGAAGAGCCGGGTCTGAACCGCGTGATCCGCGCCGGTTACGAACTGCTTAACCTGCAAACCTACTTCACCGCAGGCGTGAAAGAAGTGCGTGCATGGACCATCCCTGTCGGCGCAACTGCTCCGCAGGCTGCGGGTAAAATTCACACCGATTTCGAAAAAGGTTTCATCCGTGCGCAGACTATCGCGTTCGAAGACTTCATCACCTACAAGGGTGAGCAAGGTGCAAAAGAAGCCGGCAAAATGCGCGCCGAAGGCAAAGACTACATCGTGAAAGATGGCGACGTGATGAACTTCCTGTTCAACGTCTAATCTTTTTCGCTGTCTGATGAGATGCTCTTAATCTCAAAAATAAAAAATCCACGCAACCGCGTGGATTTTTTTATCTCTGCAAAAAATGCAATCTAACAGTACTACTTAGTCGGGATGATGAGCACCTGACCCGGATAGATTTTGTCCGGATGTTTAAGCATCGGTTTGTTGGCCTCAAAGATGCGCTGATAGTCATTCGCCGTGCCGTACTCGGCCTTGGAAATGGCGCTCAGGGTATCGCCGGACTTAACGGTATAGTAGCGACTTTCAGCACCCGCATCAGCGGTCGTTACGCTGTCGTTGACCTGTGAAATACCGGCGACATTCCCCACAGCAACCAGGATTTTCTCCTTCGCCTCCTGGGTTAACCCGTCGCCAGATACCGTCGCTGTGCCATCGCTGGAAACATCGACCTTCACTTTATCCGCACCTGAAAGCCCTAAATCGGTAATGTGCGTTTCGAGTTTTTTACCCTGGTCGCTGCCGGTAACGGAGTCCCAGAGCTTTTCACCTGCTTCTTTTACAAAACTGAACAATCCCATGCGTTACTCCTGTGTCAGTGTGAGAAGAAGAGAGTCGAGCTTCTTATTATAAGTCATCAGCAGGATGATGGACGCCAGGTCCGGTATATGTGTTGATTCAGGGCGATTTTACTTTCAGAACGGGCTGAGATTACGGGCAGTAATCGGCTCACCGCTGACTGGATGAACAAAATCCAGCACGCTGGCGTGAAGCATCAGGCGTGGTGTGCGTTCCGTGCCAGGCAGCACAAGCCCACCATACAAATCACAACCTAAAATCGGATGGCCCAAATGTTGGCAGTGGATACGCAACTGATGCGTGCGCCCGGTCTCCGGCGTGAGTTCCACCCGTGTTAGCGGCAGTGAGGTGACCGGCTGATAAAAGCGCTCGACAACCCGATAGCGGGAACGCGCAGGTTTACCGTGGACAGCGCAAATCGACATCAGCGGAAAAAGCGCCGGGTCTTTAGCAATCGCTGCATCTACCACACCCTCATCATCTTCCACGTGCCCGCACAGCAGTGCGCTGTAGACTTTGCTCACCGTCCGCGCACTGAACTGCTGGCAGAGAGCAGCATTAATCTCTTTATTACGCGCAACCACCATTAACCCGGACGTGCCGAAATCAAGACGGTGAACCAGCGTGCAACCTGGAAATATCTTCACTAAACGGTGATGGACCGAATCGAGATTTTGCGGGTTTTTGCCTGACAGGCTCAGCAGCCCACTCGGTTTATTGATAAGCAGCAGATGCTCATCCTGATAAAGGATATCTATCTGATCATGACAAGGTGGAGCAATAAAAGTATCGACGATAGTGGACATCAGGCAGCCGGGATTAAGAGTGGAAGCAGATCATAGCGAATTTTCCGCCGACTGACGAATCGGTCCGGCCAATTACTGGCCCCTTCCCTCGCACAGGCGAAAGTTTTCATCCACACTTAAGCAAAGACATGGTCTGCGCAGGCAATGTGCTTTAAACTGCGCGCTGCAAAAATTGAGTAGATAAACGAATAATCAGGCGGGAATGGCGATGAACGGAACAATCACAACGTGGTTTAGCGATAAAGGTTTTGGATTTATCAAAGATGAAAACGGTGATAACCGTTATTTTCATGTGATTAAAGTCGCCAACCCGGATCTCATCAAGAAAGACGCGGCGGTCACTTTCGAGCCCACCACCAATAACAAAGGGTTGTCCGCTTTCGCGGTGAAAGTCCTGCCAGAGAGCAAATATCTCTACATCGCGGGCGAGCGTATCAAGCTCACATCGATCAAGTCTTATCTGGTGTACAGCGAAGAAGTCCCTGCCGAAACGCGCATTGATAAAGAAAATGCCGTACTGTCCGTCGGCCTCCTGATGAACAGTATCAAGCCGAAAGCAGAAACCAAGCCGGGCGACATGCGCACGGTGAAAAAACTGGCGATCACCACTTTCCAGGGCACTACGCTTATCTACTCCGAAGATGAGATAGATGTGGAAACCACGGTTAAAATGCTCAAAGTCTGACATTCATATTCAACGGGTTAAGAAACAAAGATGACAAAACTCACCTTACAAGAGCAAATGCTCAAAGCCGGTTTAGTGACCAGCAAAAAAGTGGCCAAAGTTCAGAGAACGGCCAAGAAATCACGCGTGCAGGCTCGTGAAGCGCGCGAAGCCGTGGAAGAAAATAAAAAAGCCCAGATCGAGCGTGATAAGCAGTTGAATGAACAGCAAAAGCAGGCCGTTTTATCGAAAGAATATAAAGCGCAAGTGAAGCAACTGATTGAAATGAACCGCATCGACATTTCACGCGGCAACATCGGCTTTAACTTCACCGACGGCACTCTGATTAAAAAGATTGAAGTGGATAAAACCACTCAGGCACAGCTGATCAGTGGTCGCCTCGCCATCGCGCGCCTGGTGACGGACAGCAATGCAGAACCGCAATACGCGATTATCCCCGCCAGCGTCGCCGACAAAATCGCCCAACGTGACGCCAATAGCATCGTCTTGAACAGCGCATTAAGTCAGGAAGAACAGGACGAAGAAGATCCGTACGCTGACTTTAAAGTGCCAGACGATTTGATGTGGTAAGAGTCGTTTCGTCGATAAATATGATTGAGAAGCCCTTCGGGGCTTTTTTAGTGTTTCGCGTTTGGCCTATTTGTCTGACGGCTGAGGTTAAGATCGATGGTTGTGTTCACAGCTCATAGCAGACATGACAGCGATCCTTGCTGCCAACTCCCTACAAACGGAGACCTTTAAGCCTTCAGGCACATCAAGTATTGAATTCATTTTATTGATTCAGTAAGTCATCGCATATTTCTTGTAGCTCATTGAACAGTCTTGCCACATGGAAGCCATCGCAGACGGAATGATGTACCTGAATCGCGAGAGGCAACAGTACTTTTCCATCTTGCTCGAAGTATTTCCCAAGCGTAAACATAGGGGAAAAAAAGTTCTGCATGTTAGCAATGTTCATATTAAAACTGGTGAAAGTGACCCACGGAATACCGGATACGAAAAACACATTATCCCGAGACTCTTCCTTGGGCCAATAAGCAAGATTATTACCATAACGTGCAACGTCTTCTGAATAAACATTCTGGAAATGATGAATATTCCCATCGTAGTGACTCCATAATGATGAGAAGGTCTCCGTTTCATTATGGAAAATGGTATAGCTCGGATGAATTTCATCCCATATTATAAGCTCTTCGTTCTTTATCGCCATACGGAACTCAGTATGTTTGTTAACGATTTTAGAAAGGAGGAATATTATAGTTGGATAAAACTTCCAGCCAGCCTCTTTGATATTTTTTAGCAGCGCAGTAATGTCTATATGAACAGTTTGGTTAAATGTGCATTGAGCAAAGGACTGAAATACCTCGAAATGCTCCTTCCGTGCCCAGCGAGATAAGTCAACAGGCGTATATTTTGGCGTTGTAGGTGTCATTTTTTAACCCTGAATTCGCAATCATAACGAGCGAGAGTAGCTTATCCTTATACAGGAGAAAAGAAAATGCCTGTGAAAGGATCTCCTTGTGCCAAAAGGGGTTGCGTGTGTGATCCCCCTGCAGGTGACACGTTCATTCAAAGAGTAACGGTCTGCACATTTTCAAAACAGCGATACCTGAGTTTGCATAAACCAATAAACCTTAGCAATTGTGTGCGTTTATTTGCACCGACCAGACAATTAGATTATTTTTTAAACAAAAATCAATAAAATTGTGTGCCATTCAAATAAAAATACCGATTTTGATTAATCAACACTCATGGGAAAAACTGGCATATCACATTGATTTATATAGATTAAATTATAAATCCTCTGAATACATTGTTATTCCTCATGCAGCATGTATAAATAAAAGAATAACTAAATTATAATTCTTTTATACTCGGAAGACAGGTGGGTTAAAATGCGGTTAATTGTCATGTTGTTAAGCCTTGTGCTCTCCTCACAGGCTTTGGCTGGTGAACTTCCTAAACCTGCCGGGAAAGTCCTTTTAACACTGTCCGGTAATATAGAAAATACAAATGAAGCGGGTAAAACCGTTTTCGATGTCGCCAGCCTCGAGAAACTGGGTATGGTCAGCTTCCAGACCGCCTCTCCCTGGTATAATGGGCGCACAACCTTTACGGGTATTCCACTGCAAAAACTGATGGATTACGTCGGGGCCAAAGGTACTGTCCTTAAGGTTACTGCACTTAACGACTACACCACTGTTATCCCTCTCAGTGATTTCAAAAAATACAATGTGATCCTTGCCTTAAAAATCAATGGCGAGTACATGCGTGTCCGCGACAAAGGCCCGTTATTCATCGTGTATCCTTATGACAGCAAACCTGAGCTAAATAATCAGGTCTTTTATTCAAGGTCGGCGTGGCAGGTCAGTAAGATGAGCATTGAGTAGGTTTCAGAAGAACAACATGAACAGAATACTGGCTGCCATAATATTTTCCCTTTTTATATCTACAGGATATATCTCTTTCCTTGTGCATGAAAGGCAGCAGGAATTGCAGAAACTGACGCACTATGCCAATTCCTGGTCTGCCGGACAGCTGGTCTCGGAGTATTATCGGTTCGAATCATGGCTTGGTCTTTACACTATCGACGAGACGATGACACTCGATGATGTGCGCCTCCACCTCGACATTATGCTCAGCCAGAGTGATTTATTGAAAGAAGGCGATTTGGGAAATTATATTGATAGCAATAAATCGCTTCATGAACTGGCTATAAAACTCGAAAACACGCTTAATTATCTGGATACTCATCTTGAGAAAATGAGTCGCCCAGAACTTCAGGAATACCTGAAAACAATGTATTCGCTTGATGCCCCACTAAGCCGTCTTTCATCGGGTGCATTAAACAAAGATGTTAACCTGATTAACAATGCTAACAGTAACATTCAAACGTTGTACTCTATTTATTCAGCAGTTTCTGTGCTGCTCATCATACTGAGTGCAATACTGGGCATGCTGATCTTCTATCAAAACAGAAATATTCTGAAGGCGCATATTCAGGTTAAAAGTCTTGCTGAAGAGCTTCAGGACTCTAAAGAAAAACTGCAAATCCAGAACACCAAGCTAGAGTATGACGTTTACCATGACCCTCTCACAGAAATGAGCAACAGGCTCTTTTTCTGGGATAATCTAAATAAAATCATCAATATATCCGAAAGCAATAAAAGCTCGGTGACCGTGATGTTATTTGATTTAGATAGGTTCAAAGAGGTTAATGATACCTACGGTCATGATGCCGGTGATATGTTATTGCGTCAGATCTCTCTGCGTTTGAATTCAATGAGCCTTCCGGCGGATACGCTTTATCGCTTAGGCGGCGATGAGTTTGCATTGCTCTCGAGTGGTCTGACTGAAAGTCATGCTGTTTCGCTAGCCCAAAAAATATGTGAGTGCATTAACCAGCCCTACACTATTTATAGCACGATTATAAACATAACCACTTGCGTGGGCATTGTTAACTCAGAAACCGAACGCCGCTCTGACTATCTCTATAAATTTGCCGACCTGGCCCTTTATGAAGCCAAAAATGAAGGTGCGAGTAAGATTAAAGTCTTCCGCCAACGAATGTTAGATAAGCTGCAGGAAAGCAGAACCCTTGAGCACGACATGGCCTTGGCATTAACGAATAAAGAATTCGTGGTTTATTATCAACCGATTGTCGATTCGTACAGTCGGGAAGTTTACAGCTATGAAGCCCTTATTCGTTGGGTACATCCGCGAAAGGGCATTTTGTCGCCAGATAGCTTTATTCCTGTTGCTGAAAAAACAGGAATGATTATCGAGATGGGGAAATCTGTGCTTGAAATGGCCTGTCGGGAAGCGGCTTCCTGGGCTGTTCCGGTCAAAATTTCAGTGAATGTCTCTCCTGTCCAGTTGAGCAGCAAAGCCTTTGCAGGAATAGTGCTGTCTATTCTGAAAGAAACAGGGCTTTCGGCTGACCGGCTTGAACTGGAAGTCACTGAATCATCGCTCTTTATTGAGAGCAATACGCCGATGAACACCCTAAATAAGCTTAAAGACCTGGGCGTAAAAATCTCCATCGACGATTTTGGTACGGGCTACTCTTCTCTTTCCCGGCTGAGCCGACTTGCCTTCGATAAAATCAAAATAGATAAGTCTTTTGTGAATTCGATATCGACCCAAGAAGACGCCCTTACTATCATCAAACTTATCACCGGTATGGCGAAATCCCTCAGTATGAAGACCGTTGCAGAAGGTGTTGAAACACTGGATCAATTGGAAAATCTTCAGGCATTGGGCTGCGATTTCGTACAAGGTTACCTGTTTAGTAAACCTCAGCCTTATATCGCCGGGGAAATCAGAAACGGTTTAATCCAGAACTGTGCTTCTGGCCTGATAAAGGCACCGCGAGGCTAAATCCCCCCCTACAAATTGTTTCCACTCCGTTGCCACATGGTTAACGCCGAAGGTGTAGAATTCATCAAATGAATCACCGAGCGGGAATCTATATGAATAACAAACGACGTGCGGTCCCTGGGATCCGCCACTATGACGGCCCTGCTGGCGGCTGGGGTGCGCTGAAAGCCACCGCAATTGCGGTGCGTACGCAGATGGACACCTTCGATGCACCTCCCACACTGCTGCGTACCAATCAGCCGGATGGCTTTGATTGCCCGGGCTGCGCGTGGCCGGACAAAGAACATAAATCTACGTTTCAGTTTTGCGAGAACGGCGCGAAAGCCGTGACGTGGGAAGCCACTAACAAGCGCGTCACGCCAGAATTTCTGGCCCAAAACACCGTGGCTTCTCTGCTGGCGAAAAGTGATTTTGAACTGGAAGGCTATGGCCGTCTGACGCATCCGTTGATGTATCACAAGGCCAGCGACACCTTCCGGCCTGTGGCTTGGGAGCAAGCCTTTGCGCGTATCGGTGAGATCCTGCGCGGGTTAAAAGCCGATGAAGTTGAATTTTATACCTCTGGGCGCGCCTCGAATGAAGCGGCCTATTTATTCCAGCTTTACGCCCGTGAACTCGGCACCAATAATTTTCCTGACTGTTCCAATATGTGTCATGAAGCTACCAGCACGGGTTTACCGCGCTCGATTGGCATCGGCAAAGGCACCGTTTCGCTGGATGATTTCGATAAGACCGAACTGGTTATTTCTATCGGCCATAATCCGGGAACGAACCATCCACGGATGATGGGCACGCTTCACGAACTGGCGCGTCGCGGCGTGCCGATTATTGTGTTCAACCCGCTGCGTGAACGCGCGCTGGAACGTTTTGCCGACCCGCAAAGCGTTGTCGAGATGGCGACCTACCGTTCGACCGATATTGCTTCCACCTATTTTCAGGTAAAAGCAGGCGGCGATGCAGCGGCGTTAAAAGGCGTGGCGAAACATCTTCTGGAACTTGAGAAGGAAAGTGGCGACGTACTGGATAACGCATTTATTACGGATCACACCCTGGGATTTGCGGATTTTGCCGCTGATATTACAGCCACCTCATGGGAAGCGATTGAACAGGAATCAGGTTTAACCCGAGCCGATCTGGAAACCGTCGCCCTCGCCTACGCCAAATCTAACGCCACCATCATTACTTACGGCATGGGCGTCACCCAACACAACAAAGGCACCGCTAACGTGCGGTTGATTGCTGATTTGCTGTTGATGCGCGGCAACATCGGCAAACCGGGCGCAGGGATTTGCCCTCTGCGCGGGCACTCTAACGTACAAGGCAATCGCACGGTCGGCATCACCGAGAAACCGACGCCAGCATTCCTGTCGCGCATCGAAGAAGTCTTTGGTTTTGTACCGCCTGCCGAACACGGTCATGACGCCGTCGCGGCAACGCAGGCAATGATCGACGGCTCGTCCAAAGCGATGATCTGTCTCGGGGGAAATTTCGCCGTTGCGATGCCCGATCACGAACAAGCTTTCCCGGCGATGCAAAAGCTCGATCTCAGCGTCCACGTTGGCACCAAGCTCAACCGCACGCATTTGCTGGTCGCTAATGAAACCTATATTTTCCCGTGCCTGGGCCGCACAGAACTGGACATGCAGCAAACGGGCAAACAATCGATAACCGTTGAAGATTCAATGTCGATGGTGCACGCCTCTTCCGGCAAGCTGAAACCGGCCTCACCGCTGTTACTGTCCGAACCGGCGATTGTGGCAGGGATGGCTAAAGCGACACTGCCCAATACCAAAGTCGCATGGACGGATTTGGTGGCCGATTACGACCGTATTCGCGATCTGATCGAAAAAACTATTCCCGGCTTTACCGACTACAACGAACGGATCCGCGTGCCCGGTGGTTTCCGCATGCCGCTGCCGCCGACCGAACGTGTCTGGCCGACGGCAACCGGGAAAGCGATGTTCTCGATATTCCACGGCGTGGATGAGAATGCAAAAGGCGAAGGCGAAAACACCCTACGCATGATCACGCTGCGCAGCCATGACCAGTACAACACCACCATTTATGCGCTCGATGACCGCTATCGTGGCGTGTTTGGGCGACGTGATGTACTGTTTATGAATGAAGGCGATATGGAACAGTTGGGCCTGGAGCATGGCGATCGCGTGGATATTGCTACCGCGCTGCCCGGCAGCAAACAGAGCCTGAACGACATAACCGTCGTCGCGTATAACATCGCATCGGGTTCGGTCGGGGCTTATTATCCGGAAGCCAACGTGCTGGTTCCGCTGGATTATCGGGATGAAGACAGCGGTACGCCGTCGTATAAATCGGTGCCGGTCAGAATAACGCTGCGTTCGAAAGAGATCCTCCCTTTATAAAAAATTACGGCGGGGTCGCGTCTTTTAAGCGCCCCGCCATCTTGCCTGTTTTATTCTTTCACGCGGGCACGTTTCCCGCGATTTTCTTCTTCACTCTCGCTGGCTTTGACCAGTGAGAAATTAAAACTCACTTCGGTATGTGGCTCGTTAATATCGCGTTCCTGCGCCAGTTTGCTGTCAGTAATTTTAATCGGATCGGCAATCAATTCTTCGCGCGTCGCAAAGGCAAAATCGTCCCACAGGTATTCATCACCATTAAGGTTAATCTGTGTGGTCAGGTGTTTATAACCCGGTGCGGAAACGAAGAAATGCACATGCGCCGGACGATTACCGTGGCGGCCTAATCCGGTCAGCAGTTTTTGCGTCGGGCCATCCGGCGGGCAGCCGTAGCCGCAAGGTAAAATACTGCGCACCGCGTAACGTCCTTGCGCATCGGCTTCAACACGGCGACGCAGGTTATATTCGCTCTGCGACGGGTCAAAGAAGGAGTAACCGCCGTGGGTGTTGGCATGCCAGATATCGACAATCGCGCCCGCCACCGGTTGATCGTCCAGATCCGTTACCTGTCCGTGCAGCCACATAGCTTCGGCTTTTTCACTGCCGTCATCCATGCGGGCAAAACCTTTACTCAGCGGCGCATTAGCGACATACAGCGGCCCTTCAATGGTGCGTGGCGTGCCGATATCATTCCCGGCGGCGGCCTCTTTTTCATCGGCGCGCATATCAAGATAGTGTTCAAGCCCCAAGCCCGCCGCCAACAGCGCCGCTTCTTTGCGCTCACCCAGTTCGTTGAGATAATTCACCGCCAGCCAGAATTCCTCGTCGGTGATATCGAACTTTTTAATGGTCTGACACAAATCGCCGAGCACTTGATGCATGATGGCTTTAAAACGCACGTTCCCTTGAGCCGAGTTTAAGCCGCTGCTGATAGCAAGTAACGTTTCCAGTTCTGTTTGTTTTGCCGGATTCACTGACATTGCGTATTCCTCTTGTAGGGTAAGGTTATTTTAATGTGTGATTACTGCTCGTTTTCAATTGATGACGGGTGCAGACACAATGGCTGCACCGTTATTTCCATATACGGGTAAAGCGGTAACGCCGTTAATAGCTCGTGAAGTTCCTGATTATCTGCCACGTCAAAAATACTGACGTTGGCGTATTGCCCCACCACGCGCCAGATATGCAGCCATTTGCCTTCGCGCTGTAAACGTTGCGAATACGCTTTTTCTTTGGCTTTAATTTCGTCGGCCTGTGCCTGTGGCAACGACGATGGAATATTGACCTGCATTTCCACTTTAAAAAGCATGCTGATGTCCTTTTATTTACGCGCGTAATGGCGAAGTTTTTCGTTGTCGATTTCGATGCCGAGTCCTGGACCTTGCGGCAGCGTCACCTGTCCGTCACTGAAATCGAGGGGACGCACCACGATGTCATCTTTCAACAACAGCGGGCCGAACATCTCGGTGCCCCACTGCATTTTCACCGTGGACCACGCGTGCAATGAGGCGACGGTGCCAAGCGTGCCTTCCAGCATCGTGCCGCCATACAGCGCGACACCCGCCGCCTGCGCCACATACGCCAGTTTCAGTGCCTGAACCGGGCCGCCTGCTTTGGCAATTTTCAGGGCGTAAGCGCCCGTGAAACCGCCGTTCGCCAGTGCATAACCGTCGTGGCTGGTGGCTACGGCTTCATCTGCCAGAATCGGCACAGAAAAGCGCTGACTGAGCGCGATTAAGCCTTGTCGGTTCCATAGCGGGATCGGCTGCTCCACCAGGTCGATACCGCCGTCCTGCAGCGCGGTCATACCTTTGATAGCGGTGGTCAAATCCCAGGCCTGATTGACGTCGACGCGAATGCTGACGTCATCACCCAACGCCGCTTTAATCGCCAGCGCGTGACGGATATCGGTCGCCAACTCGCGCGCGCCGATTTTGAGTTTGAAGGTGTCGTGCCGCCCTTCGGCTAACAGACGCTTGCCCTCGTCGATATCCTTTTCGGTATCACCGCTCGCCAACGTCCACAGCACCGGCAGGCGGTCACTTAATGCGCCGCCCAATAACGTGCTGACGGGAACACCCAACGCTCTGCCCTGCGCATCGAGAAACGCGGTTTCGAGTGCCGATTTAGCAAAAGTATTGCCCTTCACACTGGCGTTCATCTTTTCGGCCAGCGCCGCCGCACCGCTGAATGTTTGGCCACATAACAACGGTGCAAGATAGGTTTCGATCGCGGATTTAATGCTTTCCGGGCTTTCCGCCCCGTAGCTCAACCCGCCGATAGTGGTCGCTTCCCCCCAGCCAACCACGCCCTGTGCGCAGGTCATGCGCACAATGGTCAACGTCTGGCAGCCCATTGTCGTCATCGACAGTTTGTGCGGGCGAACCGTGGGGATATCCACCAGCCAGCAGGCGATGGACTCAATGGTGAAACTCATACTTCACTCCTTTGCTTTTTGGTGTTGTCCGATGGCAGGCTGCGCAGCGCAATCCACGCCAATAGCGCGTAAACCACCAGCAATAAAGAAACCGGCCAGGCGGCATCAAATTCCATCAGCAGCGCCACCGCCAGCATTGGCCCAAGGCCACCGGAAAAAATCGAGCCGACTTCATGGCCCAGCGCCAGCCCGGAATAGCGCACCCGCACTGGGAAAAGATCACTCATGATGCACGGCTGCGTGCCAATCATCGCCCCGTGGCAAAACGGTAAACCGAGCATCATCGCCAGCAGTACCCAGCCGTAGCTGCCTGTGGAGAGTAGCCAGAAGAACGGAAACGCCATCACCAGCAGACCAATCACGCCGATGTAATAGACCGGTTTCAAGCCAATGCGATCCGAAAGCGCACCCCAGAATAAAATGGAGAAAAACTCCACCAGCATCGCCAGCGACACTGCGCTGATGATGTCCCCGGTACTGATGCCAATGTGTTTGGCGTACACCACCGAGAAGGTGAAAAAGATGTAGGACGCGCCGTTTTCCGGCAGACGCAGCGCAATGGCCTGCAACAGCGCTTTCGGGTGTTCGCGCAGCAGAATAAGCAGCGGGATTTTTTCGTGTTTCTCTTCCGGGCGGGCCTGGGAAAAGGCTTTGCTTTCGCGGATGTTTTTGCGGATATAGACGCCGACTAAAAAGATGACGATGCTCAGCAAGAACGGCACGCGCCAGCCCCAGCTCATAATGTCGGCTTCTGGCAGTTGCTGCACCAGCCAGAAAGCAAAGGCCGAGAGCACGAAACCACCGGACACACCCATCTGGCTCCAGGCGGTATAAAACCCTCGTTTTGCTGCTGGCGCGTTTTCACTGAGCATCAGCACCCCACCGCCCCATTCGCCGCCCGACGCCACACCCTGTAAAAAGCGCAGGATGATCAGCGATAATGGCGCCCACAGGCCAATCTGCGAATAGACTGGCAGCAAGCCAATCACAAAGGTCGTGGCCCCCATCAGGGTTAACGTCATGATCAGCGTCATTTTTCGGCTATAGCGATCGCCTAAGTGCCCGAACACTATCCCGCCCAGAGGACGCGCCAGAAAACCTACCGCAAAACCGGAAAACGCCAGCAGCGTGCCCTGCAACGGGTCGCCGCCAACCGGGAAGAACAGCGGGCCAAACACCAGCGCCGCTGCGGTGCCATAGAGAAAAAAGTCATACCATTCAAGCGCATTGCCCAGCACCGAAGCCCACACCAGTTTGCGCATTTGCTGCGCGTCATGGCTGCCTGCCGCGACGGTAACGTTACTTTCAGTTGCCACATTGCTCATTACGCGTTGCCTCTGTTTTTAAGGGGGGGCCTACGCCTCGACGTCATGCCCAACAGCATGATAACGACGGTTGAAATAGACCAACCCGCGCGGCTGTTCGCTGATGCGGATCGCCTGCACCTGACAGTAAAAGACCGAGTGGCTGCCCACTTCGTGACAGTCGGCGATCAGGCAGTCAAAGCTCGCCACCGACGAGCTGAGTACCGGCGCACCGCTGGCGAGCACCTGCCAGTTGTCGTGTAGAAAACGTTGCTCAGAACGCAAACCGGCGTTGGCGAAAATGCCGGAAAGTTCCTGATGGTCACTGGATAAAACGTTCACGCACAGCGCGCCGTTACGCCGGAAATGCTCATGCGCAAACGAGTTGCGGTTCATACACACCAACAGCGTGGGCGGCTGGTCGGTCACGCTACAGACGGCAGACGCGGTGAAGCCAAATTTGCCCGCCGGGCCGTCGGTGGTGATCACCGAAACCGCGCTCCCGAGTTGGGCCATCGCATTACGAAATTCAGTTTGCAGTGTCATGGGTTACTCCTTACAAATCGATAACCAGGCGGCCGCACTTTGCCCGTGAACAGCAGAGCAACATCTGGTCGCCATCGGCTTTTTCTTCATCGGTGAGATAGCTATCACGGTGATCTGGCTCACCTTCCAGCACGTCGGTTAGACAGCTACCGCAAATCCCCTGCTTGCAGGAAACCGTCACTTTCAGCCCGGCCTGGGCCAGCGCTTCCACTATGGTCTGGTCTTCCAGCACCTGAACGGTGATGCCGCTGGTTGCCGCAAACACCTCAAACGCGGCCCCGCCGGTTTGCACTTCGGCGCTGAAACATTCCTGATGGCATTGTTCCGGCAGATAACCGTGGTGTGTTGCCCGCTCGTTGACCGCGTCCATCAACCGCGTTGGGCCGCACACGTAAACATGCGTATTCGGCGGCACGTCGCTCAGCACCGCGTCGAGATTCAGACGCTGTTCATCGCTGAAATGCAGCCGTACCTGTTCAGCAAACAACGCGTTTTCCAGTTGAGGAATAAATGCCGCCTGTGAACGCGAACGGGCGCAGTAATGAAGCGTGAAAGAACGCCCAGCGGCGTGCAGTTCGGCGGCCATCGCCAGCATCGGCGTGATGCCAATCCCGCCGCCAATCAACAGACTGTGGTTCGCTTGTTCGTCGAGCGTAAACAGATTGCGCGGCTCACTGACATCAATCACATCGCCTTCGCGCAGCGTATGTGCCGCTAGCGAACCGCCCTGAGATTTGCTGTCTTTCAGAATGCCGAGCTGATAGTGATGTTTGTCCTGCGGGTCGCCGCATAGCGAATACGGGCGCACCAATTCCTCGGTGAGATGCAGATCGATATGCGCCCCGGCGCTGAATGGCGGCAGTTCGATGCCTTCGGCATGCGCCAGGGTCAGCAGGACCACATCGCCCTGTAACTCCCGCCGGATAACGTTGAGTGTCAGCATGGTCGCTCCTTAGCGCATAAACAGGCCGCCGTTGATGTCCCAGGTCGCCCCGGTGACAAACGACGCCTGCGGTGAAGCCAGCAACGCCACGGCTTGAGCGATAAAAGCCGCATCGCCCAGATTGCCAACCGGGATCATCTGCAACAGCCCCGCCATTTTTTCTTCCGGCACCAGCGCGTGCACCATTGGTGAGTCAATCGGGCCTGGCGCAATGGCGTTGACCGTCACGCCGGATTTGCTCAGCTCACGGGCAAAGATTTTAGTCAGAGTCAGAATCCCGCCTTTCGACGCCGCATAATGCGCCCCCGAAGCCGTGCCGCCGTTTTGTCCGGCCAACGACGCGAGATTGATAATGCGTCCGTAGCCCTGGCGTGCGAAATAGAGCCCCATCGTCTGGCAGCCAACGAACGTGCCGCGCAGATTGGTGGTGATCACCCGGTCGAATTCCTCAACGCTGATGTCCATCACTGGCGTTGCCAGCGTCAGTGCGGCGTTATTCACCAGCACTTCGAGGCTGCCAAATTTATCGAGCGTGGCGGCCAGTGCGCGGTCAAAATCCTGCGGCTGGCGAATATCCAGCCCAAGTGCCAGCACACTCCCCTCGCCGTTATCAAGACGATCGGCTGCCTGTTGCGCACGTTCCGCGTCAACGTCAGTCAGCACCACCTGGAAGCCCTGCTCAAGTAGGCTGGCGGCAATGACATTACCCACTCCGGCTGCCGCGCCGGTCACTAAAACGGTTTGCATCATGTCTCGCTCCTTAAAGGATGTAGCCGATGCTGTGCAGCACATCGTCGCTATTAACCAGGCGGATCACTTTTTGCGAGATCAACCAGCCATCGCCGTGGCGCTGCAATTGCCAGGTGATGTCCGCCGCATAGTGGCGACTGTGGCCTTTGCGGTGTTCCCATAGCGACTGCGCCCCGCGCACCACAATCTGCTCATCGTTCGCTTCCAGCACCCGAAAGCGCGACAGCGTGCGCAGCGTTCTGGCACGTGGCGTGGTCGAAATGGACTCGCCGCTGTACAAGCGTTTCACGCGTTTTTCACGCATGTGATGGTCGTCGCAGGCGTAGTTCAGCGTATTCTTGAAGTCGGTTTCCGTGGGGTCGATCGGCACCACGTATAGCCCGTCGCGCTGCCACAGTTCCAGCCAGGCGTTGAATTCGCCCTGATCGAGCAGGTCGCCTTCGAAATTGACCACCGCCATCGCGGTGAAGAGTGCAGAATCTGGCGTCATCATTGTTCGCCCTCCGTCATCAACTTTTTCCATTGCTGATACGCCGCGCGCATCCCGGTTTCGGCGCTGACGTCGCTGCGTAAGCCGTCATCGGAGCGGTATTCTCCCGCCAGCCCACGGTTGAGCATGATCCACAGTTCGTCCCCCGCCGTGGCTCCGCGTTGCACGCGTTCCCAGGCTTCTGAATCATCCGGCGTGCCGAAACCCATTGGCCCCTGGAAATGTTCATGCAGACGTAACCGCGCCTGGTTGGCGATTTCCGGCCCGCCGTCCATCGTGATCACCGCGTGGTGAATTTCGGTTTCGTTGACCGACACCGGCTGCAGGACGCGGAAGAACGCCATCGAACAGGCGATATTTGGGAAAATGTTGAGGTTGAAACCAGACCCGCCGACGGCGCGCACGATGCGTCGGACCTGCTGTTCCTCGTGATCGGCGCGCAGCACGTCGGCCAGTGCTTCAAAACGCTCCGGAATGGGCGCATCGAGATTGGCGTCTAAATCCACCAGTTCCGGGATCATCACCATCACGCTGTGACCGTTACCCAAATCTTCGACATAACCGCTGCCGTCAACAAAATTGAGCATCTCTTCGGTCTGTTTATCGACCGAACTCAGGAACGAACGGTGAACTACGGGGAAGTGGTAGCCATCGGTGGTATTTTCGAGTTGGATTTTCCAGTTGCCTGGGAAACGGAAACGGTGCGCCGGGCCGGTTTTGATCGGATAACCCGCGCCCTGTTTCATAAACAAGTCCATCCACTTTTTGGCGGAGCCGAGGAAATCTTCCAGCGGTTCAATCTGCTCGTTAAACGTGGCGAAAATCATCCCCGCGTATTGCTCAGTACGTAGCGATACCAAACCCAGCTCGCCTTTTTCCAGTTGGTCAGCGTAGCTTTCCGGGTGCGGCACGCCGCGCAGGCTGCCGTCCAGCGCATAGCCCCAGCCGTGATATGGGCACACAAAGCTGTTGGTTTTGCCACTACGGTGCTCGCAAACCGTGGCGGCGCGATGGCGGCAGCGGTTCAGCAACGTGTGAACGGTGCCTTTGCGCCCGCGCACCACGATCACCGGTTGCGTGCCAATTTCGGTAGTTTTAAAACTGCCGGTTTCCGGGATTTCGCTCTCATGCGCAACCCAAACCCAGGTTTTGCTGAAAATGCGATCCAGTTCGAGCTGGAACAATTCATCCGAGGTATACAACGAAGTGTGTACCCGGTCAGATTTCACTAACGCCGCAATCTCCGCGCTGGAGAGCGTCGGTTGCGTCGAGGTGTCGATATTCTTCACATTGATAATGTGGTCGCATTGCATGTCCATTCTCCCGTGGTCTTATTTTTTATCAGGGACAGGTAAAACATCTGCCGCATGCCAGTGATCCACCGGGCGGCTAAACAGATTGCGGGTGGTGAAGTGACGCATCACCATCGCCCCGGTTTCACGCACAAACATCACGTTGATTTCGGCGGCATTCAGATGCGCACCGCCCGCTGTAAAGGCTGAGGTTTGCAGCATCAGCCAGCGTCCGCGCAGCACGCCATCTGCGTCATGCCACAGCGCTTCGGAGCAGAGAAAGTGCGCGTTCATCGCAAAATGCGCGGGTTGTCGCACATAGCCCGCCATCATGCTGGCGATGGCGGCGCGTCCGAAATGACGGCCCAAACGTGTGGCGTAGGGTTCGCCGAGTCCTTCCCAGCAGGCACCTTCGCTGAATAGCTCGCCAATGGCCTGCACCGTCTCGAGGGTGTCGAGGCTGTCGCACAAGCGCATGTAATGGCTGATGCAGACGCGGGCGGCCTGATAGTCTTCGAGCTGCTGTAAACGCAGCGCATCCTGGGCGTTCATCGGCGACTCCATCAGTTCTGAATAATCAGTTCACGGCCCACGCGGGCCTCGATTTTGCAGTACTTCCACAGCTTGCTGCCGCCATCGCCCACAGGTGTGGTGCGGAACAAATTGCAGACGGCGGCAACGTTTTCCAAACGCTCGGCATCGGCTAACACGTAGGTCGTCCACGGCGCGGTGGTTGACGGGCCGACCATCAGTTGGTCGTCATCCATGTTGCCGATAACCGTTATCCCCGGCGTTTCGTCGATGCCTTTCATCATCACGCCGAATGCGCCCCACACCTGTTTGGCTTCCGTCGGGCTCGCGTCGAAAAAGTTCTGGTTCACGCCGATACAGAACAGCACACGTAAAGTTGACTGGCTCATTTGTTGCTCCTTAATCACAAATAACCGGGCAGCGGTTTGCCGCCGAAAAAGACCGTACCGGCATTCAGGTACGAAAGGTCGCCCATAAAGGCATGTTGGGTGATGACCAGCGTGTCACGCACATAACGTTGCAGCGGGCTGGTCATCGTTACGCCGCTCATACCGTTCAGCGCCAGCGCCTGACGCGCCACCTCCGCGGCCACGCGGGTAACGTGAGTGGATGAAAGACGTAACGCGTTTATCTGTTCACTGCTGGCGTCATCGCCTGCCAGCAGACGCTGCCAGACATCGTCGATAGCGTCATAAAACCAGGCGCGGGCGGAACGTAAATCCGCTTCGCTGCGGGCAATTTGCATCTGCGCCTGCGGTCTGTCGGCCAGACGCGGCGCACCGGTCACCGACTGTTGACGATGGGCAATGGTGTAGATTTCGTTGAGTGCGGCGCGGGCGACGCCAAGTGCCACGACGGATAACACTTGGGTGGCGAGTGAAAGCACCGGATAGCGATACAGCGGGCCTTCCAGATTCAGCGCTCCGCCGCGAACAAAGGTCCATTCGTGCGGCACAAACGCATCATTGACCACTAAATCGTGACTGCCGGTTCCGGCTAGGCCGACAGTGTCCCATACCTGATCAATCTGCACGCTTTCACGCGGTAATACCGCCATGCGCGGCAACGCCTGATCGGTATCCGGCAGAATGCCAACGCCTAATACCGATGCGCCCATACTGCCGCTGGCAAAACTCCAGCGCCCGCTAACGCGGTAACCGCCGTCGGCCTGTTGTGCTTTTTGCGTCGGAAAGATACCGCCTGCAAACACCACATCTGGCCCGTCGCGATAGAGTTCTTTCAGGGTGCCCGGCGGCAGTGCGCCGAGGTAAAACGGGCTCATGCCGAAACTCGCCACCCAGCCCGCAGAACCGTCAGCGGTAGAGATCTGTTCAATCAGTTCGCAGAACTGCGCCGGGGAACATTCATCGCCACCGTACCGTTTTGGCACCAGTGCACGGTAGACGCCTACCTGCTTGAAACGGGTAATCACATCGTCAGAAATATGACGCTGATGCTCAAAATCGGCGCTGCGAGTGGCAACGTCACTCAACAGCGGAACCAGCTCCTCACGGACATGTACGGCTGACATAGCTTCCTCCGAATTTCTTATTGGTGGCGGCTTCAGGACGAACGAGGCCGCAATGAGTCGTACTCACTGAATCATCAGGAAAAAAGAACAGCTAAAAAGAAGTGTTTAGTGACGTCGTCGCTGCGTCAGCCATTCTGCGGCCTGGACAAGCAAACCATCGTGGCCTTTGGCGGCTATCAACTGGAGCGAAACCGGGCGACCGTCAATCTCGCCGACCGGGAGCGTTAGCGCAGGATGACCGCTGAGATTGAACGGGCGTACCAGCCGCGTGAGATTCACTACGCTGAGCGGATCGCGCGCCTCGTCTAACGTCGGCGGCAGTTCCGGCAAGGTTGCCAGTGCCAGCAGCGGCGTCTGCGTCAGTAAAGCATCCACCTGCGCGGTAAACCGCGCGCGAATACGTTCGGCATCTTGCAGAGCCTGAGTGCTGACGTCTGCCCCAGCGCGAATGCGGGTCGCCACATCGGTCGAGACCTTACCGCTCGCCAGCAGAGGACTTAGCGCCAGCCAGTTTTCATGGCTGATGATCGCAAGCCCCGCTCGGTGTGCGTCATCTAACGTCGGAAGATTTGTTGGCTGCGGCGATATGTCACGCTCTGCCAGGAAAGAGAGAATAAGCGAGTCGATTTCAGGCGTGGCGGCGGAGATAAAACTCATTGTCGGAAGCGTGGCGAGCGGCGCGTCAACAGTCACCGATAACCGCGTCGTCACCTGACGCAAAACCTGCGCATCACGACTAAACACGCCGACGCAGTCCAGCGAGCTGTCGGCAGGCATCACGCCTTTACGGCTCAATACGCCGTAGCCGGGTTTCAACCCAATGATGCCGCAACAGGCCGCAGGCATCCGCACCGAACCGCCGGTATCGGTGCCAATCGAAAAGTCGGCTTCGCCGGAAGCCACCACTGCCGCCGAACCGCTCGATGAACCACCGGGGATCAGCGCTGGGTAGCGTGGGTTCAGCGGAGTGCCACTCCACGGGTTAATTCCCGTTACGCCGAAAGCCAGTTCGTGGAGCGTGGTTTTGCCAGTCAGCACACAATGCTTGTTCAGCAAGGTGGCAACAACGCTGGCGTGCTGCTCTGCCACAGGCGCATTTTCAAGCGCCGGACAGCCAGCCTGAGTGCGATATCCGGCGACATCGAGCGTGTCTTTGACCGCAAAATGTAAGTCGCCCTCGCCGAGGACAAATTGCTCAGTAAAACCTTTGCTCACAGAAACTGGCTTCATGATTCACACCTTGACCAGAAAAAATGACTCAGATTCAGGCAGGCCGTCAATGCGGCGCTTTGTCCTGACTAACGTTAGGTCAACTATGGAAGAATTAGATGAATATTCAAGTAATATTTCACGTTAAATTTACCATCAAATAACAATCTATTAACCTTTTAAGTGAAAAGGTCATTGATTCAGCATGATGAAAAATAACGGGAAATCGTGGGTAGGCGTGGTCAGGTCGTCACGAGGGATCATGACGACACATCGAAAAAACGTATTGAATTACAGAGGATTATAAGAAATCGCTACGGAGGTCACAATTTCACCATTCAGCGATGTGTACGTCAGAGATCGTTGAGATTATCGAGCACTTTTGCCAGCGACAGGTTCATTTTTGCCATCTGATTCGCCGTCATTCCCTTGAAGCCTTTATCGAAAACTTTGCTCGCCTGGGCAGAAGCTTCTTCGACTTTTTGCCGCCCAAGTTCGGTCAGCATGACTTCAGTCACGCGGGCGTCATTTTCACTGTTGGCGGTCGTCACCAGCCCATCTTCCCGCAGGCGTCCAACAATTTTGGTCACCGTCGGCATTTTTGCCATCGCGTATTCAGAGATCTGCGAAATGCTGGCCTTGCCGTACTGGTGCGTGACCATCAGCACCCGAAAGCCGGAGACATCGAGCTGTGCTTTTTTCAGTTCGATTTCCATGATTTGCGTGTAGCGCGCGTAGACGTTCACTATCCAGTAAAACGGGAACGCTTCGCGATGAAAACCGGCGTCATCATTAGCAATCTGTTCAGCGTTTTTTATCCTGTTACTCATGCGTTTCCTTAGCAAAATAAAGCGCCAGATAACACGATTATACCTGCGAATCTGTAACGGCTATAGCGCCATTGCATCCACCGGGCCTTATTTGCCCACTCGCTTTTCATCAAATCACGACAGATCAGACCGCCTTTTCACTCCTTTGCTTATAAATCAACCCGATGCAGCATAAATATCCGTGTTATCAGCATTGTATTGTTAATCAGGCTATGTAAAATCATCCTATTCGTGCTAAACACTTGTTAAATATTTAGTTGAATCCCGGGTCAGGATGTTGTTCGCTCGGTGACTGGCTCCCTGTGCGTGGTCCACGCCATCAGCCATTCCTGCGTTGTCACGCCACCATGACCATTGGGCATCACCCGATTTGCAGGGAACGTCATAATGAAATTGCGAAATTTATTGCCTGTGTTGGTCGTCACCGTGCTGGTTGGCTGTAAAGCCCCTGCGCCTAAAATGACCGACGACACGCTGGTCACCAGCCAGATTAATGGTGTCACGCTTACTCACCGTTATATTGTTGCCGCTCCAACCGAATTTACGCCTGTTAACGCCAGCTACCGCGCGCTGTATGCCGGTTCAGTGATGAATACGCCTGATTTTGGCGGCAAAGTCTTGAGCGAGCTGGAAAACGGCAAAACCTACACCGTACTCGGCAGCGTCGACCACGACTGGCTGGCGATTGCGCAAGAAGATAAACCGGAACTGATTGGCTATGTGCCGCCGCGCGCACTGGTCAAAAGCGAGTTGTATACGCAAACGCTGAAAAAAGATCGCCCACGCGCCCGCAAAGGCAGCAGTAAAAAAGCCACCTGTGTGAACGTCGACAGTAACAGCAAAGCTTGTCAGAACGCGAACAGCGGAACCTGGATTATTAATTAATCTTTAGCCGGCTCCCCGCTTCTGTTTACCCGTTTTTGAGATGCATAAAGGAAATCTATGAAACTCTGGCTTTCAGGTGTGGCGTTGCTGCTGGCATCTTCGACCGTATGGGCCGAGAACTACCGTTTTGTGCAGTCGCCTTCGCAGAAACTGGATATCTGGATCGATAACATCAAAAGCAATTCGCCGCAGAACTGGTGTGCAAAAGAGCTTCCGCTGCGCATTGTCGCCAACGGTGACCAGGACCCGTCGATACTGACCGGTTTTATGCCACGTCTTGGCACACTGCTGGAAAGTCAGTGTTCAACGCTGCAACGGGTTCACTGGCGAATGGAAGATCCGCAAGGTGTAACGCTTGCGTTCGGCACCGCTGACAGAGATAACGACTGGGATGTGAAAGTAACTCCGGTGGACGCTGGAGAATCAACGCCGCAGCCACAAACTGCAAACCAATCATCACCTGCCGACCGCACGCCGTGGCAGGAATTCACCTTGCAGGATGGCTGCCATTTACGCACGTTTTGGGCGGCGAATGCAGGCGCATCCGCGCTGTTTATTCCTGAAGGTAAGTGTGAAAAAGGCGGATGGTTGAGCGGTCGCAGCGACGTCATTCAAAGCGGCAGCGCGGGTGAAAAACACCTGCAAATGACCTTTGTGCATGGTTTCCCGGTCAGCGGCCTGCGCGACGGCGTCGATGCAGACGACTTGCTCATCACCACGCTTAACAACGAGCGGATGGTGGTCAGCAATGAAAGGGCCCCACAAAGCTGGATGATCTTACCGTACAAACCTGAGCTCAATGCATGGGCAGCCAGCGGCACCATTGCCGTGAAAGTGCCACGTGAAATGGCGATGGATGAAGCCAGTTTGCAAACGCAACTGAATCAGGTGCGTAAAGCCTGGGCCGGCTGGCTGGAGCCGAAATCCCCTATTACCTTACTGTTGGTGGATTCGCTGCAAACGCAGTTACGCGATCCGGCGGTGGGTGCATGGCGCACGCAGAATTGATCTTGTCACTTCTTGAGCAGAGATCCGTAGCATGACAGATAACGATTACACACAGCGACCGCCCGACGCTCTGCCGCCAGGTTATCGTTTTGATGAGTTTGAAATCCAGGATGTCATTGACGCCAGTAATGACAACATCGTCTATCGCGCGCTCGATCATCAGCTTGAGCGTCAGGTTGCCATCCGTGAATTTTTGCCGCGTACCCTGATGGTTCGCAGCGAGACTCAGCGCCTTTTGCCGCGTAGCAAACAAGATCAGTCGGCTTTTAGCGCTGGCTTGGACGGCTTTATTCATGAGGCTCGTCAGCTTGCGCACCTGAATCACCCGAACGTGGTGCAAATCCTGCGTTTCTGGACCTATAACGAAACGGCTTATGCCGCGACGCCGGTATACAGCGGCATGACGCTGGCTGAAATTGTCCAGCACCATCCGGAACGTATTAACGAAGAGTGGCTGCGTCGGATGTTACCGATGCTCTGCGGTGCGTTGGCTGCACTGCACGACAAAGGGTTTATCCATTGTCGTCTGTCACTTAATAGTATCCAGATTCAGGATAACGGTTTGCCATTGCTGCTCGAATTTGGTGCGCTGCGTCAGGGTGCAGGCGAGAACGGCGAAATCAACAAAACGCTGTTGCATCCAGGCTTCACGCCGCTGGAACAATATTCTGATGACGTTGATAACCCGCCCGGCCCATGGACCGATATCTACTCGCTGGGCGCGATTCTCTATACGCTGATAACCGGTGCTCGGCCACCTGCCAGCGTCACGCGCACGATTCAGGACAACTGCGTGCCTCTGGCAGAAAGCAAACCGGAAGGCTATTCGCAGGCATTGTTACTGGCCATCGACAGCACGCTGGCGTTGAGGCCAGAAGACAGGCCGCAAAGTATTGCCGAATTTACCGCGCTCGCCGGGATCCCCTTAAACGAGGTCAGCCCCTTACCGTCTGTCAGCCAGACGGGCTCGATGCTGGTTCCCATTGACCCACAGCCAGAAAATGACACAGCTTCTGTTTCATGGTGGAAAAAACAACGCACGCCGTTGCAAGTCGCCGCAGGCGTGGTGGTGGGGCTGATTGCCGGAGCATTGCTGTTTGGTCGGGAAAATTCGACGGATGCCCCTCTCACCGCATCAGTGAAAAGTGCCGTTCCACCAGAAAGCGCAGCTAAACCCGTCAGCACCAGCGCCGCCCTCGCCCGGGTTTATATTCGGGTCAACGAAGGTGACGAACTGGAAGTGAACGGTAAGGCACAGAAAACGCCGACAGCAGTGAATGGCTATTCATCAATACAGTTTTCACCGGGGGAGTACGCGATTACGCTTCGCAATGGAGAGCAGACACGCACCGCCAATATCAAGGTTGATAAACCCGGCACATGGTTGTTGAACCCTCAGCCGTAACGGCTTGCCCGGCATCGCTCACGCTTGCCGGGCTTACCACTGCAACCCCATCCTCAAGCGTAGCGCCGCCGGGCACTGTTCTGGTTACGGATATACCGTTTGCTTCGGCAACACACGGCGATCCAATCTGTGCAGGCCGATATACAACAGCGCCGTGCCAAACCAGCCGATTATCCACGACACGTCATTGCCCGCAAAAATCCACGTCAGTGATCCATGGAACAACGGGTTTTCGATAAACGGTAATTGGATCAGCACCCCAATGACGTATACGCCGATACCAAAAACGTTCCAGAAACCGTAACGCCCTTGCGGGTCAAACAGCGCCGGAATATCCACCTGTTGGTGGGAAATCAGGTAATAATCGCTCAGGCTGATAGCACTCCACGGCACGAAGAACGCCAGCAAGAACAACAGAAAATGCGTGAAGTGTTTTAAGAACGCCGGTTCGCTCAACAGCGCTATGACGCAGGAAATCGCTACCATCAACACCACGAAAATGACGCGCGTTTTTTGGCTTAACGTCACCTGCTGACGGAAGCCGGAAACAATGGTGGTTAACGACATAAAGCTGCCGTAGGCGTTAAGCGTGGTGAAGGTGATTTTGCCAAAGCAGATAGCGAAATAAATCACCATCGCCATCACTTCACTTTTACCTAATCCCACTATGTAGCTCACTTCATGGCCCGGAAATGCGTTTCCGGCAATGGCAGCGGCGATGACACCAAGTGTCATTGATGCCTGAGTACCTAGCACCGTGCCGCTAAATACCGCGAAGAACGTTTTTTTACCGGAAACATTACGCGGCAAATAGCGCGAGTAGTCAGAAACGTATGGGCAAAATGCGATTTGCCACGACGACGACAGCGACACCGCCAGCAAGAAATTCGGCAAAGTGAAATGGTTATTCTGCACGATGGTGGCAAAATCCGTCGCCAGCAGCAGCGACACAAACAGCCACGCAAAGGCCAGCACGCCGACAATACTCGCCACTTTGCCGAGTTTATGAATAACTTTATAGCCCAGCACCGCGATAACAATGATTATCGCACTGAAGATAATCATGCCTGCTTCGTTACTGACCGACAGCAGTTTCGCCATCGCCTGCCCCGCCAGCACCGTACCGCTGGCGGAAAAGCCCACATACATCACACACACCAACGCCAGCGGGATAACTGCACCAAACACGCCGAATTGCGCACGGCTGATGATCATTTGCGGCAGGCCGAGGCGTGGCCCTTGCAATGCGTGCAGCGACATCACCGCTGCACCCAGCACTTGCCCTACCAGCAATCCAATCAGCGACCATACAACATCGCCGCCCAACACCACGGCCAACGCGCCCGTGACAATTGCCGTTATTTGTAAATTGCCGCCAAACCAGAGCGTGAATTGGCTGAAAATATGTCCATGCCGCTCGTTATCCGGGATGTAATCAATGGAACGCGTTTCACTGATCCGCGCTTTGCTGCTGCCTGCTTGCTCGTCGGTCGAAGAAAATGAAGACATGGATGCCTCGCTAAAATCCCGGTTGATGATGTTTAAGTGTTGCTACCGCTTTGGTGATTTCCGGTGCCAGCCAGCGATCGTCTTCCCACGGTGCGACCGTTTCGCGAAGTAGCGCCAGACACTGCCGCGTGGCCGGTGCCAGTTTGTGTTCACCGTGGAAATGCAGCGCCTGTGCCGCCAGCAAATATTCAATGGCAATGATGTGATAGAGATTGCCGATCAGCCGTTGCAACTTGAGCGCGCTGCCAGTGCCGAGACTCAGATGATCTTCCTGCAAGGCAGAAGTGACGAAGTTATCCAGCACAGCTGGCTGCGCGAGCTGTTTATTCTCCCCGCACAATGACGCCGCGACATATTGCGCAATCATCATCCCGGAATTCACGCCGGGCTTTGCGACGAGAAAGGCAGGCAGACCGCTGACCAATGGATTCACCAGCCGATCAAGGCGGCGCTCTGACATACTGCCAAGTTCCGCCATCGCAATCGCCAGCAGATCGCAGGCCATCGCTACCGATTCACCGTGCGGATTAGCTTGCGACACCACGCGCCAGTTTTCCGGCGTGCCGAGGACCAACGGATTATCGGTACAGGCATTCAGTTCGGTTTCAACCTGTTGGCGCGCATGATCAAACTGATCGCGGCACGCGCCGTGAACCTGCGGCATTGAGCGCAAACTCAGCGCATCCTGGGTGCGAACACCCACGCTTTCCGCGAGCAGCGGGCTGTCAGCCAGCAGTGACCGCAATCTTGCGCCGCTGTGCTGAATGCCCGGGCTGGCTTTCAGCGCCAGGATCTCTTCATCAAAAGCAACAATTTGACCGCGCAATGCTTCAAAGCTCATCGCTCCGGTGACATCGGCCCAATCAAGTAGATGCTGTGCATCATCGAGCGCGAGACTGGCCATGCCGGTCATGCACGGCGTGCCGTTTACCAGGCTAAGCCCTTCTTTTGCACCGGGCGTTATCGGTTTTAGTCCGGCTTCTGCCAGAGCCTGTTGTGCAGACACAAGACGCCCCTGCCAGCTCACATCACCCACGCCCATCAGCGCCAGACCGATATGCGCCATGTGCGAGAGATAACCCACAGAGCCTTGCGATGGCACCTGCGGGGTGATGCGCTGATTGAGGAACGTCAGTAGTTGTTCGACGATTGCAGGCGAAATACCCGATTTACCGTGGCTGTAGTTGGCAATTGCCGCGCACATAATCGCCCGCGTTTGTGCCTCGTCCAGTAATGGGCCGACACCGCAGGCATGGCTCAACAGCGTATTTCGCGACAACTGTCCAAGCTGTTCTTCCGGCAGGCTGATATTGCACAGCGCACCAAGCCCGGTATTCACCCCGTAGGCCACGTGACCCGTCGCCACGATCAGATTCACTATCTCGCGGCCCTGTGCGATGCGCGACCAGGCGCGATCACTTAAGCTTAATGTCGCGTTGCCCCGCGCTACGCTCGCCACATCCTGCCAGCGTAATGGCTTATCCCCCCACTCCACTGACGCACTCACAGCGGCTGCTCCTGGCGGTAATGGCTGGATATAAACTGCTGAAAACGCGGCGAACTTTGCTCACCAAACAACGCTTCCGGTGAGCCTTCGCAGTCGATATTGCCCTGATGCATAAACACTACGCGGTTCGAAACATGACGGGCAAAGCCGAGTTCATGCGTCACTACCAGCATCGTGCGCCCTTCCTCTGCGAGGCTGCGCATCACTTTCAGCACTTCGCCGACCAGTTCGGGGTCAAGCGCCGAAGTGGGTTCATCGAAGAGCATGACATCCGGATCCATCGCCAACGCACGCGCAATCGCCACGCGCTGTTGTTGCCCACCAGAAAGCTGCGCCGGGTAATAATCTTTGCGATTCAGCAGACCCACCCGGTCGAGCAACTGTTCAGCCTGTTCGATGCATTCGCGCTTATTACGTTTCAGCACGTAGTGCGGGCCTTCAATCACGTTTTGCAGCACCGTCATGTGCGACCACAAATTGAAGCTCTGAAACACCATGCCCAGACGCGAGCGCAGGCGTTCAATCTGTTTCGGGTTCGCCGCCAGCTGATGCCCGCGTGCGTGTTGTTTCATTTCGATGGTTTCACCACCAACGCTGACCACACCAGCATCCGGCGTTTCGAGCAGGTTGATACAGCGCAACAGCGTACTTTTTCCTGAGCCGCTGGCCCCGAGAATGGAAATCACATCGCCCTTCTGAGCATCAATCGAAATACCCTTTAACACTTCAAGTGCGCCAAAGGATTTATGAATGCCGCTGACCGACAGGGTGACTGGACGCGAATCGTGCATGTTATTCTCCTTTGGTAACGGGTTTCAGCGCGAGGGTGCTCGGGCTCTGACGGGTATGCGGCGTCAGGCGACGCTCAAGCAAGGCGTACAGTTGGACGATAATAAAGTTTAGGATCAAGTAGATAGCGGCGGCACAGAGGAACACTTCCATCGTGCGATAGGTTCTTTGAATGATTTGCTGCGCCACGCCAGTGACATCCCAGACGGTAACTAAGCTCGCCAGCGCTGTCGATTTAACCAGCAGAATAGCTTCAGTGGAGTACGCCGGAAGCGCGTAACGCAGCATTACCGGGGCGATAATCCGTCGTAGCAACAGCAGGCGTGACATGCCGCAGGCGCGTCCGGCCTCGATTTGTCCAACGGGGATCGCCAGCAGGCCGCCACGGAGAATTTCTGCGGTGTAAGCCGCTGTACACAAAGACAGCGCCAGCACCGCGCAAATAAATGGTTCACGCAGCAACGGCCACATAAAGCTGTGGCGAATCACGCCAAACTGACCCAATCCGTAATAGATGAGGAACAGCTGGATCATCAGTGGTGAACCGCGAAACACCAGAATGTAGCCACGAGCGAAACTGCTCAGCACCCGCCACTGGCTCATGCGCATCGCCAGAATGCCCAGCGCCAGCACGCCGCCGAGCAGGAACGAACAGGCAAACAGCCCCAGCGTCACCGGCAGCGCGGCGCTAAGTTTTAAGAACGTGTCGCCGAGAAAAGCAAAGTCGATAACCATGTACGCTCCTTAAGCCTGGGCCACGGCACGTCGCTGCCATGCGCGATTGAGACGGGTTTCAGCCCTTATAAAGGCGCGGTTGGACAGCAATGTCAGCAGTAAATAGCAGCCGCCACCAATCAGATAGAACAGGAAATAGTCGCGAGTTGAACCGGCCGCAATCTGGCTGGCACGCATCAGTTCGACGATGCCAGTCACCGACACCAACGCCGAATCTTTCAGACTCATTTGCCAGACGTTGGATAACCCCGGCAAGGCGTAACGGAAAATCTGCGGTAGCATCACACGCTGGAGAATACGCCAGCGCGGCATACCGATTGCCAGTGCCGCTTCCACTTCACCAGGCGAGAGTGCCAGACGCGCGGCGCGATACACCTCGGCCTGATAAGACGCAGAAATCAGGCCAATCGCCAGCGCGCCAATAAGGAACGGCGGCACTTCGATAAAACCACTTGCGCCAAACATCTGGCCTATCAGCGACACCAGCCCGGAGCCGCCGAAATAAAACAGATAGATAATCAGCAGTTCAGGAATGCCACGAAACACCACTGAGTAGGCCGAGCCCAACAGCCGCGCGGGCGCACGCGGTGACAGTTTAGCGGAGGCAATCACCCCGCCGACTACCGCGCCAACCAGCAGCGCGGCAACGGACAGCAGCAGTGTGGTCAGCGTGGCGCTCAGGATCAGTCGTCCCCAACCGTCTTCCCCTAGCCCAAGTAAATTCATCATCTTCAACCTCGCTTATGGCGTGACGTCGGCCTTGAACCATTTCTCGCTCAGTTTTTTCACCGTACCGTCAGCCAGCGCGGCCTTGATCGCCTCGTCGAGTTTGGCTTTCAGATCTGCATCGGCCGGGCGCACACCCATCGCTTCACCCTCGCCCCAAATTGGGCCGGCCAACTGTGGGCCGCTAAAGGTCAAATTGTTGTTTTCCGGGCGGGAAAGGGTGGAGTTTGCAAAAGTGATATCGTCAAAAACCGCATCAATGCGTTCGGACTGCAAATCAAGAATGGCATCAGCAGAGTTGTTATATTCGCGGATATCGGCCACGTCTTTGAAGTATTTGTCGATAAACGGCGTGTACACCGTGCCGGAGGCTATGCCGATGGTTTTGCCCTTCAACGCGGCTTTCAGGGGGGCAATCGCCGCCTGAATTTCTTTTTCGTCGTCATGCAGTTTGATGGCTGGCGCGGCGGGTAAAAGGTTGCCTTTCACTGTGATGAACGACGCTGGTGTCGCGGCGTATGGTACGGTAAAACTGACCACTTTTTTGCGGTCAGGCGTAATCACAATCGCATCCATGATCACGTCATATTTCCCGGCATTCAGCCCGGCAATCATTCCATCCCAGTTCTGTACCACCAGCTTGCACTGGACACCCATCCGCTGACACAGACTCTCCATCAGTTCCGGCTCAAAACCGCTCAGTTTGCCGCCTGGCAGCGTCAGGTTCCATGGTTCGTACCCGCCTTCTGTCGCAATGGTTATCGACTTCCATTCTTTTGCATACGCGCTCCCGGCGCTCAGCAGCAGCCCTGAAAGCAGAGTGGTCAGACAGATCCCGCGAAATGTGGTGCGCTGCTTCATGATGATTCTCCTGATTTCATTAGCGTGTTTCATGCTGTGCGGCATGGCGATCAACAAATGACAGAACATGTATATACAACCATTGACTTTCCATCACACTCGTCGAATGATGGATTTGTGAGCCACGTTGTAAATAATTTGTAATCAAAATGAATCACAAATGTGGGCATTAGAACAGCTTGCTCCGCAGAAATCAGGGAACAAACGCCATGATTACGCCCTTTCAGATAAACACGCTGCCAGTTTCCCGCTGGAAAAACGGCAGCGGTGAAACCCGTGAAATTGTCAGTTGCCCGTCACCCGACGCGCCTTTCTTGTGGCGAGCCAGTATTGCTACGCTCAGCGCCGACGGCCCTTTTTCGCTGTTTCCAGGCGTGGATCGGGTTATTACGTTGCTGGAAGGCACACCGTTATGGTTGCGTGGCGGTGAAGTGAATCATCGTCTGAAACGCTGGCAGCCGTGGGCCTTTGCCGGAGAATGGACGCTGAGATCAGAAGGCATTACGGGCGAAGGGCTGGATTTCAATATCATGACCCAGCGCGGCAGAGCGGCGAGTCGGGTGCATGTGATGACGGTTGCGCACACTCCGGGACAAACTGGCGTGGCGTATGTGCTTCAAGGTCGCTGGAAAATGGCTGGCGAAGAGGTCGAACAGGCTGCGGGATCCACTGGCAACACGCATTGCCAGGCGCGATTGTACCGTTAACCGACGATGCCACCCTGCTACTGGCAGAAATTACAATTACATAACCCACTGTTTTTATTATTTTTTAAAATCCTAACTGTGATCGGGTCATCAATCTGAATTCAGTTGTATAGACAAGCATGTACATTACGGCTTTTATTGTTACATATCCATAACAAACGCCACTACGTTTGACCGAATAACCGACACGACACTGAATCAGGAAGGAATGACCATGCCTCAGACCACCGCCCTCTCCCGTACGGTACGCGCCCCTCGCGGCAATACACTTCACTGTGCCAACTGGCTGATTGAAGCCGCTTACCGCATGATCCAAAACAATCTCGACCCGGATGTCGCCGAACGTCCGGAAGACCTGGTGGTGTACGGTGGCATCGGGAAAGCGGCGCGTAACTGGGAGTGCTTCGAGCAAATCCTGCGATCGCTTGAGTGTTTACAGCCGGAAGAGACACTGGTTATCCAGTCCGGCAAACCGGTCGCGGTGTTCCGGACCCATGCTGATGCACCGCGTGTGTTGCTGGCAAACTCAAACCTCGTCCCGCACTGGGCCAACTGGGATCATTTCCACGAACTCGATAAAGCCGGGCTGATGATGTACGGCCAGATGACCGCCGGGTCATGGATTTACATCGGTGCGCAGGGCATCGTGCAGGGCACGTTTGAAACCTTCGCCGAAGCGGGTCGTCAGCACTATAACGGCGACCTCAGTGGCAAGTGGATCCTGACTGCGGGCCTTGGCGGGATGGGCGGTGCACAACCGCTGGCAGGCGTACTGGCTGGTGCGTCAGTGCTGGCGATTGAGTGCCAGGAGTCGCGGATTGATTTCCGTATCCGCACCCGTTATGTCGATTACAAAGCTACGAATCTCGACCAGGCGCTGGCCCTGATTGCTGATGCCACCGCGAAGAAAAAGGCGATTTCGGTCGGCCTGCTGGGCAATGCCGCCGAAATTCTGCCGGAGCTGGTGAAACGCGCCAAAGCGGGCGGCATCCGCCCAGATATCGTGACCGATCAGACCTCTGCGCACGACCCTATCAATGGTTATTTACCTGCGGGCTGGAGCGTCAATCGCTGGCTGGACGAACGTGAAACGCAGCCGAAAGCGGTCGAAAAAGCCGCGCGCGCTTCCATGGCAGTGCACGTGCAGGCGATGCTCGACTTCCACCATATGGGCGTGCCGACCGTCGACTACGGCAACAATATTCGCCAGGTGGCGCTGGATGAAGGCGTAAAAAATGCCTTTGATTTCCCAGGCTTCGTGCCAGCCTATATTCGCCCACTGTTCTGCGAAGGCAAAGGCCCGTTCCGCTGGGTGGCACTGTCGGGGGATGAAGCAGACATTCGCAAAACTGATGCCAAATTAAAAGAACTTTTCCCTGATAACATTCACCTGCATCGCTGGCTGGATATGGCGCAGGAGCGCATTGCCTTCCAGGGATTACCGGCGCGCATCTGCTGGCTGGGCCTCGGCGAACGCCATCTTGCAGGCCTCGCGTTTAACGAAATGGTGCGCAATGGCGAGCTCAAAGCACCGATTGTGATTGGACGCGATCATCTCGACTGCGGCTCCGTCGCCTCGCCGAACCGTGAAACCGAATCAATGAAAGACGGCTCAGATGCGGTATCCGACTGGCCACTATTGAACGCCCTGCTCAACACTGCGGGCGGCGCGACCTGGGTGAGCCTGCATCATGGCGGTGGTGTCGGTATGGGCTTCTCTCAGCATTCAGGCGTGGTGATCGTCTGCGATGGCACGCCTGAAGCCGATAAACGACTGGCGCGCGTCCTGTGGAATGACCCGGCGACAGGCGTGATGCGTCACGCTGATGCGGGCTACGAGCAAGCAGTGGCATGCGCGAAGGAACATGCGTTGAATTTACCGATGATCCGCTAAGCTCTGTAGCCGTGCCCTAATCTACAGAGCAAAAAAAACGCCACCCGATGGGTGGCGTTCGCATCACGGGCAAACCTTATTTCAGTAAACGAACTTTCACGGTTTTGCCTTTGATTTTACCCTGTTGCAGCTGTTTCCACGCATGACGGGCGACGCTTTGTTTGACAGCTACAAACGCATGGATCGGGTGAATATCGATTTTGCCGATGTCTGCACCGTCGAGGCCCATGTCACCAGTCAACGCCCCGAGAATATCGCCCGGACGCATTTTGGCTTTTTTACCGCCGTCGATGCACAGCGTTGCCATGGTAGCTTCGAGTGGAGTGATGTTGATGCTGGTCGGCGCTTGCTGCCAGTGCACTTTCATGTTCAGCATCTCTTCGAGAGCCGCAGCACGCTGGCCCTCATCCGGTGCACAGAAGCTGATCGCCAGCCCGCTTTGTCCGGCACGTGCGGTACGGCCGATACGGTGGACGTGCACTTCCGGATCCCACGCCAGCTCGAAGTTGATCACCATCTCCAGCGCTTTGATATCCAGACCACGCGCGGCAACGTCAGTCGCCACCAGCACACGACTGCTACCGTTAGCAAAACGCACTAATGTCTGATCACGGTCACGCTGTTCCATGTCGCCGTGCAGCGCCAGTACGCTCTGGTTGCTTTCGCTCAACGCGTCGCACACTGCCTGGCAATCTTTTTTGGTGTTACAGAACACCACGCAGGACGCAGGTTGATGCTTGCTCAGCAGCTTTTGCAGCAGGGTGATTTTGCCGTTACGCGAGGTTTCATAGAATTGTTGTTCAACTGCGGGCAGTTCATCAACGGTATCGATTTCCACCGTCACCGGCTCGCGCTGAATACGGGTGCTGATGGCAGCAATCGCTTTCGGCCAGGTGGCGGAGAATAGCAGTGTCTGGCGGTTTGCCGGTGCATGCGCGATCACTTCGTCAATCGCGTCGGCAAAGCCCATGTCCAGCATACGGTCGGCTTCATCGAGCACCAGCGTTTGCAGCGCATCGAGCCTCACGGTTTCTTTATTGAGGTGATCGAGCAGACGGCCCGGCGTCGCCACAATGATGTGCGGCGCGTGGATCAGTGAATCGCGCTGAACGCTGAATGGCAAGCCGCCGCAGAGCGTCAGCACTTTAATGTTCGGCATATAGCGCGCCAGACGACGCAGCTCTTTCGCCACCTGATCCGCCAGTTCGCGCGTCGGGCACAGCACCAGAGACTGCGTAATAAACTGGCTGGCATCAATGTGTTGCAACAGGCCCAAACCAAACGCGGCGGTTTTGCCGCTGCCGGTTTTCGCCTGAGCGCGGACATCTTTCCCCGCAAGAATGGCCGGTAACGCCGCCGCCTGTACCGGGGTCATGGTCAGATAGCCTAACTCATTAAGATTCTCGAGTTGTTCAGCAGGCAGCGCGTTCAGTTCAGTAAAAGAGGTCACGGTCATTATTCCGGTAAAGATATCGACATTCGACAACGACGAGGTCGCTGCGATCAAGAAGGGCGTCATCATACCATTGACGCCCTCTTGCCGATGCGTGTTTTTTCCGGGCCGTATTCTGGTTAATCAATCTTAAATAACGGCACCGTCGCCCCGGTGATGTAGCGGCGGCGCAGCCATGATGACAGCGCGTCCATGGTCATCACCACTGCCACCAGCAGCAGAGTGATAAACATCACCACATCCCAGTTCCATAAACGCATATTTTCGGCGTAAATCAGCCCGATACCGCCCGCGCCCACAAAGCCCAGCACCGCAGCCGAACGAGTGTTGGATTCCAGCTGATACAGACTGAGTGCCAGAAACGTTGGGAAGGATTGGGTGAAGATCCCGAAACGATGTTTTTGCAAACCGTTGGCCCCCACTGCCGTCAGGCCGCGACCGGGTGAACGTTCCACCGCTTCATGCCCTTCGGCATATAAACGCCCGAGAAGCCCGGTATCCTGCATAATGATTGCCAGCACCCCGGCGAGTGGGCCTAATCCCACCGCACGCACGAAAATCAGCCCCCAGATAGCCATGTCGATACCGCGTAATACATCAAACAGTCGACGCATGAACATCGCCACGAAGCGCGTCACCGGGCCGCGCATCACGTTTCTCGCCGCAAGGAATGACAGCAGAAGCGCAATCACCGTAGCGGTAAGGGTGCCGGAGAAAACAATGGCGAGCGTGATACCAATCTGGCGGAAATAGTAACCGAATGGCCAGTTAGCGAAATCCTGCCAGACAAACATGCGGAAAAAGTAACGTCCGAGTTGTGTCATTCCGGTGGTGAGTTGTTCGTAGCTGATACCAAACTGGAGGAAGAACCAGACGTAATACAACCCCACGGCTATACCGAGCAACGCCAGATGGCGCAGATAACGCCGCTGCGCTCGAAACAGCGCCGGGTGTTCTTCGCGATAGCGATCGGTGTCAGTCACCGCTTGCCAGTGTTTCATTTTTTCCCCTCCAGCACCCGCTGACGCAGGCGTCCAGACAGCGTATCCAGAATCGACACCACAATGACAATCAGCAGCAGCGTCATACTGACCTGGTCATAGCGGTCGAGTTTGATGTTGGTCATCAGCTCCTGACCAATACCGCCCGCCCCTACCAGTCCGAGAATGGTCGATGAGCGGAAATTGATTTCGAGGCGCATGAAGCCATAGGAGAGGAAAATCGGTTTCACCTGCGGCCACAGCGCAAAGCGCATCCGCTGGATGGGGGTCGCGCCACAGGCAGTCAGACCGCGTACCGGTTTGTCCTGTGCGCTTTCGATGGCCTCATAAAACAGTTTGGTCAGACTGCCGATGGTATGCAGCGTCAGCGCCAGAAAACCGGGGATCGCGCCGATGCCAAATGCCATCACGAAAATCACCGCCCATGCCAGTTCCGGCATGGTGCGCAAAAATGCCACCAGCGCGCGAATGCCGAAACGTAATCCTGTCGGTGCCCAGGCGTTACGTGCCGCCATAAACGCCAGAATGGTCGCGATGGCTACCGCCACCAGCGTTGACGCCAGCGCTAACTGTAGCGTTTCCCAGATCAGCGGCAATTGGATCGGTAATCGGTAGCCCCAATAAGCCAGTGACCCTTTGGTGTGTACGTCGGCAAACAACACGCCAGCGTGCAGCGTTGGCACGGTTTCGAGTAGGTAATCGAAGAAGTTTGGCAGCGAGTGCCAGATGGTGAGGAGATTAAACTCAGCGGCCTGTCCGGCGGCAAAATAGAGCACCAGCAGCAGCGCTGACCAGGTGAAGGTGTCGCGCGTCTGGCGCATTTTCACCTGCTGGTAGTAACGTTCAAATTCAATATTCTGCATGTTCACTCGCGGGATGAACGCTCCCCCGCTGCCTGCTCGGGGGAGGTGAAAAGGTCTGATTAACGGGCGTTAACCAGCTCGCGTTTCATGTCGATAATCTGCTGGAAATCTGCCACGGTCGCGGGACCAATGTGCTGCGTGCCGCCCATCGCTTTGATAAAGCAGGCGTGATCTGCGGTATCGAGTTTTTTCACCGCCGCCACGACTTTCGCTTTGAAATCTGCAGGCAAACTGTTGCTCACCAGAATCGGGCCATTCGGGATCAACGGCGATTGCCAGATGATGCGGATGTTTTTCATCAGGTCCGGGTGATCCATGCGGATCAGGCGGTTGAACGCCCCGGCGCTGTAACCGTCGTTGTAGTCACCGACCATGGACGCCCAGGTCACCGCGCCTGCGAACTGACCGTTCAGCACGCCGAGAATGTCCTGCTCGTGGCCGCCAGAGAACGTCACGCTGGAGAAGAAGTTGTTGTATTTGTTATCCGTCGTGCCACCGAATTTCTTTTTGAATTCCTGGTTTGGGATCAGGAAACCGGAAGTCGAATCCGGGTCAGCCATGCCGAAGGATTTGCCTTTCAGGTCGTCTATGGTTTTGTACGGGCTGTCGGCTATAACGATTACCACGGAATGATAACCGCGAGACTGGTCTTTATCGTCCACTGCGATACCGACAATATCCACCGCTTTCGGGTTGTTGATGTACACCGACGCATACGACGATGGCGACATGCTCAGCACTACGTCAACTTTACCGCCGAGCAGACCCTGGATCACACCGGAGTAGTCAGACGAGTTACGCAGTTTGGTGTCGACGCTCAGTTCCTTGTCGAGAAAATCCTTCACGCACTGGTTATCACCAATTTGCTGGGTGGCGTTCTGCCCGCCCAGAATACCCAGATTTAACTCTTTCGGTTGCGCGGCAGTGGTTTGCCAGGCCACCAGCAGCCCTGCCATCATTGCAGAAAGTCGTAATGCGCGCTTCATGTGCTTAGTCATTATCGTTGCCTGTGTTGTCTGATTTGAGGTGTTAGTGAAGCTGGCTGATTTCATCGCCATAAAGTTGTTGCAGGACATCCAGGCTCAGGTCGTCCGGATGACCGTCAAACACGATTTGCCCCTGCGCGATGCCAATCACGCGGGTGCAGTAAGATTTCACCAGTTCAATCGAGTGCAGGTTGACCATCACGCTGATGCCCTGCTCGCTGACTTCGCGCAGCACGTTCATGATGCGCTGGGTGTTTTTCGGGTCGAGCGAGGCCACAGGTTCGTCGGCCAGCAAGATGGAAGGGTTCTGGATCAGGGCGCGGCAAATCGCCACACGCTGCATTTGCCCACCGGAGAGATTTTCCGCGCGCTGGAGTGCATGCGGCAGCATGTTCATCCATTCGAGCAGCGCAATGGCACGGGCGCGGTCGTCGTCGGAGAACACTTTAAACAGGGATTTGAGCGTTGAGGTCTGGCTCAGGCGGCCCAGCAGTACGTTGGTCAGCACGTCTAAGCGCGGCACCAGACAGAAGTCCTGGAAAATCATGCCGCATTCGCTGCGCCACTGATTCAGCGCGCGTCCGCTCAGGCCGGAAACATCATGCGGGAGACCGACTTCCGGGTAACTCAGCATTTCGCCGGAGGTCGCGGTATGCGTGCCGTTCAATACGTGCAGCAGCGTGGATTTCCCCGCCCCCGAACGCCCGACGATCCCCACCATTTCGCCCGCATGCAGGTCAAAATTAATGTCGTTCAGCACCGTCTGATGCGCATTGTACGACTTGCATAAGTTTTTCACGCTCAGCACTTTACGCTGATGAGCATGGACGAGCTGCGGTTGAACCGGGTAATCGTTCAGGGAAAAGAGTGCGCGAGCGTTGTTCATAAGAGTTCCACGTTGCTTGTTTTCGCCGTGGTTATTAACAACGTTGCGCGTGACGCTTTAATGACAGAAAAACGATAAACAGATGAAGATGTCACCTAAAGCGGTAACGGAAGCGCTTCCCGTTACCGCCGTGGCCTATCAGGAGTCGGCAAACGCGCCACGGTTCAAATCAGTGACAACCGTGTTCATGCGCTCGTTGTTGAGGCGATAGAAGCGGATCGCAATCGCCGTCAACACGTAGAACACCGAAGGAATGACTGAGAACAACATGATGATACCGTTGATGGCTTCCGTGGACTGAACGTGACTGCTGGAAGCGTAGTTGTAATACGCCAGCACCCAACCGAGGATCGCCCCGCCCACCGCCACGCCGAGCTTGATGACGAAAATATTGGCGGCGACGTTCATACCGGTAATACGACGCTGGGTTTTCCATTCGCCGTAGTTGTTGGTATCGGTGATCATCGACCACTGCAATGCGGCATTTCCGCCCTGCACAAGCTGGATGAGAATGTGGAAAATCAGCGGCAGCACCCAATACTGAATCGGCAGCCAGAAACAGGCCACGCCGAGGGCGGCGTTGAGCATGTTTATCCAGAACGAGAATTTCACCTTACAGAAGCGCGTGCCGAAGGGTTTGGCGAGCACCGATCCGAACATTGAAGCAAACATGCCGCCAAGCATAAACCAGGTAATGATATCCGCGCCCTTGCCGAGCACGCTGTTGACGTAATACACCACTGCGCCACCGCGGATCACCACCGCCACCAGCATCGTGAAGTTATACACCGACAACACCCACCACTGCTCATTGCGGAACAGTATTTTGACATCGCGGGCGATATTCAGGTTTTCTTCTTTAATCGGCTGGACGCGTTCGCGGGTGGTAAAGAAACAGGCAATAAACATCAGGCAACCAATTACGCCAAATATCCCCATCGATACCTGAATGCCGGTAGCTCTGTCACCTGGATAAAGGAAATCGGACAGCGGTAAAATAAACGCTGTACCTAATGCGCCGCCAATAGGCGCAATGGCAAAACGCCAGGATTGTAATGAAAGACTTTCACCGGGATCGGTGGTTAATGCCGCGCCAAGTGAACAATACGGAATATTAATCGCCGTATACATCAACGTCATGAAGATATATGCGCCAACTGCGTAGACAATTTTCCCGCTGTCACTAAAGGACGGAATGGAATAGACCAGCACGCAGCTTACCGCGAAAGGCACACAGATCGCGAGCAGCCAAGGCCGGAAGCGGCCCCAGCGGGTCGAGGTGGCATCCGCAATGGCACCCATAATCGGATCGGTTATGGCATCTAATAAGCGCACCAATAAAAACATCGTCCCCATGACGGCTGGGGGTAAGCCATAAACATCGGTGTAGTAATACGCAAGGATCGCCACCGAAGAATCAAAAACAATATGGCTTGCGGCGTCGCCAAGGCTATAGCCGACTTTTTCTCTGACAGATAACTTTTCTCCTGCCACGATATGACTCCCCATCAGTATTATGTTATGGAACCGGTTTCTTATGTGCCGTTATTTTTTGCATAACCGGAGAAAGGTTATCCATTATGTTTTTTTGCTAATTTCTTATGTTTTTTGCTTTATGTGATCTGTGAGGGTTAAGACCGATATTTAGCCGGAATTTTTGTTTTCGCCCTCACATTGCTGAGCAACGGGAATTTGTCTGGAAAGGCGCAAAACGTTAACCTCGACACGCATCGGTGCCGATATTCGTCTATGGTTGTAAACAGCGGAATCTGCGCATCTAAAAAGGAGAGTTAACAATGAATAAACCCGTTTTGCGCCGTCCTGACTCGCTGTACCTCGCCCTGCGATTCGCACTGGGTGGTGCGCTGCTTTCTTTGAGCCTGGCTCATGCTCAGGCGGAAGATACCCCTGCCACGCCTCAGTCGCCGGATATTTTATTGGGCCCGCTGTTTAATGACGTGCAGAGCGCGAAGCTGTTTTCCGATCAGAAAACGTTCGCCGATGCGGTGCCAAAAGGCGATCCGCTGATGATCCTGGCCGATTACCGGATGCAGCGGAATCAGAGCAGTTTTGACCTGCGCCATTTTGTCGAAGTGAATTTCACGATGCCGCAGGAAAAAGACAAGTATGTGCCGCCGAAGGGTCAAAGCCTTCGCGAGCATATTGACGGCCTGTGGCCGGTGCTGACGCGCACCACGGACAGCGCCGCAAAATGGGACTCGTTGCTGCCCCTGCCAAAACCTTATGTTGTGCCCGGCGGGCGCTTCCGTGAAGTGTATTACTGGGACAGCTATTTCACGATGCTCGGGCTGGCTGAAAGCGGCCACTGGGACAAAATCGAAGATATGGTTGCCAACTTCGCCTACGAAATTGACACCTGGGGCCATATTCCGAACGGCAACCGCACCTATTACCTGAGCCGTTCGCAGCCGCCGTTTTTCTCGCTGATGGTCGAACTGCTGGCAACCCATGATCGCGATGCGCTGAAAACCTATCTGCCGCAGATGGAAAAAGAGCACGCCTACTGGATGGACGGCCAAGATTCACTGCAAAACGGCGACGCCAATAAGCGCGTGGTGAAACTCAATG
Source organism: Scandinavium sp. (assembly GCF_036271055.1). Classification (GTDB taxonomy): domain Bacteria; phylum Pseudomonadota; class Gammaproteobacteria; order Enterobacterales; family Enterobacteriaceae; genus Scandinavium. The sequence continues at coordinate 44,750 of NZ_DATBBJ010000087.1, read as the reverse complement.
ACGGGGCGATCCTCAACCGCTACTGGGATGACAAAGATACCCCGCGTCCAGAATCCTGGCTTGACGATGTGAACACCGCGAAAAGCAACCCGAATCGTCCGGCAACGGAAATCTACCGCGATCTACGTTCAGCAGCGGCTTCCGGCTGGGATTTCAGCTCGCGCTGGATGGATGACCCGCAAAAACTCAGCACCATTCGCACCACCAGCATTGTGCCCGTTGACCTGAATGCGCTGATGTTCAAGATGGAAAAAATCATCGCAACGGCCAGCAAAGCCGCAGGCGACGACGCCAAAGCGACACGCTATGACACGATGGCGAGTGAGCGCCAGAAAGCGATGGAACAGCATCTGTGGAATGACAAAGAGGGCTGGTACGCCGATTACGATCTGAAAACCCATAAGGTGCGTAATCAGTTGACCGCCGCCGCACTGTTCCCATTGTATGTCAATGCGGCGTCAAATTACCGGGCGGATAAAGTCGCTGCTGCGACAGAATCACGTCTGCTGAAACCGGGTGGCATCACGACCACAACCGTGAACAGCGGTCAACAATGGGATGCGCCGAACGGCTGGGCGCCGCTGCAATGGGTCGCTACCGAAGGGCTGCAAAACTACGGCAAGGATAAAATCGCGATGGAAGTGTCATGGCGATTCCTGACCAACGTCCAGCACACCTATGACAGCCAGCAGAAACTGGTCGAGAAATATGACATTACTTCGACCGGTACAGGCGGCGGTGGCGGAGAATATCCGTTACAGGACGGTTTCGGCTGGAGCAACGGCGTGACGCTGAAAATGCTCGATTTGATCTGCCCGAAAGAAAAACCGTGCGATGATGTGCCGAAAACGCGACCAACCCCTGCGGCCAGTGCGGCTCCGGTCACCACCGCAGCACCTGCACCTTCAACCGCTCCGGTTGAGAAGACGCAGTAATTCCTGCGAGGTTCGCCCGGCGGCGCTACGCTTGCAGGGCCTACAACAGCCCTTTTTTGCCCGGGCCACCGGGCAATAAACATCAACTCCCCTGCTACCAATTCTGGTAGCAGGTCCAACAAGCGATTTATCTTCCGTCGCCCTTCGTTGCTGCGTTTGTCCCTTAAAACCTGAGATAAAGCAGGGCATCCTCGCGCCTTGCACGCCATTTCTTCGCTTGATTCAATTAACGCAAACAATAATAATTCGCATTCTTTTTAACGAAAACTGACATTTTCGCACGTTTTGACACGGTGGCGCACAGGAGTGCCAGGCCGTGTTACTCAGGATTATGCGATGAATAACACACTGCTTCTCAAACGCTCGTCGGTGCTTTGCGCCCTGGCGCTGGCGTTCCCTTGCTCGTCTTTCGCAGAAGAAACGGTCGTCGTCACCGCCCAGCCGGTTGAATCGGCAACGGCTAAGACCGAAGGCTACACCGCTAAAACCTCGACCGGTTCGACCAAAACCGATCAGCCGCTGATCACCACCGCACAGTCGGTTTCCATCGTGACGCGTCAGCAGATGGAAGATCAGGGCGTGACCAACGTCAGTCAGGCATTGAGCTATACCCCAGGCGTGTACAGCACCTTCGGCGGCGCCGCTACCCGCTTTGACGCCATTTCTCTGCGCGGCTATCACGGCGGCGATGTGGATAATATCTTCCTCGACGGCATGCGCCTGATGAGCGACGGCGGCAGTCACAACGTCATTCAGATTGACCCGTGGTTTCTTGACCGCATTGATGTGATCAAAGGTCCCTCTTCTGCCCTGTACGGACAAAGCGTGCCGGGCGGGCTGGTCAACCTGACCTCTAAGCGCCCGCAGTTTACCTCCGAAGGCCACATTCAGGCGTTTGGCGGCACACAGAACACCAAAGGCGCGGCGTTTGATTATACCGACGCGATTAATGACCAGTGGGCATACCGCATCACCGGTATCACCCGCAATACCGACACGCAGTTCGATAACACCCGCGAAGAGCGCTACGCGATTTCGCCGTCGCTTTTATGGCAACCGGATGCCGACACCAGCCTGCTGTTACGTGCCTATCTGCAAAAAGATCCGTCGGGGGCTATCACGGCTCGCTGCCGCTGGATGGCACACGCTATGAACACAACGGTCGCAAGCTCAGTAACAGCACCAACGAAGGTGATCCAGGCGATGGCTATCAGCGTCGCGAACAAATTTACAGCTATGATTTCGATCACCAGTTCAACGACGTCTGGTCGGTGCATTCGAGCGGCAGCTATACCCATTCCGATGTGAAACTGGATCAGGTTTATCAGGTCGGCTGGATTGGCGACAGCGATATGCTCGCACGCGGCTACAGCGGCTCGAAAGGCTCGCTTGATGGCTGGTCGACGGATAACCGTGTTAAAGCGGATTTCAACACTGGCGAGGTGCAGCACACCGTGGTGCTGGGAGGCGAATATCATCGTTTCCGCAATGATCTGTGGACCGGTGCAGGCGGCGCAAATCCGTTAGATCCGTGGAGCGGTTATACCCCGCAAACCGGCCATACCGTGACTTACAGCGATGACAACAACCGTCGTTATTACCAGGCGGGCGTATATTTGCAGGACGAGATGGTGTGGAACCGCTGGCACGCTAATCTGTCCGGACGCTATGACCGTATCGTGTCTGAACAGGTCAGCGACACCTTTGGTACGTCTGCGCGTCGTTCTGACGACCACATCAGCAGTCGCGCCTCCCTGCTGTATGCGTTCGAAAATGGCCTGTCACCTTATATGAGCTACAGCCAGGCGATCACGCCAGCGATGCTCTCAGGCCCCGACGGCAATCTGCTGAAACCCACAACGGCGGAACAGTACGAAGCAGGTCTGAAATTCCAGCCGCCTGGAACGGCAGATATGTACAGCATTGCGATGTACGACCTGACGCAAAAAGATGTGGCAACGCGCGACACCAATATTGGCACTGCGACTTTCCTGCCTGCCGGAAAAGTGCATTCACAGGGTGTTGAGCTGGAAGCACGTAATCAACTGACGCCACGTCTGAGCACTATTGCCGGTTACACCTGGAACCGTCTGCGCTTTGCGGATACCAAAGATGGCACCGACGACAATACGCCGCAACTGACGCCAGACCAGATGGCTTCATTATGGGCGCACTATAAGTTCGATTTCGGCATCAGTGCCGGAGCGGGCGTGCGCTATATTGGCAAACAGTGGGCTGACGACGCGAATACCGAACGTCTGCCGTCCACGACATTGATTGATGCGATGGTACGTGCTGATTTGGGAGCCTGGACATCGGCCCTGAAAGGCGCGTATTTACAGGTCAATGCGAATAATCTTACCGACCGGGAATATATCTCCGGCTGCTATGGCACCAATAACTGCTATTGGGGTGCTGAGCGTTCGGTGATTGCGACCGTCGGATATGATTTCTGATTGATATAAAAACGACAAAGGCAGCCACAAGGCTGCCTATGTTAATACGTCAGGTTATTATGCGTTGCGGCGCAGCAGTCTGAAGACCACCAGCACCACGATGGCACCGACAACCGCCACCAGGAAACTGTGCAGGTTGAAGCCTGACACATCACCAATCCCAAACATGGTCGCCAACCAGCCACCTACGACAGCACCCACAATACCCAGAATACAGGTTAGAATGAAGCCGCCGCCGTCACGACCCGGCATAATCAATTTCGCAATAATACCCGCAATCAGTCCGAATACAATCCAGGTCAGAATACCCATTTTAACCATCCTCCAAATAAAAAAATAACCTCAATAAACACGCGTATATTCTACGCGCCGGTTCCCTTAAGTATAGGTATGTATTCTGAAAATAAGGGAAACTGACTGAAATTTTTATCGACAGAAATATTTTCACCCGTTTGTATTAAGTTCTGTTTGCCGCTGCCGATAGTCTATCAATCCTCTGTCGATAAGGAGCCACCTGGCGTGAGTCATTACAATGAGCAATTCCTTAAACAAAATCCGCTGGCAGTGTTAAATGTTCTTCGCGATCTGCACCGCGATCGCATTCCGTTGCGCGTTTCCTGGGGAACGTCGCAATTTATTAGCCGCATTCTCGACATCTCTTCTCATGCGCTGATCATTGACTACGGCAGCCAGGAGTATGAAAACCGTGCCGTTCAGCGCGCGGAAAACATCACTATTTCCGCAGAAACGCAGGGCGCGAAAGTCGAATTCATTGTGCCGAAGGTCAGTGATGGTCGGTTCCTCGATTTGCCTGCCTTTACGATGCCGGTTCCGCCGTCGCTGTGGTTTGTCCAGCGCCGGGAATATTTCCGTATCACCGCCCCGCTCCATCCTGTCTATTACGGTAGGGCAAAGCTTGCGGACAGAAGTGATATCCGTTTTCGTCTGTTCGATCTGTCGCTCGGCGGCATGGGGGCGTTAATGGATGAAGCGCCACCACCGGCTCTGACAGCAGGTGTGATGATCCCGCAGATGGAACTGGATATGGGAGAATGGGGGAAATTTCATTTCGACGTACAGCTGATTTCGCTCAGCGAACGTAAAGTGGTGGACAGCAAAAATGAGACGATCAGTACGCCGCGGCTGAGTTTTCGCTTTCTTAACGTCAGCCCGGCGATTGAACGCACGCTCCAGCGCATTATTTTCTCCCTGGAGCGTGAGGCGCGAGAACGCGCCAGTAAAGTTCGTTAGTCTATTGCGCGTCCATGGCCTTTTGCACTTTCCAGATATAGCGAGGGGCCTGCGACGACGGGTGATTTTTGACGATGTAATCGAAGAACTCTTCTTTATCCATGCTGTTGATTTCCGAAATCGCCTTTTTACGGTCGGAGGAGAAGGTTCTCAACAGCGCGCCTGCCCCGTTAACGTAAGACGTCACCAGCGCGTACTGCATGACTTCCGGGTCTTTGATTCCGGCAAGCACCCCGTGCTCCAGAATGCTGAAGTACGCAGTCCCCATAGAGATGTTGCGCTCAGGATTTTTAAGTTCACTGACCGACGGGTCACCGCCCCATCCCATATAGCGATACACTTCGCGCCCGGCAGTAGACGGTTTAAGCTGCATTAAGCCCACAGCACCGGATTTGCTCACCGCATTAGGGTTACCGCCCGATTCCACCGCAATAATGGCGGTAATGAATTTGGGATCCAGTCCCCAGGCCGCACCGGCTTTCTGGCTGATGGGCATCCACTGCATCGACCGCTGAACCGGGACGGTTGGGTCATAAGGGGGATTCCGGTAATCGTATTTCGGCTTCGAACTGCATCCAGCAAGCAAAACAACAAATAAAACAGCAAACCATCTCAATTTCACGCTTCTTTCCTTTTCACTGAAGTGTGCGAGCTAATGACAACACGATATTCAAACGGCATGATAACCGTTTAGTTATCAGCAAGGAATTGCCATGAGTCTGTTTCATCTGATTGCGCCATCAGGCTATTGCACTAACCAGCAGGCCGCTGCACGCGGTATTGAGCGCCTGAATGCGTCCGGGCATGAAGTCAAAAATCAGTCTATTCTCGCACGCCGTCAGCAGCGTTTTGCCGGTACGGAGAGCGAACGTGCTGAAGATATTGCTGCGTTGGCCCAGCTCACAGGTGAAAACATCATTGTCCTGGCGGTGCGTGGCGGTTACGGTGCCAGCCGCTTACTGGACATGATCGACTGGCAGGCACTTGCTGAGCGCCAACAACATTCGCCGCTGCTGATTTGCGGTCACAGTGATTTCACCGCTGTGCAGATGGCACTGCTGTGCAAAGGCGTGATGACATTCAGCGGACCAATGTTAGCCGGTAATTTCGGTGCTGAGACGCTGAATAATTTCACAATCGATCACTTCTGGCGCGCACTGCGTAACCCGGAATTTAACCTTGAATGGCAGGGCAACGGCCCGGCTTGTGATGTGAAAGGCACGCTATGGGGCGGGAATTTGGCGATGCTGGCGTCGCTGGTCGGCACGCCTTGGCTACCCGAAATTCACGACGGCATTCTGGTGCTGGAAGATATCAACGAACATCCATTCCGCGTCGAGCGCATGTTGCTTCAACTTTTCCATGCCGGCATTTTGAGCCGCCAGCGGGCGATTGTGCTCGGTAGTTTTAGCGGTGCAGAACCGAACGACTACGACGCGGGTTATGATTTGCCGGTGATGATCGAATATCTGCAATCGCGGCTGAACATTCCGGTTATCAGCGGGCTGGATTTTGGTCACGAACAGCGCACGGTGACGATTCCGCTCGGCGCTCAGGCCCGCCTCGTTCACGGCGAAAAGGCCACTACGTTGTCGATTTCGGGCCATCCGATCCTCAGCGAATAAAAATTGCATTCATAGCTCTGATAGATCCATCGTTTCACGGACTTATATGATAACGTTTGAATATCAATTCACGCGATCAAGGGAGTACGTGAACGTTGGATGCCGGGGCAATAATCAGTCTGTTTATTCTGGGTTCGGTGCTGGTCACCTGCAGTATTTTACTCAGTTCTTTTTCTTCCCGGCTCGGGATACCGATTCTGGTTATCTTCCTTGCCATCGGCATGCTTGCCGGAATCGACGGCATCGGCGGTATTCCGTTTGATAATTACCCCTTCGCTTACATGATCAGTAACCTCGCGCTAGCGGTAATCCTGCTGGATGGCGGGATGCGTACCCAGGCGAGTTCGTTTCGTGTTGCACTCGGCCCGGCGCTGTCGCTGGCGACGGTCGGCGTACTGATCACCTCCGGCCTGACTGGCATGATGGCCGCCTGGTTGTTCCACCTCGATTTGATTGAAGGCATGTTGATTGGCGCAATTGTCGGCTCGACCGATGCCGCGGCAGTGTTCTCCCTGCTCGGCGGCAAAGGCCTCAACGAACGTGTTGGCTCGACGCTGGAAATTGAATCCGGCAGTAACGACCCGATGGCGGTGTTTCTGACCATCACTCTTATTGAGATGATCCAGCAGCACGAGGTGGGGCTGAACTGGATGTTTGCCGTGCATATTATTCAGCAGTTCGGCCTGGGGATTCTGATGGGTCTCGGCGGCGGCTATCTGCTGCTGCAAATGATTAACCGTCTTTCCCTCCCTGCCGGGCTTTATCCGCTACTGGCGTTAAGCGGCGGGATCATGATTTTCGCCGTGACCACTGCCCTTGATGGCAGCGGCATTCTGGCGGTTTATTTGTGTGGTTTCCTGCTTGGCAACCGCCCTATCCGCAACCGCTACGCGATTTTGCAGAACTTTGATGGTCTGGCGTGGCTGGCGCAAATCGGGATGTTCCTGGTGCTCGGCCTGCTGGTTACGCCGTCCGATTTACTGCCGATCGCCATTCCGGCACTGATGCTGTCGGCGGGGATGATTTTCTTCGCGCGTCCGTTATCGGTGTTTATTGGCCTGCTGCCGTTCCGTGGGTTCAACCTGCGCGAACGGGTGTTTATCAGTTGGGTTGGCCTGCGCGGCGCCGTGCCTATCATTCTTGCGGTGTTCCCGATGATGGCCGGGCTTGATAATGCCCGTCTGTTCTTTAACGTCGCCTTCTTCGTGGTGCTGATTTCATTGCTGTTGCAGGGAACGTCGCTCTCCTGGGCGGCAAAAAAAGCCAAAGTAGTGGTGCCACCTGTCGGCTGGCCGGTTTCGCGCGTCGGGTTAGATATTCACCCGGAGAACCCGTGGGAGCAGTTTGTTTATCAGCTCAGCGCGGATAAATGGTGTGTAGGTGCCGCACTGCGTGATTTGCATATGCCTCGCGACACACGCATTGCGGCGCTGTTTCGCGACAATGTGATGCTGGACCCAACCGGCAGCACGCGTCTGCGCGAAGGCGATGTGCTGTGCGTGATTGGCCGCGAACGCGATTTACCCTCACTCGGCAAGCTGTTCAGCCAGTCGCCGCCGGTAGCGTTGGATCAACGCTTCTTTGGTGACTTTATCCTCGAAGCCAGCGCTAAATTCGCCGATGTGGCGGTGATTTACGGTCTCGACGGCGGAGAAGAATTCCGTGAAGGCCAGCAGTCATTGGGTGAAATCGTACAGTACCTGCTCGGTGCCGCGCCCGTTGTCGGTGACCAGGTTGAGTTTGCGGGGATGATCTGGACCGTCGCCGAGAAAGAAGAGAATTCAGTGCTGAAAGTCGGTGTCCGCGTTGCCGAAGAAGAAGTCGAATAAAACAGCCACACCGGGTTCTCCCGGTGCGGTTATTTTTCTGTCGCCACAGCCTGATGCTGCTGATTGTAGCTGTAGGCAAGACAAACTAACTGAGCACTCAACGTTCTGGCGCTGAATTTTCCACTATGTTGATGCCAGGGATGCGCCATGAGCCAGTCGTAAAACTGCTGACATGTCCGGAGGGAAACGGCTGCCGGGTGGACAACCTGCTTTTGCCCGGTCAAGAGCGCGATCATTTTATGGGCATCCCCGCGACTCCAGCGTTGCCACTGATTTGTCCACCAGCCGATACGCCAGGTTCCGGTATGACGAAATTCCATTTCGGGCATGGCGATTTCGGATGTGTCTTCAACCACAAACCAGAGGTGCGTTGCGCCCGACCGAACTTCTGGCGCCCACGCTGTAATAGCAGCCCCGCGAAGCATACATTCATGCATAAGATAATGATCCGACACGCGCGGGTAGCGGCGTTTTAAGCGCTGGAAATGTCCGTGGATAGCCACCACAGGCCGAACGATGCAGCCCTGTGAATTCTCTTTCAGTTGCGCCCTGCCGTAATCAATTTCATCGAACTGACTGCGCTGCATAAACTGCCCTTCTTGCTGCCGAATATGCTCAACCGTGCAGGGATTGACTCGTTCCTGAACCATCGATTCTCCCCCTCGATAACACAATGCCTCGCTGGTCTTCCAGGGGGAATAATTTGTCGATACCTGCAAAACACGCCCGGAATCAGCATCGGTACTGACGATCGTGTAGAGCTTTTGTTGCGCCATTTTGCCCTGAAAAGGCAGAATAAAAATCTGGGTCGCAATCTGCCTGACTACGGAAAAAGTGTCATGCAGCGCCCCCTCACACCAACCCATAGCCTGCGTTAGCGTCCGGTACGCAGGGGTTTCACTCTGGTGATCCCCTACACTCAGTTGGCTCAAAACCTGCTGAATATTCTCACTCTGACGGGGAGTAACTTGATGGGGCGTAAACGTTTTTCGGCAAGCGCGACACTGCATGCGGGCATTACCAGCATTTGTTTTGCCGTAGCGAATCACGTCGGGATTGAAACAGTGCGGACACCCTAACCCTGTTGCACCGAGTTTTTCCTTCATCAACCGGGAGAACCAGGCGTTACATTCCGCTTCATCAAATAAGGGTGGAAGACTGCCGCATTTCTGACATTCCAGTGCCGTATACCCCAGTCGATAAACCGGATAAATATAATCGCTGGCATCCGTCACGCCAAGATTAGGGCATGACCAACTTTTACAGACATTCATTCGGATGTTGAGCTGGCTTTCCATCGCCGTATACCCCCACTTTTTGTCAGTCGACAGTTATAGGGCGTTCTCTGCACATCCGAATGTGAAGAGACTCACAACTTTCGTTTATTCCGCCGCCAGAATGAGCCCATTCTTTTCAATGCAAATGGAGTGGGTATGAAAAAATCAGTTATTGCTGTCGCCCTGATGCTGGGGTTTGTTAGCCAGAGTTTTGCGCAGAATGTCACCATTATTTATACAAACGATCTGCATGCGCATGTTGAACCCTACAAAGTGCCTTACATCGCGGATGGGAAACGAGATGTGGGTGGGTTTGCCAATATTTCGACATTCGTAAAGCAGGAAAAATTGCTCAATAAAGCGACATTTTATTTTGATGCGGGGGATTATTTCACGGGTCCTTACATCAGCAGCCTGACAAAAGGTAAAGCTATTATCGACATTATGAATACCATGTCGGTGGACGCCGCGTCGGTGGGAAATCATGAGTTTGATCACGGCTGGGATAATACCCTTTTGCAGTTCAGCCAGGCGAAATTCCCTATTCTGCTTGGCAATGTTTTTTATCAACACAGCGACATGCCTTTCTGGAATAAGCCTTACACCATTCTGGAAAAGGATGGCGTAAAAATTGGTGTTATCGGCTTACATGGAGTCTTTGCCTTTGACGATACCGTCTCAGCGCCGATGCGCCAGGGGATTGAAGCGCGGGATGAAGTGAAATATTTGCAGCGCTATCTGGATGAAATTCACTCCAAAGTGGATATCACCGTCGCGCTGATGCATGAAGGTTTCCCTGCTCGTCAATCCAGTCTCGGTAATACCGACGTCCGGCGTGCACTCGATAAAGATATTCAGACCGCAAAACAGGTTAAAGGTCTCGATATTCTGATCACCGGTCATGCCCATGTCGGCACGCCGGAACCCATCAAAGTGGGTAACACGCTGGTGCTGTCCACAGACAGCGGCGGGATTGATATTGGTAAATTAGTGCTCGACGTCAATACCCAAACCCACCGCCATAACGTTGAAAACTTCGAACTCAAAACGCTTTACGCCGATGAATGGAAGCCTGACCCGCAGACTCAGAACGTGATTGATGGCTGGAATAAGAAGCTGTCATCCGTTGTGCAGCAAAAGGTGGGTGAAACCCCAATCACTCTCACTCGAGCCTATGGCGAATCGTCCTCACTGGGCAATCTGTTTACCGACGCCATGCTTGCCGCCGCGCCGGATGCGCAAATAGCATTGACCAATTCGGGAGGATTGCGGGCCGATCTGAACGCCGGGCCGATTACTCTTGGCGATATCATCAGCGCATTTCCTTTCCCGAATGAGTTGACGGTGATGGATTTATCCGGCAAATCACTGCGCAGCCTGATGGAGCATAGCGCCTCACTGACCAACGGCGTGCTGCAGATGTCAAAAGGCGCGGAAATGCGTTACGACCCAAATAAACCAGTTGGGCAACGGGTGGTGTCCTTTACGCTCAATGGTAAGCAAATTGTCGATTCTACCGTCTATCGTGTCGCTACAAACGGTTTCCTCGCTCCTGGCGGGGATGGTTTCGCCGCATTCACTGAGGGCAAAAACAAGCAGGTCAAAGGCGGGTATAACTTGTCTGACGCCGTAATTGATTACCTGAAACAGGGCAATCAGATTGTAGCCGCACAGGTCAATGAAAAACGCGTAGCCGTTGTTCATTGACACTGAGAAGAAACAAGATGTGTATACCTTCCCAGCCGGGAAGGTATTTTAATCGTTACACTGTCACAACTGGCACGCGCAACGCCAGGGCGCACATGAGTTCATAACCCACGGTGCCACAGCGGCTCGCAACATCATCGATTTTGATCTCTTTGCCCCACAGTTCAACGGGCGTACCAATGCCTGCCTGCGGGCACGGCGTTAAATCCACTGCCAGCATGTCCATCGACACACGCCCTACTGTTCCGGTGCGAATACCGTCCACCAGCACGGGTGTACCATCTGGCGCGTTACGCGGATAACCATCGGCATAACCACAGGCCACGATACCGATACGTTGCTCCTGTTGAGCTTTGTATAAACGCCCGTAGCCGACGGTATCGCCCGGTTTGAGATTCTGTACGGCAATGATTTCACTGTTCAAGGTCATCACCGGTTTCAGCCCACTGTTGGCTATATCCTGCCATTTGCCGGATGGCGATGCGCCGTACAGCACAATCCCTGGACGTACCCAGTCGAAATGCGCTTCCGGATGCCATAACGTGGCGGCGGAGTTTGACAACGATCGTGGGCAGTCCAGCCCTTCCGCTGCCTGTTCAATGCTCGCCATGGCTTCGGTTATGCCGTCCGGGTTTTCGGCATCGGCAAAATGTGACATCAATGTCATGTCACTCACGTTGCTCATGGCGCGCAACTGCTGCCAGACGGTATGCACTTTGTCAGGCGTGAACCCCAGACGATTCATGCCGCTGTTCACTTTGACGTATACGTCCAGCGGCGCTTTCAGTTTTGCGTTCTGCAGCGCTTTCAACTGCCAGTTGCTGTGAACGGTGGTAGTCAGACGATATTGATCATAAAGCGGCAGATCATCGGCGTGGAAAAAACCTTCGAGCATCAGAATTGGCCCTTTCCAGCCACGCTCACGCAGCAGAACCGCTTCTTCAAGATTCAATAACGCAAAGCCGTCAGTATCGTTCAACGCGCTCCAGATGCGTTCAATTCCGTGGCCGTACGCATTCGCTTTCACCACCGACCAGACACGCGCGTCGGGTGCGGCAGAGCGAACCACGGTCAGATTTTGCCGCAGCGCCTGTAAATCGAGGCTGGCAACAATGGGACGAGACATAACTGCTCCTTAATTATGCGCGCCGTGCAAATGCGTATGGCGCGACGGCGTGTAGCCTGCCTGATAGCGGGCGACGCCCAAATCATCATACCCAATGGCAGGTGTACGGCCCGTCAACAAATCACTCAATAGCTGCCCGGAGCCGCAAGCCATGGTCCAGCCCAGCGTGCCGTGTCCGGTGTTCAGCCACAGATTTTTATACGGTGTGCGACCCACAATCGGCGTGCCGTCCGGGGTCATTGGGCGCAGCCCTGTCCAGAACGTCGCTTGTTCGACGTGGCCCCCGCGCGGGAACAAATCACGCACCACCATTTCCAGTGTTTCACGGCGGGCGCGCAGGAGTTCTGTATTGAAACCGACGATTTCCGCCATGCCCCCTACACGGATACGCTGCTCGAAGCGCGTGATCGCTATTTTGTAGGTTTCATCAAGAATAGTCGAAACCGGGGCGCCATCGTCATCTTTCACCGGGATCGTCAGCGAATAGCCTTTCAGAGGATAGACCGGAATATCGACAATGCCTTTCAGCATAGAGGTGGAATAGGACCCAAACGCCATCACGTAGGCATCGGCTTTGACGATTTCGTCGCCACATTTTACGCCGTAGATTTGCTCCCCTTCCGACAACAGCTGATCGACAGGCGTGTTGTAGCGGAAGACAACGCCCGCCTCTTCTGCCATCTTCGCCAGCCGTTGGGTGAACAGCTGACAGTCGCCGGTTTCGTCATTGGGTAGACGCAGACCGCCAGTCAGCTTGTGGGCCACTTCTGCCAGCGCAGGCTCCACTTCTGCCAGACGGCTGGCTTCCAGCAACTGATACGGCACGCCTGCATCCTGAAGTACGGCGATGTCACGGGTGGCGTTTTCATACTGCTGTGCGGTGCGGAACAGTTGCAGCGTGCCGCCCTGACGACCTTCGTATTCAATACCCGTGCTGGCGCGTAACGCCATTAAACAATCACGGCTGTATTCCGCCAGGCGCACCATGCGACCCTTGTTTTCCATGTAATGACGAGTGTCGCAGTTGCGCAGCATCTGCCACATCCATTTGAGCTGGAACTGGGTGCCGTCCAGACTTATCGCCAGCGGCGCGTGGCGTTGAAACATCCACTTAATGGCTTTCAGCGGCACGCCGGGTGCGGCCCACGGCGCGGCATAGCCGGGAGAGATTTGTCCGGCATTGGCGGCACTGGTTTCCAGCGCCGGACCGGGCTCACGGTCAATCACCGTCACCTCGTGTCCGGCCTGACGTAAATACCAGGCGCTGGCCACGCCCACTACCCCACTTCCGAGGATAACCACTCGCATAGCAACTCCAGATCCGTAAAAGAACAATCTTCTGATTACAAATTGATAACCCAGTTGAAAATATTATTCAACATAGGCTTTTTTTATGGTGACTTACCTCACACATGCCCTTTTCACAAAGGTATGTATGCTTTCGAAATCTCCTGCTGCCGCGCTATTTTGATCAGCACAAAATTCTGTCAGATAACAAAATCGTCGCCGTTGGCGCAGGGAAATCGCGAAGAAAAATATTTGTGTTTCACACGTTAGCGCGGGGGTGTTCTATTCTTGATCTGAGGCTCTCCAGACAGAGAGGGCCGCCAACAATGAGGGCGCGCTAATGGCTACGATTGATTCCATGAATAAGGACACCACACGTCTGAGCGATGGACCCGACTGGACCTTCGAACTGCTGGATACCTATCTGGCGGAAATCGACCGGGTGGCAAAACTCTACCGTCTGGATACCTATCCTCACCAAATCGAAGTGATCACCTCCGAGCAGATGATGGACGCTTACTCCAGCGTCGGGATGCCGATTAACTACACCCACTGGTCGTTTGGCAAAAAATTCATCGAAACCGAGCGGCTCTATAAGCACGGTCAGCAAGGGTTGGCGTATGAAATCGTCATTAACTCCAACCCGTGTATTGCCTATTTGATGGAAGAAAACACTATGACCATGCAGGCGCTGGTAATGGCGCACGCCTGCTACGGGCATAACTCTTTCTTCAAAAATAACTATCTGTTCCGCAGCTGGACCGATGCCAGTTCGATTGTCGATTACCTGATTTTCGCGCGGAAATACATTACCGAGTGCGAAGAGCGCTACGGTGTGGACGAAGTGGAAAAACTGCTGGATTCCTGCCACGCGCTGATGAATTACGGCGTTGATCGCTACAAACGCCCACAAAAAATCTCACTGCAGGAAGAGAAGGCGCGGCAGAAAAATCGCGAAGAGTATCTGCAAAGTCAGGTGAATACCTTGTGGCGCACGTTACCGAAGAAAGAAGAAGAGAAAGCCATTGAAGTCGCTCGCCGCTATCCGTCCGAGCCGCAGGAAAACCTGCTCTACTTTATGGAAAAAAATGCCCCGTTACTGGAATCCTGGCAGCGCGAGATTTTGCGCATTGTGCGTAAGGTCAGTCAGTATTTTTATCCGCAGAAACAGACCCAGGTGATGAACGAAGGCTGGGCCACGTTCTGGCACTACACGATCCTCAATCATCTGTATGACGAAGGCAAAGTGACCGAGCGCTTTATGCTGGAGTTTTTGCACAGTCACACCAACGTCGTCTTCCAGCCGCCGTATAACAGCCCGTGGTACAGCGGCATTAACCCGTATGCACTCGGCTTTGCGATGTTCCAGGACATTAAACGCATTTGCCAGTCGCCTACTGAAGAAGACAAATACTGGTTCCCGGATATCGCCGGGTCTGACTGGCTGGAGACGCTGCATTTCGCGATGCGTGACTTTAAAGATGAGAGCTTTATCAGCCAGTTCCTGTCGCCGAAAGTGATGCGTGATTTCCGTCTATTCACGGTGCTCGATGACGATCACAACAACTATCTGGAAATCTCAGCGATTCATAACGAAGAAGGCTATCGCGAAATCCGCAACCGGCTGTCGTCGCAGTACAACCTCAGCAACCTGGAGCCGAATATTCAGGTGTGGAATGTGGATCTGCGTGGCGATCGCTCGCTGACGTTACGTTATGTGCCGCATAACCGCGCGCCACTGGATATGGGCCGTCGGGAAGTGCTCAAGCATGTGCATCGTCTGTGGGGGTTTGATGTGATGCTGGAACAACAGAATGCCGATGGCAGTGTGGAACTGCTGGAACGCTGCCCGCCAAGACAAAATCTGTTGTAACCAGAAACAGCAAAGCCGGGTTCTCACCCGGCTTTTTAATGCCCGGTGGCGTTAAGCTACCGGACCTACAAAATCACATCACTGACTTGATTAACGACCGTGAATCGCTAAATCGCCCGGCAGTGTTTTCTGCATTTTATGCCAGACCAGACCGGATTCGTGACCGTAGCGACGCACCGTTTCATACACCTGCTCGTGCAGACCTTGCTCGCAGACTTTCGCCAGTTGATGGTAGAAGCCCAGCGCCAGGCTGCGCGCTTCCGGATTGGCGAAATAATGACGGCCAATGCGGGTATACAGCCCTTTCATCCCATTGAGGATCAGACCATAAATCGGGTTGCCGGAAGCAAAGGCCAGACCACGGAAGATGCTGTAATCGAGTTCGGCAAAGGCGTCGGCGTGGTCTTCGATTTCACGCGCTGTCGCCAGCACTTTCATCGCCTCTTCCGGATGCTGACGGAACGCGGTACGGATGAAAATGGTCGCAATGTTGGTGCGCACAGAAAGAAGATTATCAATCAGCTGAGGGACACGATCGTGATCAAGACGCGCCAGGGTTTCAAGAATATTAAGACCCGACGTTTCCCAGAAATTATTCACTTTAGTCGGTTTGCCATGCTGAATGGTCAACCAGCCGTCGCGAGCTAAACGTTGCAACACTTCACGTAAGGTGGTGCGCGTAACGCCAATCAGTTCTGAAAGTTCACGCTCTGCGGGCAGGATAGTTCCCGGTGCAAAGCGGTTATTCCAGATACTTTCAATGATGTACTCTTCCGCGAAACCCGCCGGGCTCTGCGCCTTAATGACCATAGTGAGATTTCCATTACACAGCGTTGCAAATATGGCACTCATCATACCAGAGCCAATAAACGGCAGATAGCGCATCGCCGCAATTAAAAGGGGATCCCTGTTTAATTTTAAAAATTTAGTCTGCCCCGGCTTTGCTTGCCTGTAGCGGCCTGAACACCGATACTCCCTTATTCATCTTCAGGACTACTTACTTTTGACGGGATCGGAAATCTGTCGTGGAAATATCAACCTCTCGTGCGCTATGGCGCAATTTTCTTGGCCAGTCACCGGGCTGGTACAAGCTGACGATGATTGTCTTTTTGGCAATCAACCCTATCGTTTTTTTCTTCAACCCGTTCATTGCCGGATGGCTGTTGGTGGCGGAATTTATCTTTACGCTGGCGATGGCGCTGAAATGCTATCCCCTGCTTCCCGGCGGTCTGCTGGCGATTGAAGGCGTAATGATTGGCATGACCAGCGCGGAACATGTCCGCGAGGAGATTGCCAGCAACCTCGAAGTGCTGTTGCTGCTTATATTCATGGTGGCCGGTATCTATTTTATGAAGCAGTTGCTGCTGTTCATTTTCACTCGCTTGCTGCTGACCATTCAAAGCAAGATGCTGCTATCGGCCGCGTTTTGTCTCGCAGCCGCTTTTTTATCGGCATTTCTCGATGCGCTGACCGTCGTCGCGGTCATCATCAGTGTCGCGGTAGGCTTTTACGGTATTTATCACCGGGTGGCATCGGCCCGACCGGGCGATAGTGATGTGCTGGACGATAGCCATATCGACATACACAACAAAGAAGTGCTCGAACAATTCCGAGGATTTCTGCGTAGCCTGATGATGCATGCCAGCATCGGCACCGCGCTCGGCGGCGTGATGACCATGGTGGGCGAGCCGCAAAACCTGATCATCGCCAAAGCCGCGGGCTGGCATTTTGGTGAGTTTTTCATGCGTATGCTGCCCGTGACCATCCCGGTGTTTTTCTGCGGTCTGCTCACCTGTTTGCTGGTTGAGAAATTTAAGTGGTTTGGTTATGGCGAACAGTTACCGCCGAGCGTGCGCGACGTCCTTAAAGAATTCGATACCAAAAGCAGTGAACAGCGTAACCGTCAGGAAACGTTGAAACTGGTGGTTCAGGGAATCATCGGTGTCTGGCTGGTGATTGCTCTGGCGATGCATCTGGCGGAAGTGGGGCTGATTGGCCTGACGGTGATCATTTTTGCCACCTCGTTGACGGGGGTCACTGACGAACATGCGATCGGCAAAGCCTTCACTGAAGCGCTGCCGTTTACCGCGCTGTTGACTGTGTTCTTTGCTGTTGTAGCGGTGATTATCGACCAGCATCTGTTCGCACCGATTATCGACTTTGTTTTGCAGGCATCGCCTCACGCGCAACTGTCGCTGTTTTACCTGTTTAACGGCTTACTCTCATCCATTTCTGATAACGTGTTTGTCGGTACGGTGTATATCAACGAAGCGAAAGCGGCGCTCGAGCATGGGGCCATTTCATTGCCACAGTTTGAAATGCTGGCGGTGTCCATTAACACGGGGACGAACCTGCCCTCAGTGGCGACACCAAACGGTCAGGCGGCTTTCCTGTTCCTGTTGACCTCTGCCCTCGCCCCGCTGATCCGCTTGTCGTATGGCCGAATGGTGTGGATGGCGTTGCCGTATACAGTGGTGTTGACCCTTGTCGGGTTGCTCTGCGTCGAGTTTACGCTCATCCCTTACACCGAGTGGATGACAGCGCAAGGCTGGTTCACAAGCCTCCCATTGCCAGTTCATTAAGTCTCCTCTGATTGACGCCCGGTATATTTTCCGGGCGATTCACAGGCTTTTACGCAATAATTACCGCCAGCATAGTGGCGCAGTAAATGTTTTCGTTTACACTGCGTGTGAATTTGCATGTTCCAGGGAAATGATTATGTTGCGATTTTTAAACCAATGCTCTCGCGGTCGCGGAGCGTGGTTATTGTTGGCGTTGACTGCTTTTGCGCTGGAAATGGTTGCGCTGTGGTTCCAGCATGTGATGCTGCTGAAACCGTGCGTGATGTGCATTTACGAGCGCTGTGCGCTGTTCGGCATTATGGGTGCAGGCATTGTCGGCGCGATTGGCCCGAAAACGCCGCTGCGTTATGCCGCGATTTTGATTTGGATTTACAGCGCCTGGCGTGGTGTTCAACTGGCATGGGAACACACCATGATCCAGCTGCATCCTTCACCGTTCCAGACCTGCGATTTTGCCGCCCGCTTCCCGAGCTGGCTCCCGCTTGATAAATGGTTGCCGCAGGTGTTTGTCGCATCAGGCGATTGCGCCGAGCGTCAATGGCAGTTCCTGACGCTGGAAATGCCGCAGTGGCTGGTGGGTATTTTTGCCGCCTTCCTGATTGTCGGCATTCTGGTGCTGATTGCCCAGCCGCTAAAACCGAAAAGACGTGACCTGTTTGGTCGCTAAAACACGCCATATAGCACAAGAATAACGCGCCTCCGGGCGCGTTTTTTTATGTCTTTCCCGATGCCCAATAAGCCATAAAACCCCGCCCCGTTTCAGCAAGCGAGTAGAGACCTCACCACCATTCCATTAATCGGCGGACTGGTATCAGTACTTTTCTGATACCAGTCCGCTAAAACAAAAACGCCACCGGCAAAAAAAGTGCGGGTGGCGTTTTCTGTTTTTAGCAATCAACCCCGATTGGGGTGATTGAGAATGTGATCTTCCCAGTCCACGACGTCCGATTCTTTCACTGCAATATGGCGAACTGAAATGCGCTCACCATGCATCGCCGCTTTTGACCCCATCAACAACGGATGCCACGCAGGCAACGGTTTACCTTCGGCCAGCAAGCGATACGCGCAGGTATGCGGCAGCCATTCAAAAGTAGGCAAATTATCGCGAGTGAGTTTGATGCAGTCAGGCTCGTATTCGAAACGGCGCTCGTAGTTACGGCACTGGCAGGTTTTGATATTGAGCTGGCGACAGGCAACGTTGGTGAAATAGATTTCATCGCTGTCTTCATCCATCAGCTTGTTCAGGCAGCACTGACCGCAGCCATCACACAAAGACTCCCACTCAGCGTCGGTCATTTGCTCGAGCGTTTTACTTTGCCAGAAGGGTGTGTCGTTCATAGATTGTCCGCCATTGAAAACCAGGGTGCACCTTATAACCAGTCTGGCATGCGGATGCAAGTTTTGCCGCCCGACAGGGGCGGCAATTGATGCTTACAGTACGCGCGTGGTAAGAGAATGGCCGTTAAATGCCACTTTCAACTCATCGCCACTGCTAAGCGGGCCAACGCCTTCCGGCGTGCCGGTGAGGATGACGTCGCCACTTTTGAGGGTGAAGAAACGGCTCATGTAGGCAATCAGCGGCACAATCTTGTGGATCATATCGGCCGTAGTGCCCTGTTGGCGCACTTCCCCATTCACTTTCAGACTGAGCTGCGTGTTTTGCGGGTCGCCCTGAAAATCACTCGCGGGAATAAAACCGGAAATTGGGCAGGAATTATCAAACCCCTTTGCCTTTTCCCACGGCTGCCCAGCTTTTTTCATTTTACCTTGCAGGTCGCGCAAAGTGAGATCCAGCGCCACACCGTAACCGGCAATCGCTTTCAGCACGTGCTCTTCTGTCGCCTGTCGCAACGTGCCGCCAATCAGCACCGCCAGTTCAACTTCATGATGTACAGAACCCAATCCTTCGGGTAACACCAACGGCTGGCGAATATCGCACAGCGCCGTTTCAGGCTTAATAAACAGCACCGGCTCTTCCGGCGTAGCGCTGCCCATTTCCTGAATATGCTTCGCGTAATTACTGCCTACACAAACCACTTTACTGACCGGGTAATCCAGTAGCGCGCCCTGCCAGTGATGATGTTGATACATGCCAGCTCCTGTCGTTACGTTATTTTTTCCCGCTCTCCTGGAGATGCTGTTTGAGTAAATCTTCCGGTGGAGGCGGCATTTGCAGATAATAACCTTGTTCAGTTAAGGCTTTTTTCACCTTTTCCAGTGAGGCATTGACTAATTGCTTACGCCCATCCAGGGGCAGAATCATTGCAAGCTGCGGCTGACCAAATCCCTTCATTAACTCTTCCGGCACGCGGGAAAAATCGTCCTTTTTTTCGACATATAAGTAAGTTTGATCGCGCTTGATACTTTTATAGATCACACAAAACATGACTTTTACTCTGAATTAGACCGTGGTGACTTGCCACTCTATATTAGTGACTATAACATGCCCTGTAGTCTTCGGAATATCACCGCAGCTGTGCGGCCGATAAATTGAAAATTGAGTAAGGCCAGGATGTCAAACACGCCCATAGAACTTAAAGGCAGTAGCTTCACGTTATCAGTGGTTCATTTGCACGAAGCAAAACCCGAGGTTATTCGTCAGGCGTTAGAAGACAAAATCGCCCAGGCTCCCGCTTTTCTGCAACACGCACCGGTTGTGGTGAATATCAGCAGTCTGGCTGACGTCACCCGCTGGGAGCCGCTTCAGCAAGCGATTTCCGCCACCGGTTTGCGTATCGTGGGCGTTAGCGGCTGTAAGAATCCCAAATTAAAAGCGGAAATCGACCGTGCTGGCATTCCCTTACTGACTGAAGGTAAAGAGAAAGCCGCGCGCGCGATACCTGTTGCAGCCCCTGCCCCCGCGCCAATTGTTACTCCGGTCACAAAAACGCGAATGATTGATACACCGGTTCGTTCCGGTCAGCGTATTTATGCACCAAACTGTGATCTGATTGTCACAAACCATGTGAGCGCAGGCGCTGAACTCATCGCCGACGGCAATATTCACATTTACGGCATGATGCGTGGTCGCGCGTTGGCAGGTGCCAGCGGCGACAGAGAAGCACAAATATTTTGTACCCATCTTGCGGCAGAACTGGTGTCTATCGCAGGGGAATACTGGCTGAGTGAGAACATCACCGCCGATTATTATGGCAAAGCGGTCCGTCTGCGTCTGGACAAGGCCGCCCTGACAATTGAACCGTTAAACTAATCCCTTTTTAACAAGGAATTTTTATGGCACGCATTATTGTTGTGACTTCGGGTAAAGGGGGCGTGGGAAAGACCACCTCCAGCGCGGCCATCGCTACTGGTTTGGCCCAGAAGGGAAAGAAAACTGTTGTTATCGATTTTGACATCGGTCTGCGTAACCTTGATTTGATCATGGGCTGCGAACGCCGTGTGGTTTACGATTTCGTCAATGTTATCCAGGGCGATGCCACACTGAATCAAGCGCTGATCAGAGATAAGCGCACTGAAAGCCTTTATATTCTTCCCGCTTCCCAAACCCGTGACAAAGATGCCCTGACCTATGAAGGCGTCGAGAAAGTCCTGGACGAACTGAAGAAGATGGATTTCGACTTCATCGTCTGTGATTCCCCGGCAGGGATTGAAACCGGTGCGTTAATGGCGCTGTACTTCGCTGACGAAGCCGTTATTACCACCAACCCGGAAGTGTCGTCCGTACGTGACTCAGACCGTATTCTTGGCATTCTGGCGTCAAAATCTCGCCGTGCTGAGAAAGGCGAAGACCCGATTAAAGAACATCTCTTGCTGACCCGCTACAACCCTGGCCGCGTCAACAGAGGCGACATGCTGAGCATGGAAGATGTGCTGGAAATTCTGCGCATTAAACTGGTTGGTGTGATCCCGGAAGATCAGTCAGTACTTCGCGCCTCTAACCAGGGGGAACCGGTTATTCTGGATGCCGAAGCCGACGCGGGCAAAGCCTACGCCGACACGGTAGATCGTCTGCTGGGAGAAGAACGTCCTTTCCGCTTCATCGAAGAAGAGAAGAAAGGTTTCCTCAAACGCCTGTTCGGAGGATAAGTTATGGCATTACTCGACTTTTTTCTCTCACGAAAAAAGAACACCGCCAACATCGCGAAAGAACGTTTACAGATTATTGTCGCGGAACGCCGTCGTAGTGACGCTGAACCGCATTATTTGCCGCAGCTCAGGAAAGATATTCTTGAGGTGATCTGCAAATACATCCAGATCGACCCGGAAATGGTGACCGTGCAGTTAGAGCAAAAAGATGGGGATATCTCCATTCTTGAGCTCAACGTCACGCTCCCCGAAGCGGAAGAATCGAAATCGTGATACGAAAAACCCCGGAATTCCGGGGTTTTTTATTATTGTCTCCTGTAAGCATACCGCCATCAGGCAACAAATCGGTTATGCGCGAGGATATTTCTCCAGCAGCGCTTTCAGGCGATCGGCCATCAATTCGCCGCGCCAGCCCGCAATCAGCTCTGGCAATCCGTTCTGTGATTTCAACTGCCAGTGCCAGTTCAGTAGCTGGTTAATCTGACGACGAGACGCCATCAGTTCTACGCTTAAACCCGCTTCGGTGCTCACTTCCAGCACCAGCGCTTTAATCTCTTTAAACAGCGTGCGATAGCCCGGCATGTCCATCAGATTTAACAGCGGCTCTGGCAACGCCTCTTCTGGCAGTTCTTTCGCTTTTTCGACCAGGCTAATCAGCGTTTTTCCGTGGAAACGGATTTCGCTGCCTGAAAGGCCGAGGCTATCGAGTTCCCCCAAACCGCCTGGCATATAACGCGCTACGCTCCACAAATGTTCTTCACGTACCACGAAATTCAGTGCCATGTTGCGTTCACGCGCTTTACGCAGACGCCAGTCGGCCAATAATTTGAGACATGCCAGTTGGCGCGTACGCAGTTGCCAGGCGTTGGTAATATCGCGCCAGGCTTCTGCCGGGTCGACGACTTCCTGACGACGCTGCTGCATCAAACGGCATTCGTTGAGCGCGGCTGAAAGCCAGCCGCTGGACTCCGTTTCGTCCATAAGCTTTTTGGCGATCGGCAGTAAGTACCAAACATCTGCGGCAGCATAATCACACTGGCGCTCGGTCAGTGGGCGCGCGAGCCAGTCGGTACGGGATTCACTCTTATCAAGCGCAATACCGGTGTACTCCTCGACCATCGCCGCAAAGCCCCATGACATCGGGCGGCCGCAGAATGCCGCCAGGATTTGCGTGTCGATAAGCGGCTCGGGGAGTGAACCAAAAGCATTCAAAAAGACTTCGAGATCTTCACTGCCGGCATGCAGGAATTTGGTGACATTGTTGTCATCCATCAATTCTTTGAATGGCCGCCAGTCGGTGATGGTCAGGGGGTCAATCAGCACCACCGTTTCGCCATCAAACATCTGGATCAGACCCAACTGCGGGTAATAGGTTCGGGTGCGGACAAATTCGGTGTCCAGCGCAATGGCAGGAACGTTGCGGGCCTCGTCACAGGCGGCCTTCAGCGCAGCGTCCTCGGTGATCATCTGATAATTCAATCTGTATTCTCTATGGTTTGCGCCCATAAAAAACGCCGGTTTAACCGGCGCGAGGCGGATGACGCGTAGTTCAGCCTTTATTGTCTACTTTAGCGCGCGCTTCGTCACGTAGTTCTCGTCGTAATATCTTTCCGACGTTTGATTTCGGCAATTCCTCACGGAACTCAACCAGCTTCGGCACTTTGTATCCCGTCAGATGGCGACGACAGAACGTAATCAGCGCTTCATCGGTCAACGCTGGGTCTTTTTTGACCACGAAAATTTTAACCGCTTCCCCACTGCTGCCTGATGGCACGCCGACTGCCGCCACTTCCTGCACGCCGGAATGCTGCATCACCACGTCTTCAATTTCGTTGGGATAGACGTTAAAACCTGAGACCAGAATCATATCTTTTTTGCGATCGACGATGCGCAGGAAGCCCTCTTCGTCCATCACGGCGATATCTCCCGTGTGCAGCCAGCCGTCTTTGATGATTTCATCGGTGGCATCCGGACGCTGCCAGTAGCCCAGCATTACCTGCGGGCCTTTGACGCACAGTTCACCCGGGTCGCCCGGTGCAACTTCGTTGTTGTCGTCATCCACCAGCTTCACTTCGGTGGACGGCACCGGCAGGCCAATGCTACCGCTGTGATAATCAATGTCGTGCGGATTGACGCTAACGAGCGGCGCACATTCGGTCAGGCCATAGCCTTCCAGCAGATAACGCCCGGTGAGTTTAACCCAACGCTCGGCAACGGCATTTTGAACCGGCATTCCGCCACCCGCCGAAAGACGCAGCGAAGAGAAATCGAGTTGCTGAAACTCTTTGTTATTCAGTAGCGCATTGAACAGCGTGTTCACGCCGGTCATGGCGGTGAACGGGTATTTCGCCAGCTCTTTCACTAACCCCGGAATATCGCGCGGGTTAGTGATCAACAGATTCTGACCGCCGAGTTCAATAAACAGCAGGCAGTTCATGGTCAGCGCGAAAATGTGATACAGCGGTAACGCGGTCACGACTAACTCTCTGCCCGGCTGGAACAGCGGCCCGTAAGTCGCGTGTACCTGGGCCAGATTTGCCAGCATATTGCGGTGCGTGAGCATTGCGCCTTTCGCTACGCCTGTCGTCCCGCCCGTGTATTGCAAGAAAGCTAAATCCTCGGACACCACTTCCGGCTTAATGTACTGCATCCGGTAGCCCTGCTGTAACGCACTGCGGAAAGAGAGCGCGTCTGGCAGATGGTATTTCGGCACAAGGCGCTTGATGTACTTCACGACGAAGTTAACCAGCGTACCTTTGGCGGTCGAAAGCTGATCGCCCATGCGGGTAAGAATGACGTGCCGGACCTGCGTTTTATTGACGACTTTTTCGAGGGTGTGAGCAAAGTTGGAGACGATCACTATTGCGCTGGCACCGCTGTCATTTAGCTGATGTTCCAACTCACGCGGCGTATAGAGCGGGTTGACGTTCACCACAATCATGCCTGCACGCAGAATACCGAACAGTGCCACTGGGTATTGCAGCAGGTTGGGCATCATCAACGCTACACGGTCGCCTTTTTGCAGGCCAAGCCCTTCCTGAAGATAAGCGGCGAAGGCGCGGCTGCGCTCTTCCAGCTTACGAAACGTCATCACTTCGCCCATGTTGATAAAAGCGGGCTGGTCAGCGTAGCGCGTTGCTGACTGTTCAAACAAATCTACCAGGGATTGATAACGGTCAGGATCGATCTCCGCCGGGACATCAGCGGGATAGCGGTTAAGCCAAACCTTTTTCAATGCATCACCTCTGAAATGAGAATTCGTCGTCATCACAACCCCTGTCAATAAACACGTTATTAACAACATTTTAACTTATCGTACCAGTTTATTAATTATACGAATTTAAGGTTGCGAAGCGCGTCACTATTTATTTTTCTGACTATCGGGAGTCCATCCCACCAAAAAGAAACAGCGGACCAGCCGCTGTTTTCTTAATCTGTAAAAACAACACGTTATTCCGTTACGATGGTCTGCACCTGAGCAGGGCCGGGATTATACCATCCGCCATAAGCTCCGAAACCACCGTACCCGCAGCGATGATATCGGCATCCACCGCCCCAATACGGGTCGATAGGTTGCGGCGGCATCACGACTTGCTGCGTCACGCGCCAGCGTTTAAAGCCATTCGCCTGCATCACCATGTAGGTATAAGCCGTGTTGCCGATTTTCCCTTTCGCTGTACCGGTAATCGGCCCGACCACGGTAACCAGCTGATTCTTGAAATCGGTTGGGTCGAGGAAACCGTTCACATCCGCGTAAATACGTCCTCGCGAAGGATCGCCAAGCCCTGGACGTGCGCCTTCATCCAGCGGAACGGTGGCGATTTCCAGCCGGGTTTTACCCTGCTCGTTATTGACGCTCACCACTTTGCCGCCAAAACGGGCTTCCTGACCGACATACAGTCGCGGGGCCGCCATCACGCGAGCCAAATCCTGCTGCGGCGTCGGGCTGGTGCCTTTAATGGCATCAGGAACGGTGACGCATCCGCTCAGCGCGGTAACGATCAGAGCAGCCAGTAATCCACGAAAAATCTGTTTTTGACTCGCCATGATCGGACTCCTTTATTCTCAGTCATATAACTAAGATTCATTCCCGGCCAGGAAGTTTCTTCCACGCCACGGTGTTGCGTAAATAAACCGGTTCGGCGTGTTCGACGGCGACCGTTTTATTCTCGCTCAGCAACTGGCAGGCCAGTGGCAACATGTCTTCTGCCGCAGGTAACAATGTTTCACCATCAACCAGCGTCACAGGCGTATCGTTGGCCATTTCCGGCCACGCTTGCCAGCCTGTTCCAACAGTAGCCCACTCGCCGTCAAGCTGCTTCAACCGTGCGTTAACGGCCTCTGGTTTAAGCACGGCTTCACTCTCTTCGCCGTGCCAGTGGCCTTGTTCATCGCGCTGATATTCAGCCCAGTAGACTTCACCCATACGAGCGTCAATGGCCGCCAGCACACGAGTGGCACCGGTTCTGCGCCATGCGCCTTGCGCCATCGTCATCAACGTAGACACGCCAATCATCGGCAAATATGCACCCAACGCCAGCCCTTGAGCGATGCCGATACCGATACGCACGCCGGTAAAGCTGCCCGGCCCACGGCCAAATGCCAGCGCGTCGAGCTCTGTCAGTTGGGTTGCGGTTTCGCTGAGAATATCCTGCACCAGAGGCAGAATACGTTGGGTATGTTCGCGGGGACACAGCTCGAAATGAGCCGTTGTGGCGCCGTCATTCCACAAAGCCGCAGAACAGGCTTCAGTGGCGGTATCAATAGCCAGAATTCGCATAGGATGTCGCTCTCGCGCAATAGCAGGTCCAGAAAATGGCGCGCATATTAACACAGTTCGCCATGAATTACGTTACCGACAGCCGGGCGAGAAAACGCACGGCACGGCTGATATCGCGGGTGCGTGGGGTTGGCGGCAGGCTTGATAAGAACACCGCGCCGTAAGGACGCATTACCAGGCGATTGTCACAAATCACCAGCACGCCGCGATCGTCTACGTCGCGAATTAAGCGCCCGACGCCCTGTTTGAGGGTGATAACGGCATCCGGTAACTGAACTTCATCAAACGGGTCGCCGCCACGGATACGACAATCTTCCATTCGCGCTTTCAGCAGCGGATCATCCGGTGACGTAAACGGCAGTTTATCGATGATCACTAACGACAACGCGTCGCCGCGCACATCCACCCCTTCCCAGAAACTGCTGGTCGCCACCAGCAACGCATTTCCAGCGCTAACAAACTGCTGTAACAGCTGGCCTTTACTGGTTTCGCCCTGCAACAGAACGGGTAAATCGAGCATGGAACGGAACTGTTCAGCCAGGTCGCGCATCATAGCGTGCGAGGTACAAAGCATGAAGCAGCGCCCGTTGTTAGCTTCAATCATCGGACGCAGCATCGTGGCGAGCTGACGCGCACCACCGGGCTGATTCGGTAACGGCAGATTGCGCGGCACACACAGTAATGCCTGCGTGGCGTAATCGAATGGACTTGGCAACAGCAGCGACTCCGCCTCGTCTATGCCCAGACGCTCGGTAAAGTGATGCAAATCGTCATTCACTGATAGCGTCGCCGATGTGAAAATCCAGCTTCCTTGTTTCTGCGCCATCACTTCTTTGAATTTATCGGCCACCGTCAACGGCGTCAGGGCCAACGTGAAGCTGCGCGAGGTGCATTCATACCAGTAGCTGAAACCGGGCTGATTAATTTCTTTCAGGCGTTTCAGGCGCGCACGGTAAAGCGTTGCGCGCTCAAATGCGGCGTCCAACAAGGCTGAACGCCCGAGGGAGAGTTTGGCAACGTCGTAACAGAGTTCCAGCGCATCATCGAGCAACAGCAATGCCCGCTGAATACCATTGTCAGCCAACAGTTCACGCAGATTGCCGCGATAACCTGGATCGCCGAGTTGTAAACGGAAATCCTGCGTCGCCTGTGCCAGACGGTCGGCACATTTTTGTAACTGCTGGGTGTCTTTCAGTTCGGTGCGATAAGCAATGGTAATGTCTTTTGCCATGTCGAGAAGCTGACGGCTGGAGAGCGACTGGCCGAAATACTGGCTGGCGATGTCCGGCAGCTGATGGGCTTCATCGAATATCATCACTTCGGCTTCGGGGATCAGTTCACCAAACCCGCCTTCTTTCACCACCATATCGGCGAGAAACAGGTGATGGTTCACCACCACCACGTCGGCGTCCATGGCTTTTTTACGCGCTTTCACCACGAAACAGTCTTTGTACAACGGGCAGTCACTGCCAAGACAGTTGTCGTTAGTGCTGGTGACCAACGGCCATGCGTGGGAATCTTCCGCCACGCTGACGCAGGTGCTGATGTCGCCGTCGACAGTCTGATTCGCCCAACTGCGCAGCATGATAACGTCACTGAGCGTTTGCACCGGCAAATCGCCGCCGGCTATAGCCTGTTGTTCGAGGCGTTCGAGACAGAGGTAGTTGGATCGACCTTTCAGCAGCGCGAGACGACCAGTGAATTTCAGTGCGGTGGCGACCGTCGGCAAGTCACGGCTGTATAGCTGATCCTGCAACGCTTTTGAGCCGGTGGAGATTATCACTTTTTTCTTCGCGCGCAGCGCAGGGGCAAGGTAGGCGTAGGTTTTGCCCGTGCCGGTCCCCGCTTCCACCACCAGCGGACACGTTTCATCGATGGCTTTCGCCACCGCGTGCGCCATCTGACGCTGCGGTTCGCGGGGTTTGAAACCCGGGATCGCTTTGGCTAACTGGCCATCTGTTGCAAAATCGTCCGTCACACTACCCCCTGTAAATCTGGACAGTAATTATGTCAGTGCGTGGGACGTTGTACCAGCCAAAGTAATGACGTGCCGCCGACAATGTGGCACTCTGGCGGCGTTTACAGGAAACTCAAAGAAGGAAACCGAGATGACTATCGTCCGTATTGATGCCGAAGCCCGCTGGTCTGACGTGGTAATTCACAACCAGACAATCTATTACACTGGTGTGCCGGAAAATTTGGATGCCGACGCGTTCGAGCAAACCGCCAACACCCTGGCGCAGATTGATTCGATTCTGGAAAAACAGGGCAGCGATAAATCATGCATTCTCGATGCCACGATTTTCCTCGCCGATAAAGCGGATTTTGCCGCGATGAATAAAGCCTGGGATGCATGGGTGGTTGCCGGACATGCTCCGGTGCGTTGCACCGTGCAGGCCGGACTGATGAAGCCGCAGTATAAAGTTGAGATTAAAATCGTCGCTGCTGTTAAGTAACGAACACGTTACTCTTCGTCTTCATCTTCAAAGCGCGCCACTATCCGCTCGCCGGTATGGTTGGCGCGCAGCTCTTGCGCTACCAGCGTGATGGCTTCCCCGCTGCTCATGCCTTGCGTCATCAATTCCTGGATACGCTCGACCGCTTTTTGCTGCTGATCGTGGCTCAGTGAAGGTAAACCTGCAAACATGGTGAACTCCTGCTACATTGTGGGCGCTTATTATTTCATGCTGCCTGCACATTAGCCAGCGGGCGGCGTCAGATGGATTGAGGTCGATGTTGTCCCCTGCTGTGATTACGCTGCCCTGGCGTGCCGACGCCGCTGAACACTATTTTACTCCCCTCTCCGCCTTGCCCTGGGCGATGTTACTGCACTCCGGTTTCGCCGATCATGCGCATAATCGTTTTGATATTGCGGTGGCTGACCCGGTGATTACACTGGAAACGAGGGGGGAAACGACGCGAATCTCCCGCGCTGATGATGATTTCGACTCACCTGCCGATCCACTGTCGCTATTGAAACAGGCGCTGGATGCATGTGAGCTTTCTGCTACCACAAACCCGGACCTGCCCTTTCAGGGCGGCGCTTTGGGCCTCTTTGGGTACGATCTGGGGCGTCGATTTGAGTCACTGCCGGAACGCGCCGAGGCTGATCTTGATGTGCCTGATATGGCAGTGGGTATTTACCGCTGGGCGTTGATTGTTGATCACCAGTTGCAGCGCGTCTCGCTGTTGTGCCATGACAACCCGCAGCAGCGTTTAGCCTGGCTGGAAGCACAGCACGCCACGCCGACGAAACCCTTCACCCTGACGTCGCCGTGGCGTTCGAATATGACGTGCGAAGAATACGGCGAGAAGTTTCGCCAGGTTCAGGCTTACCTGCAAAGCGGTGATTGCTATCAGGTCAATCTGGCGCAGCGTTTTCAGGCCCACTATTCCGGCGACGAGTGGCAGGCATTTTGTCAGTTGAACCAGGCTAACCGTGCGCCGTTCAGCGCGTTTATACGTCTTGAAGAAAGTGCGGTGCTGAGCTTGTCACCGGAGCGCTTTATCCAGCTTGAAGGCCAGCACATCCAAACGCGCCCGATTAAAGGCACGCTTCCTCGTCTGGCAGACGCTGAACTGGATACACAGCAGGCCGAGAAACTTCGCACTTCGCCAAAAGACCGAGCGGAAAATCTGATGATTGTCGATTTGATGCGCAATGACATTGGCCGCGTGGCTGTGCCAGGTAGTGTTCGCGTACCTGAGCTGTTTGTGGTTGAGCCTTTCCCGGCAGTGCATCATTTAGTGAGTACCATTACCGCTGAACTGCCAACGACACTTCATGCCACCGATTTACTACGCGCCGCGTTTCCTGGCGGGTCGATAACTGGCGCACCTAAAGTCCGCGCGATGGAAATCATCGACGAACTCGAACCTCACCGACGTAATGCCTGGTGTGGCAGCATTGGCTATATCAGTCTGTGTGGCAATATGGATACCAGCATTACCATTCGCACTCTGACAGCAACTCACGGAAAAATCGTCTGTTCCGCTGGCGGTGGTGTGGTCGCCGACAGCAACGAGCAGGCTGAATATCAGGAAACCTTTGATAAAGTGAACCGTATCCTGCAACAACTGGAGCGTTAATCGATGTCGCACCCGGACTTCAAACTCAATGAGTTTATCTCTCGCTTTCAGCTGCTGCGCCCGCAGCCCACGCGAGCGACGCTGAATCAGCGACAAGCGGCGGTGCTGATCCCGATTGTGCGCCGTGAAGAGCCGGGTTTACTGCTGACTCAACGATCGTCCCGCATGCGGAAACATGCCGGTCAGGTGGCTTTCCCTGGCGGTGCCGTGGACAGCAGTGATGCGTCGCTTATCGCCGCCGCGCTGCGTGAAGCACAAGAAGAGGTGGCGATCCCGCCATCATGTGTTGAAATTTTAGGGGTATTGCCGCCCGTCGACAGCGTCACTGGTTTTCAGGTCACCCCCGTCGTGGGTATTATTCCCCCCGACCTGCACTATCACGCCAGCGAAGATGAAGTGGCAGCGGTGTTTGAAATGCCGCTGGCAGAAGCCTTACGTCTTGGCCGTTATCACCCTATTGACATCCACCGTCGCGACAACTCGCACCGCGTGTGGCTCTCCTGGTATCAGCATTATTTTGTCTGGGGAATGACCGCAGGCATTATTCGTGAGCTGGCCTTACAAATCGGGGTTAAACCTTAGCTATACTATGGATTACAGGCTTCTGTATTTCACTTCACGCTATTAGTTAAATCGAAGTGAGACATTAGTTTAATTCATGTGAATAGTTAAGCTGCCTCCAGTGTTCCCTCTTACACTATGCGCAGTTTTAACATCGTTATCGGAACTTTCCGGTAACCCTGTCAGGAGTGTTAGCGTGATTAGTATATTCGACATGTTCAAGGTGGGGATTGGTCCCTCTTCCTCCCACACTGTAGGCCCGATGAAGGCCGGCAAGCAGTTCGTCGATGATCTGGTCGAAAAGGGACTGATCGATGATGTGACCCGCGTTGCGGTTGACGTTTACGGTTCACTGTCATTAACCGGTAAGGGCCACCATACCGATATCGCCATTATCATGGGTCTGGCGGGCAACCTGCCTGCGACCGTCGATATTGACGCGATCCCGGCGTTTATTCGCGACGTAGAAACCCGTGGGCGTTTGCTACTGGCGAACGGTCGCCGTGAAGTCGATTTCCCGCTGGACGACGGCATGCGTTTTCGTAGCGACAATTTGTCCCTGCATGAAAACGGTATGACGATCCATGCGTTTGCGGGCGAGAGCGTCATTTACAGCAAAACCTATTACTCTATCGGCGGTGGCTTTATCGTCGATGAAGAGCATTTCGGCCAGGATATGAGCGGCGACGTGATCGTGCCTTACCCGTTCAAGTCGGCGCAAGAAATGCTCGGCTACTGCAAAGAAACCGGCCTGTCACTTTCCGGCATGGTAATGCAGAACGAATTAGCGCTGCACAGCAAAAATGAGATTGAAGACTATTTTGCCGATGTGTGGCAAACCATGCGTGCGTGTATCGATCGCGGGATGAACACCGAAGGCGTGCTGCCGGGGCCGTTGCGCGTGCCGCGTCGTGCCGCGCCGCTGCGTCGTATGCTGGTCAGCCAGGATAAAACCAACAGTGACCCGATGACGGTCGTTGATTGGGTCAACATGTTTGCGCTGGCGGTGAATGAAGAAAATGCGGCCGGTGGCCGTGTTGTGACCGCCCCGACCAACGGCGCGTGCGGCATAGTCCCTGCGGTACTGGCGTATTACGATCACTTTATCGAACCGGTTAGCCCCGAAAGCTACATCCGTTACTTCCTGGCATCCGGGGCTATCGGTGCGCTGTACAAGATGAATGCTTCTATTTCGGGTGCCGAAGTTGGCTGTCAGGGCGAAGTGGGCGTGGCCTGTTCAATGGCGGCGGCGGGTCTTGCCGAACTGCTGGGCGCAAGCCCTGAACAAGTCTGCGTGGCGGCTGAAATCGGGATGGAACATAACCTCGGTCTGACGTGCGACCCGGTTGCCGGTCAGGTGCAGGTGCCGTGTATTGAGCGTAACGCCATTGCCTCGGTGAAAGCGATCAACTCTGCCCGTATGGCAATGCGCCGGAC
Organism: Scandinavium sp.; assembly: GCF_036271055.1. Taxonomy (GTDB): domain Bacteria; phylum Pseudomonadota; class Gammaproteobacteria; order Enterobacterales; family Enterobacteriaceae; genus Scandinavium. The sequence goes on along the minus strand of NZ_DATBBJ010000087.1, from coordinate 11,888 downwards.
CAGCGAGCCACGGGTGTCGCTCGATAAAGTCATTGAGACCATGTATGAGACCGGCAAAGACATGAACGCCAAATATCGAGAAACCTCGCGAGGCGGTTTAGCCATCAAAGTCCAGTGTGATTAATCCTCTCGCCCATCTCCTACAGATGGGCGATTTTTTTGGGTTCTTCCCGCATTTTATGAGCAGAGCACTACACTTGCTCTGTTGACGCTGACAATATTGTTGGCGATAGCCGAGCGAGCATCAGTCATGCAAACAGCCCAAAACCTGATAAAGGGATACCGCCGTAAGCGGATCATCGTCTGTCTGATGGTCGCTGTTGTTGCTTTGCTCCTGACCTTTGGCCTGCGATTTATTTCGCAGCGCGACTTAAATCAGCAACGCATTGATGCCTATGCGCGCCACGCAGTAGAAAGCCTCGATAAAATTTTGATCCCCGTTGCCGGAAAACGCCATGAGCTGGAGAGACTGGTCGGCCAACCTTGTGAAAGCGTGCATTTGCCCATTCGCAAACAAGCCGCAGCCCTGCAAACATTGCGCTCTATCGCTCTGGTAAAATCAGGCATCCTCTATTGTTCCAGCGTTTTTGGTGATCGGGATGTGGTATTGCATCAGCGTCAGCCGTCGTTACCCGATGCGCATTCGAAACTCCTGCTCACGACCGACGAGTCACTGCTGAAAGGCTCTCCCATTCTGATTCAGTGGTATCCCGCTTCGCCGGATGGTGAAGACGGCGTGATGCTGACCATCAACATTCATTTGCTGAGCGCTTTGCTGCTTGAGCCGCAGCGCCCTGCTATTCAGCGCGTGATTGTCTCGGTCGGCAACAAGTACTACAGCGAATCCCAGGGTATCAGCGACAGTCTGCAACTCGCCGATGACGAAGACGTTGTTACCCGTCAGTCGGATCTTTTTCCTTTCAGTATCAGCGTAACCACGCCGGGTGCCTCAATGCTGGCGCTCAGGGATCTGCCCTCACAGGCACCACTGGCGGTGATCCTGACGCTGTTACTCAGCGCCGTCGCATGGATTGCCACCGCCGGGCGTCTGAGTTTTACGCGCGAAATTACGCTCGGTATGGCGCGCCGTGAGTTTGAACTCTATTGCCAGCCGCAGCTCAACACCCGCTCTCAGCAATGTACCGGCGTCGAAATTTTATTGCGCTGGAACAATCCGCGATTGGGGTGGATTTCACCAGAGGTGTTCATTCCGGTCGCTGAACGGGAAAATCTTATCGCGCCGCTGACTCGTTACGTCATTGCCGAAACGATAAGGCAGATTGGTTACTTCCCTGCGAGTCCTCAGTTTCATATCAGTATTAACGTCGCCTCCAGCCATTTTTTACAAGGCGCATTGCTACGGGATGTGAATCAGTATTGGTTTTCCGCGCGTCCACAGCAGCAACTGGTGCTGGAAATAACCGAGCGCGACAACTTGCAAGGCGTGGATTATCGGCTGGTGAGAGAGTTACATCGTAAAGGCGTTCGGCTGGCGATTGATGATTTCGGTACAGGGAACAGCGCGTTGTCGTGGCTCGAACAACTACGCCCTGACATTCTGAAAATCGACAAATCCTTTACCAACGCTATCGGAACCGATGCAGTTAACTCGACGGTAACGGACATTATCATTGCTCTTGGCCAGCGTCTGAACATTGAACTGGTGGCAGAAGGTGTAGAAACGCCGCAGCAGGCGCATTACCTGCGTCGCCACGGCGTGCATATTTTACAAGGATTTTTATACGCAAAACCAATGCCACTGGCCGATTTCCCGCGCTGGCTGGCGGGTGGAAGCCCGCCGCCGAAAGAGCATAACGGGCATGTACTGCCCGTTATTCTGTGAGGGATTACACTTCTTCGTCGTGCACCGAAGGTTGTTTCACGACCCGAATCAGGTCGACGCGATAAGCATTGGCTTCGACGATGGTTATCTCCAGCGGAGGAAGATGCAGAACATCACCCACACTTGGGATGTGACCGTTAACGGCAATCACCAGCCCCGCAACCGTGGCAATATCATCATCCTCTTTTAACAGATGATCTAACCCCAGCGCCTGTTGCAGCGCATGTAAGTCAGTACCGCCTTTCACCAGCCAGCCTTCACCGTCGGCGACAATCTCCGGCGTTTCATCCGCATCAGGGAATTCACCAGCAATCGCTTCCAGCACGTCCAGCGGTGTCACCAACCCTTGCACCATTCCGAACTCGTCGGTCACGATGACAAAGCTGCCACGGGCGCGACGCAGCACGCCCAGAAGCTTGATCGGGTCCAAGGTTTCAGGCACCACAATCGCAGGTGTGGCCGATGCCATTGCGGCCACATCTTCACCCGTTTCGAGCGCCATCAGCATCTCTTTGGCACGTACGATACCGATGATTTCATCCAGTTCACCACGACAAACAGGGAACAGGCTGTGCGGCGATGACAATAACTGCTGGCGAATTTCATCCACGCTGAGATTCACATCGACCCAGCTTATTTCACCGCGAGGAGTCATGATGCTGCGCAGTGAACGCGATGCCAGGGTCAATACTCCGTTGATCATGTAGCGTTCTTCATCCGCAAACGCCCCTTCCGGCACAGGAACTGCAACCGGATTTTCTGCATCGTGCTGAACCACGTGCTGTTTGCGACCGCCCATCAGACGCAGGATCGCATCAGCAGTGCGCGCACGCAGCGGCACATTCGACTGGTGACGGATGAAGTTGCGACGAGCAATCTGGTTAAACAGCTCGATAATGATCGAGAAACCAATCGCGGCGTACAGGTAGCCTTTCGGAATATGGAAGCCAAACCCTTCTGCGACGAGGCTCAGGCCAATCATCAGCAGGAAGCTCAAACACAGCACCACCACCGTCGGATGCTGGTTGACGAAGTTGGTCAGCGGTTTCGACGCCAGTAACATCACCGCCATCGCGATAACCACCGCCGCCATCATCACCGGCAAATGGTTCACCATGCCGACCGCCGTTATCACCGCATCCAGCGAGAACACGGCATCCAGCACCACAATTTGCGCCACGACAACCCAGAAACTGGCATAACCCTTCCCATGTCCTTCATCGTGCTGGCGGTTTTCCAGCCGTTCGTGAAGTTCGGTTGTCGCCTTGAACAACAGGAATATCCCCCCCAGCAGCATGATCAAATCACGGCCTGAGAACGAGTAGTCCCAGACGCTGAACAGCGGCTGTGTCAGGGTGACCATCCACGAAATAACCGACAGCAGTCCCAGGCGCATAAACAAGGCCAGCGACAGGCCAATCAGGCGCGCTTTATCACGCTGCTTTGGCGGCAGTTTATCGGCCAGGATCGCGATAAAGACCAGGTTATCAATGCCAAGAACAATCTCGAGCACAACCAGCGTGAGCAGGCCGACCCAGATTGAAGGATCCATTAAGAGTTCCATGCGCAACTCCTGCAAACGGTGTCGTTTGTCATCGCCATGTCAAAGATGGGCGTGACACTCTCGGGGCGGTAAAAAAGTGGGGAAAAGGTGGCAGCAAAGTGCCAGGGGGTGAACTGACGTCGGTGACGGTCCATACTTCGGGCTATGCCCTATACTCCTGTGTTATTAAACGGATACCAAACATATCAGAGAGAAAAGGGATCTGGAAAAATATTTACGTCTCTTTGCACTTTTTTGTCGATTTTTTGCGCCTCAAAATTATTGATCCCGGATGAGTAAATTACGGATCTTCATCACATTAATTATTTTTTCACTATCTAAAATAATTCCCGGATGTAACCCGTTCTTTAACTCTAACCCCTATCTGAATCGATTCGCTTACAGCTTACGGTTCATCATGCGCCAGATGTTTTGTCGCAACGATAATAAAAGGAGGTAGCAAGTGACGATTGCTATTGTAATAGGCACACATGGTTGGGCTGCAGAACAGCTGCTGAAAACAGCTGAGATGCTGTTGGGCGAGCAAGAAAACGTCGGCTGGATCGATTTCGTGCCTGGCGAAAACGCAGAAACACTCATCGAGAAGTACAACGCACAGCTCGAAAAATTGGACACCAGTAAGGGTGTGCTATTTCTCGTCGATACATGGGGTGGTAGCCCGTTCAACGCTGCCAGTCGCATTGTCGTCGATAAAGAGCATTACGAAGTCATCGCTGGGGTCAACATTCCAATGCTGGTCGAAACGCTGATGGCACGCGATGACAACCCAAGCTTTGACGAGCTGGTGTCTGTCGCTGTCGAAACCGGACGTGAAGGCGTGAAAGCGCTGAAAGCAAAACCGGTTGAAAAAGCGGCTCCGGCTGTGGTCGCTGCTGCGCCAAAAGCAAATGTTCCCGCGAAACCAATGGGTCCGAATGACTATATGATCATCGGCCTTGCGCGTATCGATGACCGTCTGATTCACGGTCAGGTCGCCACCCGCTGGACGAAAGAGACAAACGTGACCCGCATCATCGTCGTCAGTGACGAAGTTGCTGCGGATACCGTACGTAAAACGCTGCTGACGCAGGTTGCGCCTCCGGGTGTGACCGCGCATGTGGTTGATGTCGCGAAAATGATCCGCGTTTACAACAACCCACAATATGCGGGCGACCGTGTCATGCTGCTGTTTACCAATCCGACTGATGTGGAGCGTATCGTTGAGCAAGGCGTGAAAATCACCACCGTTAACATTGGTGGCATGGCATTCCGTCAGGGCAAAACACAGGTCAACAACGCGATTTCAGTTGATGAAAAAGATATCGAAGCTTTCAACAAGCTGAATGCACGCGGTATTGAACTGGAAGCACGTAAAGTGTCTACCGACCAGAGACTGAAAATGATGGATTTGATCAGCAAGGTCGGCAAATAAACCTGCCCTGCTCGTTACTGAATTTTCATACTTAAGGCTTACGTTATAGGAGAAGTACAATGGAGATTACCACTCTTCAGATTGTGCTGGTGTTCGTCGTTGCGTGTATTGCGGGTATGGAATCCGTACTCGATGAATTTCAGTTCCACCGTCCGCTGGTGGCTTGTACCCTGATTGGTGCAGTCCTCGGCGACATGAAAACCGGTATTATCATCGGTGGTACGCTGGAAATGATCGCCCTGGGCTGGATGAACATCGGTGCAGCAGTTGCACCTGATGCAGCGCTGGCATCCATCATTTCTACCGTACTGGTCATTGCAGGCCACCAAAGCATCGGTGCCGGTATTGCACTGGCAATCCCACTGGCGGCAGCAGGCCAGGTTCTGACCATTATCGTTCGTACCATCACCGTTGCCTTCCAGCACGCGGCAGATAAGGCGGCGAATAACGGCAACCTGACGGCGCTGTCCTGGCTTCACGTCTCTTCCCTGTTCCTGCAAGCAATGCGTATCGCTATCCCTGCGGTGATCGTTGCTATTTCTGTGGGCACCAGTGAAGTACAGAGCATGCTGAATGCAATTCCTGAAGTGGTAACCGGTGGTCTGAACATCGCGGGTGGCATGATCGTGGTGGTCGGTTACGCAATGGTCATCAACATGATGCGTGCAGGCTACCTGATGCCGTTCTTCTACCTCGGTTTCGTGACCGCTGCATTCACCAACTTCAACCTGGTTGCGCTGGGTGTGATTGGTGCAGTTATGGCAATTCTGTATATCCAGTTGAGCCCTAAATACAATCGTGTTGCAGGTGGCCACGCACAGGCTGCTAACAACGATCTCGATAACCAACTGGACTAACAGGTGAGCGAAATGGTTGATATCACAAAAGCGACTCCAGAGAAAAAACTCACTCAGAGCGACATCCGTGCCGTATTCCTGCGTTCTAACCTGTTCCAGGGTTCATGGAACTTCGAACGTATGCAGGCGCTGGGCTTCTGCTTCTCCATGGTGCCGGCAATTCGTCGTCTGTACCCGGAAAACAACGATGCGCGTCGTCAGGCGATTAAACGTCACCTGGAATTCTTTAACACCCATCCATATGTAGCTGCACCGGTTCTTGGTGTAACACTGGCGATGGAAGAGCAGCGTGCTAACGGCGCAGAGATCGACGATGGTGCCATCAACGGTATCAAAGTGGGTCTGATGGGTCCGCTGGCAGGCGTTGGTGACCCAATCTTCTGGGGTACTGTTCGTCCGGTATTTGCGGCACTGGGTGCCGGTATCGCGATGAGCGGCAGCCTGCTTGGTCCTCTGCTGTTCTTCATCCTGTTCAATGCCGTGCGTCTGGCGGTGCGTTACTACGGTGTGGCTTACGGCTACCGTAAAGGCGTGGACATCGTTCAGGATATGGGTGGTGGCTTCCTGCAGAAACTGACAGAGGGGGCGTCAATCCTCGGCCTGTTTGTCATGGGGGCATTGGTTAACAAGTGGACGCACGTGAACATCCCACTGGTGGTGTCGAAAATCACCGGTTCTGATGGCCAGGTTCACGTGACCACTGTACAAACCATTCTCGACCAGCTGATGCCGGGTCTGGTTCCGCTGTTGCTGACCTTCGGTTGTATGTGGCTGCTGCGCAACAAAGTAAACCCACTGTGGATTATCATTGGCTTCTTCGTCATTGGTATCGCCGGTTATGCGGTTGGCCTGTTGGGTCTGTAATTGTTCGATGATTAAGTAATACGCCGGGGGCTTGCCCCCGGTTTTTATTTCTGGAGGTTTAATGGTTATCACGGATTGGGTGTTGGTGCTGTTTATCGTGGCACTGCTGGCCTTTGCTATTTATGACCAATTCATCATGCCGCGCCTGAATGGCCCCGTGCTGCTCGCAATCCCCCTGCTCCGCCGTGGACGTATCGATGGGGCAATCTTTGTCGGCCTGGTGGCAATTCTTATCTATCAAAACGTTAATGCCAACGGCCAATTAATAACCACATGGTTATTATGTGCGCTGGCGTTAATGGGCTTATATCTGTTCTGGATCCGCACGCCAAAAATTATTTTTAAACAACAGGGCTTCTTCTTCGCCAACGTGTGGATTGCCTATCCCCGAATTAAAGAGATGAATTTATCTGAGGACGGCGTGCTGGTGATGCAATTAGAACATCGACGTCTACTGGTGCGTGTGCGAAATATCGACGACCTGGAGCGCATCTACAAACTTCTCTCAACGACTCAATGAGTTATGAATATAGCACGTGCTATATATGAAGTTAATTTGCACAATTCACTTTATAGCACTGGCTATATTTCCTCAGATTGTTCCTCATATTTATTAACGTTTTTATTACGCTTTCATTTAAATGAAAATCGTTATCAATTAGTCATTGATATAATGGCTTTTTGTTATTGTTTTATTTTCTCAACTTATGTTAAGGTTGCGCCCGTCGTTGGGGAGTAGCCGATTTCCATTCCCGGAAATGTACGTGTCAACATACTCGTTGCAAAACGTGGCACGTACGGTTCATCAGCATGATGAGCAGGCGAGACCATAGACATATCACTGCTATACGCCATAGATGGTGTATGTTTACTGGGGGCAGCGGTATGTCATATGGAAATTCCCCGGTCAGGACAAGCGATGAATCTCTCAGCCACTATCCTACTTGCCTTTGGTATGTCGATGGACGCATTTGCCGTCTCGATAAGCAAAGGGGCTTCTCTACATAAACCCAAGTTCTCCGAAGCGTTACGTACAGGCCTCATATTCGGCTGCGTCGAAGCGATCACCCCGCTCCTCGGCTGGGGCCTTGGCATGCTTGCCAGCCAGTTCGTGCTGGAATGGAACCACTGGATTGCTTTCGTGCTGCTGGTTTTCCTTGGCGGACGTATGCTGATTGAAGGCTGGCGTGGGAATGAAGAAGGCGAAGAACAAGCCCCTACCCGCCACGGTTTCTGGCTGCTGGTCACCACGGCTATTGCCACCAGCCTTGATGCGATGGCCGTCGGTGTGGGTCTCGCTTTCTTACAGGTCAATATTGTTTACACCGCACTGGCCATTGGCTGCGCAACGCTTGTGATGACCACCATAGGCATGATGGTTGGACGCTTTATCGGTCCATTATTGGGCAAACGCGCCGAGATCCTCGGCGGTCTTGTGCTGATAGGAATTGGCGTACAGATCCTCTGGAGCCACTTCGCCGGTTAAACTTTCCGCTGCCAGACCTGAATCAGGAAATCGGTCTGGCAGTCAAAATGTTCAAGCCCCGCCAGTTTTTCCCATACTTCCGGTTTAGCGCGCCAGGCAAATGGCGTCATTTGCAGCAACGCGACAGCTTCCCCGCCCGTTAATGTCATCGGATAAGCCAGCTGACGCTGTTCAATCTTTCCGAATCCAGGCAATTCTTCGCTGTTTTCATCGTGCAGGCGAATTTCATCGTAAATCAGCCCTTTCAACTCCATCAGATGACGCGGCCCTGGCGTTGCGGTGATCACTAATCCATTCGGTTTAACGACCCTTTCCAGCTCTTGCGGATTGCACGGGGCATAAATTCGCACGATGGCATCCATGCAGGTGTCGCTAAACGGCAAACGCTGGCTAGATGCGACACAAAAATCGACCTGCGGATAACGTTTTGCCCCGTAGCGAACGGCAACTTTTGATACGTCCAGCCCCCATGTGTGCCCGGCAATCTCGGCAAAGGCATGGGTGTAATAACCTTCACCACAGCCGATATCAAGGATATTTTCCGGCACAGAGGGTTTGAGGATTTCGCTAATGGCGTCGCGTAAAGGCTGATAGTGGCCCGCATCTAAAAAAGCGCGACGAGCTTGCATCATTTCCGCACTGTCTCCCGGATCGCGCGAGCGCTTATGCTGCACCGGCAACAGATTAATGTACCCTTCTTTCGCCAGATCGAACTGATGGCGCTGTGGGCAAATATAACTGTTGTTCTGGCGCTCAAGCGGCGCATGACAGAGAGGACAACTCCAGGACATGATGACTCCGGTATCATTGAAAGGGCGAAAGTGTAACGCTATTCGCCCTTCAGGTGAATGAATTACAGAGAGGGTGCGAGTGCGTTATTGTGGTCCATCACGATTAAGTTAGCTGAACCGGGAGCAATACCGTCAGGCATCACATTTTCCAGGCGCAGCACATCACCCATAATTTGACTGAATACAGGCGCAGAAACCGCACCACCGTAGTATTTGCCATTTTCCGGATCGTTGATTACCACCACCAGCGCATACTTTGGATTGCTGGCCGGCGCGACGCCTGCGGTGTAAGCGATGTATTTGTCGATATACTTGCCGTCTGGGCCAATCTTCTTCGCCGTACCGGTTTTTACTGCTACGCGATAGTCATGCACTGCAGCTTTAATTCCGCCACCGCCCGGCAGCGCCACGCTTTCCATCATGTGTTCAACCTGGTGAACAATTTCATCAGACATCACGCGGTGGCCCATTACCGGCGGGTCAATGCGCGTAATCGAGAGCGGGCGCGAAATCCCGAAGCCACCAATAGTGGCATAGACATGCGCCAACTGGAGCGGGGTTACCATCAAGCCATAGCCAAAAGAGAACGTGGCACGGTCAAGCTGTCCCCAAAAACGGCGCTGCGGCATGTAACCCTGGCTCTCGCCTGTTAACCCTAAACCGGTTGGTTCACCAAAACCGAAACCTTTATAGGTATCCAGCAAGTGCTGGATGGGCATAGCGAGTGAAAGATGCGATACACCCGTGTCACTGGATTTCTGCAAAATACCGGTGAGACTCAGTTCAGGATAAAAACCGACGTCACGAATGCGGTGCCCATCAAGCGTATAAGGATGGGTGTCAACCACACTGTCAGGGCGAACAATGCCCTGCTGCAACGCGGTCATAATCACCAGCGGTTTTACGGTCGAACCCGGCTCAAAAGTATCGCTTATCGCACGGTTGCGGAAATCATCCAACGTCGCTTTCTCGCGGTTGTTCGGGTTGAAATCCGGGTAGCTCGCCATCGACAAAATTTCACCGGTATCAATTTTGATAAGGATAGAAGCCCCTGATTCGGCTTTGTTCCAGCGTACCGCGTTATCCAGCGCATCTTCAGTCACGGTCTGGAGTCGTTCATCAATGCTGAGCTGTAGCGTGTGCGCTGGCACCGCCGCATGCTCGGTCAGGTTTTCAATAACATTCCCGTGCCTGTCTTTACGCACCAGTCGTAGCCCTGGCTTACCCTGCAACTGCGCATTAAAGCTTTTTTCAACACCTTCAATGCCCTGATCATCGATATTCGTAAATCCAATCAGGTTGGCCGCAACATGACCCGCAGGGTAAAAGCGGCGCGATTCATCCCGCAGGTTGATGCCGGGAAGATGAAGTTTGTCGATCCAGGCGGCCTGTTGGGGATCCACCTGACGGGCAAGATAAAGAAAGCGTGAATGGGGATGCTGTGTAATACGCCTGGTTAAATCAGTGAGTGAGAGATTCAGTGCTTTCGCAAGCGCCTGCCAACGCGCACCGTATCCAACGCCCCCTTTCGACAGCAACGTTTGCGGATCCACCCAAATAGCGCTGACAGGCACGCTTACCGCCAATGGACGCCCTTCCCTGTCCACAATCATCCCGCGCGGGACTTCAATCGGTTCTTCGCGTAATGAACGCATATCTTCTTGTTTCACCAGATTATCTGGCGAGATTATTTGCAGCCAGCCGACTCGGGCTAACAGCAGGCCCAGACAACAACAAATACCCAAACACACCAGGCCAAAACGGACTGGGGTAAAATGACGGCGATGGTTTTGCACTCCGGCTCCCGGTTATTATTTACAACCTGATGATTTAACGTGAAAAGGGAGTGGGATGAGCGATAAACAATGCTAATAACGATGTGGTTTTGCAACAAAGCGCGACTGAGAGGGCTTGTGGACACATTCTGTCATGAATGTAAAAAGCCCCGCTTATCGCGAGGCTTTATGGCTGATTTCATATGAGATCAGTGGGTTCGTAATCAGATAGCAGTTACGTTAACCGCAGCTGGACCTTTCTGGCCGTCCTGAATTTCGAACTCAACGTTCTGGCCTTCAGCCAGAGTTTTGAAGCCGTTACCCTGAATTGCAGAGAAATGTACGAATACATCTTTGCTGCCGTCTGCAGGAGTAATGAAACCAAAACCTTTAGACTCGTTGAACCACTTAACTTGACCTTTAATCTTTGCCATTTGCAAAATTCCTTAGAGTGTTTTCTTCGCCCGAGGGCACTTACATAGCTAAAACTGAGACATTACTGCATGAGGCACTAATATAAGGTTCGGCAGAGAAGCGGTATTCAACGACAACGTGTTTACTCAGGACTTCTTTACTGAAAATGCCACACATAGACAGAACTGTACCTCGTTTAACCCAAAACGTGTTATCACATACAACGTAAATAATGGCAAGCCATTTTTAAGCATGTCTCGATCGGTCGCACAAATCACTGTCCTAAGTGGTGAGCCTCTGCGCAATTATGCAATCAGGTAACACGGTTGCAGCGGGCCGGCATTCAAGAGGAATGCCTGTTAGCCGGGCTCTGCACGAGTTCCTTACCCTGTCTCAGCCGGTTGGTTTCTGCCAACAGCCCTTCACTGAAACGCCAGATTTTACTGTGGTTAGACTTTTTATTGCATAGTTATGCTACAAATTACCAAAGTCTGACTTATAAAATGCAATCAAAATATAAGTATTAAATATTATTGATGGTGCACCCGAATAATGAAAATTTGATGACAAGGTTTCATCAGCACGCAATAAAAACGTTTCGCTAGCTTTTGGAGTCGGTTGTCAGATGCTGTCGTAAAAGAATTAAAACGTTTCGAGTTGAACGATTAAAAATAGCAAGAAGAGCGTAAGAATAAAGAGGAATAAATCAGCGTAATTCGGTATAGAAGGGCTGGGCAAAAGCGAGACCCTGTAAATAATTCTGTGTAACTGCCACCGTATTAAAGGTGATCGCTCAGGCGGTCACCGAACTCGATAATAAAACGGCTCATCGCCAGCCGCCAGTTCTGGATCGGCATACTCCATTTTTTTGAAGCATCCCTGA
>NZ_DATBBJ010000086.1:0-2038 GCF_036271055.1 Scandinavium sp. | reverse complement strand
ACGCCGTATTGCACCTGATGCAAGGGCACAATCGAACCATCTACAGCCCTGACAAAGCGCGCATTCGACAAAGCCATCTGAGCTCGGCTATTCAGGATGCTTTGAAGAGTTGCAGGATCCCCACCCACCATGTCTGTCGTGATATCTTCCTCAAAAGTCATCTCAGCGCGCAAATCAAACCCTGTGGGCTGAGGGCCGGATATCTGACTTGTGCCAGGAGGTATGGTATCGGCTATACCATCTGGATTAGGCGGACAGAACGAATATACGAGTGTTTTGTAACTGGAGATAGATTGGAGCTCTTTGATATCAGTCAAAGTGTCCATCTGAGGAGAAAATCGAACAGGAGGATTAAGAGTTTGCCCTGTTGTGCGGTCAAGACCCTTATAACTCCAGAAGGCAAGAGAATATCCAGTATCTGTAGCTGACTCCAAAGTAATCTTTATGCCTATTTCATATGTAGTAGCAATAGCTCTAAGAGCATCATATACTGGCCCAAAAGGCACGGCAAAGTTGACAGATGCACCCGATCCATCGTATCCACCCAACCCAAGACCTGGAATAACGAATGAAGCAGGATTAGGAACACCTAAAGGATATGTGCCACTGATACACATGTAATAGATTATGGCCCATAAAGCCCAGCCTGGAGCACCAGCAAAATTCCAATATCGATCTTCATGCAAAGCTGACGTACGAATGAAACGGTTATTGAGCCAAGGTAGAAGACCAGCTCCGGTTACCTTCAATTGACCCTTTTCACTGTCAGCCGTATCGATCATCATTATCTCTTTACTACCGACAAGGCCTACGAAAGTACCAACTGGTAATTTCTGAATCATTTCCAGAGTTGCCGGAACAACCAGCTCAATTTCTCCATCGCCATAATATCGTTCAGTCCAGATGACAGACGTGAACTTATCGATCTCATATTGTTTAAGAAACTTTCGATCCAAGGTGAAAAGTTCCACTCAGAGACCTCCATAACGCTCGTAATATGTGAGCTGCCAATCTTGGACACCAGCATCAGTGATAACGGCAAAATCATTTACTCCCGGTTGCAAAACTGGCCAAGATGAACCAGTCTGTATCTTTGAGAGAAGATTAGCAATCACGCCAGTATTAAATGTAACAGTCTGAGCAAATCTATTACCATCCAGAGAGTTCATCACAAAATACTTTGTCAAATCGACAGAAGCAGTTACATTGAAATATGATGCTGATGGATCGCCAACCTGAATCCCAACGGATGTAGGCGCAGGATCAGAAACTCTGGTGACCTCCACATTGATCCCTGCCACAACATCGCCGTTGTATTGAATCTCTTCTGGAGAACTGAAATCGCGATCAGATTGACCAGTAACAACTGTAGGACTGACAGCCGTGAAATATGGATCAGGACAGATGATTGAGACCTGCATTTCAGGATCTTTACTGAACTGAGATACATTGGCATCTTCGACAATACCGGCAATAGCCACCGGAGGCATATCGTCGCTATAGAAAATCAAACGCGTAAGCGACTTTGGCATGAAATATAAATAGAGAAGTCTACGAAGACTTTCAAATGTCCACATATCCCAATCTGGATTAGGATGCAGAGTAAGAACGATATTTCTGGTTGCTACACTACTGCCTATATAAGCTGACCCGTCAACAGATCCGAACGGTGATGTGTTGACAGCAGCTTTGACCGGATCCAGACCGGTAATACCTCGAATCTGAATCAGGTCGGTTTCTTCTCTGCCACCGTCACTCAAAGCTAGCGTCGGGGCCTCTAGCCATGTGCTATACGCTTCAAGTTTAGTCAACACAGATATTCAGACCTCCTTGGGCTCCCGAAGGAGCCCGAGTTTTACGGGAGGGCAAGAGCAGTTTTCAATTGTGAAAGCTGATTCTTGGTTTGCCTATAGATTTCAATCTCAGTCAAAGATTCTGGCGAGTAGTTATTCTGCTGATACGTAATTGTCGCCGGAGGTTGCCCAGTCGCATCGCCACCAGCTCCTGACACTGTCTGCGAAGAGGATATCGCGGAAGC
>NZ_DATBBJ010000085.1:0-34900 GCF_036271055.1 Scandinavium sp. | reverse complement strand
TTTCGCTTTTCTCTGTCAGAATTTCCGGAGAAACCCTTCTGACCCGGCGGCTTGCTTGCCGTTGTTCCGTGTCAGTGGAGGCGCATTATAGGGAGTTATTCTGAGACGGCAAGAGGAAATTCAAAAAAACTTTCCAACCGTCTCTTTTTTACCCAAACGCCTACTAAACAGACAGCTTTTCGAGCCTTTCGAAGCCATAACGCTGCAAAACGGGGAAAAGTTGTTCAGTTTCCGGCGTCTGAGCCATACAAAAGGCAATATTCGATTCTGATGATTTCGCATCCGGGGCTTCATGTTCAAGCAACCAGGCCGTTCGCCGTGCAATCGCCGCACCAGAATCAATCAGTCGGGTTCCCTCTGGTAATACTTCAAGCAACTCATCCTGTAATAAAGGGAAGTGTGTACATCCCAGCACAACGGTATCGGGTGGCTCAGGCATTTTCAGCCACGGGCGCAGAATCCGACGCAGCTCGTCAAGCTCTACGGGTTCGCCATGCAGTTTCGCTTCAGCCAGCTCGACCAGTTCGGCGGAGCCCAGCATTTCAATCTGACATTCGTTAGCAAAGCGCTCGATCAGTTCACGTGTATAAGGACGCTTTACCGTTCCGCGTGTCGCCAGTAACCCCACCACGCCATTCGCCGTCAGGCGTGCAGCTGGTTTAATCGCCGGAACGACGCCCACCACAGGGAAAGCAAACTTTTCACGCAAAGCAGGAAGGGATACGGTGCTCGCCGTGTTACAGGCAATGACAGCTAATGCAAGAGGATACTGCGCCGTGACCGCCGTGACGATTTCAAGCACACGTTCAACAATGAACGCTTCGCTCTTCTCGCCATAAGGGAAGGCAACGTTATCGAAAGCATAGATGTAATGAAGATCCGGCAGCAGGTGCCGAATCTCATCATATACCGACAACCCACCGACCCCGGAATCAAAAACCAGGACGGTGGGACGTGGATCAGAAGGTGTAGCTGCCAGACAAGGTGTATTCCCGTCCTGCAGTTTCGTAGCCATAAACTGTCTCGTAATCTTTATCGAACAGGTTGGCGATTTTACCACGAACTGTAAGGTGAGAGGTGACAGGATATGAAACTGCGACATCCCAGAGGCTGACACCGCCCATTTTGACGCGCTCTGAGCTGTAAGTCGTCGGGTCGACCGCAACGTCGTAACGAGTTCCCAGATAACGATACGCAACATTCCAGTCGAGATCCCAAACCTGCCAGTCCAGCTGGTACTTCACTTGCTGCTTAGAGCGGCGAGCCAATACTTCATTGGTTTTGGCATTGCGCGGGTCAACATAGTCGTAGGAAATCTGATGTCCCAGCGGGCCTGTATCAAACTGTGCCGTCGCTTCAACGCCTTTGATTCGTGCTTCGCCAACGTTGTAATAACGATAGGTGTGCGGATCGCTATCAATCAGGTTATCGATATCGTTACGGTAGCCCGTCACGCGCCAGTTAACCGGGCCGCTCAGCCCTTCAAAGCCACCTTCCCACTGCTTGCTTTCTTCAGGCTTAAGATCTGGATTACCGTAGCTCGCGCTATGGATTTGGCTCATGGTCGGTGCTTTATACGCCGTACCGTAAGAACCGATGATGCGGTAGCCATCGATAAACTCCCACGCCGCGCTGGTTTGCCAGGTACTGTGGTTGTCGAAATTGGAGTTATCGTCATTACGGGCCGCCGCTTCCAGCGTCACGCTGTCGAACTGCTGCATTGCAGAGAGGAATACGCCGGTATTGTGCTGCTCATAGCCGTTATCCAGATAACCCGTTCCGGCCTGAGTTTTCTGTTTCTGCCAATCTACGCCAGCGCCGATATTGCCGTGACCGACAGTAAAGGTATTCAGCCACTGCGCGGTGTACTGTTTAACGTCATCCGTTGTGGCAGAAGAAGCGTAACGGCCTTTACTTGGATCATAGTTCTGATCTTTGCTGCGACCATAACCCGCCACCAGCTGAGACTCATAAAAGCCCTGATGGTAGCGCAGCCCAGTATCCCAGTTTTGGCTATAAAGCTGACGGGTGTCGGGTCTGCCATCCACCATGTAATTGGCATCATAGTGGTCATAGCCGTCATAAGCCGTACGATTATCATAGCCAAAGCCACGCACGAAACCACTCAGGTTGTCGGTGAGCTGCTGCTCAACGGAGCCAAAAAGAGACTTACTCATAAAACCGTCACGGTCGGGCTGACGCGGTGCATCTTGTGCGTCGATATCAAAGCCGCGCGTGTAGGTATAGTTGCCGCCGAGGGTAATTTTGGTTTTATCGTATACCTGCTGGAAAGAGCCATCGTAGGTTTGATAGCCGTGTGAACCCACGCCCGCCGAAATTTCCCCACCGGGTTTATCACGCCCGGTAATAATGTTGATCACCCCGCCAATCGCATCAGAACCATACAACGCCGAACGTGGGCCGCGGATGTATTCGATACGCTGAACGAGTGAAACGGGGATCTGGCTTAAATCAGGCACATTGCTGATACCTGCCGTATTCAGCGGGACGCCATCAATGAGCACCAACACATGGCGCGACTCCGTGCCACGTATAAAGGTAGAAGAAGTTGAACCCAGGCCACCGCTTTGGGCGATGTCGACACCCGGCAGCCGCGACATAACGTCAGTAATGCTTTGCGACTGCCAGCGTTCGATATCTTCGCGGGTGACAATAGAAGTCGGTGCCAGAACGGTATTAACAGGTTGTTGAAAACGATTTGCCGTGACGACCATCGTGTCCGGGTTGCTGTCCTGCGCCCAGCCAGAAAAAGCTGTGACGGAGAGCGCCGTCAGCAGCGAAGCTTTTTTAATCATTGTTAAAAGCATCCAATATATAAGACGGATGCCGCTGGTCTCATCAGTAGCTCGCGATGATGAGGATCCGTTGCGACGTACTCCGGCAGGTCTTCGGGCTAGAAGGCCCCCGAAACAAATCGGGATAAAGAAATGAGGACTTCCCGCCCATCGGCAGTGTCTGCTTACGCTCTCATTTCGCCTTACTTTACCGCTGCGCGTCAGCTCCAGATTTACACTGGATTCCCTTTTAACTCACAAGACCGGAAACAGGATGCTACATTCAGTTACATACAGATGTCCAGACTGCTAATCCGCTAATCTCGGCCACAAGGGCTGGACATCCTGTGAGCATTCCCTACAATCGCCGCGTAATTTTTATCTTTCAGGAAGCATCATGACCCCCGAACACCTGCCGACAGAACAGTACGAAGCCCAACTGGCGGAGAAAGTCGTCCGTCTGCAAAGCATGATGGCGCCGCACAATGCGCCCGCTCCGGAGGTGTTCCGCTCACCTGTCAGTCATTACCGCATGCGTGCCGAGTTTCGTCTGTGGCACGACGGCGACGACCTCTATCACATCATCTTCGATCAAGAGACCAAGCAGCGTATTCGGGTCGATACCTTTCCTGCCGCCAGCGAACTGATTAATGCGCTGATGAAAGCCGTGCTGGAAGGCGTGAAAGGTGAAAAAGTCCTGCGCCATAAGCTGTTCCAGATTGATTACCTGACGACCATGAGCAATCAGGCCATCGTTTCTCTTCTTTATCATAAGAAGCTCGATGACGAATGGCAGGCCGCCGCCACTGCGCTGCGCGATGCTCTACGTGCCGCCAACCTGAACGTGCACCTGATTGGCCGTGCGACAAAAACCAAAATCGCGTTGGATCAAGATTTCATCGATGAACGTCTGTTGATTGGTGGCCGTGAAATGATCTACCGTCAGGTGGAAAACAGCTTCACCCAGCCAAACGCAGCAACGAACGTTCACATGCTGGAATGGGCGTTGAATGCGACTCAGGGTTCAAAAGGGGATTTGCTGGAACTGTACTGTGGCAACGGTAACTTCTCGCTGGCACTGGCGCGTAACTTTGACCGCGTTTTGGCGACTGAAATTGCTAAACCGTCAGTGGCCGCCGCGCAGTACAACATCGCCGCCAACCACATTGATAACGTGCAAATTATCCGCATGTCAGCGGAAGAATTTACCCAGGCAATGACCGGTGTGCGTGAGTTCAAGCGTTTGCAGGGGATTGATCTGAAAGGCTATCAGTGCGAAACGATTTTTGTTGATCCACCGCGAAGCGGGCTGGACAGCGAAACCGAGAAGATGGTGCAGGCATATCCACGTATTCTGTACATTTCCTGTAATCCGGAAACGCTGTGTAAGAACCTGGAAACATTAGGCCAAACGCATAATGTTGAACGTCTGGCGTTGTTCGATCAGTTCCCGTACACCCATCATATGGAGTGTGGGGTCTGGCTGACGAAGAAGTAAGCCCTTTGTAGGCCGGATAAGCAAAACGCCATCCGGCAAAATGGCAGGTAGCGCTCAGCTTACCTGCCCTACAAAACAAACCTTACTCCGCGATTTCCGCTTTGCGGTTACGCATCCGGAAACCAATCCAGAACACCATAATCACCGACAGAAGCGTCGGGAAGAAGTTAGATCCGATATCCGGGTATTCTGCACGCACCACGGCGCTGTAAATCAGCACACCCAAAATAAAGCAAGCGGCAGCAAGCCCCGGCAGACCCAGCGGCATCGTGCGATTCTGATAACGTTGATGCAGACAGTACACCGTCAGCACCAGCGAAATGAGAGGGAATACGGTAAAGGGCACAATTGAGCTGAACAGCGCGGCAAATGTCCCGTTAATGGATAAACCGGCGATCAGCGCCAGCAACAACGTACCTCTGTCTTGACCTGTCTGTTTCATTGCTATTCCTTCACATTATTCGGAATGATGAGTCATCTTCTCTTGTTCACGGCGATACCAGTAATACGCACCTTTCGAAATCATTCGCAGCTGCAATACCAGTCGCTCTTCTAATTGCCGACGCTGTTCAGGGCCGACATCCAACACCTCCGCGCCCGCACTGAATACGATGGTGACCATCGCTTCAGCTTGCGCCTCTGTAAACGCGCGTGGCATGTGGTTTTCGATTTCGAGATAGTCCGCAAGTTCCGCAATAAAGTGCTGAATCTCACGAGCGACGGCAGCACGAAAAGCCGCAGACGTTCCGGAGCGTTCACGCAACAGCAAGCGAAATGCGTTCGGATTGTTACCGATGAATTCCATAAAGGTCGACACGGAAGTGCGGATAACGCTGCCGCCTTTGGCAATACGCTGGCGCGCCTGACGCATTAACTGACGCAGCATCAGGCCACTTTCGTCGACCATGGTCAGCCCAAGTTCATCCACATCGCGGAAATGACGATAGAAAGAGGTTGGCGCAATTCCTGCCTCGCGCGCCACTTCACGCAAGCTGAGGCTGGCAAAACTTCTTTCGGCACTCAATTGACTGAATGCCGCTTCCACCAGCGAACGCCGGGTTTTTTCTTTTTGTTGCGCTCTAACGCCCATCACGATGTCTGAATCCTTCCATCTGCCTTGTCGGCACTATACCAGAGATTAAAACTAATCTGTTTGAGGTGCTTTGTGAATGATTGTTTACGCGCGGTTTGTGCTCTCCCGCGCGAAAAAAGCACAACGATAATTGGGTTATCGGGGCAATGATGTTAGTATTCTGTTGCTTTTATGTATAAGAACAGGTAAGCCTTACCATGCCACACACCTACGATTATGATGCAATAGTAATTGGTTCTGGCCCGGGCGGCGAAGGTGCCGCAATGGGGCTGGTTAAGCAAGGAGCCCGCGTCGGCGTTATCGAGCGTTATCACAACGTCGGCGGCGGATGTACCCATTGGGGCACCATCCCGTCGAAAGCACTGCGCCACGCCGTTAGCCGTATTATTGAATTCAACCAAAACCCTCTTTACAGCGATCATTCCCGTCTTCTTCGTTCTTCCTTTGCCGACATTCTCAATCATGCCGACAGCGTGATTAACCAGCAGACGCGTATGCGCCAGGGATTCTACGAGCGTAACCACTGCGAAATTCTGCAAGGCGATGCCCACTTCGTTGACGAGCACACCGTGGCCCTGAAATGCCATGACGGTTCGGTGGAAACCATTACCGCAGAGAAATTCGTTATCGCCTGTGGCTCCCGCCCGTATCGTCCGGATGACGTCGATTTCTCGCATCCACGCGTTTACGACAGCGACTCTATTCTCAGCCTGCATCACGAACCCCGCCACGTAATTATTTACGGCGCAGGTGTCATCGGCTGCGAATATGCGTCTATCTTCCGCGGAATGGAGGTCAAAGTTGATTTGATCAACACCCGCGACCGCCTGCTGGCATTCCTCGATCAGGAAATGTCAGACTCGCTTTCGTACCACTTCTGGAATAGCGGCGTCGTCATTCGCCACAACGAGGAGTACGAGAAGATTGAAGGCATGGACGACGGGGTGATCATGCACCTCAAGTCCGGCAAGAAACTCAAAGCCGACTGCCTGCTGTTCGCCAACGGGCGTACCGGTAACACCGACAGCCTGGCGCTGGAAAATATCGGCCTGCAAACCGACAGCCGCGGACAGCTGAAAGTAAACAGCATGTACCAGACCGCCATTCCGCATATCTATGCAGTCGGCGATGTAATCGGTTATCCGAGTCTGGCCTCTGCTGCTTACGATCAGGGCCGAATTGCGGCGCAGGCGATGGTCAAAGGCGAAGCGACCGCACACCTGATTGAAGACATCCCAACCGGCATCTATACGATCCCGGAAATCAGCTCAGTCGGTAAAACCGAACAGCAGCTGACGGCGATGAAAGTGCCGTATGAAGTGGGACGTGCGCAGTTCAAGCACCTCGCGCGGGCGCAAATCGTCGGGATGAACGTCGGCACGCTGAAGATCCTGTTCCATCGGGAAACCAAGGAAATTTTGGGGATTCACTGCTTTGGTGAGCGCGCGGCCGAAATCATTCACATCGGCCAGGCGATAATGGAGCAAAAAGGTGGCGGTAACACCATTGAGTACTTCGTTAACACCACCTTTAATTACCCGACAATGGCGGAAGCCTATCGGGTTGCCGCACTGAACGGCTTAAACCGCCTGTTTTAACGGTTTGTCGAAATGGCCATCCATCTGCGTACGGATGGCCTCTGCCAGCTGCTCATAGCGGCTGCGCAGCGGTGAACCCGGACGGTAAACCAGCCCAACGGTACGGCGCGGCTCTGGCTTGATGCACGGCACATAAACCACACCATCGCGTTTACGCTCAGGTGGAACAGCCAGCGCCGGTAACAGCGTAATACCGCTACCTGCAGCAACCATGTTGCGCAGCGTTTCCAGACTGGTGGCACGAAAATGCGTATCTTCATCTGCGCCCGCTTCAAAGCAGAAGCCCATTGCCTGATCGCGCAAGCAGTGGCCGTCTTCCAGCATGAGCAGTTTTTCCCCGGCCAGATCGGACATCGGTACGCGGTCGCGATTCGCCCACGGATGATCTTCGTAGATAGCGAGCATCATCGGCTCGTCAAACAGCGGCACCTCAATAAAGGCTTCACTCTCTTTGACCAGCGCCAGAATCGCACAGTCGAGCTTACCGCTGTCGAGTTGCGCTAAAAGCTGATGGGTTTGCGCTTCGTGCAGATACATTTCCAGTTTGGGGAATGTCTGGTGAAGCATCGGGATAATTTGCGGTAACAGATACGGTCCAACGGTTGGGATCAGGCCGATATGCAGCGGCCCGGACATCGCTTCACCCTGTTGGCTCGCCATTTCCTTGAGCACTTTGACCTCGCGCAGCACGGTCCGCGCCTGGTCCACCAGCAGCAAACCTGCCTGAGTGAACAGCACTTTACGGCTGGTGCGCTCCAGCAGCATCACGCCCAGCTCATCTTCCAGCTTGCGAATCTGCCCGCTCAGCGTTGGCTGGCTGACGTGGCAAGAGTCCGCCGCACGGCGAAAATGACGATGCTCGGCTAACGCCACCAGGTATTCAAGATCACGAATATTCATTATTCATCCTCCATCACCACGATAGTTCATGGCGATAGATAGCATAGCAACGAACGATTATCCCTATCAAGCCCTCTGGTCAATAATACTCCACAGAAACGAGGCGGTATCTCATTTAACCCTTGAAGCCACCGACCCGTTCAGAGTTTCTCTCTGATATAACTAAAGCCAACGTAACTTTGCGGACCCCGTGGTCCGCTTTTTTTTGCGTAAAAAAACCAGCTCGGGGCTGGTTATGTATGGGCCGGGTAAGCGAACGCTCCACCCGGCATCAGGCTGTTGGCGAGGTTAACCTAAGCGCTCATTTGCGTCTTTAATTGCCTGCGCGACCTGTTTGGGCGACACGCCGCCTTTCGCCGCACGTTTATCCAGACAAGATTGCAGCGACAAAATCGCATAAACGTCATCACCAATCGTTGCACTGAACTTCTGCAAATCGGCAAGCGCGAGCGCTTCCAGCGGTTTACCCTGACGAATGGCTTCCACCACCGCTTCACCGACGATGTGGTGCGCTTCACGGAACGGCACACCTTTGGCGACGAGATAATCCGCCAGTTCTGTCGCATTCGCGTAACCCTGCTGCGCCGCTTCCTGGCAACGCGGACGTTTCACCTGAATACCGTCCAGCACCAGCGCGCCCATGTGCAGACAGTCAAGCCAGGTGTCGAGCGCATCGAACAGCCCTTCTTTGTCTTCCTGCATATCTTTGTTATACGCCAGCGGCAGACCTTTCAGGGTCATCATCATGCCCGTCAGCGCGCCCTGCACACGACCGCATTTACCACGGATAAGCTCCAGCGCATCCGGGTTTTTCTTTTGCGGCATCAGGGAAGAACCCGACGTCACACGGTCAGACAGCTCAACAAAGCCTGCTTCACCGGAGTTAAAGAAGATCAGGTCTTCGGCGAAGCGCGACAAATGCACCATACCGATTGAAGCGTTAGACAGCAGCTCGAGCACGTGGTCACGGTCAGAAACGCTATCAAGACTGTTACGCGTTGCCGAGGCAAAACCCAACCAACCCGCCAACTGTTCACGGTCGATTTCATATGCAGTACCTGCCAGCGCACCGCTGCCCAGCGGGCTGACATCGAGGCGTCTTAAGGTATCCTGCAAGCGGCTTTCATCACGCGCCAGCATTTCAACATATGCCAAACACCAGTGAGCAAAGGTCACCGGCTGCGCGCGTTGAAGATGGGTATAGCCCGGCATCACCGCGTCCTGGTTGTTCTTCGCCGTTTCAACCAGCGCGCCCTGCAACTGGCGGTTAGCGCTTAGAAGCTCGGTCACAGTGTCTTTACACCACAGTTTGAGATCGGTCGCGACCTGGTCATTACGGCTACGCCCTGTATGCAATTTCTTGCCCAGTTGGCCGACTTTGTCGATCAGTTTGCCTTCCACCCAACTGTGAATGTCTTCCGCATCGCTCTCCAGAATCTGCTGCGGGTTCGCACGCACTTCTTCGAGCAGCACATTCAGCGCTTCTTCCAGTTGCTGCTGTTCCGCAGCCGTCAACACATTCACCGTCACCAGCGCTTTAGACCAGGCCACGGAGCCAATGATGTCCTGCTCCGCCAGGCGATAGTCAAAGCGCAAAGAGTCGTTGAACAGTTTGAACCGTTGATCTGCTGCCTGAGTAAAACGCCCGCCCCAAAGTGCCATAATTGATATTCCTTAAAGATAATGAGATTTCGCCCGGTGGCGCTTCGCTTACCGGACCTACGTGGTGTTCGTAGGCCGGATAAGCGCAGCGCCATCCGGCAATTCACAAAAAGGTTATGCCAGAATACGCGTGCCGATTGGCGTGCCGTTAAACAGCGAAGGCAGTTGCTCGGCGTGACGCCATGAAGCGATATCCACCGGGCGACCCAGCGTACGTGCGGCATCCAGCGCGGCATTCACTTTGACGATCATCCCGTCGGTGATAATGCCCTGGTCAATCAGCTGCTCAGCTTTCTCTGCCGTCATTTCGGCAATCCGCTGGCCTTTGCCATCAAGAATGCCGCTGACGTCAGACAGCAGAATCAAATCCGCACCCAGCGTTGCCGCCAGCGCCGTAGCAGCTTGGTCGGCATTCACGTTCATCAACTGCCCTTCTTCGGTCACACCGATAGAGCTCACCACAGGCAGGAAACCGCCTTCCAGCAGCGTGTTAATCAGTTTCGCTGAACCTGGTTTCGCTAAACCTACGTGGCCCAGCTCTTCGTCCAGTTGTGTCACTTTAACGCTGTCGCCATCGCCGAGATACAAACCAACGGAGGCAATCTGATGCTTCTTCGCCCACGCCAGCAGCGTTTTGTTCGCCGTGCCCGCAAGCGCTCCGGTAATAATGTCAATCTGATCAGCAGGCGTCACGCGCAGGCCGTTTTTCTTCTTCACCGGCAGGTTAAGCCCTTTCATCAGCTCATCCACCACGCAGCCGCCGCCGTGAACAATCACCAGCGGGCGCTTATGCTCGGCACGATAATTAACCAGTGCGTCAAACAGACGCTCCAGCGCTTCTTCACTGTCCAGCAGCACACCACCGAGTTTGATAATTAAAGGATTCATCATCACACATCCATTAAAGAAGAGACTGGGTTTCGGCAAAGCCAAAACGAATATTTGCGCACTGCATGGCCTGAGCCGCCGCGCCCTTGAGCAGATTATCTTCTGCGGCAACCACAATCAGGTGTTCACCCTGCACGGCAAAGCCAATATCGCAGAACGGCAGACCGACCACGTTTTTCAGCGCAGGCAGGCTATTGTCATACAGACGAACCAGTGGTTTGCTGGCATACGCCTGATTAAACACGTGAGCCACCTGCTCACGGGTCACACCCGCTTTCAGGCGACAAGTAATGGTTTCCAGAATACCGCGTTTAAAGTTACCCAGATGCGGGGTAAAAATCACCTCTGCACCTAAGTGGGTGGTGATTTCTGGATGATGGCGGTGGTTGAACACGCCGTAGGGTTGCAGGCTCACTTCACAGAAGCTGTTGGAAATGGCTGCTTTGCGTCCGGCACCGCTGACGCCGCTGGTAGCGTTGATCACCGGCCATTGGGAAAGATCTAACAATTCTGCGTCGATCAACGGTTTGAGCGACAACTGCGCCGCCGTCGGGTAACACCCTGGCACCGCAATCAGATTTGCTTCTTTGATTTCGTCACCGCTCCACTCCGCCAGTCCGTACACAGCCTGCTCCAGCAACTGAGGGTGCTGGTGAGTAAAGCCGTAATATTTCTGATAAAAATCAGCATCGTTGACGCGGAACGCGCCAGAAAGGTCAAACACCACGCAGCCTGCCTCGAGGAACTGCGGGGCCAGATCGTGGCTCACTTCATGTGCCGTCGCGAGGAACACCACGTCCACACCCGCGCTAAATTCACGGATATCGGACATTGGCTGAAGCGGGAGATCGACCACGCCTTTCAGCTGCGGATGCAGGTCAGAAATTAACTTTCCGGCATCATTGCTTTGCGCTGAGACCGTCAAAGCGGTTATGTTCATATGCGGATGACGATTGACGTAATTCACCAGCTCAGCGCCTGCATAACCGCTTGCGCCTACAATCAGCGTATTCAACATCGGGTTCCTTTATGCTCAACGATAATGTATTTTTATTCACTAATACTGCATGAATATTGATACTATCACGACCTAAGGTGTGTCAACAATGAAAAACAATTTACCGCCATTTATCGAGATTTACCGCGCATTGATCGCCACACCGTCCATCAGCGCCACCGAAGAATCCCTCGATCAGAGTAATCAAGGTTTAATCAATCTGCTGGCGGATTGGTTCGCCACTCTCGGCTTTAAAGTCGAAATTCAGCCCGTTCCAGGAACGCGCAATAAATTCAATATGCTCGCCAGCGCCGGACAAGGCGCTGGCGGGCTATTACTGACCGGTCACACCGATACCGTGCCGTTCGATGATGGTCGCTGGACACGCGACCCGTTCACGCTGACCGAGCACGACAACAAGCTGTACGGCCTCGGCACCGCCGACATGAAAGGTTTCTTCGCCTTTATTCTCGATGCGCTACGGGATGTGGATGTCACGCAGTTGAAAAAGCCACTCTACATTCTCGCGACGGCTGACGAAGAAACCAGCATGGCGGGCGCACGCTATTTCTCGGAATCCACGTCGCTACGCCCGGACTGCGCGATCATCGGCGAGCCCACGTCGTTGCAACCCGTGCGCGCCCATAAAGGCCACATTTCCAACGCCATTCGCGTACTTGGGCAATCCGGTCACTCCAGCGATCCCGATCGCGGCGTGAATGCCATCGAACTGATGCATGACGCGATTGGCCGGATTATGCAATTGCGTGACTCGCTAAAAGAACGCTATCACTACGACGCATTCGCCGTGCCGTACCCAACGCTGAACCTTGGCGCCATTCATGGCGGCGACGCGTCGAACCGCATTTGTGCCTGTTGTGAACTGCATATGGATATTCGTCCGTTACCGGGTATGACGCTCGACGATCTCAACGGCTTGCTGAATGAAGCACTCGCACCGGTCAGTGAGAAATGGCCGGGCCGCCTAACTGTTTCTGAATTGCATCCACCGATTCCAGGTTATGCCTGCCCGCCAGACCACCAGCTGGTTCAGGTGGTAGAAAAACTGCTCGGTACGCAAACCGAAGTGGTGAACTACTGCACCGAAGCGCCTTACATTCAAACCTTGTGCCCAACGCTGGTGCTCGGCCCTGGCTCTATCAATCAGGCGCATCAACCAGATGAATACCTCGAAACGCGCTTCATTAAGCCAACACGCGAGCTGATTACTCAGGTTGTTCACCACTTTTGCTGGCATTAATTCTGCCGTCACCCTCTCCGCATGAGAGGGTGATCCTCCTCACAATTCCATAAGCAACGCTTATCTCACTGCCACAGAGTTAAGTTTGGCAAATTTCTGCCAATTCTTCGTTTGCTGAAGCGATTTCGCAACAATTGACGTAGGGGTTTTTACGTGGCTTTATAAAGTGAAGACGAGAAAATACCGAATATCATGTCCAAACGATTTTGACCGGCTGCCAGCGGTAGTCTTGCGGTTGTGCGAAATCCAGCGACATACATAAATGAGATGGGGTGTCTGGGGTAATGAACGAACAATATTCCGCTTTGCGTAGTAATGTCAGTATGCTCGGTAAGGTGTTAGGGGAAACCATCAAGGATGCCCTTGGCGAGAACATTCTTGATCGCGTTGAAACCATTCGTAAGTTGTCAAAATCCTCCCGAGCGGGCAATGAAGCCAATCGCCAGGAGCTGCTTACCACGTTACAAAATCTGTCCAATGATGAACTGCTGCCGGTCGCCCGCGCGTTCAGCCAGTTTCTGAATCTGGCGAATACCGCCGAGCAATATCACAGCATTTCGCCGAATGGCGAAGCGGCCAGCAACCCGGAAGTGATTGCCCGCACCCTGCGCAAACTCAAAGATCAGCCCAACCTGAACGAAGCGACCATTAAAAAAGCGGTCGAAGCGCTGTCGCTGGAACTGGTGCTCACCGCGCATCCGACTGAAATTACTCGTCGGACGCTGATCCACAAAATGGTGGAAGTGAACAACTGTCTTAAGCAGTTGGATAACAAAGAGATCGCCGACTACGAACAGCACCAGTTGATGCGCCGTCTGCGCCAGCTGATTGCACAGTCCTGGCACACCGATGAAATTCGTAAGCATCGCCCAAGCCCGGTGGATGAAGCCAAATGGGGCTTTGCGGTCGTCGAAAATAGCCTGTGGGAAGGCGTGCCGAATTACCTGCGCGAACTGAACGAACAACTGGAAGAGAACCTCGGCTATCAGCTTCCAGTCGATTTCGTACCGGTTCGCTTCACCTCCTGGATGGGCGGTGACCGCGATGGCAACCCGAACGTCACCTCTGACATCACCCGCACCGTGCTGCTGCTCGGTCGCTGGAAAGCCACCGATCTATTCCTGAAAGACGTGCAGTTGCTGATCTCAGAACTGTCGATGGTGGAATGCACCGACGAACTGCGTGAATACGTGGGCGAAGCGGGCGCAGCCGAGCCTTACCGTTATCTGCTGAAAACCCTGCGCAGCCAACTGATGGCGACTCAAGCATGGCTTGAAGCCCGCCTGAAAGGTGAAAGACTGCCGAAACCAGCGGGCCTGTTGACGCAAAACAAACAACTGTGGGAACCGCTGTACGCCTGCTACAAATCTCTGCAAGCCTGTGGCATGGGCATCATCGCCAACGGTGAGCTGCTCGACACCCTGCGCCGCGTGAAGTGTTTCGGCGTGCCGCTGGTGCGCATCGATGTGCGTCAGGAAAGTACCCGTCATACCGAAGCGCTGGGCGAACTGACCCGCTATCTCGGCATCGGCGACTACGAAAGCTGGTCAGAAGCCGACAAACAGGCGTTCCTGATCCGTGAACTGAATTCCAAGCGTCCGCTGCTGCCACGCCAGTGGGAGCCGAGCGAAGAAACCCGCGAAGTGCTCGACACCTGCAAAGTCATTGCCGAAGCGCCGAAAGGTTCGGTTGCCGCCTACGTTATCTCGATGGCAAAAACACCGTCCGACGTGCTGGCCGTACATCTGCTGCTGAAAGAAGCCGGGATCGGTTTTGCGCTGCCGGTCGCGCCACTGTTCGAAACCCTTGATGACCTCAATAATGCCGACGATGTGATGACGCAATTGCTGAACATCGACTGGTATCGCGGCTTCATTCAGGGCAAACAGATGGTGATGATTGGCTATTCCGACTCCGCGAAAGACGCGGGCGTGATGGCCGCCTCCTGGGCGCAATATCAAGCGCAGGACGCATTAATCAAAACCTGTGAGAAAGCGGGTATCGAGCTGACTCTGTTCCACGGTCGCGGCGGTTCTATCGGTCGTGGCGGTGCGCCAGCGCATGCCGCTCTGCTCTCACAACCACCAGGCAGCCTGAAAGGCGGTCTGCGCGTGACCGAACAGGGCGAGATGATCCGCTTTAAATACGGTCTGCCGGAAGTGACCATCAGCAGCCTGTCGCTGTACACCAGCGCGATTCTGGAAGCGAACCTGCTGCCGCCGCCGGAACCGAAGCCGGAGTGGCGTCACATCATGGCTGAGCTGTCGGACATCTCTTGCGACATGTATCGCGGCTATGTGCGTGAAAATAAAGATTTCGTGCCGTACTTCCGTTCAGCAACGCCTGAACAGGAACTCGGTAAGCTGCCGCTGGGCTCGCGTCCGGCTAAGCGTCGCCCGACCGGCGGCGTGGAATCTCTGCGCGCGATCCCGTGGATCTTCGCCTGGACGCAAAACCGTCTGATGCTGCCAGCCTGGCTCGGTGCCGGTGCGGCGCTGCAAAAAGTGGTGGAAGACGGCAAACAGAGCGAACTGGAAACCATGTGCCGCGACTGGCCGTTCTTCTCCACGCGCCTCGGGATGCTGGAAATGGTGTTTGCTAAAGCCGACCTTTGGCTGGCGGAATACTACGATCAGCGTCTGGTGGCAAAAGAGCTATGGCCGTTGGGTACTGAACTGCGCACGCAGCTGGAAGCGGATATCAAAGTGGTGCTGGATATTGCCAACGACTCCCATCTGATGGCGGATCTGCCGTGGATTGCCGAGTCGATTCAGTTGCGTAACGTCTACACCGACCCGCTGAACGTGTTGCAGGCCGAACTGTTGCACCGTTCACGTCTGGCAGAAGAAGAAGGCAAAGAGCCGGATCCACGCGTTGAACAAGCGCTGATGGTGACCATCGCGGGTGTTGCGGCGGGTATGCGTAACACCGGTTAAGCGTAGTCTCACCGGGCTGCACAAACAAAAATCCCCGCGATTATTCAGCGGGGATTTTTTTATCGCGAAGCAGAAATTACTGCAGGTCGAAGCGATCCAGATTCATCACTTTCACCCATGCCGCGACGAAGTCTTTCACAAACTTCTCTTTGGCATCGCTGCTGGCATACACTTCCGCCAGCGCACGCAGTACCGCGTTAGAACCGAACACCAGATCGGCGCGGGTCGCCGTGTGCTCCACCTCACCGCTCTGACGGCAACGGCCTTCAAACAACTCGGCAGATTCGTCGGTCGCTTTCCACTCGTTGCCCATATCCAGCAGATTCACGAAGAAATCGTTACTGAGTACGCCCAGACGTTCAGTGAACACGCCCGCTTTCCCGCCATCAAAGTTTGCACCCAGTGCACGTAACCCCCCCACCAGCACAGTCAGTTCCGGTGCGGTCAGCGTCAGCTGCTGAGCTTTATCGATAAGCAGCGATTCCGTGGTTGCCGCATCCAGACGAGCGCGGTAATTACGGAAACCGTCAGCCGCAGGCTCCATCAGATTGAACATCTCCACATCAGTCTGATCCTGGCTCGCATCCACACGTCCTGGAATGAACGGCACACGCACGCTGACACCCGCCGCTTCTGCAGCCTGTTCAACACCCACGATGCCTGCCAGCACGATGATATCGGCCAGTGAAGCTTTACCTGACGCTTTCTGAATGGCTTCAAGGGTTGGTAATGCTTTAGCCGCGACGGCGTTCACATCCCAATTGCGCTGAGGCGCCAGTGCCAGACGCGCACCGTTCGCACCGCCACGCTTATCGCCACCACGGAAAGTCGATGCCGATGCCCATGCCACCGAAACCAGTTCACTGACGGACAGGCCAGAACGGGCAATTTCGGCTTTCAGGTGATCAATATCTGCCGGCGTTGGATTCAGCGTTGCTTTTGGCAACGGATCCTGCCAGATCAGATCTTCTTTCGGCACTTCCGGTCCGATATAGCGCGCTTTTGGCCCCATATCGCGGTGAGTCAGTTTGTACCATGCACGCGCAAAGGCTTCGTTGAAAGATTGCGGATCGTTGAGGAAACGACGAGAAATTCTCTCGAATTCCGGATCGAAACGCAGCGTCAGATCGGTAACCAACATGGTCGGTTTACGTTTCTTCGACGGATCGAATGGATCAGGAATGATGTCCGGTGCATCCACAGCTTCAAACTGAATCGCACCCGCCGGGCTGCGAGTCTGTACCCACTCGTATTTGAACAAGTTCTCGAAGAAATAGTTGCTCCATTGCGTCGGGGTTTGCGTCCAGACCACTTCCAGACCAGAAGTGATGGCATCCGCACCGACACCGCTCCCATGGCTGTTGGTCCAACCCAGGCCTTGTGATTCAATCGGGGCCGCTTCTGGATCGACACCAACATTGCTTGCCGATGCCGCACCGTGTGTTTTACCGAGAGTATGACCACCAGCAATAAGCGCGACAGTTTCTTCGTCGTTCATGCCCATATTGCCGAACGTCGCGCGAATGGCTGATGCCGCAGACAGCGGTTCACCGCTGGCGTTTGGCCCTTCCGGGTTCACGTAAATCAGGCCCATTTCCGTGGCCGCCAGCGGGCGTTTCGCCAGTGCTTCCGGATCACGGTGTTCCAGCCAGGCTTTTTCATCGCCCCAGTTTACGTCGAGGTCCGGTTCCCAAACGTCTTCACGTCCGGCACCAAAACCAAAGGTACGGAAGCCGGAGTTCTCCAGCGCCACGTTCCCGGCGAGGATAAACAGGTCAGCCCAGGAAATTTTCTGGCCGTATTTCTGTTTGATAGGCCACAGCAGACGACGCGCTTTATCGAGGCTAACGTTATCCGGCCAGGAGTTCAGCGGCGCAAAACGCTGCTGACCACGACCCGCGCCGCCACGACCATCAACAGAGCGGTAAGTGCCCGCGCCGTGCCATGCCATACGGATAAACAGGCCCGCGTAGCTGCCCCAGTCGGCAGGCCACCACGGTTGAGAGTCGGTGAGTAAGGCTTTGAGGTCGCCTTTCAGTGCGGAGTAATCTAATTTACTGAATTCTTTGCGGTAATCAAACTCTTCCCCCAGCGGGTTAGAGCGGTTGGAGTGCTGATTGAGGAGGTCTACACGGAGTTGCTTAGGCCACCAGTCACGAGTGCTCGTGCCTGCCCCGGCACTTTCATCATGACCGCTTTGATGGAATGGACACTTCCCTCCGCTTGCGGCTGACAACGTATTATGATCGTTTTCGTTTGTGCTCATCTTCCTGCTCCCTTTCGTATTTTCAAACCAAGATATACAGCTCTGCAGATAAGTTATAGATGAAAAAATCTACAGATTTGATAGTTATTTCCTTCTGGTTATGAACAAGATAACAAAAGTTTCTCAAAGAAATGTCGATGGCTCCGTAAAATTTCAACAATATCCCTCAATAATATGAGGAATAGTGCGTAGCAAAGACACTCGGATAAAAAAGGAAGATAAGCAGAGAGAACAGAGGGATACAGCAAAGAACAAGGCCCTCAACCGAGGGCCAAATCAGTTACACCGCCGGGCGAACGCCCAGAGTGTGGCAAATGGCATAGCTCATTTCGGCGCGGTTCAGGGTGTAGAAGTGGAAATCTTTCACGCCTTCGCGGCTGAGGATTTTCACCATGTCCATCGCGATGTTCGCGCCGACCAGCTTGCGGGTTTCCGCATCATCGTCCAGCCCTTCAAACATTTTCGCCATCCAGGTTGGGATGCGCACGTTGGTCATGTCAGCAAATTTCTTCGCCTGTTTGAAGTTCGACACCGGTAAAATACCCGGAATGATTTCAACGTCGATACCGGTCGAGGCACAACGATCGCGAAAACGCAGATAGCTTTCGACATCAAAGAAAAATTGGGTGATGGCACGGTTGGCTCCGGCATCGACTTTGCGTTTCAGGTTGAGCAAGTCGGCCTGGGCGCTTTTCGCTTCCGGATGCACTTCCGGGTAAGCCGCGACAGATATATCAAAATCACCGACGTCTTTAAGCAGGCCGACTAAATCCGCCGCATACATATCTGGTTTACCGCTGCCCGGCGGCAGGTCGCCGCGCAGGGCGACAATGTGACGAATGCCGTTATTCCAGTAATCTTGCGCGATAGCACGCAGTTCGTCGCGGCTGGCATCAATACAGGTCAGATGCGGCGCGGCTTCAAGTCCGGTGCGATCCTTAATGCCTTTAATGATGCTGTGCGTGCGGTCGCGTTCGCCCGAGTTCGCACCGTAGGTCACGGACACAAACTTCGGTTTCAGGCTGCTCAGACGGTCGATAGAGGCCCACAGGGTTTGCTCCATTTCACTGGTGCGCGGCGGGAAAAATTCGAAGGAAACGTTAATCTGACCCTGTACTTCGGCCAGACTCTGATTCAGGGCTTCCCGCTGGTTGGCGTGAAAAAAGCTCATACCTTACCTCTTCAATCGCTTATCGTTATGTTGTTGTGTTATGAGCATCTATACGTTTAGACGTCCAGAAGTCAAAAATGACTGAAAAGCGGCGAGCCGTCAACTAAAAATAACGTACAGAGTGTGAGGATTGTTCAGCGAAGGTGAAAATAATTCATGTAGAGAGGCGGTAGACGGGGTACGGCGTTTAGCTTCTTTCACACCACCGCCCGGCGGCACTGCGTTTGCACGGGCCTACGCTCCCCTGTAGGCCCCGGCGCAAAACAACTACAGCAGTTGAGCCAGACGGTTGATGTCCGACTGAATGGCACCTGCGGTGACATCACGACCAGCACCCGGGCCACGGATCACCAACGGATTATCGCGATACCAGCGGCTTTCGATGGCAAAGACGTTATCGCACGGCAATAGCGCCGCGAGTGGATGCTCCTGACGTACGGCTTCGACGCCGACTCGTGCCTTGCCGTTGGCATCAAATCGTGCCACATAACGCAGCACCAGACCCATTTCGCGCGCGGCTTCCAGACGCTGAATCATCTGTTCGTTCAGCTCGTCACCGCTCTCAAAGAAGTGATCGATAGACCCTTCTTCGCAATGCGAAGGCACCAGCGATTCCACACGTACCTGATCGGGTTCGATGTCATAACCCGCTTCACGAGCGAGGATCACCAGCTTACGCATGACGTCTTTCCCGGAAAGGTCGACGCGCGGGTCGGGTTCGGTCAACCCTTGCTGCCACGCCTGATCCACCAGCTCGGTAAACGGCACGGTGCCGTCAAATTGCAGGAACAGCCACGAGAGCGTGCCAGAGAAAATACCGCTGATAGACAGAATCGAGTCGCCGCTATCACGCAGATCGCGCACGGTGTGGTTCACCGGTAGACCCGCGCCGACGGTCGCGTTATACAACCAGTGACGGCCCGTTTTCTCAAATGCGTCATGGATCTGGCGGTATTTGTCGCTGGTGCTGGCCCCGGCGAGTTTATTGGCGCTGATCACGTGGAAACCGTGGCTGGCGAAATCCAGATACTGATCGGCCAACTGCTCACTGGCAGTGACATCCAGTACCACTAAATCATCGTAGGGGTGCGCACGCATCCACAGGAATAGCGATTCCTCGTCTTGCTCCACCGCTTCATCATTAAAGAAAGCGAGCGCACGACTTGCATCCAGTCCTTCGTAATTCAGCAGGCTGCGACGACTGTCCACCACGCCTGCCAGAACAAATTCAAATCCGGTACGTGCTGAGAGCGTGCTTTGCTCGCGAGCAAACAACTCCAGCCAGCGGGAGCCGATATTGCCCTTGCCAAATAACACCAGGCCAATGCGTTTTTCCGCACGGAACAGCGACTGATGCAGACCCTGAATCAGGCTTTCGGTCGGACCGGTCCGCAGTACCGCCACCAGACTGATGCCCTCTTCCGACTGCCAGGTAAATTCGACCGGCTGGCCTTTCAGTTGTTGCCAGAAACGATGGCAATGTAATGGGTTACGAGTGACGCCCGCTCCCACCATCGCGATCAGTGCCAGGCCCTGACGCAGACGCAATTCGCCAGGCAAGCCCGCTTCATCCAGCAGTTTCAGTGCGCTGTCGGCCACTTCGGCGGTATAACAAAATTGCAGCAGATGGCGATCGGTATGCACGCCGACGGCGAGTGGACGCACCTGTGTGCGCTTAAGAACCAGATCGATTTCTTTGTGCGCCAGTTTGAAATCTTGTCCCGCAGGCACCTGAAATTCAATCAGGCAGACGTCATCATGACTGGTGACAATCCGCGCACCAGTCCCCGACGCCAGCACGCGTTCGATGCGTGTTGAGCCTTGATCCGGCGTGTAACTGCAACGCAACTGTAGATCGATATCGCTGCCGGAAACGGGTTGCAGCGTGCGGGTATGCAGGACCGGAGCCGCCAGACGCGCCAGTTCGCTGGCTTCGTCGAGACGCAACAGCGGCAGCAGACACGCATCTTTTACTTTGCGCGGATCGGCGCTGTAAACGCCTGCAACGTCGCTCCAGATAGTGACACGCGAAACGCCTGCCAACGCACCAATCTGCGTGGCTGAATAGTCAGAACCGTTACGGCCCAGGAGCACCGTATGGCCTGCATTGTCGCGACTGATAAATCCAGTGACCACCAGACGTTTGTTTGGATGCTGCGCCAGCAATTGCTGAAGCAGCGGGAAAGAGAGGCCTTCATCGACCTGCGGTTGGGGCGCAAATTCGGCACGCAAAAATGTGCGAGCATCGAGCCATGCGGCATCCAGACCTTGTTGTTGCAAGACGGCGGCCATCAAACGCGCAGACCACACTTCACCGTGGCCCACCACTTCGGCGTACACCGCGTCGTTGATACCGCCGTCGAGGAGTGCAGCCAGACGTTCAAGATCATGAATAAATTCGGCGATCATGCTGTCGGCCACGTCCGCAGGCAGTAAACCGGTCATCAGCTCAATCTGATAACGGCGCAGCGCCTGCTGAACCTGATGCGCAGAGAGCCTATCGGTCTGGCTGAGTTTCAGCCAGCTGATAAGCTGGTTGGTGGTGCTGCCTGCGGCTGAAACGACCATCATGTCTTCTGGCTGCGAGTGCTCAGCCATAATCCCTGCCACGCGCAGGTAACATTTCACATCCGCCAGACTACTGCCACCAAACTTGTGCAGTTGACGACCTTTCGCCCCTGCCTGCGCTATCACACTCATTTTTATTCCTCGTTTGCTGCCCGGAACCCATTTTCCAGGTCCGCAATTAAATCTTCACTGTCTTCAATACCCGCCGAAATACGCAGCAGCGTTTCCGAAATGCCAGCCGCCGCACGGGCTTCTGGTGCCATACCCGCATGAGTCATGGTCGCCGCGTGGGAAATCAGGCTTTCCACGCCGCCTAACGACTCCGCCAGCGTGAACAGTGACAACCCGCTCAGGAAACGACGCAGTGTGCTTTCATCGCCGTCCAGTTCAAAACTGAGCATCGCGCCAAACCCTTTCTGCTGGCGGGAAGCGATCTCATGGCCCTGATTTTCCGGCAGAGAAGGATGATACAGCTTTTTCACCAGCGGTTGCTGCTTCAGGAACTCAACAATTGCGTTGGCGTTGCGCTGTGCCACTTCCATTCGCGGCGAAAGTGTACGCAGACCACGCAGCAGCAAATAGCTGTCGAATGCGCTACCGGTGACGCCGATATTATTCGCCCACCATGCCAGTTCGGTGACGGTATCCTGATCTTTCGCAATCACTACGCCTGCCACCACATCGGAGTGACCGTTGAGGTATTTGGTACAGGAATGCAGAACCAGATCGGCCCCCAACGCCAGCGGGTTTTGCAACGCAGGGCTCAGGAAGGTGTTATCGACGACGCTCACCGCGCCTGCCGCACGGGCAAGCTCACAGATTTTTGCAATATCCACCACGCGTAACAGCGGGTTACTTGGGCTTTCGATAAGCACCAGCTTTGGTTTTTCCGCCAGCGCCGCTTTCAACGCTTGCTCGTCGCCTTGATCGACAAACAGCACGCGATAACAGCCGCGTTTAGCGAGGCTGTCGAACAAACGGTAGCTGCCGCCGTAACAATCGTGTGGGGCCACCAGCAAATCGCCGGGCTTCAGGAAAACAGTGGTCACCAGATGGATAGCCGACATCCCGGTATTCGTCAGAACGGCACCTGCACCGCCTTCCAGTTCCGCGAGTGCGCGCTGTACGACGTCACGCGTCGGGTTACCGCGACGGGAGTAGTCATGAGCGCGAGGCTCGTTAAATCCGGTGAAATTGTAAGTACTGGAAAGGTGGATCGGGGGGACAACGCAGCCATATTGCTCGTCATCATTTAACCCGCTACGCACTGCGATAGTGGCTGGTTTACGCGTCATAGTGAATCGTTCCTGGCTTCATCGGTGAAAGTCAGGCCTCAGATTACCCATTGGCAAGATAGACGTCAATACATCTGGACATCTAAACTTCTTTGCGTATAGATTGAGCTATCGCGAAATAGCCGTTAAAATTATATGCATTAGCGCACATCCACAGAGGCTTTGCTGGTGTCATGGTCACACCTCTCAGGTAAACTGTGCGGAATTATGGTCCGGGCGAGCGCTCAGGCCTTTTATTAATGATTAGAGGATGAGAGTCTCATGGCTGAATGGAGCGGCGAATATATCAGCCCCTACGCTGAGCACGGTAAGAAGAGTGAGCAGGTCAAAAAAATTACGGTGTCCATTCCGCTGAAGGTCTTGAAGATCCTCACCGACGAACGCACCCGTCGCCAGGTGAACAACCTGCGCCACGCCACCAACAGCGAACTGCTGTGTGAAGCATTCCTGCATGCGTTTACCGGTCAACCGCTGCCGAATGATGAAGACCTGCGTAAAGAGCGCAGCGATGAGATCCCGGAAGCGGCGAAGATTATTATGCGTGAACTGGGAATCGACCCGGATACGTGGGAATACTGATTTTCAGATACAAAAAAGGCGCCTTTCGGCGCCTTTTTTTCGGTTCGCTTATTTAGCGCCCGGGATGCTGAAACGCTTGTTGAAGCGGTCAACACGGCCACCGGTAGCAACATCACGCTGCTTGCCAGTGTAGAACGGGTGGCATTTGCCGCACACGTCCAGGTTCAGAGAATGACCAACGGTAGAACGGATGGTCATTACGTTACCGCAAGAACAGTTTGCAGTAACTTCTGCGTAATTTGGGTGAATACCTTTTTTCATGGGAAACCTCAGTGAAGGCCGCGTCGCTCTTCCAGCCCTAACGCCAGACACCACGCGAAGTTAATAGTATAGGTCTTTTGGTATCACTTATGTGCACCAAAGGCGGCGAATCATACAGAATTTAACCAGGGGTTGCAATCCTTCCGCTCGTCTCCTTAGTGTAATGTGTATACTAACGCGCTCCTTTTCAAGTCAGGAAGATTCGATGCCCGTCGCACACGTTGCCCTGCCCGTTCCGCTTCCCCGCACGTTTGACTATCTGCTGCCCGAGGGCGTCAGTGCTCAGGCCGGGTGTCGCGTGCGCGTGCCGTTTGGTAAACAGCAGGAGCGCGTGGGTATTGTGGTGTCAGTCAGCGATGACAGCGAACTGCCGCTCGACAACCTGAAAAGCGTGCTTGAAGTGCTGGATACCGAGCCGGTTTACTCGCCCGCCGTCTGGCGCATGCTGCAATGGGCGGCGGAGTATTATCATCACCCGATTGGCGATGTGTTGTTCCACGCGCTGCCGATTCTGCTGCGTCAGGGGAAACCCGCCAGCGCCGCGCCACTGTGGTACTGGTTTGTAACGGAACAGGGTCAGGCAGTAGATATCCAGACGCTCAAGCGTTCCGCTAAACAGCAGCAGGCTTTGGCCGCACTGCGGCAGGGGAAAATCTGGCGTCATCAGGTCGCCGATTTGGAATTTAACGACGCGGCGTTACAGGGCTTACGCAAAAAAGGTTACTGCGATCTGGCAAGCGAAGCGCCTGCAATCGGCGACTGGCGCAACGGTTATGCGGTCACGGGTGAACGCTTGCGTTTGAATACCGAGCAGGCCACCGCTGTGGGCGCCATTCACAGCTCGTCGGATACCTTCTCGGCCTGGCTGCTGGCAGGCATCACGGGTTCCGGTAAAACAGAAGTGTACTTGAGCGTGCTGGAAAACGTACTGGCTCAGGGTAAGCAGGCGCTGGTGATGGTGCCGGAAATCGGCCTCACGCCGCAGACTATCGCCCGCTTCCGCGAACGTTTTAACGCGCCCGTCGAAGTGCTTCACTCGGCACTGAACGACAGCGAACGGCTTTCTGCCTGGTTGAAAGCCAAAAATGGCGAAGCCGGGATCGTGATTGGCACGCGCTCTTCCTTATTTACACCTTTTAAAAATCTCGGCGTGATCGTCATCGACGAAGAACACGACAGTTCCTATAAACAGCAGGAAGGCTGGCGCTATCACGCCCGTGATTTAGCGGTCTGGCGTGCGCATAATGAGCAAATTCCGATCATCCTCGGCTCCGCGACCCCCGCACTGGAAACGTTACACAACGTTCGCCAGGGAAAATATCATCAGCTAAAGCTGACGAAACGCGCCGGTAATGCGCGTCTGGCGAATCAGCATGTGCTGGATTTGAAAAGTCAGCAACTGCAGGCGGGGCTTTCTCCGGCGCTGATCAGCCGTATGCGTCAGCATTTACAGGCCGATAATCAGGTCATTTTGTTCCTCAACCGTCGCGGTTACGCCCCGACGCTGTTGTGCCACGAATGCGGCTGGATAGCAGAATGCCCGCGCTGCGACAGTTACTACACGCTGCATCAGGGCCATCGTCATTTGCGTTGCCATCACTGCGACAGCCAGCGACCGATCCCGCGTCAGTGCCCGTCCTGCGGTTCAACCCATCTGGTGCCTGTTGGTTTAGGGACTGAACAGCTTGAAGAAGTGCTGGCCCCGCTGTTTGCCAATGTGCCCATTTCGCGTATCGACCGTGACACCACCAGCCGCAAAGGCGCGCTGGAACAATACCTGGCAGAAGTGCATCGCGGCGGCGCGAGAATTCTCATCGGCACCCAGATGTTGGCGAAAGGCCACCATTTCCCGGATGTGACGCTGGTTGCACTGCTGGATGTGGACGGTGCGCTATTCTCGGCAGATTTCCGTTCCGCCGAGCGTTTTGCGCAGCTCTATACCCAGGTTTCCGGTCGTGCGGGTCGCGCAGGAAAACAGGGCGAAGTGATCCTGCAAACGCATCACCCGGAACATCCGCTGCTGCAAACCCTGCTGCATCAAGGTTACGACGCCTTTGCCCAACAGGCGCTGGCGGAGCGTCAAACGCTACAGCTCCCGCCGTGGACCAGCCATGTGCTGATCCGTGCCGAAGATCACGATAATCAGCAAGCACCGCTGTTTCTCCAGCAGTTGCGAAACCTGATTCAGGCGAGTCCACTGGCCGATGACAAACTGTGGCTGCTCGGCCCGGTCCCTGCGCTTGCGCCTAAACGTGGTGGCCGCTGGCGCTGGCAGATTGTGCTGCAACACCCGTCCCGCCTGCGTTTGCAGCACATCGTTGGCGGTGCGATGGCGCTGATTAACACCCTCCCTGCTTCACGCAAAGTGAAATGGGTGCTGGACGTTGACCCGATCGAAGGCTAACCCCTTGAGCTGCGAGGCAGATCGAAAAATTTAGCATCCGTCACAATTTTCATGAAATTTGTGTAACTCCCCGGACTTACTCTCTGATAAAAAAGAGACTGTTGTCAGAGACAGCGGAAGTCTCTGCCCCCGTAAGCGAGGAGAACCCAGGTGAAGTCCAAAAAAGAGGTTGTTTCGGCAACCATGAAGGATGTGGCCCAGAAAGCGAATGTCTCAACGGCAACCGTTTCCCGGGCATTGATGAACCCCGACAAAGTGTCGCAGTCCACACGTAATAAGGTGGAAAAAGCCGCTTTAGATGTGGGGTATTATCCTCAGGCTCTGGGGCGTAACTCCAAACGCAACGAGTCGAGGACCATTCTGGTGATAGTGCCGGACATCTGCGATCCTTTCTTTAGTGAAATAATCCGGGGTATTGAAATTACCGCTGCCGAGCAGGGGTATCTGGTGCTGATTGGCGACTGCGCTCATCAGAATCAGCAGGAAAAAACTTTCATCGATCTCATCATCACCAAACAAATCGACGGCATGCTGCTGCTGGGTTCGCGCCTGCCGTTTGACGCCAGCATTGAAGAGCAACGGAATTTGCCGCCAATGGTCATGGCTAACGAATTTGCGCCAGAGCTTGAGCTGCCGACGGTTCACATTGATAACCTCACGGCCTCGTTTGACGCGGTTAACTTTTTACATGAACTGGGCCACCAGCGCATCGGTTGTATCGCCGGGCCGGAAGAAATGCCGCTGTGCCATTATCGCTTGCAGGGCTACGTTCAGGCTCTGCGCCGCAGCGGTATTACGGTCGACCCGCATTACATCGCCCGCGGTAACTTCACATATGAAGCGGGTGCCAACGCACTCGAACAACTGCTGGCCTTACCGCAACCGCCAACAGCCGTCTTCTGTCATAGTGACATTATGGCGCTTGGCGCACTGTCGCTGGCAAAACGGCGTGGCCTGAAAGTGCCTGAAGACTTGTCGATTATTGGCTTCGATAACATTTCATTGTCCGAGTTTTGCGACCCGCCACTCACCACCGTTTCGCAGCCACGTTTTGATATTGGTCGCGAAGCGATGCTGCTGTTGCTCGATCAGTTAAGCGGTCAAAATGTCAGCAGTGGTTCACGCCTGCTTGACTGTGAACTGGTTGTTCGCGGTAGTACCGCTAAAAATAAGCCTTAATCAAAACGGCTTTCGGACTTGCGCTTCTGGTCAAAGCCCCGCCGCTTAAGTAACATGGCGGACTGATGAACGAATAAATACAGCGAAACGATAGTGGCACAACGAGATTATGTAAGCCGC
Organism: Scandinavium sp.; assembly: GCF_036271055.1. Lineage (GTDB taxonomy): Bacteria > Pseudomonadota > Gammaproteobacteria > Enterobacterales > Enterobacteriaceae > Scandinavium. The sequence continues at coordinate 7,429 of NZ_DATBBJ010000085.1, read as the reverse complement.
AGCAAGCCTGCTGCTTCGCGGCGCAAAAAGAGTCCTCCGCGGAACTCACGGAAAAAGCAAAGCAGCTTGCCTGCGGTCTCACCTACCATGGTCGCGATTGCGGCAGCTGTGCTGGTTGCCTTTATCGGTGGCCTGTACTTCATCACCCATCACAAGAAAGAAGAAGCCGAAGCCTTACAGGGCCGTCAGGCGACAGGCAATGGTTTGCCGCCGAAGCCGGAAGAGCGCTGGCGCTACATTAAAGAACTGGAAAGCCGCCAGCCGGGCGTCCGTGCGCCAACCGAACCGTCTGCGGGCGGTGAAGTGAAAAATGCCAACGAACTGACGGATGAACAGCGCCAACTGTTAGCGCAAATGCAGGCCGATATGCGTCAGCAGCCAACGCAGCTGACAGAAGTGCCGTGGAACGAACAAACACCGGCACAACGCCAGCAGACGCTGCAACGTCAACGCCTCGTTCAGCAAGCCCAGCAGGCGCAGCAACAGGTCCAACAGCAGCAGTATTCGCAGACCCAGCCGGTCCAGGCGCAACGCACGCAGCCTCGTCCAGCGGAACAGCCTTATCAGCAACCGCAGCAAACACGCACAGTGCAGAGCCAACCGGCCCCAGCACCGCGCCAGACGCCGCCGAAGCAAACAACACAGCCTTATCAGGATCTGTTGCAAACGCCATCGCATACCACCGCAAGCCAGCCGAAAACGCAGCAGGCAGCCCCGGTAACGCGCGAGCCAGAAGCAGCAAAACCGACCACAGAGAAGAAAGACGAACGTCGCTGGATGGTACAGTGTGGTTCGTTTAAAGGTGCTGACCAGGCCGAAACTGTTCGTGCGCAGTTAGCGTTTGAAGGTTTTGATTCCCGTATCACCACCAACAACGGCTGGAATCGTGTCGTGATTGGCCCGGTGAAAGGCAAAGACAACGCCGATGGCATCCTCTCCCGCCTGAAGGTCGCCGGTCACACAAACTGTATTCGTCTCGCCGCCGGGGGTTGAAACCCCCAAATTGCCCCCCATCTATTAAAGCATTCTGCCCCGTACAATGTGCGGGGCCTGTATTCTGCTTTACACCCAGGGGGTCCTCTCGTGACAACAATAGTAAGTGTTCGCCGTAACGGTCATGTCGTTATTGCCGGTGATGGTCAGGCCACGCTTGGCAACACCGTCATGAAAGGCAACGTGAAAAAAGTCCGCCGTTTGTATAACGACAAAGTGATCGCTGGTTTTGCTGGCGGCACTGCGGATGCTTTCACGCTGTTTGAACTGTTCGAACGTAAACTGGAAATGCATCAAGGACATCTGGTGAAAGCCGCGGTTGAACTTGCCAAAGACTGGCGTACTGACCGCATGCTGCGCAAGCTTGAAGCGCTGCTGGCTGTTGCAGATGAAAATGCCTCGCTCATCATCACCGGTAACGGTGATGTGGTGCAGCCTGAAAACGATTTGATTGCCATTGGCTCCGGCGGCCCGTACGCCCAGGCCGCAGCCCGTGCGCTGCTGGAAAATACCGAGCTTGGCGCTCGTGACATTGCGGAAAAAGCGTTGGGAATTGCGGGCGATATCTGCATCTACACCAACCATTTCCACACCATCGAAGAATTACCTTCTAAAGCGTAAGGATCTCCTATGTCTGAAATGACCCCACGCGAGATTGTCAGCGAACTCGACAAACACATTATCGGCCAGGACGCGGCAAAGCGTTCTGTGGCTATCGCCCTGCGTAACCGCTGGCGTCGTATGCAGCTCGACGAAGAGCTGCGTCACGAAGTAACCCCGAAAAACATTCTGATGATCGGCCCAACCGGCGTCGGCAAAACTGAAATCGCTCGCCGTCTGGCGAAACTGGCCAATGCGCCGTTCATCAAAGTGGAAGCGACGAAGTTCACCGAAGTGGGCTATGTAGGTAAAGAAGTTGATTCTATCATTCGCGATCTGACAGATTCGGCCATCAAAATGGTGCGCATGCAGTCGATCGACAAAAACCGTTATCGCGCAGAAGAAATGGCGGAAGAACGCATTCTCGACGCGCTCATTCCACCAGCCAAAAACAACTGGGGCCAGTCCGAAGCGCCACAGGAACCTTCAGCTGCGCGTCAGGCATTCCGCAAAAAACTGCGTGAAGGCCTGCTCGACGATAAAGAAATCGAAATCGATCTTGCTGCTGCGCCAATGGGCGTAGAAATCATGGCGCCTCCTGGCATGGAAGAGATGACCAGTCAGTTGCAGTCTATGTTCCAGAACATGGGCGGCCAGAAGCAAAAACCGCGCAAGCTGAAAATCAAAGAAGCGATGAAGCTCTTGATTGAAGAAGAAGCGGCGAAACTGGTGAACCCGGAAGAGCTGAAACAGGACGCCATCGACGCTGTTGAGCAACACGGCATCGTGTTTATCGATGAGATCGATAAAATCTGTAAACGCGGCGGTAACTCTTCCGGTCCGGATGTCTCTCGTGAAGGCGTTCAGCGTGACTTGCTGCCGCTGGTCGAAGGCTGCACCGTTTCCACCAAGCACGGCATGGTCAAAACGGATCACATTCTGTTTATCGCCTCCGGCGCTTTCCAGGTTGCCAGCCCGTCAGATCTGATCCCGGAACTGCAAGGCCGTCTGCCGATTCGCGTTGAGCTTCAGGCGCTGACCACGCACGACTTTGAACGTATTCTGACTGAGCCAAACGCTTCTGTAACCGTACAGTACAAAGCATTGATGGGTACGGAAGGCGTGAATATCGATTTCACCGAAGATGGCATCAAACGTATCGCTCAGGCCGCCTGGCAGGTCAACGAAACCACCGAGAACATTGGTGCTCGTCGTCTGCACACCGTCCTGGAACGTCTGATGGAAGATATTTCCTATGACGCCAGCGAACGCCAGGGCGAATCCTTTACCATTGACGCAGAATATGTGAGTAAACACCTCGATGCGTTAGTGGCAGATGAAGATCTGAGTCGTTTTATCCTATAATCCCGGTAATTGCATTTTCATCACCGTTGATGGGGGCTTTTGGCCCCCATTTTTATTGGCTGGAACAATGACTGAACAATCACTGAGTCGTACCCAGGCGTGGCTGGAAAGCCTTCGCCCGAAAACGTTGCCCCTGGCATTTTCTGCCATTGTTGTCGGCACTGCACTTGCCTGGTGGCAGGGACACTTCAACCCGTTGGTCGCGCTGTTGGCGTTAGTCACCGCCGGGCTGCTACAAATTCTCTCTAATCTGGCGAACGATTACGGCGATGCGGTCAAAGGCAGCGATAAACCCGATCGTATTGGGCCGTTGCGCGGGATGCAAAAAGGCGCCATTACTCAGGAACAGATGAAGCGGGCGCTGATCATCACCGTGGCGCTAATTTGTTTATCCGGACTGGCGTTGCTGTTTACCGCTTATCAGTCGGTGGCTGATTTTATCGGTTTCCTGGTATTGGGCTGCGTATCAATCATTGCAGCCATCACCTATACCGTCGGCACTCGCCCGTACGGCTACATCGGTCTGGGCGATATTTCGGTGCTGATTTTCTTCGGCTGGCTCAGCGTAATGGGCAGTTGGTATCTTCAGGCACATACCCTTGAAGCAGTGACGTTCTTACCTGCGACGGCTTGCGGTCTGCTGGCAGCCGCCGTACTGAACATTAACAATTTGCGCGACATCACCAGCGACCGCGAAAACGGCAAGAACACGCTCGCTGTGCGTCTGGGGCCGGTTAACGCACGCCGTTACCACACAGCGCTGCTCATCGGCGCACCGCTGTGTCTGGCGCTGTTTAACCTGCTGGCATTGCACAGTCTTTGGGGCTGGCTGTTTATTCTTGCCGTTCCATTACTCATCAAACAGGCACGCTTTGTGATGAGTCATCTTGACCCGGTCGATATGCGTCCGATGCTGGAACGCACGGTAAAAGCGGCCCTGCTGACTAACCTTTTGTTTGTGGTTGGAATTGTGCTGAGCCGCCTGTTTGCTTAACTGACAAATATCAATTAACAATTGATGATTTTGCCAACAATGCGAATAGCGCGATATACTGAAATCACTCGCAGCAACTGAACGTTAAGCCTATGAAATACGATACATCCGAGCTTTGCGACATCTACCAGGAAGATGTCAATGTCGTTGAACCGCTGTTCTCCAATTTTGGTGGACGGTCGTCGTTTGGTGGACAAATTATCACGGTGAAATGTTTCGAGGATAACGGGCTGCTGTACGATATGCTCGAACAGAACGGTCGTGGCCGCATTCTGTTGGTGGATGGCGGCGGTTCAGTACGCCGTGCATTGATCGATGCTGATCTCGCGCGTCTGGCGGTTCAAAACGAATGGGAAGGCCTGGTGGTCTACGGCGCGGTGCGTCAGGTAGATGACCTGGAAGAACTGGACATTGGCATTCAGGCCATGGCCGCCATTCCGGTGGGAGCCGCAGGTGAAGGCGTTGGCGAAAGCGACGTGCGCGTCAATTTCGGCGGCGTGACCTTCTTCTCAGGTGACCATCTCTACGCCGACAATACCGGTATTATCCTGTCAGAAGATGCTCTCGACATCGAGTAAAACGGTTCCCATTAAAAAAGCCTTCTCATTGAGAAGGCTTTTTTGTTTTATCAGTCTTACTGAATCTTGCCTAAGAAGTCACGTTTACCCAGCGGCACGCCTGCATGGCGCAAAATGTCATAGGCCGTTGTGGTGTGGAAATAGAAGTTAGGGATAGCGAACTGGAAGACATAGTTACGGGCAGTAAAATGCAGTTGATGCTCGCGAGCCTGAACCATGATTGGGCGCTCGTCATCCCCATCCAGTTTTGAGTCCTCAACACTTTTCAGGAACGCGACCGTTGCGGCGATGCGATCCTGGAGCTGCGCAAAGCTATTCTCGTTATCTTCCATTGCCGGGGCTTCAACGTTCGCCAGGCGGGCAATGGCGCGCTTAGCCATATCACAGCTCACCTGGACCTGCTGTTTCAGCGGGAACATATCTTCCGCCAGTTTCGCCTCCAGTAATGCTGATTCCTCAAGCCCTTTCTCTTTCGCCGAGGCCAATCCTTTCGCAAGAACCGCATCCAGACTCACCAGACCGTGGATGAACTGTGCTTTTGTTTCGCTATACAGTGACATTTCTCGTTTCCTTTATGATTGCAGTGCATTTGCATATGCGTTTTCACACGAGCATAAGCGTAGGGCGTGACGAAGAGTAGCGCGAATTGTGCGCCTAATTGTGGCCTTAAGAATGCAAAAAATCCGTCACCCCACAAAGGATGACGGATTTTGAATTTGCACGTCCGGAAAAGCGTTAGTAAAGCTTTTTAGCGCAATCCAGCAGCTCGTTCTTGAACGGACGCTTCATGTTTTCGATGGCATCAATGATGTCGTGATGAACCAGTTTTTCGTTCTGGATCCCGACACAACGACCACCGAAGCCTTCCAGCAGCAGATCGATCGCATACGCGCCCATACGGGAAGCGAGAATACGGTCGTAAGGCACCGGAGAACCACCACGCTGAATGTGACCGAGGACGGTCGCGCGGGTTTCGCGTTTGGTTTCGGTTTCGATGTATTTCGCCAGCTCGTCGATGTCACACATGTGTTCGGTGATAGCAACAATCGCGTGCTTTTTACCTTTAGCAATACCGGCCTTGATTTCAGCTACCAGGTCATCACGGCTGAATTCCACTTCTGGAACCACCACGAACTCACAGCCGCCAGCAATCGCTGCTGCCAGAGTCAGATCGCCACAATAGCGGCCCATCACTTCAACGATGGAAATACGCTGGTGAGAAGAAGAGGTATCACGCAGACGGTCGATTGCTTCAACCACAGTACCCAACGCTGTGAAATAACCGATGGTGTAGTCTGTACCTTTGATGTCGTTATCAATGGTGCCCGGCAGACCGATGCAGGGGAAGCCCATTTCAGTCAGACGCTTCGCGCCCATATAAGAACCGTCACCGCCGATAACCACTAACGCGTCCAGGCCGCGTTTTTTCATGTTCTCGATAGCCACTTCACGGATGTGCTCTTCACGGAACTCAGGGAAACGCGCTGAGCCCAGGAAGGTGCCGCCACGGTTAATCATGTCGGAAACGCTATAGCGATCAAGTTGAACCATGCGGTCTTCGTACAGACCGAGGTAGCCATCATAAACACCAAAAATTTCCAGTCCTTCCGAAAGCGCTGCACGCACAACACCACGAATGGCTGCGTTCATGCCCGGGGCATCGCCGCCGCTTGTCAACACACCGATTTTCTTAATCATGACTACCTCTGAACTTAGGAATGCTAAAAATTATTCTGTTGCCCGAAGCGCCCCCACAACAGGGAGAGATCGACTATATGAGAAATAGTATATCAAGTGCTTCGTGCTGAATTGATTCAGGTCAGGCCAAATGGCGGTAATTTATCCAAATCATGCCGATTCGACCCATCTTTTTACAACGAATTACGAAAGTCCAAAAAGCCCTGCCGCCCCATAGGGACCACAGAACACGGGTCCTGATGAATAATGACATCCGAACCCGGAAAGCGTAGCAAAAGAGCCTGCTCTACTTGTTCAGCCACCAAATGAGCCTGAACTAATGGCAAGTTATCTTCCATTTCCAAATGAATCTGAATAAAGCGGGTCGGCCCTGACTGCCGCGTTCGAAGGTCATGCGCACCGCTCACACCCGGCCAGGTGCTCACGATATCGATAATATCCTGACGTTCTTGATCGGGGAGCGCGCGATCTAACAGCGACTGCACGGCTTCATGCCCCATGCGTATTGCACTATACAAAATATAGATGCCAATCCCCAATGCAAACAGTGCATCAGCGCGATGCCAGCCGTACCATGCCAGCGCCAGCGCAACCAGAATGGCACCGTTCATCATAACATCAGACTGATAATGAAGCATATCAGCGCGCACGGCCTGGCTTTGCGTCTTGCGGACCACCCAGCGCTGGAAGGTAACCAGGATCATCGTACTGATGAGCGCAATCACCGTTACCACCATGCCAACGCCCGGTTCGCGCATCGGCTCCGGGGTAATTAAATGCTGAATGCCGGTCAAAAACAGAAATAGAGCTGAACCCGAAATAAACATACTTTGTGCCAGCGCCGCCAGCGATTCCGCTTTACCGTGACCAAACGTATGTTCTTCGTCTGCCGGTTGCAGCGAATAACGCACCACCAGCAGGTTAGTCAGCGAGGCGGCGATATCCACCAATGAATCCACCAATGCCGCCAGAATACTGACGGACCCGGTGTACCACCACGCAAAAATTTTGATCAAAAGTAACACCGATGCCATCGCAGTCGCGGCAATTGCCGCCCGGCTGACCAATCGGCCATAGGTTTGATTCATAAGCACTCCCACACTCTTCTGCGGGTAGTATAGCGGAATGTGTCAATGGGGAGTTGGCGGAAAAAAGGTAAAAAAAACCCCCTCATCATGAGGGGGAAGACAGGGATGGTGTC
>NZ_DATBBJ010000084.1:0-10978 GCF_036271055.1 Scandinavium sp. | reverse complement strand
CTCACCGTTGCGAGGTGGCGTATATTACGCTTTCCTCTTTCAGAGTCAACCCTATTTTTCAGGATTTTTCTCTTCAACCGAACCGGCTGTTTGTGTGAAGTGATTCACATCTGCCGTGTCGATGGAGGCGCATTATAGGGATCCCATTTTTTTGCACAACCCTTTTTTGCGATCTTTTTTCTGACCGCTGTATTTTCATTCTTTTTGCTGAGATCCCGTTCGATCTGACTGTTTTTTGAGGTGTGAAAGCCTTGTAGAAAGCCGATAATGGATGAAAATCACTGATTCCCTTATCGCAGAGGTCAACATGCCCGCCAATATTCGTTCTTATAAAACGACACAACCCACCCTTGCTTCTCGTGTGATGATCGATTCCACCAGCGTGGTGATCGGCGATGTACGTCTTGCCGATGACGTCGGCATCTGGCCACTGGTTGTTATCCGCGGTGATGTGAACTCCGTCGCGATTGGTGCCCGCACCAATATTCAGGATGGTAGCGTTTTGCACGTTACGCATAAGTCTTCTTATAACCCAGACGGCAACCCGCTGCTTATCGGGGAAGATGTCACCGTGGGGCACAAAGTCATGCTGCACGGCTGCACGATAGGCAGCCGGGTATTAGTCGGGATGGGATCAATTTTGCTGGATGGCGCAGTAATAGAAGATGATGTGATGATTGGTGCTGGCAGCCTGGTGCCACAAAACAAACGACTGGAGAGCGGCTTCCTTTATCTTGGGAGCCCGGTCAAACAAATCCGCCCCTTAAGTGAGGCGGAACGCGAAGGCCTGACATATTCTGCGAACAACTATGTGAAGTGGAAAGATGAGTATCTCGCTCAGGACAACCAGAACCAGCCCTGATCGTCGTCCTTCTGTTCGCGGATCGCCTGTTCGGCTTCTTCTTCCAGATCCCAGCGATGCAAACGAAAGCTTTCCAGCCACTGCCCTGGCGCATCCCCACCGAAACGGTGCGCCAGTGATTCAGCCGACAATGCACAATTCACCTGAAATCCGCTGACCAACGCCGGGAAGCGAATGCACTGCAAGGTGTCATCCCAGCTTTCACTATCAGGAAACAGGACTGCTTGATTCACAGCGCCAGTTCCTTTTTGAGTTCATCTATTACCGGTGCGATGTCTGGCATGACACCATGCCAGAGCAGTACCGCATGTGCCGCTTGCGCCACAAGCATACCCAATCCATCTGCACACTGCTTGGCCCCATGCTGCTGACACCAGTTAAGAAAAGGCGTATTGCCCTTCTGATAAAACATGTCGTAGCAACGCACATTAATGTTAATAATCTCAGGGGGAATGGCGGGAATATCCCCATTAATACCGCTGGATGTAGCATTAATGATCAAGTCGAAGTGTTCCCCTTCCAGGGCGTCCATTGCCAGAGCATTGATGCTGCCGGTATGTGCAAAGAGAGTCGCCAGTTCCTGGGCTCGGGCAAATGTTCTGTTCGTCACTGTCACCGCGCAATCCAGCGACAGAAGCGGCAGAAGCACACCGCGTGCCGCACCGCCCGCACCAATAAGCAGGATCCGATCTCCTGGTTTGATCAACGCCAGACGTTCCAGATCGCTCAGCAAGCCGATCCCATCGGTGTTGTCGCCCAGAAGCCGACCGTCCTCAAGACGTTTGAGCGTATTAACCGCACCAGCCAACGCTGCTCGCTCAGTCAGCTCATCCGCACGCGAAAAAGCTTCTTCTTTAAAGGGGACCGTCACATTGCAACCTTTCCCCCCCTCAGCCATAAAAGTATTCAGCGTCCCGGTGAAAGCATCCAGCGCCACAAGCACGCGACCATAAGGATGCTCAATATTCAGTTGTTCGGCGAATCGCTGATGGATAAAAGGGGATTTGCTATGAGCGATGGGATTCCCAATAACGACATACTGTTCCATACGGTTACCCCTGGCGGAAAAGTTCGCCCGTCAGGGCATCACGGATTTCAGAAGGATTCAATCGCCCGCCGGTTTCACCATTAACGACAGGGAAAGTCTCGCCAAACTGCACAAGCACTTCATCTACAGTACGACAAGGTTCTTGTCCGGTGAGATTGGCACTCGTTGAGACCAGCGGTTTACCGTAGACCTGGCAGAGTTCAACCACCAGCGGATGGTCAGTTACTCGTACTGCGAGCGTGTCAAAACGCCCGGTCAACCAGCGAGGGATTGAAGCCTTAGCGGGAAAGACGAACGTGACCGGACCCGGCCAGCAAGAAAAAACGGCTTCGCGCTGCATATCCGTCAACATGCTGTCATCTATATACGGCTTGAGCTGTTCGAAGTTTGCCGCAATCAGGATGAGACCTTTTTCTACCGGACGCTGCTTAAGCGCAAGCAAGCGCATAACCGCGGTTTCACTGTCCGGATCGCAGCCGACGCCAAACACAGCCTCGGTAGGATAAGCGATGACTTCTTTATTATTGAGCGCTCTAATAGCGTTGTGCAGGTTATTGTTCACTGATTTGTTCCGCCGATACCGGCTTTCCACATTGTTTACTGGCGCAGAAAAACTTCACGCCCTGCGCCGTTTTCTTTTCGATGAGTAGTGGGTAATGGCATTCGGGGCATTCACCCACTATCGGTTTGAAGTTCAGGGCAAACTGGCAACCGGGATACCGATCGCAGGAATGAAAGGTTTTACCGTAGCGGGAACGGCGCTGAACCAAATGGCCTTCGTGGCACTGCGGACAGGCGATGGCAGTATTATCAGGTTTATCGATAAGTTCAGTATGTTCACAGGCTGGATACTGACTGCACCCAATAAACATACCAAAGCGCCCCTGGCGAAGCACCAGTTCCGCGCCGCAGACAGGACACAACTGCCCTTCAAGAACCTTCACGATATGCCCATCGGCCTGGCTTTTCAGGGGACGAACATAATCGCATTCCGGATAATGGGAACAGCCAAGAAACGGCCCGTGTTTACCGCTTCGGATAACTAATTCGGCCCCGCATTGTGGGCAGGGCTCGTTTTTAGGCACCGAAAACAGTGCTGATTTAGCCATAACAACTCTTGTCACTGCGCAATTGAATTAGTGCAGCATACCTTCATTTACTTCGAAGAGTAATTCTTCCATCTGCTGATAGGCATTTTCACAGCCCGGGATGTTAAACAGCACCATCAGAATGACCCATTTCAGATCTTCCAGTTCAAACTCTGTGGCATCCAGCGCCATGACGCGTTCGATAACCATTTCACGCGTTTCGAGGTTTAGCACCTGAATTTGCTCCAGGAAGAGTAAAAATCCCCGGCAACTGGCATCCAGCCGTTGGCACTCATCTGCGGTATAAATACGGACAGAGAGCGGATCTGAGGCCAGCTGCATCGGCTCCACGAGCCCTTCCTGATAGTCAGCCAGCTTTTCCAACCACTGCAGTGCGTTGTAGATATCTTCACGATCGAAACCGGCGTCGGTAAGATCCCGCGTCAGCTTGTCCTGATCCACCCGCATTTCTGCCTCGTTATGGATGTAAGTCTCAAACAAATACATCAGTACGTCGAACATGGCATGCCCTCCTTAATCGGACATAGCCGCCGGGTACAGCTGCGATCCACCCTGCTAACTCCAGTTCGAGTAGTTGGGCTACCGTCACTGGCACAGGTTGGCCGGCACGTTCAGCGACAACGTCAACAGGTGTTACCTCATCTCCTACGTTAGCCAGGAGCTCTGGAAATGGCAATGCTGCGAGCTCTGTATCAGGGGAATAATTTGATTTTTCAGCTTCATCTGGCAATGGATGTAGCCCATATGGCAAATTTTCCAGAATGTCCTCGACCGCGGTCACGAGTATCGCGCCCTGCTGAATCAGCCAGTGCGGCCCTTCTGATCCTGGATTCCCCAACGGCCCAGGCAGGGCATAAACCTCTCGCCCCTGCTCCAGCGCAGTTCTGGCTGTTACAAGTGAACCACTTTTCATCGCGGCTTCTACCACCAACACGCCGCGACTCAGCCCGCTGATTATACGGTTTCGTCGTGGGAAATTAGCGGGATAGGGTGGCTGCGCGAGCGGAAACTCACTCACTAATGCCCCACCGCCTTCTACAATTCGATGAGCTAACGATATATGTCGTCGTGGATAGGTGTGGAAAAGGCCGTTGCCAAGTACCGCAATGGTTTTACCCGACGCATCCAGCGCCGAGCGATGTGCCACGCCATCAATACCAAGCGCCATTCCACTGGTTATCGTCACCCCTTTTCTGGCGAGCGCATCGCTGAAAATGCTCCCCCAGCGTTCTCCGTACCACGAGTGATGACGGCTACCAACAATAGCGATTTGCTCAGAGGTGAGTAGTCGAACGTCTCCCAACACAAACAATACGCAGGGATAATCAACGATGGCACGTAATGCGGGAGGATAGTCAGGATGAACAGCAGGAATAATTGCGTGCCCTGGTTGCGCCCCCCACTCGAGGGTGCCGTCTAGCACCCGGGAAGACAGTGAAAAAAACTGGTTAATTTGCTTTGGCGTAAACCCAAAGTCTTTTAAACAATCCGCATCAATCGAACTCGCGCAAATCAGCTGCTTTGCCAGCGAACTCGCTATGTCGCCATATAACCCATTGACCGCCATCAGGCGGATCCAAATTTCTGTGGGTGTCATCCTTATCCCCTTGCCACATGCAGTCCCGACAATCTTTGCGATTGGTCACTGATGCTGTCAATCAGAGGGGGTTTTGTCTAGAATAGAGGTAATAATCTTTCCAACTCCTGAACACAACTCTGGATAATTATGTCAGTTTTGCAAGTGTTACATATTCCGGACGAGCGTCTTCGCAAAGTCGCCGAACCGGTTAAAGAAGTGAATGCAGAAATTCAGCGTATCGTCGATGATATGTTCGAGACGATGTACGATGAAGAAGGTATTGGTCTGGCCGCGACTCAGGTCGATATTCATCAGCGTATTATCGTTATTGATGTATCTGAAGACCGCGCAGAACAACTGGTGCTGATCAACCCAGAACTGCTGGAAAAAAGCGGTGAAACCGGCATCGAAGAAGGCTGTTTGTCGATCCCAGAGCAACGCGCCCTCGTTCCGCGTGCCGAAAAAGTTAAAATCCGTGCGCTGAATCGCGACGGTAAACCGTTCGAATTAGAAGCTGATGGCCTGCTGGCAATCTGTATTCAACACGAGATGGATCATCTGGTCGGCAAACTGTTCATTGATTATCTGTCGCCAATGAAACAGCAGCGTATTCGCCAGAAAGTTGAAAAACTGGATCGCCTCAACGCCCGTGCTTAAGGATAAGAATTAACGTGTCAGAATCACTTCGCATTATTTTCGCTGGTACTCCTGACTTTGCAGCGCGTCATCTTGACGCGCTGTTGTCGTCTGGGCATCAGGTAGTCGGTGTCTTTACCCAGCCCGATCGCCCCGCAGGGCGCGGTAAAAAGCTGATGCCAAGCCCAGTCAAAGTGCTTGCGGAAGAAAAAGGTCTACCGGTTTTCCAGCCTGCGTCACTTCGTCCGCAGGAAAACCAGCAGCTCGTTGCCGAACTCAACGCCGATGTGATGGTTGTTGTAGCATACGGACTGATCTTGCCTAAAGCGGTTCTTGATATGCCGCGCCGGGGTTGTATCAATGTTCACGGTTCACTGCTACCACGCTGGCGCGGCGCTGCGCCTATCCAGCGTTCACTTTGGGCGGGCGATGCCGAAACCGGCGTAACCATCATGCAGATGGATGTGGGCCTTGATACGGGAGATATGCTGCACAAACTCTCCTGCCCGATCACCGCTGAAGACACCAGTGGTTCGCTATATGACAAACTGGCAGAACTCGGTCCGCAAGGTTTAATTGAAACACTGAAGCAGCTAGCCAACGGCACGTTGAAACCTGAAGTTCAGGATGAAGCGCTTGTCACTCATGCCGAAAAACTGAGCAAAGAAGAAGCACGCGTAGACTGGTCATTGTCAGCTGAACAACTCGAACGTTGTATCCGGGCATTTAACCCGTGGCCGATGAGCTGGCTGGAAATTGATGGCCAGCCAGTAAAAGTATGGCAGGCATCCGTCATCCACACAGAAACAAACGCGCTGCCCGGCACCATTGTCGACGCTAATAAACATGGCATCCAGGTCGCTACTGGCAACGGGATCCTGAACCTGCTTTCGCTACAACCCGCAGGTAAAAAAGCCATGAGTGCTCAGGATCTTTTAAATTCGCGCCGGGAATGGTTTATTCCTGGTAACCGTTTAGCCTAACGGCCCCTTACTTCAAGCCCGGTATTGCCGGGCCTTTTCATTTTTATACTTATGAAAAAAAATACAAATTTACGCAGTCTGGCAGCGCTTGCCGTCGAGCAAGTCCTCGAGCAGGGTCAGTCGTTGAGCAACGTCCTGCCAGCCATGCAACAAAAAGTAGCCGATAAAGACAGAGCATTGTTGCAGGAATTGAGCTTTGGCGTGTTGCGCACACTTTCGCAACTGGACTGGCTTATCAATAAGTTGATGGCACGTCCGATGACCGGAAAGCAGCGTACTGTGCATTACCTGATTATGGTGGGTTTTTATCAACTACTGCATACCCGTATTCCACCTCATGCCGCATTGGCTGAAACGGTCGAAGGCGCGGTTGCCATCAAACGTCCGCAACTGAAAGGTCTGATTAACGGCGTACTGCGCCAGTTTCAGCGCAATCAGGAAGCCCTGGTTGAAGAGTTTGCTTCGACTGAGAACCGTTTCCTGCATCCGGCCTGGTTGGTCAAACGCATCAAATCAGCTTATCCACAGCAGTGGAAATCGATCCTTGAAGCCAACAATCAGCGCCCACCCATGTGGTTGCGTGTAAATCGCAACCATCACAGCCGTGTAGAGTGGCTCGCCTTATTGGATGAGGCGGGTATGAACGGCTTCCCGCATGAACAGTATCCCGATGCTGTGCGTATGGAAACACCCGCCCCTGTTCTTGCACTCCCTGGTTTTGAAGAGGGTTGGGTGACAGTACAGGATGCTTCCGCTCAAGGCTGCATGAACTATCTGACCCCAAAAAACGGGGAAGATATTCTCGATTTGTGTGCAGCACCTGGCGGCAAAACGACGCATATTCTTGAGGTTGCGCCTGAAGCAAATGTGCTGGCCGTCGATATTGATGAGCAGCGGCTGTCACGCGTCTATGACAACCTGAAACGCTTAGACATGAAGGCCAAAGTGAAACAAGGCGATGGTCGCTACCCTTCGCAGTGGTGTGGTGAACAACAGTTCGATCGCATTCTGCTCGACGCTCCTTGCTCCGCAACCGGGGTTATTCGTCGTCATCCGGATATTAAATGGCTGCGTCGTGATCGCGATATTGCGGAGTTGGCACAGCTACAGGCTGAAATTCTTGACGCCACCTGGATGCATCTCAAGCCAGGCGGCACATTGGTTTACGCAACCTGTTCCATCCTGCCGGAAGAAAACAGTGAGCAAATTGCTGCGTTCCTGAAACGCACACCCAGTGCTGAACTCCACGACACCGGCAATGCGGCACATCCTGGCGTACAGAATCTGCCAGCGGCAGAAGAAGGCGATGGTTTCTATTACGCTAAGCTAATCAAACAGTGATGAACTAACGGATCGCAACTGATGAAAATTATCATTCTGGGTGCAGGGCAAGTTGGCGGCACACTGGCAGAAAATCTGGTCGGCGAAAATAACGACATTACCGTGGTGGACACCAACGGTGACCGTTTACGTAGCCTGCAGGATAAGTTCGATCTTCGCGTGGTGCAGGGCCATGGCTCACATCCCCGTGTTTTACGTGAAGCGGGTGCAGATGACGCCGATATGCTGGTCGCAGTGACCAGTTCCGACGAAACGAATATGGTTGCCTGCCAGGTCGCGTATTCCTTGTTTAATACGCCGAACCGCATCGCCCGTATTCGTTCACCTGACTACGTCCGCGATGCTGAGAAGCTTTTTCATTCTGAAGCAGTACCCATCGATCATCTGATCGCCCCAGAACAACTGGTCATCGACAATATCTATCGTCTGATTGAGTACCCAGGCGCATTGCAGGTCGTTAACTTTGCGGAAGGAAAAGTCAGTCTGGCGGTGGTAAAAGCCTATTACGGCGGCCCCCTGGTCGGAAATGCGCTATCAACGATGCGTGAACATATGCCGCACATCGACACACGTGTAGCAGCGATTTTCCGCCATGACAGACCTATTCGCCCTCAGGGTTCAACCATCGTTGAAGCTGGCGATGAAGTCTTCTTTATCGCAGCATCACAGCATATTCGCGCGGTTATGAGTGAACTCCAGCGACTGGAGAAACCCTACAAGCGCATTATGCTTGTCGGCGGCGGGAATATTGGCGCCGGCCTGGCACATCGTCTTGAAAAAGATTACAGCGTGAAGTTGATCGAGCGCGATCAGCAACGCGCGGCTGAACTGGCAGAAAAACTGCAAAACACGATCGTGTTTTACGGCGATGCATCGGATCAAGAATTGCTCGCCGAAGAGCATATCGATCAGGTTGATCTGTTTATCGCCGTTACCAATGATGACGAAGCCAATATCATGTCAGCCATGCTCGCAAAACGCATGGGAGCCAAAAAAGTCATGGTGCTTATTCAGCGTCGGGCTTATGTCGATCTGGTTCAGGGTAGTGTGATTGATATTGCGATTTCACCTCAGCAAGCCACAATCTCTGCACTGTTAAGCCACGTGCGTAAAGCCGATATTGTCGGCGTTTCATCTCTGCGTCGTGGCGTTGCAGAAGCCATTGAGGCCGTCGCTCACGGTGATGAAAGTACATCCCGAGTGGTTGGTCGTGTTATCGATGACATCAAACTGCCGCCGGGCACAATCATTGGGGCTGTCGTTCGAGGCAATGAAGTCCTGATTGCCAACGATAATCTGCGCATCGAGCAGGGAGATCACGTCATCATGTTCCTGACGGATAAAAAGTTTATTACCGATGTCGAACGACTTTTCCAGCCAAGTCCCTTCTTCCTCTAATCGTTCCGGGCGCTCAAATGGGCGCCTTATTTCATTAACCTTCTATTATTAAAGGTCTATTTATTCCATTTGGAATCTGCTCTGTAATGGAAATAGACTAGATCTTTGTTAAACTTATTAATGTCAGTTGGCATAAGGGAGAATAAAATGAGTATTATTAAAGAGTTCCGCGATTTTGCGATGCGCGGGAACGTAGTTGATTTGGCGGTGGGTGTTATTATTGGTGCGGCATTCGGTAAAATTGTATCGTCATTGGTCGCCGATATTATTATGCCACCGCTTGGGCTGTTGATTGGCGGAGTCGACTTCAAACAGTTTGCGGTAACATTACGTGATGCGCAGGGTGATGTCCCGGCCGTTGTCATGCACTACGGTATTTTCATTCAGAACATTTTTGATTTCGTGCTCGTAGCCTTTGCCATCTTCATGGCAATCAAAGTGATCAATAAGCTGAATCGCAAAAAAGAAGAGCCCGCAACGGCAGCACCTGCGCCGACGAAGGAAGAGATTCTGCTGACTGAGATTCGCGATCTACTCAGAGACCAAAACAGTCGTTCTTAATCAAACCTCGCAAAGCAGAAAGCCAGTGGTAAAAAAGTGCATCACTTTCTTGCCACTGGCCTCCCAGTTACCTCTTACGCCATGTTTCCCTTTACGCTGAAAACTGCCTTTGCCTTTCTTACTTTTCTCAATACGTTGCCGAAAAAGTGGGTCATGAAGTAACGCTTCAACAGCGTTATCTTTAATTTGCCCCTTGGTGTGCAGATAACGACTCATAACATCTCCAATTTGGTGTTTAGGACGGCGGGATTTTAGTCCCGGGTGGTTAATAAATCAACAACCTGCTTTATCTGTTTCAGTACCTTGCTCTAACGCTTCCAGAATCGAGCAATAAACGCTGCTATGTTCCGCTCCGCAGCACGCATCATTTAGACGTTGCAACGAGCGTCGCATGGTTTCAAGTTGTGAGATTCTGGCTTCAACCTCACGCAATCTGGCCTGAACAATACTTTTAGACTCCTGACAGGTGTGCTGTTCAGGATCAATACGGATCGACAACAATTCGCGGATCGCTTCGAGTGTAAATCCTAACTGGCTACCGTGCCGTATAAAACGTAAACGCTGTAAATCGTTTTCAGTGTAAAGTCTGAATCCCCCTTCCGTGCGAACAGCGTGATCCATCATCTGTTGTTTTTCATAATAACGAATGGTGTCGGGTGTTACCCCAGCAAGCTTTGCTAATTCACCAATACGAAACATTAAGACTCCTCGCTGATTTTATTCAGCAATTTGACAGCATACTCTCCACGTAAAAAATCTGTGCTGAGTCCTGCCTGTCGCAATTTGAGTTCAATAAGAGTGAGACGCCGATGAAGTTCAGCAAATCGAGGATCATCTTCGCGAATAGTTTTTAAGAGATCGGCGAGCTCAACGGCTTCTTTGCGCTGCTGCAATTCAGTCGGGAGACAGCCAGCATTCTTCAATAAACGGTAGCCTGCCCGGAGTTCATGCGGAATATGCACATCGTCGTCTAAAGAAAGCGGTTCACCGCTTCCAGTCAGATCATCAAACTCGCCCTTACTTTGCGCGTCGAGAATATGACGTTCGGCCCACTGATCAAGTAACCACATAGCGTGTGTCCACCTGAGCAAAAAGAATACAGCTATTGTAGTAAAATGACGGTATGGCGGATATAAAAAAACCCGCCGAAGCGGGTTTTTTCAAATTACTGCAGATTACTCTGCAGTTACTTCTGCTTTCGATTCAGAACGATCAACCAGCTCGATGTAAGCCATCGGCGCATTGTCGCCTGCACGGAAACCACACTTCAGAATGCGAGTGTAACCACCGGCACGGCTCGCGAAACGCGGGCCCAATTCGTTAAACAGTTTTGCCACGATCTCGTTATCACGAGTACGGGCGAATGCCAGACGACGATTAGCAACGCTATCAGTCTTGGCAAGAGTAATCAGCGGCTCAACTACGCGACGCAGCTCTTTCGCTTTAGGCAGGGTCGTCTTG
>NZ_DATBBJ010000083.1:0-17639 GCF_036271055.1 Scandinavium sp. | reverse complement strand
CATCGGTGCTCCGCCGTCGATGGTGTCCTTGCCTGCCTGCACCGGGGAAGTGGCTCCTGGTTCTAGGCCGTCGATCTGCATGGATGCGTGCTTTGCACACTTTTTAGCATCTTCAATGTTTCCGTAGAATGAAATGGTAGTTCTCCTTCCGTTAGCAACCCAAAGTTACCTGGGTCGAAACATAGCGTCACTGTACTCTAGGGCACTGGTGACTGTCCACCACCTTTTCCGAAAATAGATTCCGCCGCTTTCCAACCCAACAATCCACCAGCGCCCATACCAGCACTTTTAACAAGTGCTGGCGCAATATTCTTTTTGAAAAATTTCCACATTTTCGCTTCTGGAACTTCAGACGCCCACTCGCTAGCCGCTCGCTGTGTTGCCGAACTGGCATTTGCCAAATCTCCGTAATGCTGATCGAACGCAGCGCTTTCCGGTACAGACTTACGAGTTGCTTCACTGATTCCCCGACGCAACTGCGTTGCAATATCCTTGAACGATTGTGCTTCTTCCGCTCCAGAGAAGTTTGCGAATTCATCCAATGCACGCTGTACGGTTCGTGCTTCCATCGGAGTGAACTGACTCAGCGGTTTAGTTGCCAGTCCAGCCTTTTCAAAAAGTAAATGTAATTTCTCTGCTGCTTTGTCCGCCAATTTAGGATCAGCAATTTCCTTAAATGTTTTGTTGATAGCACCTTGGATGTTTACCGTTTTCCCTTCTTGCGTAGCTTTTGTCAAAACTTCATCCAGTGCTTTACCCGCCGCATCCCTAGCAGCCATGATTGAAATGTTGCGCTCCAATGGATTCGCCTTGGCCAATTGCTTCGCATCAATCCCCGATTTCACCACACCACGCGCAGGATTGTTAGCAAACTCTGACAACGACGCGGGGACCTTCCCCGGTACAACTTCCTCTTTCGTAACTCCCAAAATTTTATTGATCTTCTGTAGGGATGTTTCGGCTTTTGCTGCCGCTTTACCCGCAGCAACTTCTCCCGCTGCCGCTCCAGCAATCCCCTCACCTCCGGTAAGTGAAAGCGCTGTCCCTGCCAAACCAGCAAATTCCTTTGTACCCTTGGTCACATCGCCAAGTCTTGATAGCACTGGATGCTCTGCGCGTCCCTCTTGCGTGTAGTGCTCAATCGGAGATGTCATGGAACCTATGGCTCCTGGAAGATTGAACGGGTCCATTGCTACGCTCTTAGCACTCGACTTCATCTTTTCCCATATAGAAGGCTGAGCACTGATGGATGTGGACGTATCAATAGGTTTCCCTTGTTTAGCGAAAAAATCCGGCGGAAGAGAGGTGGGCGCAGATTCCGCTTTCTGCTGTTTAGCAAAGAAGTCTGGTGGCAAAGATTGAGGAGTGTCGTTGGGCATATCGCTTTACTTTGGTTTTGATAATGTCCACGGATCGTTTGAACCTTTCTTCCTCTGGTAAGTTGCTCCGTTGTAGGTCTGCGTTTCCATCTCGCCGCCAGCAGTTTTTTTATCTCTTGTGTCCGGCAATAGGGATTGCGGACGCCGGGCGAATAGTGACTCGGTGGTGCGCTGCGCAGCCTTTATCTGCATCTTGGCTTCTTTTTGAGAACTGCTTCCAGGTCCAGGGATAAGATTGACCATCGCATTACGCATGGTGTCTGATCCCGCTCCCATGCCACCAACAGAGCGCAGCACCATGATATCTTCTTGCATTGCCTTCATGTCCGTTAGGTACTGCAACACTCCGTCTGGCGCATTCTGTTTTATTTTGTTCACCAAGAGAGTTTCCAATACTCCGGGATTGTCAGTCCGTAATGCCATCTTTATTGTAGCTTGCGTCTCGGTATCCAATCCGTTTGGCAGTTTATCCAGCGAATCGCCAAGCGCCTTAAAATTTGTTGTTAGGCTTTCGTGAACTGAATCACGAGCAGATACCTTCTCCTGCTCAGACGCTCCAGTGTAGCGTCCCGGCTCCTTGGCCATATCCATAGCGCTGACTTGTCGTACTTCTCCGGTCTGGGTATCAGTAACGTCGTGGAATGTATACACAGCACGGGCACGAGCATAGGACTCTCCGCGAATTGCCATCAATTGATCTTTCTGCTTTTGAGAAAGTCCTTGGGCATCCATGCCTAGTTTAACGGCATTAGTATCTTCCTTCGTGTACCCTTCCTGTCCTGGAGCTATCCATTGTCCTCCGCGTTTAACACGCCCAGTTGGGATTCCTTGCACTAGTTCCAACTTCCCATCATCTACATACTTCTTCTCCCCAGGTCTAGCTTTTTCTCCGGTCGCGCTTTTTACTTCTATGTACGGTTTCGTTGGGTCTGTTGTGTCTGTGGCGACGATAATTTGCTTTGGTGAACCATCTGGGTTTGTGGCTCCCGAAGGATCAGCAATAGTCTTAATATCGTACTTTTCTGGTGCTGCTCTCATGTCCTTCTGCGCCAGCGCTAAATCCTTTACGGTCATGGCCATCTTCTCGGCATCTGCTGGTGAAAAAGCTCCTTGCGTTGTTGGTGCTTTGGACTGAATCTCCGCTGACATCTGTTTCTTCTGTTCGTCGCTCAGTTGTGGCTGTGTCGCTTTGCCAATGAGGTGCTGCATCATCGACTTTAGACCTTGCGCAGCTTGAGCCTTCTTCCCTTCTTGCTGCGCTTTCTGCTCAGTCTGCGCAATTGTTTTCTTTAGCGCTTCACCGTACACGGTCGTCTTTTCTGGGTTGAGCCAATCCTGATTCAGCGCCTTGGCCATGTTCTTCAGTTTCTTCGGATCACCAAGCGTGACATCCACTTTCTTCTGTGCTGCCGCTGCCGCTTGCTGGTCGCCGGATTGCTGCGCTGCGTACAGTTCGTTTAGTGAGGATTGGAGGTACTGCCAGTCTCCCTCAGCCTTTAGGAGTTGGTCACCCTTCTGCTTGGCAACGGCATTCCTTATGTTTGTGCCGATCGAGGCCATTGCTCGCTGACCGCCCCAAGCGCTAGGCCATGCCGTACCCATGCCTATCATCTGGGCTGCGCGAGGGTCCTGCTGACCTGGGACTTGAGCAGGAACGCCCGTAGGTTGCACTTGCCTGCGCTGCGCAGCCTGTAGGAGCGTCGAAAGAATTTGCTGCGTCCTGGCAGTCAGCGGGTCCGTTCCCTGCCCTGGCGGGCTTCCCTGGCCCTGCGTTGGCCCTGGTACAAAGGGAGGGGTAGTCCCTGGCGTCTGTCCCGGTATTACTGTGTCGCCGTTTGACATTAGAGTGCCGCCACTATATCAAGAATACTACCCAGAGTACCGCCAACTCCTCCCGCTGAAGCTGCCCCTGCCGCTGGTGCGGCGATATTAGAAATCGGACTTAGGATGTTTTCTAATGTACTCGGTTGAGCGGCAATTCTCTTTTGGCTTGTCCCCGCCGCGCCCATAAGAACGTCAATGTAATCGGTTATGGACTTCTCGTAAAGTTGCGCTGCTATCTGTCCTTCGTTCAAGTTTACTTGAGACAGGTAATCGCCAAGTCCGATTTGCGCTCCGCTGCCAAAGCGGTTGCCGCTTGTGCTGAATTGCTGCATCAAAGATTCCGTACCGCGCTCAACTCCCGGCTGTAGCGAAGCAAGCATATTCGACACCGCCTGCTGATTGAATCCTGCTCCCCCCATCAGGAAATTCATAATGGACGAACCAGTACCAGCACCGAATGTCTTGCTCAATTCCGCAAGCATTTGCTGTAGTTCCTTCGTGGACATGCCAGACATGCTTCCCACGCCACTGCCGGCCATTCCCGCCCCGCCCTGTGAAGGCACCTTAGTCGTGCCACCTGGAACCAAACCCATGCCTAAGTTGGAAGAGTATCCGCCTTGGTTCGCTCCGAATGTTGGCACTACGCTTGTTGGGTCAAACGGATTCGTCGCCCCGGCACCAGGAGGCAGGTTCATTGGCGGAAGCATGGGATTTTGTCCGCTGCTTGAACCTGTCGCCGCTCCTGCCCCGTAGCTAGGGTCAAAGAGATTTGACCCTGAAGGGTTACGGCCACTCAGAAGCGAATTAATCGAAGCAGGACTGCTCATTGTGCCCTCAACAATCCGCACGCTCTTGCTCTCGAAATGGCGCTATTGAGATTAGCTCTTGACCTGCAACACTTGATGCAACGCCGTTTTCCATATTTATTAAGCTCAATTGTATACAGATTGTCCCTAGTTAACTCATGCCCTCGCAAGCAGTGCGTTTGACGGGATTGTGCCACGGTTTGATTATTTCCACGCATTGTATTTTCTTTGCTAGTAACCGCTTCTAAATGCTTGGGATTTACACAAAGTTTATTACGGCACAGATGGTCAAGTTCTAATCCTTCTGGGACTGGACCGACAAACAATTCATAAGATACACGGTAGGCTTTCGCAACGCGCCTGTCGATTCCCCTTGTGCCCATCATCATGCATCCATATCCGTGACCATCTTGTGCGGCAGTCCACAGCCAGCACACATCATCACCAAGTTTGTTAACATGCTTCAAAAATCTTTCAGCAGTAGGGAGGGAAGGATTTCTAAAAAATCCCGAACACCTAAAAGAACAACATCCCTGTCTTCGTTTTTTTGACGAAAACTCACGCTTACAAAATAGGCACGTATGTTGATATATTACTGCCGTACCTTTGACACCTCTCGGCATAGGTTAGTACCTTTGCGCTCCAATCATTACATGCACTGGACTCAATCTGTGGTCGCGCTCTGGTTGAAAAATTCTTGCGCTAATCAAGCCTGGCCTTCCGTTTTCTCCCCCACTCTCCTGGTATTTCGGATCACCATATAAAATATTGTGCAAAAACGTCGCTTGGTCATTCCATCGAAATGCAATCGCGCCGCGCTCAGCGGCAGCATACGATAATATGTCCCACCAATCTTGCGGAAGACGTACCGGAGTTGACGGTAAATTTTCATTGAATGGATGTCTTATTTGGTAAGGGACATATACGTTATATGGTTGTCCAGGCTGAGAGCCAAACCAAAACATGTTTCCGTAGCGGGTGAAACGAAAGGGGACCCCTCCCGGAATAAACAGTAACGATTGAATAGCCTTTGGTGATAAGTAACTCATTGGATAAGCTACAACATTGGTGGTAGTCGCAACAATTCCAACGGACGTAGCTTGCGAACTGTTTAAAAAAATAATTGGATCGTCCATCAGCGTCATGTCATCACCAGGATTCAGAAACATCGACACGGGGTACATGTAATTGCTTCCCTGCCAGCCGAGACCGGGGCCGATTTTTACCATTGGTCCGTTGGTGCGCAACTCTTCAAACGGATAACTGGCAGTCAGTTCTCGCAGCGTGTCGCGTATCCACGCGGACGGGCGCATGTCTGGATTGGTCTGTGTTTCGTTTACATCAGAGCGGTTTTGTAGCGCTGCCTTGACCTTGTTAACAAAGTCGTTGATCGTCGCCGGAAATGTCGCTGGTGCTGGATTCATGCTGCCGCCAATACCATTGCTGGAACTGTCCCGCCGATTCCTGTCAAAAGCAAACTGCTTACTCCCGGTCCTGCCTTATTCGGGTCGAAAACTGGAATGACAATGCCTCCAGGTCCAACTTGAACAATAGTCGCCGGATTCCCAACAGGCGTAAACTGTACGCTCAAATTCGCCGTCGTGCTTAGATTCAGCACGCAGATTGCGTACGAAGGATTAGCAGGAAGAGTTATCGCACTTCCAATATTGAGTGCCTGAAAGAATGGGTCAAAGAACACTGACATGGCATTCAGCGTGGGATTGCCAAATGGAAAATTGATGATGTACGGAGATGGCGACTGCAAATTATTCGTGACGTTCAGGACCCCCTGAAGCACGGCCAACATGTTTGGAGTCGCCACAAGTTACCTCACGCCACGATGATGTTATATTGCGCTGCGGCGGTTGTACACCTAAATGTACATGCCGTCTTTGTCCATGGAACGCTCCCGCGATAAATCAATCCTCCGTTTTGTGTATCTTGTCCCACAATAGTAATCGGTATTCGTCCAAGTGAGTGAGGCAGCGTGAAATCAGTATTGGCGGCAGGACTCGTCCCATGAAACTTGAATACGCTGAGGTTCATGTCCACATCTTTGTTGCTCATTGTCGCGCCGAACGACACGTTTCCGTTGAGCACCCGCGCTATTCGCTCACTCCACCGTCCAAGATTTCGAGGTTCCTTCTCGCCCTCGCGCCCACCGAGACATGATGGTTGCGCTCTCAACGTTCTACCTGCCCTTCCATCCGCACCTTGGTAATCGACATGGTTCCGGCATTTGCCGCACGCGATACGCTCAACTGTGGATTCTGCGCCGTGAATGCAATCTGATCGAACACCGTTGTGATAATCACACCGGAAGCAGCCGTGGTTCCCAGCGTCACGGGAATGGATTGGCTTATTACTTTCCCGCTGTCATTGTTTCCCGTGAGCGTTGCTGTGATCGGGCACACGCCGAAGTCCCGATGCGAGATGTACAATCGGTTGACGGTCGGTTGCCGTCCGCAAATCACATCCTCTTTTTTCCAACTGTAGAAACTGCTGCTATTTGGATCGTTGAAATTCGTGATGTCGAATTTATAAAGATTGGTTCCAACCAAACCTATGCTAAATGGCAGGAGTTCAAGGTATAGGCGATCTGCTGTTCCACCATTCGATGCTGGCATGTCCTTCCCTTAAACTGAATTCGGTGGGCAGTTGCAAACCCCCGCCGATATTGGCACATCCCACGGAGTCCAATTCTTTTCCTCAAAAGAGTACACCCAAATTCTGGTCAACGTTGCAAGGTGAATCACGATTTGATAGGTCAGATAGACATAACCCTTCGCAAAAATAGGAATGATGTTCGCTACCGGAATGCTTATCGCCGCCAAGAGATCAACAAAGATAGCGTCACGCGCCTTTCCACCGATAGTCTGCGCGTTCGTCACGCTGATAGTGTAGATGTTGTCTTCTGATATGAAGGCTCCCGTAGGTCCGTACTGCGCGATAGACCAAGGAAACACGCTGCCTATGCCACGGTCGGAAGCCCACATGTGATCGAATTCCCACGGAGTCACGGCGCTTCCGGTAGGCGTCATCTGGGTAATCCCGAATGTGCGGAACAAATATCCCGCAATCCCATTTGTCATTAATCCTGTGCCCTGGTCCGACACATCCAGGAATGAATTGAAACCCGCGCTAGTGTTCTGCGTTGGGTCCCATTGCTTCGGAAGTCCGTTGGCGCTCCACCAAAGAGTATTGGGAAAACTGTATACCGTTCCCGAGGCTTGATCCAACACAGACACATTCCACAAGAGCAGTTGGTTATTTAACTCACCAAGATACTGCCCACCGATAGCCAGCGGCCCCGTAACGACAGGTGCGCCGGGAAGTGAGCCGCCAACGGTAGGAGAATCCGTAAGAGAAATTCCCGCTATGGATTGCGAAGTGGACGTATCCGCATATGTTTGCGTGTAAATCGGATTTGCCGTCAACCCATCCCAGTACGCCAAAAAAGGTCTGGAAATTCCTTTGAACACGTTCACGTTCGTGTAGTACATCGAGTTGGCGAATACTCGGTGACTTACCGGAGTCGGACCCATGCTGCTTGGAGCACCAATCATTCCGGCCCACGGTGGAGGTCCTGCAAGTGGCGCGTACTGCCACACGGTCACACCCGCTCCCCACACAAGCGTGTGATACGTTCCGTTGATGTCCTGGAATGATCCTAGCCCTAAGATGTTGTTGGAAACATCATTAGGACCGGGGATAGCGATTACGAAGTTAGGGCGAGAGCGCAACTCCGAATTGCGGAGCATGATGTTATCTAGGCCGGGAGATGCTTTATCGGGGCATAGTGTTTCAGGCTCCATCGTATCAATCCCAAGATACGGGCCTTCATATTCCAAAACAAATGAGCCGTTAGAGGATATCTGAATCGCCATGATGGCTAGTTGATTGTAATCTGTAACGTGCCTGAAGGGAGAGCGTTAATCACAAGGCCATTCACAAAGAAAACTTTCCCGTAGGTGTACGGTCCAATCGTTCCAGCCGCTCCAGCCGTCACGTTCCATACTGTATTTCCGGTAACATCCGTTACGGTAAGCACGGCGGCAGCGGCGGGGCTGTCCCACAATAACTGCTCGCCTCGCCACATATCCCAGTATGCTACGGTGAAAATATTTCCAACCGCACCTACGTTTCCCAGTTGTCCCTGGTAGTCGCGGATAGGGACAAGTATGGTTGTAGTGGTTGGTACGCTGTCAATACGGTAACTATTATTCCAGGGGAACAATACTCCCTGCGGCACGCCCTGCACGCTGATCCGCTGGTTAGCAACCATCCCGTGGGGAGCAGTAGTTGTGATAAGTGCCGATGCTTGCCCGTTACGCACAATCGAAGTAATGGCCGCAGTCGTAGCTACATCAGCAGTAACGAATGTCCACGGGTTAGCCCAAATATTTGCCATTAGTAGACTCCCGAAGATGCGGGAAGAGTTTCCAGTTGCGTGCTTGGGTCAACTGGGTGTATTAATTTTTCGTCGGGTACAAGCTCCTGCCTGTCCCTCGATGCTTCCTTAGCCCATGCATATTCCAGTGATCCATTGATAGCGACATCTCTACAACGTTCCACGCAAACAAGCAAGCCGTTGTCCCACTCCATTTGCTCAATGGGCCACTTCTGCTGACAGCGCATACAAGTGAAATAGGAAACCTCCATGTATGAGCGCCAGATCATGCGTCACCTAATGTTTCTTTTTCCCCTTCTTCATTATTTTTTTTTTGGCCGAGGCGACCAACGACTTCCTCTGGAGTAGGCCGTCCCGGAGCAGGGGTTGGAGGAGGGGGCGGCGGCGGCGGAGGCTCAGGCTTAGGGGCTGGGGCAGGAGTGGGCTGTCCCTCCTGCTTGAGTTCATCATCTGCAACATGCAATTCTGTAGTGTCAATTCCGCTAAGGTTTCGGAAGTGGCCTTCAATCCACGCACGCGCCTCGTCTACTGTTGCGAAGTCTCCCGCTGTGCTGCAAGAGCAGGTTGCGGAAACTGGCTTAGTCTCAAATCTTCCCTTCTTGATTTCGGCGTAGTGAAGCATTGCACTCCTTAAATCATTGCGTACACATTGTACAGCAAGTGAAGCGTAAGCGTTCCGTTTCCGAGTGTGAGAACAGGGGTTGTTCCACCCAGTTTAACTTCCAACCCAAGGTTGACTGCGTTGGTAAGCGCTACGAGCGGACTGGTTGTTGAGAATACGCTTCCTGTAGTATTCACAGCCTGATCTACCAATCCAGTAGGGGAAATGGAAATCAAGTTAACGGCCTTACCAGTGTACTCAACCTGAATAACTGGCGTGGTTCCAGCAATAGTGTATGCCGTGCCGCCAAACGCATATTCTGCTGTCAGTCCGGTCGGGACATACAAGAATCCCCTCGGTGGCACAAGGTACGTCGGCAATCCAGATACTGTTGGAGGAGCAACGAGTTGCACGGCAGTTGTTTGCAATGCAAGAAGTTGTGCGGATGTAAGCGTAACGATTGCGGCGGAATCCGAAGCTATGCCCATCATAGCTTGACCATTCGGAACGGATGAAAACTGAAACTGCTCCCAGAACTGGTTCAATGTCTCAGGAGAAACTCCCAAAGATAGATTTTGAAATGGTAGTGCTGGCATTCGTTTCTCCTACTGTTTCCGTTTTCGCTGTTCATTTGCAACTTCTATCTCCGCAAGAACTTGCTCCACGTTACATCTATTCGCCCCCCATCTGTCGCTAGTATAGTATCGCTTCGGTTCTCCCATTTTCTTAAGGATTTCAATTCCCTGTTCGGGAGTTTCTCCTATTTCATGTGGGCATCGCCCAAAATACTGCTTAGCGCAGTTACAGTTGTAACAGAGAACGGCAAAATGATCCTTGTTCCATCCATGTTTCTTGGCAAACCATTTTTCCTTTTTGGACGCTCGCTTTCCGGGAGTTTTCCCCAGCCCGGTAATGTGCTGCAATGTCAAAAAGTCTGGATGCAATTCGCCGCAACACTGACATTTCCAGTCGAATGCAGCCAGCATCTCAAGCTTTATCCTGGCATTTTGCCTCACAGAAAAGCATGTGTAGCAGATGTTCTTCCTGCGAATGACACACTTCCCTGACTTTTGGATTTGGATATTAGTCGCATGTCCAAAAGCGGAAATTGGCTTTTCCTTGCCGCAATCGAGACATATTTTCGATTTAGGCTCATCTTGTAAGTTGTTGATTTTATGGGCCATAGCTGAAAAAACAACCTCTCCAGCTCGGTGCAACTACGCTGAATCTTTGAGTACTCAGGAACAAAAGAACCTGCGTCTTAAAATCATCATCCGTCTGCGCCATCAAATTTTCGCGTTCGAAAAAACTGAGCTGATGGCCCTCTTTATCGGCGATCAATCCCCAGCCGTTCGGAGTGGACAGGTAGTTCAGCTCAAGGCCCTGGAGGTTCTCCGCAATGACCCAGTTCAATTCGTTGTTGCTGCTTCCCGGTACGCCAGGGGAACCGAGCAATTCACGCACATTGCGGCGTTGTTGAACCGTGTGGATAAGCCACTTCGGTTTTACGTGGACGGGGATACCACGGTCATCCGGCTGCAAGGCAAGCATTGTAATGGCTTGCTGCAAGCTGGTCATGGTCAAGTCGGAATCGGGAGTGGGACGGTTGGGATATGTTCCCGCTGAGTTGATAATCGTGGAAATGTTCGGTGCAATCGTTGTTGCTGCGGGACCACCGATAAGCGGCTGCGCAGTGTTGAACAGTGTTGCGCCATTCGTTGTGGTGATCGTTGTTCCGCCAAGATTGAATAGTGATGCGCCTGCCGCTTCGCGAGAGAACATTCCAGATCGTGCGTGCGACTCAGGCATTCGGCGGAACAGACCGTACTTGTCATCAGCAACCAGTTGCCGCGTAACTTCCGAAATCATTCCGTACTGGAGATGCACGGTTTTCTTCGTGCCCCCGCTGATGATGCCATCCGCCAGTGGCCGCGTGCCTTCCGGCATGAGCGGCATAGGTGCCGTGCCAGACAGTTCCCAAATGATCTCGTAAGCATCCTCGCTCGTGAGTTCATTGAGGTAGTGCGTGTACTGAGGAGCGTGCTCTTTGAGATCAAGCCAGTGGCAGAAGATGTGTCTTAGCCCAGGAGCCAACGCTGGGGGGAAGAGGTTGCGCGACATTAGGTTAATAGGCATTTAAAGTATCTCCTTAGTAACTACTCCCCAGGTTTATGCGCCAAACGCATCAGCCGCGATTATCGTAAAAAGAACGTGACCGCCGATAGTGCCGACAGGCTCTAGCGGGTCTAGGCCGACGATCTGCGCTACCGCAGCCGCGCCAGTCTTGCTTGTGTCCACGTACCAGAAATTGTTGCCCGTGTCTTTGGTTAACCCGTACTGGATACCGACTTGCTGGTTTGTGGTTGCAATCGGTGCGCTGGCGGATGTTCCGATACGCCCACGGAAAACCACGGTGGGAGCAGCAACAGCAAAGTAATTGAAACCATCCGTCATCGGAACCATCGGCGGAGTAACGACTGCGAGCGGTTGAAACGAATCTCCTGGAGGCGCGTAACTGCCAACGTTGGAGCCTGCTCCAGTGATCGGGCCGAAACCAGACGGAGCACCAGCACCAGTAGTGGCTAAGTTCTGCGCTGGTTGAATGGCGAATCCGGCAATCAAATGGCCAGCGCCAACCGTGGCATCCCACGCTTGCACGCCGCCGTCCGTGCCGTTAATCATTACGGGAGTGCCGTAGAGGAACACTGAACCAGCTTCCTCGATGATGAACCTAACGGGAAAAGATACTGCTCCCCCAAGATCCTGTGTCGCTTCAATTGCATCAGCAAAGCTAGGCATCTCTAGTTCTCCTCTACTTTGGAACTTTCAATACTGACGTGTTGCTTTCGTTGCGGCGAGCCTGCAACTCTGCTATGTCGGTTTCACTGCCAAGATACGTACGCGTTCCGTTATTCAGCGCGGAAGTCATGGGGCTGCCTTCGCCTAAGGCTTGCGGATATGCCATCTGCAACGCGGCAATGTTCTGCCCTTTGCGGATACTCTTCCACATCTTCATCGGGCATTTCATCAGGCGACGGTCACCGGAGCGAAGTTCGTCCGAAAATCCTTCTTTGTTTTTTCCTCTGATGCAATCCTGGCTGAATAACCTCACATCCTTCGTTGTCGCATATTCCCATCCACCAGAACGCAATTCTTCCACGCGCTCATGCACGGGACTCTGGCCGTCCCGGTCTGGTCCTGCCCAGTGGTAGTGATACTCGGTGTTGATAAATTCCATTCTGCCGGACATCGGAGGGGCTGTTGCGTTTGCTTCGATGGTGGGATTTACGAGGTCCTTAAACTCTTCTGGCCAAGGGTTGTTTCCGAACTGCTCAACCAGATTATCCATCACCTTCTTCGGGATTGGGTTTCCGCCAGTTTCCATCAGACTATTCCATTCTTAATGCTCTCGGCTACCTTGGCCGGATCAAGTCCCAACTTGCGCAGTGTTTGCTCAGGAGTTTCAACTCTTCCGCTATTCGGCTCTTTCCAATCCATTTCACTGCTGAATGGAGCTTCTTCGCCGCTCTTGCGGGTCGTGGAATCTTCGATGAAAAAACGGTCGCCGCTCTGCCGAAAACCCTTCTGCTTTGCAACCCTGCCAACGTGCATATCGACTACGTTCTCGCAGTACTTCGGGTAATCAGCCTCCGCCTTGCGCTGCCAGTTCGTATTTTGGAAATCTTGCTTGATCGCTGGGATAAGTTCCGGCCAACGTCCCTGTAGTGCGGAGATGCACTCGCTCTCTGTCAGGCGAGCATTGGTAAGCACTGTGGAAATGAAAAGCGCTTGGCGTTCCTTGCGGTCTTTCTGTTCTTCGGTGAGTTCACTGCCGTCAGGATTTATGCGGGACGCTTCAGCGGTAACAGTCTTTGCGGCTTCCTCCTCCATCTTGTTCCACTTGTTCAGGAGGGTATCGACAGCTTCAAATTTTTTACCAAATTTTTCTTCAATTGTAGCACCCAGTTTTTCAATGAGTGCATCAGCTTCAGACTTTGACTGACTCTTATCGTCTGGCACTTGCTCCTCCGACTTCCTTGAAAACGGGTGCCAAGCCATCCGTACCAGTACCTCTGCAAACAGAGTTTAGACCTTGTGTACCAGTACTTGTCAAGGCCTTTTCCTGGCTAAGCAGGAAGCGTATCCACCATCCCTTCGATACGACCATTACGTTTTCATTGTCGCAAAGATGCAAATAAATTGGTGAGTGTTTCATCTGTGATCCGCCTTCCAGTCCGCTAAGTCTTTCGCAAATTCTAGTAAGTCTTCCCAGCCTGCAATTTTCCCGCGCAAGAAATTCTGTTCTGCCGCCTTCTCTACTGTCGCCGGAATCTCATGCACGACCAGGGATGACAGTTCCTCCACCTTGGCTTGGAGGTCCAAGATTAGATTGGTCCATCCCGCCTGGAGCAGCAGGAGGTCCGCCTGCTCCACGTTGCTGAAGCATTTGGACCACCTTTTGGATGTCAGGGGGTCCGCCACCACCGGGGGGTTGTGCTTGGGCATTCGGCTGCTCCTTCGGAAATTCTATGTCAGGGCAGAATTCCTGTGGATTGTCCGACAATTGAAAGTCCTTGATGATTTGCTGGAACATGCGCACTTTTCCAATGATGATGGAGCGCAACCACTTTTTGTAAACTGGATCACCGGAAGTTGGATTCTGGTACGCCTGGAGCAATGAACTGGTTTCTTTTACGAATGCTCCGTATGCCTGCGTCAAAATAATTTCGTTCTGCTTTGTCACCTCTTTGTTCATGGAAGCGTCGGCTGCGCGAATGGGAATCTTTATCCTGCGCTCAACGTAATCCTGCAACGCCTGCCGCTGAATGTCGGTATCACCCAATTTCATAAATCCGTAGAAGTCCGTTGTGACTGAGTACAATTGAATGCTGGCGTATCGGAATCCAGATGTACGGTGGGCATCACGAGAATTTCCGGCTTGCAGCACAGCCATCGTTCCCATCGAACCAAACTGCCCCTTCTTGTTTGTGCTGCCTGCTCCCATCCCTGCTATCGGCGGTCCTACACCTGCGCGTTCTTTCGCCTGCATAACCATTGCCTGCTTGTTTTGTAGCGAGAGTCCGGCCATTGCAGGGTTGGCCATCTCGTAGTGCATGAAGTTGTCTTTCTTCGCACGCATGAACATGCCGGGGAACAGCGTGAAGTTGCGGTCGATGTTGCGGTCCTGGCTGTCGATAGTGTTTAGTCCGAGAATCCCGTATGTAATCGCGTCGGTCAGTTGATTGCCAGATGTGCTCAACTCCTCCTGGTTGCTATCTAGCATCTCGGCAAATCCCTTGCCGTCTACGGTCAGTTTCGTTTCAATGATGGGAACTTGGTTTTCTGGAATGAAGTTGTAAACGCAATTTGCCATCGTTTTGGTTTTGTTGTGATACCAAGACATAAGCCGGAATTTGATATCTTTGTGATACCAGCTAAAATAGCATTCATGGATGTCCCACTCAGCAACGCTATCATCGTAAACTTCCGTCACTCCCCTGTTTTTGTTTTCACGCTTTTTGGTTTCTGGAGGACCGTGGCGGTCGGGCCTATCAATAAACTTCTCCACTTCCTCTTTAAGATAAAACCCTTTGTACACTCTCTCTTGAAGTTGTCGCTTTGAAAGCCTGCAAATACGGATGATCGGGTCGTTGTCCTCAAACACTGGAACATTCGGATTTACCAGAACATCCTCGTATTCCAAGTTGATTACCTTGGGGCCTTCGTAAAGCGTCTTTCCCTTTTCACTCCATCGGTCATCGGGCGTGCTATAGCCAGAATAGACCGCTTCGATTCTATGCTCAGGGACTACGCAGACACGCGACTTTCCCAATCCAGCCCCATCCACGAACCATTTGTTATGAATCGGGTAGAGATTCAACTGCTTAGGATCGACGGCATTGTCATCAATGAATTTGGCTAATGCCTTTTCTTTGTCAGAATTTTGTAGCGATTCTTCTTCGTTTTTTGATTCTGGGTAGCGAAAGTAGACAAGCGGAGCAGTCATCCATACAAGTTGCAGGACACGGGCGGCGAGATCATCAACGGTTTCTCCCACCAGCCCGTAGACAAGATTGGAGCAATTCGGGAATGGCCATGACTTGTTTTTTTCTTTGGGTTTACCGTCTACGATCTTACGCCAGCGGGGTACTTCATTTTCAAACAAGTTCTTGTTTTGCTTGGTGAGAGTTTCTATCTGTCGATGCAGCCACTTGTTTATCGCTTCTTTTACGCCAGCGGGGAAGGAGACAGTTCGCGGTTCAAACTTACGAGGAGCACGCTCCGATATGCTTGGTGCCGTCGCCATGCAGGCGAGTCTATATCAATAACCTGCGGCACCGCTACCGCGATTTTCAAACGCTTCTATCTGCTTCTTCATCCATTCGTCCGTAGTGCTGTCGTTGCTAACGTCCAGCGTTCCTGGCACGTATCCGAGTGTAGCAAGTGTATCCATCGAGCTAGCAGGGTAGTCTTCGTATTCGCGCAGGAACTTGGTCTGATTGTGCTGCGCCCACACTTGTTTTCCTTTGAAGATTGGCTCCAGCGCTTCGATGAGATTCTTTCTCCCGCCTTCGGAATCATCGTCGGATTCTAGTTCTTGGATGATGAGCGGATGCTTTTCCCTGCGGCTGCGCTGATCGAGATAGAAGTTTAGCAATTCCTTGCCGACCGCCGACATCCACA
The DNA here is from genome assembly GCF_036271055.1 of Scandinavium sp. Classification (GTDB taxonomy): domain Bacteria; phylum Pseudomonadota; class Gammaproteobacteria; order Enterobacterales; family Enterobacteriaceae; genus Scandinavium. The sequence continues at coordinate 1,934 of NZ_DATBBJ010000083.1, read as the reverse complement.
GAAAATCCTCCCCGCGCTTCCAGTGCTCCCAGCGCTTCGCTGTGCGGTACATCTCGTCAACTAAATCGGAGTACGTGGAATCTTCGGCCCACAGACTGAGCAGATAGATGCGCGTCGATTCTGAATCGTATCCAACGACCCAGATGCAGTGCGAGAAACTTTTGTCTCGCTTCGCGTGGTTCACGCTAACAACCATACGCATCGTTAGAGTTCCCGGCTGGAAGTCCTCAAGCACTTCTCCGTCTTTTACTTCGTGTTCCAGGAGTAAGATATTTTGTAGGTTGTCCAGGGGTAAATCAGGTCTTGATTGCTTAAATCGGAAATAGTTGAGGTACGCCAAATGAAGTCGTTGTTCTTCAGGAAGAGTTCGAAGATTGAGGTAGAAGTGGGAGTAATCGTATTTACCAAGACGTTCACGCTCTCTAGCAAGCAATTCCATTGTCCATTCACTAGGTAAGATTGGTTTTCCTTCGGGGTGTCCATCGCAACATCCTCCTTCTGCGCTGTGCGTTTCAAAAGAAAACTCCGGTTGGTTCTTCTTAATCCATGCGTTCAGGTCGGCATGGCCCCAAGCATTTCCGATTACAAGCTGCCGCCGCGCTTTCTTAACGACCGGATCGAAGCGAGTCCCTACTTGCTGGTGCCAGCGTATCAATCCCTCAACCACTCGGCCATCGCCGCGCAGCAAGGAGTCTTGCGCTTCCTTCCCGAAGTTGTCGTCTTGGATAATTCCTTTAAGGTGTAACCCTTGTAGGGCTTGGCCAACGCCTCGGTACTCGAAAGTTCCCGTTGTTGGATCACCTCCCGGAAGGCGTCTCTGATACTTGTGAGAATTGTTCCAAGTTGTTCCTCGCTCTGGGATAATTTCTTTGAAGACTTCCCTGAAGAGGTCGTTGTTTTGGTACGTTTCATCGACTGCCTTTCCGATTGCTGCCGCTTGGTCAGCAATCTCATGCGTGACGAGCGTTCGCATGTTCTGATCGTGCATCGCCTTCATGTAGCGAATCCACTCTTTGCTATATCCCTCGTAGCGCATGCGCCTTTCATCTTCTTCGGTGAAGGGGAGCGCCCACCAGATCGACAGACCAATTCCCATAGTTGTTTTGAAATGCGACATGGGAACCTGCATAACGAGAAACAAATGCTCCGACTCAAGGCTGGTGCAGAGCTGTTTGTGCAGCGTCGTTAGGCGATTCTTTCCCAGCGTGTGTTTCGTAAACCAGTAGAGCGAGCCGAGCGAGTTCATCCTGACGGCATCGACGTACCCTTTTGGGTCATCTGCTTTATCTGGAAGCGGGAGTACGCGCCATTTTGAGGACGATGGAGACATACCGTTTTTACGGTCGCTTGGCACGGCGTTTTAATATGTCTCCATCACTACATGTCCCTTTGAGCCAAACTCATCACGCTACAGTATGCAGCGCAATGCTCTTCTTCACTGCTCGCTGTTCCAGTGTTCCGTACATGCGAGCTAAAATTTCTTCATCGCGCAAAATCAAAATGAATCTGTTTACCTGCTGCCCGTCTTCCGTCATTCCGCCGATGTCGTAGCCGTGGCCAGCGGATGATGGGTAAATTACTTTGTCTCCGAGTTTGAAATGCTGGACGTTCTCGCCAACGCTCACAATGGTTCCGGTCGTGGGGCGGGTTTGCGAAACATCCGCAAAGACAATCAACGCTCCCTTGCCTTTGCATTCAGGGCAAACGACGATTCCTGACCCTTCACACATGGAGCACTTACCATCTTTTACGATCACAGACTTGCCGGTCCCGCCGCAATTGAAGCAGGGGATGTAGGAGCACTCATTGCGGATGTCTTTTCCTTCGCACCTACTGCATTCATACCCGCTCCGATGTTCGTCTTGCAGCACGATCACGCGGTTGAAGAATGCTTCAAACCCTGCTTGTCCTACGTAGATGATGTTGTCGTTTTC
>NZ_DATBBJ010000082.1:0-1721 GCF_036271055.1 Scandinavium sp. | reverse complement strand
TTTCTCGCGCTGGTGATGGCTGATGCCGACGAACAGGATACCGTAAATCGCTGCGGCATAATCATTGACCAATTTCAGCGAATGCCCGAGAAAGCAATTCCAAGAGAGGTGCTACGGCATGCAAAAGGGCTCGCCGTGATGAGTGTGGTCAAAGCAGGATTTATTTTCAGCGCCAAAGGCGGACAAGGTATCGTGGTTGCTCGCACGCCTCACGGCTGGTCTGGTCCGTCATTTATCGCCACAGGTGGCGGGGGATGGGGTCTTCAGGCCGGTGCCGAAGTGACCGACTTCGTGATCGTCCTCAACAACAACGCCGCCGTGCAGGCATTTTCTCACGGAGGAAACCTGACCGTCGGCGCGGACCTCAGCGCTGCGGCTGGTCCAGTGGGCCGCACTGCAGCAGGCGCGGTGATGCCAACAGCGGCCGTTTACACCTATAGCAGAAGCAAAGGCCTTTTTGCTGGCGTGTCACTGGAAGGCGCAGTGATCGGAACGCAAAGGCAATCCAATTTCAATTATTACGGCCGGCCTGTCAGAGCCGATTCAATTTTGAGTGGTACCACAAAGCCGCCCCCGGGCGCTGCCGCACTGCGTCACGTGCTTGGTCCCTAAGGCGTTAAACAAACTCTTTGAAACCGCCCTTGTGCTCGTGCGTCTTGATCACGTTGCCTAACGGATGACTGCCCAGATCTTTCGGCTGTAGCCTCGCCTATTCCGGAGCAACGCCTTTGCTTCGCGAAAATTATTGTGACCAGGGCTATCAACGGGCTAGACAAAGTCCAACTTTTTTCGTGCGCCTCTAAACGGCAAGAACGTAAAAGTTTTTCTTATGCAGTCGTATTGCGCTGAAAATAAGGGGGACGCAAGTGACGTTTGGTGACGAAATTGCGAACTATCTGGATTGCTGACGCACATCGTGGCGACATCGGACAAGCGCAAACGAGGTGTCATCAACGATACTTTAATTACCATGAAAGCGTTCCTTTCAATCATTTTCGCCTTCGCCATTTCGGCTACGATTGTTCAGGCTGGTCCTGTCCGCACAACGAGGAACGTGGCGAAGAGCACTGTCAAAACAGCCAAGAACGTCGCACACAGCACTGTAAAGGGCACAAGAAGAGCCGTGCAGACTGTAGTCGACCCGCTGCCTACGCCGTAGGTCGAGGTAATTCTTACGGCTCTTTGAACTTGTGCTGGTGCGTGTCGATCACGTTGCCCGCCGCATCGTAAACGCGAATCACAGCATCGTGTGAGCAGCGCAGACAAAATGATTGGCGTATCAGGCGAAACCCTACATGAAAATTAGGCAACGCCCGACTAGACAAATTTGCGCAGTTTCCATAAAAGAAGTCTCCATTAAATTCCATTGCGCGCTCGCACAAAGTCCGTCTGGCGACTTATCGGAGGCGTCCTGATTCTCGCCGTAGTTTCATATTCCTTACGGCGGATGCCAAGCGCATACGGATTGTTCTACGTCATGACGTATATACTCTGCGCTTTTGTTTTTGCAGGCATTGGCGTGTGGCTATTCATCAGTTATTGGAAAAGTTAAGATGCATCGCGACGGAAAGTGTTTCATTGTGCACACCGACGACAAGCTGAGTGCGTTTGTTGAACTGAACGCCAGGCGTTAACCGTAACGATTTATCTCAGATCCATTCGTGCCGATCCGTGCGTTGACCAATGATGCCACCAAAAGCCAAACGGTTTTTGCGCGGGCG
>NZ_DATBBJ010000081.1:0-78503 GCF_036271055.1 Scandinavium sp. | reverse complement strand
GGGATATGGAAAGCATGGCGCAGATGGTAAAACTGCCAACAAGAAGAGAAAGAGCCTTCCCGGGAGTGGTAAAGGAAAGGCCCTACAAGTACAGAAAAGCCATATAAAACAGCCAGTCAGTCGCTTAACTGACTGGCATTAGTACTCAGGTGCGGTCTTTTTTTTGGTCTGAAAACAGGGGGGTTGCGATATCAACGACAATCACTAAAGTCAAACATACTGGCCCTTAGAGGGATTAACTGAGACTTATATCCCAACTTATTACCGGGTTATGTGCTGTAGCCGTTAATTAATGAATGATTAACGCAAAATCAGTTGTCATATGAATGTTTCACAGGTACTTTTCTGAGATCTCTTTTTTGAATATTTCTAAATGATTCGTCATTTTTTTTGGGATCTCATACCAATGAAAAAAACAGGTTTTCTGATGCTATGCTTCGTACTGGCAGGCTGTGCCAATAAATCACAAACGGCACATCAATCGCTGGTCACACCGCTGCCAACGCCGGCCCCCGCACCGCAGGAGCAGGTCGTTACAACGAAAAAGACGAACGCTCTGATGGGTAACGAAACCTGCATTAAATCGCTTTCAGCACTCCAAACCTATAACGCGCGGAGCTGGAATCAATATAGCAGTGAAATGAGGGAGTTAACGGGTAAAACCAGCCAGTTCCTCTCCGTAAAAGCCGACCTCAACCCGGACATCAATGACCTGGTAATGAGCGTCTATGAATCCCGAATGAAAACTCTGTGCTACAAAATTGAGAGCACTCTCGGTCAGTCAATGATCGAACAGGCCAGTCATCTGTAATTTGCCTTTCACAGGCTGGCAGCATGGCTGCCAGCCTTATCTTCCTCGAACAACCAATGCCTGATCCAACTCGCGATACGCCTCAACCAATTTATCCAGCGTAATACGGCTCAGCCCACTCGGATTGGGTAAGATCCACACTTCCGTATCGCCAACGGTAATGTCCTGCTTACCCCATTTCGCGCCACGTTGACTAAACGCCTGCTCAAACGCTTGCTTACCTAATATCGCCAGCGTTCGCGGCTGATAATCCTGCATTTTGGTGATAAGCCCTCTGCCGCCTTCACGCAGCTCGTGCAGCGCTACTTCATTCGCCTGGACCGTTGGCCTCTCGACCAACTTAGTCACGCCACAGCCGTAATCAAGCAACTGCTGAGCCTCTTCTGGCTTGAGCTGTCGATCAGTAAACCCGGCTAGATGCAAAACTTTCCAAAAACGATTGGCTGGATGAGCAAAAGGCAGTCCCAAATGCGCGGATGACTTCCCCGGATTGATGCCACAGAACACGACTCGCAACCCGGGCTTGAGAATATCGCTGACCATTTCATTACTCGTCTAAATGGATAATGCGTAAATTATAAGGGATTGATTCGCCATTGTTTATAAAAACAGCACCCGCAGCGCAATTACTGGATTGACTCACGGAGTTCCATTATAATTCCCGGCCACGGCCCCTTAGCTCAGTGGTTAGAGCAGGCGACTCATAATCGCTTGGTCGTTGGTTCAAACCCAACAGGGGCCACCAAATTTAAGCAGTAAATACATGCAGTTAGGCCACTCTCGCGAGTGGCCTTTTTGCTATCTAACGCATGAGTGTCGCAAATGTGTCGCATGGCATTTAGCTACCCCTGGCAAACGTCATCGATCTGAGGGTTGCCATCTTTGCTCTTTGACTTTAAATTCCCCGAAAACCTTGGGGAGATATCTGCATGGATCAAAAATCTCAGTTGGAGCATTTGCACGAATGCTTGCAACGTGAAGTAATGATGAGTTCAAAAAAGTTTACGTGGCTCAATGTGCTGCATAAAGCCTTTAAGTGCCCGAGCCGTCGTTATCACTTTTGGTGGCGTATTGCATCTTATTGGTATCAGTCAGGCAGCAAATACTTGAAGAAACGAGCCGAGAAGATAAACAGAAAGTTAATCTTCAAATATGGAACGGATATACAGCTGGGTGCGCAAATTGGCCCTGGCATGGTGATATCCCACCATCAGGGTATCGTCGTTAATGGTTCTGTGGTTATCGGTCATTCGCTGCGTATTCGTCAAAACACCACTATTGGCATCACCGGAACGAATGTAAATAAGGAACCGATATCAATCATCATCGGCAACAACGTCAGCATTGGTGTGGGTTCCTGTATAATTGCAGATCAGATTCGTATCGGTGATAACGTTGTGATTGGTGCTATGTCCTTTGTGAACAAGGATATTCCTGGCAATGTCACTGTTTATACTGAAAAAAGTTTAAAACTGATTTCTACAAAGAGCCTGTGATTCGGTACGACGTCATTGTGAGCCCAATAAACTTCAGATTTCAGACAATACTTACTGGCAGGTGTGGTGTGGTTTTTATTGATCCAGGAACTTGAAGATGAGAATGAGTGTCGCCGTGGTTATTGACATTGACTCAAATAGGATTATATTAGTTTTATAACTGCTTAATTTTATTGTACTTTATTGATTTAAGCTTGTTGGTAGCGGATCGCTTGGTCGTTGGTTCAAACCCAACAGGGGCCACCAATTTTAAGCAGTAAAATCAGTGAATTAAGCCACCTTTAAATCAGGTGGCTTTTTTGTATTGACTCTTATTGTCCCCTTTTTGTCCCCCCAGCATTAAAACGATGGGTAAAATTACGGCTTACTGACCACCAAAAATTCGGGTACAGCGCAAAGCGTAAGGAATGCACGATGATTTATGATTGTTTTTTGTACTATGACGAAGACATGATGCTTGATATTCGCTTTAACACGCTGGCTGAGGTGGTTGACCGATTTGTCATTGTCGAATCATCACATACCTTCACGGGCAAACCTAAAGCCCTGAACTTCGACATAACGAAATACGAAAAATTTAAAGACAAAATCATTTATGTTGCTTTCCATGATCATCCAATACTCAAGGATGGGAACGCCGGGGAGCCCGATGCATGGGCAAATGAATCCGCAACACGAAACGCGATAATGCGTGGGTTAACAGAAGCCAAAGACGACGATATCATTTTGGTTTCTGATGTCGATGAGATCTTCCGACCAGAAGTGGTGAAGAAAATTAACCCGAGGCATTTGTGCACCATTCTCCATATGCCTTTCTTTAACTATCAGTTTAACCTTCAGGTGTTTAACTCTGATGGCTCAGAACGCCAGTGCAAAGCTCCACGAGCAACAACATATAGAAACTTAAGAGATTTTTTTAACGGGGAACCCGAAGCTTTCCGTAACGTCAAAAAATCTGCGATGCACAAAGGCTTTATATCTAAAACCTGGTTTAAACTACGCAGCAAGATTGTGAAGAATTCTGGATGGCATTTTTCATGGATAATGACACCAGAACGCATTTCAGAAAAAATGTCATCGATTTCCCATACTGAATACGATTTACCTCATCTGAACAACAAAGAGCACATCATCAACGCATTAACCAATGCTAAAGATATCTGGAATCGTGAACGCAAGATGGAGAAGCAGCTCCTGACAAAAGATAAATTCCCAGCTTATCTTGTTGATAATGCAGAAAAATACAAAGATTTTATTATCTAAACTGTTATCTATTTCACCAGCGTTGATAAATTTTCTGTTTTTTTAAACGCCAGCTCCATTGGAAACCCGCATAAGCTTAGGCTTTGCGGGTTTTTCTTTGCTTGTCGCCTGTCCAAGTTTTGAGCATGGCATCTCTGGTATGTTCAAATGACTGCGTTGATGTCGTTGGATGCTCAAGCCTCGTTTGAATGACCGAGAGAAACGGCGTTTCAGGTCTGAGCTTCGTTCTTTGCAGTCCTACCTCAGAAAACATTTATTTTTGAATGAATTATTTTGCGGGAATGCTCTTAAAGTGCCAGGTTGAATTCTCGACACTCCAGGCGTATCTACCTCAAAAACCTTAATTTTTTGAGTAGGGTTATTTAAAATAAAGGAAAAACGACCTCATCGCATATCGTTATTTCTTTAAGAAATAAGTAACCTGTGTCGCATTATTCGTTTAATCACTCCAAACAACACAAGATAATGATGAAAATTCTCCCTATATTATTTGTTGCGTTAAGCGTGACAGCGTGTCAGGCAAAAAATGCACCCCAGCCTCAACCAATGACATCACCGATCGCCGCAGAGGCCACTCCAGCCCCACAGCCTGTCGTAGCCGAAGCGCCTCCAGCTGTGCCATCCACGGATTTGCAGGACTGTCGTGATAAAATCAATGAGCTGAAGCGCTATGATCGCAAGCAGTACAACTCGTTACGCAATTCATTAGCTAAAGTGTTGAAAGAGAAAAGTTTAATGAGCGGCAGCGAAAAATTTGCGGCTCCAGAAACAGTGGGCTACATCCGTTATCAGCAAGATAAATCTATCAGCATGATATGTACCCAAGCCAGTCAAAAGCTCGATAAAATGATGGTGAAAAAAGCACTCGCCTCTGCGTATTAATCCCCTTAGGAAATAAGGTTTCCTTTTCGGAAGCTTTATTTCCGCTATTTATTGCCCTCCCTCAAATCTCACCGTTTGTATTTCATACTTCAATAATAAATATCAAAAGTCCCAACTGGCACTAGCTCAATCATACTGAACCGAATATTCTTTGGCTATCGCCACTCAGCGATCCTTTTCACATTCAATTTGCTTTTGAAAAGCAGGTCGAAGATAACGATATTAGCGGTGAATCCCACCTATGCGGAGGGGCGTTCAGTGAACTCCGTTCTAAGGTCACGCGGGCTTTGTGCTGACTGACACAAGCCCACCGGGAGGCACCCGGCCCCCCTATCCCTTTGCCATCAATCGCGTCATCCCTGACGCCATTTGTTATCAGATACCGGCCCACCAGAGCCGCAGTTTCATCCCCCAGCCGCTTGTGAACCCCGTAGTGACAGACTTCACTTCACCTTTAGACACAATCACCAGCGTTGGCGTAACCTGCACCTGCCAACTTTTGGCGAGCTGGCCCTGCGCATCGTTGATCGTGGGCAACGCGTAGTGCTTACGCGCCAGCCATGTGCTTAACGTCTCGTCATCGCCAGAGCGAAGCGCCACGCTAACCACGTTCCCGCCCTCTTGCGCTATCTTCGCCACCGACGGTGTGGTGTAGCGACAAACGCCACACCACGTCGCCCATACGTAGACCAATAGCGGACGTTCCTGGCTCATGGCCGCCAGATCGACATCCTGACCATCCTGCGTCTGCAACGGCGTGCTGACAAATGCCGACGGTAATGTGGGCTTGCGGAACTGATCCATCACCAGCATCGCGGCGGCGGCGATCAGCAGCAGGACGACGCCTTCCCGCAACCAACGTTTGAGCTTAACTCGCATCGGCTTTCGCCAGTTCTTGCTTCACCAGCGCCTCCAGCTCGTCGTATGGAATGGCCCCCGCCACCATCGTTTTGCCGACCAGCGTCGCTGGCGTTCCCTGCACGCCAAGCACCTGCGACAGGATCAGGTTCATTTGCAGCGTTTCGCCGCTTTGCCCATCGGCTTTAATCGCCTCTGCGCCCGTTTTCTGCTGCGCCGCCAGAATAGAAGCGTCGTCATGATAGCCCTTCTTCGACATCAACCGTTGATGCAGCGCCCAGAACTGCTGCGGCTGTTCACGCCACGCGGTCAGCGCGATGCGAGCAGAATTAGCTGAACTTTCACTGCGAAATGGCAGCAGTTTCACCACCAGTTTCACGTCCGGGTACTTATGCACGATTTTCTCCAGCTCCGGGTCAAACTGCTTGCAGTACGGACAGTTGTAATCGGTGAATGACACCAGCGTCAGACGTGGTTTTTCCGCGCCTATTGAGGGTGTATTCGGGTCATTCCACAGCAAGTTTTCCAGATCGGGTTCCGCAGCAAGGTTGAAGGTTGAGAAGCAAAACAGCAGGATAAAAGTCAAAATACGCATCGTTATTCTCCTTTGGCGTCGGTCAGGGTTTGCAGCACGTCATCGCGGCTTAACAGCGGCGGTAACACGCGCCCCTGCACCAGTCCTGGGCCATAAATTTGGTTGAAAGGCACTGCTACGCTTTGGCGGGCGCGAAGAAACTGGCTGATGGTGTCAGAGGGGCGGCTCCAGTCACCACGCAGAGCCACCACGTCCGAAGCCGTCAACGCTTCCTGAACGTCATCACGCAGCAGGACGTTGTATTTGTTGGCTTTACAGGTCACGCACCAGTCGGCGGTGACATCGACAAATACACGTTTGTTGTCCGCCAGCGCAGCGGTGATGGCCTGTTCACTGAGCGGCTGCCAGTCAATGCGATCCTGTACGATGCCTTTCTTTCCTGAGTGAAGCAGCGGGAACGCCACGGCAATCACCACAACAGCCACCAGCGTGCAGGAAGCAGCCACACGCCAACCCCAGCGCCATAATGTAGCGAGCAACAACGCCAAAGCGACCACAGCGAACAACACGAGCATCGGTGTCTGACCAATATGCACCGAAAGTAAGCTACCTAGCCACAGCGCGGAGCCGAGCATCATCAGGCCGAGGATCACCCGCACCATGTTCATCCAACGCCCCGGACGTGGCATATGCCGTGCCAGCCCCGGCCAGGCGGCTATCACCAGCCACGGCAGGCTCATGCCTATTCCCATCGCAAAGAAAAGGCCCCACAGCAGTGGCAAAGGAGCGACCAGCGCCACCGAAACAGCCGTACCAAGGAATGGCGCTGTGCAAGGCGTTGCCAGCAGCGTGGCAAATGCGCCCTGCCAGAAATGTCCCGCCAGGCCATTGCCTCCACGAGTGGCGAGGAAAGTGGACACGCCTGAAGAGAGGCGAACTTCAAACAGGCCGAGCAGGCTGGCGCTGAACAGCACCATGACCAGCGCCATCGCCGTGATAAACCACGGGTTCTGGAACTGAATTCCCCAGCCGAGCGCCTGATTGCTGAGTCGCAGCACGGTCATCATCAACGCCAGTGCGAGGAACGAAGTGACAATCCCGGCGACCGACGCCATAAACTGCTGGCGCACGCTACGACGACTGGTCGAAGGCGCATGAACGAGCGAGCCGAGCTTCATCGCCAGCACCGGCAACACGCATGGCATCACGTTGAGAATCAACCCGCCCGCCAGCGCCATCAGCAGAACCCACCCCAATGACAGTGAAGACTCACTCACGCTGGCTTCCCCAACGCTCACGTGGCTTTCCTGCGCCTGACCGCTGTCGGTCAGCACAACGGAGATCGTTTTACCACGCAAATCGGGCGCGGTTTCGCCCCAGCCATCGGTCACTGGCAGCGTGGCGGTCAGCGTCTGGCCGTCAACCTTATAGCTCGGTTTACCAAAATCCGTGTCGGCTAAGGTGTCGATAAACAACTCAGGCTTCTGCCAGCCCGCTTCGCGTGTGGCGCTAACCGTCAATTTTCCGGTGCTGTAACCCGCGTTCAGCTGCGATGTCAGGCCATCCTTCAACGGCAATGTGCCCATCGCGCGGGTGAAGTCATAGCCAAAGTTGGTGTCGGCTGGCGTGGTGAGATCCAGTGTGAACGGGTAATCGGTCAGAATGCAGACGTTGCTGCAGGTTGATAACGTCAGCACGCCCGCCAGTGTTTCCGGCAGTTTACCGCGAAGAGTTATCGGGAAGGTGATGTCGCCGTGATAGCCCTGCGTGGAAATTCCCGCGACGTCAAAACGCTGCGGCACTGGCCAGCGCCAGTCCATCTCCAGCGGCGTCTGCCACTTTATGGCAGGCGCAATGCCGCCTTCTCCCGGCGAGCGCCAGTAGGTTTTCCAGCCCTTTTCGAGGGCCACATCCAGCAGCAGTTTGGCTTCACCGTCCGGCTGCGCCTGAGCGCGCAGTCGGGCGCTGGCATGATCGTTATCGGCGGCGCGCAGCCAGCCGCTGTCGGCCGCATGGCTGACGGGCAGCCATAGCCAGAGCAGGCAGAGCATAAACTGCCTGAAAAAAGTACGCATAAAATTTCTCCGTAAATGATTGATTAACCTGAACTGTCAGGCGAGCAATCACTCACGGAAGACGCATAATCGCAGATGCACCCGAAGCCGGGGAGGAGAAATGACCCGTGGCGGCCATTGGCGCTCGGGGCGTTGTGGCACGGCGGCAAGCACCGCCATCAGCAGAGCGACGGCAAACAGTGCGCCTTCAAACATCACAGGCGGCGTTGCCAACAAAGATTTGGCGCTTAGCTCACACGGCGTTACCGGCGCGTCGCTGTCGCTGCTTTGACTTTGCTGCGCGCTTTGTTGTGCCACTGGCGAGGCGTTCATCATCAGCGCGTGCAGCCCTGCCATGCGCTGCGCGGTGCAGACAAGCACCACCAGACAAGCCAGAGCGACAAGAAGGAAAGCTTTACGCTGACGTGGGATCATAAACGCCTCAATGAAATTCGAGGCTTATCATAACGGTAGAAAATGAGATGTGCTGTAAAGAAGTGTCTGCGGGGCAACATTGCCCCCTCCGACACGGAGAGGGCGACGGTCGGGATCAGTTATTAACCGGGATCACCGCGCCTTTGTATTTGGTGCGGATCCAGTCCTGAATCTCTTTCGAGTGCAGCACTTTCACCAGCTCGACGATGTCTTTTTTCTTCTCATCGCCACGATGCACGGTAATGATGTTGGCATACGGGTTGTTTTCCCCGCTCTCAACCGCAATCGGGTCGTGAACCGGGTCAAGGCCCGCGTCGATGGCGTAGTTGGCGTTAATCACCACAGCCGCACCTTCGTCGTTGTTGTACATCTGCGGCAGCAGAGACGCTTCGACATTCGGCAGGAACTTCAGTTTTTTCGGGTTCTCAACGATATCACTGATGCGCGCGGTCACTTTATCAATGCCCGGCTTCAGTTTGATTACGCCTTCTTTCTCGAAGATAGAGAGAATACGGCCTTCCTCGGATACCGCATCACGCATGATGATTTTGCCGCCTTCCGGCAGGTCTTTCAGCGATTTGTATTTCTTCGAATAGATGCCGATTGGCTCGATGTGGATAGCCCCCGCACTGACGAAATCATAATCTTTATCGCCTGCGTGGTCTTTCAGGACGCTATTCAGGTACGGAATGTGCTGGAAATAGTTAGCGTCGATTTCACGGCCTGCGAGCGCGGTATTTGGCAGGATGTAATCCTGGAAACGTTTGATTTCCAGATCGATGCCCTCTTTTGCCAGAATCGGTTTTGCCTGCTCGAGAATTTCCGCATGCGGCACGTTGGACGCGCCGACGGTCAGCGTATCAGCCCAGGAAGCAAAGCTCAGAGCGCTCAGGGTCGCGGCGGCAATCAATGTCACTGTTTTTTTCATGATGTGTGGTCCCAAAGAATTAACGTTTATCTAAAAGAGAAGTCACTACGTCGCCGCAGAACTGAATGATGAAGACAATGACCAGAATGGTCACCGTCGCCACCAGCGTGACGTCGTTATGGTTACGCTGGAATCCTTCCAGATACGCAAGGTTGCCTAAGCCGCCTGCGCCAATCACCCCTGCCATCGCGCTGTAGCTCACCAGCGCAATCAGGGTGACGGTAATGCCCGAGACCAGCGCCGGGGAAGATTCCGGCAACAGGACGCGAAAAATCAGGGTCGACAGACGAGCGCCCATCGAACGCGTGGCCTCAATCACCCCTTTGTCCACTTCACGCAGGGCGATTTCCACCAAACGCGCGTAGAACGGGGCCGCGCCGACAATCAGCGCCGGAAGGGCCGCGTCTGCTCCCAAAATGGTGCCGACAATCGCCTTGGTGAACGGAATAAGCAGCACAATCAGGATGATGAACGGAATCGAACGGAACACGTTCACCACCACTGAAATCACGCTGTACACCGCGCGGTTGTGAAACAGGCCGCCTTTAGCGGTCAGGAACAGCGCCAGCCCAAGCACAATGCCGAGGACAAAGGTCGCCACGCCGGACAACGCGGTCATGTAGAGCGTTTCTTGTGTCGCCGCCCATAGGGAATCCAGATCCAGATGCGGGAGCCATTGTTCGGTAAAAGTCAGATCAGCCACGTTTAATCACCTCGCCGTCGATATCGCTGTGCTGCAAATCCGCGAGGATGTTGTTCAGCTGTTCGTCTGTCGCCACCACATGCAGCCAAAGCTGGCCAAACACGCCGTGCGCCGTCTGGGTCATCTTGCCGTGCAAAATGTTGAAAGGCAGTCCGTAGCGCAGCGTCAGTTCACCGACGACCGGCTGATGGGTGCTGTGGCCGGTAAAGGTCAGTTTGATAACGCTGCCTTGTAGATCGTTCGCCAGCTCCGGGTTAAACGCATCGTCCTCGGCATACTGGCTGACCTGGCGCACAAACTGCTGCGTAATCGGCTGCTGTGGATGGGTAAAGACGCGGATTACCTCGCCCTCTTCCACCACGCGACCGTTTTCCATCACCGCCACGCGGTCGCAAATCTTACGTACGACGTGCATTTCATGGGTGATAAGCACGATAGTCAGGCCAAAACGGCGGTTGATATCGAGCAGTAAATCGAGAATCTGATCAGTGGTTTGCGGGTCGAGTGCCGACGTCGCTTCGTCACACAACAACACGTCCGGGCTATTCGCCAGCGCACGGGCAATGCCAACGCGCTGTTTTTGCCCGCCGGATAGCTGCGAAGGATAGGCGTTTTCGCGCCCTTTCAGCCCGACCAAATCGATAAGCTCGGCCACGCGGTCTTTAATTTGTGTCTTCGGTGCCCCAGCGATTTGCATCGAAAAGGCGATATTTTCGCTGACGGTACGTGACCACAGCAGGTTGAAGTGCTGGAACACCATGCTGATTTTCAGGCGCGCACGGCGCAGTGCTTCGCCTTTTGCCGCCGAAATATCCTGGCCGTTAATCACCACGCTGCCGGATGTCGGTTTTTCGAGCCCGTTCAGCAGGCGGATCAGGGTACTTTTCCCCGCGCCGCTGTAGCCGATGATGCCGTAAATCTGCCCCTTTTCGACGGTCAAGCTGACATCGTCAACGGCGGTAATGGGCGCTTTGCCGTGGTCAAAAATTTTGCGGATCTGGTTAAGTACAATCATTATTTTTAGATGTTTAGAGCTATAGACGTCCAGACGGTAACATTAGTTATATGAATAACTCAACAACAAAATAAGCATAGGGTTATGCCAAAATGCGATAACGTCCGCCAGTACGATTAATCACTGGCAGTTGCGGTTAAGTTTTTAGATTACGCTGAAGTGTTAACATCATGAAATAACGGGACTTATAATCATGATTATCCGCTGACAGCGGTCAGCGCACAGTGGTAATCTGCCTGCCACTCCGCAGGCCAGGAAGCAGAGCAAGCGAGCCATGAACAAACCCATTAAACGGCTGGAAATCATCAAGAATGCGATTGAGCTTGAGGACGATGACATTGTCCTGAGCCAGCTTATCCAGCTGAAAAAAGAGCCGCTCGACGACGGGCTGGATGCCATTGTGCAGGCGCTGGAACAGCGACGCTATGCGGACGCCATCACCGCTATCACGGTCTGGTTGCAGAACCAGCGGGCACTGACGACGTGGCAAGATCCGCAGATTTCAGCCAGCAAGCTCGAACTGAAAATGCTGGAAAGTGAATTGCAGGATCTGATCGATCGACGTAACGCTCGTATTCAGCGGCTGGATGAATTCAACGATTTGTACCTGACGCGTCTTGGTCCGTTGATGACCGAGATCCTGCGTCTGCGTAAAGTGCTGGCCGAGAAAATGCTGCGCCGCCAGCTGCGTGACGGCAGCCGTAGCGAACCGGTGACCGAGGAGTCTGCCCGTCAGGCCGATGCCGCAAGCCAGGACTATGAGTCGTATCGCCAGCGCCATCAGGAAGCGCAACGACATCAGGCCGCACAGGAACGGCTGGCAGAATCCGATCGCCACGAACTGAAACGCCTGTGGCGGCAGGCGAGCAAGCTGTGCCATCCGGATCTGGTGGACGATGAAATGAAAGCGGAAGCCACCACGCTGATGGTACGGCTCAATCAGGCACGCCAACGCGGGGATCTCGCCACGGTGCGCACGATCCTTGCCCGGCTGATGCAGGGCCAGCAACCGATGATGGCGAGTGTCCGCTTAAACGATCTCCAGCCGCTACGTCAGCGGATCACCGAGATCCGTCAGCAAATTCGTGCCCTCAATCTGGAATTACTGGGGCTGGAAAAAGAAAGTGCATGGCAGCTCGTCACCACACTTCGCGACCCGGAAGGGTATTTCGAGCAGCAGGAGAAAGCGATGAGCAACACCATTCGCACGCTGGAAAAGCAGATTATCGATACAGGGTTTGATGAGGTGGCGTAGCCGCCACCCGCTAGCAGTCCTACTTCTGATGCCAGTAAGCCTGAGAACGCACCAGTTGCGGGTCAATCGCGTCAGTGACAAAACCATCAAGCAGTGATTTGACCACCGCACCTTCACCCGTCAGCCAGAGGAAATAATCTTCCTGCGGCACATTCAGCGCCGTCAGTTTGTCAGCAATAGCTTGGGCGTTGTGGCCCACGATCCAGTCGATTTCAAACCCGCAATCCGCCAGATAATCCTGATATGACGCATCGCCCACCGTGACAATCGCTTTCACCTGTGGACGCTGTGCCAGCTCGCGAAGCGCTGCAAAACGGCGCAACAGCGCCGGCATACCCGACTCGTCGCACACATACAACTGCCAGGCATAATCTTGCGGAATGACCAGCGATCCGCGCGGGCCGCCGATGGTGAGCTTATCGCCCACTTTCGCTGCCATTGCCCACTGACTGGCCACCCCGCCGTCATGAATGAAAAAGTCATACGTCAGCTCGTGCTTTTCGGCGTTATACAGCGGCGTGTAGTCGCGCGATTGTGGACGCACGCCTTCTGCACAAACGATGCCTTCGTCGGTTATTGTTGGCGGCGCAAAATGGCTGCCCGGCTGCGGGAAAAACAGTTTGGTGTGATCGTCGAAACCAGGGGACTTGAATCCTTCAAGCGCTTCGCCGCCCAGCACAATACGCTGGAACGCCTGACCTACGCGCTCGACGCGCAACACGGTCAGCTCACGAAAGCGCAGCTCATTGCGCAAGCGCTGTGGATATTTTGTTTGAGGAGATGTCGTCATCGGTGGCCTTAATCAGGGGTAATCAGATAGAACTAAAAACGATGTAAATGATAATGATTGCTAATTCCCACCAAATAAAGACTTTTTTGAGCGGCTCAGGCAAAACAGCAAATAATGTTTAACGGCTATTTGCGCGGTGGCGCTTCGCTTACCGCGCCTACCGCTCGGATTTGCCAGGCCCGCTACGCCGCCTGGCAACAACTAACGCCGAATCACTTAATGCAATACCGTCACCGCATCCTGTAAACGCCCGGCGCGATGTTTCACCATCGCCGACACGTGGGCGCTCTCTTCCACTAATCCCGCGTTTTTCTGCGTGATCGCATCCAACTCTGCCACCGCGCGGGTTAAATCTGACAATCCCGCCGCCTGCTCCGACGTCGACAGGCTAATCTGTGCAATCAGCCCGGTCACGTTACGCACCTGATTAACAATGTCATCCATGGTTTTACCCGCTTCGTGTACCTGGTCCGAACCGGATTGTACTTTGCTGGCGCTGGCATCAATCAGCTTGCGAATATCGTTGGCGGCGCTGGCGCTGCGGCTCGCCAGATGGCGCACTTCTCCCGCCACCACTGCAAAACCTTTGCCCTGCTCTCCTGCGCGCGCCGCTTCCACTGCCGCATTCAACGCCAGAATATTGGTCTGGAACGCAATATCATTAATAAGCTTGGTGATCGACCCGATGCGCTGCGTGCTGTCGGCAATGTCATCCATGGTTTTTACTACCGTGTGCATCGCTTGTCCGCCATGCGTTGCCGCCGCGCTGGCGGCATTCGAGAGTTTATCCGCCGCCGTCGCGGTTTCGGCATTGTTCTGCACCGAGGCTGCCATTTGGCTCATCGTCGTCACCGTTTGCTGTACGTTCACAACGGTTTGACGAGTGCGTTCATTAAGATCGTTATTGCCCTGCGCCAGCGTTTCGCTGCCCTGCCGCACGCTTGCCACCTGACCCGACACATCGTGGATCAGCCAACGGCACATTAACCCAAGCTGCCCGACCGAACGCAGAATCAGCCCCAGTTCATCGCTGCGATTCAAATGCGTCACGCTGTTACGCTCGCCGGTCGCCACGATCAGCGCCTGGCGAGCCACATTTTCTACTGGCCGTACAATCTGCCATTCAATAAAAGCATTGCCGATGAGCAGCATCAGCGTACAGACGCTCATCGCCAACCAATGTGCATTCGTTGCCAGCAGTGACGTCGCCAACACCAGCCACAGCAACGTCATCAGCGAACGCACTCGCCAGCGCAGCGGCATTCCCGGTAATTTGCCCCACCAGCGTTGGCTGACCACCAGCCCTTTATGTACGCGCTTCGTGCAGCGCCCTTCGTTCAGCGCCTTATACAGCGGCTCTACCGCCGCAATTTCTTCTGGCTGCGCTTTGGTTCGAATCGACATATAGCCGGTGATTTTTCCGTCGCGCACCATGGGTGCTGCGTTGGCGCGAACCCAATAGTGATCGCCATTTTTACGGCGATTTTTGACGATCCCGGTCCAGGGTTCACCCTGTTGCAACGTCGCCCACATATCGGCAAAGGCGGCTTTTGGCATGTCAGGGTGTCGCACCAGGTTGTGCGGCTGACCGCTCAGTTCCTCAAGGCGATAGCCGCTTATCTTCACGAAGGTGTCGTTGGCATGCGTAATGTGGCTTTGCAGGTCGGTGGTAGACATTAAGGTCGTGTCATCGTCGAGCGGATAATCACGCTGCGTAATATTCAATAGAGCTGACATTTGCGCGTCCTTGACTCATTTAGTGGTTATTAATTTTTCTCTTAATTGTTATTTCGGCGATAACCACTTTATCTTTAATTGTTAAAGTTGATGCAGATCGCAATTTGCGTTTAAACCCCTAAATTTGGTGAGGCTTCATGCCGGTGCAGTCGCTGCACCAACATGAGGCAGGCGTTCAATAAAATGAACGTTACCGCTGCAGACGCTCAGGAGTAAAAACCGCCTAAGTGTTATGGAAATGATTAAATTTTGTAACACAAGGCCCCCTACAGGCGTTTATCCCGATTTTCGCGTTCCGCTCCTGGCTGGCGTAATCCCTGCAATACTTAAATCAGTATCATGTGATACGCGATGTCCAGGAGCATATTTTGAACAGGTTACCTTCCAGCGCCTCGGCTTTGGCCTGCAGCGCGCACGCACTGAATCTCATTGAAAAGCGCACGCTTGACCATGAGGAGATGAAAGCTCTGAACCAGGAGGTCCGGGAATACTTTAAAGAGCATGTGAATCCGGGGTTTTTGGAATATCGCAAATCTGTTACCGCAGGCGGGGATTACGGGGCCGTAGAATGGCAAGCGGGCAGTCTGAATACGCTTGTCGACACCCAGGGACAGGAATTTATCGATTGTCTGGGTGGCTTTGGTATCTTCAACGTGGGGCACCGTAATCCAACAGTGGTTTCCGCCGTACAGAATCAGCTCGCCAAACAACCGCTCCACAGCCAGGAGTTGCTCGATCCGCTACGGGCCATGCTCGCCAAGACGCTGGCCGCGCTGACGCCGGGCAAACTGAAATACAGCTTCTTTAGCAACAGCGGCACCGAGTCCGTCGAGGCGGCGATTAAGCTCGCCAAGGCGTACCAGTCACCGCGCGGCAAGTTTACGTTTATCGCCACCAGCGGCGCGTTCCACGGAAAATCTCTGGGCGCATTGTCGGCGACGGCAAAATCAACCTTCCGTAAACCGTTTATGCCGTTGTTACCGGGCTTCCGTCACGTTCCGTTTGGCGACATTAACGCGATGCGCACCGTGCTGAGTGAATGCAAAAAGACCGGTGACGATGTGGCGGCGATTATCCTTGAGCCGATTCAGGGCGAAGGCGGCGTGATCCTGCCCCCACAAGGTTATCTGCCTGCCGTGCGTAAGCTGTGCGACGAGTTTGGCGCGCTGCTGATCCTCGACGAAGTGCAGACCGGCATGGGCCGCACCGGTAAAATGTTCGCCTGTGAACATGAAAACGTGCAGCCCGATATTCTCTGTCTCGCCAAAGCACTGGGCGGCGGCGTGATGCCAATCGGGGCGACGGTCGCGACGGAAGAAGTGTTCTCCGTGCTGTTCGACAACCCGTTCCTGCATACCACTACTTTTGGCGGTAACCCGCTGGCCTGTGCGGCCGCGCTGGCGACCATCAACGTATTGCTGGAACAGAATCTGCCCGCGCAAGCGGAACAGAAAGGCGACATGCTGCTGGACGGCTTCCGACTGCTGGCGCGTGAATACCCGGATCTGGTGCAGGAAGCGCGCGGGAAAGGGATGCTGATTGCGATTGAATTTGTCGATAACGAAATCGGTTATACCTTTGCGAGCGAAATGTTCCGCCAACGCATTCTGGTAGCCGGAACGCTCAACAACGCCAAAACCATTCGCATTGAGCCGCCGCTGACGCTGACCATCGAGCAGTGTGAGCAGGTGTTGAAAGCGACGGGTAAAGCGCTGGCTGCGCTGCGGGTTTCCGTGGAGCAAGCCTGAAGATTGTTGTAAAAATTGCCCGGTAACGACGAACGTGTTATCGGGCCTTTTTAGTGCATGGCATTCCTTCCATATTCCCCTCCACTGCAAAGACATCTTCCCCCTCCCCCGCACATCCACCAACATTACGTGCTCTGCGGGCAGTAATAAATATCCGCTACCATTAGCTACACCTGCTTTTTTTAAAAAAAAGTTAAATCAGCAAGTTATAGAAAAAAACCGATCCCTCAGTAGCCTGCATGCAAACCCTTCTCAAACGATTTTTTGCTTATGTGTTTGGCCTTCAGAAAAAAAAGATGCTTTACATCAAAGTTCAGCGTCGCTTCTGACGTATAGATAAATTCAGCTCTTATGATATTTGCCGGTAAACGTTCTATCCTCCGAAGCGCGCGAAATCTGAATCTTCGTAACTGGCTTAAGAAAGTGAATAACCAAACTTTCACAAATTCAAAATCAGCATAAATCCACTAAACAGTTAGTGGATACATTTATTAAGCGAGAGTACTACCTGCAATAAAGAGAGAGTAAAGCGTTAAATACGAAAACCTTCAGTTGATTGATTTTGGTTAAGTCCTATTCGATGTATTATGGGCTTGATGACTTTTTAGACTACGGATGACAGGAGTTTAATGCATGGACAACAACGAAAGCCATTCTTACCATCGCCCCATTTGGGATGACAACGGAAAGTTTCACTACGACCTTGTATCTCAGCCTAAAGAAAAAAATCATGTGGCTATTTGTCTCATGCCGCCAAAAAAAGTGATCCCCGTTATTTTTATTCCAGGGGTGATGGGGTCAAACCTGAAAAATAGGGGCGATGAAGTCTGGCAGTTCAGTGCTTCATCGCTTAAAAAATGGCCTACTGCCAGCCCGGAAAAAAGGAAGTTTCTACTCGATCCTAATACCACCACTGTTGATGACAGCGGAGAGATTTTTAACGACGGGGCGGATGGCAAAAAATTCACTTCGCGCCGCGCCCGCGGATGGGGAAGCGCGTTTTACAAAAGCTACGGCGAGGCGCTCGACCGGCTGCAATACCTGCTCAACGACGACGACATTCTGATGGATAATTATTTCAGGGATGAACAATTACAGACCGCTCGGCAGCGATTTATCGGCGTCAGGATTGGCGACGAGCCGGTGGAACAGGTGTTGAACGAAGAAGAAGCCGCACACGGCCACAAGTTTTTATACCCGCTGCACGTTTTTGGTTATAACTGGCTGCAGTCCAATGCGGACTCGGCAACGTTGTTGGGAAAATATATCAGGAAGGTGCTGGAGACTTATCCCGGTCGTCTGGCAGTGGAAAAGGTCATTCTGATCACCCACTCAATGGGAGGGCTGGTTGCCAGACATTACTCTGAAAACATGAACGGGCAGGTGGATATTCTCGGGATTGTGCACGGCGTGATGCCAGACCTTGGTTCACCGGCAGCCTATCGGCGAATGAAAATCGGTGAGCGCGGTATTATCGGGATGATTATCGGGAATAATGCAGAAAAACTGATGCCGGTGCTGGCACAGTCACCCGGTCCGTTACAGCTGCTGCCGGGCACAGCCTATAGAACGGGCTGGCTAAAAATAGAGAACAGCAGTACCCGGACGTCCCTGCCGGTGGCCGATCCGTACGAGGAAATTTACCTGAACAAAACAGACTGGTGGCGGCTGTGTGAACAGGATTTACTGCTGGGGGATACTGACAGTGAATGGGCTGCTTTTGTTCAACGGATAAAGAACCCAGTTAAAAAATTCACCGAGAATCTGGACCGTAAATACCATCCCTGGACCTGGCTGTTTTACGGTGCCAGTGCAGACAATCCGTCGGATGCCTTCCTGACATGGAAAGAGCGTATCCCTGAGCGTATGAAGGAGGCGCAGAGGGTCCGGGAAAAGGCCGGCAATCCCGTTGCGCTGTCCCCGGTAAGAGCCTCAGAGCTTATCTCATCCGCAAGCCCCGGCGACGGCACCGTGCCGGTCACCGCGATCCGGACCACCTCCCCGCGTATTCATGCCGTGCTGGCGACCGATGTTGACCATGAAGGGGCCTTTGCCGTAGACCCGGTGAACCGCTCCCGCTCGGTTTACAGCGACCTGTCCGATGCCATGGTGTTCACCGTCCGTTCGGTGGTAAAAATCGTGCAGCAGGTACCCGCCCCATGAAAAAATTCTCTCTTTCCCTGCTTATCACGCCGGCCCTGCTGCTGGCAGCCGCAGGATTTTATATTCACAACTATGTGACGTTTGTGCATACGCCCCCGGCGTTAACTGACAAGGAAAAACGTATGGTCGATACCCTGTTTACCACCACCAAATCCCAGTGCGTGGGGCGCTATCTGTTTGAGGTTCCCGCCTCCTTTGAAAACACCCAGAAGGACCGTGCTCAGATTAATGAGGTGAATATCAGCAGCAAGCGCCTGTACCGTCCGGCATTTGAGCAGCGTATCCGGCTGCGGGAGCAGGAACTGAAAAACAGTCAGACTGTCGATCCTATCGATCAGCCTTTTCTGAAACAGGTGTACCGGCTGAGTGATAACGCAGTCATATTTGACCGTAATGTAAACGGGAGTGAAGCAGGATATGGCCGTGTTCTGGAAGGACACCTGTACGTTAACGGGGTGGCGTTCATCCTTACTAAGGAAATCACTGATTTATCTGATCCGAAGTATCGAAAAGATAAGGAGGATTTTATCAAGGCTGGCGTTAAAGAAGATTACCTTAACACCAAACTTCAGAAGCTGGCAGAGCTACAGGATTTAATGTCCCGCCTGAGCGGGCGAAAAAATGATGAAATACCCACTCAGCCAGGAACCTGCATTTCGGAAGGGTTTATCCGCGACGGCAAAGCGAAGCCGAAGGAAGATATTACCTTTATCTATCCGCATAATTCGGTCTTTTCCTTTGTTGCCTGGAGCAATAACGCCCTAAAAGAAAGCACAAACATGCTGGAACGAAACAGTGAAATTCAGTCTTATATCAACAGTATAAATGGGCGGACGCTACGGAAAGGAAAAGTACAGATTGCCGGCTTTGATGCCAGTGAATGGTTAATCACTGCGCCGTCAGAAAAATTACCCGATAACCCGTCAGCACAATTATTATTTACCGCTGCAGCCAATGAGAAAACGGCGGACTTTACGCATCCCAATCTTGATTTGACATTAAGTAATCATGCCCTGCCCCCGCCGGCTTACAGCGATGCCGAACTGCTGGAAATATGGGATCGCATTACGCGCTCTTTCCGCATAAGGAACAATGCGTTCTGAGTGAAATTTGCGCGTAAGTGATGTTCAGGGTGTTAACCATGTTGTCGGATAACTCTTTTTACAGAGTATGTCCGATGCCCTGATGTTCACCTTCCGCTCGGTGGTAAAAATCGTGCAACAGGTGCCTGCTCCATGAAAAAATTCTCTCTTTCCCTGCTTATCACTCAAGATCGGGTGCAGGAAGCGCGCGGCAAAGGGATGCTGATTGCGATTGAGTTTGTCGATAACGAAATCGGTTATACCTTTGCGAGCGAAATGTTCCGCCAACGTATTCTGGTAGCCGGAACGCTCAACAACGCCAAAACCATTCGCATTGAGCCGCCGCTGACGCTGACCATCGAGCAGTGTGAGCAAGTGTTGAAAGCGACAGGTAAAGCACTGGCTGCGCTGCGCGTTTCCGTGGAGCAAGCCTGAAGATTGTTGTAAAAATTGCCCGGCGGTACTGGGTTTGCGCAGGCCAACAGCGCATATCAGTGCCGGATGGCGCTGCGCCTTATCCGGCCTACAAAACCGTAGGCACGCTAAGCGTAGCGTCACCGGGCAGTTTCTTTATACCACCCGCACACCCAGCGGCATGGCGCGTTCGGCGGTCAGTAATACGCTTTCACTGCCATCATCCGTTTCGGCACACAGCAACATACATTCCGACACTTCCCCGCGCATTTTGGCTTTTTCAAGATTACACAGCACGACGACCTGCTTACCCAACAACTCCGCTTCGCTGTAGTACGGCACCAGGCTGGTGACGGTTTGTAGCTGGCGCTCACCGATATCAATCTGCACGATATACAGTTTGTCGGCATTGCCATGACGTTTTACATCCACAATTTTACCGGTGCGCATTTCCAGCCGCGCAAAATCACCATAAGCTACCGTTTCCATGTTTACCTCAAGTAAATGTTTACTAAAAATATCACACCATAAGCGCCCATCACGATCAATGGATTTTTACTAAATACGTGGGATTCATTACAATAGCGACAGAGCTAACATTTACTCCCGCACTGAGGGAACTCATGGCAACATTGAAAGATATCGCAAAGGAAGCAGGCGTGTCGCAGGCCACGGTGTCGCGCATTCTCAACGACGACCCGACGCTGAATGTCAAAGAAGAGACGCGGCATCGCATTCTGGAAATTGCTGAAAAACTTGAATATCGCGGCAGCAGCGCGCGTAAAAGCCTGGTGCATCACGATGCCTGCCATCATGTACTGGCGCTGTACAGCTACCGTCAGGAGCTGGAAATCAACGATCCTTACTATCTCGCTATTCGTCATGGCATCGAAACACAGTGTGAAAAACTCAATATCGGTTTGAGCAACTGCTATGAAAATCAGGGGCTTCCTGACGTAAATAAGATCAGCGGGATCCTGATTGTGGGCAAGCCCACGCCGCAAACCCGTCAGGCGGCAGAAGCGCTCAGCGACAATATCTGCTTTATCGATTTCCACGAATCCGGCTCCAGTTTTGATTCAGTGGATATCGATCTGGTGCGCATCAGCAAAGAGGTTGTCGATTTCTTCGTGACCCAAGGCGTTAAGCGGATTGGCTTTATCGGCGGTGAAGATGAGCCAGGAAAAGCAGACATCCGCGAGAAGGCGTTTGTCGAATACGGGCGTCTGAAAGGCGTGGTATCAGAGAAGGATATCTGGCGCGGCGGGTTTTCCAGTTCCTCTGGCTATGATTTGGCGACCAAAATGCTGGCGCAGAAAGACTTTCCAGAAGCGCTGTTCGTCGCCTCGGATTCCATCGCTATTGGCGTGTTGCGGGCTATCCATGAGAAAGGCCTCACTATGCCGCAGCAGATAAGCCTTATCAGCGTAAACGATATTCCCACGGCCCGTTTTACCTTCCCACCGCTGACTACCGTGCGCATTCATTCTGAAATGATGGGCAGCCAGGGCGTTAACCTGCTGCTCGAAAAAGCGCGCGATGGCCGGGCGCTGCCGTTGCAGGTGTTTGTCCCGAGTCGTCTGAAGCTGCGCGGCACCACGCGTTAAGTCTCTGTTCCTCTGCCCGGTAGCGCGATGCTTACCGGGCAATATCCCCTCTCCCCCAAAACTATTTTCGTGATCCGCTTAACTCATTTCGGTTTTACTGATTTTATTTAGTAAAATATTTACTAAACTCCCCAGCAATGATGTTTTTACCCACAGGGAGATGACATGAACCGCTGGGAGAATGTTCAACTTACGCACGAAAACCGGCTCCCGCCGCGCGCGTACTTTTTTGCTTATCACGATTTCGACCAGGCCCGCAGCTTTGCCCGCGAGGCCAGCAGTCATTTCCTGCTACTGAGTGGGCAATGGGCGTTCCGCTATTTTGACCATCCGCTTGAGGTCCCCGAGGAATTTCCTCACCAGCGAATGAACGACTGGGGCCAGATTAGCGTCCCGGCGATGTGGCAACTGGAAGGCCATGGCAAATTACAGTATACCGACGAAGGTTTTCCCTTCCCGATTGATGTGCCGTTCGTGCCGAGCGCCAACCCGACCGGCGCCTATCAGCGCGAGTTTACCCTCGGCGAAAGCTGGGACGCGCGCCAGACATTAATCAAATTCGACGGCGTCGAAACCTATTTCGAGGTCTATGTTAATGGTCATTACGTTGGCTTTAGCAAAGGTAGTCGCCTGACCGCAGAGTTCGATATTTCCGCTTACGTTCACACAGGCGACAACCTGCTGTGCGTCAAAGTCATGCAATGGGCTGACTCCACCTACATTGAAGATCAAGATATGTGGTGGACGGCGGGGATTTTCCGCGACGTTTATCTCATCGGCCGGGCGCTGACCCATATCGACGATTTTACCGTTACGACTACTTTCAACGATGACTATCTCGATGCGACTCTGGCCTGCCACGTCATGTTGGAAAATCTGACCGCACAGGCAGAATCCGTCACCCTCGACTATCAGTTGTTCGACAACGAACGCTGTCTTTATCAGGGCACGACGCATGGCACCGTCGGCCAGCGGCTGGCAATGGATTTCAGTCTCGATGTGCAGCACCCCAAACAATGGTCAGCCGAAACGCCGCACCTTTATCATCTGTTGCTGACCCTGAAAAACGCCGAAGGCGGCATTATTGAAGTCGTGCCGCAGCGCGTCGGTTTCCGCGATATTCAGGTCCGTGACGGCCTGATGTACATCAACAATCATTATGTGATGCTGCACGGCGTCAATCGCCACGATAACGATCATTGCAAAGGCCGCGCGGTGAGCATGGATCGGGTTGAAAAAGATCTGATCCTGATGAAGCAGCACAACATCAACTCGGTGCGCACCGCGCATTACCCTAACGATCCGCGTTTTTACGAGCTGTGCGATCTTTACGGCCTGTTCGTGATGGCGGAAACCGATGTGGAATCACACGGTTTCGCCAACGTCGGCGATCTGAGCCGCATTACCGACGATCCGACGTGGGAAAGCGTCTATATCGAGCGCATCGTACGCCACGTTCAGGCACAGAAAAACCATCCGTCGATTGTCATCTGGTCACTCGGTAATGAATCCGGCTACGGCTGCAACATTCGCGCAATGGCCCGCGCCTGCAAGGCGCTGGATGCCACCCGCCTGGTGCATTACGAAGAAGACAGAGATGCCGAAGTGGTGGATATCATCTCCACCATGTACACCCGCGTGCCGCTGATGAATGAGTTCGGCGAATATCCACACTCGAAGCCGCGCATAATTTGCGAGTACGCCCACGCGATGGGCAACGGCCCCGGCGGCCTGAGCGAATACCAGAACGTGTTGTATCGTCACGATTGCCTGCAGGGGCATTACGTCTGGGAGTGGTGCGATCACGGTATTCAGGCACAGGACGCTGACGGCAACTTGTTCTATCAATACGGCGGGGATTTCGGCGACTATCCGAACAACGCCAATTTCTGTCTCGATGGCCTGATTTATTCCGATCAAACCCCGGGTCCTGGCCTGCTGGAATACAAACAAGTTATCGCCCCGGTAAAAGTCCACGCCGTCGACCTCACTCGCGGTGAGCTGCGAGTAGAAAACAAGCTGTGGTTCAGCAACCTCGACGACTACAGCCTGCGTATTGATGTCAAAGCCGAAGGCGAACTCATCCATACTCAATCGCTGAAAATCATTGGCCTCGCGCCAAACAGCGCTCGCACCCTGCACATCGATCTACCGGAAACCGACGGCCGGGAAAGTTGGGTGAACGTCTACGTCACCAAAGACTCTGCGACGACTTACAGCGAAGCGAACCACCCTATCGCGCAATACCAGTTCGCGTTCGCTCCACGCACTTTGGTTGCCATTCCGTGGCTATCAGACAGTGCAACGCCGCTGGTCATTCGTGATGAACGCCTGGCCTGTACCGTGAGCGGGCACAACTTCCGGATGGTGTTCTCGCGTTTGAGCGGCAAACTCACATCCTGGCAGGTGAATGGCGAAGAATTGATTGCCGCAGAGGGCGAAATCAACTTCTTCAAGCCAATGATTGATAACCACAAACAGGAATATGAAGGGCTGTGGCAGCCGAACCACTTGCAGATTATGCAGGAGCATTTGCGCACCTTTACCGTTGAGCGCGATGGCGATGACGTCTGCCTCACCAGCGAAAGCATCATCGCACCGCCAGTATTTGATTTCGGCATGCGCTGTACTTATCGCTGGCGTGTGACCCCGGCAGGTGCGCTGAGCGTTGAGCTCTCAGGCGTGCCTTATGGCAACTATTCGCACATTATCCCCTGCATTGGCTTCACACTTGGCATCAATAGCAATCTTAACCAGGTGACGTATTACGGGCGTGGGCCGGGTGAAAACTATCCCGACAGCCAGCAGGCGAATCTGATCGACGTCTGGCGCAGTAATGTTGATGCCATGTTCGAAAATTATCCGTTCCCGCAGAACAACGGCAATCGCCAGCAGGTGCGCTGGG
This sequence comes from Scandinavium sp., assembly GCF_036271055.1. Classification (GTDB taxonomy): domain Bacteria; phylum Pseudomonadota; class Gammaproteobacteria; order Enterobacterales; family Enterobacteriaceae; genus Scandinavium. The sequence goes on along the minus strand of NZ_DATBBJ010000081.1, from coordinate 53,822 downwards.
CCGCGCTGACCGATCGCCGTGGTCACGGCCTGTTAGTGGTGCCACAAAAGCCCATCCATTTCAGCGCCTGGCCTTACAGCGGCGAAGCTATCCACGCCGCGCGCCACTGCAACGAACTGGAGCGCAGCGGTCACATCACCTTAAACCTCGATCACCAACTGCTGGGGCTCGGGTCTAACTCCTGGGGCAGCGAAGTGCTGGACAGCTGGCGCGTGCGCTTCGATGCCTTCCGCTACGGCTTCACCCTGCTGCCAACCCACGGCAACGTGCAGACTCAGGCGTTTCATCTCACTCCTTCAGCCGCCGAAAGCGAGGCCGAATAATGGACATTATCAATAATCTGGAAGAGTTCAGCCGCCGCTATCACGGTGGGCGCAAATGGCAGCGCTGCGTAGAAGCCATTAACAACATCGACCGTATCCACCCCGGCGTCGCGCATTCGATTGGTGATTCGCTGAGTTATCGCGTGACGACGGACAGCACCACCGATGCGCTGTTCCTGGGGCATCGCCGCTATTTCGATGTCCATTACTATCTGCAAGGCGTGCAAAAAATCGAGTTTGCGCCGAAATCGCAGCTTCAGGTGGTGGAGTGCTACCGCGATGAAACCGACCGCGAGTTTCTGAAAGGCTGCGGCGACACGGTGCAAGTACATGAAGGTCAGATGGTGATTTGCGACATAAATGAAGCCTACCGTTTCATCAGCGACGGCGCGGTGAAAAAGGTGGTGCTTCGAGTCACCGTTGAAGACGGCTATTTCCATAACAAATAAAAAAATCCGGCGGCGCCGATGTAGCGCCGCTATCCTCCCTGTATCCGGAGATTCGTTATGTCAGAGTCCAAGCGTAATACGATTGGCAAGTTCGGCCTTCTTTCGCTGACCTTTGCCGCTGTTTTTAGCTTTAACAACGTCATCAACAATAATATCGAGCTAGGGTTGGCGTCTGCGCCAATGTTCTTCCTGGCAACGCTGTTCTACTTTATTCCGTTCTGCCTGATTATCGCCGAGTTTGTCTCGCTGAATAAAAACTCCGAGGCGGGTGTTTATGCCTGGGTAAAAAGTTCGCTCGGCGGGCGCTGGGCGTTTATTACCGCCTATACCTATTGGTTCGTGAATCTGTTCTTCTTCACTTCGTTATTACCGCGCGTCATTGCCTATGCTTCCTACGCATTTCTTGGCTATGAGTACATTCTGACGCCCTTTGCGACCGTGGTGCTCAGCCTGGTGCTGTTTGCTTTTTCGACGTGGGTCTCGACCAACGGCGCAAAAATGCTGGGGCCGATAACCTCCGTGACTTCCACGCTGATGCTGCTGCTGACGTTGTCTTATATTTTGCTGGCCGGTGCGGCGCTGATGGGTGGCGTGCAACCTGCGGATCCGATTACCGTGGATGCGATGGTTCCGAACTTTAACTGGGCGTTCCTCGGCATTACGACGTGGATCTTTATGGCCGCAGGCGGCGCGGAATCGGTGGCGGTGTACGTCAACGACGTGAAGGGCGGATCGAAATCCTTCGTCAAAGTGATCATCCTCGCGGGGATCGTCATCGGCGTGCTCTATTCCATTTCCTCAGTGTTGATCAACGTCTTTATCAGCAGCAAAGAGCTGAAGTTTACCGGCGGCTCGGTGCAAGTCTTCCACGGTCTGGCGGTTTATTTCGGTTTACCAGAAGTGTTGATGAACCGTTTTGTCGGCCTGGTTTCTTTCACCGCGATGTTCGGATCGCTGCTGATGTGGACTGCCACGCCAGTGAAAATATTCTTCTCCGAAATTCCGTCCGGTATTTTCGGTAAAAAGACCGTGGCGCTAAATGAAAACGGCGTGCCAGCGCGGGCGGCGTGGATCCAATATTTAATTGTTATTCCGCTGATGATTATTCCAACCCTCGGCTCGAATACCGCACAAGATTTAATGAACACGGTGATTAATATGACCGCCGCCGCCTCGATGCTGCCGCCGCTGTTCATTATGCTGGCCTATCTCAACCTACGTCGTAAATTAGACCATCTGCCACGCGATTTCAAAATGGGTTCGCGCACTACAGGCATGGTAGTGGTGTCGATGCTGATTGTGATATTTGCCATTGGCTTTATTGCTTCCACCTTCCCAACTGGCGGCAATATTCTGACGATTGTCTTTTACAACGTCGGTGGCATCGTCATATTCCTTGGTTTTGCCTGGTGGAAATACAGCAAATACGTCAAAGGATTATCCAAAGAAGATCAACGGACTGAAGCCTCTCCTGCTTCAACGATTTCCTGATAACGCCAGAATTCGACAATGAAAATAACACAATCTGTTTGTGGGGCACTCGCTGCCCTCTCTTTTTGCAACCCGGCGATGGCAGTGGAAGAAATTCGACCGGCGGAACATGACGACACCCGAACGCCTGAGCTTTCGGCTACCTCGTTTCGTTTTTATGGCGAAATGGGCATCGGCGGCTATATGGATCTCGAAGGCCCGGAGAAACATAAATACAGCGACGGCACCTACATCGAAGGCGGGTTGGAAATAAAACACGGCTCGTGGTTCGGTCTGATTTACGGCGAAGGCTGGACCGTACAGGCCGACCATCAGGGCAACGCCTGGGTGCCCGATCACAGTTGGGGCGGTTTTGAAGGCGGCCTGAACCGCTTGTACGGCGGTTATCGCACTGACGACAGCACCGAAATTATGCTCAGCCTGCGCCAGGATTCATCGCTCGATGACCTGCAATGGTGGGGCGATTTCACGCCGGATTTGGGCTACGTCATCCCCAACACTCGCGACATAATGTACGCCCTGAAAGTACAGAATCTGACGGGCAAACTGCGCTACAGCGTGACGGCTACGCCCGCCGGGCATCACGACGAAAGCAAAGCCTGGCTGCACTTTGGCAAATACGATCGCTACGACGATAAATACACTTATCCGGCGATGATGAACGGCTATCTGCAATATGAATTCATCGAAGGCGTGACGTGGATGAACGGGCTGGAAGTGACTGACGGCACCGGGCAACTTTTCCTGACGGGGCTGCAATCGTCTAATCTGGCTGCCCGCGCCTGGCATCATACCGGGCGTGCCAACGGTCTCAGCGAACCTGGCACCGAAACGGGCTTTATGGCCAGTGCGATGATTGAAGCGGTGAAAGGTCTCTATTTCTCAACCGCCTGGAGCTACGCCAAACACCGGCCCGACAACGCCGCTGACGAAACCACTTCGTTTATGCAATTCGGCATCTGGTATGAATACGGCGACGGGCGCTTTGCTACTGCTGCCGACAGCCGCTGGTACATGAAAACGGCCTCCGGTGATCCGAGCGATCAAGTTTTCCTGATGCAATATTTCTACTGGTAACAAGGACATGACCATGAAAACCACCTTTTCTCTCGCCCCGCTGGCCTGCGCGCTGTTACTGAGCCTGACGGCACACGCGACCACTGCCGACCAGTATAAAAACGTCATTAACCGCGTCGGTGCGCCGCAGTTTATGCAGGATTTCGACAACGACGACCACCAGCGCTTTAGCCCGTTCTTCGATCTCGGCGCGTGGCATGGGCATCTGCTGCCCGACGGCCCCGCAACGATGGGAGGCTTTCCCGGCCCCGCGTTGCTGACCGAAGAATACATCAACTTTATGGCCACCAATTTCGACCGACTGACGGTGTATCGCGGCGGGAAGAAAGTCGATTTCTCGATGCAAGCCTGGAGCATTCCTGGGGCGTTAATCCAGACACTGACCGCGCCCGGCGTGAAGATCGAGATGACGCTGCGTTTCGCCAGCGTCCGCACTTCGCTATTGGAAACACAAATAACCAGTGACACACCGCTGGTACTGCAATGGGACGGCGAGCTGCTGGAAAAACTGCAAGCCAAAGACGGTAAAGCAGTTTCCGATAAAACCATCGACGGTACTTTCCCGACCTATCATCGCCGTCTTGTCGCCACGCAGGATGGCGTGAACGTAACCTTCGGCAAAGTGCGTTCCACATGGGATTTACTGACCTCTGGTGACTCACAATATCAGGTGCATAAGTCGATCCCGGTTAAAACGACCGTCGATGGACATCGTTTCACCAGTACCGCCCGCGTGAACGGTTCGACGACACTCTGGACCACCTATTCTCACCTGCTGACCACCGAGGATGTGAGCCACGAGAAAGCACAAATTCGCGATATTCTCGCCCGTCCGTCACACTTCATGCGTGCTTCAGAGCAACGCTGGGAAGGGTATTTACAACGTGGGCTGACCAACCCGGACGCTACCGCACAGCAAACACGAGTGGCAGTGAAAGCCATCGAAACGCTGAATGGCAACTGGCGCTCACCCGGCGGCGCGGTGAAATTCAATACCGTGACGCCATCGGTCACCGGGCGCTGGTTCTCCGGTAATCAGACCTGGCCGTGGGACACTTGGAAACAAGCGTTTGCGATGGCGCATTTCAACCCGGATATCGCCAAAGACAACATTCGCGCGGTCTTCTCCTGGCAGGTGAAAGCCGACGATAAAGTGCGTCCGCAGGATGCGGGCTTCGTGCCGGATTTAATCGCCTGGAACCTGAGTCCGGATCGCGGCGGTGACGGCGGCAACTGGAACGAACGCAACACTAAACCAAGCCTCTCGGCATGGTCGGTGATGGAAGTTTACATAGTCACCCAGGACAAGGCGTGGCTGGAAGAAATGTACCCGAAACTGGTGGCCTATCATGACTGGTGGTTGCGCAACCGTGACCACAACCATAACGGCGTGCCGGAATACGGTGCGACCCGCGATAAAGCGCATAACACCGACAGCGGCGCGATGCTGTTCACCGTGAAAAAAGGCGATAAAGAGCAGACACTCTCCGGCCTCGAAAACTATGACGCCACCGTGAGCAAAGGCCAGTACGACAGCCTGCAAATTCCGGCGCAGGTGGCCGCATCATGGGAGTCCGGACGCGACGACGCGGCGGTATTTGGTTTCATCGATAAAGATCAACTTGATAAGTATGTGCAAAACGGCGGCAAACGCAGCGACTGGACGGTTAACTTCGCCGAAAACCGCGATGCTAACGGCACGCTGCTGGGCTATTCACTGCTGCAGGAATCGGTCGATCAGGCGAGCTACATGTATAGCGATAACCACTATCTGGCGGAAATGGCGACCATCCTCGGCAAACAGGAAGCTGCGGCCCACTATCGCCAGCTAGCGGATAAACTCGCGACCTATATCAATACCTGCATGTTCGATGCCAATACGGACTTCTATTACGACATTCGCATTGAAGCTAAGCCGCTGGCGAACGGGTGCGCGGGAAAACCTATCGTTGAACGCGGCAAAGGCCCGGAAGGCTGGTCGCCGCTGTTTAACGGCGCGGCCACGCAGGCGCACGCCGACGCAGTGGTGGCAGTCATGCTCGATCCGAAAGAGTTCAACACCTTTGTCCCGCTAGGTACGGCGGCGTTAACCAGCCCAGCGTTTGGCGCGGATATTTATTGGCGCGGGCGTGTATGGGTCGATCAATTCTGGTTTGGCCTGAAAGGCATGGAGCGTTATGGGCATCGCGATGCGGCACTGAAACTGGCGGACACCTTCTTCCAGCACGCCAAAGGGCTGACCAGTGACGGACCGATTCAGGAGAACTACAACCCGCTGACCGGGGCGCAACAAGGCGCGCCGAACTTCTCATGGAGTTCTGCGCATTTGTATATGTTGTATAACGATTTTTTCCGTAAGGAGTAGTTTTTCATTGCCCGGTGGCGCTACGCTTACCGTGCCTACGGTTTTGTAGGCCGCGTAAGCGCAACGCCATCCGGCATGTTTTACTCCGGCAACAACCCCACAAAGCTGCGTTTCTTACGCGGCTCCGACATCATCTCGTCGAGCTTTTCCACACACGCCAGATAGTGCGGGGTTTTCTTGTGTGCTAATACGGCGGCGTCATTTTTGTAGGCTTCGTAGATGAAAAAGCGGGTACTCACTTCGGGGTCCTGCAACACGTCAAAACGCAGATTTCCCGGTTCGGTGAGCGCCCCTTCGTGGTTGGCACGGAATACGTCTAGAAATTCATCGACCCGTTCCGGTTTGATGTTAATTTCCACCAGCGTCACGTTCATGCCTGCTCTCCCTGTTTTTCTTCCAGCCAGAACTGGTACGCCTCGCGGGCGCTCAGGTTGTCGTGCACCACTTTTTTCACGGCTTTCAGCATCGCCAGCGGCGCGCTGGACTGGAAGATATTGCGCCCCATATCGACGCCGGACGCCCCCTGATCGATGGCGCGCCAGCACATGTCGAGCGCTTCGTCTTCCGGCAGTTTTTTGCCGCCCGCAATCACAATTGGCACCGGGCAGCTGGCGGTGACTTTTTCAAAGCCTTCTTCCACAAAGTAGGTTTTGACGAACGTCGCGCCCATTTCTGCCGCGATGCGACTGGCAAGCGAGAAATAACGGGCATCGCGAGTCATCTCTTTGCCGACGCCCGTTACCGCCAGCACCGGCATGCCATAACGGTTGCCTGCGTCCACCAGCTTGATGATGTTGCTGATCGACTGGTGTTCATGTTCGCTTCCGATATACACCTGCGCCGCCACCGCCACGACGTTCAGGCGCAGCGCGTCTTCCATTGCCACCGCCACGCATTCGTTCGACAGTTCGCTCAAAATCGAGTTACCACCGGACGCACGTAGCACCACCGGTTTATTGGTTGCGGCAGGCACCTGGCTGCGCAAAATGCCACGCGTGCACATCAGCACATCGGTTTCGCCAAACAGCGGCGCAATCGACAAATCGATGCGTTCGAGGCCGGTGGTCGGCCCCTGAAAATAGCCGTGGTCAAACGCCAGCATCACTGTGCGGTTGCTGTGCGGATTGAAAATTCTGGCGAGGCGCGACTGCATCCCCCACTCCAGCGAACCGCAGCCTTTCAACCCGTACAACGTGTTTTTCTGTGGGCGGTCGAGCCCAAAATCTTTACCGTCTTTGATATCGTCTAAATCAGCCATTTTGCCCTCCCTCAGAAATCGTATTTGCCGATGTTCTCTTTAGTGAACACCACGCGTTCCGGCAGCAGCACTATGCCGTTGCCCTTCGCTTCATACTGGTAGCCCTGCACGCTGTTTGGTTCGACTTTCAGATCGCCGATGTCTTTCACCGCCACGCTGTCGCCAACGTTCAGATCACCTTTTTTCAGTAGATGATTGGCGACGTTCACCGCAATATTGCCCTGTTGGACGACATCCCACAGACCGAACGCTTTCACTGTACCTCGCTCAACATACGGGCGCATGACGTTAGGTGTACTGAAGCCGACAATCGCCACGCCCTGACGTTTGAGGTTTTCCGCCGCCTGGGCCGCCGCAGGTAAAGCATTTGCGTCCGGGGCGATGATCGCGTCTAAATCGGGATAGGCTTTCAGGATCCCTTCGGCGGTTTGCAACGATTTGGTGGCATCGTTATAGCCAAACTGGGTGGTGACCACCTGCCATTGCGGGTGATCTTTAGTGATTTTGGCTTTTGCCTCTTTCACCCACTGGTTCTGATCGGTGACGGTGGGGCTGGAATAGAAGAAGGCGACTTTGGCATCCGGCTTCGTCACTTGTTTGCCCGCCATGTCGACCAGCAGGCCGCCAAGCTGCTCCGGCGTGCCCTGGTTAATGTAGATGCTGCGACATTCCGGTTTGGTGTCGGAATCCCATGTCAGCACTTTCACGCCGCGTTGCATCGCACGTTTTAGCGCCGGGCACAGGCCGTCCGGCGATACCGCCGACACGATAATGGCGTTATAGCCCTGGTTCACAAAGTTGTTGATGAGCTGGACCTGACCGGACACACTCGGCTCCGTCGGGCCGTCGTAAGTGACGTCCACGCCCAGTTGTTTGCCCGCCTCTTTCGCACCGTTGCCACCGCTGGTGAAGAAGCCAACGCCCACCAGTTTTGGGATAAACGCAATGCGATCCGCTGCCTGCACGGCCGCCACGCTCATTGCCAGCGCCAGGGCGCTCAGTTGCACACACAGTTTTGCTTTCATCTCATGCTCCGATTGATTTGCGCGTAAGAAGCCGACGCCACACCGTGCGCACCGCTTCACGATGCAGGCTAAGCGAACGCCCCATCACGACCACCACCAGTAGCGCCCCGGAGAGCGCACTCGACACCTGATTGGGGATCCCGACCATCTGTAAACCCTGTTGCAAGTACCCCACCAGCAGCGCCGCCAATGCCGTACCGATAATCGACCCTGACCCGCCGTAAATATTAGCCCCGCCAAGCACCGCCGCGGTCAGCGCGGGCATCAGCAAATCGCGGCCCAAGTCCGAACGTGCCGAGCCGAAATAGGAGACCAACACCAGCGCCGCAATGGCGGAAGCGAGCCCCACGAGGCCATACAGCACGTACGGCATGCCGTTGACCGACAGCGCCGCATAGCGTGCCGCGCGCGGATTTTGCCCGAGTAAAAAAAGATGACGACCAAAGCGCCCGCGGTGAGCCAGCAGCCAGAAGAAAAAGGTGATAACGATGAATAGCTCCAGTGGAATGGGCAGGCCGAGCAGCGTCAGATTGGCGAAGGCGGTGAAACTGTCCGGGAAGCCGCCAATGCCTTCATAGCCTGTCGCGCCTGCCATGCCCGAAAGCAACAGTGCCGCGCCGCCGTAGAGATACAGCGTGCCAAGTGTGATCACTAACGGGCTGATGCCGGTGTAATGGATCAGGGCCGCGTTCACCAGCCCGCACAGCACGCCGAGCAGTAACGTGAGTGGGATTGCCACGCTCATCGGCCAGCCCGCCTGCATCATCACCCCAAGGGCTATCGCGCACAGGCCAATAGTGGAACCGAGCGAAATGTCGATCCCGCCACTAATGATCACCAGCGTCAGCGGTAGCGCCACGATGCCAATGCAGATGAAATCGCTGGTGCTGAACAGCAGCATGTTAGCGTCTAACATCCGTGGGTTCAGGGTGCCGAATAGCCCGATTTCCAGCACCAGTAAAATCAGCAGCGCGCTTTCCCAGTTGAGCTTCATTTACGCCACCTCTTTGCTTTTACGTTTAGGAAACGGGGCGACGTTTTTGCCGCCTTTGTTGCCCGGCTGAAAACGGCTGTATTTCAGTGCCCGTTGATGGCGGGTCAGCGCCTGACGCAGACGCCCGTCGAGTACTAAAACCCCCAGCAACACCAGCCCGGCGATGAAATCGTTCCACCATGCAGGAAGTTTGAACAGCACCAGCACGGTGTCGATTTGAGTGAGGAAGAACGCGCCAAGAAACGCACCCACCAGCGTACCGGTGCCGCCGAGCAGCGATACGCCACCGAGCACGCAGGCGGCGATGGCTTTCATCTCCAGTCCGCTGCCAGTTTGGTTCGGCACGAAGCCAATCTGTGCGGCAAAAATGATCCCGCCGCAAGCGGCCAGCATGCCGTTGAAGGTAAACGCCAGCATTCGCGTACGATTGACGCCCACGCCGAGCTGACGCGCGGCGGCGAGGTTATCCCCAACCGCGTAAAAATCGCGGCCAAAGGTTGTGCGTGCCAGCAGCCACGCACCCACGATAAGCAATGCCAACACCAGCCAGCCAAGCGGTGAAATGCCGACAAACCCGGGTTCTGACAATGCTTTCAGGCTATCCGGTAAACCTTCGATCCACTTACCGCCGGTCCATAGCAGCATGATCCCGCGATACAACCCGAGCGTACCGAGCGTCGCGACAATCGCCGGAATACGTAACCCGACAACCAGCAGCCCGTTGAACGCGCCCGCAAGCGCGCCAATCGCCAGCGCAAAAGCGATAGCTATCGGCAAACCGTAACCGCTGTTTAACGCCACCCCGAAGGCAATCGCACTCAGCCCCACTGTCGAACCGACTGAGACATCAATATTGCGCGTCAGCATCACCAGCGCCGCGCCGAGCGCCAACAGGCAAAGGATCTGCGAGCTGGAGAAGATCATCGCCAGCGTTTGCAGGCTGAAATACGACGGGTTCAGCGCCACAAGCACCGCAAACAACGCCAGAATGGCAAGAAAGGCGCTCAGTTCGCGGTTTTTCAGCAACGTTTTCATACCTGCCCTCCGAACGCTAAGGTCATCATCCGATCGACGCTGACTGCCTGCTGCGCCAGCTCGCCGCTCATTCGTCCCTGATGCATGACCAGCACCCGATCCGCCAGCCCTGGAAATTCATCCAGATCGCTGGAGATCATCAGCACCGCCACGTTTTGCGCCGCGACGCTTTTCAGCAACTGATAAATATCCGCACGGGCAGAAACGTCTACGCCGCGAGTCGGCTCGTCGACAATCAGCAGCAATGGATTGGCCTCCAGACAGCGCGCCAGCAGCACTTTCTGTTGATTACCACCGGAAAGCGTGCGCACCGGTTGATCGGCATTGTTCAGTTTGATCCCCAGCGCCCGGTGATATCGCTCCACCACTGCCGCCTCGCGTTTATTTTCCTGCCACAGTGATGGCTGATTAAACATCACCGTGTTCCAGCGGATAGATGCATCGAGGAACAGGCCGGACACCTGCCTGTCTTCCGGCAGATAGACCAGTCCGCTCGCCAACCGCGCACGCGTGCTGTCGCCGCTGATATCGCGATTCTCCAGCCACACGCGACCGGCTCGCACCGGACGTAAACCGTAAAGCGTTTCAGCCAGTTCAGTACGTCCGGACCCAACCAATCCTGCAAGGCCGACGATCTCCCCGGCGTGGATCTCAAAGCTGAGATCGATAAACCCTTCCCCGGTCAGATCCTCGACCCGCAGCACCGGAAAATCCTGCGCCTGAGTACGCCGATTACCCGGCAGCGCCAGCCATAGCTTTTGCGTGTCGCTCAGATCATTGTCACGGCTGGCGGGCGTCATCGCGGCAACCAGTTCGCTGTCTGAGTAATCTGCCGTTGCACCACTCAACACCACCGCACCATCGCGCATCACGGAGACATGACTTGCCAGCGCGCGGATTTCCGGCAACTTATGTGAAATGAACACGATCCCAACGCCGAGCGCTTGCAAGGCGCGTACCTGACGAAATAAACGATCCGTTTCACCTGGTGTTAATGACGCGGTAGGTTCATCAAGGATCAGGATCTGCGCCTCGCGCATCAGCCCGCGCAGGATCTCCACCATTTGCTGATCCGCCACTTCCAGCGTGCTGGCCGCCGCTTGCAAATTCAGCTGGCAGTTCAGCTGCTGCAATTTTTCCGCCAGCCGCGTTTCGATATCGCTCTGGCGCGGCAGACGAAAAAGAATGTTCTCCCGCACCGTTAAGTTGGGAAATAGCATCGGCTCCTGCGGCACCAGATAGATGCCCATCTGATGCGCCTGACCGGGTTTGAGGCGAGCAAAAGGTTTGCCATTTACCCGAAGTTCACCGTCATCTGCGCTTTCAACACCCGCCACGATCTTCATCAGCGTCGATTTTCCCGCCCCGTTGCCGCCCATCAATGCGTGCACTTGTCCTGAAAATAGCGTGAAATCAATGCCTTTGAGCACGGCGACGCCGGAAAACTGCTTGCGAATGCTACGGGCTTCAATCAGTGGCTTCATCGTCGCGCCTCGGCTGAACAAATGATTTTTTAAATTAATAATGTTCAAAAGCGTAGACCCTGAACTATATTTACAACCGTGCAAGGATCACAGTTTTCGTCTTTCGATCATCCTGCACAGGCTATGAGCAAGGAATGATCGGTTTTGCCAGTGACTTCACATTTTCAGTCCGCGCAACTGCGAACATATGATCTAGATTTTTATAAGAGTTCACTTTATGAGCGAAAAACGCATTACGGAAGAGAGCCGCTTCGCCGGACTGGCGCTGGCGGAGGAAGAGCTGGTGGCACGTGTGGCGTGGTGCTATTACCACGACGGTCTGACCCAAAACGATATCGGCGAACGGCTCGGCCTGCCGCGCCTCAAAATTTCACGTCTGCTGGAAAAAGGGCGTCAGTCGGGAGTGATCCGCGTGCAGATCAACTCCCGCTACGAAGGCTGTTTAGCGCTGGAAACCGAGCTTCAGCAGCGTTTTGGCCTGAAAATCGCCCGAGTGCTGCCCGCTCTGAACACGCCGCCGATGAACGTCCGGTTAGGTGTCGGCGCGGCGCAATCACTGATGGGCGTACTCGAGCCGGGTCAGCTGCTGGCGGTCGGTTTTGGCGAGGCGACCATGAGCTGCATTCAACACCTAAGCGGCTTTATCGGCTCGCAACAGATTCGGCTAGTGACGCTTTCCGGTGGCGTGGGGCCGTACATGACCGGTATTGGGCAACTGGATGCGGCATGCAGCGTCAGCATGATCCCGGCTCCGCTGCGGGTGTCGTCCTCAGACGTGGCAGAGATCCTGAAACGTGAATCCAGCGTGCGCGACGTTATCCTCGCGGCAGGTGCTGCCGATGCCGCCGTCGTCGGGATTGGCGCTATCGATCAACGCCGCGACGCGACAATCCTACGCTCGGGCTATATCAGCGAAGGGGAACAATTGATGTACGCCCGCAAAGGGGCCGTTGGCGATATTCTCGGCTATTTCCTGCAAGCGGACGGGAAACGGGTGGAAGGTCTTGAAATCCATAGCGAATTGCTTGGCGTGACCTTAGACGAACTGGCACAACTGCCAACCATCGTCGGCGTCGCCGGGGGAGAAGAAAAAGCGCAGGCCATTTATGCCGCCCTCATCGGCAAACGTATTAACGGCCTGGTAACGGAAGAGACAACAGCACGCGCGGTGCTGTCGCTGGCGGGATAACCGCCGCGCGCCGCGCGACAACAGCGAGGCGCACGTCATGAGTTACCTTTTAGCGTTAGATGCCGGGACCGGCAGTATTCGGGCGGTGATTTTTGACCTGGCTGGCCATCAGATAGCCGTGGGTCAGGCGGAATGGAAACATCTTAGCGTCGAGAATGTCCCCGGTTCTATGGAATTTGACCTGCATACCAACTGGCAGCTCGCCTGCCAGTGCATTCATCAGGCGCTGGAACGCGCACACCTGAACGCCGCCGATATTCAGTCCGTCGCCTGCTGTTCGATGCGCGAAGGTATCGTACTTTATGACCGCAATGGCGATGCCATCTGGGCCTGCGCCAACGTCGATGCGCGCGCCAGCCGTGAAGTGTCTGAGCTGAAAGAGATCCACGACAACCATTTTGAATCCGAAGTGTATGAAGTGTCCGGCCAGACACTGGCCCTCTCCGCAATGCCGCGCCTGTTGTGGCTCGCCCATCATCGCCCTGATATTTATCGCAAGGCCGCCACTATCACCATGATCAGCGACTGGCTGGCGGCAAAACTTTCCGGCGAGCTGGCGGTGGATCCGTCTAATGCAGGCACCACTGGCATGCTCGATTTGTTCAGCCGCGACTGGCGTCCGGCGCTGCTGGACATGGCTGGGCTGCGCGCCGATATTCTCTCCCCGGTAAAAGAAACAGGCACCGTTCTGGGGGCCGTCACTCAGGAAGCGGCGCAGCAATGCGGCCTGCGCGTTGGTACACCCGTGGTGATGGGCGGCGGTGACGTACAGCTTGGCTGTCTGGGATTAGGCGTGGTGCGTCCAGGGCAAACCGCGATACTGGGCGGGACGTTCTGGCAGCAAGTCGTGAATCTGCCGCAGGTGCGCACCGATCCGGAAATGAATATTCGCGTAAACCCGCATGTCATTCCCGGCATGGTGCAGGCCGAGTCGATCAGCTTCTTTACCGGGCTGACAATGCGCTGGTTCCGTGACGCGTTTTGCGCCGAAGAAAAACTGATTGCCGAGCGTCTCGGCACCGACACCTACGCGCTGCTGGAAGAGATGGCGAGCCGCGTTCCAGCGGGCTCTCACGGCGTGATGCCGATTTTCTCCGACGCGATGCATTTCAAACAGTGGTATCACGCCGCCCCGTCGTTTATTAATCTCTCCATCGACCCGGAAAAATGCAATAAAGCCACGCTGTTCCGCGCGCTGGAAGAGAACGCGGCGATTGTTTCGGCCTGCAATCTGACGCAGATTTCGCAGTTTTCCGGCGTGAAATTCGACAGCCTGGTGTTTGCGGGCGGCGGCTCAAAAGGCGCGTTGTGGAGCCAAATTTTAAGCGACGTAACCGGGCTGCCGGTGCGCGTGCCGGAAGTGAAAGAAGCCACTGCGTTGGGTTGTGCAATTGCGGCAGGTGCAGGAGCCGGACTCTATGCCGACATGGCGAGCGCAGGCGAAAAACTGGTGAGCTGGAGTCGGGTCTTTACGCCGAACCGCGAACACCGGGAGCTGTACGACGGAATGAAAGCCAAATGGCAGGCGGTGTACGCCGATCAATTGGGACTGGTCGACAGCGGGCTTACGACATCGATGTGGCAGGCGCCGGGGCTACATAAACAAGGGTGATATATTCGTTAACGGTATATTCAGCAGGTCGTTATTTTTGTCCTGCTGAATGAGAAAGCGCCGCGACAATTAATCAGGTTTGCGTTCAATTTTTCCATTACCGATTTTCTGGTAGGCTGGCCCACCATACCCAATATCAAAATCAGTAACGCCGTGATTATAAAAATGGACGACCAAAAGTGTATTTTTCTCAATACAGTTTTTCTCCTCCTTTATCGTGTCAAAGCAGAGTAAATCCTCGTGTGGATTTTCACGTAAGCTCATAAATCCCGCTCCAACATCTAAAAAAGTTATTTCATAAATATTTCCCTTTAGCGTCGGGTGATTTTTTTCAAGCTCTTCCCTATGTGTTAAAAACCAGTTAATCCGATCCCTGTCTAACCAAGGCAAATGATCAACAACAATATCAAACATTACTCCTTTATAGGAATCTATATACAGCACCTTGACCGGACGCTGTGACCATAAAATGTATAGAGCGATACAAACCATGATAACAACGGCGAATGAAATAATCCCCTTCCGTTTCTTAGTCATGTTTATCCTTTAACCATGATGCTAGCATTGAAATTTGTAAAAAAAGGTTTGAATGCAAAATCTCGATGCCGCTGAAGAAAAAACCATATACGGAAAAATCTAAAATTCCGATATAGCGGATTACGAATATCAACAACATCCAGGCCGAAATGGTCCTGTGCATCAAATTGAACCCATGCATCCCACCCCATAGCATGCTTATGGATGCTTATAATTTTTATTCTCTGAGAATTCACATCATGAATCGTGATACCTAGGCCATTAAACCGATCTGTGGCTCTGTTAAATTTTGGAAGCCTCGACTTAAATAACTCTCGTTTAATTCTATCTAGCAGATTTACCTGTCTCTCCAGACTCATTCTCTTGCCAAACTCGATATCAATATTGTTTGTTATAATTGATAAGGGGCTATCAATGCCACGCTCCTGAACTAAACGTTTGAATGCTAAATTTAATGTACCGTTTGAGAACGAAGAACCGTTTCCATTATGAAGATGATCAATCATCTCACCTATAAGATATGAGTACTCCCCCCAGAAAGAAAACATGCTGGAAAGCTCTTTCATTTCATCAAATAAAATATGCACGCACTCCTCATGGCTGATTTTTCTGCCTCGAACGGATTGGTGATAAAAGTTATTATCAAATACACTATAATCTTGAGGTTTAGGATGGTCGTAACAGATCAGGTTATAGGGATCCACTTTGGCAGATATATCATCCAAACCAAGCGTTCGCAGTTGCTGCTCATCCATATCGCCGAATTGCATATCATCAGCTTCTGTATCATTAAATTTATGCTTTGTTTCAAAGACTGTACAAGGCAAATACATTGATAACAACATATTGTTTTGCATAACATTCTCTCCATGAATAGTTATGAGTGGTAATAATTCGGTGTCACTTTAGACAGTTCGCTATATAAAAAACAAATACGGGATCACATTCTCCATTATTTTCCCTACACTACGCTGACACATGTAGAGCCATCATAATTGTAAGCTGATTTTGTATCCCCGTCATATCTAAGACTCTCTTCATTCCCGCTAACGTTAAAGATGCGCAAAATGTAAAAAGACCTCGATTCACCCCTTCCCTCTCTTCAGGGCAGGCCATCAAGTCTCCCCAGCCACTTTGTATCGCAATGTATCTCTTGTCGCTTCGCACACACTCTCATGCAAAATTCCGCATTCTGAACACATGCTCTATACATGGCGGTGATGAAATGACCTCGTCAACTCAAACACCTCGCGGAGCTAACATCATGTTCAACAAATTGACGACTTCATCGCTGGTTGTGGCTTTATCTCTCTCCACCGTGGCGGCCTGTCAGGCCGAAGCGAACACTTTTGATTTCAATCATCAGCAGCACATTAATGCAGGTGTGCTAAACGTCGGCTATGTCGACATTGGACCAAAAGAGGGTCAACCGGTGATCCTGCTGCACGGCTGGCCGTATGATGCGCACAGTTTTGACGAAGTCGCCCCTCAGTTGGCTCGTCAAGGCTACCGGGTGATCGTGCCGGATCTGCGCGGTTTTGGCAGCACTCGCTTTATCTCCGCGACGACGCCACGCAACGGTCAGCCGTCTGCATTGGCGAAAGATGTCGTAGATTTGATGGATGCGCTGAATATCAAACAGGCGGTGTTCGCAGGCTACGACTGGGGCGCACGTACCGCTGACATCGTTGCCGCGCTGTGGCCGCAGCGGGTGAAAGCGCTGGTATCGGTCAGCGGTTATCTGATCAGCAGTCAGCAAATCGGCGAAAAACCGCTGCCGCCGAAAGCGGAGCAGCAGTGGTGGTATCAGTTCTACTTTGCGACTCCGCGTGGAGCTGCGGGCTATGCGCAAAACACACACGACTTTGCCAAACTCATCTGGCAGCAGGCGTCACCAGGCTGGAAATTCAGCGATGCCACCTTTGATGCCAGCGCCAAAGCGCTGGATAACCCAGACCACGTCGCGGTTACCCTCAGTAACTATCGCTGGCGTCAGGGGCTGGAAAAAGGTGAAGCTAAATACAGCGCTTACGAGCAAAAACTGGCGAAACTGCCCGCCATCAGCGTGCCCACTATTACCATCGAAGGTGATGAAAACGGCGCACCGCATCCGGATCCAAAAGTCTATGCCGCTAAATTTACAGGCAAATATCAGCATCTGACCTTCAGCGGTCACATCGGTCATAACCCGCCGCAGGAAGCCCCGCAGGAATTTGCCAAAGCGGTCGCCGATGCTGACGCGCTGGCGCAGTAAAGCAGCTATGCTTTTTCCTGCCCTTCCCTCTTCACATCAGGAGCTTCCGTTGGATCACATCGACCATATCCTGGTGGTCGACGACGATCGCGATATCCGCGAGCTGGTCGTCGACTACCTGCTGAAATCCGGCTACCGTGCCAACGGGGCGGCGAACGGCAAGGAGATGCGCGCCGCGCTGGATAAACAGCATGTGGACTTAGTGGTACTCGACGTGATGATGCCTGGCGACGATGGCCTGACGCTGTGTCGCCAACTGCGCAGCAGTGAGCATAAGGATTTACCGATCCTGATGCTGACCGCGCGCAGTGACGATACCGACCGGATCCTCGGCCTGGAAATGGGCGCTGATGATTACGTTGTTAAACCGTTTGTCGCGCGCGAGCTGTTGGCGAGGATCAAAGCGATTCTGCGCCGTTTTCGCACTATGCCGCCGAATTTACAGGTCACGGAAGCTGGACGGCTGATAGCATTTGGTGACTGGGAGCTGGATACCGTGACACGCCAACTGATCGACAACGACGGCACGCTGGTCGCGCTGAGCGGCGCGGAATATCGGCTATTGCGCGTGTTTCTCGATCACCCACAGCGGGTGTTGACGCGCGATCAACTGTTGAATCTCACGCAGGGCCGCGATGCCGAATTGTTTGAACGTTCAATTGACTTGCTGATAAGCCGTGTGCGCCAGCGCCTCAACGACGACGCACGCACTCCGGCATACATCAAGACCGTGCGCAGCGAAGGCTACGTGTTATCGATGCCGGTAACGATTAAAGCGTTACGTGAATGAGACTGTGGCCCCGCTCGCTTCTCGCCAGACTGAGCATTGTGGTGCTGGCTGGGCTCTTACTGGCAAATAGCCTGAGTCTGTCACTGGTGATGCTTGAACGCACCAATAGCGTGCGCAACGTGATGCTGGGGAATCTCGAATATGACGTCGCCACCAGCGTGGCGATCCTCAACAGGTTGCCCGCCGAAGAACGTGCGGCATGGCTGCCGAAACTGGCGCGCGGGAATTATCGTTATGAATTGGGAACAGGGGAAGCGGGCGTACCGCCCACGGATAAACGCTCCCGTGATGCCATCCGTTCTTTAACCGACACACTCGCCAATCAATATCCGTTGCATTTCACCGCCGTTCCAGGCCCGATATCGCATATTCAGGCCCATATTACGCTTCACGACGGCGCGCCGTTAACGCTGGATTTAATTCCCCACATGCCGCCGGTTGCCCGTTGGCTGCCCGTGGTATTAATCATTCAGCTGTTCCTGGTGCTGCTTTGCGCCTGGCTGGCGGTACGAATGGTTATCCGGCCTTTCACCCGCTTCACGCGCGCAGTGGAGGAGTTACAACCCGCGGCTGGCGAAGCCCATATTCTTCCCGAGCAAGGCCCTCACGAAGTCCGGCAGGCTGCGCGTGCCTTTAATGCGATGCAGGACAGAATTCAGGGGCATCTGAAAGAGCGCGCGCAGATTCTGGCGGCTATCTCTCACGATCTGCAAACGCCGATTACGCGCATGAAGCTGAGAGTTGAAATGGCCGATGATGCGGTAATGGGTGAAAAATTGATGCAGGATCTCGACACCATGACGCAGCTTGTGCGGGAAGGGATCGCTTATGCCCGTTCATCTGACCGACTGGAAGAACCCCGCCAGCGCATTGCGCTGCCCGCCTTTCTCGACAGCCTCGCCTGTGATTATCTCGATGTTGGGCACGCCGTGACATTCCATAACGATGTTCCCTCACTTGCTGTTTCAACCCGCCCACACGCTCTGCGGCGGGTACTCAGCAATCTGCTGGATAACGCTTTGAAATATGGCGGTAACGCTGATTTGTCACTCACGCAGCCTTCGCCCGATGCCGTGCAAATCACCCTCTGCGATAATGGGCAAGGGATCCCGGAAGCCGAACTGGAAGCCGTACTACAGCCCTTTTATCGAATCGAAAACTCACGTAATCGCACAACCGGCGGCACCGGACTCGGGCTGGCGATCGCTGCACAGCTCGTCGCGCAACTGGGCGGACGACTGGTATTAGCCAACCGTCCAGAAGGCGGTTTGTCGGTCAGCGTCACTTTGCCGATCACGTAATTTGACCCCCATCACAATCAACGCACGCCCCTTTTCCCTTTTTCCTCACGAACGCTAAATTAGTAACTCATCCGACCACATAACAATAAATTTACATACTGGAAGCGATTATGAGCCACTACCCGTCGTTATTCGCCCCGCTCGACCTGGGCTTTACCACGCTGAAAAACCGCGTCCTGATGGGTTCGATGCATACCGGTCTGGAGGAACGGCCGGACGGCACCGAGCGGCTGGCAGCGTTTTATGCCGAACGTGCCCGTCACGGCGTGGCGTTGATTGTCACTGGCGGCGTGGCCCCGGCGCTGTCGGGCGTCACGATGGAAGGCGGCGCGGTACTTAACGATGCAACTCAACTGGCGCACCACCGTCCTATTACAGAGGCGGTGCATAAAGAAGGTGGCAAAATCGCGCTACAAATTCTGCATACCGGGCGCTACAGCTATCAGCCGCGCCCGGTTGCGCCGTCAGCACTGCAGGCTCCAATTAACCGTTTCACACCGCACGCCCTGACACACGACGAAATTCTGGTGCTGATCGACGACTTCGCTCAGTGTGCGCTGTTGGCGCGGGAAGCGGGCTATGACGGCGTGGAAGTGATGGGTTCGGAAGGTTATTTGATTAACGAGTTTCTCGCCGCTCGCACCAACCAGCGCCACGATCAGTGGGGTGGCGACTGGCCGCGCAGAATGCGTTTCGCCTTGGAAGTAGTGCGTGCTGTACGCGAACGCGTGGGCGAGGAATTTATCATTATCTATCGCCTGTCGATGCTCGATTTAGTTGAGGGCGGTGGCAATTTCGATGAAACCGTTGAACTGGCGCAGGCCATCGAAAAAGCCGGGGCGACGATCATCAACACTGGCATTGGCTGGCATGAAGCGCGGATCCCGACCATCGCGACGCCAGTGCCGCGCGGGGCATTCAGCTGGGTGACACGCAAGCTGAAAGGCAAAGTGACGATCCCGCTGGTCACCACCAACCGCATTAACGATCCGCTGGTCGCAGACGAGATCCTCGCGCGCGGCGATGCGGATATGGTGTCGATGGCGCGCCCTTTCCTTGCTGATGCTGAACTGTTGTCGAAAGCGCAAAGCGGACGAGCGGACGAGATCAACACCTGTATCGGCTGTAACCAGGCTTGCCTCGATCAGATTTTTGTCGGCAAAGTGACGTCCTGTCTGGTGAACCCACGCGCCTGCCATGAAACACAAATGCCGATTACGGCGACATCACAGAAGAAAAACCTGGCGGTTGTGGGTGCAGGCCCGGCCGGACTGGCGTTTGCAGTCAACGCCGCCGCACGTGGACATCAGGTCACGCTGTTCGATGCGGCAGGGGAAATCGGCGGTCAATTCAATATCGCCAAACAGATCCCCGGCAAAGAAGAGTTTTACGAAACCCTCCGGTATTACCGCCGGATGATCGACCTGCACGGCGTGAAGCTGGAACTCAATCGTTTTGTAAATGCGGAACATTTGGCTGAGTTTGACGAAACGATCCTCGCGACCGGCATTGAACCGCGCATGCCTGATATCGACGGCATTTCTCATCCTAAGGTACTGAATTATCTTGATGTACTGCGCGATAAAACGCCCGTCGGACAGAAAGTGGCGATTATTGGCTGCGGTGGGATCGGTTTTGATACCGCGATGTATTTAAGCCAACCCGGTGAGGCCACCAGCCAAAACATCGCCGAGTTTTGCGTGGAATGGGGGATCGACACCAGTCTGCAACTGCATGGCGGGCTGCGTCCGGAAGGGCCGCAATTGGAGAAAAGCCCGCGACAGATTGTGATGCTTCAGCGTAAGGCCAGCAAGCCAGGCGAAGGGCTCGGCAAAACCACTGGCTGGATCCATCGCACTACCCTGCTCGCTCGCGGCGTGAAAATGTATCCATCCGTTAGCTACGAGAAAATCGACGACGAAGGACTGCACGTAACGATCGGTGGCGAACCGCAACTGTTGGCGGTGGATCATGTGATTCTGTGCGCCGGACAAGAACCGCGCCGCGATTTAGCTGATTCGCTACTTGCCTCGGGAAAACCGGTGCATCTGATTGGTGGCTGTGATGTGGCGATGGAGCTGGATGCGCGTCGGGCTATCGCGCAGGGAACGAAGCTGGCGCTGGAGATTTGAGCCAAACGGCTGGCATCTCCAATGCAGAGGTGTCAGTCAATAAACATGGCGGGGGAAATCCCGAAGCGTTTTGACAATTTTTTGGCATGTTCGAGAGTTAATTTACGTTTGCCATTCAGCACGCGGGAGACCATCGATTTACTGCCGATTTCCGGGAAATCGGAGAGCGTCAGTTGATACTGGTTAATCAGGGTATGGAGCATGGCAACGCCACTGGGCATAGAATTCATTAGAGCCAAAAATTCTGCAAATTCCGGCGCCGATTTTTCATAAACCGCGATGCTGTTGCAGGCTATATCTAACAATGGATGATCAGGATCGTTAAGAAGAAGGTATTCCACAAATTCAAGCGCTTCTTCGTGCTGCTCTGCGTTTTGTATCGCGAGCAGAAAGGGAGCTGTAGATGCCAGCACTTCGCCAGCCTTCAGAATGTCAGCAATAACCATTTGTTTTTCCTTTTCCTTCGGTGAATCGCTGTGAATGAATCGTATTCTTTGTGCGTAAAAACATGACGAACATAAAATTTCTGGCTTTCAAAAAAGATAAGCGCGACCAGGCGAAGTTCGTTATGTCCCAGATTAATCACGTAATATTTATCAAGGTACTTGAAATTATCCAGGGTTGAAAACACGGCCCTGAGATTATCTGGACCTTTAAAATAACCTTTGGAAACCAGCGAACCTAACGCCAGTAACTCCTGTTCGTGCTGGGGAAATTTCTTCGCAGAGGCCTTAAGCGTTAGCAAGTGCATTTCATCATATCCCTGATAATGTGGTTAGGCAATGAACAAAGTTGCCATAATGGCAACTTTCATTCGCCAGCATTCCAGGAAGAAATTACGGTAAAAAGGGGAAGAGAGACCAGAGGAGAAGCGGATTTAATGACTATAAATTAACGCGTTGCGAGCAGCATTCCAAAAAATGGCCCGACAGGCTATTACGCCGCCGGGCATTAAAACTAGCGAGTACGCCCTAACTTCACTGCTTTGAGGATCACAAACTTTTGGTTGGTGGCGACGGTGGTGCAGTTACCAAAAATCTTCTTCAGTTTGTGGAAATAGTCGAGGTGGCGGTTGGCGACGATCACCAGTTCCCCGTTGATTTTCAGGCAACGACGGGCATGGTGGAACATTTCCCATGCGATGTTATCGGTCAGCGCGTGCTGCTGATGGAATGGCGGGTTACACAATATCGCGTTGAAGCGGAACGGCTCTACACCTGACAACGCGTTGTTGATCATGAATTCGCAGCGGTCGAGCGCTTCTGGCATGTTGGTTTCAACATTCAGACGGCTCGAACTGACCGCCATTGGCGATTCATCCACAAAGACCACATTCGCCAGCGGGTTACGTTCCAGCAGGCTCAGGCCAATCACACCATTGCCGCAACCGAGATCAACGATCTCGCCTTCCAAATCTTTCGGCAGATGCTCCATAAAGAAGCGCGCGCCGATATCCAGCCCAGTGCGTGAGAAAACGTTCGCGTGGTTGTGGATGGTCCAGTCGGTGCCTTCCAGCGGCCAGCTGATCACTTGATCGACGTCTTTCAGAGCAGGCGCGCTGAAAGTGCTGTTAATCAGACGCGATTTTTTCCACGCCAGCGTAGTGGTGGTCGGACCGAGAATTTTCTCGAACAGTTCAATCGTCGAGTTGTGGATATCACGCGTTTTTGCACCCGCGATAATGCGTGTTTCCGGTGTCGCCACAGCACGTAATGCGCGCAGTTGCTGTTCAAGCAGTGCCAGCGTTTTCGGGATTTTGATCAATACAACCGCAGGTTCCTGCGGATATTCACCTGTGCTATCGCGGAAGGTGACGCTGTTTTCTGCGATATCGTTGTGGCGCAAGTTTTCGCGCGTTGCGAGCTCACTTAAGTACGAATCGCCGATGCTGTACGGTTGGTACTCTGCCAGCGCGCAGGCCAGTGCGCCAAAGGTGTCGTTAAAGACGAGGACCGGGCCGCTGATGTCAGTGCCGTCCAACTGTTGCAGCAGATATTCATCTGCCGCTTCCCACGCTTGCAGCGGGCTAACGTCGTCCGTTTCCGGGAAACGTTTTAAATTCAGTGAACGAAAACCGTTGTCTGATTGGCTCATCGGCCCTCCTGGATGGTAAAATTCGGTGGTGTCCCCTTTTCGGGGTGCGTGAGTATACCCTTTTTTCCCGCAATTCGAGACAAGCATGAGCGAACTGACGTATTTAAGCGGTTATCCCGAGCATCTTCTCGCTCAGGTTCGCACCCTGATTGCCGAGCAGCGCCTTGGCGAGGTGCTGCAAAAGCGCTATCCCGAGAAGCACGACATTACTAACGATAAAGCGCTGTGGGAATTCACGCAAAGCCTGAAAAACCGCTATATGCGGAGCGCCCCGCCGATCAACAAAGTGGCATTCGACAACAAAATCCACGTGCTGAAAAATGCGTTGGGTTTACACACAGCGATTTCCCGTATTCAGGGCGGCAAGCTCAAAGCCAAAGCGGAAATTCGCGTGGCGACCGTGTTTCGCCAGTCGCCGGAAGCCTTTCTGCGGATGATCGTGGTGCATGAACTGGCACACCTGAAAGAGAAAGATCACAACAAAGCGTTCTATCAGCTGTGCTGTCATATGGAACCGCAGTATCACCAGTTAGAGTTTGATACCCGCCTGTGGCTGACGGCGCTTTCGCTGCCGGGTTCTGCGTGAGTGCGCACTGGTTTTGTCATCATGGCGTGCTAAAGTGGCAAAAGGCCCCTTCTTCGGAGTACGTTAATTCTCATGATACGTTTCGCAGTCATTGGCACAAACTGGATCACTCGCCAGTTTGTCGATGCCGCCCATGAAACCGGCAACTATAAATTAACCGCCGTTTATTCCCGCAGTCTTGAGCAAGCCCAGGCTTTCGCTAACGATTATCTGGTTGAACATCTCTTCACTTCGCTTGAAGAGATGGCGCAAAGCGATGCCATTGATGCGGTGTATATTGCCAGCCCGAACTCCCTGCACTTCCCGCAAACCAAACTGTTCCTGAGCCATAAAAAGCATGTGATTTGCGAGAAGCCACTGGCGTCGAATATTTGCGAAGTGGAAGCCGCCATTGCGCTGGCGCGTGAAAATCAGGTGGTGCTGTTCGAAGCGTTCAAAACCGCCAGCCTGCCGAATTTCCTGCAGTTGCAGCAGTCGCTGAGCAAAGTCGGCAAGGTGCGTAAAGCGCTGATTAACTACTGCCAGTATTCATCGCGCTATCAGCGTTATCTCGACGGTGAAAACCCAAACACCTTTAATCCTGCGTTCTCTAATGGATCGATTATGGATATCGGTTTCTATTGCCTCGCCTCAGCGGTGGCCCTGTGGGGCGAGCCGCACAGTGTTAACGCGAGCGCTGCTCTGCTGGAGAGCGGCGTGGATGCCCATGGCGTGGTGGTGCTGGATTACGGCGATTTCAGCGTAACGCTGCAGCATTCCAAAGTCAGCGATTCTGTCCTGCCGAGTGAAATTCAGGGCGAAGAAGGCTCGTTGGTTATCGAAAAAATCTCCGAATGCCAGAAAGTGTCGTTCGTACCGCGCGGCGGCAAAGCGCAGGATCTGACTCAGCCGCAGCACATCAATACCATGCTGTATGAAGCTGAACTCTTTGCGCGTCTGGTGGAAGAGAACGAAGTTAATCATCCAGGGCTGACGGTGAGCCGTATTACCGCGAAACTGTCGACCGAAATTCGGCGTCAAACCGGTGTCGTGTTCCCGGCAGATGGCGTTAACGAGACGCTTCCCGCGTAAAGCTGTGTAAAACAATGGTTATGGGCCATTGACGCCATCAATGGCCTGTAATATTTTGACACACGCAAAGGGGAGTAACTTGTTAGCCGGTGGATCGTCATTACGGTGCGAAAGCATCCGGTCGCCGGGCAACAGGAAAGAGATTCGTTACTGATTTCTTTCCTGTTGTAAGTGAGACCTTGCCGAAAGGCGAGGTCCGAGCAAAAAATCCTGCAACGGCTATCGTCTTTTGGACGTTAGCCGTTTTTTTTGCTTAAGGGATAGATTATGAATACTGTCGGCACACCGTTACTTTGGGGCGGATTTGCTGTTGTGGTCGTCATTATGTTGGCGATCGATTTACTGCTGCAAGGCCGTCGTGGCGCGCAAACCATGACCATGAAACAGGCGGCGAGTTGGTCGCTGGTGTGGGTTACGCTGTCATTGCTGTTTAATCTCGCGTTCTGGTGGTATCTCGCGCAGACACAGGGTCGTGCGGTGGCAGACCCGCAGGCAATGGCGTTCCTCACCGGTTATCTGATTGAGAAAGCGCTGGCAGTCGATAACGTCTTCGTTTGGTTAATGCTGTTTAGCTACTTTGCTGTGCCTGCGGCGTTGCAACGTCGGGTGCTGATTTACGGCGTATTGGGCGCGATTGTGCTGCGTACGATCATGATCTTCACCGGTAGCTGGCTTATCTCGCAGTTTGAGTGGTTGCTGTACGTGTTCGGCGCGTTCCTGCTGTTCACCGGTATCAAAATGGCGCTGGCGAAAGAAGACGACGGCGGGATTGGCGACAAACCGCTGGTGCGTTGGATCCGCAGCCATCTGCGCATGACCGATAAAATCGAAAACGAACACTTCTTCGTGCGTAAGAATGGCCTGCTGTACGCCACGCCGCTGCTGCTGGTGCTGATTTTAGTTGAACTGAGTGATGTGATTTTCGCGGTAGACAGCATTCCGGCTATCTTCGCGGTGACCACCGATCCGTTCATCGTCCTGACGTCGAACCTGTTTGCGATCCTCGGCCTGCGTGCGATGTATTTCCTGCTGGCGGGCGTGGCAGAGCGCTTCTCGATGCTCAAATACGGCTTGTCGATTATCCTGGTGTTTATCGGTATCAAAATGCTGATTATCGACTTCTTCCATATCCCAATCGCTATTTCGCTGGGCGTGGTATTTGGCATTCTGGTGGTGACGCTGCTGATTAATATGTGGGTCAATCATCAGCATGATAAAAAGAAAATAGAGAACTAATTGTCATACGACCCGGCATGTCCGGGTCTTTTTTTTGTGGTTTATGTCAATTAACTGTTATGTGACAGTTAAAAAATAAGACATGGACGAAATAATCAGCATCTTCCCCTTCCCTGAAGCCTGAACATCCTTATACTCAACCATGCAAACATTTGTTACATCCTGTTAACTGCGACCGAAAGAGCCGCCGGGATGGAACCACATTACGACTGAAGGAAGAGTTTAATGACGACACAACGCCCCTCTGGCTTATTCCAGCGTCTCGCTGGTGGCAGCCTGGTAAAACAAATTCTGGTGGGCCTGGTTCTGGGTGTTTTACTGGCCTGGATCTCTAAACCAGCCGCCGAGGCCGTTGGCCTGTTCGGTACTCTGTTCGTCGGCGCGCTGAAAGCGGTCGCTCCGGTACTGGTACTGATGCTGGTTATGGCGTCCATTGCCAACCACCAACACGGACAAAAAACCAGTATTCGCCCGATCCTGTTCCTGTATCTGCTGGGAACTTTCTCCGCCGCGCTGACTGCTGTGCTGTTTAGTTTCTTGTTCCCTTCAACGCTGCACCTGAGCAGCGCTGCGGGCGATATCACGCCGCCATCAGGCATCGTTGAAGTATTGCGTGGCCTGCTGATGAGCATGGTCGCCAACCCCATCGACGCACTGCTGAATGCCAATTACATCGGGATTCTGGTGTGGGCCGTGGGTCTGGGCTTTGCGCTGCGTCACGGTAACGAGTCCACCAAAAATCTGGTGAACGATGTCTCCAACGCTGTCACCTTTATGGTGAGAGTGGTCATTCGCTTCGCGCCAATCGGGATTTTCGGTCTGGTGTCGTCCACGCTCGCAACGACCGGTTTTGAAACACTGTGGAGCTACGCGCATCTGCTGGTGGTGTTGGTGGGTTGTATGCTGCTGGTGGCGCTGGTGGTTAACCCGCTGCTGGTATTCTGGAAAATTCGCCGTAACCCGTATCCGCTGGTACTGATGTGTCTGCGTGAAAGTGGCGTGTATGCCTTCTTTACTCGTAGTTCTGCGGCCAACATCCCTGTGAACATGGCACTGGCTGAGAAACTGAACCTGGATCGCGATACCTATTCCGTTTCGATTCCGTTGGGTGCGACCATCAATATGGCGGGTGCGGCGATCACCATCACCGTGCTGACACTGGCGGCAGTGAATACGTTAGGTATTCCGGTCGACCTGCCAACCGCGCTGCTGCTGAGCGTTGTTGCGGCCCTGTGCGCTTGTGGCGCATCGGGCGTGGCGGGTGGTTCTCTGCTGCTGATCCCATTGGCGTGTAACATGTTCGGTATCCCGAACGATGTGGCGATGCAGGTGGTTGCTGTTGGCTTTATCATCGGTGTGTTGCAGGACTCCTGCGAAACCGCGCTGAACTCCTCTACCGACGTGTTGTTCACCGCCGCAGCCTGTCTGGCTGACGATGAGCGCCTGGCAAAAGACGCGCTGCGAAGCTAATCTTTGCCCCTTCCGCTTCCGAGTGGATGACACAAAAAGAAACGGCGCTTCAGATTATGAAGCGCCGTTTTTGTTTTAAAGCTTTAGAGCGTGACGCCAGATTTAAACAGCGCCAGTTCGCGGAAGTCATTCTTTTCGTTGCAGGTTTGCTTGCCGTTGGCGAACTCGACGATGGCATCGACGAATTCGGTCAGCAGTTCCGGCATCGCTTTGCCGTGGATTAACTGCCCGGCATCGAAGTCTATCCAGTGTTTTTTCTTCGCCGCCAGTTCGCTGTTGGTGGCGATTTTCACCGTTGGCACAAAACCGCCATACGGTGTGCCGCGTCCGGTACTGAACAGCACCATATGACAGCCCGCTCCGGCCAGTGCGCTGGTCGCAATGGCATCATTACCCGGTGCGCTCAGCAGATTCAGACCGTGGGTTTTCAGACGCTCGCCGTAGCGCAATACGTCAACCACCTGGCTGGAACCCGCTTTCTGCGTACAGCCGAGCGATTTCTCTTCCAACGTAGTGATCCCGCCCGCCTTGTTGCCCGGCGAGGGATTCTCGTAAATCGGCTGGTTATGCGCGATGAAGTACTGTTTGAAATCGTTCACCATCGTGACCGTCTTCTCAAACGTGGCTTCGTCGCGGCAATGGCTCATTAAAATCTGCTCTGCGCCAAACATCTCCGGCACTTCCGTCAACACTGTCGTGCCGCCGTTGCCAATCACATAGTCGGAGAAACGCCCGAGCATTGGGTTAGCGGTTATCCCGGACAAACCATCCGAGCCGCCGCATTCGAGGCCAAATTTTAGTTCGCTAAGCTTGCCCGGCTCACGTTTGTCGTGACGCATGACTTCATAAAGCTGATGCAGTTGCTCCAGACCCGCCTCCACTTCATCGTCCTGCTTCTGACAAATCATGAACTGCACGCGGTCAGCATCGAATTCACCCAGCGTTTCACGGAAAACATCGACCTGATTGTTTTCACAACCGAGGCCAATCACCAACACGGCCCCGGCATTCGGGTGACGCACCATGTTTTGCAGCATGGTGCGGGTGTTGATGTGATCGTCGCCGAGCTGTGAACACCCGTAGGTGTGGCTGAACAGGAACACGCCGTCGGTGCCTTCGGCATCGTTAGTCTCTTTCAGAAAACGGTTCTGAATTTGACGCGCAATGCCGTTTACGCAGCCGACCGTCGGCAGGATCCACAATTCATTACGCACGCCCACTTCACCGTTCGCACGGCGATAGAGTTGTACGTCACGATCGCCCGCCTGACTCAGTTCGGTATGAAGATCCGGTTGATAGCTGTACTCGTCCAAATCGCTGAGATTGGTCCGCGTATTGTGGGAATGAATATGTTCCCCTGGCGCAATGTCCGCCAGCGCATGACCAATCGGCAGACCATATTTGACGACGTTTTCGCCCTTCGCAATCGCGCAAAGCGCAAATTTATGCCCGCGCACGACATCGGACAACAGTCGTACTGTCTGACCTTCCACGGTCACTTCCTGCCCCGCCGCGATATCAGCCAGCGCGACGACTACGTTGTCCAGCGAATGGATTTTGATGTATTGCATATCAACCAACCTTAATGCCCGGTATTAGTTCAGTTCAATGGCGAAGTAGTCACGCGCATTGTTAAAGCAGATGTTTTTCACCATCTCGCCCAGCAGTTGGATATCCGCAGGTGCTTCACCCGCCGCCACCCAACGGCCGATCATCTGGCACAGAATGCGGCGGAAATATTCATGACGGGTATAAGACAGGAAGCTGCGGCTGTCGGTCAGCATGCCGACAAAGCGGCTCAACAGGCCGAGCTGCGCCAGTTGGGTCATCTGACGTTCCATGCCGTCTTTCTGATCGTTGAACCACCAGCCGGAACCGAACTGCATTTTGCCCGGCATCCCTTCGCCCTGGAAGTTGCCGATCATCGTACCCAGCACTTCGTTATCGCGCGGGTTCAGGCAGTAGAGAATGGTTTTCGGCAGCAGGTTTTCTTCGTTCTGTTTGCTCAGCAGTTTCGACAACTCTTCCGCCAGCGGACGGTCGTTGATCGAGTCAAAACCGACATCAGCGCCAATCAGTTTGAACTGGCGTTGGTTGTTATTGCGCAGCGCACCAATGTGGTACTGCTGTACCCAACCGCGACGAGCATATTCACCGCCAAGCCATACCAGCACAGCCGTTTTGAACTGCGCCACTTCACGCTCGCTTAGCGCTTCACCGGACAGGCGACGCGCCAGAATAGCGTCCAGCTCTGCGTCGGTGGCATCGGCAAACAGCACCACGTCCAGCGCATGATCCGACACTTTACAGCCGTGGGCCGCAAAGTGATCCAGACGGCGGCCCAGCGCAGTTTGCAGATCGCTGAAACGACGAATGTCGGTATCCGACACTTCGCCGAGCTTCGCGATGTAATCGTTAAAGGTTGCCTGCTCAATATTGAACGCCTTATCCGGACGCCAGCTCGGCAGCACTTTTACGTCGAAACTGGTGTCTTTGGCGACGATCGCGTGATGTTCCAGGGAATCGATCGGATCGTCAGTCGTACCGACCATCTTCACATTCATCTGCTTCATGATCCCACGCGCGGAAAACTGATCCTGCGCCAGCAGATCGTTGCACTGGTTCCAGATCTCATCGGCCGTCGACGGCGACAGTAATTTGCCGGTGATGCCAAACGGACGGCGCAGTTCGAGATGCGTCCAGTGATACAGCGGGTTCCCGATGGTGTGCGGCACGGTCGCCGCCCACGCATCAAATTTTTCACGGTCGGATGCGTCGCCGGTACACAGACGCTCAGCCACGCCGTTGGTGCGCATCGCACGCCATTTATAGTGGTCGCCTTTCAGCCAGATGTCATACAGGTTTTTAAACCGATAATTTTCGGCAACCTGCTGCGGCGGAAGGTGGCAGTGGTAGTCGAAAATCGGCTGGTCTTTGGCGTAGTCGTGATACAGACGGCGAGCAAATTCGGTGTCGAGCAGGAAATCTTCGGTCATAAACGGCGTCATTATCGTCTTCCTCGTTAAGAGTGCGTCAGATGCTTAACTGCAATGACGCAAAGTTATCACACCAATTCCCTGTCACCGAAAAATTTTTCGTGAGTCAGATCAATAAAAACGGACAAAAAAAGTAACCAGAAAGAAGTAAACAACGCGCTAAGCCGCATAGACTCAGGCTTTGCACGCCTGGGATAAAGACCCTACGGTTATTCCAGCATTTGTGACGGTTCTCACCTTTTAAAGTTGTATGACAAGTTATCGTTTGCCCCGTCGCAACCTATCAGCCGACGGAATGCATTACCGATGATTCAGTCATCGGAATTACCGGTACGGATACCGAATTAGCAGGATTACTGATGGCAAGGTTCGGGCCGTTACAGGTTATCTGTTACGCCCCCCGTTACTTAAACATCCTCCCTCCGCCGAGGAAGATGACCGCGCGGTGCGCGGATAATACAAAATGACGAGGTTTTAGATGCGTAAAATTAAAGGGTTACGTTGGTACATGATCGCACTGGTGACGTTAGGCACCGTGCTCGGTTACCTCACTCGTAACACCGTGGCTGCCGCCGCGCCAACCCTTATGCAGGAACTGCATATTTCCACCCAGCAATATTCTTATATTATCGCGGCTTATTCAGCGGCTTATACCGTCATGCAGCCTGTTGCAGGCTACGTTCTTGATTTGCTCGGCACCAAAGTCGGTTACGCAATGTTCGCGGTCCTTTGGGCTGTGTTCTGCGGCGCAACAGCGTTGGCAGGCAGTTGGGGTGGACTGGCCGTGGCGCGTGGCGCGGTCGGTGCAGCAGAAGCCGCGATGATCCCGGCAGGTCTGAAGGCCAGCTCCGAGTGGTTCCCGGCGAAAGAGCGTTCGGTTGCCGTCGGCTACTTCAACGTTGGTTCTTCCATTGGCGGCATGATTGCGCCGCCACTGGTCGTGTGGGCGATTGTGATGCACAGCTGGCAAATGGCGTTCGTCATCTCCGGCGTGCTGAGCTTCGCATGGGCGATGGCGTGGCTGATTTTCTACAAGCATCCACGTGACCAGAAAAAACTTACCGATGAAGAGCGTGATTACATCATCGGCGGTCAGGAAGCACAGCATCAGACCGACAACGGCAAGAAAATGTCTGCCTGGCAGATTATCCGTAACCGCCAGTTCTGGGGCATTGCGCTGCCACGCTTCCTGGCAGAACCGGCCTGGGGTACGTTCAACGCCTGGATCCCACTGTTCATGTTTAAAGTCTATGGCTTTGACCTGAAACACATCGCGATGTTTGCCTGGATGCCGATGCTGTTCGCTGACCTCGGCTGTATCGTTGGCGGCTATTTACCCCCGCTGTTCCAGCGTAAGTTCGGCGTGAACCTGATTGTTTCGCGTAAATTAGTGGTGACCATGGGCGCCCTTCTGATGATTGGCCCTGGCATGATTGGCCTGTTCACAAGTCCGTATGTCGCGATTGCCCTGCTGTGCGTCGGCGGTTTTGCTCACCAGTCACTGTCCGGCGCGCTGATTACGCTCTCTTCCGACGTGTTTGGTCGTAATGAAGTCGCAACCGCTAACGGTCTGACCGGCATGGCGGCCTGGACCGCGAGCACCCTGTTTGCTCTGGTCGTTGGTGCGCTGGCAGATACCCTTGGCTTCAGCCCGCTGTTTGCGGTGCTGGCAGTGTTCGACCTACTGGGCGCAGTGGTCATCTGGACCGTGCTGCAAAACAAACCGGCAGCCGAAAACGCACAGACCATCGGCGGCACGGCAACGCAGAGCTAAGCCTTATCACACCTGCGATGAAGCCGCCTTCGGGCGGCTTTTTGCCGTGAAGAAAGTGGAGAGTTTTCCATAAAAGTGGTATAACAAATCTCTCATGCCGTACGTTGCCTGGAGCGCAGATGGAAATCACGGAACCCCGCCGTTTATATCAACAGCTTGCCGCTGAGCTGAAAAATCGCATTGAGCAAGGCGTTTATCTTGTGGGCGACAAACTGCCTGCGGAACGTTTTATTGCCGATGAGAAAAGCGTCAGCCGCACGGTTGTCCGTGAAGCCATCATTATGCTGGAAGTTGAAGGCTACGTTGAAGTGCGTAAAGGCTCCGGCATTCATGTGATTTCCAGCACCGCCAAACACAACACCGTTCCGGATGAATCCCTCGAATTTGCCAATTACGGCCCATTCGAACTGCTTCAGGCCCGTCAGCTTATCGAAAGTAATATCGCCGAATTCGCAGCGACTCAGGTCACCAAGCAGGACATCATGAAGCTGATGGAAATCCAGGAAAAAGCGCGTAAAGAGAAGTGCTTCCGTGACTCCGAGTGGGATTTGCAATTCCACGTACAGGTCGCACTGGCAACGCAAAACACGGCACTGGCCGCCATTGTCGAAAAGATGTGGACCCAGCGCGTGCATAACCCGTACTGGAAAAAACTGCATGACCATATTGATCTGCGCACGGTCGACAACTGGTGCGACGATCACGATCAAATCCTCAAAGCCTTGATCCGCAAAGATCCGCACGGGGCAAAACTGGCGATGTGGCAGCATCTTGAAAACACCAAATTGATGCTGTTTAACGAAACCAGCGATGATTTTGAATTCAACGCTGACCGCTACTTATTTGCCGAAAATCCAGTCGTTCATCTCGATACCGCCGCGAAATAAGACTTTCCTTACCCTTAGCACGGCGCTGAGGGTAAGCAAACTCACTATTATGTCAGCCTGTGTAAAATCCCTCGCCCTCCCCGCCCTAAACAGTAAAAATCACTGTGCAACAATCTGCAATTTCTGTGACGTATAACCCGTGCCTTTGTTACACTTAGATGCATTTTGTCGTGGGCGGATTGGACTCTTCCAATTCGCATGAAACATGGAAAAGTTCGGAACGTGTTGCCAGCGTCCATAATCAATCAATAACTACTGACGTCCGGCAGAATAACGCGTTCAGGCGTGACATTAATCGATGTACCAGGAATCGTGAATGGAACTGTTAACTCAATTACTTAATGCTTTGTGGAGCCAGGATTTCGAAACCCTTGCCAACCCCTCCATGATAGGCATGCTCTACTTCGTTTTATTTATGATCTTGTTCCTTGAGAACGGATTGCTGCCTGCCGCCTTTTTACCGGGCGACAGCCTTCTGGTGCTGGTCGGTGTCTTAATTGCTAAAGGGGCGATGGGCTTCCCGCAAACGCTGCTGCTGCTGACGACTGCGGCCAGTCTCGGCTGCTGGCTGAGCTACATCCAGGGCCGCTGGCTCGGGAATACGCGCATCGTGCAAAACTGGCTGTCGCATCTGCCCGCCCATTATCACCAGCGCGCGCATCATTTGTTCCATAAACACGGGTTATCCGCTCTGCTGGTCGGGCGTTTCATCGCCTTTGTGCGAACGCTGTTGCCGACCATCGCGGGCCTTTCTGGCCTCAGCAGCGCCCGTTTCCAGTTTTTCAACTGGATGAGCGGCCTGCTGTGGGTGCTGATTCTCACATCATTGGGTTATCTGCTGGGGAAAACGCCTGTCTTCCTGAAATATGAAGATGCGCTGATGTCCTGTCTGATGCTGCTGCCGGTGGTGCTGCTGGTGTTCGGCCTCCTGGGTTCCGTGTTCGTCCTGCTGAAGAAAAAATACGGTAACCGGAGCGAATAATGGGATTCCGGAATATCACCTTTCGCCGTTTCACGCTCAGCCTCGGCGCACTACTCATGCTGTGCGCCCTGCTCTGGTTTTGGGCAGCGCTTCAGCAACGAGAGTCATCGCTGGCCATTCGTGCGGTGAATTCAAATATCAGTATGCCGGATGGGTTTTCCGTCTGGCATCATCTGGATGCCAACGGCATCCGTTTCAAGAGCATCACGCCGCAGAATGACACCTTAGTCATTAAATTTGAATCCAGCGACCAGAGCGCTGCCGCCAAAGCAGTACTGGATCGTACGCTGCCCCACGGTTACATCATTGCGCTTCAGGATGACGAAGACTCACTGACCCCGCAATGGCTTTCCCGCCTCCGTGACACCCCACATCGGTTCGGTTAACCGCCTTCCAGGATTCTGAATCTTTTCACAGGCTTTGGTGATTTGGTGTTTACTTACTATCATTGAGTAAGCGGAAGTCACTCTTATCATTTCATCGACTGGGTGGGGCAAGACTTGACATTGCCCACAACACAATGGAAGGTTTCACCTATGAAATACCGCACTTTTCTGGCTTTGGGCCTCGTCACTTTGAGTGCTGGCGCGTTTGCCACCACGCCGTGTCAGGAAAAAGAACAGGACATTCAGCGTGAAATTCACTACGCCGAGAAACACAAAAACCAAAGCCGCATTGATGGTCTGAACAAAGCGTTACGCGAAGTGAAAGACAACTGTAGCGACAAAAAACTTCGCGCCGATCATCAAAAGAAAATCGCCCACCAGAAAGATGAAATCACTGAGCGTCGCCACAGTCTCAATGAGGCCAAAGCCAAAGGCGATGCGGAAAAAATCAGTAAACGTGAACACAAGCTCGATGAAGCGCAGGAGCAACTGAAAGCGCTGGAGTCTCGTGACTATTGAATCAATGGAAGTCTAACGCCTTACACTGGAGAACATCATGTCAAAAGATACCACCTCAGAAAATCTGCGTAACGAACTGAAATCCCTGGCGGATACCCTGGAAGAGGTGCTGAATTCCTCCTCAGATAAATCAAAAGAAGAGCTGGGCAAACTGCGCAGCAAAGCAGAACGTGCGCTGAAAGATAGCCGCTATCGCCTGGGTGAAACCAGCGATGCTATTGCCAAACAAACTCGTGAAGCCGCAGCGCGTGCTGACGAATATGTGCGTGATAATCCATGGACTGGCGTAGGTATCGGTGCAGCCGTTGGGCTGGTGCTGGGTGTGCTGCTGACGCGTCGTTAATTATGGCTGACTCACATCAACACGGGCCGGGTAAAAGCGTATTTGGCATTGGCCAGCGGATTGTCACCATTATGGTCGAGATGGTGGAAACCCGTCTGCGGCTGGCGGTGGTCGAACTGGAAGAGGAGAAAGCTAATCTCTTCCAGATGCTGCTGATGCTCGGCCTGACCATGCTGTTTGCGGCGTTCGGGTTAATGAGTCTGATGGTCCTGATTATCTGGGCCATCGATCCTCAGTACCGCCTGGACGCTATGATTGCCACCACTGCTGTATTGCTATTGCTGGCACTTATCGGCGGTATCTGGACGATGGTTAAGGCGAAACGGTCGACGTTTATGCGTCATACCCGTAATGAGCTGGCGAACGATCGGGCACTGCTTGAGGACGACGAGCGTGAGTAGCAAACTTGAGTTGCACAAACGTAAAGCGTATCTGCTGAGCCAAATCCAACAGCAACGGCTTGACCTGTCTGCCAGTCGTCGTGACTGGCATGAGGCCACTGGCGTTTATGATCGCGGCTGGAATACCTTGCTCAGCCTGCGCTCATGGGCGCTGGTTGGCAGCAGCGTGATGGCTATCTGGTCGGTACGCCATCCCCGCTTTCTGGTGCGCTGGGCCCGTCGCGGCTTTGGTGCCTGGAGCGCGTGGCGATTGGTGAAAAGCACGCTGCGCAATCAACAACGCTAAGCTTTGCTTAGCGTTTTCTTTCCCACAAAAGCCTGCGTTATTGCGTCTCCACGCTGAAACGAAGATGGCTCTCTAACGTTGTACTGTCCTTAACCAGCGTATCTCGCTCACTCAGCGCAACAATGAACTTGAGTGTCATGGTAAACTTTTGCCCCTCCAGCATTCGATTTCCCGACATGGGCAAAATCCCGCGATCGTTAAGAATGAGTTTTTTATCTCGGGTCTCCCCACGGACAAGAAAGGGTGTATGGCGAAGGGTTCTGCCCAGTTGTACCGGTTTACCATCAAGTACTGCGTGGGTGGCCACCGCCGCAATCAGACTGTCGGAGGCAAAACGTAAACCGAATGGATGATCGCCAGAATGGGTAAAGATAGCCATGACGGTCGGTTTATCACACAGGGCCGTCAGCTGTACCTCACGCTCACTTAAGGTCTTCCAGCGTCTAAATTGACCGACATAATTTTTGTCGTGTACGTGACCATAGTTCAGCGTGGGTCTCGATAACGTTATCTGGCAGGCCCCAAAACTTGGTGACGCGCTAACCAGCAGCAGAAGAAGCAGCAAGCGCCTCACAAACACATTCCTTGTGCTTCTTCATAAATAGAATGGGCATCATGCTCTTTCGCCAACGCGTATTGGAGGGTGCATTGAATTTTCCCATCATCATCAATCAGATGTAGCCCGTGGATGTGCTCTGCGTCATTGAGATAAACCTGCCCATTGTCGACAACGGTGGTGACGTAGTTACCGTCGTCGTCTACCAGCGTGGCATTTTTCGGTAACGGGCGATGTGTCTTTTGCATGACGACCGTCAGCATCACGCGGCGAACGCTCAGAATGCTAAAGTCCATTTCACTCACTGAACCGTGACCTGCCGATACCATGTTTATCCCGTTGCTGACATCTACATTCTTCGGTAGCGAGTCTGTATTCATCTCTATGCGGGCCGCTTTATAAGCAGGCAATGACGGGACCACTGCCTTTCCCCAACGATCGGTCCAGATAGCGCCATCAGGCGTCATTATTTCGACACCGCCGACAGACTGCCCGACTGATGCAATACCAAACGTTTCCTGTACTGTATAGGGCGAGAATGTCAGGCCGGAATGATGAGCCACGACACCACCGCTGAACGTGAAGCTCCGATTAGTACCTGACGTCCCATCTTTTCCTGCCCCAACCGCAAGCTGGGTGTAATGCAGATTGCTGTTCAACGAGCCGTTGATATTGCGCTCGCCATTGCCGCTACTGCGTTCCATTGCCAGCGAATAGCTATTCTCCCGTCCAATATTGCCGGACGTCCCCAACCCACTGCGGAGCTCTTGCCCACTTTTGTGGGCATAGGTAGAAAGAGACTGGCTGCCAAGCGGGACCGAAAGCGTGAAAAATAGCATGTCGCCTGCGTTCGGGTTCCCCACCCCTTCGTTGGTCGCCTGACTGAGCAAATGCTGCCAGTTCAGGGATAACGACACCCCGAAGAGCGTTCTCCCCCACGATGCGGACAGATAGCGCGAATCAGACTCGCCATCACTTCCTTCACTGAGGCTGTAACTGAACGAGAAGGAGCCAAGCAATGCTGTCCCCCATGAGAGGCTACCGCTGTACTGACCGTTATATTGTGTGAAATCGTCATCAAGGGTATCTGAGAATTCCCGATAGCCGGGCGTATATCGCGTTGCGGATAACGTTAGGGTGAGTGCTTTTGTCATTGTGGCGTTAACGTTTACATTGATACTTTGCCCAGCATAGTCATGGAGTACGTCCTGCGATCCTCTCAGTGTGGCGTCCAGACTGAGATCGCTGTAGGGCGCAAATTCAAACTGTGTCGCCACGGAACGGTAGGCCTCTGCAAGCATACCGCCAGCACTGACGTTCAACCATGTTGTGAGATTCCAACCATCGGTGACGCTCGCAAGCCAAGGCTGGCGACCGTCTTCCGCTTGGTCCTGAGATTGCCCTAATGCAAATGAAAGGCCCTGAGGGGCAATCATGCGACCGCGCAACGCATCCGCCGAAACGGTGTAATGACTGCTTGAGCCATCAATTTCAATAACCGATACCTCAATCGCACTGCTGAGGCTCGTGACCGGCACATTATCCAGCGTAAAAGGCCCGGCAGGCACTAACGTTGAAAAGACCACACGCCCGAACTGTTTTACCTCCACACGCGCTTGTGCGGAATTCGCCATGCCCGTCACCGTTATCCCTTCGCCGTTCTTGTCCGAAAGCGCGCTTTCTGGCACAAACTGTATTCCATTGATGGCCGCACCCGACACTAACGCGCTGCTGATGTTGATTTGTCCGGCCTGCATGATTTTTTTAGTGTGCTCAAACGTATGCTGAACGTAGGTGTAAAGCAGTTCTTGGGATCGGGTATTATCCATCTGCGTCATTATTTGGCGGCTTCGCAAAAGCCAGTCATGCATATTGACGCCATCTTCGAGCGTGAGCTGATCGTAACGACTTGCCCCGCCGCTATAGCGTGACTGTGAGGACATTACGGAATAGTTGACCAATGCCGCGCTACCGCCGTGATTGATGCGTTCGGCAAGAGAATCGTCGGTGGCCAGTGCGTCTTGCGGA
Organism: Scandinavium sp.; assembly: GCF_036271055.1. Taxonomy (GTDB): domain Bacteria; phylum Pseudomonadota; class Gammaproteobacteria; order Enterobacterales; family Enterobacteriaceae; genus Scandinavium. The sequence goes on along the minus strand of NZ_DATBBJ010000081.1, from coordinate 14,891 downwards.
ACCACGAGCAACAGGCTTTCCTCACCAGGTTTGGGCGTCACCACGGCGCTGGGATAATCGTTTCTGTAGTCGTGACACGCCATGTCCTCAGCCTTCCCAACAGGAAGATCGGAGGGCACCTTAAGGCCCGCATTTTGCAAAAATGCTTCGTCGACACAGAGTTCGCCCTTTTTGCCGAAAAAAGCCATTACGGTACCTTTTTCCTGCCCATTTACCGATAAGACAACGGACTTTCGCCCCGGCATGAATTTGGCAGAATCAGCAAAATACTGACCAAGCGATGTATCAAGCCCCCGGCTCTTTAATATCGCCAAATCAAACTCTAGCGCCTGTGCATGCGCGAGACCGGGAAGGAACAACGCCTGAGCCAATGAAAAAACGATCCTTCCACAGATCCATTGCTGTCGATGCTTCATTATTGGCTCAGGTTTTTTTAACGATGATTGAGTGGCGCGGTAACACTCTCAACCTGAATACCATAGCGACTGACCGGCATGAAGGTCACGTGGGTATTCCCGCCAGCGCCTGCACCACCTGACACCGTGAGCGTTTGTCCGGGAAGAATATAGTTTTTTTCCAGCTGGTATCGGGTGTGTGAGGGTAATAGCTCGTATTGCGGCGTCATTCGGACCACATACGCGCTGGGATTTTTGACCGTAAGGGTATCGCCTGACAGATTCCAGTTCAGCAGTGTCCAGGCATCTTTCACAATGGGCAGTCCGGCGGGATGAATAAGCACCGGCAGATCCTGGCGAATGTTAAAGCCCACTTTATTTTTGCCAGGCATTCTCTGCGGGATCCCCTCAAAGTGCACACGCTTGAGGTGCTCCGTTTGCAGTGGTTGCTGGGTTTGCAAAATAAAACGAATATGTTGCGTCTGCCCTGCATCTACACGCACGACCGGTTGCGTCACAATAAGATGAACGCCTTTATCGTCAGGCAAATCAACAATACTGGTATACAAAAGCCCCGCACTTTCATCGGTATTTTTAATGTTTATACTGCCGCCTTCCTCCGCCTCATTAATCATTAATAATGACGTCTCTGGCACCATACCGGCGGCATGTGAATGAAGCGAAAACAATCCTCCCACAATGAATAATGTGAGACACATGAAATTTTTAAAACCATTCATTATGCACCTGCTTTTATCTCAAAAAGAAAAACAAAACGTTCAGCGATGTTGCTGCCCTAATATTGACTAAAGATAAACAACTGAAATGGTTAATGACCCTGCCAACGGGGTATCATCCGAAATATTCAATGCGTCCGTTCCTTGAATAGCGGCAGTGATTTTCAGTGGCCAGATATAAACCCGTGCGCTCATCGGTACCGCGGAGCTACTCCCGAGAGGTTCGCCAGATATGATATAGCCATTATCATTTCTGATCTCACCCGCCCCCGAGGGATACCAGGGCGAGTTTTGCGGATATTTGTACATCACCTTGAGAGGGTTTCCATCTCCGGTCACACGTTGCAGATCGGTATAGACGGCATACGCACCTAAATTAACGCCCTCTCGGGTTTTCCCCAGACCGAATTCATATCCCACGTCACTTAGATCGCCCGCTATAAATTTCGGACTTATTATCGTCAGTGCGTGTACGGAATCTTTTTTATTATCCGTCACCGACCAGCCGACAGGCGTTGCTTCAGCGCAGCTTATCGTTAAGGTCAAAAATTGCGAGCCCAGTTGATTGCTCTCTTTCTTATTCAGCTTACTTAAAGGAATATGACCGAAGTTAGCTTCGCCATTATGATCCAATGCGGGTGTGCAAGCTGGAGCATCAAACAGTGCCGTGATTGTCAGGTCAACGCTATCAGCCGCCAACACCGTTGTCAGCCACAACGCTGGCGCGACGACGATGCCAAGGAAAACAGGGTTCATCAGGGTCTGTCCGACATCATCATCGCAATAATCAGATATAGCTCAATGAAATCGTGACCATACCATCCAGATTGGTATCCTCCGTAATTTGCAAAACATCGGTTCCCTGCACGGCGGCTGTCACTTTGAGGGGGAAAATGCCCGTTTTAAACGCCTTCGGGGTCGTTTCCCCGGTCGCTCCCACGGTAAAAGTACGAACGCCCGATTTAGAAACACCTTTCGTACTTTTTTCCCATGCAGTGCCATTCCCATTACCGACATTATCGGCTTGCAGTAAATCCCCTGGGTTGCCATCGTAGGTCACACCATGCGTTTTTGCCGTGAGCGCAAATGACCCAAGGTTTACCATGCCGACGGTGCCTAAGCCATATTCCTCCGAGATCTCGGTAACATTACTGCTGTCTGCTGCGGCAGTCGTGATAGTCATCGCTTTGACCGAATTGCTGCGACCATCTACGGTTGTCCAACCCATGACCATCGCGTTGTCGCAGGTAATCGTCAGAGTAACGTTTCTTTCACCAAGCTGGTTAGCGTCAGTTTTATTGAGGCTGGAAATAGGGATATTACCGAAGTCGACTTCATTTTTATCCAGCGAGGGAGAGCACGCGGCATTCACCAGCACACCTTTAACATTCAATCGAGTTGAATCTGCGGCTATTACGCCAAATACAATACAGGGTAGGATCGCTAGCAGCAGTTCTTTCTTCATGGCACATTCCTGAGATATATCACTCAATTGTAGACAGGGGTCGTCATGCAAAATAAAATTTAACTTAATTGATGTGATGTATAAAAGAATAGCCAATCAGTACGATGCGTGAGGCGCTAATTGCAGCCTAACTTAAATTTCGTTCTCTAAATAAAATTCATGCTGCTTTATAATTAATACTGAAAACTAAAGTAGGGCTGGCGCTATTAATACCCCAGAATAACCTTAATGACAACAAGGTTGCGTAAATTATGAGAAATTCATACGCCTCCCTATATCAGGGAAATCATGCCAGCAAAGAAATGACGCTGCGCTTCCAACGCCTTTATTTGCCTTTAGGATCCGTCTCTCGCGCCGCCTCACTTTGTCAGATTTTTTGATTTAGTGTAGCAATTTTCCTTGCTAACAATCCCCCTCCGTCACGTTTACACTCCTTTCCATCGACAGCAAGCCCGCGGTATCCCCCCGGAATTGCACAATAAATCAATAAAACCGCCAAAATGGTTTGATGGAGAGTTAAATGAAAAAATTAGAAGATGTTGGTGCACTGGTCGCGCGTATTCTGATGCCAATCCTGTTCATTACCGCAGGCTGGGGAAAAATCACCGGTTACGCGGGAACCCAACAGTACATGGAAGCGATGGGCGTTCCGGGCGCACTGCTGCCACTGACCATTCTGCTTGAGTTTGGCGGCGGTCTGGCGATTCTGTTCGGTTTCCTGACCCGAACTACCGCGCTGTTCACTGCCGGTTTTACGTTGCTGACCGCATTCATCTTCCACAGCAACTTTGCTGAAGGTGTTAACTCATTGATGTTCATGAAAAACCTGACCATCGCGGGCGGCTTCCTGATGGTGGCTATCACCGGTCCTGGCGCATTCAGTATCGACCGTGTACTGAACAAAAAGTGGTAAGCCCACTATACTGACTGAAGCGTAAAGCGAGGATTTATCCTCGCTTTTGTCATTTTGAAGGAGAGAGAACCATGGGACAACTGATTGACGGCGTCTGGCATGACACCTGGTATGACACCAAATCTACCGGGGGACGATTCAAACGTTCTGTTTCGGCGTATCGCAACTGGCTGACCGCCGACGGTACGCCTGGCCCCTCCGGAGAAGGCGGATTTGCGGCAGAAAAAGATCGCTATCACTTATACGTTTCCCTGGCCTGCCCGTGGGCACATCGCACTTTGATTATGCGTGCGCTGAAAGGGCTGGAATCGTTTATCGATGTCTCTGTTGTTAACCCGCTGATGTTTGAAAACGGCTGGACCTTTGACGACAGCTTCCCGGGTACAACCGGCGACAGCCTGTATCAGAACGAATTTCTCTATCAGCTTTATCTGCACGCAGACCCCAATTATACCGGGCGCGTGACGGTGCCCGTTTTGTGGGACAAAAAGAACCACACCATCGTCAGCAACGAATCGGCTGAAATCATCCGTATGTTGAATACCGCGTTTGATGGTCTGGGCGCGCGTGCGGGTGATTACTATCCAGAAGCACTGCGCGGAAAAATTGACGAACTGAATGGCTGGATTTACGACACCATCAATAATGGCGTGTATAAAGCCGGATTTGCCACCAGTCAGGAAGCCTACGACGAAGCAGTGACGAACGTGTTTACGTCACTGGAACGCGTGGAACAACTTCTCGGCCAGCATCGCTATCTGACGGGCAACCAGCTCACCGAAGCAGACATTCGCCTGTGGACCACGCTGGTGCGCTTCGATCCGGTGTACGTGACCCATTTCAAATGCGATAAGCACCGTATCAGCGATTACCTGAATCTGTACGGCTTCCTGCGCGATATTTATCAACTGCCAGGCGTGGCAGAAACGGTGAATTTCGATCATATTCGCCATCACTATTACCGCAGTCATAAGACGATCAACCCGACTGGCATTATCTCCATCGGCCCGTGGCAAGATCTCGACGAGCCGCACGGACGTGACGTGCGCTTCCGCTAAGTATTCAGGGCATCCATTGATGCCCTTTTTTAATTCACCAATAACGACTATTCTTACCTCGATCGCTTAAAAAACAAGTGATTGACTGATTATCGAGGCAAGGAAAATGGACTGGTATCTAAAAGTACTGAAGAATTACATCGGGTTTGGTGGCCGCGCGCGTCGGAAAGAATACTGGATGTTCGTGCTGGTGAGCTTCATTCTGGCAGGCGTATTGAGCATTATCGACAAAATACTTGGCTGGGAGCGTGTGAGCGGTGAAGGCGTACTGGCAAGTATTTATGGCCTGCTGATACTGATCCCAACGTGGGCCGTACAGTTTCGTCGCCTGCACGACACCGATCGCTCAGCGTGGTGGCTGTTGCTGCTGCTGATCCCTATTGTCGGCTGGCTGGTTATCCTGGTGTTCAACTGCCAGAACGGAACGCCGGGCGACAACCGCTTTGGACCCGATCCTAAGCAACTACCCTAAAAGCAAAAAAGCGCCTTATCAGGCGCTTTTTCATTTTCAGTGGCTTACTTACGTACTTTGTGCGCGAACAACTTTGGGATTTCGCGCAAGCACCAGGCTTTCGCTTCACCCATGCTATCGCGACGCCACGCCATAATAATGTCCACTTCGTTGGTGTATTCCGGGCTGACGACACGCAGTCGCCCTTCCGCAATATCCTGCTCAACTAACGGATACGGCATCGTCGCCACACCCATGCCGGCTAACAGTGCCTGACGCTTATCTTCAATTGTACTGACCGTCAGTCGCGGCTGCTTGTCGAGCAACTGCACCGTCAATACCGGGCGCTCACGCGCAGTGTCAGCCACTGCCACGCCGCGATATTTCACACGCGTCACTTCCGATAACGGCTCCGGTTCCTGATGGATCGGATGATCCGGCGCGGCGACGTAGACGTTGAGCACCGAGTAAAGCTTGCGGGAGTTTATTTCCGATGATGAACGAAAATGCATGTCCGGGGCGATCACGATATCCGCTCGTCCCTGCTCCAGACGCTCCCAGGCACCGGCCAGCACTTCAGTGATGATCGACAGTTGAGTATTCGCTTTGAGGGCCAGTTTCTCGACCAGCGGGAAAATTTCCGGCGTAGGCACCAGCGCTTCAGCCACCAGAGTTAAATGCGTTTCCCAACCGCGCGCCAATGCTTCCGCGTCGGTGGTGAGCTTGTCGGCGGCTTCCAACAAAACCCGCCCACGTTCCAGCAACATCCGGCCAACGTTCGTAAATTTTGTGCGATGGCCTGAGCGGTCAAATAGCACCACATCCAGCTCTTCTTCCAGCTTCTGCATGGTGTAGCTCAACGCAGACGGCACGCGACCCAGCTCGTCCGCAGCGGCGGCAAAACTACCGCGTCGGTCGATAGCATCCATTACTCTTAACGCTTCCAGCGTCAATGCTCTCTCTTTAGCCATGGCGTTCTCATTCAGGAAATTTGAACATACCCGGCAGAATATCTGGCTAACAATGCAGCGTCCATAGCTTTACCATTGTTTTAGTGTAAAGAGAGGTCAAGAATATGATTACTACCCGAACAGCCAAACAGTGTGGACAAGCCGATTTCGGCTGGCTGCAGGCACGATACACCTTCTCCTTTGGACACTACTTCGACCCGAAACTGTTGGGATACGCTTCGCTGCGCGTCCTCAATCAGGAAGTACTCGGTCCCGGCGCATCGCTGCAGCCCCGTACATACCCGAAAGTAGATATCCTTAATCTGATTCTGGAAGGTGAAGCGGAGTATCGTGACAGTGAAGGGAATCACGTTCAGGCCAAAGCTGGCGAAGCGCTGTTGATAGCGACTCAACCCGGCATGAGCTATAGCGAGCATAATCTCAGCAAAGACAAATCGTTGACCCGCATGCAACTGTGGCTCGACGCTTGCCCGGAGCGAGAAAACTCACCAGTGCAGAAACTGACGCTCACTGACGGCGCGCAACAACTATTAGCCTCCCCGGACGGCAGCCAGAACAGCGTACAGCTACGCCAGCAGGTATGGATCCATCACATTCAACTGGAGAAAGGCGAACAACTCAGCTTCCAGCTCCACGGGCCGCGCGCGTATCTACAGTCGATTCACGGCACCGTTCATGCAGTAACGCCTCAAGCAGAGCGCGAAGGGCTCACCTGCGGCGATGGGGCTTTTATTCGTGACGAGGCTAACATTACGCTGGTTGCTGATACGCCGTTGCGCGCATTGCTGATAGATTTACCGGTATAACCCTGACGTCAGGCGGTCAATGTGAGCAAAAAGAAACAGAAGAAAGTACCGATAGCAGAAACCGTCGCTGAGCCAGAAGCACTGGCAACAGTCAGTGCTGCGCCATTGGCATTTGGTGCCGATGAGATGCTCGGCGAGCTGGAATCTATCGTCGCAGAAGCAGAGGTCAGACAGGCTCAGGATGCCAGCCTGATGTAAGAATAGCCCGCAAGCGACAGCATTGCGGGCTTGTTACTTAGTTGCTGATAGACTGAATCAAATCGTCCTGAATCTGCTTACGCTGGTCCGGCGTCAACAACTGGTTCAGATCAAAATAGTATTTCACGCGGTAGTAGCGCGTCTGCTGCTCAACTTTGCTGAACGCTTCAAGCTGATGCTTGACCGCCTTCTCGTTCCATTTTCCAGACTGGATAACGTCAATCAGCGCGCCATCTTTCACGTCTTTCATGGAAACCTGTTCCACGTTTTTTTCCATCGAGTCATGCAGGCTTTTGATTTGGGCCACCTGCTCATTGGTCAGCTTCAAATGCTGAACGATAGGGTCCTGAGAAGGTGCCGGAGCCACATCAGTATTGGCGGCCTGAGCCAGGCCGTTGAAGCCAATCATAGAAGCCGTCAGCAGTGCAATGCGAGTCAATTTGTTCATTATTAATGTCCTTAAAATAGTGTCGCGGGCATTATTCCCTGATGAGCAGTGTCAAACTATAAAAATTGATGAATACATATTTGAATGTAAAAGAAAAACGGTGGCATACCTGCCACCGTTTTCATCGTCAGAGCCCGGATTTATACGTTCGCAAGTTGTAACGAATCTTTCTGCATTTTTCGCTGTTTTTTCATTTCATACAGGTTTTCATCGGCCTTTTTATAACTCTCCGTAAAGCCATGAGTGAGCTCACTAATACCGAATGAAAACGAAAGAGGGATCGTCGTATTTTCAAACGGAAAATCAGACAACTCAGCAACGCGTCTATCCATCACCTGGCGAGCCTGCTCAGGAGTGGTATTTTGCAGCAGCAGGACAAACTCATCGCCACCCATTCTGATCAAATGATCGCCCTGTCGGACGGATTGCAATAAATAATCAGCAAAGAAGATCAGCGCCTCATCACCCGCATGATGACCCCAGGTATCATTGATGATTTTAAAATCATTTAGATCCATCGTGACCAGCACTGTGCTACGGCTATGGGCAATATTCTCCGTGACGATTTTTCCACCTTCACGTGACAACGCCTGGGTTAACGAATCGGTGGTGAGCTTATCCATCATCTGCTCGATGCGATGATGTGAGCGAATAAAAATAATGAAGAAAAATAGCATGACGATATTTGCGATGACGAAGCCTATTATCTTAATTCGGAGCAGTTCCAGCAGGTGAACACGAGTGCTCAAGCAGAAGCCATCCATCAGCTTGATATCCCCAAGGTCAAAATGCACCCGTGGCCAGTTTTCAGGGAAGATATTCATCGCAATATCATTACCCTTCGCACTATGAATGCTGATGTCATAGCCGTCCTTCTGCAGCCCCAACTCTTCAAAGGCATTGCGGAACAACAGGGCGAGATCGTTCTGAGTGTAGTCGGTGGCAATAATGCCCGACATTTTGCTGCCCTGCGCGCTGAAATCATTTATCACCACCGGACTGCCGATGGTTATGGTCGGCAATTGTGTCATCGAGTCTTCATAGACATTGCTGTAAAACAGTTCCGGAACGATAAACCCACGGTTATTTTTTAACATCGCTGAGGTATTTTCTACATACCCGGAGAGGCGAAAATGAGGGTTGCTACCATGAATTTTTATAGCCTTCTGGCTGTTAAACATATAGTAGTAGCCAGCATCTCCGTCGGTGTAATAGGTGGTGAATTTAGACTTATTACCGTCGCTAAAATTACGCCAAAAATAGCGCAGGATAGTGAATTTTTTGCGATGGGTAGCATCAATATCTGCCTTCCAGGCCGGGAGTTCACTGTCACTTAGACGGTCGTTAATCACCCCACTTAACTTATTAATATCCACACGCAGACTCGTACTCAGCATCTGATCAGGGAGCTGTAGCATTGAACCCAGATCGGAAGCGATACTGCGGTTGTTTTGCGTGTCCTTATTGATGACGCTCACCACCCGCGAAGTCACCAGTTCAATATTCGTTTTCGCACTTGAGAATGACAGGTACAGGATGAAAGCGTTCACCGTAACCAGCATCACCGTAAGCACTATCAAAAAGATTTTCTTTTCTGATTTAAGCTGATGCGTGTTTTTCATTTGTCGTCATCCTTTAAACGGTCATTCCCGAGAAACTCGTTACTCAACGTTGGGCACTTACACATCTGTCTGCACCCTAATCACGCCATCTTGTGGCGTCCAGGAAGAAAAACGCTGCGGGCGAGAATAGTAATAACCTTGCGCTTTCGCACACCCCATCGACTCAAGTTTTTCGCCCATTTCGACCGTCTCTATGCCTTCAGCAACCAGCGGCACACCAAAGGAGTGCGATAGCATAATCACCGATGAAATAATGGCTTCACTCTTCTGGTCGTCCAACACGCCCTTCACAAAATCGCGATCGATTTTCAGGCAATCGAAGGGCAACGAATGCAGATAGGACAAGCTCGAATAACCGCTGCCAAAATCGTCTATAGCCACGGAAAGGCCCAGACGGCGCAGATAATTGAGCGTTTCAATCACCTGTTGGCTGTCCTGCAACAGGACACTTTCGGTGATTTCGAGACAGATATTGCTGTTTATTAGTCCATTACGTTGAATACACGTCAGCAAATGCACGGAAAAATCCGGTTGCTGTAACTGCACAGCGGAAATGTTAACGTGCAATTTAAAATCAGTTGGCGCCCCGCGAAGAATAAAGTCTGAAAGCTCACGGCAAGCCTCTTCAATTATCCAGCGGCCCAGTTTAATAATGGTGCCGGTTCGCTCTGCAAGACCAATAAAGACATCCGGCGGCACAAAGCCTAGCGTGGGGGACTGCCAGCGAATCAGGCATTCTCCCTCAGAAAAGGTTTTCGTATCATTCAGACTGACAATGGGCTGGAGCACCAGATGAAAACCGCCATTCAGGAGATCTTCACGAAGGGCCTGGAACATCCGAATATTATTCAGCTCTGTTTCACGCATGTCTGGCGTGAACAGAACATATTCACGGTTGCCTCCAGAACGAATCTGCTGCAACGCAAGTCCGGCATTCATCATGCAGTCCGCGATATTCTCCGCCGTAAGCGTTGTCAGCATGGTCCCACCCTGGCCGGTAAAGACGTAGGAAGCCTCTTGTGGATCGCCAGGGATTTGTTTGGCTGGCGTATCCTGGAACAGAGAAGAAATTAAACTCCAGTATGTATCCAGGTCTTTTTGTTCGTTAATACCCGGGAACACCACAATAAACAGATCTTCTGAATAGCGGCAAAAGATGCTGTCAGCCGGGGCCAATTGGATAAGATGCTCGACAAAAAAGCAGATAAACTTTTTGGCATATTGATGTCCGAGCGTGCTTCTCATATCACGGAAGTTGGTCACGCGAATCATCAGTAATAAATTACGATTATCAAAAAGTCTCGGCTCGTTAAGGAAACCTTCACGCGTCAGTACCCCGGTATCAGGATCATTCTCAATACGTTTTTTCTGCTCATTGAGCATATCGGTAATTAAACCAGACGCGTTGCTTAATTCTTCTTCAAGAACCGCAATTTCAGTAAACAGCGTGCCTTCAGAGGCTGGCTCCCAGGATTGCTTTCCGAGCAAACGCGTCTTGTGTACCAAACGGTGCAATGGACGGAAGAAATGCCGCACAAACATGATCAGCATCGTCATAAAGAGAACCGTCATGAGCGTCAGCCAAATGAGCATTGGCGCATGTTCATTTCTGAAGAGTCGATAGGGATGCACATTCGGCGTGAGGATAACTAAAGACCAACGGAGCGAGCCTGAGGCATCACGCACAGGATGGGTTATGACAAAATAATCCTGCCCCTGATACGAAATGATGTGTGATGACCCTGAGGGCAAACTAACGCTTTTCATCATCGCCTTTAATTCAGGGAAAGAGTGAATATTGTTTAGCTTCTGCGGCTGTCCTTTATGCCCTGCTTGAGCAGGCGCTAAATATTCACTACGGGATGAAGAAACAACATTCTGGTCTTGATCAACCAACAGAATAGTACTTTCCTTTGTCGGCGTTGATTTCGTTAAGTAACGACTGATAGCGGAAGGGTTAATATCCGCAAATAAAACCCCGACAAACGACATACGTTGGTCATAGAGTGGTAAACGCCAACTCATTACCGATCCGTTACTCGTGGACATGTGATAATAATTTTTCGTCCAGAACGGTTTTTGATGCGTCATTGCATTGATAAACCATGCTCGCGAATAAATATTATACTGGTTCACATGATTTACCACGTCAGACTGCTCCGATGCGGTACGATAAATATTTAAGGTATCGGGTTTCGTTGGCGATGTTTTAATCAAAAATATATTGTCTGAATTACTATTCCGCTCATAGGCTATGTATTTCCCGCTGGCGGTCGCCAACCCAAGGCGAGAAATCGAATCCTGGCGAGAAAAATCACTGCTCAGCACATGTTTTAACTGCTGCTCAATGAGGGGAGCGTTGATATTTGAAGAGGCGTTCACCAAATCACGCATCAGAATCCCAGCCTGTCGAGGTTTATCCAGATACATCTCGATCCGGTGGCCTATAAACTGACTTTTTTCCGTTAGCGTTCTTTGCTCTAATTCGGTGAACCAGCTGCCTGTTTCCCGATGTTGAAGAAAGACAAATAGAGCCACCATCACCATAGCGCAAAGCATCAGCATAATGATCAGAGTCTTCGCGAAAGAAACTGGATATTTTTTCAATCTATTAGACATAAGATATCTCCGGCTGCGGACCGTTATTTGCGATTACCGCGTTCAGCGCATCTGTTTTGTTCACTTTCTCATACTCATCAAACAATGAAGTGAAAGGCGCGGGAATAGCAAGGTGGTAGCCCTGCACCTGATCGCAGCCCAGTTCAAAGAAATGTTCACGCATTTCCGCATCCTCGATGCCAATTGCTATCAATGGCACCTGAAAACCTTTCGCCAGAATCAGTAACGAATTGAACACGCTGATACTTTTTTCATTATTCAGTCGATTCGAGATCAAATGTCGCGAAATTTTAAGGCTGTCGAAAGGAATAGAATGCAGATAGGACAGGCTTGAAAAACCTGCGCCGAAATCATCCAGACAGATGGAAATATGGTGCCGACGGAGATAATTCAGAACCTCACAAGCCTGAGTCATATCCCGATTCAGCACACTCTCAGTAATTTCAATACAGATATTTTCATTCTTTAGACCATGCAGCTGGATGGTATCCATCAGATGCCATGCAAACCCTTCCTGCAGCAACTGAACCGCTGAAATATTGATGTGCAGTTTGAAGTTTTCTGACGCGCCGCGCGCGATCATTGCGGCCAGTTCCCGACACGCCTCTTCAATAATCCATCGCCCAAGAGGGACAATCAGCCCGCTTTCTTCTGCAATGGGGATAAAGTCTTCCGGAGGGATCTCGCCAAGCTGCGCAGAATGCCAGCGAACGAGGCATTCACCTGCCGTACAAAATGCTTGATCGTTTTGCCCAACGATTGGCTGTATCACCAAATAGAGCTCATTGCTGGCCATAGCACCACTGAGGGAATCATGTAAGTGGATATTGTTCAACTCAGTTGCCAACATCTCGGGTGAATACAACCGTGTTTGTGCATTACCTGATTTTTCCGCATGCCGCAGGGCAATCCAGGCATGCATCAGGATGTCCGTTATGGTTTCCGGTGTAATTTCCTGAATAACCATTCCAGCATTTCCCGCGAAAAGCGTATTGGTTTTACTGTTTTTGCCAACTTTACTGTTTAAAGAAAACAAAGAATTCAGCACGTTTTGATATTTTACGTAATCAGCTTCCTGATTAACCCCAGGGAAGACGATGATAAATTTATCAATATTATCTCGTGCTATAATGACATTTGTTGGCAGAACTGCTTGTGCTTGTTTAATAAACTCCGCAATAAACTCATCCGCATATTTATTGCCAAGCGTATTCATAATCGACTTCATGTTCGTCACGTGGACCAACGCCACCAGATTATGATGGTGATAAATCCGCGCGTCATTCAGCAAACCATTACGAGTATACAGCCCTGATGCAGGGTCGAATTCTATCTTATTGCGCATTTGCTCAAAGCTGTCAGAAAGCCGTTGTGACAAGTTTTTAAATCCAGACTCCAGCTCGGCAATTTCTTGAAACTGATTTTGACAGTTGCTTTCAGGCCACTGCCCGAATTCTAATTCTTTTGTTCGTTGTGCAATCTGACGTAACGGGGAGGTTATGCGGGACAACAACACATGTATCAAGGCCGCGCTAATCAGGAACGTTAAAATGAGTGCCACAATCATAAAATTATCATGCAGTTTAACGGTACTGATAATTGCAGAAGCAGGAACAATCACCACCGCTTGCAACTTTAATTCGCCGGATTGATCGGTGACAGGAAAACGGCTGGCAAAATATCGCTTATCTCCAAAGGTTAACTTGAGCACTTCATTCGGACTGACTTGCTTGAGGGACTTACCGATTTTCTCAACAACAGGTGATGCGTTTTTTGTCAAAGATGATAATGCCGCCGACGCATTTTCCGGTGCCGTTAATTTTTGCTCTGAAGAGGCGATGATTTGATCATGTTCATCAATAATCAGGACATTGCTCTCTTTGTACGGACGCAGTTTCCTTAGCATCTTATTCAGATTCTGTAGGTGCAACTCGCTGGCAATAACACCAATAAAATGGCCCTTGCCGTCGAATGCTGGAATGCTATAGGCGATCCCTAATTCCTTCGCGGTATTGAGATCACGATACACCGGAGTCCAGAGTGGTTTTTTGTTTTCATAGACAGACTGATACCATGGGCGTTTTTCCATGATGTAATCAGGTTTTTTCATTGCCACTGTAGACTGCGTCGACGCTCCAACATAGGAGGTCAGGATATTCTTCGTCGAAGCATCTTTTAATGTCAGATACTCTTCTTTCGCGTTTTCGGTCTTATGGCTAATACCGATATAATTGCCATGCAGGTCACCATACTGCAATAGATTAAGATCCACATCCCCTTGATAGATATCATTCATTATATTCATGATATCTTTATAAATATCAATAACTGCGGTATTGTCATCTTGATAATGCGTCAAAGAATCTCTTAGCATTGCATCTGCCTGATGCGGTATATCAATATAATTCTCTACGGCAGATTTAATCATATCTGTTTTGGACATAAAAAGATTATGACTCATGGTATCAAGCAGGCTTTGGCGATCCAAATAAATCACCGTTGAAACAATGACAAACACCATGCAATAAAATGCAATAAATAAAACCCTGATAGCGCTCGTTAGAGAGAAAGATGATGTTTTACAAGCATGTGAAATCATATGAGGCCCCAGGATCGCTAAAGATAAATGCAGATCATGCGCAGAGGATGCGTTAACACACAGGAAAGAGAGGTGACATCGGGGGACAAGATCTGGTTACATTTCCACGATTAGGGTATCACAGGCAAAAAAGAGCGCCATCGATAATACATTTAATAATAAATATGGCACAGGCAGAAGTGAATCACCTCTATAAGGTTTATTTCAATATTACTCTGGCATTTGATCCCTGTAATATACCGATCACTTCTAACCAATCCGCATATAAAAGTGGATTTATATTATATATAACATCTTCGACAGTCATTCATCTGCTACGCTACAAAAGCAAAACCCCGCCGAAGCGGGGTTTTATAAGAAGTTGAAGCTGACCGATAAGCCGGGTTCTGTCGTGGACAGTCATTCATCTAGGCCAGCAATCGCTCACTGGCTCAAGCAGCCTACCCGGGTTCAGTACGGGCCGTACCTTGTGAACCCCTATTTGGCCTTGCTCCGGGTGGAGTTTACCGTGCCACGAACTGTTGCCAGTCGCGCGGTGCGCTCTTACCGCACCCTTTCACCCTTACCTGATCCCGCTTGCGCGGGCCATCGGCGGTTTGCTCTCTGTTG
>NZ_DATBBJ010000080.1:0-102296 GCF_036271055.1 Scandinavium sp. | reverse complement strand
TATGGAAAGCATGGCGCAGATGGTAAAACTGCCAACAAGAAGAGAAAGAGCCTTCCCGAGAGTGGTAAAGGAAAGGCCCTACAAGTACAGAAAAGCCATATAAAACAGCCAGTCAGTCGCTTAACTGACTGGCATTACTCCCACTGGGAGCCGTTAGTGTTTCTGCGGGGGCGGCAATTAGGCCGCGCCTTGCTCTTGTGTATCCGGCAGTTTCGGTGTCAGCACCGTTGGCTTACTGTCGATGCGCGTCACCAGCAGCTGATCGATACGGTAGTTATCGATATCCACCACTTCGAACTTATAGCCTGAGAACTTCACGAAGTCAGTGCGTTTCGGGATTTTACGCAGCATAAACATCATAAAGCCGCCGATGGTTTCGTAATTGCCCGACTGCGGGAATTCGTCGATATCCAGCACACGCATGACGTCATCGATTGGCGTACCGCCGTCGACCAGCCATGAGTTTTCATCACGCGCGACAATCTGCTCTTCCTGACCCTGGCCGACCAGGTCACCCATCAGCGTGGTCATCACGTCGTTGAGCGTGATGATACCCACCACCAGCGCGTATTCGTTCATGATAACCGCGAAGTCTTCGCCTGCGGTTTTGAAACTTTCCAGCGCTTCGGAGAGCGTCAAGGTATCCGGCACAATCAGCGCATTACGCAGTTGAACGCCACTGGCCAGCGCCAGGCTTTGGTTTGCCAGCACGCGGTTCAGCAAATCTTTTGAGTCAACGTAGCCGATGATATGGTCGATATCGTCTTTACACACCAGGAACTTAGAGTGCGGATGTTGCGCGACTTTGTTCTTCAGACTCTGTTCGTCTTCGGTGAGATCGAACCAGATAACGTTTTCGCGTGAAGTCATGGAAGACGGCACGGTACGCGATTCGAGTTCGAAAACGTTTTCAATCAGCTCGTGCTCCTGTTTACGCAGCACGCCTGCCAGCGCACCGGCTTCAAACACCGCATAAATATCGTCGGAGGTGATGTCGTCGTTGCGTACCATTGGCAGCTTGAACAGGCGGAAAATCATATTCGCCATGCCGTTGAATAACCACACCAGCGGGCGGAACACGGACAGGCAGAAGCGCATCGGGTTGATGATCCGCAAAGCCACAGCTTCGGGCGAAATCATACCGATGCGTTTCGGGGTCAGGTCAGCTATCAGGATGAACAGACTGGTCACCAGCACGAAGGACAGAATGAAGCTTATCTGGTCTGCGAGCTCGACAGAAACGTAGTTGATAAGGATTTTGTTGAAGGCCGGAGAGAAAGCGGCATCACCAACAATACCCCCTAAAATAGCAACGGCATTAAGGCCAATTTGCACCACGGTAAAGAACATACCGGGGTTTTCCTGCATTTTAAGAACACGTTGTGCATTAATGTTGCCCTCATCGGCGAGCAGCTTCAGTTTGATCTTGCGGGAAGCTGCAAGCGAAATCTCGGAAATCGAGAAAAACGCACTGACGCCGATGAGGCAGAGTATGATTAATATACTGTTTAGCATAGTTTTTCTAACCGTTCAGGTCAGAACCTCGGAAGGATGGTTGAGTGGTTTATAGAATGTGGAATGACACCTAAAAAAACCGGTCCGAAGGCTGTGGACCGGTAACATCGAGGCATAGTATAGCGTAAGGGACTGTAAAATCGCCAGAGGCTTAACTTCCCGGCGCCAGTGCGGCGCTATTTTTGGCGTCGGCAGGGCTGGCATCCCACACCTGATCGTAAGGAAGCCCCGTCAGATCTTTAATCACCTGTCGGGTATTTTCATCACAATCGCTGGCGGCTCCGCCCAATTTACGCCGGGCGATTTCCTTAATCAGCGTTTTATGGGTGGCTTGATTAAGTTTGAATTTATAGGTCATCAAGAAGCTGATGGCGAGCAGGGCCGCTGTGGCGAAAATCATCAGGCCGATAATCGCATGCAGGGCGCTGATGGGCTGACTGCCACCACCTTTCACGAAACCGCTTTCTTCCAGCACAATCCCAATCAGCATAATCGCCAGCGCGACTGTGCTTTTGCGGGTGAGCACCATAACGCCTGCAAAAATGCCCTCGCGGCGCTGGCGGGTGACCATCTCATCGACGTCAGGAATGAAGCTGTAGATGTTCCACGGAATGTAATACAGCCCCGCGCGCGCAGCGCCGAGCACCACAAACACAGCAGAAAACAGCAGCGTTGGCACGGCAATATCGTTGATGTACACCACGAACAGGAAGGCCAGCACCGCAAAAATACAGCTGTATGACAGCCGCAACGCGCCGGACGGCGTAATGTTGAGTTTATTCATCAGCATCATAAAGCCGAATGTGCCCGGCACCGAAACAAAGGCCGCTATGGTCAGTAATCCTGAAACCGCACCTGCATCGCGGCCCAGCGCATACACCACGTAATAGGTAAACACCGAACCAAATACGTCCATCGCGGTAAATGAGCAGATATAAATAATAATATGCTGGCGAAATGCCCTTATTTTAAATGAGGACAAGAGATCTAAAACCAGATATTTCAGATGATTGAACAAACCCGATTTGCGGTTATTTACAGGTTTGAACTCATATTCTTCACGCACATCTTTGGCTTCCCAGGTGCAAGCCCAGGTGGTGAATACCGCGATGAAGAAAATCAGGGCAAAAATACTGCCGGTGAGTGTGTAAGTTAACGAATTATCTTTCCCCGTGAATTGCATAATGATGCCAGGCACTGACACCGCCAGAAAACCGCCAAACTGAGAGCACATCATGCGTACGCCGGAAAGACGTGTGCGTTCGCTAAAGCGGTTGGTCATTTCCGCAGCCAGCGTTTCCCACGGCACCAGCACCATCGCGGAAAGCAGTTCGATGGAAAGGTAAGTGCCAAGGTAATACCAGTAGCTCATGTCGGTGACCCAGACCAGCGCATACAGGAACATCAGCGGTGCGCTGAGCAGCAGGAAGAAGCGACGACGGCCAAATTTACGCCCAAGCCAGGTATCACCAAAGTTATCGGTGACGTAACCCATCACCGGGCTGAGGATGGCGTCAATCACGCGCGCAATCGCGAAAATCGATCCTGCCTCCAACACCGACAGGCCACAGTAGGTTGTATAGAAAAAGAGTAACCAGGTGCCGATAACGGCAAAAGCACCCCCGCCAAAAAGATCGGTAACGCCGTAGCCAATCGCCACGCCGTACCCCACTCTGCGTTCAGTAGGTTTAGCCATATTATTATTCTCGTGCTGATGAAATTGTTATGGCACACCGTAATGTGCCGCATCTTATTACAGCCGGAACCGCATTGTTATTGGGTCAGTGAGACCCATTGTCGTAATTGTGACGAACGATAAATTGCCTCCACGAGATGCAGCGATTTTGCTGCTTCATGAAGGTGGGTAACGCCTTCGCTTTTCCCGCTGCGAATCGCGTCATAAAACTGACGAACGGCCTGAAGATGGCCGATTCCCCAATAGCTTTTGCTGTGGCTGTAGGGCGTTTCGTCGCAGGCGATCATCACGCGTTTGCCCTCGCTTACGCGCCACAGCGTGTTGTCCCGCAGCTGTAGCTCGCCATTTTCGCAATGGATTTCCAGCTGCAGCGGTGCGTCGCGGGTGTGATTGTTGCTGGCGAAGAACAGCCCGCGCGCGCCGCCGGAAAATTCCAGCGTGGCCATGGCGGTGTCTTCGGTGTCGATGGTGTCGCTGAGCCTCGCGCAATCCACCACGCCTTTGAGCCGCGAAACACCGCCGCCAAACCATTGCAGGAGATCGAGTGTGTGAATCGCCTGATTGATAAGCAGGCTGCCGCCTTCGGTGGCGTAGCGCCCACGCCACGGACTGTCGGCGTAATAAGGTGGCGTGCGCGACCAGGTGAGAAAGGCATTAATGCTGAGCAGTTTGCCGAGTGTGTTTTCATCGAGCAGTTGACGCAGCGCCAGACTGGTCGGATTGAGGCGGTTTTGATAACACACGCCGAGTTGCCCGTCGGCCTGTTTTTCCGCTTCGCGAATCTCTGCCACTTCCGCCAGATTCATCCCCACCGGTTTTTCACTGAACACCTGTTTTCCTGCCGCCAGCGCAGCAAGGATCATCGGTTTATGCAGATAATGCGGGGTGCAGATATGCACCACGTCGATGGCCTCATCACAAAGCATCTCGTGGTAATCCTGATAAAAATGGCAGCCATATTCCGCTGCCAGCGCCAGGCCTTTGTCTTTCTCGATATCGACCACCGCGCGCAGCACTACGCCGGGTGTCTGTTGCAGAGCGTCGACGTGACAGCGGTGAATAGAACCACAGCCGATGATAGCGGCATTGAGCGTTCTCATTGCAACCTCCTTAGCGCCCAGCATTCGCCAGCATTTGTGCCTTCACGCACAACTCGGCGGCCTTAAAGGCGTGTGCCTGACTCATGGCGTTTTCGGTGCGGTTCAGGCAGTCCTTAATCAGCTCGCCGAAATAGGGGAAGCCCACTTTGCCCGCGACCGGATAACGGTGTTCACCGTCTTTATTCACCAGATACACCACGTCCTGCTCGCCGCGCGTCAGGTCGATGTATTTGCGAATTTCGATATAGCCTTCGGTGCCGAGCAGCGTTAAGCGCCCATCGCCCCATGTCGGCAAGCCTGCGGGGGTAAACCAGTCGCAGCGGAAATAACCGGTCGCGCCGTTAGCCCCGGCGAGCATCGCATCGCCGAAATCTTCAAACTGCGGATATTGCGGGTGGTTCACGTTGCGCACCTGGCTTGCGACGATGTGCGCCTCTTCGTTGCCGGTGTAGAACAGGAACTGTTCAATCTGATGGCTACCGATGTCACAGAGAATGCCGCCGAAATAGCGCCGATCGTAAAACCACGCCGGACGGCCTTCGCCTTCGCGGTGCGGCCCGGTGCCAAGCGTCTGGATAACCTTACCAATCGCGCCCTGTTTCACCAGTTGCCCGGCGAAAACGGCACTTTCGACGTGCAGACGTTCGCTGTAATAGACCGCGTATTTGCGCCCGGTTTTCGCCACCATCGCTTTGGCGTCTTCCAGTTGCTCAAGGGTGGTCAACGGCGCTTTATCGACGAAGTAATCTTTCCCCGCCGCCATCACTTTCAATCCTAATGGGCAGCGTTCAGAAGGCACGCCAGCGCCCGCGATAAGTTTTACCTGCGGATCGTTAAGCAACGTTTCAAGCGATGGCGCAATTTGCACCTGCGGGTAGGTTTGCACGAACTTATCGACTTTCGCTGGGTCCGGATCCCACACCCATTTCAGTTCTGCGCCTGCTTCGAGCAGTCCGTTGCACATGCCGTAGATGTGCCCGTGATCGAGCGCGGCGGCGGCAAACACAAATTCACCGGGCTTCACCACGGGCTGCGGTTTGCCGGTCGGGGCGTAATTCATACCGTCGTTTTTGTTCATTGTGTGTCTCCTGTATCGAAATTTTTGCCGAGCGGGATCGCACCCACTTCGCTGAAGTTGGCGACCGAGGCGGATTTTTCATGAAAGTGCGGGGCGCGAGCGGTCAGGCCACCGGTACGGTAAAACTCATCGTCTGGTGAGATAGGCAGAGAAACCACCGTTCGGGTGATCGCCGATTTATAAATGGCGGTGATGATTTCCAGCGAGCGTTTGCCCTGCACGCCGTCAACTAACGGTGCGGTTTGCTGCTCAATTGCGCTGAGGAAGTTATCGATTTGCCCGGTGTGCAGCGTCCAGCGCAGCTTTGGCGTGTTGGCAAACAGTGTTTGCAGTTGGTCTTCGAGCACGGTGTCGTTAGTCGCCTGCGGGAAACCGTTATCAGCAGACTGGCTGGCGAACACGTCCCACGGTGCGGAAATTCGGGCTTTTTCGCCCTGAATCACCATCTTCTGATCTTCGCCGTGATGCACCACGGACGCGGTGAGCTGCGTTAGCGCGCCAGAAGGGTATTTGAAAATGGCGGCGCTGAGATCTTCCACTTCGGCGTTGTCGTGAGCGACATTGCTCATCATCGCCACTATTTCACTTGGGAAGCCGAGCATCCACTGAATGGCGTCGATGTGGTGTACGGCGTGATTCAGCGTGCAGCCGCCGCCTTCTTTTTCCCACGTTCCGCGCCACCATAAATCGTAATAGCAGTGCCCGCGCCACCAGAAGGAATCCACCTGCGCGTGACAGATTTTCCCGGCAAGCCCGGAATCTACCGCTGCTTTCAGCCGCCAGAAGGCGTCGGTAAAGCGGTTTTGAGCGATAACCGATAGCGTTTTGCCACTGGCCTGTTGGGCGGCGATCATCGCGTCGCACTCTTCCAGTGATGCCGCCATTGGTTTTTCACACAGCACGTGTTTCCCGGCATGCAGCGCGTCGATGCTGATTTCTACGTGAACGTATGGCGGCGTGCAGACATCGACGATATCGACATCTGGCTCGCTTTCCAGCATCTGCTGGTGGCTGCTGTAGATACGTGCGTTATGTAATCCGTAACGCGCTTTTTTCTCCTGCGCTTTTTCCGGATAGATATCAACCAGCGCGACAATCTGACAGCGCGGGCCCATGTCGAGATAGCCCTGAATGTGGTTGTGGGAGATATTTCCCGTTCCGACTAATGCGATGCGTAACATGATCTCTCCTGATTACCAGGTGCCGGAAGCGTCGAGGGTGCGGCTCTCGACCTGTTTATCCACCGAAGCGGCGATGCGTTCATCGAGCAACTGTTTGAATTTCTGTTCATCAAACGGCAAATCAACCCAGCCGTCGGTCCAGGTGGAGAGGTGCATGGCGTTGGAGAGGGTCAGGCCGCGTATGCCTTCCAGACCAGGGGCGATAAGCGGTTCACCGCGCAAAACGGCGGCACAGAAATTGGCGGTGATCACATGATGCTCACTGCACTCGGCGGCGACCGGGATAGTGACTTCCCAGCATTCCGGTTCGCCGAAGCCGTTTTGCCAGCGGGCGTTGAATGCGTCTTCGGATTCACGTAAGCGCCAGTAACGCAGACGGCCTTCTTCGACGACAATTTTGCCGCGTGAACCGGCGATTTCCAGTCGATTGGTTCCTGGTGTTTCTGCTACGGTGGTGATGAACACGCCCGTCGCGCCGTTGGCGTATTCAGCGTAGGTGGTCACTTCGTCTTCCACTTCAATCTGGCGATGTTTACCAAACTGGCAGAACGCACGCAGCCGTACCGGCATGCCAACCAGCCATTGCCAGAGATCGAGTTGATGCGGATCCTGATTGAGCAGCACGCCGCCGCCTTCGCCTTTCCAGGTGGCGCGCCAGCCGCCGGAGTTGTAATAACTCTGTGAGCGATACCAGTTGGTGATAATCCAGTTGGAGCGGCGAATTTCGCCGAGTTCACCGCTGTCGATCAGATCTTTGACTTTCTGATACAGCGGGTTAGGGCGCTGGTTGTACATGATGCCGAACACCACGTCGCATTCACGCGCGCAGGCGTTCATTGCCTGGACTTGTGCGGTATACACGCCCGCCGGTTTTTCGCAGAGCGTGTGAATACCGTTGCGCATCGCCAGTATCGACAGCTCAGGGTGAGCATAATGCGGTGTGGCAACAATCACCGCGTCAATAAGTCCGCTTTGTAGCAGGTCACGGGCGTTACTGAAGATTTCGACCTTATCACCCACAACTTCGCGGATGGCGTCGTGTTTTTTCTCGTCGATATCGCACACTGCGGTCAGCCGCGCTTCTTTCACTGTACCTGCCAGTAAATAGCGTGCGTGAACCGTGCCGATATTACCCACACCAATAATGCCGAATCTTACGCTTTTCATGTCACACCTTATTCAGAGCTAATGACGAATAAAGCGAAAATAGGAAAGGTGATGCGGACAGACAAAAGGATTTTGTGAGAATGCTCGCAGGCTAATTATCATTTTGCCGTGCAACATAAAATTCTGTTTTAAAATCAGGTCACTGTATCTGCAAAAATTTGCAGATATTCATTGCGAGCGAGGTCACACAATGTCCGGCAAGCTTAAAATGGACCTGATTGCGACGACGACGGGCTACTCCGTCAGCACCGTTTCGCGGGTGTTGAGCGGTAAGTCATACACCAGTGAGAAAGCGCGGGAAGCGATTTTGCGCTGCGCCCGAAAATTGGGTGTGCTGGATGAGCTCGCCAGCGGGCGTTTGCTGATCAATGGCATTGCCGTCTTTGCGCCAGCCAGAACCTTTACGGCGCGTGGAGATATTTTCTATCAGGAAGTGACGCGGGGGATCGCCGACGCGATTGAGCCTCACGATGTCTATCTGACTTTTTGTGGGCTGGAAGAACAGGATGCGGATATTAAAGTCTTTCTGGATAAAGCCAACAATAAGAATATCAATGCGATCATTATTATCGGCACCGACGATTCCACCGTTTTTAAACTGGCACAAACCCTTGATAAACCCTGCGTGTTAATTAATACCAACGATCAAGAACGCGTGCTGGATGCGGTTTCACCCGATCACCGCGCCATCGGTTTCAACGCTATGCGTTATCTTTTTGAACAAGGGCATCGCCGCGTATTGTCTATGACTACCCTGCGTCGTGAGACGCTGCACGCCCGACTCGACGGTATCAAAGAGGCTTATCGTCGCTACCACGTTCCGTTTAATGCGCAGAAAGATGTGATTATTACCGAAGGATTTACGGCGGAAGAATCGGAACAGGCGCTGGCCCGATGGCTGGAAGAAACGCCGCGAGAACAATGGCCACAGGTGATTTTCCCTGGAAGCACAACGATGACGCTTGGCGTCCAGCGGGTACTGGAACGTAACGGACTACGTGTGCCAGAAGATATTTCGCTGATCACTACCGATTTTCACTGGCGGCTTAATAATGAAATGGCTAACGCCATTACCAGCGTGATCGTACCCTGTCGGGAGTTAGGCGTCGAAGCCGTGCATTTATTGCAAAACCGCCTGAATCGGCAGGGCACTTCGGTGTTGAACGTGTTGTTGCAGGGGAAATTGCAGGATGCGGGAACGGTGAGTAACGCAACGCGGCATGCGGCCCGCGTTGCGATAGAGAGCTAGCTGTCAGGCAAGCTGCGGCGGCAAACAAACGCCGATGCCGCCGATACCGCAATAGCCGTACGGATTTTTGTGCAGGTACTGCTGGTGGTCATCTTCCGCGTAGTAGAACGGTTTCGCGGTGGCGATTTCGGTGGTAATTACGCGCTCGTCGTTGGCTTCACGCATTGCCGCCTGAAAACGCGCCAGGCTTTCGTTGGCCGCTTTTTCCTGCTCTGGGGTGAGCGGATAAATCGCTGAGCGGTACTGAGTACCCTTATCATTGCCCTGGCGCATGCCCTGAGCGGGGTCGTGATTTTCCCAGAACACCTGTAACAGCTGTTGGTAACTGATAACCGCCGGGTCATACACGATGCGAACCGCTTCGGCATGACCGGTTTCACCAGAGCACACTTCGCGATAAGTCGGATTCGGCGTATAGCCGCCCGTGTAGCCTGCTGCGGTACTATAGACCCCAGGCAGTTGCCAGAACAGGCGCTCAACGCCCCAGAAGCAGCCCATGGCGAACAGTGCGACTTCCATACCCTGAGGAATATTAGTCATCGAATGGTCATTTACGGCGTGCAGGGCTGCGACAGGCATCGGCGTATTGCGACCGGGTAGCGCATCCGCTTGAGCTACAATGTGTTTTTTATCGAATAAACTCACGGTTTGGCCTCCGGATAAAGGAAATTGGGGTTAAGGTTGCCACAGCGCCTCTCTTTGAACACAATAAAGGCGGTGAATACGTTTAGATCTAATCATAAGAAATATTGAGGTAGTCGCCTTTTTTTCAACCTCTAGTGTTGAAATTTTGTTAAGCCGAGGATCGGCCATTGTGTTTCCTGACGGGGTGGAAACAAGGATATTTGGGAGATAACGTGCCACAATTTCGCCATTTATGTTGGGCCAGCCTGCTTTTGGTCAGTGGTGTTGCCAGTGCGGCAAACATACGTTTACAGGTAGATGGACTTTCGGGAGAGCTGCTGAAAAACGTTCGCGCGCAGCTGTCGACCATTGAGAGCGACGAGGTGACACCGGATCGCCGTTTCCGTGCGCGTGTGGATGACGCGATACGCGCGGGACTTAAAGCGCTCGGTTACTACGAGCCACAAATTGATTTCGAACTGAAACCAGCCCCCGCCAAAGGGCGTCAGGTTTTGATGGCGCACGTTAAACCTGGCGTGCCGGTCAAAATTGGCGGCACCGACGTGATTTTACGCGGCGGCGCTCGCACTGACCGCGACTATCTGGATTTGCTGAACAAGCGCCCGGCGATCGGCACGGTACTGAACCACGCCGACTACGACGGCTTCAAAAAAAGCCTGACCGGCGTATCGCTACGCAAGGGCTATTTCGACAGCGAGTTCAAAAAGAGCCAACTGGGCGTATCGCTGGACAGGCATCAGGCCTTCTGGGATATCGACTATGACAGCGGTGAACGCTATCGCTTTGGCGCAGTGACATTCCAGGGTTCGCAGATCCAGGATCGTTATCTGCAAAACCTGATCCCGTTCAAAGAAGGGGATTACTACACCTCGGATGATTTAGCCGAACTTAACCGTCGACTCTCCGCGACGGGCTGGTTTAACTCGGTCATCGTGGCACCCGAATTTGATAAAGCGCGAAAAACGAAAGTGCTGCCGCTGAATGGCGTCGTTTCTCCGCGTACGCAAAATACCATCGAAACCGGTGTCGGCTATTCCACCGACGTTGGCCCACGCGTGAAAGCCTCGTGGAACAAGCCGTGGATGAACTCCTACGGCCACAGCCTGACTACCGATCTCAGTCTGTCAGCACCGGAACAGCAGCTTGATTTCTCTTACAAAGTGCCGTTGCTGAAAAACCCGCTGGAGCAATATTACCTGTTGCAGGGCGGCTTTAAGCGCACCGATCTGAACGATACCGAATCCGATTCAACCACCCTTGGCGTTTCACGTTATTGGGATCTCTCCAGCGGCTGGCAGCGCGCTATCAACCTGCGCTGGAGCCTGGATCACTTTACCCAAGCCGATGTGACTAACACTACGATGCTGCTGTATCCGGGCGTGATGATCAGCCGCACCCGCTCGCGTGGTGGCCTGATGCCGACCTGGGGTGATTCACAGCGTTATTCTGTCGATGTGTCCAATACCTCGTGGGGATCGGACGTCGATTTCATCGTCGCACAGGCGCAAAATACCTGGATCCGTACGCTTTACGATCGCCATCGTTTTGTCGCGCGCGGCAACATTGGCTGGATTGAAACCGGCGACTTCGAC
Source organism: Scandinavium sp. (assembly GCF_036271055.1). Classification (GTDB taxonomy): domain Bacteria; phylum Pseudomonadota; class Gammaproteobacteria; order Enterobacterales; family Enterobacteriaceae; genus Scandinavium. The sequence continues at coordinate 91,073 of NZ_DATBBJ010000080.1, read as the reverse complement.
AAAGTGCCGCCGGATCTGCGCTTCTTCGCCGGGGGCGATCGCAGCATCCGTGGTTACAAATACCAGTCCATTTCACCAAAAGATGACAACGGCAAACTCACCGGGGCCTCGCGCCTGGTGACCGGCTCGCTGGAGTATCAGTACAACGTGACCGGAAAATGGTGGGGCGCGATGTTTATCGACAGCGGCGAAGCGGTGAATGATTTCCGCGACAGTGATTTCAAAACCGGTGCGGGCGTAGGCGTGCGCTGGCAGTCGCCTGTCGGGCCGATCAAGCTCGATATCGCGGCCCCAGTGGGTGACAAAGAGGAACACGGTTTGCAGTTCTACATCGGTCTGGGGCCTGAATTATGAGTTTATGGAAGAAGATTAGCCTCGGCGTCCTGGCGTTTATCATCCTGCTGTTGGGCACGGTGGCGTTCCTGGTGGGCACGACAACGGGCCTGCATTTGGTCTTTAAGGCAGCCGACCGCTGGGTGCCGGGTTTGTCCATCGGCCAGGTGGTCGGTGGCTGGAAAGATTTAACGATAAAAAACCTGCGTTATGAACAGCCGGGTGTAGCTGTTGACGCCGGGCAATTCCATCTGGCGGTGAACACGGCCTGCCTGTGGAACAGCAGTTTGTGCGTGAACGACCTGTCGCTTGCGAACGTGAATGTCATTATCGACAGCAAAAAAATGCCGCCGTCAGCGCCGGTCGAAGAAGAGGACAGCGGCCCGCTGAACCTCTCCACGCCGTATCCGTTAACCCTGAGCCGGGTGGCGCTGAATAACGTCAATATTAAAATCGATGACACCACGGTATCGGTGATGGATTTCACCTCCGGCCTGCACTGGCAGGAGAAAAACCTGACGCTCACACCGACGTCGCTGAAAGGGTTGCTGATTGCGCTGCCTAAAGTCGCCAAAGTGGCGCAGGAACAAGTGATCGATCCGAAAATCAACAAGCCAAAGCCGGAAGAAAAACCGCTCGGCGAGACGATGAAAGATCTTTTCTCACAGCCGATCCTGCCTGCCATGACCGATGTGCATCTGCCGCTGAATCTCAACATTGAAGAATTTCGCGGTGAACAGTTGCGCCTGACCGGCGACACCGATCTGACCGTTTATAACCTGCTGCTGAAAGTCAGCAGCATCGACGGCAACATGAAGCTCGACGCGCTGGATGTGGATTCCAGCCAGGGCACGGTTAACGCGACCGGCACTGCGAAATTGCAGGATAACTGGCCGGTCGATTTAACCCTCAACAGCACCCTGAATATCGACCCGGTAAAGGGCGAGAAAATCAAAATGAAGATCGGCGGCGAGGTGCGCAAGCAGCTTGAAGTCGGGATCAATCTTTCAGGCCCGGTAGATGTCGGTATTCGCGCGCAGGCGCAGCTCGCCGAAGCGGGGCTGCCGCTGAACCTGGAAGTGCTCAGCAAACAGCTTTACTGGCCTTTTACCGGCGAAAAACAGTTCCAGGCCGATGACGTTAAGCTGAAGCTCAGCGGCAAAATGACCGACTACACGTTGTCGTTCCGCACGGCGGTTAAAGGGCAGGGGGTTCCGCCTGCGACCATCACGCTGGATGCCAAGGGCAACGAACAGCAGGTGAATCTCGACAAGCTGACCATCGCGGCGCTGGAAGGGAAAACCGAACTGAAAGCCCTGCTCGACTGGCAGCAGGCGATAAGCTGGCGCGGAGAACTGACGCTCAATGGGATCAACACCGCCAAAGAAGTGCCGGACTGGCCTGCGAAGCTCAACGGTCTGATCAAAACCAGCGGCAGTCTTTACGGCGGCAGTTGGCAGATGGACGTGCCGGAACTCAAACTGACCGGCAACGTGAAGCAGAATAAGGTCAACGTTGAAGGCAAACTTTCTGGCAACAGTTATCTGCAATGGAAAATTCCTGGGCTGCATCTGGAACTGGGGCGTAACAGCGCGGACGTGAAAGGTGAGTTGGGGGTGAAAGATTTGAATCTCGATGCCACCATCGACGCGCCGGGGCTGGATAACGCTCTGCCGGGTCTGGGCGGCACGGCGAAAGGACTGCTGAAAGTCCGTGGTTCGGTTGACGCACCACAGCTGCTGGCAGATATCACCGCCCGCAATCTGCGCTGGCAGGAAATCTCCGTGGCGCAGGCGAGCATCAAAGGCGACATCAAATCGACCGACCAGATTGGCGGCAATCTCGATGTGCGGGTGAACGGCATCGCGCAACCGGGCGTAAATATCAGTCAGGTGCTGCTTTCCGCCAAAGGTGACGAGAAACAGCACAAGCTGGAACTGCGTATTCAGGGCGAACCGGTTTCCGGGCAGCTCGATTTGGCGGGCAGTTTTGACCGCAAAGAAGAACGCTGGAAAGGCACGCTGAGCAACACTCGCTTCCAGACGCCGGTTGGCCCGTGGTCGCTCTCCCGCGCAATTGCGCTCGATTACCGTAACAAAGAGCAGAAGATCAGTGTCGGGCCTCATTGCTGGAATAACCCGAACGCTGAACTCTGTGTGCCGCAAACCGTTGATGCAGGCGCGACCGGACGTGCGGTGGTGAATCTCAATCGCTTTGATTTGGCGATGCTCAAACCGTTCATGCCGGATGCGACACAGGCCAGCGGTGTGTTTACCGGGAATGCTGACGTCAGTTGGGATGCCACCAAAGAAGGGTTGCCGCAGGGCAAAGTGAGCCTTTCCGGGCGCAACGTGAAAGTGACGCAGACCGTAAATGACGGCGCGCTGCCGATTGGGTTTGATACGCTCAATCTGACGGCGGATTTGCATAACAACCGTGCCCAATTGGGTTGGACTATCCGTCTGACCAACAACGGTCAGTTTGATGGTCAGGTGGATATCACCGACCCGCAAGGACGGCGCAATCTCGGCGGCAACGTTAATATTCGTAACTTCTCGTTGGCGATGATTAACCCGATTTTCGCTCGCGGTGAAAAAGCGACGGGCAATCTGAATGCGAATCTTCGCCTCGGCGGTAATCTTCAGAGTCCGCAGTTGTTCGGTCAGTTGCAACTCAGTGGGTTGGATATCGATGGTAACTTTATGCCGTTCGATATGCAGCCGAGCCGGGTTGCGATGAACTTCAACGGCACCCGTTCAACGCTCGATGGTGTGATTGCGACCCAGCAAGGGCAGATAAGCCTGAGCGGCAATGCCGACTGGACGCAAATCGACAACTGGCGTGCGCAGGTGGCGGCGAAAGGCAGCCGTGTTCGCATCACCGTGCCGCCGATGGTACGCCTTGATGTCTCGCCTGATGTAGTCTTCACCGCGACGCCGAGCCTGTTCACGCTGGACGGCAACGTCGATGTGCCGTGGGCGCGTATCGTGGTCCACGATGTGCCAGAAAGCGCCGTTGGTGTCTCCAGTGATGAAGTCATGCTCGATAAAGATCTTAAACCTGTCGATCCGCAAACTGCAGGTATTCCGATCAACAGTAATTTGACTATCCACGTGGGCAACAACGTTCGTCTGGATGCCTTTGGCCTTAAAGCACGTCTGACCGGTGACCTGAAAGTGGCGCAGGACAAACACGGTCTCGGCCTCAACGGACAAATCAATATTCCGGATGGCCGCTTCCACGCTTATGGGCAAGATTTAATCGTGCGTAAAGGGATCTTGCTGTTCTCCGGCCCGCCGGACCAGCCAATGCTCAATATCGAAGCCATTCGTAACCCGGATGCGACGGAAGATAACGTGGTTGCTGGGGTGCGTGTGACTGGAATGGCAGATCAGCCGAAAGCGGAAATCTTCTCTGACCCGGCGATGTCGCAGCAGGAAGCGCTTTCTTATCTGTTGCGTGGTCAGGGTCTCGACAGTGAACAAGGCGACGGTGCCGCCATGACATCCGCATTAGTGGGTCTGGGGGTTGCACAAAGTGGTCAGATTGTGGGTAAAATCGGCGAGACGTTTGGCGTAAGCAATCTGGCCCTGGATACCGCAGGGGTTGGCGATTCTTCGCAGGTGGTCGTGAGCGGTTATATCGCGCCGGGCCTGCAAGTAAAATATGGCGTGGGAATTTTTGACTCTTTAGCAACACTCACGTTACGCTACCGCCTGATGCCCAAGCTATATCTGGAAGCGGTGTCTGGCATCGACCAGGCACTTGATCTGCTCTATCAGTTTGAGTTCTAGCAATGCGAATATTTGTATACGGCAGTTTGCGGCGTAAACAAGGCAACAGTCACTGGATGACCAACGCTCAGTGGCTGGGCGATCATAACGTCGATGACTATCAACTCTACAGCCTGGGCCACTATCCAGGCGCGGTGCCTGGTGCGGGCACGGTAGTGGGTGAAGTGTATCGTATCGACGCTTCGACGCTGGCCGAGCTTGATGCGCTGCGTACCAAAGGCGGTGAATACGCGCGTCATTTAATTCGGACGCCCTACGGAAGCGCGTGGATGTACGTCTACCAGCGTCCGGTGGACGGGTTCACCCGAATAGAAACCGGCAATTGGCTGGATAAAGATAAGTTCTGAATGGATAACGCCACTTTCGAGTGGCGTTATTTTTTTGCGAGCAACACTGAAGATATTTCTGCAACAAATTCCGATCTCTTCCTGCCCTTCGGCCTTCTGCGCATTTATTGATAAATTCTGGAAATGATGCTGGCCGCGCGAAAATGAAGCGTGTAAAACATGACAAGCGCAATCTCCAGGTTATACTTTGTCTAACCTCGGAGGGTGTATGCGAATCATCATAAAAAAATGGGGAAACAGTACCGGTATGGTCATTCCTGGTGTTGTGGTTAAAGCGCTTGGCCTGACGGTCGGGCAGAGCATGGAGGCAGAAGTGAAAAACAATCAATTCATTCTCACACCTGTGAGCAAGAAGTACAGCCTGGATGAACTGCTCGCGCAATGTGATCCGAACGCGCCTGAGATCAGCGAAAATGAAATTTGGGGTGAAGACAACCCACAAGGCCGTGAGCAATGGTGACACGGCAAACCTTTCGACGGGGCGATATCGTCATGGTCGGGTTTGACCCGAGCAGCGGGCATGAGCAAAAAGGCAGTGCGCGTCCGGCGGTGGTTATCTCCCCTTTTGGCTTCAATCAATTGGGAATGACGCTGGTCGCTCCCGTGACGCAAGGGGGCAATTATGCTCGTTATGCCGGGTTTTCGGTGATGCTGGACAGTCAGCAGAAAAAAATACAGGGCGTGGTGCTGCTCAATCAACTGCGAATGCTGGATTTGCAGGCGCGTGCGGCAAAGAAGGTGGATACGGCGACGGACGAAGTGATGCTGGAGTTGTTGCTGCGAGTTCAGGCAATCGTCGAGTGAAAGAGAGCGTGCAGCGGTGTGGCGCACAAACAAAAACACCGCCCGTAGGCGGTGCTTTCAACACGGTAAGAATTACTTCTTAGCGCGTTCGAAGGAGGCAATGATTTCTGCTTTCGCAGCTTCAGCGTTGTCCCAGCCTTCAACTTTAACCCATTTGCCTTTTTCCAGATCTTTGTAATGCTCGAAGAAGTGGGAGATCTGCGCTTTCAGCAGTTCTGGCAGGTCGTTCACATCTTTGATGTGATCGTATTCTTTGCTCAGTTTGGTGTGCGGTACAGCAACCAGTTTCGCATCTTCACCGGCTTCGTCGGTCATTTTCAGCACGCCAACTGGACGGCAGCGGATCACAGAACCCGGCTGCAGTGGGTATGGCGTTGGGACCAATACGTCAACCGGGTCACCGTCCAGAGACAGGGTGTGGTTGATGTAGCCGTAGTTGCACGGGTAGAACATCGCGGTAGACATGAAACGGTCTACAAACAGCGCACCGGTGTCTTTGTCGATTTCGTATTTGATTGGATCGGCGTTAGCGGGAATTTCGATAACAACGTAGATGTCTTCAGGCAGCTCTTTGCCCGCCGGGACGTTGAGTAAGCTCATGTCTGATTCCTTTAAAATGTATGGCAACCAAGTGCCCGGTATTATAGCCAACTCAACTTAAATGTCTTTGCTTCTTTTCAGCGACAGAAGGCCCACAGGACGTTTTTCAGAGCCTTTAACCAGGTGAAAAATCCATAAAGCCAGCCACTTCATGAATAAGGTTGTGGAACCGCTTACAAATCCCCCTTTCTCTTTTGGGAAGTGTGATGTAACGCATCACGTTACATTTCCCATTGTCTATAGTTTTTCGGCAGATGACGCTTTTATACCCAAGATAATTCGAGTTGCAGACAGGCGGCAAGAGAGGGAGTGCAGCCAACGCATCTGCGGCTCGAAGTATGACGGGTAAACCAACAATAACCCGAAGAGGATACCCTTATGTGGAAGCGCTTACTTCTTGTCTCTACTGTTTCCGCAGCTATGTCGTCTATGGCCATCGCTGCTCCTTTAACCGTAGGTTTTTCACAGGTCGGGTCTGAATCCGGCTGGCGTGCGGCTGAAACCAGCGTGGCGAAAAGCGAGGCTGAAAAACGCGGTATCACGCTGAAAATCGCCGATGGTCAGCAAAAACAGGAAAACCAAATCAAGGCTGTACGCTCGTTTATCGCTCAGGGCGTGGACGCCATCTTTATCGCGCCCGTCGTGGCGACAGGTTGGGAACCGGTGCTGAAAGAAGCCAAACAGGCGAAGATCCCGGTATTCCTGCTCGACCGCTCCATTGATGTGAAAGACAAATCGCTCTACATGACCACCGTCACCGCCAACAACGTGATGGAAGGTCAACTGATTGGCGACTGGCTGGTGAAAACCGTAGCGGGCAAGCCATGTAACGTGGTTGAGCTGCAAGGCACCGTCGGGGCGAGCGTAGCAATCGATCGTAAAAAAGGTTTTGCGGATGCCGTCGCTAAAGCGCCAAACATCAAAATCATTCGTTCTCAGTCCGGCGACTTTACTCGCAGCAAGGGTAAAGAAGTCATGGAAAGCTTCATCAAGGCGGAAAACAACGGCAAGAATATCTGCATGGTTTACGCCCATAACGATGACATGGCGATCGGTGCCATTCAGGCCATCAAAGAAGCGGGTCTGAAACCGGGCAAAGATATCCTGACCGGCTCTATCGACGGCGTGCCGGATATCTATAAAGCGATGCTGGCCGACGAAGCCAACGCCAACGTAGAGCTGACACCGAACATGGCAGGCCCGGCGTTTGACGCGCTTGAAAAGTTCAAAAAAGACGGCACCATGCCGCCGAAGTTAACCCTGACCCATTCGCAGCTTTACCTGAAAGACAGCGCTCAGGCGCAGCTGGATAAGAAAAAAGACATGGGTTATTGATCCGTCATGCCAGCCTCTTCACTCTGGCCCTCTTCTTTGATGGAGAGGGCCAGAAAGGTGACGCGCTGGCTGAATTCCCTCTTTTTGTGAGAGGACGTTAGGGAGAGGGCAATCATGACCGCTCAACAGCACCAGGATATTCTGCATACCGAAGGCCTGAGCAAATTTTTCCCCGGCGTGAAAGCGCTGGATAACGTGGATTTCAGCCTGCGTCGTGGCGAAATCATGGCCCTGCTCGGCGAAAACGGTGCCGGAAAATCGACTCTCATCAAAGCGCTGACCGGTGTGTATCACGCCGATCGCGGCACCATTTGGCTCGAAGGCGAAACCATTTCACCAAAAAACACCGCCCACGCTCAGCAACTGGGCATCGGTACGGTGTATCAGGAAGTGAACCTGCTGCCGAATATGTCGGTGGCGGATAACCTGTTTATTGGTCGCGAACCACGCCGTTTCGGCTTACTGCAACGCAAAGAGATGGAAAAGCGCGCCACGGCGCTGATGGCGTCCTACGGTTTTTCCCTTGATGTTCGCGAACCCCTCAACCGTTTCTCCGTGGCGATGCAGCAGATCGTCGCGATTTGCCGTGCCATCGATCTCTCCGCCAAAGTGCTGATCCTCGATGAACCGACCGCGAGTCTCGATACGCTGGAAGTGGAGATGCTGTTTACCCTGATGCGCCAGTTGCGCGATCAGGGCGTCAGCCTGATTTTTGTCACCCACTTTCTCGATCAGGTTTATCAGGTTAGCGACCGCATCACGGTGCTGCGCAACGGCGGTTTCGTCGGTTGCAAAGAAACCAAAGCGTTGCCGCAGATTGAACTGGTCAAAATGATGCTGGGCCGTGAGCTGGACAACAATGCCCTGCAACGCGCGGGCCGCACGTTGTTGAGCGACAAACCCGTCGCGGCGTTTAAAGGCTACGGCAAAAAAGGCGTTATCGAACCCTTCGATTTACAGGTACGGCCTGGCGAAATTGTCGGGCTGGCAGGGCTGCTCGGTTCCGGGCGCACTGAAACCGCAGAAGTTATTTTCGGCATCAAACCGTCCGACAGCGGCACGGCAGAGATCAAAGGCAAACCGCAGACATTGCGCTCACCGCATCAGGCATCGTCTTTGGGGATTGGTTTTTGTCCTGAGGACCGCAAAACCGACGGCATTATCGCGGCGGCAACGGTGCGGGAAAACATCATCTTGGCACTACAGGCACAGCGCGGCTGGCTGAGGCCGATCCCACGCCGTGAACAAAATGAAATTGCCGAGCGTTTTATTCGCCAATTGGGGATTCGCACGCCGAGTGCCGAACAGCCGATTGAATTTCTTTCCGGCGGCAATCAGCAAAAAGTGTTGCTGTCGCGCTGGCTGCTGACACGCCCGCAATTCCTGATCCTCGATGAACCGACACGCGGGATCGACGTGGGTGCGCACGCTGAAATCATTCGCTTGATCGAAACGCTGTGCGCCGATGGTCTCGCACTGCTGGTCATTTCGTCCGAACTGGAAGAACTCGTGGGCTACGCGGATCGGGTGATTATTTTACGCGATCGCAAACAGGTAGCGGAGATCCCGCTGGATGCGCTGTCCGTTCCGGCGATCATGAATGCTATTGCGGCATAAGGGGTATGACGTGATGCCACAATCTCTCCCACAAACCGAGCGGCCAAAGCGCCGCTTCCGCTGGCCGACGGGCATGCCGCAAATCGCGGCGTTGATCCTTGTGTTATTGGTCGACAGCCTGGTCTCACCGCACTTTTTCCAGGTGGTGTTGCAGGACGGACGCCTTTTCGGCAGTCCGATAGACATTCTTAACCGCGCCGCACCGGTCGCGCTGTTGGCGATTGGCATGACGCTGGTTATCGCAACCGGCGGTATCGATCTATCCGTCGGTGCGGTGATGGCGATTGCCGGGGCAACTGCCGCATCGATGGAAGTGGCTGGTCACAGTTTGCCAATGGTGCTTTTGGCGGCACTGGCAACGGGCGTGCTGGCGGGATTGTGGAACGGCATTCTGGTGGCGATCCTCAAGATCCAGCCGTTCGTTGCCACACTGATTCTGATGGTGGCGGGGCGTGGTGTGGCGCAGTTGATCACCTCCGGGCAAATTGTCACCTTTGATTCCGCGTCGTTGGCCTGGTTTGGCAGCGGTAAGCTGTTGATGTTGCCGACGCCAGTCATCATCGCGCTGCTGACGCTGATCGTCTTTTGGCTGTTCACCCGTAAAACGGCGCTGGGCATGTTCATTGAAGCGGTGGGGATCAACATTCGCGCGGCAAAAAACGCCGGGGTGAATACCCGCATTGTGGTAATGCTGACCTATGTGCTGAGTGGCGTGTGTGCCGCCATTGCCGGGGTGATTGTCGCAGCGGATATTCAGGGCGCGGATGCCAACAACGCCGGGTTATGGCTGGAACTGGACGCCATTCTGGCGGTGGTGATCGGCGGCGGTTCACTGATGGGTGGGCGCTTTAACCTGCTGCTGTCGGTGATTGGCGCGCTGATCATTCAGGGCATGAACACCGGCATTTTGCTTTCGGGCTTCCAGCCGGAGCTGAATCAGGTGGTCAAAGCGGTCGTTGTGCTGTGCGTGCTGATCGTCCAGTCACCGCGCTTTATCGGTTTACTCAAAGGAGTGCGCGGCCATGATAAAACGTAATCTGCCGCTGATGATCACCCTCGGGGTGTTTATCCTCGGCTATCTCTACTGCCTGACGCAGTTCCCCGGCTTCGCGTCGACCCGCGTGATTTGCAACATTCTTACCGATAACGCGTTTCTCGGCATCATCGCGGTTGGCATGACTTTCGTGATCCTCTCCGGCGGTATCGATCTGTCGGTCGGGTCGGTGATCGCCTTTACCGGTGTGTTTCTCGCCAAAGCGATCGGTTTCTGGGGCATGTCGCCACTGGTGGCGTTTCCACTGGTGTTGTTGATGGGCTGTGCATTTGGTGCGTTTATGGGCTTGCTTATCGATGCGCTGAAAATCCCGGCTTTCATCATTACGCTTGCGGGGATGTTCTTCCTGCGTGGCGTGAGCTATCTGGTGTCGGAAGAGTCGATCCCGATTAACCATCCGATCTACGACAAACTGTCGGATATGGCGTGGATGATCCCCGGTGGCGGGCGGCTCAGCGCAATGGGCGTGTTGATGTTGCTGGTGGTGGTGGCGGGTATGTTTGTCGCGCATCGCACACGTTTCGGCAATCAGGTATACGCCATCGGCGGCAGCGCCATTTCGGCAAACCTGATGGGTATCTCCACTCGAAGCACCACGATTCGCATTTATATGCTGTCGACGGGCCTGGCAACGCTTGCCGGGATCGTTTTCTCCGTTTATACGCAGGCGGGTTATGCGCTGGCGGGAATGGGCGTTGAGCTGGATGCGATTGCGTCGGTGGTCATTGGTGGCACATTGCTGAGTGGCGGCGTCGGCACGGTACTGGGCACGCTGTTTGGTGTCGGGATTCAGGGGCTGATCCAGACTTATATCAACTTCGATGGCACACTCAGTTCTTGGTGGACCAAAATCGCCATCGGCATTTTGTTATTCATCTTTATTGCCCTGCAACGCGGTCTGACGGTGTTGTGGGAAAATCGCCAGAGTTCACCGGTCACCCGCGTCGCTCCAGCAATAACAAAGCAATAACATACTGAATTTATTAATAACCCTAAAGTCTTCCCGGTCGCAGCCGATACTTTTTGTTTCCGTCTAAAAGTTGCTTTGCTACCGGGAATGACATCATGCTGAAAAAGCTTTCAATCCGTACCGGCCTGCTTTCTTTACTGGCCGTGATGACCCTTTTGCTGCTGCTGGTCAGCGGAATGGGGATTTACGCTCTCACCAAAAGTTCCTCTTCACTGACCCGCATCAACCATCTTCAGGGCGAACAATTGGTTCAGCTCAACAAAGGCTATACGCTGATCCTGCGTGCGCGCAACGAAGCGGGGCAGGCCGTCCGGCTGATGGAAATCGGCATGCTCGACGACGCGGCGAAATCGGTGCAGAACATCAATCGCGAAGTGGCAACGGCGCAGAAATCGCTGTCTGATGTGATTAATTCGAAGATTGACGATGAGCAGGGCGCGCAGCTGCTGGCTCAGGTAGCCAAAAGTTTTGATGCGTATAACAAACAGGGCATCACGCCAATGCTGGGAGTCCTCAACCAGCAAAGCGCAGACGGCTATTACGACCTGTTGGAAAATCATCTGATCCCCGTTTCTCGCCAGTTTGATAACGATATGCAGGCGTTCCAGTCGTGGGTCGATGCGCGTGGGCAAAAGGAAGTGAAGACCGTACATGCCAGCAAAAATCGGGTGATGACGCTGATGATTATCGCCATTCTGCTGACTGCCGGGGTAATCGTACTGGCGTGGCTGGCGCTGCGTCACATGTTGCTCAAACCGCTGAATACCGCGATTGTGCAGCTTGAACAGGTCGCCGCCGGTAATCTGACCCACAGCGAAAATGCGCCGGTCAGCCAGGAAATCAATCGCCTGAATGCGGCGATAAGCGAAATGCGTCAATCACTTATGGGCTCGGTGCTGCGCGTGCGCGATGCCAGTTCGCAGATTGACATTGGCAGTCGTGAGTTGACGGCGGGCAATAATAATCTGGCGCAACGTACCGAATCGACCGCCACATCGCTGGAGCAAACCGCGGCCAGCATGGAACAGATCACCGCCACGGTGAAACAGAATGCCGATAACGCCGAACAGGCACACCAACTGGCGAAAACTGTGTCCGACACCGCCGATCGCGGCAGCGAAATGGTGTGCTACGTGATTGAAAAAATGCGCGATATTTCCGGCAGTTCCAGTCGTATTGGCGACATCCTGAGCGTCATCGACGGGATTGCTTTCCAGACCAACATTCTGGCGCTGAATGCCTCCGTTGAAGCGGCGCGAGCCGGTGAACAAGGCCGTGGTTTTGCGGTGGTGGCAGGCGAAGTGCGTAATCTGGCGAGCCGTAGCGCGGATGCCGCCAAAGAGATCCGCACATTGATTAGCGCTTCACAAACGCATGTCAGCGAGGGCAGTGACCTGGCGCAACAGGCGGGGGAAACGATGGACGAAATCGCCTCTGAGGTGATGCGCATGACCCGACTGATGCGTGAAATTGCTAGCGCGTCGCAGGAACAGAGTCGTGGTATCGAGCAGGTGAATATTGCTGTGATTCAGATGGATGAAACGGCACAGCAGAACGCCGCGCTGGTACAACAGTCTTCCGCCGCCACCCGTTCGCTGGAAGAGCAATCACGTGAATTGATGGAAGCGATGGCGTCATTCAGATTGCAGCATCAAGCCGCGTAGATTTTAGTGAGAACCCTCTCCCTCAAAGGAGAGGGGAAATTTCGAGACAGATTATGCGTCCGGGAATTCGCGGATAAAGCGTTCCACATCTTCCACCATGTGATCGGTGCCGACGAACAGTGGACGACGCTGGTGCAGAGTGCTCGGGATGATATCCAGAATGCGCTCTTTCCCGTCGCTGGCTTTCCCGCCTGCCTGTTCGGCGAGGAACGCCATCGGGTTGCATTCGTACAGCAGGCGCAATTTCCCTTCCGGGTGGCTGGCGGTGCTTGGGTAGAGATAGATCCCGCCTTTCAGCAGGTTACGGTGGAAATCTGCCACAAGAGAACCGATGTAGCGCGAGGTATACGGGCGCTGGGTATTTTTATCTTCTTCCTGACAGAACTTGAGATACTTCTTCACGCCCATCGGGAATTTGATGTAGTTGCCTTCGTTGATGGAATAGGTGTTGCCTTTGTCCGGGAAGCGCATGCGCTCCTGACACAAGCAGAACACGCCGAGCGAAGGGTCGTAAGTAAAGGCATGTACGCCGCAGCCGGTGGTGTACACCAGCATGGTCGATGAGCCGTACACCACATAGCCCGCAGCAACCTGTTTGTTGCCCGGTTGCAGGAAATCTTCTTCCGTGACCGGCGTACCGACTGGCGTGACGCGACGGTAGATAGAGAAGATAGTGCCGACGGAGACGTTAACGTCGATGTTGGATGAACCGTCCAGCGGATCCATCAACACAACGTATTTGGCGTGCTCGCAGCCGTCGAATACGACAATCTCGTCTTCTTCTTCGGAGGCGATCCCGGCCACGATGTCACGGGCTCTCAGCGCGGCTTTCAATTTTTCATTAGCGAACAGGTCAAGCTTCTGCTGCGTTTCGCCCTGAATGTTTTCAGCCCCGCTGGCACCCAGGATATCGACCAGACCGGCCTTGTTGATATCGCGGTGGATGATCTTGGCGCCGAGCTTTATCGCCGACAGCAAAGCAGTGAGCTCACCGGTTGCGTGAGAGAACTCGTGCTGCTTCTCGACAATAAATTCACCTAACGTTTTCATAACACTTTCCCTGCATTTGATGTTGAGTAAAGCGGTTAATGTCCAACAATCTTAACAAACATTCAAAATTCCGCGTAATGGTGAATCGCGCCAGCTAATTACGGAATTAACCGAAATGCGGTTCTCAGTCCGCGCACATGAGGGTAAAATACGCCGCTAATGTAAGAGGAACGGTAACGTATGCGCATTCATATTTTGGGGATTTGTGGCACTTTTATGGGCGGACTGGCGATGCTGGCCCGTTCCCTTGGCCATGAAGTGACCGGTTCGGATGCCAATGTGTATCCGCCGATGAGCACGCTGCTTGAAGAGCAGGGGATTGACCTTATTCAGGGCTATGACCCGAGCCAGCTCGAACCGCAGCCTGATTTAGTGATCATTGGCAACGCCATGACCCGTGGCAACCCGTGCGTTGAAGCAGTGCTGGAAAAAAACATTCCCTTCATGTCCGGCCCGCAGTGGCTGCATGATTTTGTGTTGCGCGACCGTTGGGTCGTAGCCGTGGCCGGGACGCACGGAAAAACCACCACCGCCGGGATGGCGACGTGGATCCTCGAGGCCTGTGGTTACAAACCAGGTTTTGTGATCGGTGGTGTGCCGGGCAACTTTGATGTGTCTGCGCGTCTGGGCGATAGCCCGTTCTTCGTGATTGAAGCCGACGAATACGACTGCGCCTTCTTCGATAAGCGTTCCAAATTTGTGCATTACTGCCCGCGCACGTTGATCCTCAATAATCTTGAGTTCGATCACGCGGACATTTTTGACGATCTGAAAGCGATTCAGAAACAGTTCCACCATCTGGTGCGCATCGTGCCGGGTCAGGGACGCATCATCGCGCCAGAAAACGACATTAACCTCAAGCAAACGCTGGCGATGGGCTGCTGGAGTGAGCAAGAGTTGGTGGGCGATCAGGGTCACTGGCAGGCGAAGAAAATCACCACTGATGCGGCTGAGTGGGAAGTGTGGCTGGATGGCGAAAACGTCGGTCAGGTGAAATGGGGCCTGGTGGGCGAACACAACATGCATAACGGTTTGATGGCGATTGCCGCTGCGCGTCATGTGGGTGTGAAACCTGCTGATGCCGCAGAAGCACTGGGCGCGTTCGTCAACGCCCGCCGTCGTCTTGAACTGCGCGGCGAAGCCAACGGCGTCACCGTTTATGACGATTTCGCCCATCACCCGACCGCAATTCTCGCGACCCTGCAGGCACTGCGTGGCAAAGTGGGCGGTACGGCGCGTATTCTGGCTGTGCTTGAACCGCGTTCCAACACCATGAAAATGGGTATCTGCAAAGACGATCTGGCGCCGTCGCTGGGCCGCGCTGACGAAGTGTACCTGTTACAGCCGCAGCATATTCCATGGCAGGTGGCCGAAGTGGCGGAAGCCTGCATTCAGCCTGCGCACTGGAGTGCAGATGTGGATACGCTGGTGGAAATGATTGGCAAATCTGTCCAGCCGGGCGATCACATTCTGGTGATGAGCAACGGTGGTTTCGGCGGCATTCATCAAAAACTGTTGGATATGCTGGAGCAGAAAGCGCAGGCGTAAACCATAATCTGAGCCGTCGGCGTTGACGCTGGCGGCTTAATTTCCCCGCTTTTCCCGCCATGACCTTCACCCACGCGCAACTGCTCACACTTTTCAGCGAAGTAGATAACGAATGAATAAAAGCGTTATAGCGAAATAACGGGAAGCCCCAGAAAGTCCAGGGCTGCCGTTGGCGATTACCCGGCGTTTTCGGCCAGTTCTCGGAGATACTGGAAAATCAGGCGGGAAGATTTCGGCGGCTTGTTGCCTTCTTTCTCTTTCTTCGCATTGCGGATAAGCGAACGCAGTTGCTGACGGTCGGCATCTGGCCACAGACCCACGACTTCCGCGACCACATCATCCCCTTCCTCAACCAGACGATCACGCAGCAGTTCCAGTTTGTGGAACAGGGATACCTGCTGATTGTGACGGTTCTTCAGCTTGTCGAGTGCCTGGCGAATTGGCTCAACGTCACGGCTACGCAGCATTTTGCCGATCAGCTGCATCTGGCGGCGGCGGCCTTCTTTCTTGATTCGCTGTGCCAGCTCAACGGCGGCACGCAGGTCGTCATCGAGCGGGATTTTTTCCAGCGCGTTTTTACCCAGCTCAACGATCTCGGCACCGAGTTCTTTTAACTCTTCGGCATCGCGTTTAATTTCACTTTTACTGACCCAGATGATTTCATCATCTTCATCGTCGATTTCGTCATCACCGGGCACGTCGTCGAGCCAGTCTTCGGGCTGCTTGGTCATCTCAGGCTCCTAAAAAAAGAGGCGCATAATAGCATAGTTAACACGCGCACTGAAAAACGGATATCTGTTAGACTTCAATAAACTCCTATCTACATTATGGCATTAGCGATGAAAGTAATCACACAGGTTGCAGAACAGCGTAAAGCACTCGAAAAAGCCGTCTCCACCGCACTGGAGCTGGCGGCAGGTCAGTCTGATGCCGCAGAAGTTGGGGTCAGTAAATCGACCGGGATCAGCGTCAGTACACGCTATGGCGAAGTAGAGAATGTTGAATTCAACAGCGACGGCGCCCTGGGGATTACGGTTTATCATCAGAATCGCAAAGGCAGTGCGTCCTCAACCGATCTCAGCCCGGATGCCATTGCGCGTACCGTGCAGGCGGCGCTGGACATCGCGCGTTACACTTCGCCGGACCCGTATGCAGGCGTGGCGGACAAAGAGTTGCTGGCCTACGAAGCGCCGGATCTGGATTTATTCCATCCGGCGGAAGTCTCTCCGGACGAAGCCATTGAGCTTGCCTCACGCGCCGAACAGGCCGCGCTGAAAGCGGATAAACGCATCACCAATACCGAAGGCGGCAGCTTCAACAGCCATTACGGCATCAAAGTCTTTGGTAACAGCCACGGTATGTTGCAGAGCTATTGCTCTACGCGCCATTCGCTGTCGAGCTGCGTGATTGCTGAAGAAAATGGCGAGATGGAACGCGATTACGCGTACACCATTGGCCGCGCGATGGGCGATCTGCTCGACCCAGAATCTGTCGGCGCGGAGTGTGCGCAGCGCACGCTGTCACGTCTGTCACCGCGCAAACTCTCAACCATGAAAGCGCCAGTTATTTTCGCCAATGAAGTGGCAACCGGGCTGTTTGGTCATCTGGTCGGTGCGATTGCGGGTGGCGCGGTGTACCGCAAATCTACCTTCCTGCTCGACGCACTGGGCACCCAAATTCTGCCGGAATGGCTGACCATTGAAGAGCATCCGCATCTGCTGAAAGGCTTGGCGTCTACGCCGTTCGATAGCGAAGGCGTGCGCACAGAACGCCGTGACATCATTAAAGACGGCGTTCTGACGCAATGGCTGCTGACCAACTATTCTGCCCGTAAGCTGGGCCTGAAAAGCACCGGTCATGCGGGTGGCATCCATAACTGGCGTATTCAGGGCCAGGGCCTCAGTTTTGAAAAGTTGCTTAAAGAGATGGGTACCGGTCTTGTCGTCACTGAATTGATGGGGCAGGGTGTGAGTGGCGTAACGGGAGATTATTCTCGCGGCGCGTCCGGTTTCTGGGTAGAAAATGGCGAAATCCAGTATCCGGTGAGCGAAATTACGATCGCAGGAAATTTGAAAGACATGTGGCGTAATATCGTGACCGTGGCCGACGATATTGAAACGCGCAGTAATATTCAGTGCGGTTCCGTACTGTTGCCGGAAATGAAAATCGCCGGTCAATAACTTTGTTCTCAATGGTGGCGCAACCTGCTGTGCTGCCCCTGTTCAATAATAAAAAATGAAGGAAGTGAGCAATGCGTAAAACAATACTGGCTATGCTGGCAGCTTCTACCCTGATGTTGGGTGTCGCCCCTGCCTTTGCCGACCTTGGCGATGATATGGACACGCTGTCTGAAAACCTGAAAGTCGTGCAGAAATCTGATGATGCAGCTGAAATGAAAGCGGCACTTGGCAAAATGCGCACCGCGGCACAGGACGCTCAGAAACAAACGCCACCGAAACTGGAAGGCAAAGCGGCAGACAGTGCTGAAATGAAAGACTATCGCCACGGCTTTGACATTCTGATTGGCCAGATCGACAACGCTGAGAAGCTGGCGAACGAAGGCAAAATTAAAGAAGCGCAGGGTGTGGCGCTTGATCTTGCTGGCACGCGTAACACTTACCACAAAAAATACCGTTAAGAAGGGTGCCTGAGCCTTTACGCTCTTGACGGAAGGCTGAAGGGGGAATTCGGAAGTCCCCCGCCAGTTTTTACCTGTTACTGCACCTTCGCAGATTTGCAATCCAGATGCACGGCAACTTCCAGTGAACCATTACGAAAGTGGATATCGCAAACGGACCGCCGGACGACCAGGGTCACTGCAATAATCGATATAACGATTATCAGCAGGACCGTGATAATGAGTTGCAATTGCTTCATAGATGTCTCCTTGCCTGGTTGCAGGAAAGGCATTATCCTTCTCGCTGTTGAGACGGGAAGTTTAAGGCCCCTCCTTGATGTTGAGTCAAGTTGGGGCTTTCATCTTTTCGTCCCATGCCTGAGACGAAAAGCCTCAAGCACCCGCCGTTATTCTCCCGTATAGCCATCACAAAAGCTTATCGACATCACAGTTTTACGTGAAGCCTCGCAAAGTCTTTCCACTTTTCCCAGCCGTTTTCTCAGTCGTTTCCCGTGATATTCATCACGCTTATCCAGCATTTAATCCGTATTCAGCCAAATTATGTGGCACAGATCACTCTCGTCGGTTCCCTTTCCACTTTGAAGTGGAAAATAACGCTCTACAAACCCGACACCGCACACGTTAGTTTGAATTCAGACGCAACAAACGGGGTGAGAAGAGTGAACAACGGAGCAGTCATTACCGACGTAGGGAACCAGACCGAAGAGCTTGCTACTCGCATGCTGAACCAGGTGTACAGCCTGTTGAAAGGTCAGGGCATTATCCCGAACGCCGTCCAGGAGCAAATGCTGACGTCCCATGTCCGTGCGATGGCGCACCGGTCTATTACCGGAGAGCCGCTGCCAGAAGTGGAAGCCAGCCTGTTTGAAGAAATTTCACCCGAATCAATGACGCTTGCACGCGAAGTGGTCGCACAGTTTGGCAATCTTCCGGATGAAGAAGCCTGGCTGTTATCAGTGCACTTCGAAGTGGCGAAAGAAAACCTTTAAGGAGCAAAACATGGAACAAATTACCGTAGTAATCGGCGATCGTTTAGGCAAAGGTCAGAAAGTAGCAGCAGGTGTGGAAAAGGCCGGTGGCCGCGCGGTAGTGGTACCGGGTGTCGCGGCTGACATGAAACTCGGCGACGTGATGAAAGCGGAAAATGCAACGTTCGGCATCTCTTTCTGCGGCAGCGGCGGTGCGGGTGCGATTACCGCTCAGACCAAGCACGGCTATAAAGCGAAATACGGCATGCGCTCTGTGGAAGAAGGCGTAACGGCCATCAACGAAGGCGCGAATGTACTGGGCTTCGGCTTTATGGATAAAGAAGAGTTGGGCGAGCGTTTGGTGCAAGCCTGGCAGAAGAAATACGGCGCATAAGCATGAAAGAACAATTCACCACCACGGTGAGGGTCAAGGGCAAAGGCGAGGCGAAAGCACGTGCCTTTGCCGATGCGCTCAACCAGGTTCAGGGTACGGTGATGAAAGCATCACCGCATATTTTACTGCGCATCGAACCACAGGACGTGGCGGTTGTTCATGCGCAGGAAACGGTCCGGAAAGAAGCGTTTCTGTTTATCTTTCTGCGCCGGGAGCGACGCTCGTTCAGCGTGGAGCTGGATGTCACCGTCAACGTGACCGCGTTAAATCTCGACAAAGTGGATTTCGTCACGACAACATAACCATTAGAAAAGGACAGACTCATGTTCCTGATTATTCTCTTTAAATCACTCATTATTGGCGGCCTGGTTGGCGTCGGTGTGGGTGCTGGCGCTGCACGCATGTTTCATGCACCCACCACGCAAGGGATGGGTGCTTTTCGTACTTTGGGCGAGTTGAACTCCTGCGAAGGTGACCCGGCCTCTCACTTCTCCTTTGGTCTGGGCTTCTTCTTTAACGCCTGGGCGTCTTCCGTTGCAGCGGGTGCGTTCACGCAGGACGTTGACCACCGCATCATCCCTCATTGGGGCGCATCAGCGCTGATGATGAAAAACCGCAACGTGGCAGAAACCCTGCATGATCCGAAAAAGATGGCGCTGGCTTGCGGCCTGATCGGCATGATCGTGGTGGCGTTCCTTAACTCCACGGCTTCTGCGGTGCCGGAAGCCTTACAGGTCACCGCTGTTAAAGTGCTGGTGCCTGCGGCGAACTTGCTGGTGAACATCATCATGCCTGTCATCTTCTGGCTGGCGGCGATTGATGCCGGTAAGAAATCAGGTTTCTGGGCGACCATTTTTGGTGGCGCAGCACAGCTGATTATGGGTAACGCCGTACCGGGTCTGGTACTGGGCATCCTGATCGGTAAAGGCGTTGAAGATGCCGGTTGGAACCGTGTCACCAAAATTATGATGGCTGCGGTGATCGCGCTGTTTGTACTGAGTGGCTTCTTCCGCGGCTTCGATATGAAGATGATCGAATCCTTCCACATGACCGTGCCGAACTGGCTGGATCTGCTGCACAACTCAATGAGCGGCAAATAAGGGGATAACGCATGGAACAGAATAAAGGTTTTTGGTACGCGGACTGGTCATTCCCGATCTTTGTCGGCCTGCTTTCTTCCGGCGTATTCGCCGGGACACACATGTACTACTTGTACGGCATCGGTGCTTTCAACGAAGTGGCCTTCGTCGCGATGCTGAAATCCGGTATTGATACCGGCGTATACGGCGCAGTCGCTGCGTTTGGCGCGAGCTTCCTGTTTGCCCGCATCATTGAAGGTTCTCTGGTGGGGATCCTGGATATCGGTGGCGCAATCCAGACCGGTATTGGTCTTGGCGTTCCGGCATTGTTGTTGGGCGCAGGCATTGTCTTCCCGGTTGCTAACTTCGCCGCATCACTGGCAACGGGCCTGATTTTAGGGCTGGCAGTGGGCTACATCATCATTCTGGCGCGTAAATTCACCGTCAATCAGAGCAACTCTACCTACGGTGCAGATGTGATGATGGGCGCGGGTAACGCCTCTGGCCGATTCCTCGGTCCTTTGATTATCTTAAGCGCGATGACGGCTTCCATTCCTATCGGGATTGGTTCTCTGCTCGGCGCGTTACTGTTCTATATCTGGCAGAAACCGATCACTGGCGGGGCCATCCTCGGCGCGATGATCCTCGGTTCCATCTTCCCGGTGGCTATCGGTTAAGTCTGCAAGGAGAAAGCGATGTTTGATTTACTGCTTAAGCGTGCACGCCTGGTTGACGATACGGTAACGGATATCGCCATCCAGGACGGTAAAATTGCCGCGCTGGGCGACATTAACGCAGAGGCGACGAAAGTCGTCTCCCTCAACGGCGAGCATTACGTCAGCGCGGGCTGGATTGATTTACACGTTCACTGCTACCCGAAATCGCCGATTTATAATGACCAGCCGGACAGCGTCGGTGTCGCCACTGGCGTCACCACCGTCATCGATGCGGGCAGTACCGGTGCCGATGATGTGGACACGTTCTACGAACTGACCCGTCCATGCGCCACCGACGTGTACGCGTTGCTTAATATCTCCCGCGTCGGCCTGATTGCGCAGAACGAACTGGCCAACATGGCGAACATTGACGCGGAAGCCGCAACGGCGGCTATCAAGCGTCATCCTGATTTCATCGTCGGCCTCAAAGCCCGCATGAGCAGCAGTGTTGTCGGTGAAAACGGCATCACGCCGCTGGAAAAAGCCAAAGAAATTCAGAAGGCCAACGGTGATTTGCCATTGATGGTGCATATCGGCAACAACCCGCCGAATCTCGATGAAATCACCGAACTGCTGACGTCCGGCGACATTATTACCCACTGCTATAACGGCAAACCGAACCGCATTTTGACACCATCAGGCGAGCTGCGAGCGTCCGTTTCTGGCGCGTTAAAACGCGGCATTAAGCTTGATGTGGGCCATGGAACTGCCAGCTTCAGTTTCGACGTCGCGAAACAGGCGATTTCGATGGGCATTCTGCCGCACACCATCAGCTCTGATATCTATTGCCGCAACCGCATCAACGGCCCGGTGCATTCGCTGGCTTGTGTAATGGCGAAATTCCTCGCCATTGGCATGTCGTTGCCACAGGTCATCAACTGCGTCACCGCCAACGCCGCCGAGGCGATTCGTCTCAAGCAGAAAGGCCATCTGGCGGTTGGTTTTGATGCTGACCTCACCGTATTTACCCTGAAACGCCAGCCAGTCACGCTGGTGGATGCCGAAAACAATGTCTTGCAGGCGGATTTGGATCTGGTGCCACTGGCCGCCATTCGCGCAGGCAAAGGCTATATGACCGAACAAGGGAGTGCAGAACATGACTTCGATTTATGAGAAATATAATCTGAAACAAGTGATTAACGCCTCTGGTCGCATGACGGCGCTGGGTGTGTCGACTCCGCGCCCGGAAGTGGTTGAAGCGGTGTTGACCGGCATGAATCACTATTTCGAAATGAAAGACCTGGTCAATAAAACCGGCGAGTACATCGCAAAACTGCTGGATGTAGAAGGCGCAACGGTTGTCTCCTGTGCATCTGCCGGGATTGCTCAGTCGATTGCTGGCGTGCTGGTGAAAGACAGCGATTGGCTGCTGGAAAACCTGCACAGCACCACGATTGAGAACAATGAAATCGTGTTGCCACGCGGCCACAACGTCAACTTTGGCGCGCCAGTTGCCACGATGATCGCCCTCGGCGGCGGCAAAATGGTTGAAGCGGGCTATGCCAACGAATGTTCGGCCGATCAGCTTGCGGCGGCGATTTCCCCGCGTACCGCTGCCATTCTGTACATCAAATCTCACCACTGCGTGCAGAAAAGCATGCTCAGCGTCGAGCAGGCGGTGGTAGTGGCGCGTAAACACAACCTGCCACTGATTGTTGATGCGGCGGCAGAAGAAGATTTGCAGTGTTACTACCGTGCCGGTGCAGATCTCGTGATTTACAGCGGCGCGAAGGCGATTGAAGGGCCAACCAGCGGTCTGGTTATCGGTAAAACTCAGTATGTTGAATGGGTAAAACGCCAGACTGCAGGCATTGGCCGCGCGATGAAAGTCGGTAAAGAAGGCATTCTCGGCCTGACCTGCGCCATTGAACACTACCTGACGGCTGAGAAAGAGAGCGGCGCGCAGATGGTGGAAAAAATGACGCCATTTATCAACGCGCTGAATGCATTGAACGGCGTGACGTCCCGCGTCGTTTGGGATGCGGCGGGCCGTGATATCGCCCGTACCGAAATTAAGTTTGATGAAGCCGTGACCCGCATTGCGACCGGCGAGCTGGTGGCTGAGCTGAAAAAAGGCGAATACGCCATCTATTTCCGTGGCTACAAAGCTAACGAAGGCATCATTGAAGCGGATGTGCGCAGTGTTAGCGCGCAACAATTGGAGATCGTAGCAAGCCGCATCGCGGAAGTGCTAAACAAGGAGAAGCAAGCATGAAACTGACCCCGAATTTTTACCGTGACCGTGTCTGTTTGAATGTTCTGGCCGGATCGAAAGCGAACGCTAAAGACGTGTACGAAGCCGCAGAAGGTCACGTGCTGGTGGGTGTGCTCTCCAAAAATTATCCGGACGTAGCGACTGCCGTGGCCGATATGCGTGAATACGCGGCGCTGATTGATAACGCGCTGTCTGTCGGTCTGGGCGCGGGTGACCCGAACCAGTCTGAAATGGTGAGCCTGATTTCCCGTGAAGTGCAGCCGCAGCACGTCAACCAGGTGTTTACTGGTGTGGCGACCAGCCGTGCGTTGCTCGGTCAGAATGAAACCGTGGTCAATGGTCTGGTGTCGCCAACCGGCACGCCGGGTATGGTCAAAATTTCCACTGGCCCGCTGAGCAGCAAAGAGCAGGACGGCATCGTGCCGGTGGACACCGCCATCGCGCTGTTGAAAGACCTGGGCTGTAGCTCAATCAAATACTTCCCAATGGGCGGCCTGAAATGCCGCGACGAATATCAGGCAGTAGCGGAAGCCTGTGCCCGTCATGATTTCTGGCTGGAGCCGACCGGTGGTATCGATCTGGAAAACTACAGCGAAATCCTGAAGATCGCCCTCGATGCGGGCGTGAAAAAAGTGATCCCTCATATTTACAGTTCGATCATCGACAAAGACAGCGGCAACACTCGCCCTGCGGATGTTCGCACGCTGCTGGAGATGACCAAAAAGCTGGTTGGGTAATTTTACCCTGATCAAAACCCTCTCCCTGCCGGGCGGGGGTTTTGATCGTTGTGCTGCTCTCCCGCTTCCTTCACCCACTGACCGTCAAGGAGTTCCCATGCTGTCTGCACGTCATCTGCTTGTCGCTTCATTCTCACTGCTTGCTACCGCCGCCAATGCACAGGCGCAATTTGCCTGGGTCGGCACCTATAACCCGAATGGCGAAGGTCTGTACCGTTTTACAGTCGACCCAACGACCGGCGATTTGCGCGATAAAACGTTGGTGAGTTCACTGCCTAATGCCGCGCAGTTAACCGCTTCTCATGACGGCAAAACGCTGTATGTCGCCAGCGAAGCGGATAAAGGACTGGTTCAGGCGTTGAAAATTGGCGCTGATGGCAGCCTGACCGAGCTGAATCAGGTTTCATCTGGTGGTGCGGGACCGGTGTATTTATCGCTGACGCCGAACGGTCGGCATCTGCTGGTGGCGAACTACGTGAGTGGCACGATCGCGGTTTTGCCGGTGAAGGATGACGGCAGTTTGGGTGAGGCAACAGATACCCATCAGGATGAAGGCCCGGCGGGGGCGATTAAGCCGGAAGCGGCGGTGGACGGCAGTTTTGCTGCAAGCGATCACAATGGGCCACATGCGCACATGATCGCCGCCGACCTTCAGGGAAAATACGTGTTCTCGACCGATCTGGGTCTGGACCGAATCTATCAATATCAACTGGATGACGCGACAGGCAAGCTGACGCCAAACACGCCGCCGTTTATTGACGCCTCGTCAAAAGGCGCTGGCCCGCGTCACTTTGTCTTCACGCCGAAAGGGGATGGGCTCTGGTTGATCAATGAAGAAGCCTCGACGCTGACCCATTATCGCCTCGATAAAACCAAAGGCACCCTGACCGAAGGGAAAACCGTGTCGTCGTTGCCAAAAGAGTACAAAGGCACCAACTTTGCTGCCGGATTGGTGCTGAGCCACGATGGAAAACAGCTCTATGTCGCCAATCGTTTGCATAACAGCGTCGCACACTTTACGGTATCCGCCGACGGTGAATTGATTCATCAGGATGATGTTTGGACGCGTGGCGATTATCCGCGCACCGTTACGCTCGATCCGAAAGGCCAGTGGTTGTATGTCATGAACCAGCGGAGCGACAACATCACGCGCTTTAAGGTCGCCCCGCAGAGCGGAAAATTGACCTTTGAGCCGGGCTATACCGCCGTGGGAAGCCCGTCGCAGATGGTGATAACACCCCAATCATAAGCAGAACTACGGGCGTAAAGCGCCCGTTTCGAAAAGAGGACACCGGAGTGCGATTCCCGAATCAACGCTTAGCGCAACTGTTTGAAATGTTGCAAAACGAAACGCTGCCGCAGGATGAACTCGCCCAGCGGTTGTCCGTTTCCACGCGTACTGTTCGGGCTGATATCACTGCACTCAATGAATTGCTGGCTCAGCATGGTGCACAATTTATTCTCAGCCGTGGCAATGGTTATCAGTTGCGCGTTGACGATCAAACGTTATTCCAGTCACTGCAAGATTCCCGCCCGCGTATGTTGCGTATTCCACGTACTGGCAGCGAGCGCGTGCATTATCTGATGGTTCGTTTTCTGACTTCCGCTTTTTCCCTGAAACTTGAAGATTTAGCCGATGAATGGTTTGTCAGCCGCGGAACGTTGCAGGGCGATATGGCGGAAGTGCGCGAATGGCTGGCGCGTTATCAGCTGACGCTGGAAACCCGACCGCGTCACGGTGTGAAATTGTTTGGCAGCGAAATGTCGATTCGCGCCTGTCTCACCGACCTGCTCTGGCAACTGGCGCAAAAGGACAGCGCCAATCCGCTGCTGACCGAAGAAGCGCTGAATGCGGGCGTTCCCGAACAACTGACGGTAGTGATGCAGGAAGTCTTCAACCGCTGGCATATTCGTCTGACGGATGAGGGCGAGCTGTTTGTGCGTCTGTATTGTGCCGTGGCGGTGCGCCGTGTCAGCGAAGGGTATCCGCTGCCAGACTTTACGGCCGATGATGTGGCTGAAAATGTACGCCACGCCGCGCGTAATGTTGCGGCGGCTATTCAGCAACTGGCAGGTAAAACGCTGGCCGCTTCAGAAGAAAACTGGCTGTGTGTGCACATCGCCGCCCGTCAGGTGCAGGAGATCGCGCCCAGCCAGATTAACGCCGACGATGGTGAAGCGTTGGCGAATTACATTTTGCAGTACATCAACAGCCACTATAACTACAACTTGCTGAACGATGAGCAACTGCACGCAGACCTGCTGACGCATATCAAAACCATGATCACCCGCGTGCGCTACCAGATAATGTTGCCCAATCCCTTGCTCGATAACATCAAACAGCACTATCCGATGGCCTGGGATATGACTCTCGCGGCGGTGTCTGGCTGGAGTAAATACACGCCGTGGACCATCAGCGAAAACGAAATAGGTTTCCTGGTGCTGCACATTGGTGTCGGGCTGGAGCGTCACTACAACATCGGTTATCAGCGCCAGCCGCGTGTGCTGCTGGTGTGCGACGCCGGGAATGCGATGGTGCGCATGATCGAAGCGGTGTTGCAGCGTAAATACCCGCAACTGGAAATGACCGAAACCATCACCCTGCGCGACTACGAGCAACGGGAAAACATCAGCGAAGACTTTGTGGTTTCGACCGCGCGCATTGCTGAAAAAGATAAGCCAGTGGTCGTCATGTCACCGTTCCCAACGGATTATCAGCTGGAACAAATCGGCAAACTGGTGCTGGTGGACAGAACTCGGCCGTGGATGCTGGAGAAATTCTTCGATGCCCGGCATTTTCGCATTATCAACGAACCTGTCGATCAGCACACGCTGTTTGCCGAGTTGTGCGATCAACTCCGTGAAGAAGGCTTTGTCGATAGTGAGTTTGTGGGGTCCGTGGTCGAACGTGAAGCGATTGTCAGCACAATGCTCGGCGACGGAATTGCGTTGCCTCACTCCCTGGGTCTGCTGGCGAAGAAAACGGTGGTCTACACGGTGTTGGCTCCGCAAGGCATTGCCTGGGGCGATGAAACCGCGCACGTGATTTTCCTGCTGGCGATCAGCAAAAGTGAGTACGAAGAAGCGATGGCGATTTACGATATTTTCGTGACGTTCCTGCGCGAACGGGCGATGACACGGCTGTGTGGTTGTAAGGACTTTAGTGAATTTAAAACTGTGGCGATGGAGTGTGTGAGTCGGTTTTAAAAGTCAGGCGGAAGGGGTTTCCGCCTGAGACTTAACGCAGGTGATGAACCACCTGATTACTGCTACCGCGCCAGATCAGCGCCGGGTCTTTCAAGTCCTGCACAAACTTGCCATCAATCAATACATTGATGAGTTCTACCACTTCCTTTTGCGCGTCATTCAATTCTGCCAGTGTGTAACCCGTCCAGACCCAAATGTCTTTCCCAGGGCATTCGGCATGAATACGCTGAATCAGCTTCAGAATTTCCGGCACGTTTTGTGGATGCAGCGGGTCGCCGCCTGACAGTGAAATTCCCTGGCGTTTGACGCGCGTATCGTTGAGATCCGCAATGATGCGATCCGCCATTTCCTGGGTAAACGGCAGGCCGGAATTCAGCCGCCAGGTGCTTTTGTTATAGCAGCCGGGGCATTCGTGGACGCAGCCAGAAACAAACAGAGTGCAGCGCGTGCCAGGCCCGTTCACTATATCGACAGGGTAGTACTGGTGGTAATTCATTTTTCACGTCCCAATTGACGCCATGACGGTGTTGGCTGCTCTCACTCACCCAGGTCACTTACTTATGTAAGCTCCCTGGGATTCACTCGTTTGCCGCCTTGTCCTGACGCCAATTGGTTTGTGAAAAGCATATGAAATGGTAAATGCGTAGGCCCGGCAAGCGCAGCGCCGCCGGGCAATGAGGACGATAAAACAGAACGTTAGCCGATCTGCCCATTCCCTAAATGTTTCACGCGACGCTTCACTTCTTCCTGCTTACCGGCGTTGAACGGACGGGCGTCCGGGCTGCCGAGATAACCGCATACGCGACGGGTCACGGAGACGCGCGCAGCGTCGTGGTTGCCGCATTTCGGGCAGGTGAAGCCTTTGCTGGTGCATTCGAACTCACCGGTAAAGCCGCACTCGTAACATTCATCAATCGGCGTGTTGGTGCCGTAATACGGCACGTGCTGATAGCTGTAATCCCACACGTCTTCCAGCGCTTTCAGGTTGTGCTGAATGTTTGGGTACTCGCCGTAGCAGATGAAACCGCCGTTCGCGATTGGCGGGTAGGCCGCTTCGAAATCGATTTTGTCGTACGGGTTCACCTTCTTCTCCACGTCGAGGTGGAAGCTGTTGGTGTAATACCCTTTGTCGGTCACGCCATCGATCAGGCCGAATTCGGCGGTGTCGAGACGGCAGAAGCGGTCGCACAGGTTTTCGCTTGGCGTGCTGTACAGGCTGAAACCGTAGCCGGTTTCGTCTTTCCATTGGTCAACTGCATCGCGCATGCGCTGGACAATCGCCACGCCTTTTTCACGCAGCGCTTCGCTGTCGTACATGTGCGAATCGCCAAACAGCGCGTTGATGGTTTCGTGAATGCCGATATAACCCAGTGAAATGGATGCGCGGCCGTTTTTGAAAATTTCTGAGACATCGTCGTCTGCTTTCAGACGTACGCCACACGCGCCTTCCATATACAGAATCGGGGCCACGCGCGCTTTCACGCCTTCCAGGCGGGCGATACGCGTCATCAGCGCTTTACGGCAAAGCTCCAGACGTTCATCCAGCAGCGTCCAGAACGCCGCTTCGTTGCCTTTCGCTTCGAGCGCAATGCGCGGCAAGTTCAGGCTGATCACGCCGATATTGTTACGGCCTTCATGGATCTGTTCGCCATTTTCGTTTTCCCACACGCCGAGGAAACTGCGACAGCCCATTGGCGTCTTGAACGAACCGGTGACTTTCACCACCTGGTCGTAGTTCAGGATGTCCGGATACATACGCTTGCTCGCGCACTCCAGCGCCAGCTGTTTGATGTCGTAGTTGGCGTCGCCAAACTTGTGATTCAGGCCGTCGCGGATCGCAAACACCAGTTTCGGGAACACCGCGGTTTTGCGGTTTTTACCGAGGCCGGCAATGCGATTACGCAGAATGGACTGCTGAATCAGGCGCGATTCCCAAGTGGTGCCGAGACCAAAACCAAAGGTGACGAACGGGGTCTGACCGTTGGCGGTGTGCAGTGTATTCACTTCATATTCCAGCGACTGGAACGCGTCGTAGCACTCTTTTTCGGTGCGGGAATGCGCATAACCATCGGCATCCGGGATCTGCCACTCTTCTGCCGTTTGGCGGTGCTTTTTAAAGCTCTCGCTCACAAACGGGGCCAGCACTTCATCAATGCGGTTGATGGTGGTGCCGCCATAAATATGGCTGGCGACCTGGGCGATGATTTGCGCGGTGACGGCCGTGGCGGTTGAGATGGATTTCGGCGGCTCAATTTCCGCGTTACCCATCTTAAAGCCCTGGGTCAGCATGCCTTTCAGATCGATAAGCATGCAGTTAAACATTGGGAAGAACGGTGAGTAGTCGAGATCGTGGTAATGAATTTCGCCACGCTCGTGCGCCTGAACCACGTCGTACGGCAGCAGATGCTGACGAGCGTAGTGTTTAGCGACGATACCCGCCAGCAGGTCGCGCTGGGTCGGGATCACTTTACTGTCTTTGTTGGCGTTCTCGTTGAGCAGGGCGGAGTTAGTTTGTTCAACCAGACCACGAATTTCCTGATTCAGACGGCCACGTTTTTCGCGCTGCACGTCACGGTCGTGACGGTATTCGATATACGCGCGAGCCAGTTGCTTATGTGGGCCTGCCATCAGCTGGTTTTCAACTGCGGTCTGGATCTCATTGATATCAACGCTGTCGCGGCCCTGCATTTGCGAGCAAACGACTTCTGCGACGGTGGCGCAATAGTCTGCGTCATCGACTCCCGCTGCTTTGGCCGCACGCAGGATAGCTTCCTGAATGCGTACTGAGTTGAAAGGCGCTTTACAGCCGTCTCGTTTCATCACATGCGGTGTCATGATCACTCCATAATTATAAGAACAGGTTATCCACAGAGGAGAATGCTGACCGAAGTTGCAATTGGGCTTATTCACCCACTACTTACCTTCTGTCACGACCCTTTTATCCACAAATTTCAGCACCCAACGTCTTGAGGAATTGGTGTGAGAATAAACGATTAATACAATATATAGGGTCGGGGGGGCATTTTAAGTTCTATATGTAGTGATTTGCATTAAACATGTTTGCGATTTTTTTGATTCAGAACAAAGTAAAAATGGGACAGCGCAGTAGGCGGGCAATGTGGCTTATAGTGAAATTTCTGATAGTTTGAAGTGTGCAAAAAAGCCGCAAAATCAGAGGTTCACAGCGCAGGTCGCGCTGTGAGGGAGATCACGCGATGAGCGTGTCGTTGAGTAAATCGACAAGCATCAGCAGGGCGTATCGCGCCGCTTGAGCAGAAGAGGCCAGCGGCAGCACTTCTGCCGCCATATTGCTTAGCGCGTGTGAATCCGGGGTCAGAGCGAATATGGTCGCGCCCTGCATTCTGGCTTGCAACGTGGCGCTTTGCAGCAGGTTATCTGCGGGGCCAGTTGCCAGGACCAGCAGCAGATGATCGTCGCTCAGGGTGCTGGCGATCATGCGCATCAGGTTGCCGTCCTGACAGAGGTTAATGGCAATCCCGAGCGGCAGCAGCTGATGTTGCAGCAGCGTCGCCAGCGGCACATCTTGGTCGCCGAGCGCAAAGCAGTGCACGGCACGGGCGGTTTGCAGGCGTGATTTTAGCTTCTCTACCGCACTTTCGCTGGTGTGCTGCAACTGGTGGGTGAGCGTCAAATTGATGGTATCAAAGCGATCGCGCCAGGCAGAAGGCAGTGCA
Source organism: Scandinavium sp. (assembly GCF_036271055.1). GTDB lineage: Bacteria > Pseudomonadota > Gammaproteobacteria > Enterobacterales > Enterobacteriaceae > Scandinavium. The sequence continues at coordinate 60,308 of NZ_DATBBJ010000080.1, read as the reverse complement.
GCGCTGTTCCCTGACACCCACGTCGAGCGACGCTCACTGGCCTGCGCCAGTTGTTTACGCAGATCACGAATATCATCGCAGCCCACCGAACGGGCAAAACGGGTGATGGTTGCCGGACTGACGCCCGCTTTCGCTGCCAGTTCGTCAATCGAGGCGCTGGCGGTAAAACTCATGTTTTCCAGAATAAACGCCGCCACCCGGGATTCCTGGGTGCTGAAACGGCTCATCCCATCCTTCAGTTGAACAACGATATCCATCCGGTTCTGCCCTTTGCGTGAAGTCACGATTTGAAAATATTTTTCATATGCTTATAGCCACGTTATACCACTATTTCGCGATGACGGCTAAGGCTGGTTCACAATCTGGATCGCGTTTTTAACAATATATTATCGATGTGCGACGGGCGTTGCGTCGCTCGAATGACAGGAAATTAGCTGTTTTTAGCGGCAAAAAATGCCCTTTTTTCTTCTGAGTACTGTATTTCAGCGCCATTTCGCGACGCCGCTTTACTCTGGGAAACCCGCGATAACTGGTGTGTTGGCGTTTGAAAATGCGCTTTCTGAGGTCCACGAATAGACATCGGAGCACTTTATGTACACCCGCGCCGACAGTAAAGTTCATCTGCTCATCAACCTTGTTATCAATAAGATATAAGCGAGTTGAGACGGCGTAGGTCACCGAACACGGTAATGATTATGCTGATTGGCTTTATTTTACGGCGTGATGTTGGTGATGAAATAGTGCACATAACCTCTGAGCAATATCAATATGATTAGAGGGTTATTGATAGGGAAATTAAAGGATATTATATGAATACTCTGGCGAAAATAATATTATGTAGTCTGCTCTCAGCTTCATTTTTACCGATTGGCGTTGCGACGGCTTTTACAGGAACAGAAGCGTATGACCTGACGGTTTCTGGCAACCTGAACAGCACATCGTGTAAGGTGATACTTCCTGATGTCGTCGATTTTGGACATATTAATATCGATTCTCTCAGTCTTAGCTCCAGTGAGACAGTAAATGGAGAGAATACCCAAATATACAATATTCAATTTGAGAGTTGTCCTGAGAGTCAACAGGCCGAAGTCTCAGTTTCTGGTATTGCCGATTCAGCCGATGAAACGGTGCTGGCAAATGCTGAGACGGAAGAGACTGCGGCATCCAATATTGCTATTTCATTTTGGGATACGGCGTCACATAAAGACACGAAAATAGATTTAAATAGCGGCACGTCCTCTATTTACCAGATTGGCGTTGCGGCTGTCGGTGATGTCACGCGCGGTTCGATCCATTTAAAAGCCAGTTTAGTCAGACCTGAAAGTATTCCTGCTACTGCCGGGCATATCGCAGCGGTCGCCCGGTTTAAAATCACTTACCTTTAACGGGTATGCAGAAATGAGGCAATGCCGGTAATTCGATCGTGTATTACCCGATTTATTTAGCGTATCTACTTTAAAATTAAAGAGAAAGTTATCATGAATGCTTTTACGAAAATGGTTTTTAGCGCGATGCTTTCACTGTTGGGCGTTGGCGTCGCCAATGCGTTTGAAACGGTGGAATCACAAGATGTACACTTTAGCGGTGACGCTGAAGCTAACCCTTGCAAAGTAACACTACCGAGCACTATCGATTTTGGCCCGGTTAATGTTTATGCCCTGCCAATCAGTACTATCGATCAGCCTCAGTCTTCTACCGGGCAAATACAAACTGTGCGCGTTGAGTTTCAAGGCTGCATGGATAACCAAATGGCACAAATGAGTATTCTGGGTGCCGAGGATACGGTTGACCCGACGATTCTTGCTAATACAGCGACTACCGATGCGGCTAAATATGTCGGCGTTGCTTTTTGGGATGCAACAGCAAGCGTTAAAGGAAAATATAATCGCTTGGATGTGAATGAAGAGATGAGCACATCGTATAACGTTGGAACCTCCTACAGTGGCGAGGGCGCCAGTTCTGGAACATTGAAACTGATTGCGTGTTTGGTGTCATCTTCTTATGCACCGACGCCGGGGAATGTCTCGCTTTCTGCCCAGTTTAAAATTACGTATCTGTAAAATAATTATTCTGGCCTCACGGTTCAGCGCAATAATGAGGCCGTATTAAACACTTTTGCGGCAGATAATAATTTTGTCATCCGTTCGGTTCACATCAATGGCAAGCGTGTGATTGATGTTTTAGCCTCCCCCAGCCAGCTGACTCCTGCTGGCTTTTTTTTATCGTTACTTTTCCGCCCACTCCGCGGCCTGCAAGCGAGCGATCCCAAGGGATATGCCACGCGCAGCGCCTTTTAGGCACCTCGACGCCCCTCTCAAAAAAATGAATGAAAAGTATGCATTGATCACATCCATGAAAATAAATTTCATATAGCCTTCTCTATCACATAATCTTAACAATATAGTCATGTGCGTCCTGAATGACCGCATGAACCATCGAAGGGGTAAGTTATGCCAAGAATCGTTTTGTGTTGTGCCGCTGGGATGTCGACCAGCATGCTGGTGAACAAAATGAAAGCCGAAGCCCAACTGCGCTCGCTGGAGTTGGATATCTACGCCGTACCCGTCGCTGAATTCGAACGTGAATTGCCGGGCGCAGATGTGGTGCTGCTCGGCCCGCAGGTCAAATATGAAATCACCCGCCTTTCCGCCATTGCCGAGCCACAAGGTAAAGCCGTTGCGGTTATCGACATGGCCGACTACGGTATGATGCGTGGCGCGGCGGTACTCGACAAAGCCCTGGCCCTGATCGCTCACTGATTTTCCTTTTTTAATCTGACTGGCACTTTCGCGTGACGTTCGCGTTCACGCGTGGGCTTCTGTGTGCCGAAAACGAGGTCATCATGCAAGCATTGAAAATCGCCGTCATCGGCGGTGGTAGCAGCTACACCCCAGAATTGATTGAAGGGATTATCGTGCGCTACGAGCAGCTTCCGGTGACGGAACTGGCGCTGGTGGACGTGGAATCGGGACGCGAGAAAGTGGGCATTATTGCCGCGCTGACCGAGCGCATGCTCAAACACAAAGGGCTCGAACACGTCAAAGTGAGCGTCCATTTTACGCTGGATGATGCCATTCGTGGCGCGAACTTCGTACTGACGCAACTGCGTGTCGGGCAACTGGCGGCGCGAGCGCAGGACGAGCGGTTAGGGCTGAAATACAACCTTTTGGGCCAGGAAACCACAGGCGTCGGTGGCTTTGCTAAAGCGCTGCGTACTATTCCTGTGATCCTGGAAGTGGCGCGTAAAGTCGAAGAACTGGCTCCCGACGCCTTTATCCTCAACTTCACCAACCCGGCCGGGATTGTCACCGAGGCGGTCAGCCGCTACAGCAAAGCCAAAATCATCGGCCTGTGCAACGTGCCGATCAACATGCAGCACATGATTGGCAAAATGCTCGATGCCGATGAATCCACGCTTAATCTGCGCTTTGCCGGGCTGAACCACATGGTATGGATCCACAAAGTGATGCGGGACCGTAAAGATGTGACGGCTGAGGTGATTGAAATGTTGTGCGATGGCAATGCGCTGTCAATGAACAACATCAAAGAGCTGCCGTGGCCTGCTGATTTCCTGCGAGCGCTGAATGCCATTCCTTGTCCGTATCACCGCTATTTCTGGCTGACGCCAGCGATGTTGGCTGACGAAATTGAAGCGGCGAAAGGCAAGGGCACGCGCGCCGAACAGGTGATGAAAGTCGAGCAGGAGTTGTTTGAACTGTACGCCAACCCGAGTCTGGATGAAAAACCAGAGCAGTTGAGCTTCCGTGGCGGCGCGTACTATTCCGAAGTGGCGGTGGAGCTGATCAACGCCATCCACAACAACCTCGGTAAAGAGATGGTGGTCAATACCCGCAACAACGGTGCCATTCACGGGTTCGATGATGACGCGGTGGTGGAAACCAACAGCATAATCGACGCACAAGGCGCACGCCCGCTGGCGTTTGGTCCGTTGCCTCCGGCAATGAATGGCCTGACCCAACAGGTCAAAGCGTTCGAGCATTTAACGATTGAAGCGGCTGTTCATGGCTGCCGTGAAAGTGCGCTGCTGGCGCTGGTCACCAACCCATTAGTGGGCAACGTGACCGACGCGCAGGCGTTGCTGGAAGAAGTGTTAACCCTGAATCGCCAGTGGTTACCGCAATTTAATTAATAACGATTTTTTAACGCAAGAGACGGGGTTACAAATGTCAAAAACAACGCTCATTGAACGCTATGTCATGCCCGTCGCGCTGAAAATCGCCGGGCAAAAGCACGTCCTGTCGGTCCGTGACGGCATTATTCTCAACATGCCGTTTATGCTGATTGGCTCGTTTTTCCTGATTTTCGCCTACCTGCCAGTGCCGGGCTACGCCGATCTGATGACCCATCTGTTTGGCGATGTCTGGCGCGATAAGATGCTGTATCCAGTAAAGGCGACCTACGACATCATGGCGCTGATTTCGAGCTTCGGCATCGCCTACCGCCTGGCGGAAAAGTACCGCACGCTTGACCCGCTCACCGCCGGGGCGATGTCGCTGGTGGCGTTCGTGATGACCATTCCGCAGAACACACTGTTTACGCCGGTTCAAGGCGCGGCAGAAGTGGTAAAGGGCGTTATTCCGATCAATTTCGTGGGCAGCCAGGGGCTGTTTGTGGCGATTGTGATTTCGCTGCTTTCCACCGAGATTTATCGCTTCGTCGCCAACCGTAATCTGGTTATCCGCATGCCGGATGGCGTGCCGCCTGCGGTGGCAAAATCGTTCCTCGCGCTGGTGCCGGGTTTCTGCGTACTGGCAGTAGTGTTAGCGTTGCGTCTGGCGGTAGAAGCCTCACCGTTCGGCGATATTAATAGCATGATCGCCACACTTATCGGCATCCCGATGCATCACGTGGGTGGCACGCTGCCAGGCATGATCATTTCGGTTATTCTGATTGGTATTCTGTGGACGCTCGGCCTGCATGGCGATGCGATTGTGCTGGTCTTCATACAGCCCGTTTGGCTATCGAACATGGCGGAGAACCTGACTGCGTTCCAGAACGGCCTGCCTATTCCGCACATCATCACTCAGCAGTTTTATGATTTGTGGATTGCCCCAGGGGGAACGGGTGCGCTGTTAGGGCTGGTTATCTTTATGGTGTTCCGCAGCCGTAGCGCGCAGATGAAACAGCTCGGGAAAATCGCCGCACCCGCCGCGCTGTTTAACATCAGCGAACCGATGGTGTTTGGTATACCGCTGGTAATGAACCCGTACTTCTTCCTGCCGTTTATATTGACGCCTGTGCTGCTGGTGATTGTCAGCTATACCGCGATGGCGATCGGGCTGGTTGCACCGCCTGCGGGCATAGCGCTGCCGTTCACCACACCGATTTTCCTCAGCGGTTATCTGGCGACTGGCGGGCATGTCTCCGGCACCATTCTACAAGGGGTGAATCTGGCGATTTCGCTGGTGATTTACTATCCGTTCTTCCGCGCGTGGGATCGTTTAAAAGCGAAAGAAGAACATGCGTCGCAGCAAAAAGAGAGCGCCGAAGTGATTCCGGGCGTGCCGAACGCTTAAATGAAAATGCCCGGCGGTGCAAGTGTTGCACCGCCGGGCAATACGTCACTCAGCAATACTTAAAAGTCTGCTTTCAGCACCACGCGATAGCGGGCTTTACCCTCGCGGACGTGTTTCAGTGCTTCATTGATTTGCGACATCGGGAACAATTCGGTGGTTGGTGCCACTTTGCTGCGCCCGGCAAATTTCATCAGCTTGCGCAGTTCAGACGGGTTACCGGTGGCAGAACCGGAGATGCTGCGGTCGCCGCCAATCAACGTAAAGGCCTGCACCTGCAACGGCTTCATCACCGCGCCGACGGTATGGAAGTTGCCGCCGTATGCCAGCGCTTCAAAATACGGCTGCCAGTCCAGATCGACACTCACTGTGTTGATGATCAGATCGAACTGCCCAGCCAACGCATTCAGCGCTTCCGGGTCACGGCTGTTGACCACGCGGCCTGCACCCATCGCCAGCACTTCTTTCTCTTTCGCCGGATTCGAGCTGAACGCCGTCACTTCCGCGCCCATGGCGTGCAGCAATTTAATCGCGATATGCCCCAGACCGCCGATGCCAATCACGCCGACGCGACTGGTCGCCGTCACGTTATTAAGCAACAGAGGTTTGAAGACGGTGATCCCGCCGCACAGCATCGGGCCAGCCGTTTCGATATCAATACTTTCTGGCAGCGGAATGACCCATTGCCAGTCGGCGCGTAGTTTATCGGCAAAACCGCCACGGTTCATAATGGTCGGCACCGAGCCTTCCAGACAGTTGATTTGGTTACCGCTGATGCACGCGTCGCAATGCCCACAGCTTCGCGCTGTCCAGCCCACACCCACGCGTTGACCCACTTTCAGGCCTTTGCTCTGCGCAGCCGTTCCCAGCGCCGCCACACGACCAATGATTTCGTGACCCGCAACTAACGGATAGCTCGACATGCCCCACTCGTTGTCGATCATCGACAGGTCGGAATGGCAGATCCCACAGTAGTCCACTTGCACTTCAACGTCTTCTGGCAGCAGTTCGCCCGCGTCGTACTCCCACACTTCCAAGTCTGCACCCGCCTGTTTCGCTGCGTAACTTTTGATGATGGACATCGCACTTCCCTCATTATGGTGTTGAACAGGAAGTGTAGAGCATGGCGCTGCGCGGCGCTTAGCAGAAGGGGGCAGGATGCACGGGGAAGAGGGGAGGATTGTCTGAGATATCTGAGCGTTGTGCTTCTTTTGGCTGAGTAAGATGAGCGTTCTGGATGCATTCCAGTGTGAGTGAAATCGACCCAAAATAGCTCGCTGCTGCAATTTTCAGCACTTAACCGACGCAAGCATGAACGCCGCTTGCATGACGGCAGATGACAGGTATAATCCCAACCGCTATCAGCAGATCCCTTCCGTGCCGGAGTGGCGAAATCGGTAGACGCAGTTGATTCAAAATCAACCGTAGAAATACGTGCCGGTTCGAGTCCGGCCTTCGGCACCATCGGAACATCAATAGACGTCAACGGACGTCTTTTTTTGTGCCTGAAATCCAGTATCTGCAAGGCTTTCCTCGCTTTTTCACTCAACCTAAGTCAACCTGATTCAATCTACATCAACTTACTGCTGCGGGTACATCTGCGGGTATATCCCGGTTCGATAATGATTGTACCCACACAGAACCCTTGAAAGGATACTCATCATGGCTCTGAGTGATGTGAAGGTTCGTTCGGCTAAGCCTGAAGCAAAAGCCTATAAGCTCACTGATGGTGACGGTATGGTATTGCTGGTTCACCCTAACGGTTCTAAATACTGGCGACTTCGTTATCGCTTCGGCGGAAAAGAGAAGATGCTGGCGCTGGGGAAATACCCTGAAGTCTCGCTGGCAGATGCCAGGGCACGCCGGAATGAAGCCCGTAAGCTGTTAGCTAATGGTGTCGATCCCAGTGAGAACAAGAAAGCTGTTAAGGTAGAACAACAGCAGGAAGCGATAACGTTTGAAGTGGTCGCCAGAGAGTGGCACGCCAGTAATCAGAAATGGTCTTCAGCACATAGTGCTCGTGTCTTGAAAAGTCTCGAAGATAATCTCTTTGCTGCCATCGGTAAGCGGAACATTGCTGACCTGAAGACACGGGATCTACTTGTCCCCATCAAAGCGGTGGAGTCGTCCGGGCGTCTCGAAGTCGCTGCTCGTTTGCAGCAGCGTACTACCGCGATTATGCGCTTTGCTGTGCAGAGTGGGTTAATCGACTACAACCCCGCTCAAGAGATTGCCGGTGCGGTTGCTACGGCGAAAAGAAAGCACCGTGCGGCTCTAGATCTTGAACGTATTCCCGAATTACTTCACCGCATTGATCATTACTCTGGCAGACCCTTAACTCGATTAGCTGTTGAACTCACTTTGTTGGTCTTCATTCGTTCGAGTGAACTGCGTTTTGCTCGCTGGTCAGAAGTGGATTTTGAAACGGCCATGTGGACGATCCCCGGTGAGCGTGAAGCGCTGGACGGTGTTAAACATTCACAGCGTGGTTCAAAGATGCGGACGCCTCACCTTGTTCCTTTGTCGCGGCAAGCCTTAGCTATTTTGGAAAAGATCAAAAACATGAATGGAAACCGAGAGCTGATCTTTGTGGGCGATCACGATCTGCGTAAGCCGATGAGTGAGAATACGATTAACAAGGCTCTGCGAGTGATGGGTTATGACACGAAAACGGAAGTATGTGGACATGGCTTCAGGACTATGGCGTGTAGTTCTTTGATTGAATCGGGATTGTGGTCGAGGGATGCTGTAGAGCGGCAGATGAGCCATCAGGAGCGTAGCTCTGTTCGGGCAGCTTACATCCATAAGGCGGAGCATCTTGGGGAGCGTAGGATAATGCTGCAGTGGTGGGCGGATTATCTGGATACGAACAGGGAGGTAGCAGTAAGCCCATTTGATTTTGATAAAACATAAAGTATCAATAAAAACGAATGTATAGTGAATCTGAAAGTTATAAATTACATTATACAGTATTTTATTAGTTGCTTCAAAATAGAATCAGGGAGTGGATGTATACCCATTCCCTGATTAGTTAATCTCATATGAAATGAGGGTTTAATTTTTTTGCTGAAATAACAGCATCCAGATCTTTTCTTGTTGATTTGTTTTTGCTATCCCAATAGGAACTTAAAGTAGAGTAATAATCTTTCCACCAGCTTTCTTGAGCTTTCTCTACTATACAGTGGTATTCTTTCCTAGCTCGAAGTTTTCGCCATTCTCGTTCTGAAAAGAAATTAGATATTACGAAATCAATCCCTAGGATAATATCTAGGGGATGATGCATCACTCTGGGTGTATCAAGAATAACTAAATCGCCAAAATTATTCAGTTCGGCAATCTTTTTTCCGCCGTGATGTAAGTGATAATCTGGGTGCATATATAATGGAGGATTCCCGGGCATAACATGGTAGTCCATATGCCAACAACCTTTGCATTCGGATACATCCTCTTCCTTAAGGCAGGAGTATTCAATATCAATGACCATCTTGGAGACGTTTGAATAAACAAAATCATCGCCATTAATATCTACTTGGCCGCTCATTTTAACATCTAGGCTTTTATCCCATATCCCTGATCTGACATATTCACCATTTACGCTGTGGAAAATCAATCCATTTATAGAGTATTTTTTCGGATTTCTTTTAAGTTGATCTCTCACACTCCTCAATGGGCTAGGATTATAGATAAAGTTTTCTTCCATTAAGATATCGGCAATTCTTTCTAAATCTTGGGCAAGTTCTAGAGGACTAGGCATCTGGTTTTAACCTCGCCTTCAGTGTTAAACGTTTAGTTCTATCCTCAATATGGACACTGTATTTACCTGTTTTACCTTCGAGAACTGCTAAAAGGTCTAAATATTTAGGTTGTTCCCATGGTTTTAGATCAGGATCTCTAGCTCTCAGTGCATCGTACGGATCTAATGGAACATCTGTAGCAACACAATTTATCCATAAGTGACTGCTTTGGTTTCCTTTATACGATAAAGTTATTGGCTTTAAACCCACTAGATTCGTTTTCTGTTTTAATATTTCAACTCGCTCATTCACATCTAAAGATTGAAGTATAGGATTTTCTGGAGATATTGAAAACCACCAATCTTCTATTGAAGAAAACCACCAACGTTTTTTTGTACTAAAAATACCTTTATATAAGCAATTGTCAAAACGTGACTTTAAATTTTCCCAGTCGGCTGAAGTGCTTTGATCTATCCCTAAACGCGTTAACAACATCTTTTCAGTAACTAACATTCCAGCACTGCGAACTAATGTTGAGTAAATTGCACTTACTACAGCATGAGTATCATGTGATTTTGCTTTTATGAAATCAATGAATCTTTTATCGACTTGTTCAAATTTAGCCTCATCTATCCCCAAAATAGTCATAATGCTATTATCGTGAAGATCTTCCCCATTTTTATTATGAACTTCATTTGCTAATTTATAAGCATGAATTAATTCATTTAAGGCTTCTGCTGCTTTTTTAGGAATTCCTCGATCAGCTAATTTGTTTTTTTTAATTACATAATCAAAAAGATCATGAGAAGAATCATCAGGAGTAAAGGATTCAACAATCCTCTCTTCATTAGATAGTAAAATTAAAGGCATGACAGCTATTTCACCAATTGCCATTACTGTCCTAAGGTGTTGTGCCAAGGTAGTACCAAAATAATCTACTTTAAGATTATCATCACTTTCCGCTGTTAATTGCTGATCGATTATAACACCTTTAAATCCTTCTTCTCTTATTAAATTCACGACATCTTTTATATTCATAACTTGTCGATGGTGAATTTTAAATTTTTCATCAGATTGTGCTTCGAGCGTATTTATATATGCTCTCACAGTTTCATAGCGGTCATCATCAATATATAGATATTTAGTAGGCATCTTCAGGAATCTCCGATTCTTTAGCTCTAGGCAGTATTATTTTAATGCAAGTTTTGTAACCTTCAGAAGGTGAGGTAACGGATATTTCTCCGTCTAACTCTGTAATGATTTGTTCCGTTATTGAAAGACCTAGCCCCATGCCTCTCATATATTGATTTTCAGATGAATAAGATTTCGCAGGTATTTCTGTAGTGTATAACGGCCTAAATATCTCAGCCCATTTATCTTCAGGAATTCCATCTCCATTATCTTCAAACCTAATAGTAATATAATTTTCAGTTGTCTTTACATCAAGATGAATTTTACCCTTTTCTGGGTTAGCTCTTTGAATTGCTTTAATTGAGTTTGTAAATAAATTTATTAAAATAGACATTAATTCTGAAATATGTAGTTTTTTTGTCCATATATCCCATGAGTCGAATTTCGATTCAAATTTATATCCCCTACGTTGAATCGTTGGTGACATGGCACTATAAAATTTATTTATGATTTGCCTTATTTCGTAGTGATTTTTTTCACGATTGGAATTACTTCGCATTGTTCCATCGAAGAAGTCAGTATACGCGACAAGCATTGATAAGTTAGTCTCAAGCTCACCCTGAATTTCTAATATTTCTGGATTAGTTTCTGAAAGTTTTAAAAGAGTGACACTATTGAGTCTTAAGTTAGTTAAATATGTTTGTATTTCATGAGTGAATTCAGAAATAGCAAGCCCCATAGATGATAATACTCTGTACATTAATTGCTCATTAACATATTCTTTTAGGGTATTATCAAAGGTGATTATTTCTTGCTCAATCTCATTATCCAATTTTAGATATTCATCAGTGGAATGAACAGTTTGAATAGCGTTATCATCACTTTGATGGGTTGTTTTTAATTCGCTTTTTTGTATAATTTTATTTTTTAGATTTGCAAATTGTTCTTCAACTTTTTCTTTTAATGGCTTAGACTTTTCATATTTTTGAGAAGCAGTGACTTTTCTTCCTTTTTCAGAAGCAACATGAGAAGCAACTTTTATAGCAATATTTTTTGTTAATTCAACTAAGTGATTGAAGCTCTCTGTTTCAAGTACACCTTCGCGTGATGATGTCTCTTCAAATTTATTACCAGCAGGGTCATAGACATAAACGCCACCAATAAAGTTTGTATTGGAGTGTGGGGGTAATATGACTCTTCGTCTAGATGATTCATCTAAACTTAGCCAGTCATTGAATCTTTCCCCATAGGGAGCAACATAGAAATCATTTCTATAGAGTACTATACCTCCGTTGGAACGTAAGAAACCGTTCAAATATTTAATTTTTGGATCTCCTTGTGACAATCCAAAATAATGTAGCTCTAATCTATAACCGCATTCTAAAAGATCTTCAAAATAATACTCTTCTATCGTTAATTGTTTGTCTAGCTTGGGGTTATTAATACCTTTGATATCTATTAAACAATATCCTTTCTTCATTTCTGCTGTGACTTTGACATCAGCGGAAGAAAAATATACAGAATTATCATCTAAAATAAAATCGGTCAATTTACCTGATTTGTCAATAAAATTGAATTTAACATCAAAGCCAGGATCTAAATTACCATCAGCTGGTCTGACCATTATAATGTTAGATAGATAATGAAAGGCAGTAGAGATATTATTGTCTGTCCATGCTTCTTTTACATTACCAATTTCCAACCGAGTACCATGCTGAAAATTATAATCATTGGTATGATCATGCGTGATTTTGTTCTTAATTGTTTGTATTGATTGTCCAGAAGAATATAGATCCCAATCAATATCAATACATGTATAAAAGTCATCATCCTTTTTTTTCGTTATTATTTTTAATGAAGAACCTATTTTTTGCGCAGAAAATCTTCCAATCCCTTTTTTACCTGCTCTGGGGCGGGAATATGAAGGGGATACAGGGTTTTCTGCTTTATCTGCAGTACTAATTTTCATGAAACCATTGATTAATTCATCAAAATTCATTCCATTCCCTGAGTCTTGAATGTTGATTTTTCCCCCTGGCTCCTCAGTTCCAATGAATTCTACAAAAACGGTTGTAGCATCTGCATCATAAGCATTCTTGACCAACTCACTCAATGCGGTTGTTTTTTTTGCTACAAGTTGCTCACCTAAGCGTTCTACTAACTTTGCATCAACCGAGAAACGAACATTCTCTTTGTCAAAAGCTGAAATTTTTTCTGAGAGTTCGATTAAGCGATCATAATCGATATTATCATTAATAAGTAGCGCACCATCTTTTGAGACGGTAATTGTTTTGAGCAACTGTTTCTTGAGTTCATTTTCATTGTTCATCGAAGTTTCTCACACCTTTGTATCGCTCTTTTCGTAAGAATAAAAGACCTTCTGATAAGACATCACATTGCACTTGAGTTAATAATCCAGATTGTATCAATGCCTTATCAATGATTTTTGTTGCTATATGTAACTCATTATTTTTTATATGATGTTCAACATTTTTTAATACATCATTTAATAAATTTATACAATGATCGTTAAGTAGAATTTTTATTCTTTTTCCAGCACTAGGTTCTATTTTTAATACTCCTGAACTATAAGCTCTACCTTCAACTTCAGCTGAGAATTGTGAGTAGGTAGATAAGAGTGTTAAAGATATTGCTAATTTGTTCTTTAATGTGGTTTTTTTACGGAAAAAGATTCTGTGTATTGAGTTTGTACAGTTAACCTTTGCTTGGTTAATAACCAATCTCGGGCCTAAGTGAATCATATATGATAAAAAACCATCTGGGATTATGTTATCATCGGGCGAAAACCAATAGGTTCTTTTTTTGAACGTCCTATTTTTTAATATTTCTGAATATGGAAGCTGAGATAAATATTTTTTGACATTGCAATCTTTGGCCTCCATCTGCTCCAAAGATGGGTTTACTAGAAACACACGATGGTTATGATTTTCAATCATCTGCTGCCTAGATTTTGTGTGTCTGATCCCAATAAGTGAGGAAAACCGCCCTATTACAGGTTTAACACAACTTGCAGGAATATTATTTCCTTCTAATATTTCCTTGTTTACAATAAAAATTTTATTTGCACCTGTAACCATACCGATTTTAATATCAATAAAATCATTTAATTGGTATGAGAAAGTAGATGAATTTAGTTGCTTATATGTGTCTTTTATTATTGTTGAAATAAACGCTAATTTATAATTTTCATCACTATGACTATTCTTCTCATTTCCGTTTTTTAGAATTATATCTAGATCAGAAATTCCATCTACAGAATATACTGAAAAATTACAAATCTTAACTTCAGTTGTACTGAATCCACTACCAACTAATATCACGGAAGTTTCTTCTGCTCCTTCAGAACGAAAGTAACGCTCAGCTAATTTTACAATTTTAATTGTATCAAAATGTTTTTTATATATATCTATTAATTTTTTAGCATAATCTGCATGTAATGCACTGCTTGGTAAAACCCATGCAACACGACCACTGGTTTTTAAAAATGAAAGGCTATGTAACAAAAAAAAGGCCCAAAGGCTTGCATTTCTTCCTATGGTTTGTCCTGAGAATGGTGAATTGTGTAATATTTTTTCACAGGATGATCTTTGTGTTTCTGTCATATTGTGCATAGAAACATATGGTGGATTTCCGATTATAGTATCGAATGTAGGTGTAATAAAATCTTCTGGTTTTACTTTTATGAAATCGTTTTGTATGAAACGATTTTCTATAGATAAGATTGTTCCAAATTTTTGGCTGAGGATATCAAAAGCGAGCGGATCTATGTCTACTCCAAATAGTTGTTTTGCTGGAGAGTTACAGCCTAAGTTAACTAACCGTGATATACAACTATCAAAAAAACCGCAACCACCAAAACTTGGCTCTAGGATGTGATCACTTGAAGACTCTATCGCCCAGTTGGCTAGCACTTGGCTGAGTTCTGCTGGAGTGTAGTAAGCTCCAAGCTCTTTTTTCTTTACCAAGGAATGTGGATTCATGGTTAGTTTATGCCCGTTCTAATGCAATTACTTAATTATGAGATTTTAACCTGTAATCATTAAAAAAGAACTAACATTGTGAGGTCTCATCGATACTTATATCATTATTTGTTTTAATAAACAATGAGTTATGTGGGTTCTTTGTTAGCTTCCTTAACATTTTTTGTATGCTATCAATGTAGCCTGACCCGTTGCGATAGACAATTCTGCCACAAACAAATTATTGCGATCCCACTCGTATTGTGGACAATATTTCGCCATGAGAAAATTTTATGTCAAAGAAATCAATAATTTTACTTAAGCTGCGGGATAGTGAATGGATATTAATACTCAAGGATTCACTTCATACTGGCGTAATACCTTAGCTGATGCCGAGTCTGGAAAAGGGGCATTTGAGCGCAAAGATGAAGATTCATTCACGCAATGGATGGATGTCGATCAGGGAAGGTTGGGTGAAGAGATCGTGCAATCGTTCTTCAAGGGCGAAGACGAGCAGGTTAAAACCGTCGAGGTGTTGTTACGGCCGCAGGTATGGATCCGCCTGTTAAAGCATGGCAAGGAACGTACGGCAGGCGCACCAGGTATAGTTACGCCTCTGGTGACTTCCGCACTGTTGAACCGCGAAGGCTTTTTATTCCCCGCATCGCCTGCCACCATTCCCCGTGACCTGCTTGAACCTCTCCCTAAAGGTACCTTTTCTATTGGTGAAATGTCGGAATATGACAGATACAAAACCACGCATGATTCAATCACTTTTGGTCCCAGTAATGAGGATGAGCTGTGTGGGGAGACTGATGAACAACGAGCGGAACGATATGCTCGTTATCAGCAGTTGTGGCAAAAGTACCTTAAAGATGCAAATGAACTTTTAAAATATGTTGCTGGCAAATGGCTCGCATCACCTGAGCAATATGAACCAGCCGGTTATGGCTACATTATTAAAGCCAACCAGTCTGGCGGTGCCAGTATTCATATCCTGCCTATGTACGATCATCTGCTGTCGTGTAAAAAAGAGGTGCCATTACTGGCACGCTTTGCCGCGAAAGAGAAGTCTTCTGTTGAGCCGCTCCTAGCCAGTAATGCCATGTTCAGTGAGCGTCTGGGGCATTCCGGTGATAAATTTCCGCTGGCTGTGGCGCAGCGCGATGCCCTTAGCCATTATCTCACTCAACAGCCGGGCGATATTCTTGCCGTGAACGGTCCTCCGGGAACCGGGAAAACTACTCTGGTTCTCTCAATCATTGCTACTGAGTGGGCGAGAGCGGCTTTAAACAAAACCGAACCGCCGGTGGTGATTGCGACATCAACCAACAATCAGGCCGTTACCAACATTATCGAAGCCTTCGGTAAAGATTTTGCTACCGGCACTGGGCCTATGGCTGGGCGTTGGTTACCTGAAGTAAAAAGCTTTGGCGCTTACTTCCCGTCTTCGGGACGGAGAGCCGAGGCGGTAAAAAAATACCAGACGGAAGACTTTTTTAACCGTGTTGAATCCCTTGAATATGTTGAAGATGCCCGGTGCTTCTTCCTTGAAAAGGCAAGGGCAGCTTTTCCGAATAAGGAATGTCATTCACCTGAACAGGTTGTGGATCTCCTGCATCAGCATTTGGTTGAACTCTCTGCAGAGCTTGAGCAAATTGAACCTGCTTGGGATGACCTTAACGCAATCCGTCAGGAGCGGCATGCCATCAGTGACGATCTCGAACAGTATATTCAAGATAAGAGAACGTTACTGCTCACTAGAACAAATGAAATCTCGCTATTAACGCAGGGCAAAAAACAGTGGGAACAATATCGAGCCGGTGAGTCGATCATGTTTGCTCTCTTCTCCTGGCTTCCCGCCGTTAGTATTAAGCGTCACTATCAAATGAAGCTGTTTTTGGAGGCTACGTTTGGCGAAAGAATGACATCATTCCAGGGTTCTCTGCCTGATGGCGTTGATGCATTTATCGATGGTCTGATTGCTCAGGCGCTTAAAGAGCAGGCTGAGTATCAGCAGCAGATCGAACTTGCTGAGGACGTTTACCAACGTGAAAACGAAGCTGCCATACGCTGGCGCGAGATTACCCATTCGCTGGGGAATCAAAGCGAGGCGGAGCTGAGTCTGTGCGAAGCCGATGAGCTTGCAGATACACAGCTCCGTTTCCCGGTGTTTCTGTTGGCGACGCATTACTGGGAAGGCCGGTGGCTGATGGATTTGGCTGCTATCGATAACCTTCAAAAAGAAAAAGGTCTCAAAGGGGCGAAGGCCATTAAAGCCCGCTGGCTGCGTAGAATGAAGCTCACCCCTTGTGTCGTGATGACCTGCTTTATGCTTCCTCACCATATGCTCATCAGGGAGCATGTTGGTGGCAAGAAGTTTGATGATGGCTATTTATATAACTTTGCCGATTTGCTGATTGTCGATGAAGCGGGGCAGGTGTTGCCTGAGGTTGCGGCAGCTTCTTTCGCACTGGCGAAGAAAGCCCTGGTGATTGGCGACACAGAACAGATTGCGCCTATCTGGAATAGCTTGCCCGGTATTGATATCGGCAACATGGTTGAGGAGAACATCCTTCCTGGTGGTACTCAAGAAGAACTTACCGAATCTTATGCCCTGGTGTGTGACTCAGGCAAGAGTGCTGCATCTGGCAGTGTCATGAAGGTCGCTCAGTTTAATTCGCGCTATCAATATGATCCGGACTTTGCTAGAGGGATGTACCTGTACGAACACCGTCGTTGCTTCGATAACATCATTGGCTACTGTAACACCCTCTGTTATCACGGAAAGTTGCAGCCCAAACGAGGTGAAGAAAAAGAGACAATATTTCCTGCAATGGGATATTTGCATATTGATGGTAAAGGTATGCAGGCCAATGGAGGAAGCCGTTATAACGCCTTTGAAGCTGAGACTATAGCTGCGTGGCTTGCTGCGCACAAAGAGGAAATCGAGCATCATTATGGCGAACCTTTACATAAAGTAGTGGGGGTTGTTACCCCATTTTCGGCACAAGTCAGTACGATTAAATCGTCATTATGTAAGCTGGATATTAATTGTAGTGGCGATGAAAATTCGCTGACAGTCGGTACTGTACATTCATTGCAGGGGGCGGAAAGGGCTATTGTGCTTTTCTCACCTGTATATTCAAAGCATGAAGATGGCAGTTTTATTGACAGCGACAGCAGCATGCTGAACGTTGCCGTTTCACGAGCTAAAGACAGCTTCCTGGTATTTGGTGATATGGATCTGTTTGAGATCCAACCCGGATCGTCACCACGGGGATTGCTGGCGAAATACCTGTTTGCTTCCACTGATAATGCATTGCAGTTTGAGTATCAGGAGCGCCGGGATTTAAATACCTCGCAAACGCAGATTTCAACCCTACACGGGGTGGAGCAACATGATGCGTTTCTGAATCAGACTTTTGACGCTATTAATCAGAGCATTACTATTGTTTCTCCGTGGCTCACCTGGCAAAAGCTGGAACAAACAGGTTTTCTGGCATCGATGTATCAGGCGCGCGCCCGTGGTATTGATATCACTGTAGTAACGGATAAAACGTTTAATACAGAGCATGCAGATTTTGAAAAGCGCAAAGAGAAACATCAGCGCCTAAATGAAGCAGTGGAAAGGTTGAATGAAATGGGCATCACGACGAAGCTGGTTAACCGTGTTCACAGTAAGATAGTGATTGGTGATGAGGGGCTGCTCTGCGTCGGTTCCTTTAACTGGTTTAGCGCTACGCGCGATGAGAAGTATCAACGATACGATACGTCGATGGTATACCGTGGCGAAAGTTTAAAAAGCGAAATTAAAACGATATATTCCAGCCTGGAACAACGTCAGTTGTAATTATCAAGTATCGTTTTCCAGGTTAATTTTCGAGACACCACCAGGTAACATTGCTTTAGAGATGTTACCTGGTGATGACATACGGCAATATTTTGTAGCTTTAGGACTACAATTGTCTTGCACTAAGAAGGTTAGACGGTGCCAACAGAGCATTATTTTATGCACGCTATAAAATATTACGCATTAGCTTGATAAAGAAAAATATGTCACTCAGGCTGCTAATGCCTTTGAATAAACTGACAAAGGATATATTTTTGTTGAAACTGGTTTTAACGCTGGAATTATCCATAACCTTTTTCCGATATAACCCCAAAAAGTGACGGGCCTCCACCAGCGCATGTCTGTACAAAAATAGCTTTATTTTTTTGTTTTGTTCCTGTTCCGCTAGCTGGGTAATTTCCGCGATCACTTCAACATAGCTTATGGCACGAATATCGTAGAAATCCGGCCGATGCGTGATAGAGGTCTTATTGCTGATATAGATATAGTCCTTAACATCCAATGCGCAGAACCGGCCATTGTTCGCCGCAAGATTAACCGTCCACAGAATGTCTTTATGGCTCCTGCCGGGCTGGAAGCATAGTGAATACTGTCTGATATAGGATGACCTGACCATTTGCAGCCACAGGTAATGCGGCCATTCACCGCGTGTAACACAGTGTCTAATCCACTCATGACCTGAGAGAGTAGCCTCATAGGGCTGCTTTCGATGGACTGCTCTTCGATGGTGGTGGTCAGCATCAGAATGCCAGCCATTGAAGATCATGACGTCGGCCTGCAACGCACTAGCTGCTTGCCATCTTTTTTCAATGAACCAATCTGCTATATCGTCGTCCGCATCAAGGAGTATAACCCACTCTCCCTGGTGCAAGGCTAGAGCAGTATTTCGGGCAGCATAGACACCTTGATTGGCCTGCTCGATCAGAATGAGTCGGTCATCATGGATTTGACGAAGAACGTTGGCTGTTCCATCAGTAGAACCGTCATCGACGATGATAAGTTCAATAGCCACGTGGGTTTCGCTGAGGATTTTATTAACCAGATTACCAATGGTCTCAACGGCGTTGTAAGTAGGGATAATGACACTAACGTCGATTTTATTCTTCATCACGAGTAACTATTTCCCTTCATCGTCATCTTTAAGCCTTCTGATCGGGATAATCCGTCTTTCCCTGATTTCCTGGTCGATATCAAACAAGCACTCGTCGCAGAATTCTTTATCGAGTGAGAGCCATCGCTCAAGGACACTTCTTTTTTTGTTGCAACGTGCGCATCTCTTCATCTTTCCGCGTCTTCGCGACCTCGTAATTTGGGATACATGGAAAATGGGCGTAGCAAGCCTCGGCTAGATAACTAACCGTAATAAAAGGCTTTTCTGCGAGTAAGTTAAGACAAGGATAACCAGGCAGGGCGCATGAAAGATAATCGTTTTGATAGATCAGTTTTTCGATATTGATCGTTGGCGCCGATCGATAACAAGTGTGGTTAAGCGATAGGTATGTCCACGGAGTCAGTCCATGAAAACGAGCGTTTTGCTAAATGGAATGCTCTTGAGAATGCGTCTGTATCAGCGCAGTAGCCACCAGCATCAGCACGTTGCCAGACATGGACCACGTCCGCAAAGGGAGACTGTATGGGCAGCTCCGAACTGACAGGCCGAGAAGAAGTGAATGATGTTCATTGTCAGCAGTTACATCTCGGTTGGGCAGGAGGGCAATAGATCTGAGCATAGCGGAATGCATATGCCCTCCTGATTCGCCAGACCTCTGGCAATTGGCTAGCGCGATATCGTATAAACCCACTCGCCGCAATGGGGGCATTTCTTGCTGCCGTAGTAGGAACGTTCACATTGATTGCATCGCCATAGTCCTCTTCGGGTATTCAAAGGACCTCGTAGGCCAGCGTAACCTGCAGGTGGTTGTTTTCGTCTGTGACCGGCGCTTGTCGATGCTGGTTGCTTAGGTTGACGCATTGCGTAGCGGCAGCTCTGATTTTTGATTCTTTCGCTGCGATTATGTCGGGAGTGAACAAACATCTCATTCCCTGACCTATCTTCCTCGATAACAACCTCGGCATGACAGGAATCGCATAGCAGTCGTCCCCGATAATCCAGAGGAAGTTCTTCTGGCGTCACCCACTCACCGTCTTCGGTGATGGCGTGTTCAATGGCACGGAATTGCATCATGACGATGCTTCTCGTTGTGCCGATTCAATAAGCATCTTTAGTTTCATAGTAAGGGACCTTCGCCATACAGCACGCAGGCGAAAGCCGCCTATGTCAGGCAGTCTGGCAAGTATGCTGTGGGGGAATTCAGATAAACATGAGAGGAGGTAAGGTTTGATTTGATATCACTGGCGGGATTGGTCGATACGCTGCTGTAGCCAGGCTTCTACTTCGCTTTGCAACCAACGAGAGCTTCTGCCCAGCTTAATGGGCTTCGGGAACTCGCCGTTTTTTATAAGGAAATAAAACCATTTGTCCGTCAGGCCTGTGAGCTGGGTGATAAACGCCATCGTCACCAGTTGGTCGTTAAGAACGTTGTAATCAGTTGTCATCGTTTTTCTCCTTGAGTGAATGGGAGAAGGAGCCAGGTATGGGGAACGCAGACTCCTTCAAACGATGAGGCACTGGCGTATTTTTTAACTGACCTTCCGCCGTCTGCCCGCTGCCGGTGGAGCAGGGATGTCACTTAACTGGCAGATAACGCCCAAAGTCTTCTGCTCCTGCTTGCTGAGATAGCTCAAGATGTACTGCATACTCTTGCGGCCCTTAATGTCGTCGTAGGGCGTTACCCATTCACCCCGTGCTCTGTACTCCTCCCTGGGCTCGCACCGGTGTGTATGTCCTTCTCCCCATGTCACGTATTTCCAGGTATCCCTGAGCGTTTCATAGACGGTCCATGCACGGCGGTGTTTCTGACCATTGAGGTAAAACGCCGCATGGATGTGAAAACCATGTCGCTCGGTATGCTCCAGTACCCATGCGTAGCCCACCAGCCCCTTAATATCTTGGCTACGTTGAATCAGTAAGGTGATATCGGCCACTGTAGAGTGAATATCGCCCTCACCATGGGAATCACTGTCCTGCAGATACGAGAAGTCCACCCGTAGCATCAGCAGCTTGGAATAACGCTCAAATAATTGATCCTGATGACGTCGCAGCTTTCGGTTCAGGGTCGGGTGCTGAACATAGCTAAGATTGATATCGTTAATGTCGCGGTATGACATGTCTGGTTCTCCATGTGAGTGTAATCGTCATGGGAATGGACATTGGCGTCAGTTTTGAAATGGGATGCAGGTGAGCGGCATTGTAATCTCAGTACAGTACTGGTTACTTAACTCGTGGTGTTGGTCCGGTGAGAAGGGGGAATAGTTATGAAAGTGCTTCTCTATAAAATATCATTTTATTCCTTAATTAAACGCTCGTCCTTCAGGCTGATGAACCGCCGAAAAGGTAAATCCATCGTTGTTTAAGGCCCCAATGGAGGTAGAGAACCTCCCCGCCGATAGCCACCTTGCTGTATAAATTTTGCGCAAAAGCTGCCAAGGGCTAATGCATTGACTTATAATGATTTAGCTATAACATGTATGTTAATTTACATAACTTGTATGTTTTAAAAATGAACAGCTACTACTCAGCTCGCCAGGCCAAAAGCATCGGTAAATCCTTTACGACATTATTCCAGAATCTTTCTGCTGACGGCTCGGTCAAGGCTCTGAAATTCTCTTTTGTGATAACACCGCTGGATGGGAAGACTGCTTATCATGACGACAGAGGTGCTGAGCATTCAAAGAAGGTTCATCTTGCTCTGAAGCTGTTTTTGAACCACATGCGGGTGCTTAAATATGGGAAGTGCGTTGCCGGGTATTCATGGCTAATGTGCAACGAAAAGCGTGTAAACCGACCCTATATTTATATGCTGTTTTACATAACCGGGAGCACTGGCGCCGATAAAGTTGCGGAATGCCTGCGCGATTTATGGATACGTTCGGTTGAAAAGGCGAGCCTGAAAGAAGGCTGGTACGGTTACCCGGTGGTGTTCAACTATAATCTTGAATTGGGCAACAAGGTTTTTTGCAAGGGTAATCATGCACTACTGGATGGTAATGTCGAGTGTCAGAGCGGATCATTCATTTTCGATGACCTTTGTGGCGGTACGGCTAATTTTAAAATTAGCTCGGATAATCCGAAATTGTTCCTGAGTTACCTGGGTTCACTCAGATTGAGCATGCGCTCAATTTCTGGTGTGAGAGCATGGGGCTGCTCGCAGCTAAAAGATAAAAACTAAAAAAATTACAGTTATATATCATCTTACTGAATTCCCTTCCGTATCACTTCAACAGGCCATCCACCCGGATGGCCTTTTTGCTATCTGGAATCTGCCATGAAAAAACCTTCAGGTTATGCCCTGATTCGCCGTCACCTGCGGCGCTATCCACGTTCTTTACGCCAGTCCTTAATCCATGAGCTGGACCAGCTTGTTACCTGCGAACCGGTGATTGGCATCATGGGCAAAACTGGCGTCGGCAAATCGTCGCTTTGTAACGCGCTGTTTCGCAGTGAAGTCTGTGCTGTTAACGCGGTTGAAGCCTGTACCCGTGAGCCTCAACGGGTTCGTCTGCGCTTTGGCTCTCACTATTTGACGCTGATTGACCTGCCCGGTGTGGGAGAAAGCCTGCAACGTGATGATGAGTACCGCGAACTTTATCAGGAACTGATGCCACAGCTTGATATGGTGCTGTGGGTGTTAAAGGCGGATGACCGCGCCTTCTCGGTAGAGGAGCAGTTTTATCAGACCGTTTTTACCGGGTACAACGGGCCGCTGCCGCCGTTGATATGGGTACTGAATCAGGCGGACAAGACCGAACCGGCAGAGCAATGGAACTGGTCTTCCGCGCAACCCTCAGTGCTGCAGGCTGAACATATTGCTCAGAAACAACAGGCTGTCGCGCGCCAGCTGGGAATTGCTGAGCGTGATGTGCTGGCCATCTCCGTCAGGGGGCGTTACCGGCTTTCGCGCCTGGTGGAGGCCATGATTACCCGTCTCCCAAAGCAGGCCCGCAGCCCGCTGGTATCGCACCTTCAAACCGGCTATCGCACTGAAGTCGTTATCAGCAGCGCCCGCACCGGCTTTGGCGAGGCGGTCGTGGAGGTTATTGATCGCATCATTGATTTGGCCCAGCTGCCGCAGGTTGCCCGCTCGGCCCTTCAGGCCGTGACGCATACCGTGGCCCGCGCCGCCCGCACGGTCTGGTCCTTCTTCTTCGGTTGACTTTCTCCGTACATCTCACATTTCGATAAGTTTTTTCGTTCATACACGATCGAAATTCTCGATCGACCCGATCGGATATCTTCATTATCCAGGCGAAAAACCCGCTTATAAAATCCCCGGGCACACATTCACTGAGTCAGCGCGACAGCGCACCTGTCGCATCACAAGGAGCCAATATGAACATGTTCTCTGCTGCCGCCGCTGTAATGGCGTTGATGGCAGGCCTCGTCTCATCTGCGGTAAGCGCAGAAAATGACGTCATAAAAGTCGATATCCAGAAAAGTGGTTGGGAGTGCAATGACTGTGTCTACGTCACTGTGACTGCCCGCACGGAGCGGATTCAGATAAAAAATATCGATGTAAACCGGGGCAAATGCCCGCAGCTGAAGCAGGGCGTGACCACCATTCAGGGTCAGAAGATGGAGGGGTGGTGGCCCAATAAAGACCCGTTTACGCCCCGTACGATGCAGTTTGCTGACAGCCTGACCTGGCGATTTGGCAACACGCTCTGGCAGAAGGGTATTACCTGCAATGTTATTGAAGCCCGGATATTCACTGACCTGGGCGTATTCACTTACAGCTGAAACCATGATGAAAATAAAACAAACGACCCAAAAGATTGTCTCGTTGCTGATACTGGCCTGCCTCGCAATGAGCGCCAATGTGTCTGCGGCACCCGCCGGGAATGAGTCCCGACTGATTACAGATGAGGCCGGATATCTGGTCTGCCATCGGTGTGGCCCGGACCACAAGGACAGCTACCTGATGGCGAAGTATCCGGCGGGCTCGCGGGAGAAATCCGTGAATTATCACCTTGTCCGGGATATGAGCCGCTACACCATTCTGATGTCTTCGGATGCCCCGGCGACTGCGGCGAATCAGACGCCGGATTTCTGGTACATCGATAAGCAATCATCCACCCCGGCGCTGAACAGCATTGTCTTTGACGATGATAATTCGGCACTGTCATCCGCAGAGCACATCACCGTGACGGAGGCTGACGGCCAGGCCCGGCTCAACGTTATCTGGGTGAACGGGAAGCGGAACATCTTCATCCTCGATAATCCTTAAACCCCATCAGATCAGCATCACACCCGACGCCCTGCTCATTCGAGTGGGGCGTTTTCTTTTGTGCCTTCAGATAAGGAAGCAACTATGAAATTAGCCAGCCGTTTTGGCGCGGTGAACCTTGTTCGCCGTGACCGCCCGCTCACCCACGAGGAGCTGGCGCACTATGTGCCGAGCGTATTCAGTGAAGACAAGCATGAATCCCGCTCAGAACGTTATTCATATATTCCGACCATCACCCTACTTGAAAATCTGCAGCGCGAAGGGTTCCAGCCCTTCTTTGCCTGTCAGACCCGTGTGCGGGACCCCGGCAAGCGCGAACACACCAAACACATGCTGCGCCTGCGCCGTGAAGGGCAAATCACCGGTAAACAGGTGCCGGAAATTATCCTGCTGAACAGTCATGATGGGTCCAGCTCCTATCAGATGCTGCCGGGACTGTTTCGTGCTGTTTGTCAGAACGGGCTGATATGCGGGGAGAGTTTTGGAGAAGTACGTGTGCCGCACAAAGGCAACGTGGTGGAGAAAGTCATTGAAGGGGCATACGAAGTGCTGGGAATATTTGACCAGGTGGAGGAGAAGCGCGATGCCATGCATTCACTCCTGCTACCGCCACCTGCTCAGCAGGCGATGGCGAAAGCGGCACTGACTTACCGTTTTGGGGAAGAGCATCAGCCGGTCACGGAGTCACAAATTCTTGCGCCGCGCCGCTGGCAGGATGAGAGCAATGACCTGTGGACCACGTATCAGCGTATTCAGGAAAACCTGATTAAAGGCGGTCTGTCCGGTAGAACGACCAAAGGCAAACGGGCCCATACCCGCGCAGTGAAAGGCATCGATGGGGATGTGAAGCTCAATCGTGCCCTTTGGGTCATGGCTGAAAACATGCTGGAGCTCGCATCATGACCGCGCAGAAAGAAAAGGGCCAGAGCCTGCTTCCGGCCGGACCTTTTACCCGCCAGCAGGCGGAGTACGTCACCGCGGCATACCAAAACATCTTCATAGAGGATGACCAGGGAAGCCATTTTCGGCTGGTTCTGCGCGATGCGGATGGCCGAATGCTGTGGCGGGCCTGGAACTTTGAACCGGAGGCCGGGACCGGGCTTAATGCGTACATCCGGGACTACGGCATCCTGCAGGGCCCTCTCAGCCGCCTGCCTTATTAACCACATTGCCACGCATTCATTTTTCCCCTGACCCGCCAGCCTGAACCGCTGGCTTTTTTATTACCGGAGAAACCCATGACTGACACCACAACTGAACTCACCATTTCCGCCGCTGTTGTTGCCGACGAGCAGCGTACCCGCTTCTGGCCGCAGCACTTTGGCAGCATCCCGCAATGGATAACACTTGAGCCCCAAATCTTCGCCTGGATGGACCGTCTGTGTTCCGATTATCACGGCGGCATCTGGACCTTTTATACGCTAAACAACGGGGGCGCGTTTATGGCCCCGGAGGCTGATGAAGACAACGAAGAGAAATGGACGCTGTTTAACAGCATGAACGGTAACGGGGCTGAACTCACCCGCGAAGCGGCGGGGCTCGTCGCCTGTCTGATGACATACAGCCACCACGCCTGTCGCACCGAGTGTGACGCAATGACTGAGCATTATTATCGCTTACGTGACTGCGCGCTGAATCATCCAGAATGCAGCGCCATTATGCATCTCATCGACTGAGGAATACTGAACATGAATACCGTTTTATCCCTGGTATCATCACAATCCGAACTCTTCCCCTTTACGGCGCTACCTAAAGCGCCTGCTGAATTACTCCCGATGACGACCGGCATGACGCCTTATGCCCGACGTACCATTCGCCGCGCTATCAGTCTGCTGGATAAATATTTGCGCCAGCCTGGTATAGCCTTTACCTCAAGCACAGCTGCCCGTGACTGGCTTCGGTTACTGCTGGCGGGACAAGAACGGGAAGTGTTCATGGTGCTTTATCTCGATAACCAGCATTGTTTACTGGAGAGCGAAACGCTGTTTGCCGGTTCGGTTAACTGGGTTCAGGTTCATCCGCGTGAGGTGGTGAAGTCAGCGCTTCGCTTCAATGCTGCAGCTGTCGTACTGGCGCATAACCATCCCTCCGGCGATCCGGAACCCAGCAATGCCGATCGCCAGATGACTGACAAACTGAAGGAGGTGCTGAGATTGGTCGATGTGAAAACGCTCGATCACCTGGTTGTAGGTCAGGATGACATTGTGTCGTTTGCAGAGCGAGGGTGGATATGAAAATCATCAGTAAACGTCAGGCAATGGCCTTGTACCGACAGCATCCGGGCTCCCGGCTGTTTCGCTTCTGTACCGGCAAATATAAATGGTCTGGAAGTATCTGCCATTATGCTGGCCGGGAAGTTCAGGACATACGCGGTGTTCTGGCCGTGTTTGCTGAACGCCGTCAGGACCGCAATGGTCCCTATGTCATACTTAGAAGTGTCACTCTCAATTAATCCTTCCCTTTAATCAGGAACAATAATGAACAATCACTCAGACCCCGGTACCAAACCGGAGAATCCCGCCTGTCAGCAGTGGGGGCTTAAACGCGCTATTACACCCTGTTTTGGCGCTCGTCTGGTACAGGAAGGCAGTCGGGTGCATTTTCTCGCTGACCGCGCCGGGTTTAACAGTGCTTTCAGCGATGATAACGCGCTGCACCTAGATCAAGCCTTTCCGTTGATACTCAAGCAACTGGAGCTGATGCTCACCAGCGGAGAACTCTCTTCACGGAATCAGCACTGTGTCACGCTTTACCACAACGGACTCACCTGCGAAGCCGATACGCTTGGTAGTTGCGGCTACGTATACATCGCTGTTTATCCCACTCAACTTTAATTTCTTTCACGAGAGCCATCAATGAAGTTTCTACCTGCAACAACTCTGCGTGCAGCGAAGTCATGCCCGACACCTGTCGCAATCTGGCAAATGTTACTTACTCATTTGCCATCGGCATAGTCTTTATCAAGATGAATGTAAACGGTGACTTAGAGTCCGCTTCGTGCCAGCAGCGGACTTTTCTAATGCCGCTGGAGAGCAGGCCATATTTATAATATAAATTGACGGGTACGCTGAATTTTACAGGAACATCTCCGATGAATATTGCCGCCTCCATTGCCCTTTTGAGTGCTTGCCCATTTGTGAGTCTGGCAGCAGTACCGGTGACCTTTTCCGAAACTGTCCTGGATGCCGCAGGGCCAAAAGGCCCTTTGAAAGGCACGTTACTTACCCCGAATTCAAAACCAACAGCCGTTGTTCTTATTGTTCCAGGCTCCGGACCGACCGATCGGGATGGAAACAACCCGCTTGGTGTGAATGCATCGCCTTACCGATTTCTTGCTGAAGGCCTGGCTGCCAAAGGCTTTGCGACGCTTCGTATCGACAAACGTGGAATGTTCGCTAGCGCAATGGCCGTAAAGGATGCCAATTCGGTGAAGATTGCTGACTATGTTGACGACGTTCGATCCTGGGTAGACGTGCTTAGACGTCATATGCACACTCCCTGTATTTGGGTTTTAGGACACAGCGAAGGGGGCGTAGTCGCACTTGCCTCAGCTCAAGAGAAGGATATGTGCGGCGTGGTTCTTATCGCAACGCCCGGGAGGCCGATGGGCGAGGTGTTGAGGGGGCAACTTAACGCTAATCCGGAAAACGAAATGCTATTAAAGCAGGCACTGCCGATAATTGATGCTCTGGAGCATCGGCGGCGAGTCGATATTACGAATGTGCACCCAGCACTACAAAGTCTCTTTAATCCTGCGGTTCAAGGGTTTTTGATCGATGCGTTTTCATATAATCCGGGTCATCTCATTTCGAGTATTTCCAAACCCGTGTTAGTACTACAAGGGCAGCGCGATCTCCAGGTGGAAGAAACGGATGCAAGACTGCTTAAGGCCGCGAATCCTCAAGCGTCGCTGGTTATACTGCCCAATATGAACCATGTTATGAAAGAGGTGACTTCGGACGATCGCATGGCGAATATCGCGTCATACGCTGAACCCGCGCTCCCTTTAGCTCCCGGTTTAATCGACTCGATTGAACATTTCCTGATCCACAACTCACCTTTTCCCGAAAAGTAACAGTTGCTCAGCTCTCGGCGGATGAACTCCCTCATGTAGGGTCTGCTTAGTGCCAAGAGCAGACAGTTTGAAAAATAACTGTGCTACCCAGCAACAGGTACATAGTAGTTTCTGTTTTTATAAATTTTACAGCCCTGCAATGATTCTACGGACAAAAGTAGGTTAGACACAAACCATCCAAAATGGATATGATTACTGTGTTAGCAAAAACTCATGGTTATCACGGAGGGCTATTAAGTGCTTGATTATTTATCAAAGCTTCCTTTACCGGCTGAGCAAATACCTCAGGGTTTAAAGGATCTATTATTTGTTGAAGACAATTCTAACCCCCAGCGAGAAGTTACTGTAACCCATCGGTACGAAAGAAATAAATATCAAGATGATTATGATTACACTCATATGATCATGGCCGTAGTTCCCGAGGATGATGTCGCAAATCTAAGTGTGTTACGTGAATCCTGTGAAGGTGTCGTCACATTTTCCACGCAGGACTGCACAGAGAAAGGTGGGGCTTGGGGTACAGATATATCTATCTCCGGTTATGGGTATATTGTAGCTTCTTGGGGATCAAGTCTTCACTACTCCTTTTTTTTGGCCGAAGATGTCTGGATGAAACTGGGATTGAAACCAAGACTCATAGGGGATGATGAACAAAAAGTAATTTTTGATGAGGTTTCTTCGCCATCATATGGAGTCGCACAAGGCGATGTCTCAAGCGAATATTATTTCAAAAGCAACAAAGATGTTAAATGGACGATGAGGAATGATTACCTCAGAAAATATTTATGGATGAAAGGTTGTGTTGGAGTAAAAGTTTTCTTCTTCGAAGCCTATATCGAACGAACTAAAGAGGTACTCGAACTCTTATCAGGTTCTAATCACTTTAGAATCGAACTTCCTTGGATTGAATTTGAAATAGTTGATCATACAGATAGGATATTGCTTCAAGCATGGGGAACTGTTCAATCTGTTCAGCCAGAGCTTTGCTTTGAATTAGACGTCAACACATTAGTATGGCCCGGTCACAAGTCACCGATGACAATGTCACGAGCGACCGATTATCGTAGTGGCGAATACGTATATGTTGATGATGCTTTTCTTACTAAATATGAGAAAGATAAGACATACGAAGCCATCCCATTTTTTGATGGTAATCACTATCATGCAAACCCTAGCTATGGCGGGCAATGGGCATTTAGAGACTGTGTCAGAGTCGGTAGAAACTTAGTGAAAATACCTTTTTATGAGCTTTACCGAGGAGTTCCAGAAAAGGAAATATATCATGTGTTTGATTATGCGAAAGACCAAAGCCTTATTGATACTAATTCATTAGATGATGAGCATATTGTTTCTAAGACTTTTAGATTTGCTAGAGAACTAGCTGAGCTTAATGAAAACCTAGTATCTCTGGGTAGAGTTTTAGATGTTCCCCTGTCGAGTTCTGATATTTTTGAATACAACAAAGATGAACTTGATGATGAAGGTATTAGAAACTATCCTGTACTGCAAAAGCTTGCTCATGTAGCCTCAATCGATATGCAAGAGCAAGATTTCCTGGCTAGATGCAAGACTATAAACGAGATCATTAATAAGATTAAAACTGGTTCATTAAAGAAATTAAGTATTGCTATGGGTGTAAAGGCTAAGGATATTGAGAGATTGCAAACGCTAAAATTATTGCAAGGAATATTAAACCTTACAGGGTTTATTAATGAACAAAATGAAGAGCAATCCGCGCTAAGACATGCCAATGAACTTGCAAATTATAATTCATCCAATCATACGTTAGCAGCTCTATTTATAAATAATGACTTGAGGAACGCTGAAGCTCATGAAGCAGTCAATAAATCCATTGAACATTTAGCTAGTCTTGGTTTTGATAGTGCTACTTTGGCATCAGGTTATAGCCATGCTTTAGATTTTATATTTGATCAAGTCATTGAGAGCTTGAAGAATTTTAATGCAACTTTAAATGAAGTCCTGCATTAATGTTAAAGTGCAATATAAGCTTTAGATGATATTCTAAAGCTTTTTATTCAGTTAATACTTATTGGTGCTATTAACAAGTAATTTTTATGTCTTCTGGAATCTTTGTGCAGATAAAAGGGGCGTTAGTAATACATTCAACAGTTGCGGACTAATTGCTAATGTCCGCTCCTCGCTCAAAGCGGCCATATCAAATGTATGCAGGATAGGACTGGCTAGCAGCAAGAAGAAGACGGTTGGGCATCTGGCCCACATGAACGGCGGGTCCCTGAACGCAATTTTCGCTCACATGATTGTCGCTTTTGAAATGCAGCGTGAACCACTCGTGGCCTGCCATTGAGTTACTCCTAACTTCAAAAAAACTTTATGATGCTCGATCTGGCGGAGAGGGCGGAAGGACGTTATGAAAAGTGACTATCTATAAGCTCAGAGTCAGCAGCAGCCAAAAAGTGCTGTGAATGTAATTGATGGGGTATGCCTCATTTCTTAGGGGCAATGCAATCTCCACGCTAGCAGTGTGTTTGCCATTACATGCTTCTCTCGCTACGAAAAGCGATAAGTTACGCGCGTTACTGACGGCAGGAATCGTGTAAAAATCACTTTTGCTGAATGAGAGTCACCGCGAGTCTGCGCTGAGGTCCGTGACGCTTTGATTAATCCGCTTAGTAAGACAGTGACTATTCCTCCGATTCGTCATAAACAAGGAAAGACCATGTTCGGATTCTTTAAAAAGAAAAAATCTGACGCTGAGACCGGGCAAGGTCCACGACTGACGGCAAACCAGTTTATCGCGCTGACGCTGAGTGATGAAAAGCTGTCGATGCCCGTGTACCTGCCGGGGATCCGCAGTGAGGCCGAATGCGACGAACTGGGGTTATGGCCGCTCATCTACATCTGGAATGTGGATCGTGCCGCTGGCACCTTCAGCCTATCTGTTAACGGTAAAGCCATTGCCCACCTCCTGGAGCCTTTTGTGCCCCGTGAAGACCCTGCGTACGTTGAAATACGTGATGAGGCGATGAAGGTCATCTCCGAGGCTTCTACGCGGTCAGTGCTGGCGATGGTAGAAAAAACCGGCCTCATGCCCGATGTTTTGTTCGCGTATGACGCTGAGGATGTACAGCAGGAGCAGGGCTGACAGTCGGGGAGTGTCTGAGATTACGTCAGGGATCCTGTTAGTCACTGCTGTCATCGCAACGCTAAATTCTCGTCAAGAAATACTTGAGGTTGCCGAAATATACACTAAGCGTTATTCATGAACATAACCAAAAGGATGGATCCGTATGAAGAAACTCCTGCTTCTTGTTCCGCTCGTGTTTGCTGCACCGGTGCTGGCTTCCGAAGTGACGGTGGGTCAGGTTTGTAGGGCTGCTTCAGCGGCGATGTTCGGCCGTGACCACAAAATCATGCAGCTGGACAAAGTCGAGTCAGGTATTGCTTACGTACATTATATCCGACAGAACGATGGCACCCGCTGGGCCATCAAGTGCAAACTTATCGGCAATCAAGTGATGTGGGCATCTGACAACCCTGACAGCACTGGTCGCTGGCGGGATGATCCTGCAGACAGCACAGTCAAATATGCTGTTGAGGGTAAAAAAATCATTATTACTGAGGTCTACAGCGACGGTTCGAGTAGCTTTAATTCTTATCCGTTGAAGCAACTACAGTGATTTAATCAATACATCGTTACTCGTCGGTGCTTGGCTGTTAAGGTTCATTTCATAGGTGAATGATAATATGTTTGGGAGCAGAACAAATTTAGTAACCAAGTGGTTTACAGTTTTCGAAGCAAAGAAAACCCCCGACAGAATCCCTCTTTCTCGCGCCTCCATGCAAGACGCCGACATGTATGAAGTCTATCTACGTAAAGAAGGAAAAGACAACGGCTATTTGTTCGTTAGGAAGGATGGTAACAAGCTTGAGGTGAAAGAATATTGCGAGGAAAGAGATTCATTCTGTATCCCAACTATCCTTTACCTTTCAGAAATCACGCCTGAACAAGTATATGGTACACATTACTTTCAGGGTTACCGAATTGATTTTAACGATCTAAATCATCTTGAAAAAGTCGCCAGCCGAAAGTTCCTCAATGATATAAGGAAAGACCGCAAGAAGGAAGAGAAGCAACAGAAAAGGTATAACGAGCAAGAACGACGTGTTAACGATCGCATGGATGTGCTCAACGCTGTTATTGAGCTGTATATGAAAGACGGAAGTCACCATGGCCTACCAAAAATTGCAACCCGTATCCATAGTTTCCGCTGGGAACTGCATCCGAGGAAAGGAGAAATGAAACGTGAACTCGAGCTTGTACTCGAATCCTTTGTATTGGATGGAGAGCTGAAAAAAGGTGAACATGGTGGCTATAGACCGACAGGTAAAGCTTTTACAACACTCGGCGAATACTCCACACAGTCACGAAGGCATGCAGAAATCAGCAAGCTCCAATCTGGTACAGTTAGGGCTACAGCATTAGCTGCGATAGCAGCAATTGCTAGCGCAACGCCTGTCATAATGCTCTACCTAGCAAAACTATTTAATACAATTAAGGCGCTACTTTAATAATTTCATGCCTTTACTATAGTAGATTTGTTTTCAAAACATTAGATGTTACACTTCAGAGAAACAACTCCTGTGACTATAAATACCGCTCTCTCTTGGCATACACCATATCTAGCGTTTCGAATCTAATATCATAGTCCTTTCAACTCTATCGCAACTTTTCACTCTGAGTAGAAAGGTTAATAACAACTGGCTTTTATCAGATCATACAGGTTTATACGATGAGTATGAGGCAGAAAGGATATCCAAACGGTCCCCTGGTGAGAGCAATATGGGATTGCTGTGATGAGCTGTATGAGCGTTTAGGCCGCGTTCCTGAAAGACAGGAACTCTTGCAGGAGATGAAGCTACGGGAACCCGCGAGGGCAGGTCTAAGTACTTATGGAAGACAGAGAATTGAATGGAAGCTGTACCACGATTTTGAAAGCACGGAGAAAGCAGATAGTTGCCTTAATATTATACCCGCGGAATTTTTAGAGCCACAGCTACGCCGAGTTGTTTATGCCGTTACACAACTGGGGGAAGTTTCGATTCCACAGGTCATTGAATGGCTTGATTTTAGCAACGCCCCGCTAAAGTTGAATGAAATTCGATCACAATTCCAGGCGCTCACCGTCAATGATAATCAGCGTGCACGATATCGTGCATCCCGTACCAGCATGGTTAGCGATCAGGGGCATTATATGGACAAGCTCTTCCGCACCGGAAAAGGGAGGGCGACCCGCTATGTTCTTTATGATCCAAACATACACGGTGTCTGGGATATTGGCGATGACGGAAAAACGCCAGTAGAGATTGTAAAACCTACTTTCCTAGAGAGGTTAAGGATTTTGCATGAATGTACTGATTGTCCTGAGTTAAAACTGGAGGATATGCGTGCAAGAGTGCTGAGGGAAATTGTGGATCGTGAAGGTCAGCCTATCTTTAGGAAAAGACTACTGGATGCCTACAATCGAGCATGTGCAGTTACCGACTGTGCGATCGCTGAATTACTTGAGGCCGCTCATATAATTCCTTATTCAGGTGCCCAGCATTGTAAGGCCATGCACGGAATACTTCTCAGGACCGATATACACACGCTATTTGACAAAGGGCTGCTTTGGATAGAGCAGAACTTTAGGGTTAGCCTCGACCCTGGGTTACTAAACAGTGAGTACGGTCATTTACAGGGTAAATTAATGAGATTGCCGGAGGCACGAATGGATCGCCCACTTAAGGCTCATCTCGCCTATCATCGTGCGCTTTTTGTAAATAAATTATGATGTTATATTGAATGCTCGAAAGCAAGTTTGACCTGCTCCCCGTTGATTGACATACGGCGTGATGTTAGTAATGTCTTAACCAGGTGTGAGAACAATTGCGAACTTCCGCTTCTCGCTCAAAGCGGACCTTCGGTTCAGTCAGAATGTCCGCCCTGTGCCAGAAGTAGTCAATGCTAGTATTGTGATATATCGAACAACGAGTGAAGGCTAGGGTATATGACGGTAACTAGGGAAAGCATGAAACAATGGATCATCGAGTGTCTTCAGAAACGGGGCGGTAGTGCTTGGCCACGTGAAGTCTCAAAGTATGTATGGGACAGCTACGAGGCTGAGCTTAGGGATTCCGGCGATATGTTGTATACGTGGCAATATGACATTCGTTGGGCCGCTCAACAATTGAGAAACGGGGGCACTCTGAAACCAGTTAATAGACGCAGAGATTTGCCATGGGAACTAGCATAGTAACAGTGAGTGTTCGTTTTACACCGACAGCTGACTTTGCCCTGAGGGAGTTGTTGCCTCTGAAGAAAACGTTCCTGCCTGAATCTTGCTTCGACAGCCATATCAGTGTTCTACTGGTATGGTTTTATACCCACTCGCGATGTCTATTTTTTATACGGATTTTAACTTGTGGGTACAAGTGCGGGTATAACTAATTATCCCTGCTTATAAACCACATTGATATCAGTCTGTTGGGTGTGAAATTCGAGTCCGGCCTTCGCACCATGCAGATACAATCAAGTCGCTCACGAGCGGCTTTTTTTGTGTCTGGAATTCAGTGTTTGCAAGGTTTTTCGCGCTTTTTCTCTCATTAAAATTCGACGCTCCAGTTTCCGAAATATCGCTTCAGCATCTCAATGGTATGTCGCCACCTTGGTGATGTCGGCCTACACACCGTGTTGCGATTACCGAAGAAACCAACCTCGCTCACTGCCTCTTGTTCGCCGCAAGATTCAAGCCATTTAACCGAGACAAAATGTTCTGATTTATCGGAATCATCGACGTTGTCTCGATAACAGTGGCTCATTGCCATTTGCTTAAATCTTCTCCATACTAGATACATGTGTTTACTACACGTGTAATTTAAGGAGGCTTTATGCCGGGCATGAGTGTACGACATAAAAAGACAGTCAGCGTCACGCTGGAGCCTGCACTGCTTCAGCAGGCCCGTGATGCAGGTATCAATCTGTCTGCGGTGCTTACCGCGGCACTGAAAGAGGAAATCAGTGCCACAGGCGTTGAACGCTGGAAAGCTGAAAACAGAGCGGGTTTGCAGGAGCTCAATCGTATTACTGATGAGCATGGCCTTTTGTCGGACGATTACAGGACGTTTTAACCATGCAATATGTGGTTTATCGCAATAAAGGAAACAGCAAGGCTTATCCCTATTTACTTGATGTGCAGAGCGATATTATTGATGAGCTGCATACTCGCATAGTTATCCCATTGTTTCCTGTGAGCAAACTGGTAACAAATCCCGTTAAGCGCCTGACACCCACTCTGAATGTGGAAGGGAATGATTATCTGGTGATGACGCACGAAATGGCGAGTATCAGGCTTTCGCAGATTGGGGATGCGGTGATAGATGTTCGTTCCCACAGGCAAACCATCAAAAATGCTCTCGATTTTATCTTTGACGGGTTCTGAATGGCCTGAGAGATGTTCACCATTCAGCCGCTGTAGCAGGGGAGTACTTGACGCGCTGGGGCAGGTGTAAGAGCGAAAGTTAATGTTACAGTGGTGGGCGAATTATCTGGATGCGAATCTCGAAGTAGCCCGTTACACATGTCGCTTGGTTTTTCGTCATTATTAAGGCATTTATCGCGAAATCGCCCATTAAAACTCTCAACGCCACATCACATCAAAACAGCTTACCCATCAGCTTAATAAAGAAAAACACATCGCTAAAACTGCTAATGCCTCTGGATAAACTGGCGAACGAAATGCACGCTTTGAAGCTGGTTCCCACGCCCGATTTATCCTGAACCCGATTGCGGTACAACCCCAAAAAATGACGCGCTTCCACTAGTGCATGTCTGTACAAAAACGCCTTTATTTTTTTGTTTTGTTCTTGTTCCGCTAACCGGATGATCTCCGCGATCACATCAACATAGCTCATTGCCCGAATATCGTAGTAATCAGGCCGATGCGTGATAGAGGCTGTGTTGCTGATATAGATATAATCATTAACATCCAATATGCAGAACCGGCCATTGCTTGCCGCGAGATGAACCGTCCAGAGAATATCTTTATGGCTCTTGCCTGCCTGGAAGCGCAGGGACTGTTGCTTTATATAGGATGACCGAACTATTTGTAGCCAGAGGTAATGCGGCCACTCACGGTGGATCACGCAGTATCGTATCCAGTCATGGCCGGACAGAGTTTGTCCATATGGCTGCTTGCGGTGCACAGCTTTTCGGTTGTGGCCTGACTTACAATGCCAGGCGTTGAAAATCATCACATCGGCACATGCCGCTACTGCAGTCTGCCATCGTGTTTCAATAAAATCGTCTGCAATATCGTCGTCGGCATCAAGGAAAACCACCCACTCTCCCCGATGAATAGCTAAGGCTGCATTGCGCGCAGCGTAGACGCCTTGATTGGTCTGCTCGATAAGGATAAGCCTGTCGTCGCTGATTTGACGTAGAATGTTGCCGGTATTATCGGTAGAACCATCGTTGACGATAATAAGCTCAATAGCAACGCGAGTTTCGCTGAGAATTTTATTAACTAAACAACTAATGGTCGCTGCGGTGTTGTACGCAGGGATAATGACACTGACGTCGATTTTATTCTTCATGTTGAACTACGATTTCCTTTCGTTATTATTTTTCTGACGTCTAATTGGGATAACCCGTTTTTCCCTAATTTCCTGGTCGCTATCAAATAATCATTCGTCGCAGAATTCATTATCGAGTGAGAGCCACCGCTCAAGGACGCTTCTTTTTTTGTTGCATCGTGCACATCTCTTCATCTTTCCGCGCCTTTATGACCTCATGATTTGGCTTACATGGAAAAGGGGCGCAACAAGCCCCGGCTGGGTAACCAACCGTAATTAAAGGCTTTATTGCAAGCTGTAAAAGATAAGGATAACTAGCCTGGGCGCAGGAAAGATAATCGTTTTTATAGATCAGTTTCACGACATCGATCGTTGGCACCAATCAATAAGGTGTATGGCTATGGGATTGGCATAATCCTTATTCCTGCAGAGATTTCGGATCTCCCTAAGCGCACTTCTTCCGTTTCTGATGCGGTATCGAGTGTTGCATCATCGAATGATTCAACCATCTCGAACTGCAATAAATATTTTTTATAACGCTATTATTCAGCAATTCAGCAATGCACTATGAAAACGTCCGGCACCCACATATCGTAGCGCGACTTCATAAGTCCCCCAACATCCCCCAAAAAACTCCCCCCCACACCCCAATCATGAGAAGATGCGCGAATCCGCCAGACGGCGTGTCCTGCACAGAAACGCGAAGAGAGTGACCTATGAGCAATGAAATCCCATTGAAGTTTTATGACATCGTTGATGAATACATGACCGAAGCGGCAGAGCCGGTGGCTGATGACGAGCGTGATTCGCTGGCGCGTTACTTCCAGGGGCTGATCACCCGCTTAATGAGTGGCGAAGAAATCAGTGAAAGCACGCAGCTTGAGCTTGCCACCGACGCGGGTATCAAGCCGCAGCGTATCGACGATATCGCTGAATTCCTCAATCGCTGGGGAAATGAATAATTCCCCCAGAAAGGAAACAAGGGATAGTGAGGATAAATCAGACCTATCCCTTCAACCCGCCACAATTTCGATCATGTTGCCGTCAGGATCGAGGATAATCGCTTCGTAATAGCCATCGCCGGTCATACGCGGGCCGCTTTTCAGGATCCCTTCTTCCTGCGCTTTCGCTGAAAGTGCATCAACCGCCTGTTTATCACCCACGTTCAGCGCGATATGCGCCCAGCCGCAGAACTCGCGGTTGTCCGGTGCGTCCGGCAGTTCAGGCAGCGTCATCAGTTCAATCGTCGGGCCATCCGTCAGCGTGATGAAATAAGACGCAAACCCCGGGCGGTTTTTGCTGAGGTATTTTTGATTCGGCCTGCCGTCGAAATAACGCTGCCAGAATGCCGCTTGCGCGTCCAAATCACGGGTCCACAGCGCCACATGTGCAATCTTCATTTTGCCTCCCTATCAATGATTCCCCCCAGTATGCAGCGGGAAATCACAGGCTGAAACCTTGTGCTATTCAGGTTGTGATCAAGCCTGCTACTCTGCGTTTTTAAGCGCATTGATGAGTAACGATTGTATGCTGACTGGCCTAAACCACCTGACGCTCGCGGTGACCGAGCTTGAACGTAGTACCGATTTTTATCAGCGCATTTTAGGTTTGCGGTTGCATGCGCGCTGGGATAACGGGGCGTATTTTAGCTGTGGTGATTTGTGGCTGTGCCTGTCGGTGGACCGCGTGGTGACTGATAAGCAGGATTACACCCACTATGCGTTCACGATTTCGTCTGCTGAATTTGACGGTTTTGCCGCGCGGTTGGCGGCCCATGAGGTGGTGGTGTGGAAAGCGAATAAGAGCGAAGGGGAGTCGTACTATTTCCTCGATCCAGACGGGCATAAGCTCGAAATCCATGTCGGCAGTCTTGCGCAGCGTTTGGCGGCCTGCCGGGAAAACCCGTATGCAGGCATGGTGTTTTTTGACTGAATGCTCTTGTGGATCACTCCATCGCCACCCGAATCGCCTCGCCGAGCTTTTCCATCACTTCGCGATGCTTTTCGTTCGGCGGCAGTGCGCAGTTGATACGCAGGCAGTTGCGGTATTTCCCTGCCGCTGAAAACAGAGAGCCGGGCGCGACCTGGATTTTCAGCTCACACAGCTGTTTGGCCACACAAACCATATCAACGATTTCTGGCAGTTCAACCCACAGCATATAACCGCCCTGAGGGCGCGTAACGCAGATCCCACAGGGGAAATACTGGCGGATCCAGCAGGTGTAGGTTTCCATATTGCTTTGATAAATTTGCCGCATTCTGCGCACGTGTCGATGGTAATGCCCTTCACGCACGAACGCCGCCACAGCCATTTGAGTGGCGGGCACGTTGGTGGCACTGGCGGCGTATTTCATGTGTAGCACGCGGTCATAATAGCGGCCCGGCACCATCCAGCCCACGCGCAAACCGGGGGCGACGGTTTTGGTAAAGGAGCTGCAAAGCAATACGCGACCATCAATATCCCAGGATTTGATAGTTCTCGGGCGCGGATAGTCATTCGCCAGTTCACCGTAAATATCGTCCTCAAAAATCGCGATGTCGTAGCGTTGCGCCAGCGACAGCACCTGGCGTTTACGGGCATCAGGCATAATGAAACCGAGTGGATTATTGCAGTTCGGTACGAGGATCACCCCTTTGATCGGCCATTGTTCCAGCGCCATTTCCAGCGCTTCGATACTGATTCCGGTTTGTGGATCGGTTGGGATTTCAATGGCTTTGATACCGAATCCGCGCAGCAATTGCATCGTGCCGTAATAAGAGGGCGACTCGACGGCGACGATATCTCCCGGCTCGCACACGGCCAGCAGGGCGATAGAGAGCGCCGCATGGCAGCCGTTGGTGATGATAATGTCATCGGCAGTCGCCAGCGTTTCGCTGTCGAGCATCAGGCGGGCTATCTGTTCACGTAGTTCGCGGCGGCCGGAAATTTCGTCATAGCTCAGCACTTCGGCGGTATTGTGCTGCACCACACGACTCATTTCGCGCCAAAGAGGTTTTAGGCTGGGCTGGCTGACATCCGGTGCGCCGCCGCCAAAAGCGGTGATCGATTTATCGCTGCGAGCATCCAGAAGCGTGAGCACTTGATCCCAATGGGTAATATCCACCGGACGCTGCGCCGGGCGGGACATCGCAGGCACTGGCGGTTGGGCCTTGCGCGGCGCGATGAAATAGCCGGAACGTGGTTGCGGGGTGATGAGCTGGAGATTTTCCAGCGTCTGATAAGCCTGCTGCACGGTGCTGATACTGACGCCGTGTTCCTGGCTGAGGGCGCGCACTGACGGTAATTTTTCCCCCTGGCGATACAGCCCTTGTTCGATGCGTTCGGCGAGCAGATTCGCCAGATGCTGATAGCGTGTCATGGCTGTATCCCTTTTCTTCACCATACAGATACGTGAACCAGTACAGATCGGCGTAAAAAACGCCGTGCAGAACCCGTTTTAACCAATCTGTATGTTAAAGAAAAGTACTATTTGAGTCTGTATTGTAAAGCCTGTTCCCGGCGATGATGTCAGCATCGATAGCGTGCGGAGGTGGCTAATGGAATTTCATGAGAATCGTGCGAAAGCACCGTTTAAATTCTATGTTTTGATGGGGCGTTGGGTGATGCAAACCTGGCGTGCGCGGCAAACGCGTCGGGCTTTGGACAAGCTCAGTGATGAACAACTAAAAGATGTCGGCCTTCGACGCGATGACTACTGCTAACCCTGAACCCGGCTCGTGCCGGGTTTTGTATTGCCAAATGACAGGCACAAAAAAGCCGCTTCAAACGAGCTAATGCCGTTCACTTAAGCTCCCGGAGCTTGTAGCTGAACGGATATTTAGGTGGAATATAAAGCACTGCACGATCATATCGTCGGTGCTTTCTTTTTTCCGGAAGAACGAAGGCTTTGACATTTTCCCTCATGGCTTTCAGGTGCTTAGGGATATTGCCCGTCGCACCTTTACCACATACACGCACCTGAGATACCAGGATATTTAACGCCGCAAGGAAGCTTATTCGTGTCGGGGCCACTCCCGCTTCTGCTGCAATATCTGTCATCTCTTTTCTCAGAAGGTTATATGACAGAAGTACTCCCCATAACTCCTGTTTCACGCCCTCCGGGAAGCGACTTCTTAGTGTGACCTCTCCTTTCAGTTGTCGCCGTTTCAGCTCCCCGTACCCCAACTCGACTTCCCAACGCGTCCAGTAAATTCGCAGTAAATCCTCCAGCGGCCAGGCAACAGGATCTGTCATAGAAGTTAAAAAGCCCGTGATTTTTCCCTTACCTCCGCCACTGATGTAGCTCACCATCCGTGCCCGCCAGACT
Organism: Scandinavium sp.; assembly: GCF_036271055.1. Lineage (GTDB taxonomy): Bacteria > Pseudomonadota > Gammaproteobacteria > Enterobacterales > Enterobacteriaceae > Scandinavium. The sequence goes on along the minus strand of NZ_DATBBJ010000080.1, from coordinate 18,759 downwards.
GCCGGGAGATGCGGTGCAGCCTTGCGGGCCTGCGGAGAAACCGGCATCTCAATTAACATGTCGTAATCACTGTATCGCTCGATAACTTCATAACGAAGCTTGCTCTTAACAGGCGTCAGCCAGTGCGTGGCGGTACCAGCCTGCTGCCATTCAAGGAAAAAAGCGGCACTGAAATAGCAGCGATCAAATAGCGTCAGAGTGTGGTCAGGAGCAGAAGAAATAAGACGGTGAGCCAGCGTTAACTCACCTTCGGCCACACCACCAAATGCAGCGTCCAGAAGCATATGAGAATGGGTTGCCATCAGCCCGACCATACGGAGTTGTGGAAAAGCCCCCGTGGAGGGTTCGATAAAACCGAAGGCAGTTGCATTCTCGGGCGAGTCAGGTGTCCGAAAAAGTGTGCCATCGACACTCAGAATATGAAGTCCATGAAAAGTATCATTCCCCAGAGCAGCAGGGATCCAGGCTTCATTACAGGCATGAAAGAGGTAGCGAAGTGGGGCCTCGCCCAGACGCCGGCGCGCAGCGGTGAGTACGCTGGGGGCAAGGCTGCGATAAGCGTCATCAGGCTGAAGGACAAGATCAAGGTGGTGACAGACATCTTTAATGGATAAATCGCGCAAAAGTCCCATCATCAGAATGAGCCAGACGGCCTGTTCTGCGGGGAGACGACGGCGACGAATGCTGGCTTTTTGACAGGCAGCAAGCGCCTGGTGGATCCACTCAGGTTCAATGGAGCGGGAAAAGGCACTCATCTCAGACGAGAAGGCATTAACAACGAAATCCATATCGTGTTCAGACATAAAAAAATCCGGAGTCAGGGGCTGACTCCGGATTGTCTCTTACTGGCAGGATCGTTCAAGTACGCTTAAACGATCGGCATTAGCTTCAAACGAGCGGCTTTTTCATCATGCTGACAGGTTAGCGGCCTGTCCATCCTGGGGAATTTAGCCCTGGATGTTGCATGTACTCTGGCAATCAAACTCCACGGAAAGAAGTCTACCGTTATGTCTGTTTGCTGCAACTGACTTTCAAAAAAAAGCGTGAAGCTCCTTCCTGAAATATCCCATTATTAATCTTAGCGAAACAGCGGCATCACCACCGCCGGAAGTTGCGACAGGAGCCACAGGATCAAGCCGATAGTGCCGCCAACCAGCGTGCCGTTGATGCGAATGAATTGCAGGTCTTTACCGATATTCAGCTCAATTTGGCGCGACATATCCCGCGCATCCCAGCTTTTTACCGTGTCGCTGATATGGCGCGTCAGGAACGCGGAAAAATCAGGTGCCACACGGCGTGCGGCTTGTTCCAGATGCCCGTTGAGCGAGGCGCGTAAGGCGCTATCAGCGACCAGCGTTTCACCTAACCACAGCCCGGCTTCCGCGATGCGTTTCTGCGTTCGCGAGTCTTCCGTTTGCAGATCGTCTTTCAGCCACTGACGTAAATCCGCCCACATTTCGCCGAGATAACGGTTAAACGCTTCGTCATTTTTCAGGTAGCGCTTGATGTTCTCAGCTTTCTCGGTCATTTCCGGGTCGGCTTTCAGATTATCGATAAGCTTCATCACGGCTTTATCAAAGGCATGACGCACTTGGTGCGCGCTGTCCTGGCTGACGTCATCGAGCAGCGTATTCACCGCTTCGGTGACCATCTCTGCGCTGTGTTCGCCCAGCCATTCGGTCGGCAGCACTTTGGCTTTTAGTGGATGTTCTTTCTCCAGCCAGTGAATGATTTGCCGGGCAATAAACTCGCGGCTGCTTTCGCGCTGGAGCAGGGCGATGAGCTGTGCAATGAGCGCATCCAGCAGTTTCTGATGACGGTTATTTTTGGTCATGCTTTCCAGCATCAGCGCACTGGTGCCGGTCAAATCAACTTTATCTATTGCCTTGTGTACGGCGCGTTTGAGCAGCCCCTGAATACGTGAGTCGTCGGTCAGTTCAAGGAAACCGCTCATCACCTTAATCAAATGCTGGCCCACGCGCTGCGCGTTGTCAGGCTTGCTGAACCACTCGCCGATCATCAATGCCGGTTCATGCTTCTGGATAAGATTCACCAGCGACTGCGTATCGAGAAATTTCTCCTGCACGAAATGGCCGAGATTATCGCCAATCCGGTCTTTATTACGCGGAATAATCGCCGTATGGCGAGAAATAAACGGCAACGGAACGCGGCGAAACAGTGCCACCACGGCAAACCAATCGGCCAGCGCCCCGACCATCGCCGCTTCGGAAATGGCCTTTAACGCCCCGACCCACGGCACAGGTGGCAGGAACAGCGTGGTGATGAAAATAACTGCCGCAACCAGCAGTAATGAGAGCGCCAGCAATTTGGCGCGTTTGAGTTCAGTGACTTTATCCATGCCTTAAGCATAGAGCGGGACGGCGGTGAAGTGCAAAGGTTGCGCGTTAAATCGCCACCCGGCGGCTGATTTCCACCACCTGATCACCAGGCAGATGATAGTAGTGCGTCGCGTGCGTGCAATTGCGCGCCATAAAAGCAAAACAGCGGCGCTGCCATTTGGCGATGCCTTGCCCGTCCTCGCGCCCGACGATGGTTTCATGACCCAAATAATAGGTCGCGTCAGCCAGTTCAAACGGGCAGTTCCGTTTGCTGATTTCGTGTTGCAAAGCCGGAATGTTCGGGCGTTCCATAAAGCCGTAATAGGCCACTGCGCGCCAGTAATCCGGTGCCGATTTGCGGATAACCAGCCGGTTTACATTAGCAATGTGCGGCACGTTGAGAATGGTGACAGTCAGCGCCAGCACCTGCTGTTGCAGAGCACGATTACGGATGACGTGCCAGCGCATCACCGGAGGTACGCCGCTTTGCGAGCGGGTTAAAAACACTGCTGAGCCGGGACCGCGCGGGATCTTATTTTCGTGCAGCTTGTCGAAGAACGTCTCCACATCCATGCCGATATCGTTCAGCGAACGCAGCGTGGCGGCGTGGCCGCGATGCCAGATAACCATCACCGAGCAAATCACGGCGGCCAACAGCAGTGGAATATAACCGCCCTCCAGCACCTTGATCAGATTGGCGATCAGGAAACAGGTGTCGATGGTCAGGAACAAAAGAGCAACCAGCGCGCTGGCGGTGCGGTTCCAGTGCCAAATCCGCCGCATCGCCACGTATAGCAGGCCGGAGGTCATCAACATAGTCAGCGATACCGCGATGCCGTAGGCGGCGGCCAGGTTATCGGACGATTTAAAGAACACCGCCAGAAACACCGTCGCGATCATCAACAGCCAGTTCACGATGCCAATATAAATCTGGCCGTAATTGTCCTCTGCCGTTTGCTTAATCAGCAGGCGCGGCAGCCAGCCAAGTTGAATGGTCTGGCGAGTCATCGAGAACGCGCCGGTAATGATCGCCTGACTGGCGATGATGGTGGCAAGCGTTGCCAGAATGACCAACGGAATTTGCAGCGCGGACGGGCAAAGGCGGAAAAAGATGTTGTGGCTGATATCGGCACCCGAAAGCAGCAGCGCGGATTGCCCGGCGTAGTTGAGCACCAGGCTCGGAAACACCAGGCCAAACCACGCCATCCAGATAGGTTTTTTGCCGAAATGGCCCATGTCGGCGTACAGCGCTTCGGCCCCGGTCACGCATAAAAATACGCCGCCGAGCACCAGAAAACTGACGAAGCCGTTCGACAGCAAAAAATGCACGCCGTAATAGGGATTTATCGCCATCAACACCGCCGGATGTTGGGCGATGCCCCAAATGCCGAGTGCGGCGATAGTCACGAACCACAACGTCATGATTGGGCCAAACACGATGCCGATTTTGGCCGTGCCAAACGGTTGAATGGCGAACAGCGCAATCAGAATCGCGACGGTGCCCGGCAGGATCAGATGTTGGCCTTCGGGGAAGACGATCTTTAATCCCTCCAGCGCCGACAGCACGGAAATTGCGGGTGTAATCGCCCCATCGCCATAGATCAGCGCCGCGCCCAGCAGCCCGGCGAAAATGATCAGCCCGCGACCTTTACCGTTATGCTGCAACAGCGACATCAGCGCCATGATCCCGCCCTCACCACGGTTATCAATACGCATCGCAAACGCGGCGTATTTGATTGAGGTGATGAGGATCAGCGTCCAGATAATCAGCGACAGCAGGCCGAGAATAATGTCCGGCGTAGGGCTGTTGCCGGAAAGCAGAATCACGGTTTTCAGGGTATACAGCGGGCTGGTGCCGATATCGCCAAATACCACGCCGAGCGCGCTCCCTGCCAGCAAAAATGTCTTCGGCGATTTGTGCCCGCTAGTTGTTGCCGTCGCCAGTGCCGCCTGGTCCATGCCAACGTCCTGTGAATCAAAAGGGATTTGTTTACTATAGCCCTGAATGGTTCATCGGACGGTGAGGGGCGATTATTCGTCGCGTTTACTGATAGCTTTTTATGAGTCATTGACAGGTTGAGCAATGAAAATTCAAGAATTAGCGGTTAGGCAGGAGGAGTGATGGTGAAATTAGCATGGGAGAAATGTGATGGGGTTTAGCTGAGATAGGGGGCTGGATTGTTATGAGAGCAACAACCGTCACCATTATGTCATCTCTCTGTCATTTTCCATTTTTATGGTGTTACGCACTCATAAAAAGGTGCTAACAACATGAAAATCAAACTTCTCCCTCTGGTCATCAGCAGTGCACTTTCCTTCTCCGTACTTGCCGCTGAACCCACCGCCGAGCGCTATGTGGTGAGTTTCCCGGAAGGCTCGCATATCAATTACAACGGCGCTTTTGCCAGTGCGTTTCCTAATGGATTGCCGGTGGGGGTTGGCTCCGGCCTGCTGTTTACCGGTAAACAGGGCGATGCGCTGACGTTTGCGACAGTGACTGATCGCGGCCCGAATGCCGATTCGCCGAGTATCGGCAAGCAGGAAGCGAAGATTTTTGTGACCCCGGAATTTGCACCGCTGCTGGTTTCTCTGCGTGTCGAAAACGGCAAAGCTGAGGCCAGCAACGTCCGCCCTTTGCATGATGACAAAGGCAATATCAATGGTTTACCGCTGCAAAGTGGCGTGATTGGCTCGACGAACGAAGTGGCGTTCAGCGACACTTTGCAGAAGCTGACCGGCGATAACCGTGGGCTGGACGTGGAAGGCATCACGCCGGACGGCAAGGGCGGTTACTGGCTGTGTGACGAATACGGCCCGTTCATCATCAATATCGACAACAGCGGTAAGATCCTCGCGATGCATGGCCCGCAGGCGGCTGATGGCGAGAAATCCATTGCCGGTGGTCTACCAAATATCATCCAGTGGCGTCAGCCAAACCGTGGCTTTGAGGGGATAACCCGCCTACCCGATGGGCGCATTATCGCGGCGGTGCAAAGCACGCTCGATATAGACGGTAAAAGTAAGAAGAAAGCGGTGTTTACCCGCCTGGTGAGTTTCGATCCAGTTAGCGGCAAGACGGCGATGTATGGCTACCCAATTGACGACGTTTACAGCAAAAACAGCGATGCCAAAATTGGCGATATCGTGGCGCTGGATAACGATCATATTCTGCTGATCGAACAGGGCGGCGATAAAAATGACGTCATGCGCAATAACATCTACAAAGTGGATTTGAGCAAGGCTACCGATCTTTCTGCGTTCGATAAACCCGGCGAGTATCCGGAGTTCGATGACGCACAGAAACTGGCGCAGCGCGGGATCACGCTTGCCAGTAAAACCCTGGCAGTCGATCTTCGTAAACTCGGCTGGCAGCAGGAAAAAGCGGAAGGTCTGGCGCTGATCGATGGCAAAACGCTGGCGGTGGCAAACGATAACGACTTCGGCGTGAAAACGACGCTGCAAAACCCGGTCGAAGGGAAAAAGCTGAAAGATTATCGGGTGAATGAACAGGGCAAATTGACCGTAGATGACAAGGTGGTTGCCACAACGATCGGCGTGAAACCACTGGAAAAACCAGAGTCGGACAGCGAGCTGTGGGTAGTGACGTTGCCTGAGTCTTTACTCTAGTGCTAAACAAAAATGCCCGATGGCGCTGTGCTTATCGGGCCTACAGTTGCCATGGTAATCCCCACGACGCTGCGCCTTTAGCAAATTTAAAGTGGGCATTTTCTCATCAATTGTCTGGGCGGTGAGCATTTTTGTGGCTACAATGTAGCTACAAAAGTAAAGGAGGGAAGGATGGATTCCATTATCCGATCGCGTATTGATAGTGAACTAAAAGCGCGTGCAGGCTCGGTGCTGGACAGCATTGGTCTTAACTGGAGCACGGCGATTCGACTGTTTGCGGAGCAAATTGTACAAAACGAGGGGATCCCTTTCGAGGTTAAGCGCCAACCGACAGCGAGATTGCGCAGAGCCATGAAGGAGACTGATGAGATGATGATGCACCAGAACGGACGCTTCGACGGTGTTGATGAGCTAATGGACAGCTTAAATGACGGAAAAAGCTAAGCGGGCACCGCTTCCTTATCGCTCTGATTATACAAAGTCTTTCGTGAAAGCCTGGGAAAGGTATAACAGAGCGGGTCGTCGGGATATGCATCAGGCAGTTGCTGTCATAGCGCAAATCCTTTCTACTCAACCTTTACCTGCAGAATTCTGCGATCATGCCCTGGGCGGTGATATGCAGGGTTACCGCGAGCTTCATATCGGCGGAGATTACCTACTGATCTACAAAATTGATGTGAGTAAACATCTGGTTATTTTTACCGATCTCGGTACTCACGCCGAACTCTTTGATTAAACGCATTTCTCCCGAATCCTCTCCTCGCTGAGGAGAGGGGGATTTTTCTAGCGTTTCAACCCCGCAAAAGCCGCACGAATTTCCTCTTCCGGTAGCTGCACGCCGATAAACACCAGCACGCTGTGCGGGGTTTCATCGCCCCACGGGCGGTCCCAGTCGGCACTGTAAAGGCGCTGTACGCCCTGGAACAGCAGGCGATTCGGTTCACCATCAATCCACAGCATTCCTTTGTATCGCAACAGTTTGTCGGCGAAATCAAGCAACAGATTTTCCATCACCCGCGACACGTCACTTATGTCGACGGGATAATCCAGTTCGACCACAATCGACGAGATGTCGTTTTGCTTGTCCGCCATAAAATGGAAGCGTGGCTTTGGCTGAATGACGTTTTCTTCCAGCATGAAACCGTTGGTGTTGAACAGCAGCGCCAGGTCGATATCACCGTGGGTGACGGTGTGGATCGGTGCGCGCGCGTTGATGCGGTTCAGACGTTCACACAGTTTTTCGCTGTCGCCTGCGACGTCGGTTTTGGTCAGCAAAATACGATCCGCATAACCCACTTGCGATTGCGCGAGGGTGAACTGATTCATCTGATCGTCGGCGTGAACGGCATCGACGAGGGCGATCACACCGTCGAGCAGGTAGCGTTCGCAGAGGATCTCGTGGGAGAAAAAGGTCTGCACGATCGGGCCGGGATCGGCCATGCCGGTGCATTCGATAATTAATCTGTCGAACTCAATGTCACCGCGATCGCGGGCATCGAGAAGATCCAACAACGCGTCTTCCAGCTCGTTGGATTTGCTGCAACAGATGCAGCCGTTGGTCAGGGTTTTGATCTGCGTGGCGCGATCGCCCACCAATTGGGTATCGATCGAGACTTCGCCGAATTCGTTTTCGATGACGGCGATTTTTAAACCGTGCTGTGCGTTGAGAATGTGGCGCAGCAGGGTGGTTTTGCCTGCGCCGAGAAAACCGGTCAGTAAAGTGACTGCAATCGGGGTCATCGTTTCTCCTTTAGCAGCAGCGTATGCCGCCTTCTCCACCGCCGCCGTAGCGTGCCTGTTGGCGCTCGCGGAAGAATTCTTCGTAGGTCATGTACGGCTTATCCGGATGGTTGGTCTGCATATGTTCGACGTAGTTGTCGTAATCCGGGATGCCAATCAGCATCTTTGCCGCCTGACCGAGATATTTTTTGGCCTGCCCTAAGTTACCAAACATTGCTCACCCTGATAAGAATAAAGCCCCGCAGGTGCGGGGCTGGTCATTATTAATGGTGTGAAGAGGTCTTCACGCCGCCTTCAGGCACCGGCACGTACGGCGTCTCTTTGTCGGTACGCGCGTCGATGGCGCGCGCCTTCATCCAGGTTTTAATGCCGTAGAAGATGATGCTGTACACCACCACCAGGAACAGAATACTCAAGCCTGCGTTGGTGTAGTTGTTCACCACGATATGGTTCATGTTGGCAATCTGTTGCGCGGTGAGATCCCCGCCACCAGCGGCGATTTTCTCTTTGTACTGCTTCGCCATGAACAGGAAGCCTTCCAGCTGTGGGTTGGTGCTGAACAGTTTCAGGCCAAGCGCCCAACTGGTACACAGCAGCAGCCACAGCGCCGGAACCACCGTTACCCAGATGTATTTGGTGCGCTTCATTTTCACCAGTACGACGGTGCCTAGCACCAGCGCCACGGCGGCCAACATCTGGTTAGAGATACCGAACAGCGGCCACAGGCTTTTCACGCCGCCGAGTGGGTCAACAACGCCCTGATACAGCAGATAACCCCACAGGCCTACACAACCAGCCGTTCCTGCTACACCCGCGATGAACGAGTCCGTTTTCTTGAGGAATGGCACGAAGTTACCGAGCAAATCCTGCAGCATGAAGCGACCCGCACGCGTACCCGCGTCAAGTGCTGTGAGGATAAACAGCGCTTCGAACAGAATGCCGAAGTGATACCAGAAGCCCATATCGGCCCACGGCAGCACTTTGTGGAATACATGTGCGATACCGACGGCAAGCGTAGGCGCGCCACCGGCACGATTCAGAATCGACGGTTCGCCGATATCTTTCGCGGTCTGCATGATTTGCTCAGGCGAAATCACGAAGCCCCAGGAGCTGACGGTCGCCGCCGCGTGGATGCTGGCATCTTTCAACTGCGCCATGATCATTGCCGCGTTTTCGCCGCCCATCTCATGCAGGTTCGGCATGGTGATGCCAAGACCTGCTGGTGGCGTGTTCATTGCGAAGTAGAGACCCGGCTCGATGATAGACGCCGCTACCAGCGCCATGATCGCCACGAAGGACTCCATCAGCATGGCGCCATAACCAATCAGACGCGCGTCTTTCTCGTTCGCCAGCAGCTTCGGCGTGGTGCCGGAAGCAATCAGCGCATGGAAGCCAGACACCGCGCCACAGGCGATGGTGATGAACAGGAACGGGAACATCGCGCCTTTCCACAGCGGACCAGTACCGTCGATGTACTGCGTCACGGCAGGCATTTTCAGTTCCGGATTGAGGATGACGATCCCCAGCGCCAGGCCGACAATCACGCCGATTTTCAGGAAAGTCGCGAGATAGTCGCGCGGCGCCAGAATCAGCCACACCGGTAGCAGCGCGGAGATAAACGCGTAGCCAATCAGCGCGAAGGTGATGGTGGTGTCTTTAAAGGTCAGCGCCGGGCCCCAGTACGGGTCGTGAGCAATCACACCGCCGAACCAAATGGAGGCGACTAATAAGATGATACCGATAACCGACACTTCACCCACACGGCCTGGACGCAGGAAGCGCATGTAAATGCCCATAAACAGCGCAATCGGCACGGTAGAGCAGACGGTAAACACACCCCACGGGCTTTCGGCTAGCGCTTTCACCACGATCAGTGCCAGCACCGCGAGGATGATGATCATAATCAGGAAGCAGCCGAATAACGCAATCGAACCCGGTATGCGGCCCATTTCCTCTTTCACCATTTCGCCGAGCGACGAACCGTTACGGCGCGAGGAGATAAACAGCACCATAAAGTCCTGCACCGCCCCGGCGAGCACCACGCCCGCCAGCAGCCACAAGGTGCCAGGCAGGTAACCCATTTGTGCTGCCAGCACTGGGCCGACCAGCGGACCAGCACCTGCGATGGCCGCAAAGTGGTGACCAAACAGCACGTAGCGGTTGGTCGGCACGTAGTTCAGCCCGTCGTTGTTGATAACCGCAGGTGTGGCGCGGGTTCCATCGAGCTTCATCACTTTTTGAGCGATGTAGAGGCTGTAGTAGCGATAGGCCACCAGATACACCGAGACCGAGGCGACCACGATCCACAGGGCGCTGACGTGCTCGCCGCGGCGTAGGGCAACCACCGACAGGCAGAATGCCCCGATGATCCCGATGATGACCCACGGCACATGTTTGAGAAGTTTCTTCATATCCATAGTTAAAAACCTGGCGTTTATAAGAATGAGTTAAGTGTTGGTAGTGCAACTGGAGGTATTGATGCTGCGGCTATGGTGCCAGAGCCATGCGCGCGAAGAAGGACGAAAATCCGTGAGCGGTTGTATAAGCGGTTAAGCGGTATTTTGTTGGAATGAGCGGTTTGTGGAGCGGCGAAAGGGGAGTGAATATGTGATTGAGGTCACAAGAGAAAAACATCGCCCGGTGGCGCTGCGCTTACCGGACCTACGTGATGAAACAGGTTTTGTAGGCCCGGCAAACGCAGTGCCGCCGGGCAATTGCACAGGATCAGAACAGCGTATCCAGCTCTTCCAGCACGTTGTAGGCGTCATCCACCAGTAACAGCGTTTTCCATTTATCAAACGTCAGGCACGGATGTGAGGTACCGAACACCAGAATATCGCCAACCTGCACGTCGCTGCCCGCCGCGAGTTTCAGCATGCAGTGCTGGTCCATGATCCCGGTGCTGGTGATAGCACCTCGCGTGAGCGGCAGCGATTCGCCGTGACGATAATGGGCGACAGGCTGCGGCAATCCTGCGTCGAAGGCGCTGTCGCGCTTGCCGAAATTGACCACCGCGCGGTCGGCTTCCGGGACTGACTGCACCATCGCGACCAGTTCCAGCGCGGAAGCCAGGTCACCGCCCAAATCGCAGGCCACATTATCGCGGGCTTTCAGTTGGTGTTGGGCTTCGTCGTAAATTCCCGCGTCATGCGTGATATAGCAACCTGGGCGAATGACGATCCGGCACTGTTGCGGTTTTTCAGCCGCCAGCCAGATATTGCACACCACGTCATACCAGACGGTGCCTGCGCCGGTCAGAATAAATTCACCGTCGACGTAGCGTTCCATTTCACAGGCCAGTTTTGCCGCGTCTCGCAGCAGCGCTTCCACCTGCGGCTGCGGGTTATCGCCGTGCAACACACCTTCGTACAGCTCCAGCCCACGCAGGCGTAAGCCTGGCAATTCTGCAATTTTTTGTGCCAGCGCTAGCCCTTGCTCAGTGGTACGACAGCCGCAGCGCCCGCCAGGCACGCCGAGCTCGACCATCACATCCAGCACCAAATTCTGCGCGGCGAAGAAAGCAGAGAGCGTGCTGGCGTTGGCTTCGCTGTCGACGCAGCAAACAAAATCGGTGTCGCGGTAGTGCTGTTTCAGTTGGGCGACGACCTGCATATTCGCTTTACCGACAAGCTGATTGACCATCAGCACGCGCTTCACGCCGCTCGCCATCGCCGCGCTGGCTTGCCAGGCGCTGCCGACGCCAATCGCCCATGAACCGGCCTGCTGCTGCGCCTGAAAAATCCACGGCGTCATGGTGGTTTTACCGTGCGGGGCAAGTGACACACCGCGTGCGTCCGCATAGCGCTGCATCCAGCGAATGTTGTTTTCCAGGGCTGATTTTTTGATGACGGCGGCGGGTAAACACACGTCTTCTGCCAGCACGTTGGCAGGGGAAAAGAGGATCGCAGATTTGTGAGGGACAACCGTATCGGAGTGGTATTTCATTTCACGTTCCTTATCGGGTAGGCAAGTTGTTGTGTTTTTGTATCACTGATAATCTTGTGAAATATAATGATATTTTATAATTTTAAGGCTGGATGTGAATAAAAGTATCATTTTTTGTTAGCTTCTTTGCGTAGTTTTTCACTGTTTTTGTGGCTTGTAAATGGTTAACTTGTCCGCAGAACAGAATCAAAGTGAGGCGTTATGAAGGTGGACTGGCTGTTTAAAAATGTCACCGTGGTGGACGGCAGCGGCGGACCGCAATACCACGCCGATGTGGCGGTAGAAGGCGAGCGCATTGTGGCGATCGCCCCGGCGTTAAGCGTTGAGGCGAAACACACCGTTGACGGTGAAGGGCGCGTGCTGTCGCCTGGCTTTATCGATGTGCATACCCACGACGATATCAACGTGATCCGCATCCCTGAATACCTGCCGAAAATCAGCCAGGGCATCACCACGGTGATTGTCGGCAACTGTGGGATCAGCGCGGCGACCGCAACCATGAAAGGCGACGTACCGGACCCGATGAACCTGCTGGGTGAGAAACCGCACTTTATTTATCCCACAGTGGAAGCCTACGCCCACGCGGTGGAAGAGGCGCGCCCTTCGGTGAATGTCGGCACACTGATTGGTCACACCGCGCTGCGTAATAACCATATGGATGACCTCTTCCGCACGGCGACGGAAAGTGAAATCGCCGGAATGCGGGGGCAGTTGCGGGAAGCATTACAACAGGGCGCGCTCGGGCTGAGCACCGGGCTGGCCTACTCCAGTGCCAATCAAGCCTCCACCGAAGAGGTGATGGCGCTTGCAGAAGAACTGGCGGTGGAGAAGGGGATTTACACCACGCATCTGCGCTCTGAATTTGAACCCATTCTTGAGGCGCTCGACGAAGCGTTTCGCATCGGCCGCCACGGTAAAGTGCCTGTGGTGGTGTCGCACCACAAATGCGCCGGGGCGAAAAACTGGGGGCGAACCAGGGAGACATTGGCGTTCTTTGACAAGATGCGCCACCACCAGGATATTTCCTGCGATTGCTACCCTTATTCGGCGAGCTCATCGACGCTCGATATGAAACAAATCACCGACGAATTCGACATTGTGATCACTTGGTCGGAGCCGCATCCGGAAGTCGCCGGGCAAACGCTACAACAGATTGCCGAAAGCTGGCAGATGACGCTACAGGAAGCCGGTGCGTTGCTGATGCCTGCGGGGGCCATTTACTACAACATGGACGAGCAGGATGTGCGCCGGGTAATGCGCTATCCGGTGACGATGATTGGTTCAGACGGCTTGCCGAATGACCCGATGCCGCATCCGCGTCTGTGGGGGGCGTTCCCGCGCGTGCTCGGGCATTACTGTCGAGATGAGCAACTCTTCCCACTGACTCAGGCGGTACACAAGATGACTGGTTTGTCGGCGGCGCGTTTTCAGCTCCCACAGCGCGGGCTGGTGAAAGTGGGTTACTACGCCGATTTGGTGCTGTTTGACCCACTGACGGTGCGCGACGTTGCCAGCTTTTCCGACCCGAAACAACCGGCGGCGGGCATTGAGGCGGTGATGGTCAACGGCGTAATGAGTTATGGTAGTGATAAACGTATTATCGGACGCGCGGGGCGATTCCTGCGACGTCAGGACACTGTTAAGGAGTAAGTATGAGCATTAAACGTTACGGCGTGGAAGGTGGAACCGGCACGGGTGGACAGCATCTGCCGTTTGCCCGCGCAGTAGAAGCCGGTGGCTGGCTGTATGTGTCCGGCCAGACGCCAATGAAAGACGGCGAAGTCGTTGAAGGCGGCATTGTTGACCAGTCGCGTATTGCGATCCAGAACTGCGTCGACATCATGACCGAAGCGGGTTACACCCTGGCGGACGTGGTGCACGTCAAAGTGATCCTCACCGATTCGCGCTATTTCCAGTCGTTTAACAAAGTCTTCCGTGAATTCTTTGGCGAATATCCACCGGCACGTATTTGTTGCGTGGCGGATTTGGTGGTCGACTGTAAAGTTGAAGTCGATGTGACCTGTTATAACGCTTCAAGAATATAAGACATTATTAATCACCAAGCGGTTGGCGGTCTGCGCCGCCGCGATGGCTGTCCAGCACCAGTTTAATGCGGCGCATCCTGTCTTTTGCTTGTGCCTTGTTCGCCATTGCCAGTTCAGTGGCGAGAACATCTACCATTGCCAGCATCGCGTAGCGTGAAGTGCTTGGTTTAAAGATGTAGTCGTTTTCTTGCACCAGCAGCGGCAGCACCAGTTCAGCGTGTTCTGCGAGTGGCGTGTTTTCAGGCGTAATGGCAATCACTTTCGCGCCGTACTGACGTGCAATAGCTGCGCTTTCGGTAATTTCTGGTGTAAACCCGCCCAATGACAGCGCCACGACCACATCCTGCGGCGTCACCGATGAACACATCATTCGCACCAGCAGGCCATCGTTCTGGCTCACCACCGGCAGGCCAAGCCGGAACAGGCGATACTGCATTTCCTGGGCGCAAATCGTTGAACCGCCGCCCATGCCAATGGCGAGAATTTGTCGGGCGTTGCTGAGCCAGTCTACCGCCTGATTAAGGGAAGTGGCGTTAAGCGCGCGGCGGTTGGTTTCCAGCACGTTGATAATCGATTCGTAAATTCCCTGAACGCCTTCCAGATCTGGCACATCGAGAATAAAACGTTGCCCAACGGCCATCGACTGCGCCAGTTTCAGCTTTAAATCACGCACATCTTTGCAGCCAAGCGCACGGGCAAAACGGGTGACGGAAGCCTGACTGGTATTGGTCAGCCGCGCCAGCTCGGCAATCGGCAACTCTGCGGCGCTGGCAACATCGTCGAGAATAAACTGGGCGATCCGCTTTTCGGTGGCGGTCAGCGCCATAAAGCGATCGGTGATGCAGGAGATGATGTCGATTGTCCAGGCCATGGGCAGTATCACTGAATTGATTAAGAATGGTACTTTGTACCACAAATCCGTGGATACCGCAGCCCGACACGGGCGTAGACGTTCGCGTTCAATCGCGCAACTGAATATGCGGTATTTCTTCGTGATGGCCCTTCAATTTCTTTAAAGTTTTCCCTTTTCAGGCCGAATTAACTATCAACTTCCCAATGGAAAGAGAAAAAATGTTAAACCGTATCAAAATTATCACCAGCCTCGTGCTGGTTTTGGTCTTATTTGGCCTGCTACAACTGACATCCGGCGGCCTGTTCTTTAACGCGCTGAAACACGACAAAGAAAACTTCACCGTTCTGCAAACCATTCGCCAGCAGCAATCCACGCTGAATGGCAGTTGGGTGGCATTGCTGCAAACCCGTAACACCCTCAACCGTGCCGGGATCCGTTACATGATGGATCAGAATCATATTGGTAGCGGCGCAACGGTTACCGATCTGATGCAAATCGCCAGCAAATCGCTGGATGAAGCGGAAAAGCGCTGGGCTGAATATGAAGCGCTGCCACGCGATCCACGCCAGAGCGAAGCGGCGGTACTTGAGATCAAGCGTAACTACGATATTTACCACGGCGCGCTGGCGGAGCTTATTCAGCTTTTGGGTGCAGGCAAAATCAACGACTTCTTCGATCAGCCAACCCAGGGTTATCAGGATGGGTTTGAAAAAGCCTACGTCAATTATCTGACGCTCAACGATCATCTTTATGAACTGGCGGTGGAAGACAACAGCAGCTCCTACAACCAGGCCATCTGGGTGCTGGTCAGTGTGCTGATTGCGGTGCTGGCGGTGATCGTGGCGGTGTGGATGGGGATCCACAAAGCACTGATCCAGCCGTTGTCTCGCGTGATCGACAGCATTCGTCACATCGCGGGTGGCGATCTGGTGAAACCTATCGATGTACACGGCAGCAATGAAATGGGTCAACTGGCTGATTCTCTGCGTCATATGCAGGGTGAGCTGGTGCGTACCGTTGGCGAAGTGCGTAACGGCGCAGACGCGATTTACAGCGGCGCGAGTGAAATCGCGATGGGTAACAACGATCTCTCTTCCCGTACTGAACAGCAGGCGGCTTCGCTGGAAGAAACCGCCGCCAGCATGGAAGAGCTGACCGCGACGGTGAAACAGAACGCCGAAAACGCCCGTCAGGCGAGCCATCTGGCGCTGAGCGCGTCAGAAACCGCGCAGAAGGGCGGTAAAGTGGTGGATAACGTTGTGCAGACTATGCGCGACATTACCAGCAGTTCGCAGAAAATTGCTGACATTATCAGCGTAATCGACGGCATTGCCTTCCAGACCAATATTCTGGCGCTGAACGCGGCAGTCGAAGCGGCACGTGCAGGCGAGCAGGGCCGTGGTTTTGCGGTCGTGGCGGGTGAAGTGCGTAACCTTGCGCAGCGCAGCGCTCAGGCGGCACGCGAGATCAAGAGCCTGATTGAAGACTCTGTCAGCCGTGTGGATATCGGCTCGACGCTGGTTGAAAGCGCGGGTGAAACCATGGATGAGATCGTCAATGCGGTGACGCGCGTGACGGACATTATGGGGGAAATCGCATCGGCTTCTGATGAGCAAAGCCGTGGTATCGATCAGGTGGGCCTGGCGGTGGCAGAGATGGACCGTGTGACGCAGCAGAACGCCTCGCTGGTGGAAGAATCTGCTTCTGCGGCGGCAGCGCTGGAAGAGCAGGCGAGTCGTCTGACGCAGGCGGTGGCGGTGTTTCATATTCAGCAGTCGCAGCGTACAGCGAAACGTGAAACCTCTGCATTGAAAACCCCATCTCCGGCCCCAACGTTGCGCAAAGCCGCCGCGACGGACAGCGGTGAAAACTGGGAAACGTTCTGACGCAACAATGCCCGGCGGTGATTGTGCTGCCGGGCGTAGCTGGCAATCGATAGTTGTGAGGATGGAGCTACAGGCTAAGGGAATAGGTTTGCTGGGCTGGATGAGCGGGATTTGCGGGTGAGACACACTATGCGTAGTGCTTGGCCTGATATCTAAAGGCGTTATGTCTGCCTGGTGCCAAAAGCGGAAGTTGCATGTTCTAATCTTATGGTAGGATCAGCCCCTGTGACTGTGCGTTCAAAAAGCATGACAGTTTTGTACAAGGATTAATATTTGTTAAATCTGCCTAAGATTACTATTTCTCGGGGGTTTTATGGTTGAGCATGAATTTGATTATATAGATTTCTTGGTATCCAATGGTTTACAACGGCAAAGTGCAAATAGCTACAGACGTTATTTGATTTCTGTATCAAAACATCTCCAGATAGATATAAATAGAAGCACGATTTCTTCTGAGGAAAAAGTTTCCAACATTATTGACAAAATGTCAGGAGGGTATTATGCGGATAGTTTTGTGAATAACTGTGGTACAGCATTGAGACGATATTTAAAATTTGTTAACAGAAAACAAGATTATTTTTCTTATCCAGAGGAAATAGTCAACCCCTCCGCATATATTGAGGGTGCAAAAAAACAAGTTGTTGTCAATTCATACGAAAGAGACCGAGATGCAAGAAATAAAGCAATTGAAATTCACGGGATGAATTGTTTTATTTGTGATATGAGTTTTGAGGATGTCTATGGCGAAATTGGCGTTGGTTTCATACACGTACATCACTTGAAACCACTTCATACAATAGATAAAGAATATAATGTAGATCCTGAGTATGATTTGATTACTGTATGCCCCAACTGTCATGCTATGATTCATAGGCTTAAAGAACAGCCATCAAAAGAAGATCTTAAGAAGTTAATAAAAAAGGCTATCTAAAGCATAACGCTTGTCAGTTAATGAAATGAGGCTCGATAATTCGGGCCCCTGATAAAGCAGATTAGGGCAGAAACCCTGATTCCTTCGTTTTCTTTCTAAACATAATATGAATTCATATTTATTAAAGCTCTTAACCGCTTGGTATTACATCTAAGGTAAGGGGTTATTTTCATTTCTGGCTCAAAGCTGACCTTTATCTACATTAGCTTGTCCGCTCCGTGCCAAAAGCGTACGCTAGCGCGTCATAACGATTTCAGGATTACCCATGTAATGGCTTTGTAGTTCAAACTAACGTTATCGGAATATTATCCCGCCACATCCTGAGTAAATTGCTTTTAAAGAAATAATTTTTTTGCGTCGTTGAAAAGAAGAAATTCGTATATGTCTAAGATTAAGTTTGAACTAAGGCGTGGAAGCGATGTGCTACGTGATGGCATGTATCTGGAATTATCTGTTTGTGAGACATCTCCTTTACGGCAAGTTGCTGAAATTTTCTATTCTGACGTTACATATGAATACTTTTTGACCTGCTACGAAGAGAATATACCTCTTGAAGCAGTGGGGAAATTGATTTCGGAGGCGAGGATATCTCTACCGCCAGTGAAGCAAGAATAATAAAAATCCGCATAGCAGAGACCACATTTCAAGATCCGCTCCTCGCTCTTAGCGGTCAGACAAGCTCTTTTACAGCTAAACATCCACCTTCTTTTTAGGTCATTAGCAAACCAAATAACAACTCACAACTCATTGATTTAAATGATGTAACACCTAAACCCAGTTACATCCCAAAATGAGAACCTCCTTCCGGGAATAACCCTTGTCGATATCCGGTTATCGCCGTATTCTTCTTTCGCACCTGCAAAATCAGGTGTCGGGATTAGCCTCCTGATATAAAATCTTCGACGACACAATGGCGCGTTAGCGCTTTTTTGTGTCGTGCGCACGGCTGCACTTCTATGGTGAGCCGGGCGAGGGCGTCGTAAGACGCGCTGGGTCGGAGATTCCAGTAAGGCTAACCTCGTTCGGCCCGCCACCCGTGAGATTAGCCTCTCTGTGGCGGTCATAAATCTCTTTCTCCGGAGGTCGCCTTATGACTTCAAGCCTTACACAAGACCGCGACGTACTCACCATCCCCTTTAGCGCCGCAACAGATTTTACCGATCTGGCCGATTGCTGCGATCGCTTTGCTGAAACCCTGATTGACTGTGAGGATCCGGTCTGTAAGTTGGCACTATTGGGCCGGATCGGGGCCTGTCTGGCGCTGCTGCGTCCGACGCTCAACGAGCCTATCCCGCCGCATTTGATTGCGCGTTTCACCGTTGAAACACTCCCCGATCCGCAACAATTTTTCGAACCGGATGCCGAAGCGCTGTGCGACTACTGCCAGACTCTG
>NZ_DATBBJ010000079.1:0-3075 GCF_036271055.1 Scandinavium sp. | reverse complement strand
GACGTTATCACCAATAACACTGATGTCATTACAGGTGCGGATCAAGCCCGTGTCTGGTTTGGCAGCTTTGTCATTGGCGGTATGGTCGCTGAGAGAGCTTCGGAGCATGTCGACCGTCGGATCGATGGAGCAATGGCCTGGTATGACAACTTTCAGGCCCGAACCACTAATAAGCGAAACGAGTATAAGTCGGATCGATAAAAAAGCTAAGGCCCCACAAGGGCTTTAGTTTTTCTAAAAGGAAAGTCATGGAGATTCCGAATTACCCGCCTAACAAGAAGCTAGATCAAAATAGAAGGATTCAAGATAAAAACATCAAGCGCGTTACTTCGGATGACCCCATCCGGCGAAAGAAGTCTCTGAGCCACAGGTTTCGTGAGAACTTCGTAGCAGGAGATGCCAAGAGCGCGGTTGATTTCGTCATATTTGATGTGATGATGCCAGCTGTGAAAGATGCCGCTGTTGAGATCACCAGTCAGTTCTTTGAGAAACTGATATTTGGCGATTCAAGGCGTAGACGTAGTGGGTCGACAACTCCGCAATCAGGCCCAACCGGTGTTGTAAGTTACAACCGGTACTACATGGGTAATCCACAATCGTCACCTCAAAGGACAATGAGTCGTCGAGCTCGTGCAACGCATGACTTCGATGACATTGTTTTGCCAGCACGTGGAGAAGCGGAGAATGTTATCGATCAAATGTATGAGGTGGTGAGTCAGTATGGGCGCATTACGGTTGCTGATCTATATGCAATGGTTGGCGTTACCAGCACATACGTTGATGAGAGCTGGGGATGGGTGGACCTTAGAGGTTCGGGGGTCACGAGAATTAGAGACGGTTATCTTCTTGATCTCCCCCAACCTATTTCACTCGATTAAACTATGACCAACATTCATCAGATGCGTGATGCTGTAAAAGCGATGTACCCAAACGAGAATTGGGCTGTACAAGTTGATCGAATGGCTGACGATCAAGTAATCGCGATATATCTGAAGAATTTGGAAGACCCAAACCCATTGCCTCAGAAGGAACAGCCGCCTCAACAAGGTAGATTATTTTAAGGAGATTATGATGTCGTTTTCAGGGGCACTCGCCCGAACCATGCTAAAACTGGATAAGAATTCGCCTGCGATCTTATTCGGTGCAGGAGTCGTAGGTGTTGTTGGCAGTACAGTCTTGGCGTGCAAGGCTACTTTGAAGCTCGAAGAAGTCTTGGACGAAGGAGCGGACAAGCTGAATACCGCTCGCACGCTTGAGCATCGTGAGTATACCGAAGCTGATCGTGTAAACGACGTGAGGATCATCAAGATCCAGACTGGTGTGAAGATCGCAAAGCTTTATGCTCCGGCGATTGGTCTGGGAGTTGTGTCCATTGCAGCACTGACAAAGTCCCACGATATTCTGTCCAAGCGAAACGCGGCTTTGATGGCAGCCTACAAGGCCTTGGACGAAGGGTTTAAGAAATATCGTCAGAGAGTAGTTGAGAAGTACGGAGAGGATGAAGATCGTAACTTTCGCTACGGTACCCAGGAGGTTGCCGTTCTCGACGACAAAGGAAAAGAGCAGTCGACTTGGCGCGTTAGTGACGATGTACCTTCAATTTATGCTCGTTTCTTTGATCAGACATCTACGTCGTGGTCGAAAGAACCAGAGTATAATCGCATATTTCTCAACTGTCAGCAGAACTATGCAAACGATCTTCTCAGATCCCGTGGCCATGTCTTTCTGAATGAAGTCTATGACATGCTTGGAGTTCCGAGGAGTAAGGCCGGTTCTGTGGTTGGCTGGATCCTTGCCGATCAGAATGAGAACTACGTTGATTTCGGTATATTTGACGATGATCGACAGATCATTCGAGATTTCGTAAACGGTAAGGAAGGTTCGATCCTTCTGGATTTCAACGTTGACGGGGTCATTTATGACTTGCTCAATCGAGACAAGGTGGAGGAGAAGCTGTCATGGCAACTGAGCAGCTAGCAGAGCAGGCAGCTGAAGGTCTCGATGAGGTCGCTGTCACAGTCGAGAAAGTCGCAGATGCAACTCGTCGTATAACGGGACGGGATGTGTCGTTTCTTTCTATTGGATTCAGCGTAGGAGTTGCAGCAGGATTTGCAGCCGGTTTCTATATTGCCGAGCATCGTCTCAAGACCAAGTACTCAAAGTTGGCTTTTGAGGAGATTTCTCGGATTCGGGAACACTACTACGGTGAAAACAAGAAGCAATTCCCTGATCAGGACAAGCCCCCGATCGATGAAGTAGTTATCGAGGAACGCCCTCGTCCTACTCGTCCATCGGTTCCTGTCTCAGAGCCTAGGCGAGAAAACGTCTTTCAGGGTACTGAGCCAGGCGAAGAATGGAACTATCAGAAAGAGATCAGTATGCGGACAAAGGATGCTCCGTATATTATCCATCTCGATGAGTTTCGTGAGAATACCGTAGAGCACGATCAGGTTACCTATACCTATTACGAATCAGATGATGTCGTGTCCGACTCAAGAGATCAGAAGATTGAAGAACCTCTTGATGAAACGTTTGGTTTGGGTAACCTATTGAAATGGGGTCATGGATCCAACGATAGTAACATTGTGTATATTCGCAATGAACGACTTGGATTGGATTTCGAGATCCTTCGAGATCGTGGAAGTTATGCTGAGCAAGTAAGCGGTGTCATTCGTCACTCGGCCAGTAGACAACGGACCCATAGGACGAGACGGCGATTCGACGATGAGCAGGACTGAACAGGCATATTTCAGATGGCTTGTTCACCAATCTCATCTTGAAGAAACGTGGCAGAAACGATATCTTGGGTTGTTCAACGAAATGCACCACAAGGAATTCGTCTGGCTAGTACCGCACGATGACAATCGTATAGCAGACGGATTCGAGCTCCGGTACGAGTTCTTGGACGGGCGTCACCATACATTTCCATTTGGAGTCTCATTTTTGGAAGTGTTGGTGGCGCTCTCTCGACGAGTGGCGTTTAATGCCGGTGGTGAGCCTGAGTGGTGGGCATGGAAGCTGATTGAGAACATCGGTCTCGACAAAGTCGAAGGCATTGAACTGAGTCCGGTCGAC